>CAYNLD010000061.1:0-1022 GCA_964397985.1 uncultured Propionibacteriaceae bacterium | reverse complement strand
CGCCCCGGTTCGGGTAGCGGACGATCATCGTCCCGATCCCCAGCGAGCCGCTCAGCACCAGCACGGGCTGACCGGGCTCAGGCTCCTCGAGCACCTTGATCCGCCGCGAGCCGATGCCAGGACGGAGCCGGTCGGACTGGGCCGCCCAACCAACCGGCAGCACCAGCACGATCGTTCCAGCGCCACCGGAGACGTCCAGCTGGATCACCGGGGAGACCGGTCGGGCCCTGCGGAAGTCGAGCCGCACCGAGCCGAGATCGCCGTGGATGCGCAGGTACGGCGGAACGGTCCACACCCCCTCCTTGCGAAGCGTGCTGCCGCCCGCGGCCAGCACCAGCGGGTCCTGCGGGCCATAGCCGGGTCGAGGCGGCAGCGCCGGGGCAGGGACGGGAACCAGCGTCGACGGACCGCCCGGGTCGGCCGCGTCCGGGACGAATGACTGGGCACCGGCCTGGTAGGTCGGCCACTCCGGTTCCTGCGGTGGCTGTGCCATGGCAGGAGCCTACCGACGAGCACCGACCTGTGGTGACCGACGGTCCCGGTGTCCGCGCGACACGGCGAGCTGTCGCCGTCGCTCAGGCCTTGGCGAGCGCCCCCACGACCAGCGTGCGGATCTCGTCGGCCTTCTGCGGCACCATGGTCATCGATGCGTAGGTCACGGTGTTGCCGTATCGCACGAAGGTGTCGGTGATCGGCAGCCCCTGGAGCGTCCCGGTGACCTGCACGAGGTCCGGCCGATCCTCGCTCAGGCGCGCGACCACGTACGGCCCTCCGTATCGATAGCTGCACGGCTCTCGCAGCATCGCCCGAACGGCGGCCAGCTTGGCGGCGGCGGCATCCGGATTCGCGAGGACGATCGTGGTGACACTCGACCACTCCATGATGTCGAGCGCGACCCAGGGCGCCCCTGGCTCGGCGACGACCCGTGACGGATTCACCTCGCCGGGTACGAGATCAGCCACCTTCCCGGTCTTCACCCCAAGGTTCCGGCCGGCTTCGCTGTTCCTCCATGCCTTCTCCAC
>CAYNLD010000060.1:0-1051 GCA_964397985.1 uncultured Propionibacteriaceae bacterium | reverse complement strand
GCCCAGGCAGTCTTGTCATCGACACTGCACCGGACTTGGGCCATCACCTATGGGTCCACGCTGGAGACGCGAGTTCGCTACACACCTTCAGACGTCTTCGAGACCTTCCCGTTCCCCCCGAGTACACAGCGACTCGCCGCCGCTGGTCGGACCCTGGAGTGCGATCGACGGGATGTGATGCTGCGCCGCAACTTGGGCCTCACGAATCTCTACAACCTCATCGATGACCGGGCAGTCCAACGCGACCCCGACGTCGCGCGACTTAGGGACATTCACGTCGAGATTGACGAGGCCACGGTGGAGGCTTACGGCTGGGACGACCTCCGGCTCAGTCACGGCTTCCACTCCTACCGTCAGGTCGAGAGGTGGTCCGTCAGCCCTACGGACCGCGTAGAGACGCTCGATCGTCTGCTACTTGAGAATCAGCGGCGGGTCACCGCTAGCGGGATCGGCTCGGGGCATCTATTGGCGACCAGACTCACCTCGCTGACGGAGACTCTCTTCGACTGACTCACGCGCAACCGTGCTACCTGAACAGCAGGCCGCCCTCGTCGTCCTCGACACCAGAAGCTGCTCCCTCACTGCGTGTTGCGCTCGGGGACTCACTTTGGGCTCGGCGGTGGTTCTCTTCAAGTAGACGGTCCAGCAGTTCGACGCGCGCAGCTGTGCTGACGGTCCAGCGCTGCATCTTCCTAAAGGTGTGAAACCCATGGTCAGTTCTGATGTCCGACCACCCGTAGGCGTCGAGAACGGCCCGATCCAGCTCAACGTGCAGCTCGCGCATGCGGTGCACATCGCGATCCGAGGACGCGGTCACCTCTGGATCGTTGACCAGGTTGTAGAGCTTCGTGAGGCCAAGGCCCTTTCGAGCCATGATCGCCCGACGCTCACTGTCGAGTGCCATCCCCAGGTCCGTGACCCCACCGGTTGCATCAGGTCGCGGGAAGGTTTCGAATACATCGGAGGGCGTGTATCTGGGATCGTTCCGCATCCCAGAGCCGTACGTGATCGCCCAGAGTTGGTGCAGGCTCGATGACAAGACTGCTTGGGC
>CAYNLD010000059.1:0-1086 GCA_964397985.1 uncultured Propionibacteriaceae bacterium | reverse complement strand
TGTACTCGGTCATCAGGTTGGTGACACCCGGCTGATCGGGGGTTTGCCTCCGAGTGCGGTGTGACGGCGTTCAGTGTTGTAGGTGGTGAGCCAGTCGGCAAGCGCTGTGGAGCGTTCGGTGTTGGTGGCGTAGGGGTGGGCGTAGGCCCACTCGGCCTGCAGGGTGCGGTTGAACCGCTCGACCTTCCCGTTCTGCCATGGGCAGTGGGGGCGGATGAACTTGTGGGTGATGCCGCGCTCGGCGAGCAGGGCTTGGACGTCGTTGGAGAGTCGGTAGGAGAAGTGGTTGTCCGAGATCAGCCGTTCCACGGTGATCCCGATGCTGGTGAAGTGATCCAGGGCCCGGGCGAGGAAGCCGGCTGTGGTCGGCCCTTTCTCGTCAGGCAGGACCTCTGAGTAGGCGTAGCGGGAATGGTCATCGACCAGGGAGTGGATGTAGTCGTAGCCGATCTTGGCCTTCTTGCGGGCGGCGGTGTCGCCAGCCTGGCGGCCATGCAGCTTCCAGCCGCCACCGGTGGGGATCCGGCCGAGCTTCTTCACGTCAGTGTGGACCAGCGAGCCGGGATGGTCATGCTCGTAGCGGACCGCGGTCGCCTTCGATGCCCGGATCAGCACGCCGGAGATCGGGTCCAACTCGTGCAGGTAGGGCAGCTGATGTCGGCGCAGCACCCGGGACACGGTCCGGGCCGGCACACCAAGTTCGGCACCGAGCCAGTCCTGCCCGCGGCGCTGCTCGACCCTGGCCGCCACGATCCGGGCCTCCACCTCGCTGCTGGTAGCCCGCGGGCTGTGATGTGGCCGCGATGACCGATCAACCAGTCCGGCTTCGCCCTCGGCCCGCCACCGAGCGATCCAGCGGTGCGCGCACTGAACGCGACACCCCCTGCGCCTTCGCTGCGTGAGCGACCGGCCAACCCAACTCGACCACCCGGGTAACGAGCAGCCGCCTGCCGAACACCGTCAAATGAGCCCTACATTGGGACACGGGAGAACCTCCTTGGGATGTGGACCTTCGCAAGTCACACCCCACTGGGGGTTCTCCCTCTCGTCAACCAGGAACTGTCACCCACGTCCCGGCCGAGTACA
>CAYNLD010000058.1:0-1328 GCA_964397985.1 uncultured Propionibacteriaceae bacterium | reverse complement strand
GGATTCGAAGTGGCGCTTGCCTGCGATATTATCTACGCCTCAGATAAGGCCAAAGTGGGTTTCCCTGAAACAACGCTCGGCATCCACCCCGGTTTCGGCGGTACACAGCGGGCGGCGAAGCTTGTCGGGTTGGCCAGGGCCAAAGAGCTTATTTTTACTGGAAAAACGATCGGGGCTCAGGAAGCTTATGAAATGGGCCTTTTGAACAAGATAGTACCGCAAGACCAGCTGATGGTTGAAGTCACGGCGCTGGCGGAAAAGATCAAGGCAAACGGGCCTTTCTCGGTGCGGCTTGCCAAGGAATGTATCAACAAGAGCCTTTCCCTTGACAACAAGGAAGGGTTGACACTTGAAGCCAAAGATTTCGGACTCTGTTTTGCCACGAAGGACCAGAAAGAAGGTATGACAGCATTCGTGGAAAAAAGAAAAGCCACCTTTACGGGTGAATAAAACATATAAGGAGGACACTGTGAAGATAGCGGTTTGTTTGAAACAGGTTCCTGATACGGAAGCAGAGATCAAATGGGACATCCCGAAAGGGGCCCTGAGCAGGGACGGCATGGATTCCATCACGAATCCTTTTGACGAATTTGCTCTCGAAGAAGCACTTCTTACCAAAGAGAACTACGATGGTGAGATCGTGGCCATTTCCATGGGGCCGGAAGGCGCCAAGGATGTGCTGCGCAACGCCCTCGCGTTGACAGTGGACCAGGTCGCGCTTTGCACGGATGACGCATTTGCAGGTTCAGACACGTATGCCACGGCGTATGTTCTTGCGTCGGCGATCAAGAAAGTCGGCGATGTTGATGTCGTTTTCTGCGGCAAACAGTCCACAGACGGCAACACCGGGGTTGTAGGGGCAGAACTGGCCGCGATCCTCGGATTCAGCCAGCTTACACAGGTTTCCAAGGTCCGCTCCGTTGACGCGGGCGGCAAGAAGATCGTCGTTGAAAGGGCCATCGAGGGCGGAATCGAAGTAGTCGAAGCAAAGTTGCCAGCCGTTGTATCCGTTATCAAGGGTATCAATGAGCCGCGGCTTCCGAACCTTATGGGGATCAGGAAAGCATCCAAGATGGACATTCCCCAGTGGAGTGCAGGTGACCTGGGTGTGGATACCGGCAAGGTGGGAACGGCAGGCGCAAGCACGAAAGTGGTCGAGATCGCTGTACCGCCTCCGCGCGGCGCAGGCGAGATCCTCAAGGGTGAGATCGAAGAAATTGCCAACACGATCACCGACAAGCTCATTGACTTGAAAGTTATAAAATAACTTGGAGGAGGGAAAATACAATGGCTAACGATGTATGGGTATATATAGAACATAAAGAAGG
>CAYNLD010000057.1:0-1354 GCA_964397985.1 uncultured Propionibacteriaceae bacterium | reverse complement strand
CTGAACCGCCCCGGCGTGTCCGGAGACTCGCTGGTTTGATTCCTCAGCTTGCTGCTGAGGTTTGTTGGTGAGCGTAGTGGACCTGCTCGAGGACGACCGGGGGCATGTCGCCGCAGTATTCGTTGAGGCGGCGGTGGTTGTACCACTCGACCCATTCGGCGGTGGCGATCTCGACCGCATCCACGTTCCTCCAGGGGCCGCGGCGGCGGATGACCTCGGTCTTGTACAGCCCGTTGATGCTCTCGGCTAGCGCGTTGTCGTAGGACGATCCGACCGTGCCGACGGAGGGCCGGATGCCGGCGTCGGCGAGACGCTGGCTGTGCGCCAGCGACAGGTACTGGCTGCCGTGATCGTGATGAGCCACGAGAGCGGTGAAGTCGTCACGGTCTTCCCGCTCGCGGACCCAGATCGCGTGCTCGACCGCGTCGAGAACCAACTCAGCGGTCATGGTCGTGGCTGCCCGCCAGCCCAGGATGCGGCGGGCGTAAGCGTCGATCACGAACGCCACGTAGGTCCAGCCGGCCCAGGTCGAGACGTAGGTGAAGTCGGCCACCCACAGCCGGTTCGGCGCGAGCGGCTCGAAGTTGCGGTTCACCAGATCGGCCGGCTTCGGCCCGGCCCCGGCGATCGTGGTGCGTTTCACCTTGCCGCGCACCACACCAGCAAGCCCGGCCTTGCGCATGAGCCGCTCGATTGTGCAGCGGGCAACCGGGATGCCTTCCCGGTTCAAGACCAGCCACACCTTCCGCGGCCCGTACACCCCGAAGTTCTCGGCATGCACCCGGTGGATGTGCTCCAGCAGCACCTCGTCGCGCTGCTCGCGGGCGGTGGGCAGCTTGTCACGCCACTCGTAGTAGGTCGACGGGGCGATCTTCACACCATGCTCACTCAGCACGGCACAGATCGGCTCCACACCCCATCGCAGCCCGCCGGCGGCGGGCTGGTGGTCGGCGTGCTCGCGGATGAAGTCCACGATCACTGACCGGGCCGGTCGAGCTCGGCCGCGAAGAAAACCGACGCCGCTTTCAGGATCGCGTTCGCCCGCTTCAACTCGGCATTCTCCCGCTTCAGGCGTTTGATCTCGGCCGACTCCTCGCTCGTGACACCGGG
The DNA here is from genome assembly GCA_964397985.1 of uncultured Propionibacteriaceae bacterium. Classification (GTDB taxonomy): domain Bacteria; phylum Actinomycetota; class Actinomycetes; order Propionibacteriales; family Propionibacteriaceae; genus Propionicimonas. The sequence goes on along the minus strand of CAYNLD010000057.1, from coordinate 244 downwards.
CCGGGCACCCTGGTCGACCTCGGCCTGGCGGACCCACTTCCGCACCGTCTCCGCGGTGGAGACCCCGAGCAACTCCGCGACCCGGGCCATCGCGCCCCAGTCCGTCTCCTGGCCCGGCCGGATCTCGGCATACATCCGCACCGCCCTGGCCTTCAACTCAGCCGGATACCTCTTCGACGTGTTCCCTGACATGACTCCAACCTTCCCAAGGTTTGGAGTCTCCGGACACGCCGGGGCGGTTCAG
>CAYNLD010000056.1:0-1436 GCA_964397985.1 uncultured Propionibacteriaceae bacterium | reverse complement strand
GGCTCATCACAAACGAGGGTGTAGCGGGGGTGTGATCGGAGGCGGCGCGTCGGTGTCGGGGTAGGGGTCGAGGTCTTCCGATGATGGGAGTTCTCACACTGGCCATCCGAAAGACCTCGACGTGCGCAACGCTACCTTCGCCTGCCCTGACCTGACCACGTTCTGCCGGGTCGACGAGCTTGGGCTGGTGGTGGTCGGGCAGCGGCTCGAGCCCCGCCGGGCGGTGCTGGCCTGCCAGGTCGTGGAGCCGGACGAGTGGTGCGGTCGTTGTGGCTGCCAGGGAGTGGCGTGCGGCACGGTGGTCCGCCGGCTCGCGCACGAACCGCTCGGGTGGCGGCCCACACTCTTGGAGGTCACTGTCCGCCGCTACCGGTGCACCGACTGCGGGCATGTGTGGCGCCAGGACACGGCGAAGGCCGCCGAGCCGCGGGCGAAGCTGTCGCGGCGTGGGCTGCGGTGGGCGTTGGAGGGCATCGTGGTCCAGCACCTGACGGTGGCCCGGATCGCCGAGGGGCTGGCCGTGTCGTGGAACACGGCGAACGACGCGGTGCTGGCCGAGGGGAAGCGGGTCCTGATCAACGATCCGGCCCGGTTCGACGGCGTGGCGGTGATCGGTGTGGATGAACACTGTTGGAGGCACACACGTAAGGGCGACAAGTACGTGATGGTGGTCATCGACCTCACCCCGGTCCGCGACGGTAAGGGTCCGGCACGGCTGCTGGACATGGTGGAGGGCCGCTCGAAACAAGTCTTCGCCACCTGGTTGGCTGAACGGCCCCAAGCCTGGCGCGACAAGGTCGAGATCGTCGCGATGGACGGCTTCACCGGGTTCAAGACCGCCGCGGTCGACAAGCTGCCCGACGCGGTCGAGGTGATGGACCCCTTCCATGTGGTCCAGCTCGCCGGCGACGCCCTGGACCGGTGCCGGCAACGCGTCCAGCAGGAAACGTTGGGTCACCGCGGCCGTGCCGGTGATCCGCTGTACTCGGCCCGCCGCACCCTGCACACCGGCCTGGACCTGCTCAGCGACAAGCAGAAGGCCCGGCTGGAGGCCGTGTTCTCCGACGACCGGCACGCCCCGGTCGAGGCCACCTGGGGCGTGTACCAGAACCTGGTCGACGCCTACCGCAACCCCGACCCGGCCGCCGGCCGACAAGCCATGCAGAAGGTCATCACCGCGCTCAGCCGGGGCGTCCCCGCCGCCCTTGTTGAGCTCCGCAAGCTCGGCTCGACACTGAAACGCAGAGCCGGCGACGTCCTGGCCTACTTCGACCATCCCCGCACATCGAACGGCCCCACCGAAGCCATCAACGGCCGCCTCGAACACCTCCGCGGCTCCGCCCTCGGCTTCCGCAACCTCACCAACTACATCGCCAGGTCGCTGCTCGAAACCGGCGGATTCAGACCCCAACTACACCCTGGATTGTGAAGAGCCG
>CAYNLD010000055.1:0-1441 GCA_964397985.1 uncultured Propionibacteriaceae bacterium | reverse complement strand
GGCCGGGGCCAAATCAGACCGTCACGGTGGGGCCAAATCAGAGTGTCATTTCCACCTCGAGGAGCCGATCGTGGCCTGAACCTCGTGAGCCGGCGCCCGCGTCACCCAAGGACCGGTCGGGGCCAGCCTTCCGCGGCATAGAGACACCAAGCTCGACGCTCATCACAGGCGGCCCCGACCCCTCGTCGAACCAACCCGATCACGCGCTGCAGGGAACCAACCCCATTACCGCTATGCAGGGACCGACGAGCGGTCAGGCACCCCGACCCCTTGACGCAAAACGCCTCACGCTGATGTGCGTGCGTTCGGCCCCACCTTCCGGGGCGGCCGCCCTCACCGAACGCGAGGTCGAGATCCTCGAGCTGCTCTCCAGCGGCCTGGCGAACAAGGAGATGGCGCGGGAGCTGTTCGTCACGGAGGCGACCGTGAAGTCGCACCTGTCCCACATCTACACGAAGCTGGGCGTGGACACCCGTACCGGTGCGGTCGCGCTGCGATGGAACGACGGATCATTCGCGCCTGAGCGAGCGTCGCACCAGCCGTTCAGGTTTGTGCGGACGTCGCCTCGTCAATGGCATCTTGCGCGGGGTTCCTTGGCTGCTTGACTCCCGGGTGTGCCAGATCGAACGTGGGTGAGAACGATCGGATCGGCGGCATCGTGTCGAAGTTGAACCGTGGCGGCGGGCAACTGGTCGCCCACTCCAGCGAGCGTCCCCAGCCCCACGGGTCGTTGGTGCGGACGAGGGGCGCGCGGCGGCTGACCCAGAAGTTCCAGATGAACGGGATCGTGGAGATGCCCAGCAGGAACGCCCCGACCGTGGAGACCTGGTTCAGGAACGTGAACCCCTCACCGGGTAAGTAGTCGGCGATGCGGCGCTGCATCCCCTCCACGCCGAGCCAGTGCTGCACGAGGAACGTGGTGTGGAAGCCAACGAACAGCAGCCAGAAGTGGAGCTTGCCCAGCCGCTCGTCCAGCATGCGTCCGGTGAACTTGGGCCACCAGAAGTAGAAGCCCGCGAACATGGCGAACACCACGGTGCCGAAGACCACGTAGTGGAAGTGCGCGACCACGAAGTAGGTGTCTGTTACCTGGAAGTCGAGTGGCGGGGATGCGAGGAGGACCCCGGTGAGGCCGCCGAACAGGAAGGTGGTGAGGAACCCGACGGCCCAGATGAGCGGCGTGTCGAAACTGATGGCGCCGCCCCACATTGTGCCGATCCAGTTGAAGAACTTGACGCCGGTCGGCACGGCGATCATGTAGGACAGCATCGAGAAGAACGGCAGGTTGACTGCGCCCGTGACGAACATGTGGTGCGCCCACACCGACATGGACAGCGCGCCAATGCCCAGCGTCGCGGCCACCAGTCCGATGTAGCCGAAGACGGGTTTGCGGCTGAACACCGGCAGGATCTCGGTGATGATGCCGAAGAACGGCAGCGCG
>CAYNLD010000054.1:0-1450 GCA_964397985.1 uncultured Propionibacteriaceae bacterium | reverse complement strand
TGTCTGGGCCGAGATTCCAGACCAGTTCAAGGCGATGGGATCGCTTGAATTCTCGAAATATCTCATTAACGAGGCAAAAGTGGCTGTGTCGCCCGGCATCGGGTTCGGAGAGGGGGGCGATCAGTTCGTCCGCTTTGCGCTGGTCGAAAATGAACACCGCATCCGTCAGGCGGCCAAGGGCATCAAGAAAGCAATTCACCAATAGACGGGAGCTGCTACCATGGGAAAGCAAGGCGTGAATGTTGGCATCATCGGGTTCGGTACGGTCGGCACCGGCACGGCACGGATTCTTCTGGAAAACGCAGGTGTCATTGCCAAGCGGGCCGGGTTCCCGGTTGTTTTAAAGAAAATTGCTGATCGTGACATTACCCGGGATCGCGGCATTCCAGTTCCTGAAGGAATCTTGACCGCACATGCCGACGATGTGCTGAACGATCCTGACATCGATATCGTGGTCGAGCTGGTCGGCGGCATCCATCCGGCAAAGGACTTTATCCTGCAGGCGATTGCCAACGGCAAGCATGTGGTAACGGCCAACAAGGCGTTGCTTGCGACGGAGGGGGCGGATATTTTCGCAGCAGCCGATCAGAAGGGCGTTGAGGTCTGCTTTGAGGCTGCGGTTGCCGGCGGGATCCCGATCATCAAGGTTCTGCGGGAAGGACTGATTGCGAACAACATGGTGTCGATTTTCGGTATCATCAACGGAACGTCGAATTATATTCTGACGAAAATGACTGCCGAGAAGGCTGAGTTCGCGGACGTTCTGAAAGAGGCTCAGGCCTTGGGATATGCGGAAGCCGACCCGACGTTCGATATTGAAGGCATCGACACCGCGCACAAACTGACCATTCTTGCCTCCCTTGCTTACGGCATTCCGCTTTCATTTGACGCCGTCTATAAAGAGGGCATCACGAAGATTACTTCCGAAGACATTGCCTTTGCGACCGAGCTGGGATACAAGATCAAGCTGCTTGCAATCACCCGGGCGGTTGACGGACAGGTCGAGCTTCGGGTGCATCCTACCATGGTGCCGAACGACTATTTGATTTCGAAGATCGACGGCGTGTTCAATGCAATCTATGTCGAGGGAGATGCAGTCGGCGCAACGCTCTATTACGGACGCGGCGCGGGAGACATGCCGACCGGCAGCGCCGTGGTTGCTGATATCGTTGATACTGCCCGGACGATCCTCCATGGAGGCAAGCGTTCCTCGGGCATTTCCGGATCCGGAAGCGCGTATACGATCAGGCAGATGGGTGATGTCGAGAGCATGTATTATTTCCGTTTTTCGGCACTTGATCAGCCGGGTACGCTCTCGAAGATTTCAGGCATCCTCGGCAAATACAATATCAGTATTGCATCGGTTATCCAGAAGGGACGGAGTGCGAGCAGTTCCGTTCCGCTCGTCGTCCTGACCCATACGGCCAAGGAGAAGGATGTTGCGAACGCC
>CAYNLD010000053.1:0-1467 GCA_964397985.1 uncultured Propionibacteriaceae bacterium | reverse complement strand
GGCTCTTCGGATCTCCGGTGGGGGTGAGCGGGACACGCCGGTGAGGTCGGGGTTGGCGAGCTGAGGGGTCGAGGCCCTCAGGATCAGGAGTTACCACACTTCTGCACCAAGGACCTCGACCTGTGTCTGAGCCTACGGGCTGCGCCGCGCCCTGCCACGATGACTGCTACTGCATCAATTGTGACCTGCTGGTCGGTCTGGACGGGCTGCACGTGGTCGGGGTCGAGCGTGACGACGGCGGCGGGTTGGTGATCACGGTCGAGTCGGCCCGGCAGGTGATGGGCTGCCCGTCCTGTGGGGTGGTCGCTTCGAGTCATGGCCGGCGCGTGGTGCGGCTGGTGGATGCTCCGTCGTTCGGGCGGCCGGTCGAGTTGCGGTGGCGGAAACGGACCTGGGAATGTCCGGAGCCGTCGTGTCCGGTGGGGGTGTTCACCGAGCAGGACGAGCAGGTCGCCAGGCCGCGGGCGATGCTCACCACACGGGCCTGTTCGTGGGCGGTGCATCAGATCCGTCGCGAGCACGGCTCGGTGTCCGGAGTCGCGCGTCAGCTCGGCACGGCGTGGAAGACGGTGTGGTCCTCGATCAAGCCGATCCTGGCCGCGGCCGCGAAGGATGAGTCCCGGTTCGCCGGCGTCACCACCCTCGGGGTCGACGAACACATCTGGCACCACGTCAGCCCGGTCAAGCGTGGCCCGAAAGAGCTGACCGGCATGGTCGACCTGTCCCGTGACAAGCACGGACGCACCCGGGCGAGGCTCCTCGACCTGGTCCCGGGCCGATCCGGCACCGTGTACAAAGACTGGCTCAAGGAACGAGGCGACACGTTCCGGTCCCACGTCCAGGTCGCCACCCTGGACCCGTTCCGCGGCTACAAGAACGCCATCGACGACCAGCTCGCCGACGCCACCGCCGTCCTCGACGCGTTCCATGTCGTCAAGCTCGCCACCCAGGCCGTCGACGAGGTCCGCCGCCGCGTCCAGCAAGACACCCTCGGCCACCGCGGCATGAAGAACGACCCGCTGTACAAGATCCGGACCATCCTGCGCTCCGGGGCCGACAACCTGACCCTGCGACAGCAACACCGGCTCGCCGAAGCCATCGCCGCCGACGAACGTCACGAAGAGGTCTATGTCGCCTGGCAATGCGCCCAACGCGTCCGCGACGTCTATCACGAGCCCGACCCAGCCACCGGCCGGGCGCTGGCCGAGAAGATCCTCGCCGGGTTCCCCTCCTGCCCGATCCCCGAGATCGCCCGGCTCGGGCGAACCCTCCAACAATGGGCCGACGCGTTCCTGGGCTACTTCCGAACCGGCGGCGCCAACAACGGTGGAACCGAAGCCGTGAACGGCTTGATCGAACTCCACCGCCGCATCGCCCGAGGCTTCAGAAACCGAGAGAACTACCGGCTACGCATGCTCCTCATCGCCGGCGGACTCGACCAGCCCCCACCTCAGGTGTGAAGAGCCG
>CAYNLD010000052.1:0-1564 GCA_964397985.1 uncultured Propionibacteriaceae bacterium | reverse complement strand
ATGCTCCTGGTCGCCGGCGGACTCGACCAGCCCCCACCCCAAGTGTGAAGAGCCGCCAAAGCCGAGCCCTCGCGGCGCCAGTCTCCCTCTTGGCTAGGCTGGCACGAGATGACAACGACGAATCCAGCCTAGAACAGCACTTCAGGGCCGCATTCTCGACCCTTCTTCATCAGATGGGCGCGTCAATTGGGGTAACCCCCGAGAAGGCTGGCGACGTCGTTCGCGCGACAGTGGACGGCAATCCGTGGGACCTTGAGCCCCAGGTGCGTTTGCATGGCTGTCGACCAGATTTTGTCCTGACCTCGCCCCACGTCGGGTCTCCAGTAGCCATCTTCACTGACGGCTATGAGTATCACGCCTCCCCGAGCTGCAATCGCTTGGCGGATGATGCAAGGAAGCGGGCCGATCTGCGCGCCCATGGGATCGAGGTGATCGCGGTGACCTACTCCGATCTGAAGCGATTCGTCGATCACAAAGGCGTTCCGCAACCGCGGTGGTACGTGCCAATGCTTGCAGCGGTGTTCAAGAATCACTTCGGCTACGACGTACGGGCTTTGCAGACGCTACTCGGCGGGCCATTCGCCTGGCTTGAAGAGTGGATGCGCAACCCCAGGTCATCGGCTGCAACTGGATTGGCGACCGCAATGCCGATGTTCTTCGCAGGTGGCCCCGCACACGCTCAAGTGCCCGCCGATGGCAACATCCAGTCACTGGCGACGCAGATGCTTCTGAACGGTCGATGGCCACACATCAACGGCGGGGCCGCAGCTTGGTGGTGGCGCGATGGCGCCGTCGGTGTGTTGACAAGGGCCAGATCGGTCGACGAGCTCGACATAGCAGTGCTGCTCGACGATCGCCCGGAAGTAGTTACCGCGCCATCTTTCGCGGATGACTGGCGGGAATGGCTTCGACTCTCGAACGCACTGTCGCTTCGTGCCAGCTCAGACGTAACCATCCTTGCCACGCTCACGTCCTCGATGGACCCAAATGGCTCCGTGCCCGGATAGATTTGCCGCTCCGATCCAGGATGCATGAGGTCTGTGGCACTTGATCGGTCGTGTATCCACCGAGTTGGTTGCATCGGGGGGCATCACGAGGTTCCTCGGGGGCGAGGTGTCGAATCGAAGCTGGGCTGCTAGGCGTTGCGTTCCTTCTGGCGAGGGAAGGCCTCATGGAGTTGCCACTGCAGATCGGCAATCCGATCAGCGTCCAGCGGCCCGGCCTCGGCGAGCGTCGCCTTCAGCTTCTTCGGCCACATCACCGAGACGCCCTGAACGGTGAACGAGCCGCCGATCAGCGGCCAGTCCGCATCCACGAAACACAAGACGCCGTGCACCGGTACGTCCGGCTGATCGGCGAGGGCCGCGCGGACCAGGCCGAGCTGCTTGTGCATACCCTCGACGAGCTTGGTGCGCTCCCGGCCACCGACGACCAGCAGCTCCTGTCGAGGACGGATCAGTCCGCCCTCCACCCGCAACACGGGCCGAGCGTCCTTGTAGCGCTTGGCGTCCACCACGAACACCCCGGACGAGCAGACGACCAGGTGGTCGATGTTCGCCGTCGT
>CAYNLD010000051.1:0-1565 GCA_964397985.1 uncultured Propionibacteriaceae bacterium | reverse complement strand
GATCAAGTTTGCCGATCGTCTCCACAACATGCGCACGCTTGAGCATCTGGCTCCGGAAAAGCAGCGCCGGATTGCCCAGGAGACGCTCGATATCTACGCACCGCTCGCCAACCGGCTCGGTATCGGGTGGCTCCGTATCGAGTTTGAGGATCTGTCGTTCCGGGTACTGATGCCGGATCTCTATGCGGAGCTTGTCGAAAAGGTCGCCAAACGCCGCGAGGAGAACGAAGCCTATATCAACGAAATCATCCAGCTTTTCTACGACCGCTTCGGCAAGGCCGGCATTCCGGCAAAGATCAAGGGCAGGGTAAAGCATTATTACAGCATTTACCAGAAGATGATCCGCCAGAAGGTTCCGTTCGAGCAGGTTCATGACGTTATCGGCATCAGGATCATTACCGACACGTTGGCTCACTGCTATGACATCCTGGGCATCATCCATTCTCTCTGGCCGCTCGTGCCGGGGCGCTTCAAGGACTTTATCAGTCTTCCGAAATCCAACATGTACCAGTCGCTCCATACTACGGTCATGGGGCCCTCCGGCGAGCGGGTCGAGTTCCAGATCCGCACAAAGGAGATGGATGCGATTGCGGAAGAAGGCATAGCCGCGCACTGGCGGTACAAGGAGAAAGACCGCACGGACAAGAAGAATGAGCAGCAGGTGAAATGGCTCCGTGATCTGGTCAAGGAAATTTCCGACGCCAAGGAGTTTCTTGAAGCGGTCAAGGGAGAGGTGGTTCCCGATACCGTCTATGTCTTTACGCCGGGCGGCGACATCAAGGAGCTTCCGCTTGACTCCACCCCGGTCGATTTCGCGTACAGCATTCATTCGGCGGTCGGGGACAAATGTGTCGGTGCCAAGGTAAATGGCCGGATGGTTCCGCTCCGGTACAAACTTGCCAGCGGCGATGTGGTCGAGATTGTGACTTCGCCGAACCAGACCCCGAGCAAGGACTGGCTGAAGTTTGTCGTTACGCAGCGGGCGAAGTCGAAGATCCGCCAGTGGACCCGTGCTGAAGAGCGCGCCAAGGGAATCGAGCTGGGGACACGACTGCTTGAGGATGAGCTTCGCCGGCACGGTCTTCCGATTTCAGCCACGCTGAAGTCGGAAAAAATGGAAGAGGTCGTCAAGGCATACACCCTGCAGTCACTTGAGGACCTTTTTGTCCAGATCGGCTACGGCAAGATTTCCGCGCACCAGATTGTCAACCGCTTCATGCCGGAGCGGGGACACGAAGAAGCGCAGCAGGCGGCCCGTCCGGCAAAACCGGCGCGGGAGTCCAAAAGCAGCGTGATCACGATCACCGGGATTGACAATGTCCTGTATCGCCTCGGGAAATGCTGTATGCCGGTGCCCGGCGACAAGGTCATCGGGTTTATCACCCGGGGGAAGGGCGTGACCATCCATCGTGCCGACTGCCGCAACGTCGAGCGGATGGAAGAGTCGAACAGCCGCCATATCGATGTCGACTGGATGGAAGACACCGAGGGGACTTCGACGACGCGAATCTATATTGAAGCCCTTGATAAACCGGGCATGCTGGCCAATCTGAGCGCCTTTATTT
>CAYNLD010000050.1:0-1568 GCA_964397985.1 uncultured Propionibacteriaceae bacterium | reverse complement strand
AATGACACTCTGATTTGGCCCCACCGTGACGGTCTGATTTGGCCCCGGCCGCGACACTCCGGGGCGGTTATGACGGTCTGATCTGGCCCCACCCTGACGCTGGTCGACGGCAAGTTCGTCGATGAGTGTGAGGGTGGCCGGAGTGTCTGGTGGGAGTCGTGTCAGGGTGTTCGAAGCGATCCGTAGGGACCGTCGGGATGATCCGGATGTGTCGATCCGCGAGTTGGCGGCCCGGCACGGGGTGCACCGGCGCACGGTCCGCCAGGCGCTCGCGTCGGCCGAGCCGCCGCCGCGGAAGGTGCCGGTCCGTACCGCCCCGGTGCTGGACCCGGTCAAGCCGTTGATCGACGCGATGCTGCGGCAGGATCTGGACGCCCCGCGGAAGCAGCGTCACACCGCGCTGCGGATCCGGGAACGACTCCTGGATGAGCACCAGCTGGTGGTCGCGTACTCCACGGTCCGTGACTATGTGCGGGAAGCCCGGCCACGGATCGCCGCCGAGGCGGGCAGGCAGCTGGCCGAGGTGTTCGTCCCGCAAACCCACCCGGCCGGCGCGGAGGCCGAGGTCGACTTCGCCGATCTGTGGATCGTGTTGGCCGGGGTGAAGACCAAGGTGTTCTTGTTCACGCTGCGGCTGTCGTACTCGGGTAAGGCTGTCCACCGGGCTTACGCGACGTGTTCGCAGGAGGCGTTCCTGGACGGCCACCGCTACGCGTTCGAGCAGCTCGGCGGGATCCCGTTCGTGCACATCCGTTACGACAACCTGAAAGCTGCGGTGTCGCGGGTGTTGACCGGCCGGACCAGGGTCGAGTCGGACCGGTGGGTGCTGTTCCGCTCTCACTACGGCTTCGACGTGTTCTACTGCCGTCCCGGCGTTGAAGGGGCGCACGAGAAGGGCGGGGTCGAGGGCGAGGGGGGCCGATTCCGCCGCAACCACACCGTCCCGATGCCCACCGTCGAGTCGCTGGCCGAGCTGAACGCCTACCTCGCCAAGTGTGACGCGAAGGATGATCACCGCCGCGTCGGGCAACGCACGACGCTGGTCGGTGACGACTTCGCCGCCGAACAAGCCTTGTTGCGCCCGTTGCCGGTCGAGCCGTTCGAGACCGGGATCAGCCTGCGACCCCGGGTCGACCGGCACGCCCGCGTGACGGTGCGGCAATGCCAGTACTCGGTGCCGGTGCGTTACGCCGGCCGCCAGGTCCGGGTTCTGCTGAGGGCGACCACCGTGCAGGTGTTCGACGGGCCCCGGCTGGTCGCCGAACACGAACGGGCCACCGAACGAGGCTCGGTCACCCTGGTCCTGGACCACTACCTCGAGGTGCTGGCCTACAAGCCCGGCGCGCTGCCCGGCGCGACCGCACTGGTCCAGGCCCGCAGGGCCGGGGTGTTCACCGCCACCCACGAAAGGTACTGGGCCGCGGCGAAGGCCCGCTACGGCGACAAGACCGGCACCCAAGCCTTGGTCGAGGCCCTGCTCCTGCACCGCACCTATCCCCACCGCCAGGTCCTGGCCGGCCTCGAAGCCGCACTCGCCGTCGGCGCCCTCAGCCCCGAAGCGGTCGCCG
>CAYNLD010000049.1:0-2124 GCA_964397985.1 uncultured Propionibacteriaceae bacterium | reverse complement strand
CGTGCCCGGCGTCCACATCGGCCTGGGTCAGCGGGTAGGTCGCCGAGCAGGTCACAGAGGCACCTGGCACCAGGGGCCCTGCCGGGCAGGTCACCGGGCCGACCAGCGGGTCGTCGAGCGAGATCGCCGACAGCGTCACGTTCCCGGTGTTCTGCACGGTGAAGGTGTAGTCGATCGTCGAACCCGCCGTGCTCCCCGACGGCGTGCCCGCGTGCTTGTCCAAACTCAGCGACGGCGCGGGAACGATCGAGGTGTCGGTGCTGTCGGTCGCGGTCACCGGATCCCCCGCCGGAGGCGTGCCGGAGACCGTCGCGGTGTTCGCCACGTGCCCGGCGTCCACGTCGGCCTGGGTCAGCGTGTAGGTCGCCGTGCAGGTCGCTGTCGCCCCGGGGAGCAGGTTGGTGACCGGGCAGGTCACCGGGCCCGCCGTCGGATCGTTGACGGCCACCGTGGTCAGCGTCACGTTGCCGGTGTTGGCCACGACGAAGGTGTAGTCGATCGTCGAGCCTGCCGTGTTGCCGGACGGCGTGCCCGCCTGCTTGTCCAGCGTGATCGCCGGAGCGGGGACGATCGGTGTGGTGGTGGAGTCGGTCGCCGTCAGCACCGCGCCGGTCGGCGGCGTTGCGCTGGCGGTGGCGATGTTCACCACCTGGCCGGAATCCACGTCAGCCTGGGTCAGCGTGTAGGTCGCCGAGCAGAACAGGGTGTCCCCGGGGTCAACGGTGGTGTCCGGGCAGGACACTGTGCCCACCCGGGAGTCCGCGACGGAGACCGAGGTCAGGGTGACGTTTCCGGAGTTGGTGATCGCGAACTGGTAGACCATCGTCGAGCCCACGGTGACCCCGGACGGCGTCCCGGCCTGCTTGTCGAGGGTGAGCACCGGGGCCGAGGTGATCGGGGTGTCGGTCGAGTCGGTGCCGGTGAGCGCCGCGCCGGTCGGGGGTGTGGCCGAGGCGGTCGCCATGTTGGCCACGTGCCCGGCATCCACGTCCGACTGCAGCAGAGTGTAGGTCGCCGTGCAGGTCGCGGAAGCTCCGGGCGCGAGCGGACCGGCCGGGCAGGACACCGTGCCGGTCTTCGGGTCGTTGACCGAGACACCGGACAGCGTCACGTTGCCGGTGTTCTGCATGACGAAGGTGTAGTCGATCGTCGAGCCGGCGGTGATCCCGGAGGGGGTGCCTGCACGCTTGTCCAGGGTCAGCCCCGGCACGGCCGTGATCGGGGTCGAGGTGGAGTCCGTGGCGACCTCGGCCGCTCCCGTGGGCGGCGTACCCGCCGCGGTCGCGGTGTTGTCCACCACTCCGGCGTCCACGTCGGCCTGGGTCAGCGGATAGGTCGCCGTGCAGGTCGTCGAGGCGCCTGGCGCCAGGGTCGTCACCGGGCAGGTCACTGCCCCCACCTTCGGATCGGTGACCGACACCGAGGTCAGGGTCACGTTGCCGGTGTTCACCAGCACGAACGAGTAGCCGATCGTCGAACCCGCGGTGTTCCCGCTGGGGGTGCCCGCCCGTTTGTCCAGGGTCAGCCCCGGGTCCGAGCTGATCGGGGTGTCAGTGGAGTCGGTGGACTCCACCGCGGCCCCTGCGGGCGAGATCCCGGACACGGTTGCGGTGTTCGCCACGTGCCCGGCGTCCACGTCTTCCTGCGTGAGCACGTAGGTCGCCGTGCAGGTCGTCGAAGCACTCGGCGCCAGCGTCGCGGTCGGGCAGGACACGGTGCCGACCAGCGGATCGGACACCGCGAGGGTGGTCAGCGTCACGTTACCGGTGTTGGTCACCACGAAGGTGTAGTCGATGGTCGAACCCGCCGTGTTGTCCGAGGGGGTACCGGCCTGCTTGTCGACGCTGATCGACGGGCCGGCGGCGATCGGAGTGTCGGTCTGGTCGGCGGCGGTCGGCGGCGTCAGGAAGTCCGGCGGCGTGCCGGTGGCCGTTGCGCTGTTCGCCACGTGCCCTGCGTCCACATCGGCCTGGGTCAGTGTGTAGGTGGCGGTGCAGGTCAGGGACGCGCCCGGCGCCAGCGGGTCTGTCGGGCAGGTCAGTGCGCCGACCTTCGAATCGTCCACGCCCACCGTGGCCAGCGTCACGTTCCCGGTGTTCTGTACCACGAAGGTGTAGTCGATGG
>CAYNLD010000048.1:0-2515 GCA_964397985.1 uncultured Propionibacteriaceae bacterium | reverse complement strand
CGTACGTGCTGGTCGAGCAGACAGCGGCTGTGAACGCAGAAACCCGGCTCGGCGAGTTCGCCCGCCGGCTCAGCCCGTCCGAGCTGGCCGATCTCGACCGGGCCCTCACCCTGGTCCTCGGTTTGTACTGACCGTCGCCTGACGGAGATCGCCTCTCTCGACGGTCGGGTTGGGTGGACCAAAGTGACATTGAGAGGTGGACCAGAGCAGCATCGACCCTGCCTCGGATGGTCCGCTAACTAACATCCGGACGACGTTCTACCTGACACCTGGACGGACGCCCAGCGCCCTCGCACCAACCGGCTCGCGGTTCACTCCAAAGGTTCCAGGACGTCGCGACGCCGGTCGGCCTGGTAGTCGTAGGCATCGTCCCAATCGAGCGTGCCGAAGGACTCGACGATCCTGGCGCCTTGGCGCCGCCCGATGAACTCCTCGAGCGCGAGCGCCACCGCCTCCTCGCGTGTTCGCGCTCCGCTCAGCGCCAGTGCGCGATCGAGCAGCTCGGGTTCGATGTCCAGGTCAGGCTCCATGTTCGCCTCCTCGACCACGAGTCTCAGTCGCCAGAGCTCGTGCCGCAACCGGCGAGCGAGCATGCCTCCCGCAACCCGCCGGAGAAATATCGGCTGAGCCTGTCCGGAACGGCCCCTTTCGAAGGCTTATGGAAGTGAACGGGTCTGCGGCCGTCGTCGCCGCGTCGCCGACCCCGAGCGCAGACGGGAGGGCTGAGAGATGCCGAAGATGTCGGCGCTCGAGCGTCCCGATCGCCGCGGTCTTGGGCTTAGGGAAGTTGTCAGGGGTTCGATCTGGACTTCGTCCGAAGGAAGTTGCCGCGATCTGTCCGGATCGGGGGTCGGTTTTCGGCTTAGTGGCATGACGGGATCTTCAACCCCGGCGCGAGAGGAGGTGTCGCCATCGTGATGACGCTGCACAAGCTGACGGCCGGCACCGGCTACGAGTACTTCACCCGGAACGTGGCGGCGATGGACTCCACCGAGAAGGGCCACATGAGCCTGGCCGACTACTACAGCCTGAAGGGCGAGAAGCCCGGACACTGGGTCGGCTCCGGCCTGGCCGGCATCGACGGGCTGGAGGCCGGTGACGTCGTGACCGCCGAACAGATGCTGTCGCTGTTCGGACTCGGCGACCATCCGCTGGCCACCGAACGGCTCGGCGCCCTCACCCGCGCCACCGACCGCGACATCAAGGACGCGATGCAGCTCGGCCAGCGCTACGGCGTCTACCCGGGAATGACCGACTTCAGCATCGAACTCACCCAGCGCATCGGCGACTGGAACCTCGCCCACGGACGCGACGCGTCCGAGTCGGTGCCGGCGGAAGTCAGGGCTGAGCTGCGCACTGAGGTCGGACGCGAGGCGTTCCGCAAGCGCTTCGGACGCGACCCACTCGACGCCCGCGAGCTATCCGGGTTCATCGTGCGGGCGCAGCGTCCGGTGCGCAGCGGAGTGTCCGGCTACGACGCGACCTTCTCGCCGGTGAAGTCGGTATCCGCGCTGTGGGCGTTGGCCGACCCGGAGACCTCGGCAGTGGTGGAACGCTGCCACGACCGTGCCGTCGCCGACAGCCTGCGGTACCTCGAGGATCGGGCGATCTACACCCGCCGCGGACGCAACGGCGTCCGCCAGGTCAAGACCCTCGGAATCGTCGCGGCGTCCTTCACCCACCGCGACTCCCGCGCCGGCGATCCGGACCTGCACACCCACGTCGCGATCGCGAACAAGGTACAGGCGGCGGACGACGGCGCGTGGCTGGCGATCGACGGCCGGATCATGTTCAAGGCCAACGTGACGGTCTCGGAGTTCTACAACACCGCCCTCGAGAAGCACCTCACCCACGAGTTGGGCGTGCGGTTCGCCAACCGTCCAGGTTCCGATCCCGAGCGCCCGGTGCGCGAGATCGTCGGCGTCGACCTCGCCCTGCTGGAGCGGTGGTCGCAGCGCGACAGGATGATCACCCGGGCACAGGGCGATCTCGTCGCCGATTTCCAGCTGCGGCACGGACGCACCCCGACCCCGACCGAGCTCTACGACCTCGCGCAGCGGGCGACCCTCGAGACGCGGGAGGCCAAGCATGAGCCCCGCTCGCTGGCCGAGCAGCGCCGGGTCTGGGCGGCGCAGGCAGACGAGGTACTGGGACGCGACGGAACGGCGCGCATGCTGGCCCGCGCTCTTACCCGGAGGCCACTCCCCTCCCGGACGATCGACGAGGCGTGGCTGCAGAGGCTGGCCGACAACGTCGTTACGGTCGTGCAGCGGAATCGGTCCTGGTGGCAGCCCTGGCACCTCCGGGCCGAAGCGTTGCGCCAGGTGCGCCGCTTCGAACTGCCCGAACTCGCGTCCATTCTTGAGCGGGTCGTCGACCTGGCCCTGGAACGGTCCTCGGTGCGGCTCACCCCGGCCGGGGACGGGATCAGCGAGCCGGCCGAGCTGCGGCGTCCCGACGGCAGCTCGGTGTACACGGTGGCCGACTCGGCGATCTACACCTCGCAGCAGATCCT
>CAYNLD010000047.1:0-3120 GCA_964397985.1 uncultured Propionibacteriaceae bacterium | reverse complement strand
GGCTTCTTGCCGAACGTCGGCATCAGGTAGGCGCCGAGAACCTGGCGGTAGTCCTTCTGCGTCAGGGCGCGCAGCGGCTCCCCTTTCGAGTTGCGTCGCTCCTCGATCCAGCGCGTCGCGTAGTCGCCGAAGAGCTCCTTCGGCGCAGCCGCGAGCCTCGCCTCCTCGGCCCGCTCGCCCGGCGAGCTCCAGCGCTCGTCGTCGACCGTCGCCTGGTCGATGCGCTTCTTCTCGTTGTACAGCCAGACGACCGCCAGGTCCTTGCTCTCGAAGGTCACCGGTGCGTTGTGCCGTGCCAGGTCGGGACCGATGAAGCTAGCCTGATACCTGCCCGATGGCAGCCTGCGGATGGTGCCGAAGTCCCGTCTGTCGACCATCGAGGCCTCCAAAATCGCCCAGATTCGTGCACTCTACGTGCACTAAGAAAGCATACGAGCATCTACATCTGCTTACCAGAGCGTCTCCGGAGCGATCGCGTTTGCCCTAGTCAGGGGCCAGAAAACCGCTGGTGGGCCCACTGGGAATCGAACCCAGAACCCGCGGATTAAAAGTCCGCTGCTCTGCCAATTGAGCTATAGGCCCCGCGCCGTCGCGCCCTCGTAGCGTATCGGCGCCCCACGCGTCCGTGCACACTGGGAGAGTGACCATCGGCTACCTCGGCATCGCGCTGGTGCTCGTGGTCGGTATCGCCATCGTCGTCTACGGCTGGCTGTCCGACCGCGCCGACACCCGACGCCGCCAGGCCGCCCTCACGGGTGCCCCCGACCGGCCTATCCCGGGCCATTCCCCCGATGCTCCCGCCCCCAGCTACGTGACCGAGTACGAGGTGCTCCACCAGACCGAGTACCACCCCACCGCCACGCTCACCGACGCCGAACGCGCCGACTTGCAGCGCCGCCTCGCCGGAGCCCCCAGCCTCCCCCACGGGCACGCCGCCCGGGAGTTCACCACCGACGAGCCCAGCGGACTCTGCGTTCTCGCCGACCCCTGGGTTCTCGTCGCGGACCACGACGTGACCACCGTCCGCGAACTCCTCCCCTTCATCGAGAAGGCCCGGGCCACCGACCGTCGCGTGATCATCGTCGCGCCGTCTCTGGGACGCGACGTGCTCGCCACCCTGCAGGTGAACGCCGTCAAACAGACCCTCAGCTGCGCCGTCGTCCTCATCCCGGACGCCGGGCAGCGCCGTGTCCTCTGCTCCCTCGTCGGCGCCGTCCCCATTCCCTGGGAGGACCTGCGCGCCGGCTACATCCCCACCGCCGACCTCGGCACCTGCGCCACCTGGGTGAGCAGTCCCGACCAGCTGTGGGTTCTTCAGGACGCCGAATAGCCCACTCCTCGGTGCGGGGCCACCCCATCCGTTCCTGTGGACAAGTGAACGAACTCGACCGGGCCCTGTGGATAACCCGGTCCACCTCTGCCGGGGTGTGCTCCGCTTGTGTCAGACTTCCGGCACCCCCAGGAGGTAGCCATGCTGCACAGGCCACGGCGACTCGTCTTCACTGTCGCTGCGCTGTGCCTGCTCGCTGCCTGCACTCCCACCAGTCCCACGCCTACACCGAGCCCCGCGCCAAGCTACCGCTGCACTCCCGAGGCCGGCGGGGACGAGTTCGACTGCACCCAGGCCCAGCACGACGAAATGATCGCCAAGGACAAGCTCTACGCCGAAGCAGAGGCGGTGTACCGGCGGTACCTGGCCGAGGATATGCGCATCGCGCGCAGCGGTGGAGTACGGGAGCCAACCGAGGAGCTTCTAGACGCAGCCTCCGGCGCGTTCCTGGAGAGTGCAATTGCCGAGTATCGGCGCAACCTGAAGGAGCAGATCACGATCGAGGGCGGTGAGCGAGAAGTCAAGTCGCTGACGCGCCTAGTCGGGCTATCAAAGGGCGGATCGATCGTGGCAATCCGGTCGTGCGTTGACGCAACGTCTATACGCGTGCTCAAGAGCGGCAAGTACGTGGGGCGAGGCCTCGTGACTCAAGATGATCTCTACTTCGGCCTCATCGACTCCCACCTCAAGATCATTGGGGCGGACGGAAGGGAGCTCGAATCATGCGGGTTGGCCTGATCATCGCGACGACAATGCTCCTGCTCGGAGCGCCAATCGCAGCCTGGGCGGACGGCAGCGAAGACGTGGGTGCCCGGGACAACGGCGGCGGCACTTTCACTGGACAGGCGAGTTGGAAGCAGCATGAGAAGCACAAGAGGCCATCGAATGGGACCCGAACCAAGACGCTCAAGAAGATCGTGCTCGACAAGCCCACCGACAGGGAGCGAGAGGCTGCGCTGACGGTGATGTGCCGCGAAGCGAGGGAAGCCGGCATCTCCTGCGACTACACCCCGCCGAAGAAGGACGGCCGCGCGCCCGCCCGCCTCGTGCTCGACCTCGATGCGATCGCCCGCACGTTGCTCACCCGCATCCAGCTGCCAGACCCGACTCCGCAGATCGGGCCCGACCCCCGCGTGAACGAGTGGAAGATGGCGGCGGTCGGCTACCCCTTGTGGCTGTGGACCGCCGGACCCCACACGGTGACCGACCGGGTCCACGCCTACGGTGTCACGTTCACGCTGCGCGCAACCTGGGTGTCGTCCCGTTTCGACATGGGCGACGGGCACGGCGTCTCCTGCACCCGTTCCCTGCCCTTCACGAAGGAAGTGAAGCCGGGCGCGGCCTCCCCCACGTGTGGCTACATCTACCGGAAGGCCTCACTGCCGAGGGGGAGCTACACCGTCACCGCCACCACCAACTGGAGGATCACCTGGAGCGCGCTGGGCATGCACGGCTCGATGCCCGGCAGCTTCACCGGTACCCGGCAGTTGCCGGTGGGTGAGTTGAACGCGCTCGTAGTCGGGTAGGCCGCCATCCGCAGCGGTCTTCGCGACGACGCCGGTCCTCGCCGCTCTTCAGGAATCGCCAGAGAGATGCAATTCCTCAAGTAGTGCTCTAGGTCTTTTCTCAGGCATCAGGCGTAGCCGAGATCGTCCAACTCGTCGTCGTCGATGCCGAAGAAGTGTGCCACCTCGTGCAGCACGGTGATCCGCACCTGCTCGACCAACTCGGCCTCCGTCGAGACCAGCCGGAGCAGCGGCCCACGGAAGATCAGGATCCGGTCCGGAAGC
>CAYNLD010000046.1:0-3121 GCA_964397985.1 uncultured Propionibacteriaceae bacterium | reverse complement strand
CCGCCATCGTTCGCCAGACACTTGCGCAGGACATCCCGAAGATCATCGACCGCATCCAGGACCGACTCGGTTCGTCGTAGCGGATGTAGAGCATTCACGCTCGGCTTCAACGACCACGCCGGGTGCGGCAGATGCGTGCGTCTGACGCAGGCGAAGATCACTGACCGTAGGAGTACCGGAGGTCGGCGAAGAGCAGGTGGTTGAGTCGGTACCGAAGGTGGCCGGTGGTGCCCTGGTCGGGGGGCTCATCAGGTGTGAGCAAGGTGAACTTCAGCGAGGTTTCACTGCCGATGGTGGCAAGGTCGAAGTGCACCTCATCGTTGGGTCGGCTGGGCCACAGCGATGACCACACGACTCGATGGGGCTCTTCAGCCTGAAGGATCCTGGGGGCTACCTCATCGGCGGCGAGGCTGAGCCACGGCCGACTCCCCTCCCGCTCAGGTTGCACGAGGGAGCCCCAGACCACACTTGGAGGCGCTGGCAACTTCTGCGCCCGCGAACCAATCTCCAGCATGCTCGTAGCCTAAAGCGGGTCGTCACTACGAGGGTGGCATCAGCGGGATCGACCGCGACGACAGCGGCAGAAGCGGATGCCTACGCCGACCACGGAAGGCTGAGTTTGAGTTGGTCGAGCGAGGGCCTCATTCCGCGTGTCTCCATCACGCGCACGGAGCGGAGACTGGGCATGGAGAGCAGCGGCGAATAGTCCCGGTCGTCGACGATGATCGTGTGCAGTAGGAGTGACTGCACGGACCTGAGTTCCCGGAGAAAGCCGATGGAGTTGACATGGGCGTTGCGGGGAGTAGCCCACGCGCCGCCCAGTTCGAGGTCGATCAGCTCGGCGAGATGCCCCAGCGGGAGGGGGTCGTCAATCCGGCGGAAGCCCTCGATCGCGAGCGTCCGCAGACGGGTGAGGCCGGCGAGGGGACGGACGTCGCTGACGGCCGAGGCACCGCGTAGCTCGAGGTGGTCGAGGGCGCGCAACGCGCTCAGCGGGGCCAGGTCGTCGTAGTCGCCCCACTTCACGATCAGCCGGGTCAGCTGGGTCTGTCCGGCCAGGGCCTCGAACAGCCGCTTTGGCGTCCGCGACACGAACTGGAGGTCGGTGACAGCGGTCGGCCCGCCGGACAAGAGATCGATCCAGTCGGCCACGACCCGACGTGCGCCGGCCGGGGTGTACCTAGTGCCCAGCTGCGTACAGTCAACCCGGATGGCAGATTGCTCGGAATACTCGCCCGCTTCAGTGAGAGTCGGCACCTTCGACGTGGGCACGCCGCGAGTCTAGAGGCTCGCGAACCGGCTGAAGCACCACCGCCGAAGCGGACATCACTCCCTGACCGCGGCAAAGTGGTGCGGTTCTCAGTCACCCTGGAAGGTGATTGACCCGTCCCACATGGGTCGGTTGAGTCGGGCCGCCACGTAGTTCGAGATCGCTTGAGCCGTCTCGGTGGCCAGCGGGTCGTTGAGCCGATCCGCTACGAACGCCACCTCGTCAAACAATGACTCCAGGCGAGCTCTGTTCAACCGATCGTCATCCAGAGCGCGGAGCTGTGCCAGCGTGTGGAGCTCGTATGCAACGGCTACGCCCGTCAGCCGGTGGAATAGACGTCCCGACAGCCAGAGGGAATCCGGCTCCGACGGGCTGGTCTCGAACAGGCCGACCGTGTCGTCGTCATCCTGGTAGGTCGACGGATCAAGGCGGTCTGCGTAATGGTCCCGCGTCACGAGAGCATCATGACAGGGCGATTCGACCAACGCGCCGGCTCGGCGCGATCGCACACGGATGGCGGCAATTCAGGGCTTTGGACTATCGGCGTTCATAGATGTCGCGGCGGTGGCCGACGGCGACCACGAGGACGAGCAGTACGTTGTCGTGGATCTCGTACACGATCCGGTAGTCGCCGGTCCGGACACGCCATTCACCAGCGCCGCCGACCAGCTTCTTGGCACCGTTCGGGCGGGGTTCGCTGGCCAACAACTCAATCGCGGCCTGAACCCGCCGCTGAGCGGCCCGGTCCAACTTCCGCAGCTGTCGAACGGCGGCGGGTGCGATCTCGAGGCGGTAGCTCATGCCAGGCCGAGGTCGGCCCTGACCTGCTCCCAGGGGATCGCCGGCTCACCCTCGGTGATCTCGGTACGTGCCGCGTGGGCCGCCTCGATGTCGGCCAGATCCTCCGCAGCCGCGATCAGCCGATCGAGGTCCTCCGCGTCGATGACCGCTGCCACTCGGTGTCCGCGACGGGTCAGGTACACCGGATCGTGCCCGACGCGTGCAGCATCGACGACGTCGGCCAAACGTGCTCGAGCGTCGCTAACCGTCATATCGCTCATACCGCCTATGGTACCCGCTGAAACAGCGGAACTGTACAT
This sequence comes from uncultured Propionibacteriaceae bacterium, assembly GCA_964397985.1. Classification (GTDB taxonomy): domain Bacteria; phylum Actinomycetota; class Actinomycetes; order Propionibacteriales; family Propionibacteriaceae; genus Propionicimonas. Next base: position 751 of record CAYNLD010000046.1, on the reverse strand, counting down.
TTCAGCGCCCTCGTCGCGTCCTGCCCAAACGCACGGCTCTCGGCATGAGCGCGAGACGTCAATCCTGCCCGGCAAGCATCTGCGAGAGTCGCTCGGCGATCTGGCGGTCCCGATCCTTGGCGGCGTGCTGATAGAGCTGCGCGGCCACCGACGTCGAGTGGCCGAGGCGAGCTTGTAGTTCGGCGGTCGTCGCACCGACCTGGGCGGCTAGCGTCGCTCCGGTGTGGCGGAGATCGTGCCACTTGAGGTCGTCCCGGACGGCCGCAGCCCTGGCCTTGGTGAAGTGGCTGCCCATCACCGAGTGCCACATGTGGCCCCGGCCCTCGCCGGGGAACAGCAGAGAGTTGGGTCCAGGCCGAACGTAGGTCTCGAGGTGCTCCTCGATGATCGGCCAGACGTGGGGTGGGATTGAGACGTCACGGACGCCGGCGTCCGACTTCGGCGGCCCGACGACGGCTCCTCCGGGCGGGAAGGTGACTGCGCGGCGGACCTTGATCTGGTGGTTGGCCACGTCGATGTCCTTTCGGCGCAGTTCGGCGATCTCTCCGTAGCGGAGGGCGCACCAGGCGGCGATCATCACCGCGGCGCTGAGCCGGGGTGGCATGTTGTCGGCCATGACCTGGATCTCGGCGGGTGTCGCCGGCTCCACGGGACGCCTGACTGCCGCCGCGCCGGCACCGCGGATGTGGACCGGGGAGGCCGCGATCAGCTCGTCGTCGACGGCGCTGTTCATGATCGCCCGCAGGAGGGC
>CAYNLD010000045.1:0-3199 GCA_964397985.1 uncultured Propionibacteriaceae bacterium | reverse complement strand
ATGCGGTCGATGATCTTCGGGATGTCCTGCGCAAGTGTCTGGCGAACGATGGCGGTATCGACGAGTAGGTAGCCGTGGGCGATGCGGTTACGCATGCCCCACATGAGGCGCCAGTCGGCGCCGAACAGGCGATCGCGCACGTTCGGTTCGAGGGTAGCGAGGGCTTCGACGCCGGCAGACAGGCGCATGCAGATGGCATCGATCACGATTTGGTCGTCGAGGTCGTGTTCGGCGTAGGCCAGCACGATCTCGAAGTGGGCGAGGGCGTCGCGCAGGATCTCGTCGGGTTGCCGGCTCACAGCGCGACCGCCTCGCCCAAGGCGCGGACGCGGAACTCCGGACGCAGGACGCTGTCGGGTACCAGATCGACCTTCGTATCGAGCAGGTCGCTGAGTTGCTGCTCGAGCGCGCCGAGCTGCATCAGGCTGAGTGGGGCCCCCATGGTGAACAGCAGATCGATGTCGGAGTCGTCGTGGTCCTGACCTGTCGCCACCGACCCGAACACCCGGACGTTGCTGCCGCCTGCGTCGGCGATGATTCGCCGGATCTCGCTCGACTGTTTGCGGAGCCGTCGCGCCAGCGGGGAAGTGCCGTGGAAGTGCAGCAGCCGGGACACCTCGGGTTGGCTGCGTCCGATCTCGGACGCGATCTGCGCCTGGCTCATACCGCTGGCCGCAGCTTGCCGGACCGCGCGGACGAGTTCGGCGCGCGCCTGAGCGACCGCATGATCGGTGCGGTGGGCAACCTCAGCGAGACTCATGGACACCACACCAATATAGCAAGTGCTATAGCTTCGTCAGTCAAGATCCAGGACCGGGGCGCCCTCGGCGTCCACGAGCAGGGCAGGTTCGTGAGTGGTTCGCCGTCCAACGCGAGCCCCTTGACCCAATAGGTCGAGCCCGAACGTGGACAACTTCGACTCAACCTCGTTCAGGTACCTCTGGCCGGCGGTTGCACGCGGCCAGAACCCGAAGTCGCCCAGCGGAGGATCAGGTCTGCAGCGAGCGCTTGGGCGTGGTCGATCACCTGGTGTGCAGCCAGCGTGTTCATGTGCAGGTCGCCCACCAGCAGGATGCGCTGCGGATCGGCCACGGTTCCTCCCTGATCGAGCTGAGCCGGGCAACGCTACTCGCGACCGCCGACAACGCCCAGCGAGCGCATCGACTGAACGGGACGGAACAGGCGCTCGAGATCCAGCGAGTTCACCCGGATGATTCGCTTGCCCGAGCGGACGGCGGGCAGTGCGCCGTCGATGATGCGGTGGCGGATGTAGTCGCGCGACACGTGGTAGCGCGCGGCGGCCTCGGCGATCGTCAGGAACTCGGACGGCCGGTCGGCCGGTCTGGGCTGTGCGGTCATGGTGGTCCTCCTGGTGGTGGGTAGTTCAGATACCGATGCCATAGCCGTGTGGCCGATCCATTCCGGGTGGACGCATGCGCTCGTGGCGCTGGCCCATGCTCTCGGTGAACTCGACGGTCTCCCAGACCTCGCGAATCGGCTCTAGGCGTGGGCGGCGCTCGAGGCGGTACAGCAGTGCGGCCGCGGCGTGGTCGTCCGGCAGCGGCCCGCGTCGCATCGCGCTTCCAAGAAGCTCAGGCATGTCCTCGCCCTCGTGCGCCAGCGAGGCGAGCTTCGCCGCGAGGACGGGAGTTTGCGGGTCGTCGCGAAGCTGCGGAGCGAGCCGGCGTGCCACCGCCGTCCAGTGCCGCAGGGTCGGGCTGGACAGCCCGACGTGGTCATCGAGGACGCGCTGCCAGCGGGAGGCTGAACCCGGCACCTGGGTCGGGCCGGTCGGGCTGAGGTCGTCCGCCGGCACTCCCATCGCCGCCCGCCACACCGAGATCTGCGCGACCAGCTCGGGGAACAGGTCGGCCGCTAACGCCTCCTGCCAGCGATGCTCGGTGGTCCCGGAGGTCTCACGCACCTGGGCGGCCAGGTCACGCACCAGCTCCGCGCGGGACGCCAGGTACGGACCCCACTGCGGATGCTCGGCCAATCGGTCCGGAACTGGGCTGAGCCAGGGGAGCGGGCCGTTGCGGTCCACCCAGTTGAGCCGGTACGACAGCACGGCCGCCGGGTCGCGTGCGCCGTCCAGGCCGACATCCCGGACAGCGCTGCGCAACACCTCCCCGGGGTCAGCACCGGACGCGGCCAGGAGCATGAGCTGCGACCTGAGCACCGGCCAAGCCGGAGCGTCCGTCAGTTCCGGCACCACCCGCTCGGCGTCAGCTTCGATCTGCGCGGCGCGCTCGCGTCCGACCATCTGCTCGGCGGCGAAGCCGAGGGCGTCGACGTAGCGGTCCACGGCCGGCTTCAGCTGCGTCGCCGGGTCGGCCTCGATGCGCCGCAGACCGGTTGCCGACAGGGCACCGTCGTCGCGCGCCAGCACCGACTCCAGCACCTCGGTCGGGGTGGGCGGCCGGGCCGTCTCCCATCGCGGCAGGCTGTCCGCGTCGCCGTCTCCGACGACCTGGACGTAGGCATGGTTCGCCAGCCGTCCGCGGGTCATCATCGTGTACAGCTGCTGGCGGCTCTCCGAACCGGTCAGCACCCCGTGCATGGTGTCGACGGTCGCGCCCTGCGCGCCGTGGATTGTGGTCGCGTAGCCGAGCTCGACGTCGTCGCGGACGTAATCGGCCGGCAGGGTGATTCGGGACCCACGTTCGTTCGCCACGACCAGGCTCTGATCGTGGCCGACCGCGGTCACCGTCCACCGGTCGCCGTTGTGCACCCAGCCGGTGCGCGAGAACTGCAGGCGCCGCTCGTTGCGCCGGGTCACCACCGTGTCACCGACGGACGCCCGGTTCCCGTCGGAGAGTGAGACCTCGGCGCCGCGTGCTGCACCGCCGAGCCGGTAGTCCCGCGCGCGCCGGTTCAGCTCGGCCACCAGCTCGCGCGTGGGCGCGAGCATCAGACTGTCCAGCCCAGACGCCCGGTCGACCGCCCAGGCGATGAACGCCTGGTCCAGCGTCGAGCCGGCATCCCCGACGTGAACGCGCCCCTGGTCGAGGTAGAAGCCGAGAGCGTCCGGACGTCCCTCCCGCAACGCGAGCGAGGCTGCCGCCTCGGCCGGGTCGGAGAACCGCACCACCTCGGTGAGCCGCACGGCGCCGTACTCGGCGGCAAGGTCCTTCAGCACCCCGCCGGCCTCGACCGCGGCGAGCTGGTGGTCGTCCCCGACCAGCCGGACGCTGCCGCC
>CAYNLD010000044.1:0-3901 GCA_964397985.1 uncultured Propionibacteriaceae bacterium | reverse complement strand
GCCCTGCCCTGGCCACTGCCACAGGTGAACGAGGAGATCACCGAGGCGCTGACCCAGTTCACCCCCGACGAGGCCTGGCTGGCCCGGGAATGGGTGGCCGTGCTCGGCACCCCGGTGTTCGACCGGCAATCCGACTTCTTCGAGTTGGGCGGCGGTTCCCTGACGGCAGCCCAGCTCGTCTCGCGGATCCGTACGCGGGCACCCGAGTTCAGCGTCGCTGACGTGTATGACCATCCCCGGCTCGCTGCGATGGCGACCGCCATCGCGGACACCGCCGTGGATACGCCCTGGCGTGAGTCGTTCAGCAAGGCCGGCGCGACCCCGCTGGCGACGCGCTGGGCGCAGACGCTGCTCAGCGGGCCGCTGTTCATCTTCTCCGGCGCGCGCTGGCTGGTGTACCTGCTCGCCGCGAGCTGGCTCCTGCGCGCGGCCGACCCGGCCGGGTATCCGTTCCTTCCCGACGTGAGCGGCTGGCTGGTCCTGCTCTGCCTGCTCCTGTTCGCCGTGCCGTTCGGGCGGATGCTGATCGTGGCCGGGTGCGCCCGGCTCCTGCTGGCCGGGGTACGGCCCGGTGACTACCGGCGAGGTGGACGCGTCCATCTGCGGCTGTGGCTCGCCGAGCAGATCGCGCACCAGGTCGACCCGGTCGGGCTGGCGGGAGCGCCCTGGGTGACCTGGTACGCACGCATCCTCGGCGCCCGGATCGGCCGGGACGTCGACCTGCACACCCTGCCACCCGTGACCGGCATGCTCCGGATCGGGGACGGGGCCGCGATCGAGCCGGAGGTCGACCTCGCCGGCTACTGGATCGACGGCGAGACCCTGCGGATCGGGGGGATCCGGATCGGTGCCCACGCCAGCGTCGGAGCCCGCAGCACACTCGCCCCCGGCGCGCGGATCGACCCGGACGCCGAGGTCGCCCCGGGCTCCGCGGTCTTCGGCAGGGTGAAGAAGGGCCAGTTGTGGGCCGGCTCCCCGGCGACCCGTGCCGGAGAGCCCAACGACGACTGGCCCCGGGACCGGCCACCGGCCGCCCCGAAGTGGCTGGCGGCCTACGCCGGTTCGTCCACCGTGCTCGGCCTGGTCCCGGTGGCGGCCTACTCCGTGGGCGGCCTCGTGGTGGTGCAGGCCGCGCGGGGGGCGGACAACGTGGCCGCTGCCGCCGCCAGGGCGTTGCCGTGGCTGCCGGCCGGCACCCTGGCCGCCGGCCTCGTGCTCGCCGGCTCCGTCGTCGTGCTGGTCCGGCTGCTCTCGATCGGACTCGCGCCCGGCACCTACCCCGTCCGCAGCCGGATCGGCTGGCAGGCGTGGAGCACCGAACGCCTCCTCGACTCCGCGCGCACCCAGCTGTTCCCGCTGTACGCCAGCCTGGCCACCCCGGTATGGCTACGGCTGCTGGGCGCGAAGGTGGGCCGGCAGGTGGAGGCGTCCACGGTCGTCCTGATCCCCTCGCTGACCACGATCGAGGACGGCGCCTTCCTGGCTGACGACACGATGGTGGCCTCCTACGACCTGCGCAACGGTTGGCTGCGCCTGGGCCGGGTGACGATCGGACGGCGCGCCTTCCTCGGCAACTCCGGCACGGCCGGCGCCGGCCACGTCGTCCCACGCGACGGCCTGGTCGCCGTCTTGTCGGTGGCTCCGGTGACGGCGAAGCCGGGATCCTCGTGGCTCGGCTCGCCGGCGGTGCGGCTACGGCGGATCGTGGTCGGTGGGGACCTCGAACGGACCTACCACCCGAGCGTGGGGCTGCAGTGGGCACGCGGCCTGTGGGAAGCGTGCCGGCTGCTCGCGGTGTTCGCCACCACCGCGATCGGGCTGGGAGTCCTGCTCACGCTCGCCTGGCTGGCCGAGGCGCTCGGAATCTGGGCGACGCTGCTGCTGTCCGGACTGGTGATGATCGGCGCGGGCCTCGTCGCCGCGACCCTGACCACAGCGGTGAAGTGGCTGGTGGTTGGCCCGATCCGGACGGGCGAACAGCCGCTGTGGTCGAGTTTCGTGTGGCGCACCGAGGTGGCCGACACCTTCACCGAGATGGTCGCCGGACCGTGGTTCGCGAACCCCAGCACCGGGACGCCGGCCCTGGCGCTGTGGCTGCGCAGCCTCGGGGCGAAAGTCGGGCGCGGCGTGTGGTGCGAAACCTACTGGCTGCCCGAACCCGACCTGGTCACGCTGGGCGACGGCGCGACGGTGAACCGCGGCTGCGTTGTGCAGACACACCTGTTCCATGATCGAATCATGAGCATGGACGCGGTGCGGATCGAACGCGGCGGCACACTCGGGCCGCACAGCATCGTCCTGCCCGGCGCCACGATCGGCGCGCACGCGACGATCGGTCCCGCATCGCTGGTCATGCGCGGCGAATCCGTCCCCACCGGCAGCCGCTGGAGCGGGAACCCGATCGGCCCGTGGCGGGCGGTCAAGGTGCGCAGCTACCAGGCGGATTCGTGACCCTCGACCCGTACGCGCCCGAGCACGGCGATCCGTCGTACCGCGTCCTGGAGTACCGGCTGAGTCTGCGCTACAAGGTGGCCACCAACCGCCTGGACGCCGGGGCGCTGATCGTCGCCGAGGCGCTCGAACCGCTGACCAGCTTTCACCTCGACCTGGTCGGGCTGACCGCGTCCCGCGTCCGGGTGGACGGGGACAAACGGACCCGCTTCCAGCACACGCCGCGTCGACTCACCGTCCGGCCGTCCGCCCGGATCGAGGCCGGACAGCGGTTCGAGGTGGACGTGCGGTACTCCGGCTCGCCATCCCCCCGCTCCTCCCGCTGGGGCAGGGTGGGCTGGGAGGAACTCGAGGACGGGGTGCTGGTGGCGTCCCAGCCGGTGGGTGCGCCGACCTGGTTCCCGTGCAACGACCGTGTCGGTGACAAGGCGAAATACCGCATCGAGCTGACCACGGAGGACGCCTACACCGTCGTCGCGCCCGGGCGACTCGTCGCCAGGTCGAGCGGCTCGGGGCGAACGAGCTGGACCTTCGTCGAGGACCTCCCCACCGCCACGTATCTGGTCGCGGTGCACATCGGCCGGTACCGCAGCGATCCGGTGCCGCTGGGCAGCGTGCCGGGCGCGGTCCACTACCCGGCCACCCTGCGCGCACCGGTCTCGGCGACGGTGGCGAACCTGCCGCGGATGCTGGCGTTGTTCGAGCGCAGCTTCGGCCCGTACCCGCTGGGGCGCTACGACATGGTGATCACCCCCGACGCCCTGGAGATCCCGCTGGAGGCGCAGGGCATGGCCGTGTTCGGCTCGAACTTCACCGACGGTCGTTGGGAGTCCGAGCGGTTGGTCGCCCACGAACTGGCCCACCAGTGGTTCGGCAACAGCGTCGGGCTGCAGACCTGGCGCGACATCTGGCTCAACGAGGGCTTCGCCTGTTACGCGGAGTGGCTGTGGTCGGAGGAGTCCGGTGGGCCGAGCGCGCACCACCAGGCGAAGAAGCACTGGGAGGTGCTGGACGGCCTGCCGCAGGACCTGGTGCTGGGCGACCCCGGCCCCGATCTCATCTTCGACGACCGGGTGTACAAGCGCGGGGCGCTCACCCTGCACGCGCTTCGCCGGGTGGCCGGGGACGAGGCGTTCTTCCAGATCCTGCGGTCCTGGACGTCCGGCCGGGCCGGTTCGACCGGCACCACAGCGGACTTCATCGCCCTCGCCGAACAGGTCGCCGGCTGGCGGCTGGGCGGGCTGTTCGTCGAATGGCTGGAAGACCGGGCCCTGCCGAAGCTCCCCCGCCGCCGCAAGGACGCCTGAGTTCACGCGCGCGGCTGCCAGGCCACGCTGATCGCGTAGCCTGCCGGACCCACCACCCGCGCCAGGCGGTAGGTCTCGGCGGTGTCGACGATCCGGGCGGTGCCGGCATGCACCCGCACCCGGTCGGGATCGGTACGCAGCCC
>CAYNLD010000043.1:0-4711 GCA_964397985.1 uncultured Propionibacteriaceae bacterium | reverse complement strand
GCCGCCGACGTGATCTTCGGCTACACCATCGCGAATGACGTCACCTGCCGCGACCTGCAGAACGCCGACGGTCAGTGGACGCGGGCCAAGGGCTTCGACAGCTTCTGCCCGCTCGGACCGTGGATCGCCACTCACATCGAGCTGGAGGAGGCAGGCCGGCTGGATCTGCTGACCAGCCTGAACGACGAGCCGGTGCAGGCCGCGAATACCGGGCTCATGGTGCACTCGATCGCCGAACTGGTCGCCTACGTGACCTCGTTCACCACACTGCTGCCCGGCGATGTGATCCTCACCGGAACTCCCGCCGGCGTCGGACCGATGGCACCGGGGGACCGGGTCAGCGTGACCATCTCCGGTATCGGCACCCTGTCCAACCCCGTGATCGCGGAGGAAGCGTAGGTGTCGGCGCTCGGCGAGGTGATCCGCGCCCGGATCGACCGGCTGGTCAGGAACGAGCCACAGCCGGGGGTGACCTACCCCGAGGTGCTGGTTGTCGACGACCCGCTGCGCGCGCGCTGGCGGACCGTCATGCTCGGCGTCGGCGGCGCGATGCTCGGCCTGATTACCTACGTCGTCCTTGCGCCGTGGGTGGTGACCGGGGTGATCGCGCTGTTCTGGCTGGCCGAGGGCTCCCCGGGGGGCCGGATGTTCGATTGGGCCGGCGAGGTCACCAGTACGTTCTCCGAACCGGCGGGGATGGTTGCCACGCACCTTGGGCTGGCGACCCTGATCCCGATCAGCCTCGGTCTGGTCCTGTTCATCCACCGGTTCCACCCGCGCTGGCTGCACTCGGTCCAGCCCGGCTTCCGCTGGCGGTTCGCCCTCGTGGCCGGTCTGGCCGCGTTCGTGGTGCTGGGCGGGGTGTGGGCGCTGACCCGGATCGGCCAGTCGTGGGCGGTCAACCCCGAGCCGGCGTTCTGGGGCTTCGTGGTCGCGATCCTGCTCACCTCACCGCTGCAGGCCGCCGCGGAGGAGTACTTCTTCCGCGGCTACCTGCTGCAGGCGATCCATACGACGGCCCCGAACAGCCCGTGGTTCGGGGTGGTCGGATCGGCCGCGGTGTTCGCGCTGATGCACGGCACGCAGGACCTGCCGGCGTTCCTGTACCGGTTCGTGTTCGGTGTGGTCGCCGGCTGGCTGGTGGTGAAGACCGGTGGGCTGGAGGCAGGGATCGCCGCGCACGTGGCCAACAACGTGATCGCCTTCGGCTGGGCCGCGCTGTCCGGGACGATGACCGCGACCCGCACCACGACCACCACGACCTGGGCCGAGCTCGGCTGGAGCCTGGCGGCCTTCGCCGCGTTCGCCGCGGTCGCGGTCTGGATCGCGACCCGGATGAGGCTCGCCACCGCCACGCCCGGCACTCGGTTTGTTGGCGGGGACGAGGTCTAGTAAAGTCACTCCCCGGCCGCAAGGCCGACTTTGGGGTATGGGGTAATTGGCAGCCCGCCGGATTCTGGTTCCGTCAGTCTAGGTTCGAGTCCTAGTACCCCAGCGCAGCGGATTCGCGGCAGCTGGAGAGCTTCCGATAGTGTTCGCGGCGTTGTGAGAGCAGCATGGCCCCGTTGTGTAGCGGCCTAGCACGCCGCCCTCTCAAGGCGGTAGCGGGGGTTCGAATCCCCTCGGGGCTACAAGGTGAAACCCCTTGTCAGAGGCAACTCTGGCAAGGGGTTTCTTCTGTCCGAAGCCTGCGTTGGGGCCGTTTGAACACAATTTGGACACAGTTTCCGCACGATGACGTGCGCTGAGGAGGTTCTGGAGGCCGCTATCGCGGCCTTCGAAGGCGGTCCTCGGCTGGTGCCTGATCGGGGTTCGGGAGCGATGCAATCCGCTCCGCCGACCGCCCCGGGCGAGTGGTGTCGAGTTCCACTTGCCGGGCGGCGTCCATCGCGTCGGCGACCGTGTCGAGGCGGTCGGCGAACAGATGGCCGTACAGGTCCAGGGTCATCGTCGCCGACTTGTGGCCGAGCATCCGCTGGACGACCTTGACGTCGGCACCGGCCGCGATCGCCAAGGACGCCGCGGTGTGACGGAACTCGTGCGGGTGGAAGTGCTTGGTGTACACGGGCACGGCCACGCGTCCTCGCTTGACGCTGACCGGTCGGCCCTCGGCGTCGACTTTGCGAACGCAGAGTCCCATCTCCTCGGCGGCCGGCACCAGTGCGGCGCGCTGGAAGGTCTGGGCGCGAAGGACTCCGCCACGCGGCCCGATGAACACCAGGTCATCGGGTGCCTTGCCGTCGATCGCTGCCCCGATCTCGGGGATCAGGAAATGAGGGATCGCCACCTCGCGTCGCTCGTGGCCCTTGGTGGCGCCCCAGGTCATGACACCTTTGATCGGCGAGACCGATTCGGCGACCACGACCCGCCGGCGTGCGAGGTCGATCCGCATCACGCGCAGTGCGGCCACTTCGCCCCACCGGAGCCCGGTGTAGGCCAGGAACCTGACCAGGAGATCCCAGTCGGGTCCGACCAGCCGCGCGATGTCCTCGACCTGGGTGTGGGTCAGGAACCGCTTCTCGGTCGCATGCACCCGGGGCAGGGAGATGTCCTCGGCCACGTTGCGGGAGATGCGGCCGTCGCGGACCGCGGTCGCGAGGATCTGGGAGAACACGCGATGGATCTTTCGCACGCTGGCGGGCGCGAGGTCGATGCCCGCAATCCACAGCTGGACGTCAGAATGGGTGATCTTGCCGATCGCGAAGTCTCCCCAGCGCGGCTTGATGTGGACCCGGATCGCATTCTCGTAGCGGTCACGAGTCTTCGCAGTGAGGTTGGTCTTCCCGGCCAGCCAATCGTCCGCCCACGGCCCGAGCTTGACTCTTCCGCGCGCGGGATCGACGTAGCCGCCGGTGGTCTTGGCGCCTTCGACGCCGCTCAGATAGGCCTCTGCGTCTCGCTTGCGTGCGAATGCCTTGCTGCGGCTCTTGCCGTCCGGCGTCCGCCAGCGCGCGTAGTAGCGACCGTTGGCCCGCTTGTCGATCGTGCCCATTCCCTGCTGCGCCCGTGTGCTTCAGAACGTCAACGCGGGCCGTCGTACTGGCGATCCAGCCAGGCGAGGACGTCGCTCCGCTTGTAGCGGACTCCGCGCGGGCCCAGGTGGAACCAGCGTGGCCCGATCTCCTGGTACCTCCACGTGCGCAGGGTCGCACCCGGGGTCCGCAGCATGAGGGCGACCTCAGCCGTCGTCAGGAGGGCGTCCTCGCCCAGGGACGCGACCTTCGGGTGGGCGCCATCGGACGACGCCCTATACGGGCCGCCGCCGAGGTCGTCCAGGTTGTCCGCGGGTTCATAGCTGGCGGTCATGACATCCTCCTGGGGGATCGCAGTGCTCCTGAACCACTAAGCCGCAAGCACCCCCTCGATCCGGACAAAGCCAGCTACTCACTCTTGGGTACTCGCTCACCCTCGCAACTGATTCCCGCCTTTCAGTGCCCCGTGGCGTGCCGGGGGGCAAGGTCGTAGCCTGACGCATTGGGGCCCGGCTGTCGCGCCTGGGGGTGGGTTTGCGGCGCCGGGCCCCTCCTCACGCTCCGGGGTCGGGGTAGCCGCCGGGTCGTCTGGTCGGCGCCTCAGGCCCGGTACCTGAGCCGGGGTCGCACGTCGGTCTCGGGTAGCCAGGTGTATCTGGTGACGCCGCGGCCGGGACTCCATTCGACGCAGATCCTGCCTTGGTCGCGGCGGAGGGCGACTCCGGGCCGGATCTCGGTGTGGGTGCGCCAGACGAGCCGGATCAGGACGAGCCTGCGTCCTTCGTAGAGCTTGTCCTTGCTGGGTCCATGGGGTGGTCCGAGCGCGTTGAGGGGTGCGGGGTACAGCCGTTCGGACACACCATCAGCGTAGAACACCTGTTCGATTATGGCCGAGATCGCGACACCCCGGCAGCGATCGACATACGGCGTCGCGGGCCTTTGCTGGTGGGGTCGAGTCGCTAGTCGTCGAGGTGGTCGAGGATCTGGTCGCTGATCTGGGTGGCTGCTGCTTCCACGTGGTAGTTGTCGGGCCAGGCGGTGACCAACGGGTCGAGGTCGTTGCGGAAGAGTGGGTCCTGGAGCTTCCTTGCGAGGTTGTCCCGCGCTCGTGTCGCGGTGAGTCCGTCGGGTCGGTAGGGCGCGAAGGCCGCCAGGATCGCCGGCGCCGGAAGGCCGAGCTGTTCGAGTGCGAGCCACAGGTCGAACAGGTCGCGGCCTTTGGATCGCTGGTAGAGGGCGCGGATCTTGGTTGCCATCAATTCGGCTGGCGCGAAGGTTCGCACCGCCGCGGTGCCGCTCCACCAGGGTGAGTCGACGCTGTGTGTGCGCTGGATCAGGGGTAGGGCGGGTGAGCGTTCGTGGGTGTTCACTTCGATCTTGATCCGCAGTGGGACGCCGGTGGTCGCGGTCGTCCGCCAGTAGACCTTGGGGTGTTGGCTGACGCGGGTGTTGACGGTGTAGCCGAGGTCGGCGCCGAGCCGGCTGAGCGTCTGGGTGAGGGGGCCGATGCCGGTCGCTGAGCTGCGGACGTAGTCGAGGTCCTCGCTGTAGCGGTAGGGGTGTTTGAGGTGGAGCTTGTGCAGTGCGGTACCGCCGCGGAGACGAGTTCGTGGCTGAGGTAGTCGTCCTGGGCGATGGCGCAGATGGCCCGCGACAGCAGCAGGTCCTGCTCGACCTGTTCGCGGGTGGGCCAGGGGTGGTCGACGCTCCACGCGGTGACCGCGTTGGCGGGGATCATG
>CAYNLD010000042.1:0-5784 GCA_964397985.1 uncultured Propionibacteriaceae bacterium | reverse complement strand
CGGGCGGACACCTCCCGCTCGAGGACGGCAGCGAGGTAGTCCTCGAAGGTCCAGCCGGCATCCCTAGCCTGGTCGGCGAGCCGGCCGGCGACATCCAGGATCCGGGGCGCTTTCAACGCGCCGGCCAGGTAGGTCAGCTGCTTGACCGCATCGGTGGTTTTCGTCGCCATTACAGGATCTCCTCACCGGTCAGCCCGAACGCCTTGTCGTAGTCGGCCAGGTCCCTGACCAGCCCGTCGGCGACGGCTTGGGTGCGGGGTTGCTGGAACTCCTGCCGGAGCCTCCTGGCGGTGTCGACGTGGGTGGTGTCGGTGATGGTCAGGCCGCGGGCCCACACGCGGGGATGCTCGGTGATCAGTCGGCCCTCCAGGCGCACCTGGATGCGGTCGAGGTCGGCGTGGGCGTCGATCATGCGGCCGATCCAGGTCGGGTCGACGGAGTAGTCGTTGCTGGCGACTCGGACGTAGTAGTCCCGGCCGAGCCGGACCTGTTTGCGCCAGCCCACCACCGGTGGCACCGGTGGCAGCGGCAGCATCGCGGCCCGATCGGTCTCCAACCGATCGGTCGGCGATGCTTGCGTGGTGCGCACCAATCGCTGGTTCGCCGTCGCGAGCCAGTCGGTGAACTGGTCGTTGAAGTCGGCCGGTGAGGCGAAGCTGCGGCCCGGCATGAACGACTTCTCGAACCAGCCGTTCCGCCGTTCCACGATCCCCTTCGATTCAGGGTCCCGGGGTGGGAGCAGCACCAACCTGGTCGCCAACGTGCCCATGAACGCCGGCACCCCCACCGAGCGGTGCGGGCCCCACCCGATGCCCTTCTCGTTATCCCAGATCAGGCGACGTGGCACTCGGCCCAGCAGTTGGAGCAGCTGCCACATACCCAGCAGCAGATCCTCGGTGGCCTTGCTGGGGATCATCCTGCCCACCACGAACCGGGAGTAAGCGGCCGTGATCACCAGTACCGGCAACAGGGTGCTCGTGCCGTTCTCCAACGGGATCTTCTTCGGCGGGAACCACAGATCACACTGGGCCGCGTCCCCAGCCTCCCAGGTCAACCGGTCGGCCGGATCGGGGCGCCGATACAAGGGCCGCAACCGGCGCACGTTGTCGCGGAACCAGGTCATCGAACCCGTCCAGCCGACCCGCTCGGCGATCACAGAGGACGGCATCCCGGGATGGTCCTCCAGGATCGCCCGCACCCTCGGCTCGAACTGGTCGAACGCTGTCGGAACAGGAGCCCGCTCATACTTCGGTGGCCCCTCCGCAGCCAACGCCCGCCGGACCGTTTCCCGGCCGATGCCCAGATCTCTCGCGACCTGCCGCTGAGGTACGCCCTCAGCAACCAACCGCCTGATCAGTGCCCAATCCTCCATCGAGATCACCCGCCCAATCGTGGTCAGGTGGCCTCGTTTTCGAGCGTCGAAGTGGCCTCATTTTCGAGCGTTGCCGACAGATTGCGGTCCCGTGATTGCGCTGCGGATTGAGGGATGCGGGTGGGGAGCAGCGGCTGTCCATCACTCATCGTCGAGCTGCCCTCTGGCCTCGGAGCACCATGAGTTCTCAAGAACCGACGGTTCATGAACCTGTGAAGGAACACCGCCGCGGATCGGCCTGGCTCGGCACAGGTGTCAGCGCAGCGGTGTTGCTGAGCCGCCTGGGCATCCATTTCGCGCTGTCCGACCCACCCGCACCTGGAACCGCCGAGGCCGCCTCCTGGGGCCGGATGTACTCACTGCTCCAGCCATTGGCCTTCGATCCCCGGGCGTTGTTCATCGGCTTGTTCGTCCTCGGCCTGGCCCTGAGTCTGATCCCCCGAACCAGGCGCACCGGGGTCGGCGTGTTGCTCGGAACGGCGGTGGGGATCGTCGTGGCCGTAGTGCTTGTCATCCTCGTGATCCAGGGTCTCTCGCACGCGAGCATCGAGCCGTGACCGCGCGCCGGCCGCCATGCCGTCCCGTCTTGCGGGCCGGCATCTGAGCCGCCCTCACAGTCCGGGAGCTACTCGATCTGCCCGTCCTGAGCCGAGTGCGTGCCGCAACCCTCAGTCATTCCGGGAGTTGCTGGAGTGTCGACCCGGGCGACGCCGCCATACCTTGCGCTGCTATGTAGAACCGCATACATTGAAGTGCAAGGTATAGATGGAGGGAAAGATGAGGATCGGGAAGGACCTGGTCGCCGCAGCGGCGACTCCCATCGTGCTGGGCATCCTCGCCGAGGGGGAGTCGTACGGCTACGCGATCCTGCAGCGCGTGGCCGAGCTCTCGAACGGAGAACTCGCCTGGAGCGACGGCATGCTCTACCCGCTGCTGCACCGGCTGGAGCGGCTCGGGCAGGTCGAATCGCGCTGGGTGGACGCGCCGTCCGGCCGGCGTCGCAAGCATTACCGGCTCAGTGCCGCCGGCGCGGACGCCTTCGCCGAGCAGCGTCGGCAGTGGGCCGTCGTCACCGACACCCTGCGCCGCGTCTGGACGGACGGCACCCAGCGGGGACTGCCCCTTCCGGACGGAGCCGGGGCATGAGCGAACCGGCGGACGCCCAGCTCGCCCAGTGGCGTCACTACCTTGCCTCCGACCCTGCGCTGGCAGCGGCCGACCTGGACGAACTCGAGAGCCATCTGCGCGATCAGATCGACGACCTCGAATCGGTCGGGCTCAGCGGCGACGAGGCCTTCCTGATCGCCGTCCGTCGGCTCGGCCGCACCGACGAGCTGTCGCGTGAGTTCGCCCGGGAGCACTCCGACCGGCTCTGGAAGCAGCTCGTCCTCGGTGGCGAGCCGAGCGCGGAGAAGCCGGAGCGCAGCGGCGCGCTGGCGATCGGCTTCGCGGTGCTGGCCGCGGCGCTGGTCAAGCTGCCCGCCCTCTGGAGCGCCACCGACGACGTCACCCTCAGGAACGTGCCGATCTTCGTCCTCGGTGTGCTCGCGGCCTGGTTCCTCGTCCGCGCCCAGGCGGTCCGCTCCTCGGTGGCGATCGTCACGGTCGCCTTCGTTGGCGCCGCCGTCCTGGTCAACGCCTACCCGTTCGCCGCAGGCGCGGACACGCTCCTGCTCACCGTCCTGCACCTGAGCGTCGCCTTGTGGCTGGTCGTCGGCGTCGCCTATGCCGAGGGACGCTGGCGCTCCGACCGCGCCCGGATGGACTTCATCCGGTTCACCGGCGAGTGGGTGATCTACCTCGCCCTGATCGCTCTCGGTGGGGCGGTTCTGACCGGCCTCACGCTCGGCGTCTTCACCGCGATCGGTGTGGACGCCGGCCGCTTCGTCGGCGAGTGGCTGCTGCCCTGCGGAGCGGCGGGTGCCTCGGTGATCGCGGCGTGGCTCGTGGAGGCGAAGAAGTCGGTGATCGAGAACATGGCGCCCGTGCTGACGGCCGTCTTCACCCCGCTGTTCACGGCGATGCTGCTCGCCTTCGTCGTCGTCGCCAGCGTCCAGGGGGTCACCGGCGGCGGTTCGGTCCTCGGTGCCGACCGTGAGGTGCTGATCGTGTTCGACGCAGCTCTCGTGGTGGTGCTCGGCCTGTTGCTCTATACGCTCTCTTCGCGGGACGCGTCCACGCGTGCCCGGTGGTTCGACGCCCTCCAGTTGGTGATGATCGTCGCCGCGCTGGTCGTCGACGTCGTGGTGCTCTCGGCGATGCTCGGACGGATCGGCGCCTTCGGCGCGAGCCCCAACAAGGTCGCCTCGCTGGGGCTGAACCTGATCCTGCTGGTGAACCTGGCCTGGGCCGCCTGGCTGCAGTTCGGCTTCCTGCGCGGCCGGCTCACCCACGGCGTCCTCGAGCGCTGGCAGACGGGTTACGTGCCGGTGTACCTCGCCTGGTGCGTGGCTGCGGCGGTCGTCCTGCCACCGGTGTTCGGCTTCGCCTGATCGGGAACCGGGGACGGTTGCCGACGCCGGCAGACGGTGTGGGGTGTATTGCTGAAGCGGTTGTCTTCCGGCGTCACTGCCATGCGCGGACTCGGTGGATGGTGGCGGTCTTGGGATAGCTGCCGCCGCGCGGTCCGATCTCGAACAGGTCGATCATGAGAAACAGTGGGTAGTCAGGCGCCTGCGCGAGGTGCCTTAGGGTGCGTCCTTCGCATCCGACCACTGTCTCGCCCCCGCCCCAGATCGCCGTCCAGGTGTGAGGCGAGGACGCATCGAACGGGAGGATGACCTCGGCCATGTCGGTGGTGAGGTTCGGGTCGTGGTGAGCTTTGACACCGGTGCGGGCGACCGTGGTCTCGCCGATGGCGTCGGCGTCGATCTCGAACACGCAGATCTCACCGGACTCCGCCGGGGATCGGTGCTCGGTTCCGACGAGCCATGCAGCGACCATGCAGTTGACGTCCGGGCTCGCGGATACCGTGATATCCACTCGCCCTCGCGAGGGTGCGAACAGCAGCTGTGGCGGAATCCGCGTGCGGACCTTGAGGTCGGCGCGATGGCGGTGCGTTCCGAACGGAGAGCCGACTGGCCCCGAGTAGACACCCGTTTGCAGGTTCGAGACGCGCAGCGGTGCGTCCTCGGGACGCCAATCAGGCTGGTCGGACTCGATCCTCAACTGGACTCCGGCGGGAACGATCTCATAACGCGCCCGCGCCCGTTCCAGCGTGGTCCACTGCGGGAGATAGCTCGCAACCCATCGATGGGGGCTCAGCCCGCGAGCGAAGTCGTCGTCGAAGTCCGGTTCACGGTTCGGCGGAACGGGGAGGTAGCTCACGGAGGACGGCATGAGAGATGATCGCATGCGAACCACACCGCTCGACCACGTTGCGGTCGCGGCAGCGGACCCGCAGTTCGTCGCTGACGTCAATGGGGCCGGCTTCTTGTGCCGGTCGGTTCGGGGTCTGCCGAACGCGCCGACCACGCGGGTCTCCTAGAGGATGTTCGGCGAGATCCGGCGGCGGATCTGCGAGCGGTAGACCAGGTTCACCATCAGGAAGAACAGGGTCTGGCCCGGGCGGCCGCGCATCCGGCGGTGCAGGACGGTTCGCTGCAGGATCGCCGGCAGCGTGTACACCCGGTGGTAGATCTCCCAGAACAGCGCCTCCACCTCGGTGGCGGTCAGGTTCGGGGTGTCGATCACTGCCCGGGACGGGGTGTAGCTGAGCACGTCCGGATCGGTGATCCGTCCGGTGTCCTTCAACTCCTCGTACAGGTCCGTGCCAGGGATCGGGGTGAGGCAGTAGAACTTCGGCGCCACGATGTCGCTGGACTTCACGAAGTCGATCGTCGCCAGCAGCGACTCGCGGGTGTCGGTGTCGATGCCGACGATCATCTCGCTCGCGATCTCGATGCCGGCGTCGGTCACGGTGCGCAGCACCCGCGCGTAGTCGTCGGGATCACACCACTTCTTGTTCATCGCCAGAAGCGAGTCCTTGTTGATGCTCTCCAGGCCGAAGCTGAGCACCCGGCAGCCGCTCTCGGCGACGAGCCGCAGCAGGTCCGGTTTGTCGGCGATCCGGATCGAACACTGCGACATCCAGGTCATGCCGAGCGGCCTGATCTGCTCGCACAGCTCCTTCAGGTAGGCCGGATGGGCGACGATGTTGTCGTCGATCAGCAGGAACTTGTCGAACCCCAGCTCCTTGATCGCGGTGATGTCGCGAATCACCTCCGGCACCGGACGCCGCACGTAGTGGCCCCGGTAGAGGCAGTAGATCGAGCAGAACTTGCAGGTGTGCGGGCAGCCGCGTCCGGCCTGGACGGGCAGGAAGTCACCGATCCGTTTGTCCACCACCAGGTCGTAGCGCGGCAGCGGTGTGTTCAGCTCGCCCTTCAGCTTCTCCGTGTAGCGCGGCTTCA
>CAYNLD010000041.1:0-5905 GCA_964397985.1 uncultured Propionibacteriaceae bacterium | reverse complement strand
CTGGTGCCCCCGGCCCGGTGCTGTCAGAGGCGGCCGCTACGTTGCTGCCATGGCCAGGGCATCCACGAATCCGTACCGCTGCTCCGAGTGTGGCTGGACGACCTCGCGCTGGGTCGGCCGGTGCGGAGAGTGCCAGGCCTGGGGCAGCGTCGCCCAGGGCGCGAGCGCGACGGCGGCCCGCAGGGTGAGCTCTGCGGCACCGGTCGAGCCCGCACTTCCGATCAGCCGCGTCCCGCTCGATGCCGCCCGCGCGATCCCCACCCGCATCGGCGAACTCGACCGGGTGCTCGGCTCGGGCATCACTCCGGGCGCCGTGGTGCTGCTGGCCGGGGAGCCGGGGGTGGGCAAGTCCACCCTGCTGCTCGAGGTGGCGAACCGCTGGGCCAGGACGGGTCGCCGCACCCTCTACGTCACCGCAGAGGAGTCGGCCGCACAGGTGCGGCTGCGCGCCGAGCGCACGTCCGCCGTGGTCGAAGGCCTCTACCTGGCTGCCGAGGATGATCTCGGCACGGTGCTCGGCCACATCGAGCAGCTCGATCCCGAACTGCTCGTGCTCGACTCGGTGCAGACCGTTCAGGTGCCCGGCACGGACGCCGTGACGGGCGGTGTAGCGCAGGTGAAGGAGGTCACCGCCGCACTGGTCCGGGTGGCCAAGCAGAGGGCCATGCCGGTGATGCTGGTCGGCCACGTCACCAAGGAGGGCACGGTCGCCGGCCCCCGCACCCTGGAACACCTGGTCGACGTGGTGCTCTCCTTCGAGGGCGACCGCCACGGGGGTTTCCGCATGCTGCGGGCCACCAAGAACCGTTTCGGGCCCTCCGACGAGGTCGGTTGCTTCGAGATGGTGGAGTCGGGCATCCGCGAGGTGACCGACCCGAGCGGGCTGTTCACGTCCCGGCACTCGGAACCCACGCCGGGTACCTGCCTGACCATTTCACTGGCCGGACGCCGTCCGCTGCTCACCGAGGTGCAGGCGCTGGTCGCACCGAGCGGGGCGCCCGTGCCGCGACGAGTCACCCACGGGATCGAGGCCAACCGGGTAGCCATGCTCCTGGCCGTGCTGCAGCGTCGGGCCGGCGTCCGCCTGCACACTCGCGAGGTGTACGTGTCCACCGTGGGAGGCGCGCGGGTGTCCGAGCCGGCGTGCGACCTCGCCACGGCGATTGCGATCGCCTCGGCGGCGGGCGAGGTCGCGTTCGCCAGCCCGGTGGTGGCCCTGGGCGAGGTCGGGTTGTCCGGCGAGTTGCGCCGGGTTCCCGGGCTCGACCGGCGCCTCGCCGAGGCGGTCCGGCTCGGGTTCACGGTTGCGCTGGTGCCGGCGGGCAGCTCCTGTCGTGACCAGCCCGGCCTGAAGGTCGTTGAGGTGGGCAGCCTGAGCGCCGCGCTGACCGCCCTCGAACTTCCGGTGCGCCGAAGCTCGCCGCCGTCCCTGGCGAGCGCGGGGTGAGAGGCAGGGTCAGGCCTTGACGACCTGGAAGACCTGGCGAGCCTTGGCGTTCGTGTCGAACGCGGCAGCGGCCACATAGGTGCCGGTACCCAGGGTTGCCTTCGACAGCGTGCAGCCGGTCGACGACCGGGCCACGGACCAGTTCACGGTGAACTCGAAGGCCTTGCCCGCCTTGAGCTTCCCCTTCTGGGTAGGCACCCACTTCGCGCAGTCGTCGGTGCTCCAGATCCGGTCCGACCCACTGGTCACGGTCAGGGTGAACACCGACGGCGAGAAGCTGAGCACGCAGGTCTCGCTGCCGGTGTTGGTCAGGCTCAGCGTGAACAGCTGCTTCCCGTCCTGCTTCACCTTCTGGTAGCCCGCCAGCGCGAGGCGGGTGTTGGTCGCATCACAGGCCGGTGGCCCGGTTGGTGTCGGCGAAGGACTCGGGGTACCGGTCCCGCTCGGCGTCGTCGACGGCGTGACCTCCGGAGTCACCGACGCCGAGTCGGGGACCGCAGCCAACGGAGCCTCCGGCTGCGGCCGGAAGACGAAGATGAGGGCCGCGACCACCGCCACGACGGCCAGCACCAGCGCACCGCGTCGTGCCCAGTAGACCCAGGCCGGCTGGGAGCCGATCGGATGGAACAGCGAACCCATGCGTTCAGGCTAGGCGGACCGGGCGCCCGTCCGGACGCACCACGCCGGTCAGTCCCCGGCCCGCCCGTGGTTACGGCGACCGGGTACCGTTGGTCTCCAGCACGAGCGAGGGCGGAGTTGATCATGACCGACCCCAACGGACCTTCGGCCGATCCGGGTCCGAACTACCAGCAGCCGCCGTACGCCGGCTACGCAGAACCCGAGGGCCCCGCGGGCCAGATCGGCAACCCGGCCTACTCCCTCTACGCCCCGAGCGCGTACGCCGGCCAGCACGTGCCCGCCATCGTCGACCCCGTCGCCCACGACTACGGCTACAGCGCGGCGCCCGGTGGCCAGGTGCATCCACAGGCGGTGGCATCCCTGGTGCTGGGCGTGCTCGGCCTGGTCGCGTTCGTACCGCTCGCCCCGATCGCCTGGTATCTCGCGGCGAAGGCCCGTCGGGAGACGGAGGCCGAACCCTACCGCTGGCAGCCCAGCGGCATGATCACCGCGGGCATGGTGCTGGGCATCATCGGGAGCGTCCTGCTGGGCCTGATCGTCGTGGTCGGGACGCTCGTCATCCTCCTGCTGGCCGTGACGTCTGGCTGACCCGAACGAAACCGGGGCCCCACCGTGTCGGTGGGGCCCCGGTTTCGTCGTTCAGGACTTCTGGCCGAGCTCGGCCGTGCTCTCCGGAAGCGGAGCCTTCGGCACGCCGGAGAAGGTGAAGGCCGTCTCCGAGCCCTCCGGGGCCACGTCCACCACCACGATCTCGCCCGGGTACACCTCGCCGAAGAGGATCTTCTCGGCGAGCATGTCCTCGATGTCGCGCTGGATCGCCCGACGCAGCGGACGGGCGCCCAGCACCGGGTCGAAGCCACGCTTGGCGATCAGGGCCTTGGCCGCCGGGGTGAGCTCGATCCCCATGTCGCGATCCCGCAGCCGCACCTCGATCTCGGACACCATCAGGTCGACGATGTGCTCGATGTCGGAATTCGTCAGCTGGTGGAAGACGACGATCTCGTCGACGCGGTTCAGGAATTCCGGACGGAAGTGCTGCTTCAGCTCGTCCGAGACCTTCGCCTTCATCTTTTCGTAGCTGCCGACCTCATCCGTGCTCTGGCTGAACCCGAGATTGACCGACTTCGAAATATCGCGGGTGCCGAGGTTCGTGGTCATCACGATCACGGTGTTCTTGAAGTCGACCACACGACCCTGGGCATCGGTGAGCCGGCCCTCATCAAGAATCTGCAACAGCGAGTTGAAGATGTCCGGATGCGCCTTCTCGATCTCGTCGAACAACACCACGCTGAACGGCTTGCGGCGCACCTTCTCGGTGAGCTGCCCGCCCTCTTCGTAGCCGACATACCCCGGCGGCGAACCGAACATCCGCGATGCGGTGTGTTTCTCGGAGTATTCGCTCATGTCGAGGGTGATCAGCGCGTTCTCGTCGCCGAAGAGGAACTCGGTGAGCGCCTTGGTCAGCTCGGTCTTCCCCACACCGGACGGGCCGGCGAAGATGAACGAGCCACTGGGCCGCTTCGGGTCCTTCAGGCCGGCGCGGGTGCGCCGGATCGAGCGGGCGAGCGCCTTCACCGCGTCGTGCTGACCGATGTAGCGCTTTCCGATCTCCTCCTCCATCTTCAGCAGCCGGGAGGACTCCTCCTCGGTCAGCTTGAAGACCGGGATCCCGGTGGCGCTGGAGAGCACCTCCGCAATCGCTTCCTCGTCCACCTCGGCGGGCAGGTCGGAGTCGCCGACCTTCCAGGCCTCCTCCTTCTCTGCCCGCGCAACCGTGAGCTTGCGCTCGTCGTCGCGCAGCCGTGCCGCCAGCTCGAAGTCCTGGGCGTCGATCGCCGCCTCCTTCTGCAGGCGGACCGCGGCGATCCGCTCGTCGAACTCGCGCAGGTCGGGTGGAGCCGTCATCCGGCGAATCCGCAGCCGGGCGCCCGCCTCGTCGATCAGATCGATCGCCTTGTCCGGAAGGAAGCGGTCGGAGATGTACCGGTCGGCCATCTGGGCGGCCGCAGTCAGCGCACCGTCGGTGATGGTGATCCGGTGGTGCGCCTCGTAGCGGTCACGCAGACCGCGCAGGATGTCGATCGTCAGGGCGATCGAAGGCTCGGCCACCTGGATCGGCTGGAATCGGCGCTCCAGGGCGGCGTCCTTCTCGATGTACTTGCGGTACTCGTCGAGGGTGGTCGCTCCGATGGTCTGGAGTTCACCGCGGGCCAGCATCGGCTTCAGGATGGAGGCAGCGTCGATCGCGCCCTCGGCAGCGCCCGCACCGACCAGGGTGTGGATCTCGTCGATGAACAGCACCACGTCACCGCGGGTCTTGATCTCCTTGAGCACCTTCTTCAGGCGCTCCTCGAAGTCGCCGCGGTACCGAGAGCCGGCCACCAGCGCACCCAGGTCAAGGGTGTAGATCTGCTTGTCGCGCAGGGTTTCGGGAACATCACCGCGGACGATTGCCTGGCTCAGGCCCTCCACCACTGCGGTCTTGCCCACGCCGGGCTCGCCGATCAGCACCGGATTGTTCTTGGTGCGCCGGGAGAGCACGGTCATCACGCGCTCGATCTCCTTCTCGCGCCCGATCACCGGGTCGAGGCTGTTCTCCCTGGCCGCCTGGGTCAGGTTGCGGCCGAACTGGTCGAGGATCGTGGCCGCCGCAGGAGACTGCCCGGTCTCGGGCGCGCCTGCGGTCGCCGCCTCCTTGCCCTGATAGCCGCTGAGCAGCTGCAGGACCTGGTTGCGGACCCGGTTCAGATCGGCGCCGAGCTTGATCAGCACCTGCGCGGCGACACCCTCACCCTCGCGGATCAGGCCGAGCAGGATGTGCTCGGTGCCGATGTAGGGATGGTTGATCTGCAGTGCCTCGCGCATCGAGTACTCGAGCACCTTCTTCGCGCGCGGCGTGAACGGGATGTGCCCGGCCGGTGCCTGCTGGCCCTGGCCGATGATCTCCTCCACCTGCTCGCGCACCGCCTCGAGCGAGATCCCCAGCGACTCCAGCGCCTTGGCCGCCACGCCCTCACCCTCGTGGATCAGGCCGAGCAGCAGGTGCTCGGTGCCGATGTAGTTGTGATTGAGCATGCGCGCCTCGTCCTGGGCGAGCACGATCACTCGCCTGGCGCGGTCGGTGAACCGATCGAACATGCGGGGAACTCCTTCATCCAGCGGCTGCGACGCGCAGCGGATCGTGTCGATCCCCTTCTGCTCGCGTCTTCAGCTTAGTCAACGCAGGCCGACCGGCATTGCTTCCCCCTGTTCGCCCCCGGCTCAATCCTGGGCGGCGCACCGGGTCGGGACGCAGTTCGCCCCCGGCTCCCACGCGGGCCGGGGGCGAAAGGGCGGGTTGCTGCGACGCTTCCCTGCCGGTCAGCTGTGTGCGCGCTCGTACGCCTCGCGAACCTCGGCGGACACCCGGCCACGCGCAGAGACCTGCATGCCCTGGGCTGCGGCCCAGGCGCGAATGTCGGTGGCGGCGGTACCGGAGGACTTGCGGCGCGCCGAACCGGACCGGCGAGAGGACCGGTCGCGCTCGGCCCTGGCGATGTAGGGCGCCAGCGCGTCCCTGAGCTTCTTGATGTTCTCCGTGGAGAGATCGATCGTGTAGTTCACACCCTCGAGCGAGAAGGCGATGGTCTCGGCAGCTTCACTGCCATCGATGTCGTCAGTGTGGATGACCTGCACTCGTTTGGCCATGTGGGTCCTTTCTAATGAAGTCGTCGCAGCGCGACCGGCATTGGTTACCCAATGTCACGCAAGCATATACCCCGCCCCGGTTTGGGCAAACCACACGCGGCTTTGCGAAGGTTTATCGAGGCGCCAATACCG
>CAYNLD010000040.1:0-6861 GCA_964397985.1 uncultured Propionibacteriaceae bacterium | reverse complement strand
TTGGGGCGCGCGAAGCTGGGCCTGTCCGTCGGAGTCATCTGAGCCTCTCTGTCATTCGGTGATGGGTGGGGGACTGGTGGGTGGCCACACGCTCGAACCGAGTTCGCGGGAGATGTTCCGTGCGGTCTCGCGCAGGTCGTTGAGCACGCCGTCGGCCGGCGGGAACTCGCTGGAGGGGAGCACGACAGCGATGGCTGCGACGACGGCCCCGCTCTGATCGGCGACCGGGACGGCCACGGACGACTCGCCCAGGATCGCTTCGTCGTGCTCGGTGGCCAGGCCCTGGTCGAGGACTTCGCGGAGCTCGGCGCGCAGCGCCTTCCGGTCGGTGATCGTGTCGCCGGTGAGGCTGCGCAGCGTGCTGCTCAGGTCGTCCAGGTCTTCGGGGTGGTAGGCGAGGAGGATCTTGCCCATCGCGGACGCGTGGATCGGGATCGACAGGCCGGTCTCGAGCATCTGCTCGCTGCCGTCCGGCCGCGGGTCGTGGTGGGCGATGATCACCTCGTTGAAGAGCTTCACCCCCAGGCGGGTGGACAGGCCGGTGCGCCGGGCGAGCTCCCGCGTCCAGCGCATGCTGCGCGCACGGACGTCCAGGCTGTCGAGATAGACGCTGCTCAGTTTCAGCAGGGCGGGCCCGAGCATGTAGCGGTTGCCGTTGGGCTCCTTCGCCACCAGGCCGTGCTGCTGGAGTGACTTCACGATCCCGTGGACAGTGGACGGGGGAAGCCCGAGCGCGCTCCCGAGCTCGGTGATGCCGAGGTGTCGCGATCCCTGCAACTTGAGCAGGATCCTCGCGGCTCGGTCGATGGCCTGGATCACTCGCACCTCCACTGTCGGCCTCCATTATCCACACGCCGAGGGGCGTTCACGAAACACCTTGACAGCGTCCACTGACCTGCATAATCTTCGACATTACCGAATAGCGTTCCAACGGAGGGGCGCATCGGCCCAGTACGAAGGAGTGCTTATGGATGAGAGCAGGCTGTGGCAGAGGCTCGCCGCAGAGTTCCTCGGTACCGCGTTTCTCGTGTTCGTCGGCGTCGGCTCGGTGCCGGCCCTCGCAGCGGCGCGCGGCACTGCCCCGTTCACCGGAAGCGAGCTGGGGTTCATCTCCCTCAGTTTCGCGACGATCGTGATCGTGACCGCCTACGTGTTCGGCTACGTCTCCGGCAACCACATCAACCCCGCCGTCACGGTGGGCTTTGCCGCGGTCGGCAAGTTCCCGTGGAAGGAGGTTCCTCATTACATCGTGGCCCAGGTTGCCGGCGCCATCGTCGGTTCGTTGGGCATCGTCGGCGTCCTCGGTAACACGGCCGTGAAGGGCGGGCTCGGCGTTGCCGCGTTCAACCCGGAGGTGACCACGGTTCCGCAGGCTCTGCTGGCGGAGTTCCTAGGCACCTTCATCCTCGTATACGCCGTGTTCGGCGCTGTGTTCCGCAAGGGCGGCCGCCACCCCGCCGAGGCATTCGGCCACGAGGTAGAATCGATCAGCAGCCGAGTCAGCAGGAGTCGTAGTGCGATGTCGTCTGGTGCACGCTCGACGGCTGCCAGGAGGCTGACCAGGGCGGCCTCGTCCGGACCTTCGTCGCTCATGTCTCAAACCTCCGCGGTACCCAGCTCAGTGCTACACCGATCCAGACGAGAATCTTCGCCAGCGCCAGGAGTCCTACCGCGCCTGGCACCCACGAACCGACGTTCAGGAGTGTCACCGCCAGGATCAGGGCGACGATCCAGGCGGCTCCGGCCGAGTCTCGTCGCGGAAAGGCGCGGAGATGCGCAGCGGCTGAGGAACCCAGCTGCCACCGAATGGTGACGAGCAGGATCTGGTTGCCCGGTGGGCCGGCTGGCCAGGAACGCAGTTCCCGTGCGGGTTTCGGCAGCGGTGGGGAATCGGCCGTCTCGGAGCCGCAGAACATCGAAGAGGTGGCTTTTGTCGGCGGCGATGTAGGCGTAGTGGGTGGTCAGGGGCTGGTCGTTGGTGTCGTAACCCCATGAGGTGCGCAGCACGTTGACCTGGCTGGTGTCGGCGGCGTGTTGGAGCACACGCAGGACGAGGTCGGGGTCGGACAGGGCGGGCTGTACGGGGATGGTGAAGCGGGTGCCGATGCTGGTCCCGGCTTGCTGCAGCTGGACGCGTTCGGCCCGGTCGGCATCGGTCACACCCACGGCGAGAGCGGCTGCCGCGAGCCCGATGAGTGCTGCGATGAGGAGACGTTTCAACAGCATCGGGCCGCCCTGCTCTGGTGGGGAAGGTGGGGACACACAGGGACGGCACGGGCGCTGGTCACCCGTGCCGTCGTGATGCTGGCTGTTGTCTCAGCTGTGCCGGCGATCACCACCGATCAGTAGGTCGACCAGTAGGTGTAGCCGGTGTAGGAGCTGCTGTCGGTCGCGTTGGCGTTGGACCACACCGTGGCGTTAGCGAACTTCTTCACGTTCTTGGAGCCGATGATTGCCGTGGAGGAGTGGTACTTGGTGGGGTGGACGTAGTTCGACCACACGTACTTCGAGCTGCCGGTCACCGAGGTGCCGTAGTTCCAGGTGCCGCCGCCGACGTTCACGACCGTCGCGAAGGCGGGAGCTGCCGCGCCGATGGACAGCGCCAACGCGGCTCCGACTCCGATCGCCATCTTCTTGAACTTGCCCATGTCACCGTTCCTTTCGGTTGCGCGAGAACTGGCTCGTCCTCACCGGGCTGGAGCGTCTCTCCGGCCTGTCATGGGCACGCTAGGCAGGCCAACAGGTGATAGTCACCGGCCATCAGGGCCGATCCGTGGGGGAGCTGTGCCAGGCGTGGCTGATGTGCGACGGTGGGTCATCTCCTGGAGCGCAGGTAGGGCCCGGCGTGGATGGCGAGCATGGTGCGGTTGGTGACGCCCATCCGTTCCATCAGCAGCGACACGTAATGCTTCACCGTGGACGGCGCGAGAGAGACCCGTTTTGCGATCTGGGGGTTGGTGAGGCCCAGGCAGATGAGGTCGAGGATCTCCATCTCCATCTGGTCGAGGTGGGGCAGCCCGTCAGGGCTTTCCGACGGGGGGCCGGCGACGGCTTGGGGGGACATCACGGCCAAGCCGAGGTGCGCGGTCTCGATGGCCCGGGCCATCGCCGGAACGGGGGTGTCTTTGAACAGGTAGCCGGCAGCGCCGGCCGCCTGCATCCGAGCCACCATTGCCGGTTCGGGCAGCGAGGTGAGCGCCAGAATCTTGACTTGTGGGGCGTCGCGGAGGATGCGTCGGGTCGCCTCGATGCCGTCCATGCCCGGCATGGTGACGTCCATCAAGATCACGTCGGGCGGCTCAACAGCGGCCGCGGCCACGGCGTCGGCCCCGTCAGTCAGGACCCCTGTGACGTCGAATGCACCGAATCGCGGGAGGAGTTCGGAGAGGCTCGAGCGGACATACAGGTCGTCGTCGACGATGAAGACCTTGATCATGGCGTTCGGTTGAGTGGGATCGTGATGTGCATCAGCCATGTTGAGCCTTCCTGTTGTGCCTCCAGCTCGCCACCCAGCGGTGACAGCCGTTCAGTAAGCCCGACGAGCCCCAGCCGGGCTCGGCCTGGCTCTGGATGCCGATCGCCGACCTCGTTCATCACCACGACGACAGCCTCGCGCTCGTTGACGCGCACGCTGATTGCGCAGGGTTGGTCGGCCAGGCCGTGGCGTTCCACGTTTGCGACTGCCTCCCCGAGAGCGGCCGAAAGGGTGCTGCGGAAAGGTCCGGGTAGCAGGCTGAGGTCACCGTCGATGGTGATGCTGGTAGGAAACCCGCGCAGCTCCAAGGAGTTGCGTGCCTTCTCGGCTGCGATGAGGAGGGGGTCGTCGCGATCTGGCCCGGCAAGCGGCTCGGCGGCGCGCAACAGGTTCAGGGATCGTCGCAGTTCCTCGGATGCCTGCCGGACACCGGCGGTGAGTTCCTCGAACGCCGGGCCGCCGGCGCCGCTGGCCTCGGCGCGCTGGGCGTTGAGTAGGACACGAGCCAGCGTGCGCGCAGTGGTGTCGTGAAGCTCGCGCGCCAGGACGAGACGTTCCTGCAGGACTGTGTAGGCGGAGGCGTCGAGCTGCGCGCGTCGGTAGGCGGTGAACAAGTTCCCAATGAGCCACAGCACTCCGATCAGGACGGCCCAGACCAGAACGCCGAGGAAGAACACCGGATCATCGGGGTAGTCGCGATAAGTGAGGCCGGCCAGCACGATCCCGAAGCCGGCGACCATCCATGCGCGCTGCCGCCGCTGACCTCTCATCCCGGTGCCCAAGATCGGGATGAGGGGTGCGTACTCGCCCATCGTGGGTGCGTTGTCCGGCAGGAAAAGGTAGCCGATCAGAAGCAGCCCGAGCGAGACCCCTGCCCACCGCGGCCAGCGGACCGTGAGGCCTGCCAGGACGGCCGCGGTAACGTCGAGGAGCACGAACCAACCGGCGTCCCGGAATCCGCCCAGAGACACAGCCAGAACAGCGAGAGCGCCTGCCAAGACCACGTCGAACCGGCCGTTGGCAATCAACGTCGATAGCCCGCTTCGTCGAGCTCTCACTGCCGGAAGTCCGGTCACGGGCACCATCCTGCCGCTCCGCAAGGCCACATAGGCCAATCAGGTCACAGGATGCGACCATCGGGCCGACTTGGTGACCAACGGTGCCGACTTGTCTCATGGGTCCTGTGGCGGCGATCCGCTGCTGCCATCGTCAGCAGCATGGATAGGTCTCTCGTCGCGATCGTGTTGGCGATCGCCATTGCTCTTGGTGCCCCTGTTGTCAGGCCGGCCACGACCGGAACCGCCGCGGCGGCTCCGGCCTCGATCTGCGACTACCTGCCCAAGTGGCCGGGTTGCCCCCCGAGGTAGCGGTTCATGTGAGGCGTGGCGGGTCTTGCTGGCCATGGCTTGGTGTGCTGCGTGCTCGACGAGGTATTCGCGCAGGTGGGGGATCGTGAACTGGGCTTTGCCGTAGCCGGCGGGGTGATTATGGCCGGGGCCATGAGGCGTGCCCGGTGGAGGACGTTGGTGTACTGGGCCTCCTCGCCGATCCGTGGGCGATGTCGGCGGTGCGCGAGCTGCTCTGGTCCTGGGCCACGGCGAGCAGGAAGGTCCGGTCGACGTCGGAGAGCTCCCGAAGGGGCGGCGGCGTGGACTAGCCGAGCGCGGCGCACGCCAGCGCGGGGTCGGCGGGGTGGGCCCGGGGCCGGTGCCGGAGCCTTGCGCGGGTGCGTCTCAGCGCCGAGAAGCTCGTGGCCTTCTGTTGAGACGCACCGTGTCCGGTAACCATCCAGGCGACCGCGACAAGCACACAGGAGAGCCGGCATGAGCAAGTACCTGATCCACGAGGACCTCGGCGAGGTGAAGCGCGCGCGGCTCGACCTCGGCGTGTTCACCGACCACGGCATCGCCCAGCGCCAGGTCGAGCGGCGCAACTGCGGCCCAACCGGCTCGTTCAGCGTCCGGCCGCACGTCACCAGCCAACCCCTCCCGGCCGGCGCCTGTCAGTAGTCCTGACCGCGACCGGTCACCCAGAGGCACTTCGTTAGCCAACGGACATGGAACGTGGCCGGGCAGAGCCTCGCGAACAGCGACTTCGCCCGGCCACGTTCAGATTTCAGCTCGGCGTACTCGCTCTACGCCGGGCCACCGCAACACTCACCGCGGCCAGGATCACCCAGAATCCCGTCGAGATCATGACGGCGGGACGGGGCAGCTGGTCCTGCCAGAGCAGCCACAGGTACGGCACCAGACCGGCCGCGCCGACCGCCACGTAGGCGATCATGCGGCCCCGCGACGGGGCACGGAGGTACAGCCATGCCGTGGCGACGAGCGCCACCATCCAAACCGCTCCGATCACCCAGATCATCGATCCAGCCTCACTTGTAGCAGGTGGCGATCCATGGCGCTGTTGCACCCGGGATCGCGGTGAAGATCTTCAACGAGATGCACCTCCCATTCTCGTACGCGGCGTCGGAAAGTGCCCCGATCGTCGCACATCCCGCGGTCAGCGCACCGACGATGACGCTGACCGTCACACCGACCCCGCTGGCGGCCGCAATCACGCTTGCGTAGCCCAGCAGGGCGGCACACGAGTTGCCGGCCAACGACATGGCCTTCGTCTCCTTCTTTGTGAAGTCGACCGACAGGCCGTACCACGCCGACCGGACCCGGGGGTCCGCCACGACGGGGAACGCCGTCGCCTTGCCGGCGGAAGTCGTCTGGGTGAGTTCGTCGCCGTTGACGCTGAACCGCGAGGCAACCTTGGCGCCGTCGGCGTCCACGGCCCACGCCGGATCGACAACGGCGACCGGCTCGCCTGTCATGCTGCCGGCCCGGACGATCACATAGCCGGCCTCGTTGATTTCGAGGTACTTGCCCGCGAACTTGTACGTCTGCGTGCTCTCGCTGGAACCGTCGATCACCGCGGCGATTTGGAACCCGCCCTCGACCGCGCGCGACACATAGTCGATCCCGCCGCCGGCCATCACCGAATCGTCGCCGACGAGGGTGGCGTCGCCGGCGCCGAAAATGGTGACCTCCAGGTCTGCGGCCCGCACCGTCCCGTGGGCGGCGTGCACCCGGCCGGT
Source organism: uncultured Propionibacteriaceae bacterium (assembly GCA_964397985.1). Classification (GTDB taxonomy): domain Bacteria; phylum Actinomycetota; class Actinomycetes; order Propionibacteriales; family Propionibacteriaceae; genus Propionicimonas. The sequence continues at coordinate 298 of CAYNLD010000040.1, read as the reverse complement.
GGTGCGTGTGCCCGGATCGGCCTTCTGGATGAGGGCCACCGCTTCCTTCTTGCTGTGGTTCCCGATCGGTTCGGCGCTGGCCGGGCCTGAGCAGCCGAAGGTCCATGTCAATACCACTGCGAATGCGGTGGCTGCGGACAGGATTGTGCGTTTTATGACTACCTCCGAGTTGTTTGTTGTCTCCCATTGGGGTGGGCATTGTTCGGATGGTTGCACGGGCTCGTAGCGGCCCGCAGGCTGTTCGGGTTGTTCATACACACTCGGTCAAGCCGGGCGAAGTGAATCGCGGGTTTCGTGG
>CAYNLD010000039.1:0-9793 GCA_964397985.1 uncultured Propionibacteriaceae bacterium | reverse complement strand
GACGCGCCGCCCCAGATCACCCCGCCTCTACACCCTCAACTGTGATGAGCCGGTTTCTAGCTCACGAAGTGAGGGTCACCTTGTATCGAATCTGAGTTGAGAGTCCATGCATGCGTTCGATTCGATGTCCGTGCGCGACACCCAGGTGCTCCCAGGTGCTCCCAAGCGCTCGTCCTCGCCGGGGAGGACAGATCGATGCCGTGTCCTGCAAACCGCTCGGGACCTACGCTCGTAGACTGCGAGAATGGTGGATCTGGACGTCGGTAGCCAATCCTCGCCCATTTCCGTCGCCGACCTGACTGCCGACGGCATTCAGGTTGTCTCGCTCAATACGTTCGCCACAACTTGGGCAGTCCAGCGTTCAAACTTCGCTTGGCTTCTGGGAGCGGGAGTCAGCGCGTCAGCTGGGGTACCGCTGGCCAACGCGATCAGAGATCGCCTGCTGTTCGACCGGTATGCAGCTGAGCACCAACTCATCCGACAAGACCTTGACGAGTCTGACCCGAACCAGGTCGGGCGTGTTCACGCGTACTTCGATGGCAAACACGGCATGCCGCGGCTCGGGAGTGCAGGGGACTATTCTGCCGCATTCGAACTATGCCTGCCTGAGTCAAGTGCCAGGAAGGCGTTGCTGGTTTCCCTGATCGAGAACGTGCAGCCCGGCTTTGGCCTGAGAGTGTTCGGGGGGCTCGTGGTCGCGGGGACGTGCGACCTGGCGATCACGACCAACTTCGACCGACTGATCGAGCGAGGCATCGCCGAGGCTCAGCGTTCGGGAACCGATCTCGGACTCGACCAGCTGCGTGAACTCAACGTTGCGGGCATCGACTCGACTGCGCGCGCCGCCACTGCAGTTCGAGAGCGTCGATGGCCGCTGGTGGTGAAGCTCCACGGCGACTTCCGCGAGAAGCGCCTAATGAACACGGACAACGAGTTGCGAACGCAGGATGAGACGTTGCGACAGTTCGTCCTGGACGTCAGTCGTCAGTTCGGTCTAGTGGTGGGTGGCTACAGCGGTCGTGACGTGTCGGTCATGCAGATGCTCATGGGTACCCTCAGCAGCGCGGACGCATGGCCATACGGCATCTGGTGGATCACTCGGCCTACCAGCCCGACGTTGCCAGCAGTGCAAACCTTGCTCAAGCAGGCAGTCGCCAGTGGCGTCTCGGCCTCCGTGGTGATGGCTGCCAGCTTTGACGACGTGATGGCTTCGCTCTCCCGCCAAGTCGTCGTAGACCAGCACATGCGCGACTACTTCGACCGTCTCCACCCGAGACCACGTGCGGTGCCGGCGGCGATCCCCACCCCAACGCACGAATGGCCTGTGTTGAGGTTCAACGCTCTGCCCGTTCTATCCGCTGACGTCACGGTGAGTCGTGTGCCCCTTCAGACGGGATGGACCCGAACTGAGGTTCGCGACGCGATGCAGCCTCGGCGCAGTTGGCCGGTGATTGTCAATGGGCCAGGTGAGGTGATCTTCACAGGCAACCCAATGGACGCGATCGCGGCGCTAACTCGGGCGGCTGTTCAGCGGAACCTGCCGAAGCCGGGCCGAGTTGAGACGGTCAGACTCGATCTGCTTGCACAGGATGCTCCATCCCACCATCAAGCTGTGCTTCTCCAGGCGGTCGCGCACGCGCTGGCAGACGTGTTGCCAGTCTGGCCGCGGACTGGGCACGGCGGAACTCAGGAACTTGTTGTCACCATGCCATCAGAGGGTGAGCCGTCGGAATTCGCGAGTATGCGCTCGATCCTGAGTCGAGCGTATGGCGATCGGCTGTTTGGCCAACTGGGTCCGGGTCTAGGCGGGGGCGAAGACAATGATCTTCGACGGTGGGCCGAGGAGATTGAGCTCTTCTACGAGAGGCGAGCGGATCGGGACTGGCTTCTGTTCAGGCCCTACACCTGGATTGCAGCGCGACCGTCGAGCGACCAACACAGACCGGCCAGACGAGCTGATCTTGATCCAGCTGGCCCGTGGCGCGCCGAGCGCTGGGCCAAGCGGCGATTCAATGAGAGGTGGGCGGCGATCATTGAGGCGTGGACGAGCCTGTTGGCGCCGCGCGACCCGACGGAGCTCACTGTGAGTTCTCTGGACACCGTTGCGGATCTCGGACGGATCGTTCTTGGCCGAACTAACGCCTACAGCAGGCCAGCGTGATGAGCGGACAGGTTAGTCCCGCGCCGGTGAACCGCTCGGCCATGCCGGCCTTCGCTCGTGTTGAGGACTCACCTCTGGTTTTCGGCTCACGGACTGGAGGTGGACGGGGAAGGCACCACAACCCCCTTGAGGGACTGATCGAGTACGGTCCGTATGCGCCTTACCCGACAGGCGACGTCGTCCGTGTGGCGACCGTTGCCACCGTCGCCCAACAGAGGCGCCTCTTCAACTTCCTCGGCAAGCTACACAAGCCTGCCGCTGCCACCGATCGCGTCGCCTACGTGCCGAACTTCCCTGGCTTTGACGACGTCTTCCGTGTCCGTCTTCAAGGTATCGCTGACAATCGCTGCAATTCCATGATCGCTTCGGACGCGCCGGCTCACGGAGGTTCTGATCCTCACACCAACCTCGCAAACGCGATCATCCGCGAGATACACAGCCTTCGCGCTCACCGCGAGCAGTGGGACGTCGTCGCGATTCTCTTGCCCTCGGATTGGGAGCCGCTCCGCAAGTCACAGGACGGGCAGTTCGATCTTCATGATCGCATCAAGGCTGAGATCGCGCCGCTCGGGATTCCCGTCCAGTTCCTCTGGGAGCACTCTGCTCTCGCAAGCAGCCAGTGGTGCTCTACGGCTTGGCGGCTCTCCCTCGCCTTCTTCGCGAAGGCTGGTGGCATTCCTTGGCGCATCACACCTACCACCACTGCGTCCACGGCGTACGTCGGCCTGCACTACGCAATTCGAGGCGGAACGCGAAACGAGTACGTCACATGCTGCTCCCAGGTGTTTGACTCCCAAGGTGGCGGTCTCGAGTTCGTGGCGTACAACCTTGAGGCGAGAGACCGCGGCCCTCGCAACAACCCGCACCTGTCGCGCGAGGAAATGCGCTCCGTGATGAGTCGCACCGCCGACCTCTACCGGTTACGTCACGCAGGCGCGATGCCACATCGCTTCGTGATCCACAAGGAGCACCCCTGGAGAGACGACGAGATCGAAGGTGTCTACGACGCATGGGGCGCCGCCCGCACCGTTGAGTGCATCAGCCTGCAGAAGTCCCGCTGGCGGGGTGTCGAACTCAAGGCTCCAGGAACCCCCGCTACAGGCCCCGTCCCACAGTCGATGGCCATCAAGCGTGGCACCCTCCAGCAGTTCGATGGCCATAGCGGGCTGCTCTGGACTCGGGGCCCAGCGAAGGTCGGCGTGGCTGGAAAGTGGTTCAGCCCCGACGGTAAGAGCCTGCCGCAACCTCTCTGTTTCACACGCCACACTGGCGAAGGGGATCTCGAGTTGCTCGCGGCCGATGTTCTCGCCCTAACCAAGCTCGACTGGAACAACGACAGTCCCTACAACCCGCTGCCCGTGACACTGGGCTACGCAAGGAAGCTTGCCGAGGTTGTGTCGAACGTGCCTAGGCTCGACGACAACGTCTACCAACACAGGCTCTTCCTTTAGGCCGAGGATCAGCTCGGCGTCAGGGCTGTTCCGTGACATTCGTAGCCAGCTCCGACAGCCGGCGGGCAATCTCGCGGTCTCGTTCGGCGCTGGCGTGCTGGTAGATCATCGCGGCGGCGACGGTCGAGTGACCGAGCCGGTTCATCAACTCGGCGAGGGTGGCGCCTTGCTGGGCGGCCAGGGTGGCGCCGGTGTGGCGAAGGTCGTGCCAGCGGAGGTCTGAGCGGCCGGCGACCTTCCGTGCTCGCCGGTAGACCTTGTAGAGGGCGCCGTGTTTCATGTGGTGGCCGGGGGACTCCACGGCCGGGAACAGCAGCCCGTTGTCCCCGGCCTCGGCCCACTTGTCGAGGTGGTCGAGCAGGAACGGCAGCAGGTGCGGCGGGATCTCGACGTCCCGGACGCCGGCGGCGGTCTTGGGTTCCTTGACGATGGGGGTGTCGGGGTCGGGCCAGGTGACGGCGCGTGAGATGTGGAGGATGCCGGCGTCGGGTTCGCCGTCCTTGTCGTACTCGACGGTGATGTCCTTGCGGCGCAGTTCGGTGAGTTCACCGAATCGGGGCGCGCACCAGGCGGCCAGCAGCACCATGAGCCGGTATCTCTCCGGAAGGGCGTCCATGATCGTGGCGAGTTCGCTCAGGCTCGCGGGCTTGACCTTCGCGCTCTTCCTGGGTGTCGTGCCGTCCGGGCGACGGTTGAGGGTCTTGGCGGTGAGCCGGGCCGGGTTGGCGTCGATCAGTGGGGGAGCGTCGGTGTCCTCGTCGGGTCGGGCGGCGGTGGCCAGGATCGCGCGGAGGACCTCGTAGGACTTCTTCCGCGCGATGGGGTAGCGGGTGTTCTGGGCGTCGAACCACTGCTTGACGGTGCCGGGGGAGATCTGGTCGAGGGTGTAGTCGTTGAAGTAGGTGAGGCGGCCGTCGAGTGCTCGCTGGTACTCGGCGCGGGTCTTGGGGGAGAGGTCGCGGTTCTTCATCCAGCGGGCGGAGTAATCGGCGAAAGTGATCTTGTCGCGCTCTGCCGGCGGGGCTGGCTTCCACCGGTGCTCGATGATCTCGGCCTGCTTGCGCGACAGCCAGGCCGCCGCGTCGGTCTTGGTCTGGAAGGTGGTGTCAGCGGCGATCCGCCGATGGGGGTTGTCGGGGTCGGGGTAGCGCGCCCGGAACATCCCTGACGGCAGTTGGTCGATCCGGCCGAAGGATCGGCGTCCGGTCTTCCCCTTGGCTTCCTCGGCCCGCTGGGCGGCGAGATCAGGGCGCAGCGGAGTGACGTTGCTCGCCGACGAGGGCTTGCGACGGGTGGTCGCCATGGGGTCTTCCTTCGGTCGCGCTGGGCTGACAGGATGAGGCCCACGGCCGTGGGCCTATCGTGGGCCTTAGGCTACCGAATTGTGCAGAATCGTGGCCACTCGTGGCGAGTCGTGAAACTCATCTCGCCTAGTCAGCAAGCAGTAATCGCCTTGTCGGAGACGCTTCCAGGTCCTCTTTCAAATCCTGTCAGCCCGACTGTATAAGGCCTTGTCAACGCCCACTTTTCGTCGATCGGCAAGGCCTTCGTGCTGTTATCGTGCTACTGTGGGCCATTGCGAGCGCTCGGACGTGACGCACTGGGGCACGGGGTCGGGCGATGCTTGCGGGCGAAGGGCCTTGTGATCGGCACGATGGACGCTTGATGGTCTGGACGACCTCCAGGGTGTCTCGCACTCACAAATAGTGTCAGCCCAATGACATGAGTTGCCTAGTCAGCAGCTGGTTCCCGGCGAGCGTTAGGGCGCGACTACGTGATCGAGGCTCGGCAGCTGTCGCAGAGCCCGTCGGCGCCGGGGTGTCGCAGTTGGCTGCAGCGGACGCAGCGGGGTCCGCGGAACACCGTCGCTGGCGGCTGGTGGGTGTTGACGGGGTGTGGTGTGCCGAACAGGTCACGGTAGGTGGTGAACAGGGCCGGCAGGTGCACCGCGATCTCCTGCTCGTGGATTGACAGCGGATCTCGAGGTTCGCGGGTTCGCCCGGCACTGATGCCTTCCAGGACCTCGCGATAGCTGTCTGGGGTTGCGTGGTGGGCGAGGAACAGTCCCGGATGGACCGCGCTCACCCGGTTCGCTTCCAGGTCCTGGACCCCGAAGTGGCGAATATTGCCCGTGACCACGAACGCGGCACGCGCGTGGATCGCGGCCGCGAGGACGGGCTTGTCCTTCGGGTCGGTGTCGACCAGGGGCGGGGTGTGGTCACTGTCGGGGACCAGTGCCCAGTCCCACCGCTGGCGCAAGGTCGCGACCCGAACATGGCCGGCCTTCTGATGCCGTTGCGCTTCGGCCTCGACCAACGGACTGAACACGAGCCGGTAGTCCGACAACGGCGCCAACAGATACAGCATCGTCCGCGGCACCGGGGAGGCCAGCACGTTCGCGTCGACGAAAACGGTGACCCTAGAAGTCGACGGCAAGATCAGCTGCCATCTGGCGCACATACGCGTGCCGGAACCGCTCCACCTCGGCCAACGGAACCCGGTGCCGGTTCCCCCGCCGCTCGGTACGGATCTCCCCGGCCAGGATCCGGCGCATGATCGTCGCCCGAGAGACCCCGATAGCCTCGGCCACCTGCGCCGGAGTCATCGACGGCACCTCGAACGTCACCCGGGCATGTTCACCCCGAGCGAGATGCTCACGAATCACCTCGTCCCACGCATCATCAGACGCAGGCGTGATCTCCAAACTGCTCACAGCCCCATGATATCCGAATGAACAGATAACAGACAGAACTGATCACCTGTCGCACTGAGTAGCGGGCCCCGTCGTTGCCGTGCGAGCGGCCGCTCGAAGGCGCACGATCGGTGGCACGCACCCGGGCGTCTCAGGCATGGCAGCGTGCCGCCGACTGGCCACCCGAGTTCCGGCGCGGCGGCCGCACCACCGAACTGCGCCGCCGATCACAAGACCTCGACCGAGCACTCGCGTCACCCTGCGTGTCACGTGGGCGTGGCGAGGTTGAGAGTCCGCAAGGTCCGCACAAGTTTTGCTGATGGTAGGCGGGCTGGCCTCTGGTTAGCTTCGGCAGGGATGAAGAACGATGCTCTGGCCCACCCCGCTCGGGGGTTGCTGGTGGGCTATCTGTTGGCCTTCTTGTTGCCGTGGGCCGTGTGGTCGACCACGATCGCCGAGCAGAATGGCTTGATCGGCTGGCATGTTCCGCAGTCGCTCGCGTTCTGGGTCGGGCTTCCGGTTGCCTACCTGGTGGCCGCGGTCACCAGCGGTGGCAGGCCAGCGCTCGCCGATCTGGTGTCGCGTATGTTGCGATGGCGCGTGGGCTGGCGCCCGTACGTCGCGGCGATCGGTCTGGCTCTGGGTCTGCCGCTCGTGGTCTGGCTCGGCGGCGTGCTCGGTGGCGGCGCGGCCGGGGAGGTCACTCCGATGGATCAGCTTCCGGTCACTGTGCTGATCGAGTTCGCGTTGTTCTGGCTGACTGAGGAGGCGATGTGGCGTGGGTTCGTACTGCCTCGGGTTGAGCTGTGGATGTCGCGTGGCGCGGCGGGGGTGGTGGTCGGCGCTGCGTGGGCCCTGTGGCACCTGCCGCTGTTCGCGATCGCGGGATCGTTCCAGTCCAGCGTGCCGTTCCTCGGGTTCGCCGTCCTGACTGTTGCCACGTCGGTCATTCTCAGCTGGTTGTTCCACCTCGGCTCGGGCTCGGTGCTGGTCTGCGCGCTGTACCACTGTCTCGTCGACGTGGCCTTCGCCAGCACTGGTGTGCTGAGCGCTTCCGCGACGGCGTTCTGGACGGTCGTGGCGCTGCATGTGCTCGCGGCCGCCGTGCTGTGGTGGCGCGGGGGCTTGCGCCGGGCCGTCCCCGCTACTTAGCTCTGGGCCATGGCTGCACAGACGGAGCGTTTGCGTCCCGCCGAACGGCTCGTGTTCTTCACCGATGCTGTGGTCGCGATTGCGATGACCTTGCTCATCCTTCCCCTGCTGGAGTCGGTGGGCGAGGCGGCGAGAGAGGGCCTCGACACCGCCGAGTACCTCGCCGACCACGACGGACAGCTGGTCGCGTTCGCGCTCAGCTTCGTGATCATCGCGGCCTTCTGGCGCACCCACGACCGCCTCTTCGTGCACGTCGAAAGGCAGGACCCGGTGCTGCTGTGGCTGAACGTGGCCTGGATGTTCACCATCGTGTGGTTCCCCGTGGCCACAGCGCTGGTCGGCGCGCTGGAGACCGACCCCGTGCAATTGGCCATCTACATCGGCACCATGCTGGTCTCGAGCCTGCTCATGCTCGCCCTGCAGTTGAGGCTGCGACACCATCCGGGCCTGTTGGAGCCTCAACACCCCGCGGACCCGGATGAGACCAGATCGATGCTCGTTGCGTGCGGCTTCTTCGCGCTGGCCCTGATGATCGCCCTCACGGTTCCCGGTGCCGGGTTCTGGTCACTGCTCGTGCTGCTGCTGAACCCGGTGGTGGACCGGCTGCTGGAGCGTCGGCGCCGTACTCGCGATGCTCCCTCTGCTTCCGCAGGCGCGAGTGAGTGACTCGGACCGCACCGAGCGTGGGGCATCGCCGAGCGGGCGCGCGGCGGAACCGGAACGCCGCACGAACCATGGAAAGCGCAATCGCTCCGAGAAAGCGCAGGAGTCACCAGACCCAGACATCCCGGGACGCCTGTTGTCGGCGAGGTGCAGCCTGGCGGCTGGCCGCACGCCGTGAGCGTCGCAGACTGCGCGGGTGGTCGAGTACCTCAACAGACGAAGCGGCGGCAGCTCCGAGAGTGAGTGATGGACGACCCGGAGCGGTGGCGCTCGAGCCCAGGGCCGTCCTCAGATATCGCACACGTCGGATCGCAAGACAGCTGTCGGATTCTGCCGCCGGTGTCGGGGCCGGGAGACGCGCGTGGCTCCCGGCCCACATCTGCCCCACGGAGCTGAGCCCGCTGGGATGCAACTGCACGTAGTGCCTAGTCAAGCGCTGGTTCGCGCACGCCCAGTGGGAGGTGGGCTCAGGCGCGGCGGGGTTGGGCCGTGGTTGGTGTGTTGGTGGCGAGGTTGGAGAGTTGTTGTGCGATGTGGGCGTCGCGGCCGGCGGCGGTGTGTTGGTAGATGAGGGCTGCGGTGACGGTCGTGTGTCCGAGGCGGTTCATGAGTTCGGCGAGGGTGGCGCCGGCTTGGGCGGCGAGGGTGGCGCCGGTGTGTCGGAGGTCGTGCCAGCGGAGGTCGGGTCGTCCGGCGGCGGCGCGGGCGCGTCGGAAGACTTTGTAGAGGGCGCCGTGTTTCATGTGGCCGCCGGATTCGACGGCGGGGAACAGCAGTCCGTCGGGGCCGGGGGCGGCCCAGCGGTCGAGGTGGTCGAGGAGGGGGGCGAGGATGTGGGGCGGGATCGCGACTTCCCGGCCCAGGCTCTTGGGGGTCTTCACGACGGGGGTGTCGGGTTGGGGCCAGACGACCGCCCGGGTGATCGTCAATGTGCCATCAACCGGTTGGCGCTGGTCATCGAGGTTGATGCGGAGGTCTCCTCGGCGGAGTTCGGTGAGTTCTCCGAAGCGGGGTGCGCACCAGGCGGCGAGCAGCACCATCGCTGCATACCTGGGTGGCATTTCGTCCATGATCGTGGTGAGTTCGGTGAGGGTGGCGGGCCGGATGGTGCCCTTGAGCCGAGTCGAGACGACTCGGTTCTTGGTTTTGGCGGAGAGTCGGGCGGGGTTGGTGGGGATGAGTGGGGGAGCGTCTGTGTCTTCGTCTTGTTGGGCGGCGGTGGCGAGGATGGCGTGGAGGAGGTCGTAGGCCTTGCGGCGGGCGTTGGGGTGGCCGTCGTCGTGGGTGTTCCACCATTGCTTGATCATGCCGGGGCTGATCTGGTCCAGGGTGTGGCCGGCGAAGTCGGCGAGCCGGGGCCCGTCGAGGACTTTGCGGTACTCGGCCCTCGTCCTCGGGCTCAGGTCGCGGGAGGCGAGCCACCGATCCGCGTACTCGGTGAAGAGGACTTGGTCGGGTTCTCGGGCGGCGGGGGGTTTCCAGCGTTGCTCGATGAGTTCGGTCTGTCGCAGGGCCAGCCAGGCTTCAGCGGTCCGCTTGTCCAGGAACGTCAAGGGGACGAGTTTGCCGTCCTCGACGGCTTTGGCGTCGCCCTCTTGGTCGGGCGGGACTACCGCGGTCTGAACCGCCCCGGCGTGTCCGGAGACTCGCTGGTTTGATTCCTCAGCTTGCTGC
>CAYNLD010000038.1:0-10069 GCA_964397985.1 uncultured Propionibacteriaceae bacterium | reverse complement strand
CCAATACCGAACAACCTCCGGGCGACCGGACACATCCGGGCGGCAGTAACGCGGCGCATGACTCGTGCAACATTTGACGCTCAGCGAATCGACCGGTTCTGCCGGGTGCACACAGGCAATACTGCACCCGACCGAACCGGTCGAATCACCGCGAGCGGGCAACCGCCTCAGGCGTGCTGGCGCTGCTCCGGGCGGTATGCCGGAGGATTGGCGAGGGCCTGCAACTCGACGACGGTCGGTGCTGCGTCACCGTCCCAGATGTCCGTGCCGTCACCGTGTCCGGAAACCCGGCGTGGCAAGGCCAGCACCTCTGCCTCGGCTGCGGCCTGCTGCTCGGCGAGCTGCAACTCGAGGGCAACCTTGTCGCCCCGCAACTGGGCGGACTGGATGGCGAGCCGGGCTGCCTCGGCCCGGGACTGGTTCAGCTTGCTGCGCAGTTCGCCATTGCGGCTCTGCAGCACCTGAAGGAGCCGGACGTGCTGAAGACGTTCGGCATGCAGTTTTTCCCCCATCCGCCGGGAATCGGCGGACTGCTGAGCCATCATCGTGGTTCGAGTCACCCGGACTTCGCGCCAGGCGAAGACGCAGGCAACGACGCCGCCGACAACTGCGACCAACACTGCGGCACGGGCCAGCCAGACCCCACCAAAAGCGATGGCAACAGCGACGACAGCCGACCCGAGCAACGAGAGCCACGCGTAACGGCGCAGCGGGGAAGGATTCGCTTTTCTCGGCGTGACGGCGGTATTCACGAGGCGGAGTCTAGTCAGCCGGGTCCGTACTCCCCGGAATGACGGGCGGCGTGGCGTCCTCGTTCGGGGGACCGGGAATCCGGCACGCCCGTTCGAGGAATGCTCCCGCAACGGCCAGCGCCGCGCTGGCGAGCACTGCGACAACGGGACCGAGCAACAGGTCGCGCGGAAGGTTCAGCTCGAGCCGGCGCACCAGGAAGGCGACAACGGCGGCGTACCCGCCGGCCAGCGCCGTCCCCCCGAGCAGGCAAGCCTTCCCGAACGCCAACAGCGCCACCCCGCGTCCGGCCGACACCGGGAGCCGTCGCACCTGGATCGTGCGATGAGCGAGCCAGGCCTGCACTCCGACGACACCGGCCAGCACGGCGATCACGACCGTCCCGGCCAGCGGCACCTGCGGCACGCTGCCGGTGAAGCGGTCAACGGCCGAGAACACCGACCAGCCCAGACCGGCGCCCACCACGAACGCGACGCCGATCGACTGCCAGCTGGTGGGCTGCACCGCGCCGGGCGGGTGGGGCGACGGCGTCATCACTCGATCCGCAGGTCGTCACGCCTGCGCACGCCGGAGACATCCAGCCCGGCCAGCAGGTCGGCGATACGCCCGTGGCCGACCAGTTCGGCGTCCGCTTCGACCTCGTGCCAGGGCAGCAGCACGAACGCACGCTCGTGCGCGCGCGGATGGGGCAGGGTGAGGTGCTCGCCGTTCAGCACCCGGTCGCCGACCGCGATCAGGTCGACGTCGACCGTCCGCGGCCCCCGCGGGACCAGGCGAACGCGGTTGAAGGCGTCCTCGATGGCAAGGGCGCGCTCGAGCATCACCATGGACGGGAGCGTCGACTCTGTGACGACCACGATGTTCAGGAAGTCAGGCTGGTCCACATTCCCGACCGGGCTGGTCTCGTAGACCGGGGAGATGCCCGTGATCTTGAGGCCTGGCGTAGCACGCAGCGCGCTGGTCGCGCCCTGCAGATACTCGAACCGGTCCCCGAGATTGGAGCCGAGGGAGAAGACGGCAACACGCAGCGGTGCCATGCCGGAGAGGGTGTCCACGTCGAAATAATCGCCGGTCATGTCAGGCTCCTCCTGGTGATGGTCACGGCCACATCGGCGACAGGTACGCCCACCGGGGCCTGGGGCTTGTGCACGGTCACCTCGACCTCTGCGATCCTCGGGTCAGCGAGGCAGACGCCACTGATCCGCTCAGCGAGCGTCTCGATCAGGTCGACCGACCCGGCGCGGGCGGCGTCGGCCACCCGGACGGCGAGGTCAGCGTAGTCAACGGTCGTGGTCAGATCGTCGACCTCCGGCCGTGGCCGCAGGCTGCACACCAGGTCGATCACGAACAGCTGCGGGGTGATCTTCTCCTCGGCATAGACGCCGTGGGTCGCGGTCACCTCAATGCCGGTCACCCGGATCCGGTCGGGCACGCCCGGCAGGCTCGGATCACCCTGCGCCATCGGCCACCTCCTCTGCGCCGACCCTATCCTGCGGGCGCGCCGACGGTGGGGTCCCCAGGCGGGAGGCCACGGCGATCGCGTCCCGGTGCGGACGGGCGGTGTGCGTCCGCACGCCCCACACGCCCGCGGCGGCAAGGAGCGCGGTGAGCGCGACGCCCGCATCCTCGCGCTCGCGGACCGGCCGCGGCGCGTCCGCATCGGCGAGCAGCTCTCCGAAGAACCGCTTGCGGGACGCCCCGATGAGCAGCGGGCGACCGAGGGCAGCGAGGGCGTCGAGACGGTGCAGCAGCGCCCAGTTGTGCGCAGCGGTCTTGGCGAAGCCAAGCCCGGGGTCTAGGATGATCCGCTCCCGGTCGACACCGGCTGCCAGCGCGGCGTCCAGCCGGTCGGAGAGTTCCGTGCAGACCTCTGCGACCACGTCCTCGTAGCTGGCGAGGTCGGCCATCCGGTCGGAGTGGCCGCGCCAGTGCATGGCCACGTAGGACGTGTCCAGATCGGCCACAGCCGCGAGCATGCCCGGATCGGCAAGGCCGCCGGACACGTCGTTGACCAGCACCGCCCCGGCGGCGACGGCCGCAACCGCGACTTCTGCCCGCATCGTGTCGATCGAGGTCGGGACGCCGGCCCGGGTCAGGCCCTCGATCACCGGCACCACGCGTGCCTGTTCGGTCTGCGCGTCCGCGCGGACGGCACCCGGGCGGGTCGATTCGCCACCGACGTCGACGAGGTCGGCACCTTCGGCGTACAGGGCGAGCCCGTGGCGCACCGCTGCGTCCACGGCGAGGAACTCCCCGCCATCGGAGAACGAGTCGGGAGTGACGTTGAGGATGCCCATCACCAGGGTGCGTCCGGGCTGCGGCAATCGGGTCACCGCTGAAGCCTAACGAACCTCGTCCGCCGCCTCGACCGGCTGCGGAGAGACACCGCGGTGGAACCTCAGCCGATGATCAGGCTCATCGCCTCGGCGCGGGTGGCCGGATTCGCCATCACGCCGCGGACGGCACTGGTCACCGTCTTCGCCCCTGGCTTGCGGACGCCACGCATGGTCATGCACAGGTGCTCGCACTCCACGACCACGATCACGCCCTGCGGCTGCAGGTGCGTGATGAGCGCATCTGCCACCTCGGAGGTCAGCCGTTCCTGCACCTGTGGACGCTTGGCGTACGCGTCCACCAGGCGGGCAAGCTTGCTCAGCCCCGTGATCCGGCCCTTCGCCGGGATGTATCCCACGTGGGCCACGCCGGTGAACGGCAGCAGATGGTGCTCGCAGGTGCTCCACACCTCGATGTCGCGCACCAGCACCATCTCGTCGTGGCCGAGATCGAACGTGGTGGCCAGGATCTCCGCGGGATCGGCCTGCATCCCGGAGAACATCTCCTCGTAGGCCTTCGCGACCCGCAGCGGGGTGTCCTGCAGGCCCTCGCGGTCGGGATCCTCTCCGACACCGATCAGAATCTCACGGACGGCGGCGGCCACCCGCTCGAGGTCGACGGCCATCGCTCAGGCCTCCGGTCGTTCCTGATCGGAGGATTCGGGTTGACCCGACCCCTCGGGCCGCGATTCTCCCGGGGACACCGGAGGAGCGAACACCGGGGCTGCACCGTCCGGCTGGCCCTGGACCGGCGGGTACGGCTGCCCGTACGGCTGCGGTGGGAACTGGCCGTAAGGCTGCGGGTACTGCCCGTACGGCTGCTGCGAGGGGTCGAACGGCGGCTGCCCGTAGGGCGGCTGGCCGTAGGGGAATCCCTGGCCGTAGGGCGGCTGCTGCGGGAAGGCGGACGGTCCGGCCGGGGTCAAGGCCGGGTCCGGATCGGGCGGGAGGACCCGCTCGGGCGGATCCACCGGCGGAATGTCGCTGGGCTTGCGCGTCTCCGAACCGGTCCAGGCCGGACGCTTCGGCCAGCGCTTCAGCGACTCGAAGATCTTGGCGACCTGCTCCTTGTCGAGGGTCTCCTTCTCGAACAGCTGCCGGACCAGTTCGTCCAGCACCGCCCGGTTCGTCTCCAGGACGTCGAACGCCTCCTGGTGCGCGTTCGCGATCAGGCGGGACACCTCTGCGTCCACCTTCGCAGCGACCTCCTCGGAGTACTCGCGCGTCGAACCGGCGCCATAGTTCATGCCCAGGAAGGGTTCCTGGTCGCCCGAGCCGAGCTTGACCGCGCCCAGCGCCTCGGTCATCCCGTACTCGGTGACCATCGCCCGGGCGAGCTTCGTCGCCTTCTCGATGTCGTTGCCGGCGCCGGTGGTGGGGTCGTGGAAGACCAGTTCCTCCGCCGCGCGGCCGCCCAGCATGTAGGCCAGCTGATCCAGCAGTTCGCCGCGGGTCTGGGAGTACTTGTCGTCGTCGGGCATCACCATCGTGTAGCCCAGCGCCCGTCCGCGCGGCAGGATCGTCACCTTCTGCACCGGGTCGGTGCCGGGCATCGCCGCGGCGACCAAGGCGTGGCCGCCCTCGTGGTAGGCGGTGATCAGCAACTCGCGCTCGTTCATCACGCGGCTGCGCTTCTGCGGTCCGCCGATCACGCGATCGATGGCCTCGTCGAGCTGGGGCTTGCCGATGAAGCGCAGGTTCAGCCGGGCGGTGAGCAGGGCAGCCTCGTTCAGCACGTTGGCCAGGTCGGCGCCGGTGAAGCCGGGCGTCCGCTTGGCGACGCTGGACAGGTCCACGTCGGGCGCGAGCGGCTTGTTCTGGCCATGGACGCGCAGGATCTGCAGCCGGCCCTTCATGTCCGGCGCCTCCACCGGGATCTGCCGGTCGAAGCGGCCCGGACGCAGCAGCGCGGGGTCGAGCACGTCGGGACGGTTGGTGGCCGCGATCAGCACGACACCGCCGTGCACGTCGAACCCGTCCATCTCGACGAGCAGCTGGTTCAGGGTCTGCTCGCGCTCGTCGTGGCCGCCGCCCAGCCCGGCGCCGCGGTGGCGTCCGACAGCGTCGATCTCGTCGATGAAGACGATCGCCGGGGCGGCCTCCTTCGCCTGCTCGAACAGGTCGCGGACGCGGGAAGCGCCGACGCCGACGAACATCTCGACGAAGTCGGAGCCCGAGATCGAGAAGAACGGCACGCCCGCCTCGCCGGCCACCGCGCGGGCCAGCAGGGTCTTGCCGGTTCCGGGCGGGCCGTAGAGCAGCACGCCCTTGGGGATCTTCGCCCCCACCGCGGTGAATTTCGCCGGTTCGGAGAGGAACTCGCGAATCTCCTGCAGCTCCTCGATGGCCTCCTCGCAACCCGCCACGTCGGTGAACGTCGTCTTCGGGGTGTCCTTGCTGGCGAGCTTCGCCTTCGACTTGCCGAAGCCGAGGACGCGGTTCCCGCCGCCCTGGACGTTGTTGAACATGATGAAGAAGAGGACGCCGAGGAGCAGGAACGGCACGATGCTGTAGAGGAACGTGCTCCACACCGACGGCTGGGGGTTCTCGCCCGTCCAGCTGTCCAGGCTGCCGGCGGCCTGGCGCTGGTTCAGCCGGTCGATGATCGACTGCACCTGGTCGCCGACCCAGTAGGCCCGCAGCTTGCGCCCGTCCTTGGTGGTCACCTTGATCGACTGCTCGCCGTCGGTGAGGATCACCTCGGTGAGGGGGGTGTCGCTGTTGATCAGCGCCACCACCTCGGAGGTCGGCTTGTCGACGTAGCCGCCGACGTTCCCCACGGCCTCGAAGATCAGTGCGATCGCCAGAAAGCCGAGCACGATCCAGAGGAGGGGGGATCGGAAGAACCCTTTAGGTTTCATTGCCTGCCTTCGTCAGCAATCGCGGTGCGCTACCAGAGGACGATACCGAAGGGCACAACTTTCCCACGCTCCCCTGACCGGGTGCGAGCGTCCGGCTCCGCTGTAGGCGTAACCCGAATCCCCGCTCAGCTGTAGACGTGCGGGGCGAGGATGCCGACGTCGGTGAGGTTGCGGTAGCGGCCGGCGAAGTCGAGTCCGTAGCCGACCACGAACTGGTTCGGCAGGTCGAAGCCGACGTACTTCACGTCGATCTCGGCCTTCATCGCGTCGGGCTTGCGGAACATGGCCATGATCTCCAGGCTCGCCGGGTTCCGGGAGGCGAGGTTCTGCATCAGGTAGGTCAGGGTCAGGCCGGTGTCGATGATGTCCTCCACCACGAGCACGTGCCGCCCGACCAGGTCGGTGGAGAGGTCCTTCAGAATGCGCACCACCCCGGAGGACTGCGTGCCCATGCCGTAGGAGGAGATCGCCATCCAGTCCATTGCGCAATCGATGTGCAGTGCGCGGGAGAGATCGGCCATCACCATCACCGCCCCGTTCAGCACGCCCACCAGCAGGGGGTTCTTGCCGGCGTAGTCGCGGTCGATCTGCGCGGCCACCTCGGCCAGCCGCGCCTCGATCTCGGCCTTGGTGAACAGCACGGTCGAAAGGTCACCGGTGATGTCAGCGGAATCCACGCCGCGACCTTACCCCTCCGCCCGAACCGCCGGTTCCGGGGTGGGGTTCGCGGACGACGCGACCAGACGCCCCTCACTTCGGTGTACGCGGACGCCGGGCACCTCGGCCCAGCGCTGGCCCCGCCAACGGGTGACCAGCGCCGTCACGGCAGCGACACGGGCAGCCGAGAGGTCCGTCGCACCAGCGTCACGCAGCCAGTCGCGGACCACCCGCCCGAGCAGGGCCGCCGGCAGGGCGGCGAGCCGGGCGCAGTCGAGGTCGGGCCAGGGGTGGCTGGCGCGCTCTGCGCCGGCCAGTTCGTCGAGCAGGTCCGCGTCCGCCCGCAACAGCGTGGCAGAACGGGCGAGCGCCTCGGCGATCCCGGGGCCCAGCTCCGCCTCGAGAACCGGCAGGACGCGCTCCCGCACCCGCACCCGGGCGAACCGGCTCGCGGTGTTGTGCGGATCGGCCCACGGCTGCAGCCCGAGTTCGACGCAGGCCTGCCGGGTAACGGCCGCGCGCACCCCGAGCAGCGGACGGACGAACCGCCCGCGGCGCGCCGGCATCCCCGCGAGCGACCGGGTGCCCGAGCCGCGGGCCAGCCCGAGCAGCACGGTCTCCGCCTGGTCGTCGAGCGTGTGGCCGAGCAGCACCACCTCACCCGCGGATACCGCCGACTCCAGGGCTGCGTAGCGGGCGTCCCTCGCCGCCGCCTCCAGCCCGTCCCCGTCGTCCCGGACGCGCACCGTGAGCACCTCGGCGGGCAGGCCGAGACCCTCGAGCCGGTCCGCGACGAACGCTGCCTGGGCGGCGGAGCCGTCCTGCAGCCCGTGGTCGACCACCGCAGCGCGCACCGCGAAACCGCGGCGTCCACCCGCCGCGACCGCGGCAGCCGCGAGCGCGAGCGAGTCCGGACCGCCCGAGCAGGCGACCAGCGCAGGGGAGTCCAGCGCGCCCTCGACGGCCTGTACGACCTCGAACAGGGCGGGCCCGAGGGCCCTTCGGGCCATCAGATGCGGTGCAGCCACAGCTGCGGGTCGTGGATCTCGGTCAGCGTCGGCAACAGGCCGGGAGCATCGAAGGCGCGGTTCAGCGTCCCGATGCCGGCCGCGTCGATCACCTGCCGGCAGAACTCCGCGCCGTCGCGGTACTGGTCGCGCTTGAGGTCGAAACCGATCAGGCGACGCGCCCAGGCACCCCACCCCCGCTGGTCGCGGCGGGCCTCGAAAGCCGTCCGGATCGACGCATAGGTGGGAACCACGCGGGAGCCGACCCGGTCCATCATCACGTCCGCGTGCCCCTCCATCAGCGACATCACGGCGGTGACCTGGTCGAACGCCTCGCGCTGGGCCGGGTTGGTGATCAGGTCGCGGATCCCGGCCGGACGGCCGGCGTCCGGCCAGCCGAAACGCAGTTCGTCGCCGGCGAGGAGTTCACCGAACAGCGCGAGCAGGTGGGAGCGCAGCCAGGGAGCCTGTCCGAACTGGAACCGGTGGGTCTCCTCGTGCAGGCACACCCAGAGCCGGAAGTCGGCCGGACGGACCCGCATCTGCTGTTCCACGGCGACCACGTTGGGGGCCACCAGGAGCAGCCGGGGCGCAGCGACGAACGGGTCGAACTGCCCCAGGATCCGGGTGGCGACCAGGGCGAACACGCCCCCCGCCTGGGCGCCGAGGCTGCGGGCCCGCGCCGCGCCGAGGGGAGAGTCGGTCACAGGATCGGAGAAATCGGCCAGCATCGTGCGCGCCGACTCGCACACGGCGTCCACCCAGGTGGCCCGGTCGATGACCAGGACGTCGGCGGGCGCCGGGGTGTCGAGGAGGGTGACCTCGGCGACGTGCCCTGTGGCGCGGGCTGCAGCGTCCCTGAGCTCGGCGACGACCGCAGCGATCGCCGCGGCGTCCAGCTCCGGCCCGGGCGGCACCAGCCCGCGCGCGGTCCTGGCAGCGAAGGCCCAGTCGATGCCCGGCAGGTGCTCCATGCCCCCACCCTACGGCCGCAGGAAAGCGTCAGCTGCAGCCGCAGCGGGCCAGAGCCGCCGCGGTCCGGTCCAGCCAGTTCTGACCGGTGGTCTGGCCGCGGACGCCGTTGGCGATCTCGGCGAACACCAGCAGCTGGCCGTCGGCCGTGGTCAGGTATCCGGCCAGCGCGCCGACGCCCTCCAGCGTGCCGGTCTTGGCGTGCACGTTGCCGCGTCCCGGCTTCTCTGACGCGTCGTTGAACCGGTGCTTCAACGTCCCGTTCCTGCCGGCGACCGGCAGCCCTGCGGCCAGCGCCTCCAGTCCGCCGGTGGTCAGCGAGGTCGCGACCACCCGCGCCAGAACGGAGGGGGTCACCCTGCTCTTCTTCGACAGCCCGCTGCCGTCGACAAGCCGCATGCCGTCGTCCCACAGGCCGTGCCCGACCAGCCACGCCTTCACCGCAGCGGCGGCCCCGGTGAAGCTGGGCCGCTCTCCCGCGGCGAGCGCGACGTGGCGAGCGATCACCTCCGCGGCCAGGTTGTCGCTGAGCTGCAGCGTGCGGGCGAGGATCGTCGACAGCGGCGCGGACTCCACTCTGGCCACCTCTGCCGCAGCGGCCGGCGCCTTCTCCGCGGCGACGACGGTGACCCGGATGCCGGCGGCCTGCAGCCGCTTCGCGAACGCCTTCGCAGCCGTGAGCGCCGGCCTCGGGTCGGACTGCCAGGGGTTGAACCGTCCCTCGCCGTACAGCAGCGGGCTGACCCGGGCGAGGTATGAGCGCCAGGTGGGGTTCCAGTCCCGGCTGTAGCTGGGCCCGCTGAACAGGGTGGCGTCGTAGCCGAGCCGCACCTTCTTCACGCCGGACGCGGTGAGGGCTTCCGCCGTGCGCTTCGCCAGCACCTCCAGCGAGGCGGCCTTCGCCGCCGACCGGGAAGCCTTGTCGGTGAGCAGCGGGTCGCCACCGCCGACCAGCACCACGCGTCCCTTCGACGGGCTGACCACCGTCGTGGTGAACCTGCGGTCGGCTCCGAGCAGGTCGAGCGCGGCGATCCCGGTGAGCAGCTTCAGGGTGGACGCCGGGGCGAGCGGCTGGTCGGCCTTCCGTCCGGTGACCAGTTCTCCGGTCCCGGTGAGCACGACGACGCCGCTGGTGCCGATCCCGGCCCGGCTCACCTTCGCGAGCCTGGCCCGGACCGCCGCAGCGACCACGGTGGCCGTGGCGCTGGGCGAGGGGGACGCCGCCGGGCTGGTCGCGGCGGCTGCCGGGGAGGGCGCCGGAACCGTCGAAGCGGGGGATCCTGCGTTGGCGGAGGTGCAGCCGGCCAGCAGCGCCGCCGTCAGCAGCGGGGCGAGCCCCCGTGCGAGCGTCCGCGGCAGGAGGGTGCCCGATGACCGCCGCCTTGATCGGTCGGCGGCTCGCGATAGGCTCGGCTCACGCATCGGGAATCCATCATGACAGAGAGGCTCAGATGACTCCGACGGACAGGCCCAGCTTCGCGCGCCCCAA
>CAYNLD010000037.1:4421-10084 GCA_964397985.1 uncultured Propionibacteriaceae bacterium | reverse complement strand
CCCTTGCTGCCTGCCCGAATCTCTCCCCGAACGGTCACCCGAAAGGGGGACATCCCGGGTAGAGTGCAGGCAACACCGCGTCGGGGGGCGCTGAGGTGAGGGGGATCGGTGGACGACCGGAACGAACGCGAGTTCGAAGTCGAGGTCAAGCCCGGGTTCGTTGTCACGATGATCGGGCTGGTGCTTGTCTACGCCCTGTTCAATGTCGTCGCCACCGTCCGGTTGGGCGCCCCGGTCTCGTTCCTGCAGTCTCTCAACTGGGGAGCCTCGGTCACCGTCCTGGTCCTGCTCGGCACCATGTTCCACGAGTTGGGGCACGTCCTCGCCGGGGTGGCGGCCGGCCACCAGTGGACGAAGGCCGTGCTCAACGGCGCGGGCATGGGAGTGGTGATCGAGCCCAGGCCGCGTGGCTGGGACCGGGTCCTGCGCAGTGTGGCCGGGCCGTTCGCGCACTTCGTCTTCGCCCTCCCGCTGCTCGCGGTCGCCGTTTCGTCCGTTCCGGCGGGCCTGACCAACCTCGCGGTCGCACAGACCTCGATCTGGTGGGTCGCCGGGGTCAGCTCCCTCTTCCTCGCGGCGTTCAACCTGCTGCCCCTGCCGGGATTCGACGGCGGGAAGGCGATGGACGGCGTGCGCGACGTGCTGGGCCACCGTCGCGCCGTGGTCGGCGGCGGACGGTTCGTGAAGACCTGACGTCGCTCGCGGACTCCCTCTGGTGGTCGGCGCCGCGGTAATGGCAGAGTTGTCCGTCAAGAGAGCTTCAGCGGTCCGCCGACCCGGCGCACCCATCCTCGCCCGCTGACGAGACCCCGCAAGGGGCGACCGGTCGCGTTCAGGGGAGCGGACGCGACCGGTTCGTTTTGCACGCTGTGCGCTCCGAAACCGTTCACCAGGACAGGAATCCCCAATGCCCCAGGCACGCGCCTATGCCATCGACGGCCCGACCGGCCGCTTCTCCCGCACGACCATCGAGCGCCGCGAGCCCGGCCCCACCGAGGTGCTGTTCGACGTGGCGTACGCCGGCATCTGCCACTCCGACATTCACACGGCGCGCGGGGAGTGGGGCCCGACCACCTACCCGCTGGTGCCGGGGCACGAGATCGCCGGCGTCGTGCGTGAGGTCGGCGCCGACGTGACCAGGTTCGCCGTCGGGGACCGCGTCGGGGTGGGTTGCTTCGTCGACTCCTGTGGGGAGTGCGAGCAGTGCCGGGCAGGGGACGAGCAGTTCTGCGAAGGGCCGGGCGGGACGATCTGGACCTACAACGCGATCGGCAGGGACGGCGTGCCGACCGCGGGCGGCTACTCCACGTGTTTCACCGTCGAGCAGGATTACCTGTGCCGGATCCCCTCTTCGATCGAACTGGCGAACGCTGCACCCCTGATGTGTGCGGGCATCACGCTCTACTCTCCGCTCAAGCGGTGGGGTGCGGGCCCCGGCAAGCGGGTGGCGATCGTGGGCATGGGTGGGCTCGGACACATGGGTGTCCAGATCGCCGCGGCGTTGGGCGCCGAGGTGGCTGTGATCAGCCAGACGCGCTCGAAGGAGACGGACGGCCGCCGGTTCGGTGCTACGGAGTACTACGCGCTTTCGGAGCCCGGGACGCTGAAGAGCCTGCGCAAGAGCTTCGACCTGATCGTCAGCACGGTGTCCGGAGACCAGAACCTGAACGGCCTGCTCGGTTGCCTGCGGACGGGCGGGGCCCTGGTGGACGTGGGCCTGCCCGAGCACCCGGTCCAGCTCAGCCTCGGTGCCCTGGTCGGCCAGCGACGAATCCTCGCCGGCTCGCAGATCGGCGGGATCGCGGAGACCCAGGAGATGCTCGACTTCTGCGCGGAGCACGGGCTCGCTGCCCAGGTCGAGGTGATCGGCGGTGAGGACATCAACGACGCCTACGACCGCGTGGTCGCCTCCGACGTCCGCTACCGCTTCGTCATCGATACCGCGACTTTCTGACGGGCCTCTCCTACACTGCCGCGTCCGCGACAGCCCTGAGCACCGCCTGGAGCTCCAGCCACCACTGTTCCTTGGGCCGGCGGTACCGGACGTCCATCTCCGCCATCATCTGGGGCACTGGGAATGCCGTGACCTTCGACTTCACCAGACCCAGGTAGTGGCTCTCGCTGGTGCCTGCGGCGAACTCGGCCGAGAGCAGGTCGAGCGCCCGGGAGACCAGGCGGACGGCGAGCAGCCGGTCGAACGGGGTGGGGCACCCGCCCTGCTGGACGTGGCCAAGGATCGTCTGACGGACGTCGTAGAGCCCCTGCCCTTCCTGCTCGAGCAGCCGGGCGAGGAAGTCGGTGGTGTAGAGGGGGTTGGCGTTCTCGTTGCGGATGGCGAGGAACAGCCGCCGCCCGGAGGCGAAGCTGTTTCGCAGCCACTCGAGGTCGTCCTGCAGGGCGTTCAGGCTGATCCCGTCCTCGTGCAGGTAGACCCGCTCCGCGCCCCCGGACAGGGCGCCCATCAGGGCGAGGTAACCGCAGTATCGGCCCATCGTCTCCACGACGAAGGCACGCTTCGCCGCGCTGCCGGACATCTTGATCCGGTCGACCGCCTCGGTGACCACGTTGAGGGCGGTGTCTGCACCGATCGCCAGCTCCGAGCCCGGCAGGTTGTTGTCGATGGACGCCGGGACGCACACCACCGGCAGTCGGCAGGCGGGGAACCGTTCCGATTCACGGTGCATCAGTTCCACGGCCTGGTAGCCGTTCCAGCCGCCGATCATCAGCAGGGCGTCGATCCGGTGGTCCTCGATCGCGCGGCTGATCCGGTACAGATCCTCGACCCCCGGCACCGTGCGCCGCAGGCCGAGGTTCGCGCCGCCGTCGGTGAGCCAGCCCTCGACCTCGCCCCAGGTCAGTTCGGTGACGTCGCCGTCCCGCAGGCCGGGGAATCCGCCCTGCACGCCCAGCATGGTGTAGCCGCGGCTGATCCCGATCCGGACGGCGTCGCGCGCCGCGGCGTTCATGCCCGGGGCGAGGCCGCCGGCGTGGATGATCGCGACCCGCTTCGACACCTCCGGGGCGTCGATCCGGCTCGGCTCGACCATCTCGGCGAAGATTCGGCCTGCCTCGATGAAGGAGCCGCCGCGCAGTTCCATGGCGGCCTGGTACTCGCCGGCGGCGATCAGGTCCGGCACCTGTCGGGTCTTGGCCACGGCCTCGACCAGGGGCACCCGCGAGACGCGGTTGCCGCGGAAGCCGATCACCGGCCCGGCGGTGCCCGGCTCGGCGTTCAGCACCTCCAGCGCGGCTTCGTAGCCCAGCCAGGTGGACGCCCAGCGGTCGTACGCGCTGGGGGCGCCGCCGCGTTGCACGTGGCCGAGGATGGTCACACGGGCATCCTCGTGCAGCCGGTCCTCCAGCACCTGGCGCACGTAGGTCGACGTGATCGGTGTGCCCTTCCGGTCGCAGGCTCCCTCTGCCACCACGACCATCGAGTCGCGGCGCCCGGCAGCACGCCCCCGCCGCAGGGCCTCGCACATGGCGTCCTCCCAGCCCTCGGCCGGCGGCAGTTCGGGGATCAGGACGTAGTCGCACCCGCCCGCGATCGCGCTCATCAGTGCGAGGTAGCCGCAGTGGCGTCCCATCACTTCGACGACGAAGCTGCGCTGGTGACTGGCCGCGGTGCTGGCGAGGGCGTCGATGGCGTCAACGATCCGGTGCAGGGCGGTGTCGGCGCCGATGGTCATGTCGGTTCCGACCAGGTCGTTGTCGATCGATCCGACCAGCCCGGAGAACATCAGCGCCGGGTGCGCGGCCGCCACGTCGGCGGAGAGTTCTCCTGCGGCGACGAGTTCCGCGAGCAGGTCGGGCCACTCGGCGCGGAACAGGTCCAGGCCGGACAGTGATCCGTCCCCGCCGATCACGATCAGGCGGTCGATGCCGTGGGCGAGCAGGTTGTGGGCGGCCCTGCGCCGGCCGTCGCGCTCGCGGAAATCCTTCGAGCGGAACGTGCCGATCATCGTTCCGCCCTTGTGCAGGATGCTGCCCACATCCTCCCAGGCCAGTTCGCGGATGCCGGTGCCACCGTCCACCATGCCCTGGTAGCCCTCGTAGACCGCGTACACCTGTGCGCCGAGGGAGATGGCTGTGCGGGTCGCCGCGCGCACCGCAGCGTTCATGCCCTGGGCGTCACCCCCGCTGGTGAGGATGCCGATCCGCTTGCCCTCGCCGATCCTTTCGGTGCCCGGCGCCGTCTCGTCGATGCTCATGCCAGCCATTGTCCCGCCCTCGTCGGCTCGCTACAGGCAGTTGGGGACACTGCCCGGGTGCCGGCGGGAGACCCGGGCAGCACCACGGGGACGCGGCTCAGGCGAGGCCGAGGTACTCCTCGAGGGTCAGCGTGTTGTTGGGGAACTTCCTGGCGTCCCGCTTCCCGATGTAGCGGTAATGCCATGGCTCGTAGTGGTAGCCGGTGATCTTCGTCTTTCCGTCCGGATAGCGAAGGACGAAGCCGTACTCGTGCGCGTGCCTGAACAGCCACTTCCCGGTGGCGGTGCGGGCCATCGGCAGGCTCCAGGTCACTCCGTCCCACAGGTCGACAGCCAGGCCGGTCTGGTGTTCGCTCGCGCCGGCCGGAGCGTAGAAGGAGATGTTCTGTGGATAGTTCCGCAGCGCCCTCTGGTAACTGGCGTTCTGGGTGGCCCAGCTGCGGTAGCCGCTGTGCACCCGGATCCGGACGCCGTCCGCCCGTGCCGCTGCGGTCATCTTCGCCAGCGCGCTCGCCGCGGCGGCTTCGAGGTGGTAGGGGCCTGTGGGGTCCGCCGGGCCGTAGCCGGCGCTGATCCGGTGCTTCTTCGAGACCACGATGATCCCGTCCACCTCATACGGCGTGGCGAGCTGCTTGCCCGTGCGGGTGTCCTTCGGCGGTGTCGTTCTGGCCGGCTTCGCGCTCGGCGTCAGGGTGGACGTGGGCGTCGTGGACGCGGTGGGTGTGGTTGCCGGGGTGGTGGGCTTGGCTGCCGGGGTGGTGGACGCAACCGGCGCCGACGCTCCGGGTTCGCTGCTGCATCCCGCCACCGCGAGCACGGTGGCGAGAGCGAGCGCAACGGCGAGGCTAGGCGACCTCACGAGCCCTTGTGGCCGTGGCCGTGGCCACCCTGGCGATCGGCCTCGCCCTGGTGGTTCGCCGCGTGGTTCTTGCCGTCCTGGCTCTTGCCGTTGTGGTGCTTCGACGGCGCACTGCTCTTCGTCGTGCTCGTCGTGTGGTGAGCGGACTTCGTCCGGGAGCGGCTGGAGTGGTGCTGATGCTTCGGCGTCTGGGACGTGTGCCCACTGGACTCGCTCGCCCGGCTGCTGCTGTTGGAGGTCTGCGCAGCCTCGACGTGCTTCACGGCCTCGGAGGATTCCTTGCGTGCAGGTTCCGCAGGCGGAGCGTCATGCTTCACCGGAGCCTGAGGTGTGTGTCCGGACGACGGCAACGATGCGCTCAACTCCTTGCCCGAAGCATCGGCGGCAGTCTGGGCGGCTGTTCCGGGCAATCCGGTCGACCAGGGCCGGGTCGGCGGCCGGGTGGGCGTCGGCATCGGCCTGGGCGTATGGGTCACCGACGGGGTCGGGCTGGGGGTTGGCACCGTCGAGGGGCACTTGCCGTTGCCGTGTTCGTCGTTGTCGCGCGTGCAATCGTCCGTCGGCGACGCGGTGGGGGTCTCGGATTCGGTCGG
>CAYNLD010000037.1:0-4321 GCA_964397985.1 uncultured Propionibacteriaceae bacterium | reverse complement strand
TGTCGCGCGTGCAATCGTCCGTCGGCGACGCGGTGGGGGTCTCGGATTCGGTCGGACCGACGGTCGGGGTCTCGGACTCGGTCGGACCGACGGTCGGGGTCTCGGACTCGGTCGGACCGACGGTCGGGGTCTCGGACTCGGACGGACCGACGGTCGGGGTCTCGGATTCGGTCGGACCGACGGTCGGGGTCTCGGACTCGGTCGGCGTGGGCGTCGGCGTCGTTGGCGTCACCGAGGGAATCACGACGGTCGGCTTTGACGTCGGGTGCTCGTTGGACGGCACCGAGTGGGTCGCCGTCGCCGTGGCCGTCGGCACTGCCGTCGCGGTTGCGGTGGCCGTGGCCGTCGCCGACGCGGACGACGTGGCGGACTTGGTCGGCGTGGGCGTCACGGACTCCGTCGCGGTGGGCGTCTGCGTGGAAGCCTGCGTCGGTTGGGCCGTCGGGCCGACGGACGGCGACGTCTGCGACGAGGTGGTGGGTGTCGGGCTGATCTGGATCGTCGGCTGTACCTGGTCACCCGTAGTGATCAGCGGGGCGCCGGAGCGTGGGGGCGCGACAAGGGCGCCCGCAGCAACGCATGCTGCCGCGACAAGCCAAAGACTTGCCTTCGCCATCGCGTACCCCCCGCAAGCAGTGGCTAGTGCTTTCCGTCGACTACTGTACCTGCTGCGACCGCACAAGTCGCAACCATCGCCGTCGTTCTGAAGCGAGGTTGCGGTCGGCCTGGGCGGTCCACGCCTCCTGTCCGGTCGCCGACCGGTACAAGGGCCTCCTTGAGGATAGTGCGTCCAGGACCTTCAGGCGGCCAGCAGCGAAGATTGGGTCGGGCAGCCCGGGATACTCCAGCCGCACGTCGCGGGCGTACACGTGGTAGCGCCCCGGAGGCTGGCCCAGGATCGAGAGGTCGGCGTCCACGAGCTCGATCCCGGCGGCGTCCCCGGGCGCGGGGGAGTGCGCGGTGGTGAGCCGGACCAGGCGCGCCACCTCGCTCACCTCGGACGCGGGCAGCCCTGCGCCATCCAGGTCCGCCTCTGCCAGTGCAGCGGAGCGTTCCTCGTCCGTGCCGTGCTCGCCGTCGTGGACGGCGTCGTGGAACCATGCCGCGAGCAGCACCGGACGGCTGGCCCCGCCGTCGGCGAGGCGGGCGAGGGCGGCCAGGATCTGCGCGAGGTGCCGGACGTCGTGGTAGTGCCGATGCGATTCCTGCCAACGCCTCAGCAGGTCCTCGCCGAGCGCAGGGGAGTGCGGCAGCAGCTCGCTCCAGGCGGCCCGCAGGACCGGCAGCACCTCGCCCGGCTTCGGCGTCCGCTCCGGCGTCCGGACGCGCAGTCCCGAGGCCACCAGCCGCCGCAGCAACTCGGACGGGACGACCGGCTCGGCCCCGGCGGCGACCAGATCGTCGTAGCGGCGCTCGGGAACGTCGTAGTGGTCGTGGTCGAACGCGCGCATCGGCAACTGCCGGGCGTCCGCGAACTCGAACAGTTCGTCCAGCGAGAAGTCCGAGACGAGGTGGGAGAACCGGGTCCCGTGCGCAGGCCACCGCGGCGGATCGATCAGCACCGCCACGGAGATCCCTACGATGCCGGGTTCTGGAACAGGGCGGTGAAGGAGCCCTGGTCGAGCACGTTGAAGCTGAGCGTGAGCCTTGCCACCGCACTGCTCGCCTCGTCAGGCACGTCCAGGCGTTCCACTCCGACGGCGAACACGGTGAACACATAGAGGTGTGCCGGGCCCGGCGGCGGCCACGGCCCACCCCAGCCCGGGTAGCCGTAGTCGTTCGCCCAGGTTCGGGCCCCGGCCGGCAGCGGCGCACCCTCCGCCAGTGAGGTCACCTCCGCCGGGATGTCGGTCACCACCCAGTGCCACCAGCCGCTGCCCGTGGGGGCATCGGGATCGAAGCAGGTAATCGCGTAGCTGCGGGTGCCCTGCGGGGCGCCCGTCCAGGCCAGTCCGGGGGAGACGTTCGTCCCGCCGACTCCGGGCTCGGCATAGCGCAGGTCGATGCTGGCGTCAGCGGTGATGCCGTCGCTGGTGATCTCCATTCCTCGCTCCTTCGCGTGGCTTCGCGTCCAGCTAACCACGCATGGGGCCGGATCGGGCAGGATTGGGCCCGTGGTTCCCGAGTTGCCCGGTCTGGGCGTGCACAGCGTGATCGTCGGTCTGCCCGAGGTGGACGCCGAAGAGCTCGTCCCCGCCTGCGAGGTGCTCTGCCAGGAGGGCTTCACCTTGTGGACGGTCGCCGCTACCCAGCTCGGCCAGCTGCCGGCTGTGCTCGGCATGTTCGGCCGGCGCGCGCGGCTCGGCGTCCACGGTGTCACGGAACCGGGGGAGGTCGTTGCCGCCGCCGCGGGAGGGGCCGCGTTCGCGATGTCGGACTTCGTGCTCCCTGCCCTGGTCGATGCGGTCCCGGGCTTCCCTGTCGTTCTCGGAGGGCTCACTCCCTCAGAGCTTCGTGCCGGGGCGGTGGCGGGCGCAGCCGCCGTCCAGCTCGTGCCGAGTGAGGCGTTCGGCACGGGCTACCTTCGGATCCTGCCCCAGTTCCTCGACGAGCGGCCCGTGATCGCGTCCGGGAAGCTCGAGCGCTACCAGGCCGAACTCTGGCTGGAATCGGGTGGGCTCGCGGTGTGTCCGCGCGACCTCGTCGGCCCGGACGCCGTGCTGGGCGAGACCCTCGACGACCTGCGGGTCACCCTTCAGCACTGGCGCCTCGGCGACTGAGCCGCCTTCGCCGCAAGCGCCGGCCGACCGGGGATCTCCCGGAGCGGGCGCTCAGCGGGGCCGCCGCGGCTTGCGGCGCAGCAGCGCCCCGATCCCGAAGAACACCCCGACGGCAGCCAACAGGCCACCGCCGGCGATCACGGCGAGTTGTACCCAGCGGTCGCCCTCGATGTCCACAGCCGAGCGGGTGGGGGTGGGTGCCGGCGTCGCGGTAGACGGTGTCGGGGTGGGAGTCGGCTTCGGCTTGGCCTTCGTCGTCTTCTTCTTGGTTGCCTCGGGCGCCGGGTGCAGTCCCGCGGCGTACGCGGGGGCGGTGAGGATCGGTCCGCCGGCGAGCACCAGCCCGCAACCCAGCACGAGGACGAGGGTGGACACCAGCGCAGTCACAGTCTTCATCGACCCCCCGATCGTTCGTCCGTTACGACGCGCGTCCGTCCAGTATCCGCCCTCGTGGGGGTCGCCGGCTGCGGTCCGCGAAAGGTTCCCGCTTGCCGGGTGCCGTTTTCTTAAGTTACCCTGAGAATCCGCTACAGGTTCTCAGGACGGTCGTTGATGTACCAGCCCCGCCGGGTCGCAGACCCGATCGCGCCGGCAGGCCCGGGCGCCCCCGTGCGGGCGTCCCGCGAGACCGATCGTTTCCATCAGGCTCCCCGGCATGCTGCTCCCACCCTTGCCGACCGGGTCTTCGCCCGGGGCGGCATTGCCCTGGCCGTGGTGACGGCCTCGGCCACCGCGGGCGCCGTGGTTGTGGGTAGCGGCGCCGATTCGGCCGCCGCCACTGGCGGCACCCCGGTGCTTGCTCCGGTCGCCGAGGCGGTCGAGGTTGCGGCCACCCCTCCGGTGACCGGCGCTCTGACCGCGGAGGGACTCACCACGCCGGCCCTGTCCAAGGCCAAGGTGGCGGCGAAGGCGCTGGTCAGCCTTACGCCTATGTACACGACGACCGCGGTGAACGTGCGCAAGGCTGCCAATGAGACCTCAGACCTGGTCGCGACGCTCGACCTGGGCATCCGGGTCAGCGCCACCGCAACGATCAAGGGCAAGTACCGCCAGGTCGAGTACGCCGACGGCTACGGCTGGGTGCTGGAGTCGGGCCTGACCGAGTCCGCTCCGATCGCCGCAGCGGGCACCACCTGGGATCCCTGCCCGCGCGGCTCCGCCGTCGAGCGCAGGCTGCGCAAGGACACCGTCCACATCTACCGGTCCGTCTGTGCGCTGTTCCCTGCGGTGAACTCCTACGGGGGCTGGCGCGCCGGCGGGCTGCCGTTCCACAAGAACGGGCGGGCTCTGGACATCATGCTCACGCCCTACGCCGAGAGCGCGCTGGGCCACCGGATCGCCGACTACCTGATCGCGCACGCCAAGGTCTTCAACATCAACCACATCATCTTCGAGCAGCGCATCTGGACGCCCCAGAATCCGCACTGGCGCAAGATGGCCGACCGCGGCAGCGTCACCGCGAATCACTTCAACCACGTGCACGTGGCGATCAACGCCTGACAGCCAGTCGCGGTCGGCGTCTGTTCCTCGTGGTTCGTGCCTCACCACTCGTCGAGACTTCTCCCTTTCGCGCCCGCAAGCGGCCGCGGCGGTCGGCGTCT
>CAYNLD010000036.1:0-12163 GCA_964397985.1 uncultured Propionibacteriaceae bacterium | reverse complement strand
GCAAACCCCCGATCAGCCGGGTGTCACCAACCTGATGACCGAGTACAACTAGCGCCCGTCCGGCGCTCAGGCTGAGGGAGGTGTCTGGGCCGGCTGCTCCCTGCGGGGACGGCCGAGGCCGAGGCCGGTGAAGAAGCCGCCCAGCAGCAGTCCGGCGGCGCCGATCAGCAGGGGCAGGCCGGCCGACTGCACGTCCGCGCTGCGCAGGGCGTCCAGGGCGAGCCATTGGCGGTAGGAGAGCCACCCCGCCCAGATGGCGCCGCCCAGCCCGACCAGAATCAGAAGCAGGCCGACGATGAGGCTGACCTTGGACATCACCTTCATGCGCTGATCATAGGAGGCAGGTTCGTCTAGTTTGGGGCCGTGGACGCAGAACTCGCGCGCTGGCTGGTCTCGGCGGATGCCGAACCGGCGCTCGCCGAGGCGTCCGGGCAGCCCGATCCCGGCTCGCTGGCTGCGGCGACCGCGCTGCGCCGGCACTGGCCGGCCGAACGGGCTGCAGCGGCGTTGGGTCAGGTCGCCCTGCGCCGTCGGGCGGTGGCGAAGTTCGGCGACCGGGCGGCCGGCCTGTTCTTCACCCCGGACGGCCTCGAACAGGCCACCCGGGCAGAGGTGGCCCGCTGGCGCGCGGCCCGGTTCACCCAGGCGGGCGTGCGGGAGGTGGTCGACCTCGGCTGCGGGATCGGTGCGGATGCGCTCGCGTTCGCCGACGCCGGCATCGCCGTGACGGCCGTCGAGGCCGACCCGGCGACCGCCGTGCTCGCAGGGGCGAACCTTGGCGAGCGGGCCCGGGTGCTCTGTGGCGACGCGGTCGCGCTCGCCTCCGGGGTTCTCGCTGACGGCGCGGCCCTGTTCGCCGACCCGGCCCGGCGGACGGCGGCCGGCCGCACCTGGCGGGTGGGCGACTTCTCCCCGCCCTGGGACTTCGTCACCGAGCTGCTGGAGGGCCGGGTCGGCTGTGTGAAGGCCGCGCCGGGACTGCCGTCCACGGCCATCCCTGGCAGCGTGGCCACGACTTGGGTGAGCCACCGCGGCGACCTGGTGGAGGCGTCGCTGTGGTCCGGACCCTGGCGGGCCGGGTCGCGGACGGCCGTGCTGCTGCCCTCCGGTGACCAACTGGAGGCGGGCGAGCGGCGCGACCCGCCGGTCGGCCCGATCGGGGCCTACCTCCACGAGCCCGACCCGGCCGTGATCCGCGCCGGGGGCGTCGGCGCCCTGGCCGAACGACTGGGAGCCCGCGTACCGCAGGCCGGCATCGGCTACCTCTTCGCCGACACGCTCATCCCGACCCCCTTCGCCACCAGCTTCGCCGTGCGCGAGGAACTCGATCATGATCAGCGGGTGCTGCGGGGGTGGGTGCGCGAGCACGGTGTCGGTGCGATCGAGATCAAGGTCCGCGGGCTCGACGTCGATCCCGCGGCCCTGCGCCGCCGGCTCAAGCCGACAGGGAAGAGGTCCGCGACCCTCGTGCTCACCCCCACCCCTGCCGGTGCGCGGGCGTTGGTTGTCGAACGGCTCAGCTGAGCTGCCAGGAATGCGGCTCCACTCCGTTGGCGGGCTCCTCGCCGATGTTCAGCCGCAGGGTGAGCCGCTCGCCGTCCGTACCGCTCAGCTGGATCGTGATCGCGGTGTTGGTCACATCGGCGGTGGTCACATCGGCGTCCACCAGCCACGGATGCCGCCGCCGGATCCCGATCAGTTCCCGGTAGGTGGCGAACAGGTCGCGCCCGAAGGGCAGCAGCCCCTCCGGGGTGTCCGGGAAGGCCGGACGCACCGCGTCGTCGCCCCGCCGGTGCTCCTCCTTCTCCCCGGTGAAGCCCTGCTCGTCGCCGGCGTAGATCGAAGGGATGCCCGGCAGCAGGAACAGCAGGGCCGCAGCCAGTGGCAGGTGGCGGTGGTCGGTGATCCTGCTGGCGATCCGGGTCACGTCGTGGTTCCCGATGAAGGTCTGCGGACGGAACGTCTCGCAGAAGCGGCGATGGCGGCCCAGCGTCCATTCCAGCGAGAAGAAGTTGGCGTTCACCAGGGAGTCCCAGATCGCGTGCCACAGCTCGTACTGGGTCACGCTGTCCACCCCGGACGCGGCGGCGAAGTCCGCGTAGTCGCCGTGGATCACCTCGGCGAACACCCAGCTGTCGGGGTGCTCGGTCTTCACCGCCCGCAGGATCGGTGCCCACACCTCCGCCCCCTGGGCGTACGCCGCGTCCAGCCGCCAGGCGTCAACGCCGCGGTCCAGCCAGTGGTTCATCACCCCGGCCACGTAGTCAGCCACCACCGGTTCGGCCAGGTCGAGCTCGACCAGCGACTTGTGGCCCTCGAAGTAGCGAGGGTACTCGCCCACCCAGCGGATCCAGCGCCCGTCGTCGGTGCCCGGTCCGGCGGAGAAGGCCCGCTGGACGATCGGGTGGCCGGCGGCCAGGTGGTTGAACACCCCGTCCAGGCAGACCCGGATGCCGCGGGCGTGGCAGTCTGCGAGCACCTGGTCGAAGTCGGCGTCGTCGCCCAGGCGCGGGTCGATCCGGAAGTGGTCGGTGGTGTCGTAGCCGTGGCTCGCGGACGCGAACACCGGCGCCAGCAACAGCCCGTTGGCCCCCAGTTCGATCACGTAGTCGAGCCAGTTCACCAGGTGCGGCAGCCGGTGGTGGCCGCGGTGGCTGGTCTCCCGCTCGGCGCCGACGAAGCCGAGCGGATAGACGTGCCACCAGATGGTGTGTGCCGCCCAGCCCGTGCCGCCCGCTTCCACATCTCCACCATAGGGCCTGCAGCTCCCCGTCCGTTGGCACTCGGCTTGATCGAGTGCTAAGCGCGCGATAGATTCGCTTTAGCACTCTCGCCTTGAGGGTGCCAACCAGCCTCAGGCGGCACCGCGACGACGCCGAGGTCCGACACACCTGACCAATCAGGGCGCGCCGCGCCCCACCGAACGAAAGGGTTTTGACGTGGCAGTCACGATCAAGCCGCTCGAGGACCGCATCCTCGTCCAGCCCCTGGAGGCCGAGCAGACCACCGCCTCCGGGCTGGTCATTCCCGACACCGCCAAGGAGAAGCCGCAGGAGGGCAAGGTGCTCGCCACCGGCCCCGGTCGCATCGACGACAACGGCAACCGCATTCCGCTCGACGTCGCGGAGGGTGACGTGGTCATCTTCAGCAAGTACGGCGGCACCGAGGTGAAGTACGACGGGCAGGAGTACCTGCTGCTCAACGCCCGCGACATCCTCGCCATCGTCTCCAAGTAAGGAAGCTGATCCATGCCGAAGATCCTTCAGTTTGACGAGGAGGCCCGTCGCTCGCTCGAGCGCGGTGTCGACACCCTCGCCAACACCGTGAAGGTGACCCTGGGCCCCAAGGGACGCTACGTCGTCCTCGACAAGAAGTGGGGCGCCCCGACCATCACCAACGACGGCGTGACCGTCGCCAAGGAGGTCGAGCTCTCCGACCCGTTCGAGAATCTGGGTGCGCAGCTCGCCAAGGAGGTGGCCACCAAGACCAACGACGTGGCCGGTGACGGCACCACCACCGCCACCGTGCTCGCGCAGGCGCTCGTCCACGAGGGCCTGCGGGCGGTCGCGTCGGGCGCCAATCCGATCGCGCTTAAGCGCGGCATCGATGCGGCCGTCGAGGCCGTCGAGGGCGAGCTGAAGAGCCTGGCCCGTGACGTCGAGACCACCGACGACATGGCTCACGTCGCCACCATCTCCGCCCGCGACGAGCAGATCGGTGCGCTGATCGCCGACGCGTTCGACAAGGTCGGCAAGGACGGCGTGATCACCGTCGACGAGTCCAACACGTTCGGCACCGAGCTCGAGTTCACCGAGGGCATGCAGTTCGACAAGGGCTACCTCTCGCCGTACTTCGTGACCGACCCCGAGCGGATGGAAGCCGTCCTCGAGGATCCCTACATCCTGATCAACCAGGGCAAGATCTCCTCGATGAACGACCTGCTCCCGCTGCTGGAGAAGGTCATCGGCGCCGGCGGCACCCTGTTCATCGTGGCCGAGGACGTGGACGGCGAGGCGCTCTCCACCCTCGTGGTGAACAAGATCAAGGGCACCTTCAACTCCCTCGCCGTGAAGGCTCCGGCCTTCGGTGATCGCCGCAAGGCGATGCTCGAGGACATCGCGATCCTCACCGGCGGCAAGGTCGTGGCCCCCGAGGTCGGGCTCAAGCTCGACCAGGTCGGCCTGGACGTGCTGGGTCGGGCCCGCCGGATCGTGGTGACCAAGGACAACACCACGATCGTCGAGGGTGCGGGCCAGTCCGCGGAGGTCGCCGGACGCGTGGCCCAGCTGCGCGCGGAGATCGAGCGCACCGATTCGGACTGGGATCGCGAGAAGCTGCAGGAGCGGGTCGCCAAGCTCGCCGGCGGCGTCTGCGTGATCAAGGTCGGCGCTGCCACCGAGGTGGAGCTCAAGGAGACCAAGCACCGGATCGAGGACGCCGTGTCCGCGACCCGTGCGGCCATCGAGGAGGGCATCGTCGCCGGTGGCGGCTCGGCCCTCGTCCACGCCGCCAAGGTGCTCTCCGACGGTCTCGGGCTGACCGGCGACGAGAAGACCGGCGTGGCCATCGTGGCCAAGGCGGTCGGCGAGCCGCTGCGCTGGATTGCGGAGAACGGCGGCGAGCCGGGCTACGTGATCGTCTCGAAGGTGGCCGAGATGGAGCCGGGCAACGGCTACAACGCTGCCACGGGCGTCTACGGCGACCTGGTCGCCCAGGGCGTCATCGATCCGGTGAAGGTCACCCGCTCGGCGCTGTACAACGCAGCGTCGATCGCCTCGCTGCTGCTCACCACCGAGACCTCGGTGGTGGAGAAGCCGGAGGACGATGAGGACGACCACGGACACAGCCACTGAGCTGATCGCCACAACGGGCCCCCACCAGCAGGTGGGGGCCCGTTCGCATCTCCGGACCGGGTTCCGTCCTGGCGGGCCCTACCCGCGGTGCTTGCGTGTGAAGCTGGGGGTTTGCTGGCAGCGGCTGGCGGTTCCCTGCCAAGGCGAACGGATCGATGGCGACGGCCGCGGGGGCCCCGCAGGATGGTGGCAGGCACCCCGAACTCAAAGGAGCAGCACGCCATGAACTGGATCATCCGCACGGGCCTGGTCGCCCTCACCGCACTCGGCGCCGGGCTCGGCCTGGGCGTCGCCGGCAGCGCCCCCGCGCTCGCCGACGAGACCACGCCCGTCCCTGCGCCGACGCCGGTGTACCGCTGCGACGGCGTGGTGGCCACGATCGTCGGCACCGAGCAGGACGACGTGATCACCGGTACTCCCGGTCGCGACGTGATCGTGGCCCTCGGCGGCAACGACACCATCAACGGCATGGGCGGCAACGACCTGGTCTGTGCCGGCGCCGGCGACGACGTTGTCACCATGGGAGCCGGCGCCGACCGGGTGTACGGCGGACCCGGCCGGGACGTGATCCGCGGTGGCGCCGGACGCGACAAGCTCTTCGGCGGCTCCGGCAACGACCACCTGATCGGAGGTGCGGGCCGGGACCGGATCTTCGGTGAGTCCGGTCGGGACCTGATCGAGGGCGGCACCGCCTTCGACCGGCTGTTCGGCGGCAGCGGCCGGGACATCGTGCGGCAGGGCGCAGCCTCGGCGAAGCTGCAGGCCGCCTGGTATGCGGCGTTCGGTCCGGTCACGCCCTCGGTGGGCTGATCCCCCGGCGCGAGGGCTTCCAACTGTCCCCTTACGGGGAACAGACAACGCTCGGGTGGCCGGGTTAGCCTCGACGGGAACGACGGACTTCGCTGGCGTCCCTAGCCGGACGCCCTGCCACCAGAAGGTCCGCGCCGGACTCCCGGCGGGTGGAGCGGAGGGGCCTGGCGGCCCCTTGGGATTCCCGTTCCACCCGCCCGGGCTCGCTCACCACATCGTCCGGTCGTCCGGCCACTCCTTGTCACCCGCGCGATCGGGTTCGTTGAGTTGCCTGCGGAGCAGCGCGCGCCATCCGATCAGGAGCAGCGCAAGGACGGCAGCCGTGACCAGGATGAATCCGATCGGCGCGTCGCCGCCGGCCACCACGCGCAGCAGGATCCCACCGACTGTGGTGATCACCCAGGCCGTCAGTCCCTGTACCCACCACGGCCCAGCCCGCCAGGTCGAGACCAGCGAGCCCACGATCGTGGCCATCACGAACGGCCACGCCGTCGCGCCGAGCATCGTCAGGTCTTCACCGTGGCTCAGCCGCCCGACGGCGGCGAACAGGAAGACCAGGACGAGGTCGTAGGCCAGCGCGCGAAGGATTCGCATGCGGCGAGACTATCCAGAATCGTGCCCGCTGAGCGCCGTACTCGCCCGTTTGGGGGTGTCAGCTGCCGGACCGGTCCGTCGGGCAAGGCCCGCGCAGGCCCGGACACCCCGGGCTGGGAGCGGCGGCACCGCTCAGGAGTGGACGACGACCTCCACCCGCTGGAACTCCTTGACGTCGGTGTAGCCGGTGGTGGCCAGCGCGCGACGCAGCGCGCCGACGAGGTTCATCGTGCCGTCGGCGACGTGGGACGGGCCGAGCAGGATCTCCTCCAGGGTGCCGACCGCGCCGAACTTCACGCGCTCGCCGCGCGGGAGCGTGGCGTGCCACGCCTCCGGACCCCAGTGGTAGCCGTGGCCGGGAGCTTCGGTGGCCCGCGCCAGCGGGGAGCCGACCATGACGGCGTCCGCACCGCACGCGATGGCCTTCGCGATGTCGCCGGAGCGGCCCAGCGCGCCGTCGGCGATGACATGCACGTAGCGGCCGCCCGACTCGTCCAGGTAGTCGCGGCGGGCCTCGGCCACATCGGCCAGCGCGGACGCCATCGGCACCTCCACTCCGAGCACGTTGCGGGTGCGCTTGGTGGCGCCGCCGCCGAACCCGACCAGGATTCCGGCCGCGCCCGTGCGCATCAGGTGCAGCGACGCCTGGTAGGTGGCGCAGCCGCCGACGATCACCGGCACGTCGAGCTCGTAGATGAACTTCTTCAGGTTCAGCGGCTCGGACACCGTGGAGACGTGCTCTGCGGACACCGTGGTGCCGCGGATCACGAAGAAGTCGACGCCGGCCTTCTCGACCACGCTGGCGTACTCCGCGCAGGTCTGCGGCGACAGCGAACCGGCCACCGGCACCCCGGCGTCCCGGATCTGCTTCATCCGTTCCGTGATCAGTTCGGCCTTGATCGGCTCGGCGTAGATCTGCTGCATGCGGGTGGTGGCCGCGACCGGGTCCTCGAGTTCTGCGAGTTCGGCGAGCAGCGGCTCGGGGTCGTCGTAACGCGTCCACAGTCCCTCGAGGTTCAGCACCCCGAGCCCGCCCAGCTTCCCCATCGCAATCGCCGTGGCCGGCGACATCACCGAGTCACCGGGTGCGGCCACAATCGGGAAGTCGAAGGTGAGGGCGTCGATCTTCCAGCTGAGGTTCACCTCCTCGATGCCGCGCGTGCGCCGGGTGGGCACGATGGCGATGTCGTCGAAGCCGTACACGGGCAGGGCACGCTTGGACCGGCCGATCTCGATCATTT
The DNA here is from genome assembly GCA_964397985.1 of uncultured Propionibacteriaceae bacterium. Classification (GTDB taxonomy): domain Bacteria; phylum Actinomycetota; class Actinomycetes; order Propionibacteriales; family Propionibacteriaceae; genus Propionicimonas. The sequence continues at coordinate 4,665 of CAYNLD010000036.1, read as the reverse complement.
CTTGGAGCTCCCTTGCTCAGGACTGGGCGGAGTAGTTCGGCGCCTCGATGGTCATCTGGATGTCGTGCGGGTGGGACTCGCGCAGCCCGGCAGCAGTGATCCGGACGAAGCGCCCCTTTGCGTGCAACTCCTCGATCGTGGTGGCGCCGGTGTAGAACATCGACTGCCGCAGCCCACCGACCAGCTGATAGGCGACCGCCGACAGCGGGCCGCGGTAGGCCACCTGGCCCTCGATCCCCTCCGGCACGAGCTTGTCGTCGCTGATCACGTCACCCTGGAAGTAGCGATCCCTGGAGTAGGACGCCTTGCGCCCACGGGCGGCCATCGCGCCGAGCGACCCCATGCCGCGGTACGACTTGTACTGCTTGCCGTTGATGAACACCAGCTCGCCGGGGCTCTCCTCGCAGCCGGCGAGCAGGGAGCCGAGCATCACGGTGTCCGCACCGGCGACGAGCGCCTTGGCGATATCCCCGGAGTACTGCAGGCCACCGTCGCCGATCACCGGAACTCCGGCCGGCCGGCACGCCCGCGCGGCCTCCCAGATCGCGGTCACCTGCGGGACACCGACCCCGGCCACGACGCGGGTGGTGCAGATCGAGCCTGGCCCGACCCCCACCTTCACCCCGTCCGCCCCGGCGTCGACCAGCGCGGCAGCGCCGGCGTAGGTCGCAACGTTGCCGCCGATGATGTCCACCTCCGCGGCCGCGGGCTCGGCCTTCAGCCGCCGGATCATGTCCAGGACGCCCTGCGAGTGGCCGTGGGCGGTGTCCACGATGATGGCGTCGACGCCGGCGTCCACCAGCATCATCGCCCGCTCCCAGGCGTCGCCGAAGAAGCCGATCGCCGCGCCGACGCGAAGGCGACCCTGCGGGTCCTTGCTGGCGAGGGGGTACTTGTCGGACTTCACGAAGTCCTTCAGCGTGATCAGGCCGCGCAGCCGCCCGTCCGGGTCGACCAGGGGCAGCTTCTCGATCTTGTGCTTCGCGAGCAGGCGCAGGGCCTCGTCCGGGCGGATCCCGGGCCAGCCGGTGACCAGCGGCATCGGGGTCATCACCTCGCCGACCGGGCGGTTCGGGTCGTCCTCGAAGCGCATGTCGCGGTTCGTCACGATGCCGAGCAGCTTCAGGTCGGCATCGACGACCGGGACGCCGGAGATGCGGAAGTGGCCGCACATCTCGTCCACCTCGCCGATGGTGGCCTCCAGCGTCGTGGTGATCGGCTGGTCGACCATGCCGGCCTCGGAGCGCTTCACCCGGTCGACCTGGCTGGCCTGGTCCTCGGCGGACATGTTCCGGTGCAGGATGCCCATGCCGCCCTCGCGGGCCATCGCGATCGCCATCCGCGACTCGGTGACGGTATCCATCGCCGCGCTCACCAGCGGAAGGCGCAGCTCGATCCGCCTGCTCAACCAGGTGGTGGTGACCGCCGTCGAGGGGATGACGTCGCTCTCGTTGGGCTGGAGGAGGACGTCATCGAAGGTCAGGCCGAGGGGAGCGAAGGGCTCCGGAACGCCGGACGGGGTGAGCGGACTCGACACAGGTCACCTCTCTGCCGCGGGTGTGAGCCGTCAGTGTATCCCCGCGGCAGGGACGCCTCCCTCGGCGGCCACGGCGTCCGGTCCGCCGGGCGCGGGAGGGGCAGGCCTGCTGGGACGGAGGGCGGCGGTCCGACCGGGGCGGATCAGCCGATGGCGGCGAGCGCCTGGTCGAGGACCGGCTGCTCGAAGCGGAAGCCGGCCTCGATCAGGCGCGCGGGGCGAACCCGCTGCCCCGGGAGCAGCGCCTCGTTGACGAACTCGCGGCCGAAGATCGCGCCGACGGCGGTCAACGGCAACGGCAGCGGGGTGGGCCGGTGCAGGTGGCGGCCGAAACTGCGGGTGAACTCCGCGTTGCTCACCGGGTTCGGGGCGACGAGGTTCACCGCGCCGGTCAGGTCGTGCTGGAGCAGGAAGGCCATGGCGCGGACGTGGTCGTTGAGGCTGATCCAGGACAGGAACTGGCGTCCGCTGCCGACGCGTCCGCCCAGGCCGATCGCGAACAGGGGTCGCTGGACGGCGAGGTAGCCGCCTTCTCGAGCGAGCACGTGGCCGGTGCGCAGGACCGCGGTGGACACCGGCGAGTGTCCCGCCGCCGCCTCCCAGTCGGCGACGACCTGGGCGAGGAAGCCGCGTCCGGCAGGCATGGACTCGTCCACAACCTCCAGCCCGGTGTCTCCGTAGAAGCCGATCGCGGAGCCGTTGAGCAACCGCTGGCAGCGGCCGTCCGGGGTGAGGCTGGTCACGATGGTCAGGGTCGAGGTGATCCTGGACCGGCGGATCTCGGTCCTGCGGTCCTTCGTCCACCGTCCGCCGGCGATCGGGGCGCCGGCAAGGTTCACCACGGCGTCCACGTCGTCGAGGCCGGGGGCGTCGATGCGACCGGCGTCCGGGTTCCACCGGCGCTGGTCGGACGCGGTCACCGATCCGCGGACCAGCCGGACCACGTCATGCCCGGCCTGAACCAGGTGGCGGGACAGGGCGGTGCCGAGCAGTCCGGTGCTGCCGCCGATCGCCACGCGCATGCCACGATCCTGCCACGCGTGGCAAGCCTCACCCGGCCGGATCCAGCCGACGCGGCGGACGCCCCACCCCAGGGTCGAGCTCCCGGCGCCACGGCTGGCGCGCGCCGGGCGGGTTCAGTTCTGGCCGTGCCAGATCACGGTCTGGAAGGCGTTCCAGACGCAGAAGGCGATCGCGAATCCGAACACCGCGTACCGCTGCTTGCGGGAGAGTGGCACCAGCCCGAGCAGTGCGAGGCTCCACGGCAGGTACCAGGGGTGCAGGGCCTGGCCGAGCACGGCGACCGCCAGCGAGCCCCACGCCACGAGGCTGAGCGGACGGTCGCTGAAGCGGACGCCGATCCACGCCAGCACCAACAGCAGGATGAGCGTGCCGATCCGTCCCGCGACGATCAGGAAGCCCGTGTAAGAGCCGCCGCCGTTCGCCCACAGGATCGCGCCGCCCTTGGCCAGCAGGGCGAGCGGTGCCGGCGTCCCGGCCAGGCCCATCAGGTCGAGCCACTCCAGCCAGCCGAAGCCGAGCCCGGAGGCGGCGCTGATGGCGACGAAGCCGACCAGCGCGACGGCGGTGGCCACGACCGTCCGCCAGCCGAGCAGCCAGAGTCGGCGACCGAGTGGGAGCGCGGCGAGAGTGGCCGCGACCGGCAGGCCGGCCACCGCGACGATGGCGAGTCCGCCCTGCTGCTTGAAAGCCATAGCGATCGCGACCAGGAGGGGTCCGGCGAGGAAGGTGGACCACCACCGTGGCCAGCGCAGCACCACCCAGATCGCGGCGAGGGTGGTGGCGACCATCGGTGCGTCGTTGTGCGCTGCCCCGACGAAGTGCAGCACGAGCAGCGGATTGAGGACGCCGAGCCAGACCGCGCCGCGCTTCGGCTGGCCGAGCAGCGCGGCGATCCGGGGCACCAGGACGAGCATGGCCGCAACGGCAAGAACGGCGGGGATCCGCATCGCGACGACAGACCAGTAGGGCTGGGCGCCGGTCGCGACCACGACCAGCTCGTTGAGCCGCAGCGTCAGCGGAGGGTAGGCGACCCCGCTGCCGGCCCACAACGGGTCGACCAGGTAGGCGAATGGCCCTCCCGACGTGGCGAGTCCCACCTGGTACGGGTTCTCACCAACCGCCAGCGTCCAGCCCAGATCGGCGTAGAGCACGGCGTCCGGGCTGAGCACCGGCGGCACCAGCAGCAGCGGGAGGCTCCACAACGCGAGGGCCGTGCCCGCGTGGACGGCGGGGCGCTCCCTGGTGGGGCGGATGTGCCACCATCCCCAGACCAGTGCCACGACGCCGACGACCAGCACCACGCGGTTCCATGGCATCGAGGCGGCGAGTCCGATCGCATTCACCCAGTCCGCGGGCCAGCCGTCGGGGGAGAAGGAGAACTCCGGGTGGCAGCTCCCCCACGCCACCAGGACGGTGCCCGCGAAGCCCGCCCAGACCCCGCGCGAGCGCAGGGCCGCGGCCGGTCGGACGGTCATGTGGGCTCCTGCGGAGGATGGGGTCGACTCCCCAGTGTAGGGCGGGCGCGGGCGCCTGCCGCAGCGGATCCGGACCCGCGGATCGGGATGGGTCCTGCCGTTGCGTGCGCCGGATCGCCTGCCTCGTCGCTGTCCGGGCGTCGGTGGCGGGAACGCCTCGCGGTCAGCGGTGGCCGGTTGGCTCGATGGGCGCTGCCGGGCGGGATACCGTGACCCGGTGCGGACGCCCGAAAGCCAGAGCAGGGAGATCCTCGCGCTGGCCGTGCCCGCCTTCCTCGCCCTCGTCGCCGAGCCGCTCTTCCTGCTCGCTGACACCGCGATCGTCGGGCACCTCGGTACCGCCCAGCTGGCCGGCCTGGGCGTGGCCAGCGCGATCCTGGTCACCGCGGCCGGCGTGTTCGTGTTCCTCGCCTACGGCACCACCTCGATCGTCGCGCGGCAGATGGGCGCGGGCCACGCGCGGGCCGCGCTCGCGTCCGGACTGGACGGGATCTGGCTTGCCCTGATCCTCGGGGTGCCGACCGCACTGGGGGTCGGTCTGGGGGCGGCCCCGCTGTCCGGGCTGTTCGGTGCGTCCGCGGACGTGCTCGGCCAGGCGACCGTCTACCTCGCCATCTCGGCTGCGGGCAT
>CAYNLD010000035.1:0-15139 GCA_964397985.1 uncultured Propionibacteriaceae bacterium | reverse complement strand
CTGCTTGAGACCGGCGGCTTCAGACCCCGACTACACCGTGGATTGTGATGAGCCGATAATCAGGGGCCCCTCAGCGGTTGATCACATCACCGCCATGCGGGCACGCTGTTGCCGCCCTTTCCAATGGCAGCACAGGCAATTTAGGTCTGATCCTTGCGCTACCGACATCGCCACGTGCCCCCGCAGCGGCCGGCTGGACGCTGTGCCACGGACTCACGGGCTCCATGCGCGGGTCCTTGGCCGGCAGACCCCGGCTGCGGTCCCACCTGGCTTCCGTGACCTCGCCGACCGACCATCGCGGCGCAACTCGCCTAGGTCGAGCGCGCCCGAGTGTGTCGTCTCGCAGCGCGGGTGCGTGCGGGCCCGATCTGCCGAGGATCATTCCATTTGAGGTGCTTGTTAACCCCCTTGGAAGGTCAACTGGGCTCCGGAGACAAGGCGACGCGGCTGGTCCAGTTACGGGGTGCTCTTCCTACTCCCTTGGGGCCCCCTCAACATCTTCGGCCGGGCCGACTTGCTCATTCTCAAGTTCCGCACTAATCACGGTCGCGAGACCGGTTGCAGATCCATCGGCCTCGGAGTGGCGACCGCGAACTCGTCGTATTGTGGCCTTGACTAAGCTACGAACCGCGTCGGCCACCAGCTCGACAGCAACCCCGGTTCCGATAACTATTCCAATCGAAATCACCTCCGTCAGGCCAAATCCATTACCCTGCCGTGGAGGATCCACCTCGATCACCAAATCATCCTCGCCGCGAACTAGCGCGAACTGTCTGCCATAGAGTTCGTTCAGCTCTGCCGTGCTATCGACCTCAAGGTCGAGCCGGATACGGGTTTGATTGCTACTCATCCTTCATCTCCTTGAGTGGTGGAATGCGGTTCGGCGAAAAGAAGTAGGGCTGCGTTGACAAGGCTAATCAAGTAGTCGTCCGCACTGGGTATCCCTAGAGCTTCAAACCAGGGCGCGGACGGATCATCCTCGAGATCTGGTCTTGGGCCCCGATCTTTCAGAACTGACCACACTCTCGACAGAAGAAGCCTTCCCAATTGATCGCATTGCACATCCGGAATTGAGACGCTGTCGGTTTCGTTCGCAAGCCTGACCAGTTCGGGAGTACTCCCACGGGCGAGCAGCTCGTCCTGAGCCCAATCGACCGGTCCGCCATTGAGCAGGCTGGCAAACGTCCGCTCGATCGCTAGCAACGAAAACAACCACCGCACCCCTAGATAGAGGTCCCCCGCGCTCTCCCCCGCGCGAACGACAGCTTCTAGGGCGAATCGATCCGCTTCGCGTTCACGCTCGAGGCGAGTCAATTCGCAATCTGCGTGCAGGAGAAGGTGTGCGTACTCATGCGCCACGAGGAAGTCGAGCTGCCTGGCAGTTGTGTGCGCGGCGGCGACCTCTGCCGAGTCGCAGTATGTCCGTATAACTGGCAAAGCGGAGTGGTTCGAGATCCGCGAGAGCGACCAGAAGAATGGCGTGAAGTAGGACAATAGCGCCTCGGGAACCCGATCCATGACGGATGGGTCGTCGTTCACACGATAGATGGCGCTCCACAGAGCCAGATTCACCCGCATGAGGTATTCGCGAGTCAGCATCGACACCTCGATACTATGTGAGTCTGGATTTGACCAAGCGAACAGGCGCGGAGTAAAGCTGATGCGCAACGAGACTGAGTCGATGTCGGGATACTCCGAGCGGAGGGCATCGCAAAGTCGGGCTCGGCTCGCCCTGGCCCACATCGGAAGTGGTAATCGATCTGGATATCGCGCCAACACAGTTGCCTTGAAGGCCATCTCTGCAGAAAACTTGTTGAAGAACCGCCAATACTCATCACTGCGGCCCTCGGGAACCATAACGGACGACCGTAATGCGAAATGTACCTGCGAGGCAAGGTAGATCTCCTGCCACGTAGTAGGCATTGCCTTCTTGACTTCATCCAGACTTGGAAATGGCAATGCTAGCGTGTGGAATAGGTACCCGTCCCCATCAAACCGCAGGGTCTCGGGCCGAAGCGAACCTCCTTCGGAATCGCCCTCGCCTTGACTGGACTCCTCTTCCACCCCGCTGACCATTTCTTTACGGTAGTGGTAGATGCCGCGATGTCTGCGATCTTCCCGAGATCCGACCATCTCGGCTCGCGGTCCAGGTGGCCTTGGTCGTGGCCGAGCACGGTCCCGACGACCCGGTCACGGATCCAGTGGGGGCCACCGACGCTCTGGCCCGGTTCACCGTCCTCTAGGATCGAGCTCGGTCAACGGGGAGGAGGCGCGTGGAGCTCGAACAGCTCAGTTCTGCAGTGAAGCTGGCCGGCCTCATCCCTGGCGAGATCGTGAGTGTGATCGCCGCCCAGTGGCACGGCGCGAATGCTGTTGAGCTGACCTACAAGACCAACGCCGGCGCGCTCGGTCAGCAGGTCGTGTTCCGAAAGGACGAAGAATCACTCAGCCTCGCTCATGCGGGCGCCCGTCCGTTCGACGCAGCATCGTCCGATTTCAAGCTTGTTGCGGAAGCGCAGCGCATCAAGCTCGCTGGCCTGTTCGACCCGATGCTCGCGGTGGCGACCAGTGATGTGCAGCCGTTGCCGCACCAGATCCGCGCGGTCTATGGCGAGTTGCTGCCACGCACGCCGCTGCGGTTCCTCCTGGCGGACGACCCTGGCGCTGGCAAGACGATCATGGCGGGCCTCTACATCAAGGAGCTCCTGCTGCGCGATGACGTGAAGCAGTGTCTGATTGTGGCTCCGGGTGGTCTGGTGGAGCAGTGGCAGGACGAGTTGTTCTTCAAGTTCGGGCTACGGTTCGACATCCTGACCAACCAGCTGATCGACTCCAACGTCAACCTGAACGTGTTCGAGACCAACCCGCTGCTGATCGCTCGCATGGACCAGCTGTCCCGCAACGAGGAACTCCGCGCCCAACTGGCCGAGACCGAGTGGGATCTGATCATCGTCGACGAGGCGCACCGGATGGGCGCCCACTACTTCGGCGGCAAGTTGGAGAAGACCAAGCGCTTCCAACTGGGTGAGCTCCTCGGCAGCGTCACCCGCCACCTGCTCCTGATGACGGCCACGCCGCACTCGGGCAAGGAGGAGGATTTCCAGCTGTTCCTCACGCTCCTGGACAAGGACCGGTTCGAAGGCAAGAACAAGCAGACCACGGATACCTCGGGGATCATGCGCAGGATGGTGAAGGAGGACCTGCTCACCTTCGACGGCAAGAAGCTGTTCCCGGAGCGGATCGCCGAGACCGTCCCATACGAGCTGACCGCGCTGGAGCACGAGCTGTACGAGCAGGTCACCGATTATGTGCGGACGGGAATGAACCGGGCTCAGAAGCTGTTGGACGGCAAGCGCCGCAACACGGTCGGGTTCGCCCTCACCGTTCTGCAACGCCGACTGGCCTCCAGCCCCGAGGCGATCTACAAGTCCTTGGTGCGCCGCTCCGAGCGGCTGGAGCGCAAGAGGACCGAGATCCAGAACGGCACCTACCGCGACCAGACCCCGACGATCGACCTGGACGAGATCGACGACGACGAGTTCAGCGCCGAAGAGATCGAGACCGTCGAGGAGGAGCTGCTCGATGCGGCGACTGCAGCTCAAACCGTCGAGGAGTTTACTGCGGAACTCCTTGAGCTGGCTGGGCTGGTGAAGCTCGCAAAGAAGGTCCGCGACGCCGGCACGGACAAGAAGTGGACTGAGCTATCCACGATCCTGCAGGACAACGCCCTGACCACCGACGCGAACGGATGGCCGCGGAAGTTCATCATCTTCACCGAGCACCGCGACACCCTCGACTACCTGCAGACCCGCATCTCGACCCTGATCGGGAAGCCGGACGCGGTCCGCGCGATCCACGGCGGGGTGCGGCGTGCCGAGCGGCGCCTGATCACCGAGGAGTTCACCAAGAACCGTGACTGTCAGATCCTGATTGCCACCGACGCTGCAGGTGAGGGCCTGAACCTGCAGGCCGCGCACCTGATGGTGAACTACGACTTGCCGTGGAACCCGAACAGGATCGAGCAGCGCTTCGGTCGCATCCACCGCATCGGGCAGGAGGAGGTCTGCCGGCTGTGGAACCTCGTCGCCTCCAACACGCGCGAGGGCGAGGTGTTCACCCGCCTGCTGGAGAAGCTCGACCAGATGCGCCAGACCTATGGCGGCAAGGTCTTCGACGTGCTCGGGGAGGCTTTCAGCGAGACCCCGCTGCGGACCCTGCTGATGGATGCCATCCAGTACGGCGAACTGCCAGAGACCAGAGCGAAGATGCACCAAGTCGTCGATGCCAGCATCGGCGATGGACTGCTCGAACTCCTCGAAGAACGCGCACTCGCCTCCGAGCACCTCGCCGAGGCCGACCTCCAGGCGCTGCGCGCGGCGATGGACGAAGCCCGCGCCCGCCGGCTGCAGCCGCACTACATCGAGCTCGCGTTCAAGGCTGCGTTCGCTCGGCTCGGCGGGCGGATCGCCAAGCGTGAGCAGGGACGCTACGAGATCAGCAACGTGCCGGCTCACATCCGGGCCAGCAAGCACGGGCCGATCGCCACCAAGTACGACCGGGTCACGTTCGACCTGTCCCAGGTTCAGCCCGACGACCTGCCCCGCGCCGACCTGCTCGCCCCGGGACACCCGCTCCACGACGCGGTCATGGACGAAGCCATCCGCCAGTTCGGCCGCACCCTCCAAAGCGGCACCATCCTGGTCTCGGCCACTGTCGAGGAGCCCCAGCTCTTGGTCGGGGTCATCGAGGAAGTCGCCGACGCCACCGGCGACTCCGTCGCCCGCCGATTCGGCTATGTGTACGTCAACACCGCCGGGACTGTTCTTCCCGCCGGCCCCGCGCCGTACCTCGACTGCGTCGCCGCACCCAACACGCCCGCTGTGACCGCAGCAACTCAGCTCCCCTGGCTCGCCGACGCAGAGGGCCAGGCGATCAGCTGGATCATCTCTCACCAGCTGACTGAGTACCTCGCCGAGGTCCAGCCGCGCCGATCGGCCGAACTCACCAAGGCCCGGACGCTCGTCACCAAGCGACTCCAGGGCGAACGCGACAGACTCCTGCTCGATGCGGCGATCGCCGCGGAGAGGGAACAGCACGGCGAGAAGCCGCGCGAGTCCGCGGACAGCCTCAACCGCAAGGCCGTCGAACTCGACGTCCGGCTCCGCGCCAGGCTCGAACTACTGGACCAGCAAGCACTGATGTCGACCAAACCACCCCGTATCCTCACCGCTGCTCTCGTACTGCCGATTGCCATGGTCGACGCCGAGGTGCCGGCCAATGTCCCGATGCACGCGAAGGAGACCAAGGAAGTCGAACGCCGCGGCGTTGACCTGGTCATGGCCTGTGAGCGCGAACTCGGCCGCCACCCCGTCGAGCAGGCTTTCAACAACAAGGGCTTTGACATCCTCTCCACCGACGCCAGGGGCGACACCTACCGAATCGAAGTCAAAGCCCGTCTCGACGGCGCCCCCGACTTCTTCGTCACCCACAACGAAGTCATGACCGGCAAGAACGCCGCGCCCCGCTACCGACTCGCCCTCGTCAAGGTCGATCCACGCGGCACGGGGTACGACGAAGTCCGCTACCTCGACAACCCCTTCGCCAAGACCGACCTCGGCGACTTCGAAGCCACCGGCATCCGCGGCGACTGGCAGAAGACCTGGGCCAAGGGACTGTCTCCGTTCTAGAGGGGCCTGCTGGCCAGATCGAGAGTCGGTTCATCGTCGGTCGCAGGTCTTCCGGTGAGGCGGCTGCGTGTGTTCCTCGCCCCTGCGGTCGGTGCGGCTCGATAGGTTTGAGCATGCAGGCGTGGTTTCCATTGAACCGTGTTGACCGCCTGGATCAGGTTCGGAGGAAAGAGTGGTGCAGAGGCGCAAGCTCATCGAGGTGGCGCTCCCCCTAGAGGTGATCAGCCAAGCTTCCCAGGCGGAGAAGAATCGCAAGGTAGGAAAGCCGCAGAATCTTCACCACTGGTGGTCGCGGAAGCCGGTCACGGCCGCACGAGCGTTCCTGCTTGGGCAGCTTCTTGATGACCCGTCCAGCAACCCCGACGCGTTCCCGACCCTCGAGGATCAGGCGCGTGAGCGAGCGCGACTCCACCGGCTGATCGCGAGGTCTGTCGAATGGGACACGATGTCTCGGCCCGCGTTGCTGGACGAGATCGCCGCCGAACTCGGCAGCCAAGGGCTTGGCGAGCCTCCTGTGATCCACGACCCCTTCTTGGGAGGCGGGTCGCTCCTGCTCGAGGCTCAGCGCATGGGACTTGACGGTATCGGTTCCGACCTGAATCCCGTCGCAGTGCTGCTGAGTCGTGCTCTGCTTGAGATACCGCCGAAGTTCGCGGGGCAGAGGCCCGTGTCACCGGCTGTTGCCGAGTCGCAGATCCGGACTTGGCACCAGGCACAGGGGCTCGCCGCCGATGTTGAGGACTACGGGGAGTGGATGAGGAAGCAAGCTGAGGCGCGCCTTGGAGCCCACTACCCAAAGACGGAGGCAGCGGTGGACACGGGTCGGCGGGAACTCCCCGTCCTTGCGTGGGTTTGGGCCCGCACCGTTACATGCCCGAACCCCGCCTGTCGCATAGAGATGCCCCTCGTGGCGAAGTGGTCCTTGGCAAAGAAGGCAGGCAAGCAGGCCCGCGTTGTCCCAGAGGTGGTTCCCGATCCATCCGCGCCGGCTGGGCGTCGAGTTCGCTACGTGATTGGTAAGGGTGCTTCATCGGACGCTGACGGCACCCGAAACGGCACAGTCAATAGCAAGGGTGCGGTCTGTGTCGCGTGCAATGCAAGCGTGGGTTTTGCCTACATCCGCGAGGAGGGGCGTGGAGGACGGATCGGTGCTCAGTTGATCGCGATCGTGGGGGAAGGCAGCCGGCGGCGTGTGTATCTTCCGCCGACCGAAGACCACATCCGTGCCGCTCAGGTGACCCGCCCGATCGATGGCCCAGATGGCGAGATTCCCTATAACCCGCGCAACTTCAACACTCCGATCTACGGCATGGACAGATGGTCGACCTTGTTCACAGATCGCCAGCTGCTCGCCCTCACGACGTTCTCTGATCTTGTTTCAGAGGTCAGGCAGGAGGTGCTTCGCGACGCCCGGGCAGCCGGCCTCGAAGCGTCTGGGAGGCTGAGCGATGGTGGTCTGGGTGCAGAAGCCTACGCGGATGCCGTTGCCGTCTACCTCGCACTCGCAGTGTCAAGGTTGGCTGACTGGAGCAACTCTGTCAGCTCTTGGGAGTCAACGGGAGAAGTTTCGCAGCACCTGTTCACCGGTCAGAAGATCGGGATGGCGTGGGACTATTCGGAGGCAAACGTCCTCGGAGACGGGAACAGCGGTTCGTTCAAAGCGTGTGTGAAGGCCATCGCTGCGCCCCTTGCGCAACGAGGGGCAGGTCGCGCGATTCGAGTTGAGCTTGCCGATGCGCGCAAGATCCCGTACCGGGGGGTCGTTGTGAACACAGACCCGCCGTACTACGACAACATTGCGTATGGCGATCTTGCAGACTTCTACTATGTCTGGCAACGGCGGTCCTTGTCCGACGTGTATCCGGATCTGTACGCGACGATGTCGGTTCCGAAGGCTGATGAGATCATTGCCCACCAATACCGCGCGGGAGGTGTCGAGGCAGCAGACGTGCTCTTCGAGACATCGTTTCGAGACGTGTTCGAAGGGCTTCACAAGGTCCAGTCAGATGAGTACCCAGTGGTGGTCTACTACGCCTCACGGCAGAGCGAGCGTCTTCGTCGGGGGGAGATATCGACGAGCTGGAGCGCTGTACTGGAAGGTCTCATCGGCTCGGGCTGGCAGATCACTGCAACCTGGCCGGTTCGATCCGAGAACGTTTCCCGGGCGGTGGCGCAAGGGGCGAATGTCATGGCCTCATCGATCGTCATGGCCCTACGTGCACGTCCGACTGATGCAGGCACAATCGATCGGCGAGGCTTCATGGCCGCCCTGGATGAGGAGCTGACGAGGGCTCTCCGTGACCTGGAGCACGGCGTCGGCCCCCTCGACCTGCAGCAAGCGGCGCTCGGGCCGGGGATGGCAGTCTTCAGCAGGTTCGCGGCAATCATCGAAGATGACGGGTCGCGGATGAGCGTCCGATCCGCCCTTGCCCGCATCACTGAGACACTGGATCACGTTCTTAACGAGCAAGAGGGAGACTTCGACGCGACTACTCGGTTCGCTCTGGCGTGGTATCGCCAGCACGGCTACGGCGTGGGGAAGTTCGGCGTCGCTGACGACGTGGCTCGGTCTCGGAACACTACCGTGGATCTCGTGGAGCGGACGGGGATCCTGACTTCCCGCGCTGGGAATGTCCAGTTGATCCGGCCCTCCGACCTAAGCAATGACTACAACGTGATTGCGGACGCGGCCATCAGCGGTTGGGAGGTTCTCCAACACCTAATCAGGGTTCTGGAGGTCGACGGCATCGCACCAGCTGGTGACTTCCTGATGGAGGCACTGAGGCGCACTGACCAATCGATTGATCCAAACCTGTTGTTGGAGCTGGGCCACTTGTTGTTCCGCATTGCTGAAGGCAACGGGTGGACGAGCGATGCACTAGCGTTCAACAATCTCGTAACCAGTTGGCCAGACATTGTCGACGTGGCTCGCGGGGTTGGTGTCGCGCGACCGCCTGTCACTGCACAGAGTGCTTTCGACTTCGATGAGGACGAGTGACGTGGCGCTGAGTAATCGCGATCGCGTGGGCAGGATGTTCGAGATCATCGCCCCGGCGCTGGATGACTACATCTCGTCGGTCATTGGGGCGGTGGATCGCGCTGCCGGTGCAAACTGGGTTCAGTTGGTCGCTGCGAGGGACGGAGACGGCAACAAGGTCTACGACCCGTTGGATCCGCAGGTGCAGTTGCGGATGCTCACAGATACGTCGATCACGACGAACGTGCAGCCGCGCTGGTATCCCTTCTCGGACACGCTGGGTCGGGTGGGGGAGGCGTTCGCAACGGAGCTGAAGAACGCGCGGAACACTTGGGCGCACAACGGGTCCTTCACCGATGACGATGCCTACCGCGTCCTGGATACGGCTGAGCGACTCATGACTCTCCTAACGAAGCCGGACGAGGCGGATCTGATCAGGCCGATCCGGCTGAACCTGCGGCGAGTTACAGCTGACCGAGACGACAAGAAGGTCCTCAAGGCCGCTGTCGACAACCCGGAGGCGACGGGGTTGAAGCCGTGGCGTGAGGTGTTGCGGCCGCATGATGATGTGGCAACGGGGAACTTCGCGGCGTCGGAGTTTGCTGCGGATCTGTACAAGGTGGCGTTTGGTGGCGAGCAGGACACCGGCTATTCCGATCCGGCGACCTTCTTCCAGCGCACGTATCTGACCGAGGGACTCAGTCAGTTCATCAGCCGCGCCGTGCGACGTCTGTCGGGTGATGACAATGCGCCGCCGGTGGTCAATCTGCAGACCAACTTCGGTGGCGGCAAGACGCACTCGATGCTGTCGCTGTGGCACGTCGCGGCGGGCCTGCCGGTGGGGGTGTTCCCGCAGGAGACACAGGAGCTGCTGACCGCGAGCGGCTACACCGGCCAGAAGGTGAGCCGGGTCGCGATCGTCGGCAACCACTTCAGCCCGTCAGGGGTGACGAAGTCTGACGGCACACATGTGAACACGATCTGGGGCGAGTTGGCCTGGCAACTCGGCGGGACCGACGGGTACGCGATCGTTGCCAAGTCCGACGCGGCCCGTACCCACCCTGGGGATGCGGTGCGGGATCTGCTGGCGAAGTATGCGCCGGCAGTGATCCTGATCGACGAGTGGGTGGCGTACGCGCGGTCGCTGGTTGGCCGGGATGACTTGGCCGGCGGCACATTTGATGACCAGTTCACGTTCGCTCAGACCTTGACCGAGGCAGCTAAGGGCACTTCGGGCGTGCTGTTGGCGATCTCGATCCCGGCCTCGAGCACCGGCGACGACGTCGACAAGATCGTTGCCGGCAACGCTGAAGAGGTTGGTGGCGCGAACGGCTTGGAGGCGCTGAAACGTCTGCAGAACGTTGTCCGCCGGGTCGCGGACCAGTGGCGGGCGGCTTCCCCGACCGAGGCGTACCACATCGTCAAGCAGCGGCTGTTCCAGCAGCCTGACGCGGCCGCGCTGGCAGCGATTGGCGCCACCGCTCGAGCGTATGTGGAAATGTACCGCAAGTACACAGACGACTTCCCGCGAGAGGCGCGAGACCCGGCGTATGAGGATCGGATCAAGCGCACGTACCCGATCCATCCGGAGTTGTTCGATCGGTTGTATGAGGAGTGGTCGTCGCTGGAGCGGTTCCAGCGCACCCGTGGCGTGCTGCGGCTGATGAGCACTGTGATTCACGCCCTGTGGGCGGGCGATGATGCGTCGCCGTTGATCATGCCCGGTTCGATCCCGCTGGCCACCTCGTCGGTGAACGCCGAACTGACCCAGTACCTGCAGGACTCGTGGAAGGCCGTCATCGACGCCGACGTCGACGGACTGAACTCCGAACCTGTTCGGATCGACAAGGACCGACCTGTGTTCGGCCAGCGCTCGCTGACCAAGCGGTTGGCTCGCACCGTGTTCTTCGGCGCCGCGCCGACGATCGGATCGGCCCACAAGGGCTTGGAGACCCAGCGCGTGTTCCTGGGCACTGCCGTTCCTGGTGACGTACCGGGCAACTTCCACGCTGCTCTCACGGCGTTGGCGGATCGTGCGACGTACTTCTACTCGGGTTCGGGCAAGTACTGGTACGACCTGCAGGCCAACATCACCCGCACCGCGAAGGACCAGGCTGACCGGCTCCACAAGGAGGACGTGTGGGCCGAGATCGTCCGCCGCCTGCAGATTCAGGCCCGGCCGACCGGAGACTTCGCCGGCGTCCATGTCTGCCCAGTGGAGAACTCTGACATTCCCGACACCGATGAGGCGCGGTTGGTGATCCTGCACCCGAAGGTGTCGCACAAGCGAAAGGCGACCGACTCGGCCGCGCTGAGTTTCGCACAGAAGGCCACCGAGCAGCGGGGGAGTGCTAACCGCACGTACCGCAACATGCTGGTCTATTTGGCAGCAGACGAAGATCGGCTCGCCGAACTCGACACCGCCACCCGCAACTACCTCGGTTGGAAGCACGTTCTCGACAACGAGGCCGATCTCGATCTCACCCAGAACCAGAAGAACCAGGCCACCCAGCGCCAGACCCAGGCCGACCAGACCGTCAACGCCCGGCTCCTGCAGACCTTCACTTGGGCACTCGTCCCGGCGCAGCCGGACCCGAAGGCGCCATTCGTGGTGAAGGAGACCAAGGTCGAGGGTCAGACGCCCTCGCTCGCAGACAGGGTTTCCCGTCGGCTCGGCAACGACGGCGACCTCTCCACCCGCCAGGCGGCGGCGACGATCCGGCTTGCGATTAGCAAGGTGCCGACCATCTGGGAGAAGGGCCACGTTGCCCTCGGCGACCTGTGGAGCCTTTACAGCACCTACCCGTACATGCCGCGCCTGCGAGACCGGAAGGTGCTCAACGAAGGCATCGTCGACCAGCCGATGCTGTGGAGCACGGACGGCTTCGCTCTTGCCACCGGCTACGACGAAGCGGCTGGACGGTACGTGGGGCTGTGGACGAGCGAGGACAAGGGGTTCGCGCCACAACCCGTTGACTCGCTGCTGATCGTCCGTCCAGACATCGCCGCCGCCCAACGCCAGCGCGAGAAGGAACCGGTGCCCGTCCCGGGACCGGGACCGGGACCGGGGCCGGGCCCGGAGTCTGGTCCAGAGCAGGGGCCTGAACCCGGACCGGGGCCGATCACGCCACCGCCCTTCAAGTTGGTCAAGCACCGATTCTTCGGCACCAAGACACTGCGGCCGGACCACATCGCCCAGGACTTCAAGGGCATTGCCGACGAAGTACTCAGCCAACTGCGGTTCGATGTACAAACCAACCTGACAGTCCGCATCGAGATCGAAGCGATCAACGACGACGGCTTCACCGAGGGCCGGGTTCGTGCCGTCTCCGAAAACGCCAAGACCCTGAAGTTCGAACAAGCCGACTTCGAGGAGAGCTGAGCCCTGTGCCTTCTTGGTCTGCTCAAGGGTTCCCTCGGTTGTCGTGCCCGCCAGCTCGCGCCCGCCAATCGGAACGAAGTACCAAGCGCAGCGGCGATGCAGATCGACCGCTGAGGTCGAGCTCCTCCAACTAAGAGAGCGAGTCAGACGTGGCGAAGCGTGCGCCAGAGAAGGGCCAAACGGGCTCCAAGGGTCAGACGGCCGTCAAGCTCATGTTTGAGGAGTTGGGGTGGGGCCCAGTGCCCGTCCTCGAGCACGACGTGGGGACCGACCTCTTCGTTCAGGTACGCGACACTGAGCGGTACGAACTCGGTCTGCTGCTCGGTGTGCAGGTGAAGAGCGAGAAGCGCTATTTCAAGAAGCTCGCGGCGGCCAAGGCTCTGGAGACTCCTGGCAATGGCTGGACGTACTATGCAGACCAGGACGATGTGAAGTTGTGGCTGAAGCATGTCGTTCCGCACATCGTGGTGCTGTACGACCGGGAGTCGAAGGCTGCCTTCTGGCGTCAGGTAACCGTCGACTCGATCGAATGGACCGAGAAGGGCGCCCACATCTGGATACCAGCCGAACAGCAGGTCAACGAGGCTAACCGTGAGGCTCTCTTGGCACTGGCATCCTCCCAACGCGCGAACAACTGGGAGGGTAGCGCTTGGGACGGGGAGGATCGCGTCTCCTACCCTGACCGTCTCCGGTTCGCGCTCGTCACTCCCCGCGTGATCGCACCGCACCCGAACCGCGAACCGGAAGCCGTGAGCCCGGAGGAGGCGATCGCTTCTTTGATGCTCTACCGCTTGGACAAAATCGCGGAGTATGAGCGTCGCGGGTCCATGCCCGGAGCCGACGAACGTCAGGCAGGCAGCTGGCGATGGAGGTTCTTCGATGCACTGCGCCTCTACGTTGACTCAGGGCCACTCGACCAGCTTCAGGACCGACTCAAGGACGCCTCACGGCCCGACGAGCGTAGCGCCTGTGCAGCAGTTCTCATGGCGTGCTTGATCGAACATGGGAACGCAACCAGCGTGTCCGCCATCGATGTGGCGGAAGAGGATGACCCAGTCGATCGTGACTGGGTCCGAGTCCAGCAAGCGAGAGCCCTCTACGAGATCGGTCAGCTTGAGGAATGTGCCGAGATCGCACTCTCAGTGGCAGCATTGCGCGCCACTCACCCGGACGATCCCACTGCGCAGGCCATTTCTGCCGGAGCCCTCAACCTCCTGTTCGAGATTGGCTGGTCTTCGCAACATTTCGAACCGATGGTGCGCACCAACGACAATGCTCCGACCTGGTGGCGCGCCCAACAGCGCGCGTGGGGTCTTGGCGCGGTGCTTACACGCACTTTCGAGCAATGGATCGGTGGGTCGAATCGAACGGCCGGAAGGATCGGTACGGCGCAGCAGCGCCTAAGGTCGGTGGCTCTCATGTCAGGCATATCAGGGGATTCAGTCGCCTGGCGCCAGGCGACCTCTGAGCTGGCAAAGTTCGAGTTGGCGATGTCCGACCGGAGCGCAGCGAGCACCGAGTACGCCGAGCCGCTTAGGCGTCTCTGCGCAGCCGGAGATTCGAAGGCGATCGAGTCCACCGTGCGCCGCCTAGTTGCTGATGGACCATGTGATGCGGCGCGGATTGCAGCTCACGAGGTCAGTCTTGACAGCGCAACGCGGACTTCCATGAAGGCGAGCATTGCACTCGTCTCGTCGAGTGGTGACGTCGTGGCCCCAGAGGACGCCGATCGTCATGCCGCGTGGGCTCTGGGTGTCCTCGGCGACCCGACCCCGGTCGCGCACCTTTCGGGATCAACCGCTTGGGTTCAGAGAGATCTGGTCAGACTGATCAATCGCGTCTGGCCCGCAATGAGCGCCGACGGGCGCAACCTCGTCGTTGGGTTCCTCGGCTCGATGGCCCCGGTGGGAGAGCAACTTGTGGCCGACGAGTACGCCAGACTGATTCCCCGAGTTGCCCCCGACCTCTGGAGCCGAGCGGCGATCGAGGCGATCGGGAAGCGAGTCGAGGGGTGGGACGCGCCAGCCACGAACGAAGATTCAGAGTCAGAGACCAAACGGACCCGCGCCGAAACCACCCCGTTTGGCGACAACTGGCAGTTGGGTGATGCGTGGCGGTCGCTACTTGCCGCGACAGGCAACGATCGCGCCAGGTCCGAGCTCATACTGGAAGCGACTGTCGGCGACGATCGAGCACTACTGGCTCTGGACGACCTCGCCGCTCTGCCAGCGGAAGAGGCGGCCAAGATCATCGAGCGCCTCGACGAAGCTGTTCGGACTGCAATGGCCGAGGCAGCCGCCGGATGGAGCACGATTGGGATGCTCAACTACGGATCGGCCTTGGTGGCAATGAACCTGTGGTTTCCACAGCACGCGCGCTGGGACCCAGTGTATGACCTCCTTGACGATCGGAGCGGACTTCACCACCAGACGGGAGCCTTGGCCGTCTTGGCCAGCGATTCGGCCACTCTCCCTGATGAAGTCATCCGTCTATTGGTGCCGCGCCTTGAAGAGCTGGCGGTGTGGAGTTCGCCGCAACTCCCGCCTCCGCTTCAACAGCCGCAGGCACTCGCGAAACAAGCGCTCGCCTCGCTTCGACCACGGTCGTACGACATGGTTGCTCTCGCCAAGACGATGGCAGCTGGGCGTCAGGGTCGTCGCGAGGTCGCGTGGTCGATCGGAAAGGCACCGACCGAGGCAGACGTCGCGATGCTGACGGCTCTGGTCTACGACCCAGACACGGGTGTATCAGAGGCCGCCGCGCGGGGAATGGCTCGAGCGCTCGCTAATGGAGTCGTGGTGGAGGTAGTCCAGCCAGTGCTTGAAGACCTTCTATCATCCACAGGCAACCGTCTGGCCAGAGTGATTGCCATCGGCCTCGCCAGACCCGGCACAAGCTCAGAGGCACGCGACCTTCTCCGCACGCTTGCAGCACATCCGTCCGCGCAGATCCGCGCACAGGTCTCAGCGTTCAGCTCCACCACCGTCGCCGAGTCCGAACATCCGCAGGAGGGCGTTTGATCTCGCACGAGGTTTCTAGGCTCATCACAATCCACGGTGTAGTCGGGGTCTGAAGCCGCCGGTCTCAAGCAGG
>CAYNLD010000034.1:0-15647 GCA_964397985.1 uncultured Propionibacteriaceae bacterium | reverse complement strand
CCGTGGCAGCTGTCGACCCTGTTCGTCTGCATGGGACTGGCCGCGATCGCGTCGATGCAGGTCTCCGGACGCCTGTCCGACCGGATGGGCGCGCGCCGGGTGTCCTTGGCGATGATCCCGGTCCTCGCCGTCGCGATCCTCACGCTCGGGCTGGCCCCCTCCTTGCCGGTGCTCTTCGTCGCCGGCATCCTGCTCGGCCTCGGCAACGGTGGCATCGACGTCGCCATGAATGCGATCGGCGTCCAGGTGGAGCAACACCGCCCCAAGCCGATCATGAGCTTCTTCCACGGCATGTGGTCGGTCGGCAACCTGGCCGGCGCGTCGATGCTCGTGCTGCTGGCACCGCTGTTCGCACCTGACCCGCAGCCCGCCGTGGCCACGACCACCTCGGTCGCCGCCGTCCTCGGTGTCGTGGCTTTCGTCGTCGCGTGGCGGATCACGCCGGAGACAGCGGTCGTCACCCACACCGACTCCTCCGGCACGCGGACGCCGATCCCCGCGTCGGCGTACCTGCTCGGCCTGATGGCGATCGGGTTCGGCCTCGGCGAAGGCACAGCCAACGACTGGTCCGGCCTGCACGTCACCCAGATCGCCGGCGTCGACCCGACCACGGGGGCACTCGGCTACACCTGCGTTGTGGCGTTCATGGTCGTCATCCGGCTGCTCGGCGATCTGCTCGTCGCCCGGTTCGGACGCCGCGCCGTGACCGTGTTCGGTGGCGCGTGCTCCGGCGTCGGCTACCTCGTCACCGCGCTGGGCAGCGGCCTGCCCGTGCTCCTGGTCGGCTGGTCGCTGGTGGGCCTGGGCATCGGCATGATCGCGCCACAGGTGTACGCCGTCGCCGGCCACACCGCGGGCGGACGCGGGCTGGCGGTCGTGGTCACCTTCGGCTACGCCACGTTCCTGATCTCCCCGGCGCTGATCGGCTCGCTCGTGGCCAGCCTCGGCATCCAGAAGACGATGTTCGTGCCGGCCCTGCTTCTGTTCGGACTGGTCTTCGCCGCCCGGATCATGCCGGGACGCGAGGACGACGTTGCGCCGAGCGCCGAAGCCGAGGCGTCCTGGACCGAACCCGCCTGAACCTCGCTCAGACCACCAGACGCGCGCCGGGGACCGGGCCGCTGACCCGTTTCACGGCGCGGCACACGCTCTCACCGGACAGCTTCACCGACAGGTCGACCGCGTCGGACTCGTTCGCCGCAAGGAACGCGACCGTCGGGCCCGACCCGGAGATGATCGACGCCACCGCACCCAGGTCGTGGCCGGCCTCCAGCACCTGCCCGAGTTCGGGACGCAGAGCGAGCGCGGCCGGTTCGAGGTCGTTCACCAGCGTCCGGCCAAGCGCAGCCACGTCGCCGCTGACCAGCGCGTTCAACAACTCCGGGGGTGCCTCCAGGCGTCCGGCGCCCAGGCCCAGCTCGTCGAACTTCCCGAACACGGCCGGGGTGGACAATTCGCCATCGCTGAACGCCAGCACCCAGTGGTAGCTGCCGCGGCTGAGGACGGGCGCGAGCTGGTCGCCACGGCCCGTGCCCAGCGCCGTGCCGCCGGCCAGGCAGAACGGCACGTCGGCGCCGATCTGGGCGCCCAGCGTGCGCAGCTCGTCGGGCGAGACATCCAGGTCCCACAGCACGGCGCAGGCCAGCAGCGCCCCGGCGGCGTCCGCCGACCCGCCGGCCATGCCCCCAGCGACCGGGATCGATTTGCGGATCACGAGCTCCGCTCCGAGCGAAGGCCGGGCTGCGGCCGCGGCCAGCAGGCGGGCGGCGCGCACGGCGAGGTTCTCGTCCCCGGTCGGCACCTGCGCGGCCTGCTCCCCCATGACCTTGACCGTGAACCGGCCCGGCTCGGCCCAGGTGGCTTCCACTTCGTCGAACAGCGAGACCGCCTGGAAGACCGTGGCCAGCGAGTGGTAGCCGTCCGGACGCCGCGGGCCGCTGCGCAGGGCGAGGTTCACCTTGCCGGCCACCCGGACGCGGATGGCCTCGGGCTCGGTCACCGGGGATGCCATAGGCGCGAGGCTATCCCACCTTTCGTCCCATGACTTCTGCCACCCTCACGAAGTCCGCAATGCCCAGCACCTCGCCGCGGGCCTGCGGATCGACGTCCGCCTCCTCCAGCGCCGCGGAGGCCGCGGCGGAGGAACCGAACAACCCCGACAACGCCGAACGGAGCATCTTGCGCCGCTGCCCGAACGCCGCGTCCACCACGGCGAAGACCTGTTCCCTGGTCGCGGGGGTGGCCGGCGGGTCGTGGCGGACCAGCTCGACCAGGCCGGAGTCGACGTTGGGCACCGGCCAGAACACCGACGGCGGCACGCTGCCGACGCGCCGCGCCGTGCAGTACCAGGCGAGCTTCACCGACGGCACGCCGTACGTCTTCGAGCCGGGTCCCGCGACCAGCCGGTCGGCCACCTCGGCCTGCACCATCACCAGGCCGCCGCGGACGGTCGGGAACCGGGCCAGCACGTGCAACAACACCGGCACGCTCACGTTGTAGGGAAGGTTCGCCACCACGAGGGTGGGCTGGGGGTCGGCCAGCGCGTCCACGGTGAGCGCGTCCGCCTCCAGCACCCGCAGCCGGTCCGCGCGTCCGGGCAGGCGCTCTGCCGCCGTCCGCGGCAGGAGCCCGGCCAGGCTGTGCTCGATCTCGACGGCCACGACCTCCTCCGCCGCCTCCAGCAGGCCGAGGGTGAGCGAGCCGAGGCCGGGCCCGATCTCGAGCACGACATCGCCGGGCCGCACGCCGGCCGCGGCCACGATCCGACGCACGGTGTTGGCGTCGTGGACGAAGTTCTGACCGCGCTGCTTGGTGGGACGCAGGTCCAGCTCCGCCGCCAGCCGGCGGATTGTCCGGGGGTCGAGCAGGGCATCGGGCATCAGGCGTCGCCCCAGTCCCCGAACAGTGCGGAAGCGTTCGCCTCGAGCTGCCCGCAGAGGCCGGCGACATCGACCCCTCGACGCTCGGCGATGAACCTCACCGTGAGCGGCACCAGATAGCTGGAGTTGGGCTTGCCGCGATACGGCATCGGGGTCAGGTACGGCGCGTCGGTCTCGACCAGCAGCCGGTCCGGCGGGGTGATGTCCAGCGCCTCGCGTAGCGCCTCGTTGGCCTTGAACGTGACAGTGCCGGGGAACGACAGCCAGTAGCCGCGATCGAGGCAGGCCCGGGCGAAGTCCGCGTCGCCGGAGAAGCAGTGCATCTGCACGCGCTCCGGCGCGCCCTCGGCGTCCAACACGTCGAGGACGTCGGCGTGGGCGTCCCGGTCGTGAATGACCAGGGCTCGGTCGTACCGCTTCGCCCAGGAGATGTGAGCAGCGAAGGCGGTCCGTTGCCGCGCCCTTCCCTGCGCGTCCGTGGTGCGGAAGTAGTCCAGGCCGGTCTCCCCCACTCCCCGGACGCGGTCGGAGGAATCGACGATCGCCTCCAGGCGGACCAGTTCTGCGTCCAGTTGCTCGCCGAGACGGGCCGCGTCGTTGGGGTGGATCGCCACGGCTGCCACAGCCTCTGGGTACTGCCGGGCCAGCGCGAGGGCTGCGAGCGAGGACTCCACGTCGGTACCGACCTCGACGATCCGGGTGACGTTCACCGACCGTGCCAGGGCCAGGGCGTCCGCGACGGCGAGACCACTGTGCTCGGCCGTGCTCAGCGCGTGGGTGTGGGCGTCGGTGGTCGGTGCGGGCAGCGGGTCGGGCAGCGGCGGGATTCTGTCGTTCATCGAACTACGGCCGGTCATGCGTGCGTCCCCTTTCGTGCGTCCAGCGCTGCCCCGTAGAGCGCCTTTCGGGGGACGCCGGTGTCCGCGGCCACTGCGGCCACCGCGGCGGAGAAGGACTCACCTGCCGCGACCCGCTCGGCCACGAGCCCTACGGCATCGGCGATCCCGAGCTCGCGCGGCTGTGCGCCGGCGACCACCACGGTGATCTCGCCACGCACGCCCGGCTCGGCCCAGGCCGCCAGCTCGGCCAGGCCACCCCTGCGGGTCTCCTCCCAGGTCTTGGTGAGCTCGCGGCTCACCGAGGCGCGGCGATCGTCTCCGAAGGACGCCCGCGCGTCGGCGAGGAAGTCGGAAAGCCGGTGCGGCGCCTCGAAGAACACCATCGTGCGTGGCTCGACGGCGAGTTCGGCGAGCCGGCGCCGACGCTCGCCGCCCTTGCGCGGAAGGAAGCCCTCGAAACAGAACCGGTCGGTCGGCAGCCCGGAGAGGGCCAGCGCAACCAGAACGGCGGACGGCCCGGGTATCACCCGCACCGGCACGTCCGCCTGCACGGCCGCCGCCACCACCCGGTACCCGGGGTCGGAGACGGTCGGCATCCCTGCGTCGGAGACGACCAGCACCGTCTGCCCGTCCTCCAGCGCGGCGAGCAGCCCGGCCACCCGGGACGCCTCGTTGCCGTCGAAGTAGGAGACCACCCGGGCCGAACTGGTCAGGCCGAGCCTCGAGAGCAGCCCCTGCAGCCGCCGGGTGTCCTCTGCGGCGATCACATCTGCGCTCGCCAGCGCCTGTCGCAGCGCCGGTGAGGCGTCGTCGAGGTTCCCGATCGGGGTGCCCGCCAGCACCAGCAGCCCGCCGTCCCGCCTGTCGTCCACCTGTGCAGTATTCCTGATTCGGCCGTGCTCGGGCTGTCGCTCGCGTGCTCCACCTAGGATGTCGGCGTGACCGAAGCGGAGTGGGGGCCCGGAGACCCGGGTACGTCCGGCGGCCCGGACCACCCCGCCCCGGACGCCGAAGTCCCCGACCCTGCGGCCTGGACGGCGATCTCTCCGGTGGACCTTGCCGATGCGGCCACCAATGCCGACGCCTTCCCCGCGGACGACACCGACGTGCCCGCAGGCGACACCGACGCTGCGCCCGCAGGTGCCCGGGCAGCCTCGCCCCGGGCCTGGCCACGGCTGCGTCGCGCGGTCTACCGCGAGGAACTGAGCACGATCGAACGACTCCGCGACGGTCAGGCGGCTCTGCGCGACCGGCTGGCCGGCTGGACGGTCACCCTGACCATCACCGCGATCGCGTTCGTGATCCGGATCGTGAACCTCGGCTACCCGAACAAGCTGGTCTTCGACGAGACCTACTACCCCAAGGACGCCTGGACCCTGTGGAAGTTCGGCTATGAGACGAACTGGCCGAAGGACATCGACGCCAAGGTCGCGGCCGGCGAGGTGAACAGCTTCCTGAACACCGCAGAGTTCGTCGTGCACCCGCCGGTCGGCAAGTGGCTGATCGGGGTCGGCGAACAGCTGTTCGGGATGAACTCGTTCGGCTGGCGGTTCATGCCACTGGTGTTCGGCACGCTTCTGGTCCTGATCACGATCCGGTTCGCGCGCCGGCTGTCCCGCTCGACCCTGGTCGGCGGCATCGCCGGCGTCCTGCTCACCTTCGACGGCCTGTCGTTCGTGATGTCCCGGATCGCCCTGCTCGACATCTTCCAGGCCTTCTTCCTTGTCGCGGCCGTGTCCTGCGTTGTAGCCGACCGCGACTGGTTCCGGGGCCGGCTGGCCGATCACCTGGACCGTGTGGGCCAGCTCGACCTGGGCGGAAGATTCGGGCCGGTCCTCTGGTGGCGGCCCTGGCGGCTCGCCGCCGGGGTGTTGTTCGGGCTGGCGATCGGCACCAAGTGGAACTCCGTGTTCGTGCTCGCCGCGATGGGCATCCTGAGCGTGGTCTGGGACGTCGGGGCGCGCCGGCTGGCCGGAGCGGACTGGCGAGCCTGGCAGGCCTTGCTGGTGGACGGTATCCCCGCGTTCATCACGCTGGTGGTGGTCTCCGTCATCATCTACGTCGCCTCCTGGTCGGGCTGGCTGCTCACCACCGGCGGTTACGACCGGGACTGGGGGAAGAACCACCCGGACAGCCCCTGGACGATCCACCTTGGCGAGATGTGGGCGTCCTTCCTGAAGTACCACCAGGACATCTACAACTTCCACACCGGCAGCTACATCGCCGGTGTCACGCACCCCTACAACGCACACCCGATCGGCTGGCTGGTGATGGCGCGCCCGATCGGCATCGACGCGGTGAACGACATCAAGCCGACCGTGGACGGTTGCTGGGCCAGCGGGAACGACACCTGCATCCGGGTGATCTCCGGCATGGGCACCCCGGTGCTGTGGTGGATGGCGTTCATCGCCCTGTTCGCGGGCCTGATCTGGTGGATCGCGGGACGGGACTGGCGCTTCGGCGTCCCGATCATCGCGGCGATGGCGACCTATCTGCCGTGGTTCACCGCCGGCACCCGTCCGGTGTTCTTCTTCTACGCGATCTGCATCATCCCGTTCACGGTGACGATCCTCGCGATGACTCTCGGGCTGATCCTCGGCCCTGCCGACAGCCCGCACCGGCGCCGCGGAGCGATCATCGTGGGCGTCGCGATCGCCCTGGTCGTGCTGAACTTCGCCTACATCTACCCGGTGCTGACCGACCAGCTGATGCTCTACAAGGACTGGCTGGCCCGGATGTGGCTGCGCTCCTGGATCTGACCACAGGACGCTTCCGGGTGCAGGGAAAAGACCCCTGAATTGTTACCGTTCTCCCGACTCCACCGCGGGCCATCTCAGCAGATCTGCGATCCGGCGCGTCGTCGTCCGGCTCCCCAATAGAGTGCCGTCGGCTGCTCGACAAAGGGGAATACGGCATGGCTGTTTGGAAGCTGCACGGCAACGGATCGATCCAACCCGGGGCCGTGGTCGCCCCCGACGAACGCCTCGGCTGGGGCAAGATGTTCGGGCTCGGCGCCCAGCACGTGGTCGCCATGTTCGGCGCCACCTTCCTGGTGCCGCTGATCACCGGCTTCCCGATCCCTGCAACCCTGTTCTTCAGCGGCGTCGGCACGCTGTTGTTCCTGCTGATCACCGGCAACAAGCTGCCCAGCTATCTGGGCTCGTCCTTCGCCTTCATCTCGCCGGTGCTCGCCTCGACCATCGTCGGCGCCGACGGCACCAAGGACATCGGCAAGGCGCTGTTCGGGATCATGCTCACCGGCATTCTGCTGGCCATCGTCGGTGCGGCGGTGCACCTGGCCGGCTCCCACTGGATCGACGTGCTGATGCCGCCGGTGATGACCGGCACCATCGTGATGTTGATCGGCTTCAACCTCGCCAGCGCCGCCTGGGGCGAGGCCAACAAGTCCGGCTTCTGGGCGGCCCCGCTCACCGGCTGGGTCACCCTGTTCGCGATCGTGTTGATCACCGTCCTGTTCAAGGGCCTGATCGGGCGCCTTTCGATCCTGCTCGGCGTGGTCGTGGGCTACCTCGTCGCGCTCCTGCAGGGCCAGGTCGACTTCGCCGCCGTGGGCAGCGCCGCCTGGCTCGGCCTGCCCCACTTCCAGCTGCCGACGCCGGACTTCAACGTCGCGGCCCTGTTCCTGCCGGTCGTGCTCGTGCTGATCGCGGAGAACGTCGGGCACGTGAAGTCGGTGTCGCTGATGACCGGCCACAACTACGACAAGACCATGGGACGCGCCCTGCTCGCCGATGGCGTGGCCACAACGCTCGCCGGTTTCGGTGGCGGCTCCGGCACCACAACCTACGCCGAGAACATCGGCGTGATGGCGGCCACCAAGGTGTACTCCACCGCCCTGTACTGGATCGCAGGGACGATCGCCATCCTGCTCTCGTTCATCCCGAAGTTCGGCCAGGCGATCGCCACCATCCCCGCGGGCGTGATCGGCGCGGCCGGGACCGTCCTGTACGGCATGATCGGCCTGCTCGGCGCCCGGATCTGGATCGACAACAAGGTGGCGTTCACCAACCCGGTGAACCTGATCCCGGCCGCGATCGGCCTGATCATGGGGATCGCGAACTTCACCTTCACCCTCGGCGACATGACCTTCGGCGGCGTGACCGTGGGCACCATCACCGCGCTGGTGCTGTACCACCTGATGCGGGTGATCGCGCAGGCTCGCGGAACCAATGTTGCCGAGGTGGACGAAGTCACCTTCCCCGACTACGAACCCGAGTCGCTCAGCTGAGACGACGCCCCCAGAACGCACAGACGCTCCCGACGTTCGGGGGCGTCTGTGCGTTCTGGGGGCCGATCAACGGGACGTCAGGGCCCGGACGGACGCCGGCACGTCGATGCCCGGGCGCAGATCGGGGCTCGGCTCCGGCTCGCCCCACGTCGCCCGCAGCGGCACCGCTCCGGCCCAGGCATCACCGGCGAGGTCCTCGGCAGGGTCGTCGGGGAAGCCATCCGCGGACTTCAGCGACCACTCGCTGATCGGCAGCGCGAGCACCAGGGTCGCGGCCAGCTCCTTCGCAGTGCTGCGCCGCACCTCCGTGCTGCGTCCGGGGAGGACACGGTCGGTGAAGACGTCGAGCGCCCGGACGGCATCGTCGCCCGAAAGCGCCTCGCAGCGGCCGAACAGGCAGGCGCTTCGGTAGCGCATCCCCGACTCGAACGCCGAGCGCGCCACCGTGATCGCGTCCAGCGAGGTCACCGTGACACAGACGTCCGCGCCGCCGGCCAGCGCCCGCATCCACCGCGAGCCGGTGGAACCGTGGAACAGCAGCCGCTCGCCGTCCCTGGCGAACCCGGTCGGGATCACCAGCGGCCCCTCCGGCAGGCTCAGCCCGACATGGGCGAGGAGCACCTCGTCGAGCAACGCGTCCAGCACGGCGCGCTCGCCCGTCAGCCGCTCCGGCATCCGTGTAGGCACCAACCGTCGTCCCATCTGGGTTCCCTCCCCCGGCTCGTCAGACTCCCCCCGCACGCTATAGCGTGCTGAGATTCTGACAAGCAGGGAAGGACGGGGGCGCTACGTTGGCGTCCGTGTTCTCCCGATTCACCCCGGCGATGCGGATGGGCACGTCCATCGCGATCGCGGTCGGTGTGTACGGGATCTCCTTCGGTGCGCTGTCGGTCACCGCGGGCCTGAACGTATGGCAGACCTGCGCGCTGAGCGCGCTGATGTTCACCGGTGGCTCCCAATTCGCGTTCATCGGCGTGATCGGGGGCGGCGGGACGGGGGCCGCGGCGTGGGCGGCTGCGACCCTGCTCGGCGTACGCAACGGGGTGTACGGAATGCAGCTGAAGTCGCTGATCCGGCCGCCGGCGAGGCGGATCCCGCTGATGGCGCAGTTGACCATCGATGAGTCGACCGCCACCGCGACCGCGCAGGACCACCACGACGAGCGCGTGCGGGGTTTCTGGACGGCCGGAGTGGGCGTCTATGTGATGTGGAACGGCTTCACCCTGATCGGCGCGCTGGCCGGCAATGCCCTCGGCGACCCGGCGATGTGGGGTCTGGACGGGGCCGCCGTGGCCGCGTTCCTCGGCCTGCTCTGGCCGCGGCTGCACGCGAAGGACCCGATCGCGCTGGCCGTCGTGGCGGCGCTGGCCACGATCGTCACGCTGCCGTTCGTGCCGCCCGGCATCCCGGTGCTGATCGCTGCGGCGGTCACCGCGGGCTGGTGGGCCTGGCGGCGACGCGCCGCGGAGGCGGTGGCCGAATGACGCTGTGGATCTGGGTGCTGGGCGCCTGCCTCGCCGCGTACGCGATCAAGCTGGCGGGCTACCTGCTACCGCAGTCGCTGCTCGACCGTCCGGTGTTCGGGGAGCTCGCCGGCGCGCTCACGGTCGGCCTGCTCAGTTCGCTCACGGTGATGAACACCGTCGGCAAGGGCCAGGCCATCGCGCTGGACTCGAGGCTGCTCGCGCTGGCGGCCGGTGCGATCGCGCTGAAGCTGCGGGCTCCCTACATCGTCGTGGTGATCGCTGGTGCGCTCGCTTCCGCGATCGGACGCCGGGTGGGTCTGCCCTAGCGCGCCGGCCGGCGCCGGCACGGGTCGGGCGCGTCCGTCCGAACCCCGTCGCCGTCGCGGCGAGAAGGACCAGCCCGTAGCCGAGCAGCCCCGCCCCCCGGGAAGTCGGCCGCAGCGCAGGAGTGGGTTCAGGCTGTGACTCCGCCGGAGCTCGCGTCGGCCTCGTCGAGCGCGGGGACGGGCTCGTGTCCGTCATCGTCAGCGGTGCCGGGCCGGTCGGGCTGCACGACCGGATCGCGGTGGAACAGCAGCAGGACGCCTCCGGCCAGCAGTGCCAGCACCGCGGCAACGTCGATGCCGAGGGTGGTCCACAGCCGGGCCTCAGCCCGCGCGTAGAGGGCCGGGTCGTCCGGGGCGAGCGCATTCATGCCGAACAGGTCCATCCGGTGGTCGAGCAGCCACCAGCCCCAGTAGAGCACCATGCCGGTCATCACCAGCGCGACCCCTCGCGCCCAGAGCGGTCGGTGCAGCCAAGCTCCGACGGCGAGCCCGAGCACCACGACGCCGGTGAGGACGATCACCACCCAGCCCAGTGCGGCCAGCAGGCTCACGACCGCGTCTCCGTCCGCCGTCTCGTCTGCGGTCCGGCTCAGCGCGAAGTTGGCCACCCAGACCGCCACCAGGGTCAGGCCGAGCAGAAGGCTCGATCCGGCGACCACGAAACGCAGCCACCTGCCGAACCTCACCGTCATGCAGCCATCCTGCCAACCGACTGGCGAAAAGCGAAACCGGCCCGGAAGCCCGGCTCAGGAGTCGAGGAAGGCTGTGCCCAGCCAGGACTCGGGAACGCCGAAGCCGTCGACGAGCGCCAGGGCGTCGGGACGCAGTTCGGCGCAGAGCGCGTTGATCTGTGCCCCGATCGCCTTGGCCCGCCCGGTGGAGATCCGGTTGTGCTCGGTGAACCAGGCCCGGTCGTCGTGGATGCTGGTCAGCGCGTACAGCGTGCAGAGCCGTTCGAGCACGGCCCTGACGTCCGGCTCCTCGCATGCCTCGATCGCGGCGATGAACGCCTCCAGCATGACTCGCTCCAGGTGCGCCCTGGCGACGAACAGCATGTGATCGCCCAGCCGGTTCACCGACTCGAAGTCCCGCCCGGACGCCCGGCGCATCCGCCGCGCCAGCGACTCCAGCGCGTGCTGCTCACGCTCGGTGAACAGGTAGGCGTGCCAGGCCCGGTCGACCAGGGTGAGCTCCTCGGGACGCCGCCGCGCGGTCGCCACCAGGCGGTCGACGACCAGGTTCGCCGCGGTGCGCTCCAGCACCGTGCCGCCGACCATCCGGGCGGTCGCCTGCACCATGCCGACCCGATCCAGGTCGCCCCAGACCTGCTTGTAGTCGGTGAGCAGGGCCTTGGCGACCAACTGCAGCAGGACGGTGTTGTCGCCCTCGAAGGTGGCGAAGATGTCAGCGTCCGCCCGCAGGCCGACGAGCCGGTTCTCGGTCATGTAGCCGGCCCCGCCGCACGCCTCGCGACACTCTTGGAGGGTGTCGTTGGCGAACCGGGTGGCCAGCGCCTTCAGCCCGGCGGCGCGCGTCTCGAGCTGTCGCTGCTCCCGCTCGGTGTGCTCGCCACCGCCCTGGATGTGCACCAGCGCCGCGGTCAGCTCGTTCTGCGCGAAGCCGAGCGCGTAGCTGCGGGCGATCGCGGGCAGCAGGCGCCGCTGATGGATCAGGTAGTCGAGCAGCACGACGCCGTCGGGGTGCCCCGGGGCCTCGAACTGGCGCCGCTGCAGCGCGTAGCGGGTGGCGATCGACAAGCCCCTGCGTGCGGCGATGCCGCCGCCGGCAGCGATGCAGACCCGGCCCCGCACCAGCGTGCCGAGCATGGTGAAGAAGCGGCGGTTCGGGTTCGCGATCGGGGACGCGTAGTGCCCGTTCTCATCGACGCCGCCATAGCGGTCGAGCAGCATCCGCCGTGGCACCCGCACCCGGTGGAAGCGCAGCATGCCGTTGTCGACGCCCAGCAGCCCGCCCTTGCCGCCGTGGTCGGAGGTGGTCACTCCGGGCAGGTCGGCGCCCGCCTGGTCACGGATCGGCACCAGGATCGCGTGCACACCGTGGTTCCTGCCGCGCACCAGCAGCTGGCCGAACACGACCGCCATCCGGCCGTCCCGTGCGGCGTTGCCGATGTAGGCCTTGGTCGCCCCCGGTGTCTCGGAGTGCACCTCGTACTCTTCGGTCTCGGCGATGTAGGTGATGGTCGTCTCCAGTCCGGAAACATCGGAGCCGTGGCCGAGCTCTGTCATCGCGTAACAGCCGAGCAGCTTCATGCTGGTGATGTCGGGCAGGAACGTGTCGTGGTGCCAGCGCGTGCCGAGGTTGGTCACCGCGCCGCCGAACAGGCCGAACTGCACGCCGGACTTGATCAGCGTCGAGAGGTCGCCATGGGCGAGCATCTCGAACGCGATCACCGCGGCGGCGGGGTCGGGCACGTCATCCGCGTCGGTCTGGATGCCCGCGGCGCCGAAGCCGGCGTCCGAGAGTTCCGTGAGCCGGTCCAGCACCCAGTCCCTTGCCTGTTCGATGGTCTGCTCCGGGTCGCGGTGCAGGCGCTCGGCGGGGAAGGACGCCCGCGCGTCCGCCCGCCGGTCGGCGAACTGCCCGTCCAGTGCCCGGCTGAGCGCCGCGCCCAGCGCGGTGCCGGTGAGGTGCTCGCGGTCCATCGCCACGGTCATCGTTGCTCCTGTCTCTGCGGGACGGCGGCCAGCCCTGTGGCCAGCGCCGGTGTGAAGAAGGCGTCCAGGTGGGCGAGCACCTCGCTGCGAGGCGCCCGGGGTTCGGTGGCCATCCAGATGTCGGCGGCCGCGCGGATGAACCCGACCAGCCCGTACCCCCAGGTGGGCGCGCAGGACGGGTCCTGGCCCTGCCGGGTGAGGTGATCGGCGATCGCCACAGCGACATGGGCCCCGATCAGCTCCGGCAGCCCGCCATAGGGGTCGACACCCGAATCCGGTGCGGGCGGGCTGAGCACGAACCGGTAGATCTCCGGGTCGCGCTCGACGAGGGCGAGGTAGGCGTCGGCAAGGTCGTGCGCGAGTGCGGGGAGCTCGCTCGCGTCCGTGAGTTCGAGTGCGGCCTGCAGGTCGGTATGGATGAACTCGTGGACCTTGGCCACGACCGCGGCGTACAGGCCGCTGCGGTCGCCGAAGTGCCGGTAGATCACCGTCTTGGACGTGCCGGCCTGCGCCGCGATCTCGTCCATGCCGACGCCTGCCCCGTGCTTGCGGATGGCGCGCAACGTGTCCTCGACCAGCTCCAGGCGCCGTGCCTGGCGGTGCTCGGTCCAGCGCGTGTCACGTCCATCAGTGGTGGTCACAACGCCACACTACCCGGTACTTTCTGTATCTGCTACCGTCGGTACCGAGTAAATCCAGAAGGAGGAGCGATGTCGCTTCCGCGCAGTGCCGTCGTGGTCGGGGGCAACCGGACGCCGTTCGCCAAGGCCGGCGGCCCTTATGCCGCAGCCAGCAACCTCGACCTGCTCACTGCTGCCCTCGACGGGCTGGTCGCCCGGTTCGGGCTGGCCGGGCGCGAACTGGACGAGGTCGCAGCGGGCGCGGTGCTCAAGCACGCCAGGGATTTCAATCTCACCCGGGAGGCGGTGCTCTCCTCCGCGCTCGCCCCGACCACACCGGCGGTCGACCTGCAGCAGGCCTGCGGCACCGGACTGGAAACCGTGGTGTACATCGCCAACAAGATCGCGCTCGGCCAGGCCGAGGTCGGCATCGGAGGCGGGGTCGACTCCGCCTCCGACGCCCCGATCGCGGTGAGCGAGGGCCTGCGCAGGGCCCTGCTGGCCGCGAACCGGGCGAAGACCCTGCCACAGCGGCTCCAGGCGCTGGCAGGCATCCGGCCCTCCCACCTCGCCCCGGTCGCACCACAGGTGGTGGAGCCGCGCACCGGACTGTCGATGGGAGAGCACCAGGCCCGCACGGGCGCGACATGGGGAATCTCCCGTGTGGCGCAGGACGAGCTCGCCGCCGCGTCGCACCACAACCTCGCGGCCGCCTGGTCCAGTGGCTTCTTCGACGACCTGGTCACCCCCTACCTCGGCGTGACCAGGGACACGATCCTGCGCCCGGACACCTCGGTCGAGAAGCTGGCCGCCCTCAAGCCGGTCTTCGGCGACACGATGACCGCGGGCAACTCCACCGCGCTCACTGACGGCGCTGCGGCCGTCCTGCTGGCGGAGCAGGGCTGGGCCGAGGCCAACGGGTTGCCCGCACTGGCCCGGGTCGTGGACGCACAGGTCGCCGCGGTCGACCACCCCGGCGGCGACGACCTGCTGCTCGCACCAGCGCACGCGGTGGCCCGCCTGCTGGACCGCCACGGCATGGCGCTGGGCGACTTCGAGCTCTACGAGCTGCACGAGGCATTCGCATCCACAGTGCTGGCGACGCTGAAGGCATGGGAGTCCGCGGAGTTCTGCTCCACGCGGCTCGGCCTGAGCGCTCCGCTCGGTCCGATCGACACCGATCGGCTGAACATCACCGGCTCCTCGCTGGCCACAGGGCACCCCTTCGCCGCCACCGGCGCCCGGATCGTGGCCACCGCGGCCAAGCTCCTGCACGAGCGCGGCAGCGGCGCCCGTGGCCTGGTGTCCGTCTGCGCCGCCGGCGGCCAGGGCGTCGTCGCGATCCTGGAGGCGGTGTGATGCCCGGTCTCATCGAACGCGCCTTCTACTCCCGCGGCGGCCAGGCGGTCGCCGGCCGGCTCGGCCTGCCCGAGCCACCGGTGCTGCGCCGTGGTCGGGTGCTGCCGGGCGAACCGGTCGTGCTCGCATCGCTGGCCGGCTCGACGCTGGCAGCGGACACCCTCGGACGGCTCGGCGTCGTCGCAATCTCCCCCCTCCTCGACGACGGCGCCGAGCTCCCCGCCTACCCCGAGCGGATCGGCGCGGTGGTGGTCGACGCCCGCGGACTGCGCGAGATCGGGCAGCTCGAAGGGCTGCGGGCCGTGCTGCGTCCGGCGGTGCGGGCGCTGGCCGCGTCCGGACGCGTGGTGCTGCTCGCCGATGCGGAGGTACCCGGCGTCGAGGCCAACGCCGTGCGACAGGCGATCGACGGCATCAACCGGACGGTCGGCAAGGAGTTGCGCCGCGGCGCCACCGCGAATCTGGTCTACGCCGGTCCCGGGACGGCCGCGGGCGACCTGGCCTCGACGTTCTCCTTCCTGCTGGAGGGCCGCTCTGCGTTCGTCGACGGCCAGTCGTGGACGGTCGGGCCGGCCCCCGCTCCCCTGTCGGCGGCGCCCGCAGAGACTCCCGGCAGCGACTCCCCACCGCTCGCCGGCCGCATCGTCGTGGTCACAGGGGCAGCCCGCGGCATCGGGGCCCAGATCGCGACCGTCGCCGCCCGCGACGGCGCCACGGTGGTGTGCGTGGACATGCCCGCGGCGGGCGAGGCGCTGGCCGCGCTGGCCAACCGGCTGCACGGCACCGCGCTGCAGCTCGACGTCACCGCGCCCGACGCGGGCGAGCGGATCGCCGCGCACGTGACGTCCCGCTACGGCGGGGACGCCCGGATCCACGGCATCATCCACAACGCGGGAATCACCCGGGACAAGCTGCTCGCCAACACCGACGCGCAGCGCTGGGCGCAGGTGCTGGCGGTGAACCTCGCCGCGGAGCTGCGGATCAATCCGGTGCTGCTGGACGGCCGCCCGGGTGGCCTCGCCGACCGTGGCCGGATCGTCGGGATCGCGTCCACCTCCGGCATCGCGGGCAACCGCGGGCAGGCGAACTACGCGGCGTCCAAGGCCGGCGTGGTGGGGCTGGTGCGGGCGGAGGCGCCCGGGCTGTCCGGCCGTGGCATCACCGTGAACGCGGTCGCGCCGGGCTTCATCGAGACCGACATGACCGCGAAGATCCCGTTCGTGCAGCGCGAGGT
>CAYNLD010000033.1:0-15682 GCA_964397985.1 uncultured Propionibacteriaceae bacterium | reverse complement strand
GATGGGTGCGTTGGGTGTTGCCGGCGCCCTCGGCGTTCTTGGGGCCGAGTACTAGGATGCGTTGCCTATGCCGCGATCGAAGAAGACCCTTCGGCTGCCAACCCTTGAAGAGGTGGCGGCGCAGGCAGGCGTGTCCCGCGCCACGGTCTCGCGGGTCGTCAACGGGGTGGGCACAGTCGATCCGGCCCTGGCGGAAAAGGTGCGGGCCGCCATCACCCAGGTCGGGTACTCCCCGAACCTGGCGGCGCGCGCGTTGATGACGAATCGCACCGACCTGGTCGCACTCGTCGCCCACGAGCCGGACACCAGGGTCTTCAGCGATCCGTTCTTCGCCGGGATCGTCCGGGGGGTCAGCCAGGAACTGCGCCTGGCCAAGCTGCGGATGGTGTTGATGATGATCCAGAGCCCCGAGGACCTGGACCAGTTCAATGCCTATCTGCGCGCCGGGCACGTCGACGGCGTGCTGCTGATCTCCGAACACGGGTCGAACCCGATCTCGTCGCATGCAGAGGAGGCCGGCCTGCCGATCGTCATGGGTGGCCGCCCGTTCGACTCCTCCGACATCACCTTCGTCGACAACGACAACCGGGGTGGAGCGGAGCTGGCCGCCGCGCGCCTGGTCGGCCTCGGGCGGCAGCGCATCGCCACCATTGCGGGGCCGCTCGACATGAGCGCGGGCGTCGATCGCCTGGAGGGGTTCCGAAGAGGCTTGGGCGACCGGTTCGACGAGACGCTGGTCGAGCACGGCGACTTCACCCTGAAGGGTGGGGCCGACGCGGCCCGCCGGCTGCTCGATCGTCAACCCGACATCGACGGCATCTTCGCCGCCTCCGATCTGATGGCCCTAGGGGTGCTCCCGGTTCTTCGCGAAGCCGGGCTCCGCGTGCCCGATGATGTCGCGGTGGTCGGTTTCGACGACATCGAGTTGGCCACCTACGCCGATCCGCCCCTCACGACGGTGCGCCAGCACACCCGGGATCAGGGACGGCTGATGGTCCGGACGCTGCTGGCGTTGCTGGGCCGCGAACTACCCACCGAGGACGAGCGGCTGGTGGATGGTACCCAGTCGCTCGTCAACCCGGTCGAGCTGGTGGTGCGTCAGTCCGGCTGAGCCGGAGTGCTGAGGTCGGGTCCGTCCCCAGGGGTGTGGACAACGATCGAGCTGACCCGATTCGATCGGGAGAAGACCTCTCGCGAGAGTTCCGTCGGCACCACCGTTCCCGCGAACCGCTGGCTGCTGCCGTCGCTGAGCGTGACCTCGATCGACGCGGCCACGGAGCGACTTCGCCGGTAGGTGACCGGAGTCCGGCAGAGGCTGAAGGCCAGCGAATCGGCGGGCAGGTCGATCTGTCGGGACGTCCCGGTCGAGTCGACCACCTCCCAGGAAGTGGCCGCGCTGGTCCAGTCCTCGTCGCGGACCAGCTGCGGCTGGAACTGGATCTGGCCGCCGCTGACCGCCACCCCCAACTCTCCGATCCGGATCAGTACGTCCTCCTTGACCTGACCGGTCATGCCCGGCTGCCGCGCACCGGCATGTGCCGGGGTGTGCGAGTAGGGATCGATCGGGAAGGCTCCGTACCGGGACGGGGACCTCCGGAACCCGAGCCCTTCGCGGATGTCCTCGAAGCGCTCGACCAGCTCGGCCACCACCGCATCGGGTTCGTCGTTGAGGCGCGCGCGCTCGATGGTCTCCTGGACGGCGAGAAGGAGCTTGGAGACCATGTGCCAGTAGATGCTCCCGAGGCCCTCAAAGGCGAAGAACGACCCCGACCGACCGGTGAAGTTGCGGTGGCCGAACGTGGCTTCGTAGTGATCCAGGACCCGGCCGCGCTCCCGGGACACCGCCTCGGTGAACCGCGGGTCTTCGGCCAGCCTGTCGAGAGCCGCCCGCAGGTGGGAAGCGTTCCGCACCCCGGGAGCGAAGTGCACCGATCCGTGGAGATCGGTCACGGTGACCGAGCGATCGTTGAGCTCGGCGGCCAGAGCATAGAGCGGGCACTCCGCCGCGGCGCCGGCCTCCACCACGTTCCGGGCCAGGAACCCGGGCAGGTCCTTGTCCGGGTAGAGCAGATAGCTGTGCTGGTCGGCCCTGAAGAGGGCGCTGTTGCGCAGGGCCCTCAGGACGCGCAGCGAGGCGGCGCCGTCCAGCAACCCCGACGAAAGCATGCTCACCTGGCCCTCCAGCATCGGCGCGAGCCGGCCGATCGTGGCGCGCCCGTTGGTGAGCTCGAGGGTGTTGTAGCTGTGCACCATCCCATCGCCGCGGACGTTGCGGGCAAGGCTCAGCTCGACATAGTGCCGTGCCAGCTCCAGCAGCGCGCTGATGTCGGCGGCGGCAAGGCTGACCCGCGCGGGTGGCGCCGCCCGGTAGACCTGTTGCCGGTAGGCGTCCCCGGCGCGGCCCAGATCGACCAGCGCGTTGTGGCGGGCCTCGTCGCTGAGCCCGGCGTCGAAGCCATCCTTGTGCGCGCCGAGGATGTCGATCAGTGCGTGGATCAGCTCGGCGAGGTCTGCGCTCACCTCGGCCGGCCCGGTCAGCATGGTCTGCAGGTGCACCAGATAGCGACGCAGGTAGCCGAGCGTGACCACCGAGAGTCCGCGGCCCACCAGGGCGTTGTTGGCATCGTTCCATTCGGGACGCTGGGTGTTCATCCAGATCCCGCCGTCCGGCACGAGGTTCACCAGTTTGGCGGCCAGCAGGAGCAGCAGCTTCTCCGCAAGCGTGACGCGGTCGAGCTCCCCGTCCGGGGTCACGCGCAGGGCACCGTCGCCCCCGACCGCCGCCTGGCGACGAAGGCTGTCCTGGTGGGCCGGGACATCGAAATCGATGGTCTGGGCCGGGTCGGCCAGGACGTCGTCGAACGGCTTGATGCGGTAGGGAACGTCGGCGTGGGTGAAGATGCGCCGTGCCAGCAGAGCCTCGGCTGCTCCGGGGTCGAAGCGCCGGGACGCCTCGAGGAGTTTCTGCAGGTAGATGATCTGGTGGTCACTCCAGTAGCCGAGGTTCGCCCAGGGATTGTCCGGTTCGGGCACCTCCCAGTCGATTCCGCTGCGGGAGATGCGGTAGGGGTTGTAGCCGTCGACCGTGGTCGCGTTGACGAAGGTGCAGATCATGTTCTCCAGGTAGTCGGGGTGCGACCACGCCAGGGCCTCCCAGTTCTGGAAGATGTCCCGCCAGTTCCCCTGATAGCCGACGATCGGCCCACCGGCGGGGTCGAGGAGGCGGATTTCGAAGCGGTTCCACGGCCGGCTCGGATCACCGTGGCGCCGGCTGAACGTCAAGGGCAGGTACTCCCGGGCCAACCGGGCGAGATCGGGGTCGCCGGTCGCGTCGGCCCAGGTACGCAACGCGCCAATTTCCAGGACCGGCGGAAGCACGGCCAACGCCGCGGTACTGCGCTCGAGGACTGCGCGGTTGCGTTGCCCGATGAAGGCCAGGAAGTCCGCCGCGTCAAGCCGGTAGCCGTCGACCGGCACGCCACCCCGCATCGCGTTGAACAGGGCGCTCGTGGTGTGGTGGGCGGTCGTGCGCTCGTCGCCGCCCACCTGGAAGCCGTCCACCGAGGCAACGATGCTGCGGAGCCGACGGCGGCCCTCGGCCAGATCGTCGTCG
Source organism: uncultured Propionibacteriaceae bacterium (assembly GCA_964397985.1). GTDB lineage: Bacteria > Actinomycetota > Actinomycetes > Propionibacteriales > Propionibacteriaceae > Propionicimonas. The sequence goes on along the minus strand of CAYNLD010000033.1, from coordinate 12,069 downwards.
AGCTGCTCGACCAGCGCGCCCGGGTCGAGCAACGCATCCTCCAGTGCGACAACCCGGGCCGCGTCGAGCTCGACGTCCGCTGCGACCACCCACTCGTGGGTGGCGCCGGGCGGCAACTCGATGCGGGAGTGGTTGAGGTAGGCGCCACGCCGGCCCCGGACGTCGCGTTCCGCGCACACCGGACGCCCGGCCCGGAAGCCCTCGAGCTGGGTCGTCGAGAGCAGGGTGGTCGCGGACGGGAGCCCGACCTGCCACACGGCGGTCGCAGAGAGCGACTCCGCCGGCTCGGCCAGATCGGTGAGCAGCGAGCTCATGGTGAAGAGTCCCAACCCGGTCGCGGGATCCGCCTCGGCGCGCTTGTAGGCGTCCACCAGGTTGCTGAGGTCGGTCTGAACCTGGGCGGTCACGCCCGAGGGGAGGACGTTGCGCAAGCCGTCCAGGACCTCGAGGGAACGGCTGTCCCGACCCGTGTTGGTCAGTCGGCAGCGCCTGACCAGGCCGAAGCGCTGGCTCGCCGTCCAGGTGACAGAGAAACGCAGCCCGATCCCGGCGGCATCCTCGGTGAACTGGATCGAGTCGCCGAGGACGGTCTTGGCCAGCGAGCGCGAGCACCCGGCGGGGCGTGAGGCCAGGGAGAACGGCTCCCAGGCCGGGGCGTCGGGGGTTGCGGCGTCACGGATCAGCGTGATGCCACCGGTGTTGCCGACGTTCTCTGTGACCTTGTCGTCGGTGTAGTACGGGAGCAGGGCGTGGTTGGCGTCCCATCGTCCGGCCGTCAGACCGCCGGTGCTGGCGAGGAAGCACCAGACCTCGGTCGCCGTGGCAAGCGTCATGAAGAAGGGCGGCAGCAGGTCGACGTCGTTGATCCGGTAGGAACGCTCTGCGTCGATGTCACAGAACTCGCCAACGACGGTGTCGGCTGCTTCGGTCACGGGCATGCTGCGTTCCTTTCGATGGGTCAGAAAGCGCTCTCTCAGAACTATCCCATCTCTGCGAGGCGCTGACAACGGCCTCGTTCCATCGTGCAGCCCGATCGGACCGGCCCGCGAAAGAGTGACCGGATCGTTACGTCCTGAAGTTGACGAGAGAGCGCTCCCTCGTCCACAGTGGGAACCCAGAAAGCGCTCTCTGACCGATGTTGCTGATCAGGGCGCGCGCCAAAGACGAAGGAGTCCACATGCGCTCATCCCTGATCCGGGGCGCGGCCACAGCGGCAGGTCTGGCACTTGTCCTGGCCGGTTGCTCCAGCAGTACGCCGAACCCTGGTGCCTCGACGGCCCCCAGTGACGAGAAGATCACCCTGACCGTCGCGACCTTCAACGAGTTCGGGTACGACGACCTGTACGCCGAGTACACCGCGTCCCACCCGAACGTCACGATCGTGCCGAAGAAGGCCGCGACGTCCAACGAGGCCCGCGAGAACTACTTCAGCAAGCTCGCGGCGGGCTCGGGCCTGAGCGACATCGAGGCCATCGAGGTGGACTGGATGCCCGACGTCATGCAGACCGCCGACAAGCTGATGGACCTCAGTGGCGACGATGTCGCCGGGCGCTGGCTCGACTGGAAGACCAAGGCCGCCACCACCCCGGACGGGAAGCTCGTCGCCTTCGGCACCGACATCGGCCCCGAGGCCGTCTGCTACCGCTCCGACCTGTTCAAGAAGGCCGGCCTGCCGACCGACCGTGACGAGGTAGCCAAGGCGCTCGGCACCACCTGGGACGACTACTTCAACCTCGGCAAGCAGTTCGTCGCCAAGTCCGGCGGCGTGGCCTGGTTCGATGGTGCGGACGCGATCATGCAGGGCCAGATCAACCAGTTGCCCAACGCCTTCTCCTCCTCCGACACCGAAGAGGTCCTGATCCCGCTCGACCAGAACCAGCCGGTCAAGGACATGTACAACTCGATCCTGAAGGCGTCGATCGACGACAAGCTGTCCGCGAACCTGCAGCAGTGGCAGCCGGACTGGACCAATGCCTTCCAGAAGGGCAAGTTCGCCACCATGCTGTGCCCGGGCTGGATGCTCGGTGTCATCGAGGGCAACGCCAAGGGCGTCGAGGGCTGGGACATCGCCAACACGTTCCCCGGTGGCGGCGGCAACTGGGGTGGCTCCTACCTCACCGTGCCGGCGCAGGGCGCGCACCAGGCTGCGGCCCGCGAACTCGCAGCGTGGCTGACCGCTCCCGAGCAGCAGATCAAGGCGTTCAAGGCCAAGGGCACCTTCCCGAGCCAGGTCGAGGCCCTCAGCAGCCCTGACCTGCTGGGTGTGAAGAACGCGTTCTTCAACGACGCACCGACCGGCCAGATCCTGGCCGACCGGGCCAAGGCCGTCACTGTCGTCCCGTTCAAGGGCCCGCAGTACTTCGCCGTCCGGGGCGTCCTCTCCGACGCGATCAACCGGGTGGACATCACCAAGAAGCAGACGGCCGCCGATTCCTGGGCCCAGGCCGTCAAGGAGTTTGAAGCGCTCGGCTGAGCTACCCGCCCGATCCGTGGGCAGGACGCCGCGCGTCCTGCCCACGGCCTGAACCCATTGAAGGGAATCCACGATGACGTGGCATCACCGGCTCAGCCGTTGGGACGTCAAGAGCGCCCCCTATCTCTACATCGCACCGTTCTTCATCCTGTTCGCCCTCGTCGGCCTGTTCCCGCTGCTGTACACCGGCTGGGTTGCGCTGAACAAGTGGAGCCTGGTCACGGGCAACCAGGGCTTCATCGGCTTCGGCAACTTCAGCTACGTCCTGGACCAGCCCCGGTTCTGGGACGCAGTGGTGAACACCTTCAGCATCTTCCTGCTGTCCTCGGTGCCGCAGATGATCATCGCGATCGCGATCGCATCGGTGCTGGACGCGAACCTTCGGGCCAAGACCTTCTGGCGGATGGGCGTCCTGGTGCCCTTCGTCGTCGCTCCGGTCGCGGTGTCGCTGGTGTTCGGGCAGCTGTTCGCCGACCAGTCCGGCGTCATCAACGCCATCCTCACCAACATCGGCCTGGATCCGATCGGGTGGCACTCCGAACGGTTCTGGTCCCACATCGCCATCGCATCGATGGTCAACTTCCGGTGGACCGGCTACAACACCCTGATCTTCCTCGCCGCGATGCAGGCCATCCCGCGCGACGTCATCGAAGCGGCGGTCGTTGACGGCGCCAGCCGGTTGCGGACGTTCCTCCACGTCACGGTGCCCATGCTGCGTCCGACGATCATCTTCGTGGTGATCACCTCGACGATCGGCGGCCTGCAGATCTTCGACGAGCCGCGCATGTACGACAACTTCGGCCTCGGCGGTCCCGACCGCGAATGGATGACCGTCACGATGTACCTCTACGAACTGGGCTGGGGCAGCCAGCGGAACCTCGGACGGTCCGCAGCCGCGGCCTGGCTGCTGTTCCTGATCATCGTGCTCTTCGCCGTCGTCAACTACGCGATTACCCAGCGGATCTCCACCACGGAGGGCCGCCCGGCCAAGACCAGGAAGGTGGTGGCCCGATGAGCTCGGTCGCGACAACCCGCCAACTCGCCGGAAAGGGGGCGGCCCGCGCGGCCGCTCGCAAGCGCGCCCGGATGGAGGGCGGCGTCCGCAGCCCTGGCTGGGGCACCTACACGCTGCTCACCCTTGTGGTGGTGGCTTCGGCGGTGCCGCTCTACTACGCGTTCCTGCTGTCCACCTCTACCGCAGGGGAGATCGCCCGCAACCCGATCCCTTCCCTGATACCCCAGGGACACTTCTTCGAGAACGTGAACCGGGTGCTGACCGCAGGCATCGGGTTCTGGCAGGCCCTGCTGAACAGCATCATCGTCAGCCTCGCCACCGCGGCTTCCGTTGTGCTCTTCTCCACGCTCGCCGGCTACTCGTTCGCCAAGCTTCGGTTCCGTGGACGGAACTGGATGCTGGCCTTCGTGATCGGCACCATGGCGGTGCCGACCCAGCTCGGCGTCATCCCGCTGTTCATCGTGATGTCGCGGCTCGGCTGGACGGGGAAGCTGATCGCGGTGATCGTGCCGGCCATGGTCACGGCCTTCGGCGTGTTCTGGATGACCCAGTACCTGTCCGAGGCGCTGCCGTACGAGCTGATCGAGGCTGCGCGCGTCGACGGCTGTTCCATGATCCGCACCTTCTGGCACGTCGCCCTGCCGGCAGCCCGGCCGGCCGCTGCCATGCTGGCCCTGTTCACCTTCGTCGGTAGCTGGACCAACTTCTTCTGGCCGTTCATCGTGCTCGGTTCGTCCAACCCGACCCTGCCGGTGGCCCTGCAGCTGCTCCAGGCCTCCTACTTCAAGGACCTCGCCCTGATCATGGCCGGCGTCGTGCTCGCGACCCTGCCGCTGCTGGTCCTGTTCGCCGTCGCCGGCCGGCACCTCGTCTCCGGCATCATGGCTGGAGCCGTCAAGGGATGACCGGGTGCGCCGGCCGCTCCGCGCCGGAGGCGTGCGGGCGACCTTCGAGCGGTCGGTCGGCCGTCCGCCCGCTCGATGCGGCCCGTCGCCTGCCCGGGCCTCGCCTGCAGTTCGGGGCGGGCCCGGCCCGTCCCGCTTCGCCCATTCGGGAGCGAGCCTGACATGAGGATCGAACACGTCGTCAACAACAACATGGTGCTTGCGCTGGACCATGCGGACCGACAGGTGATCCTGGTCGGCAGCGGGCTGGGGCATGCGACCCGGCGTGGCCGGCTGGTGGACGAAGGGCGGGTAGCCCGCGTCTTCGTGTCCGAGGACGCCGAACTCCTGAGCCGGATCCCTTCGGGAATCCCGCCGGAGCATGTCCGGCTGGTGTGTGCGGCGCTCGCCGACGCCGGGCTTCAGCGGCTCGTCCACGACGACGCGAGGGTGGTTCCCCTGGTGGACCATCTCAGCCGTGCCCTGCGGCGTGTCGAATCCGGGGTGCAGACGCACTACGCCCTGATCTCGGAGGTGACGCATCTGTACGCCGACGAGTACGCCCGAGCGCAGGCACTGGTCGCCGCGATCAACAACCGAAGTGCGGTCAAGCTCCCGGACGCAGAGGCGATCGGTGTGGCGCTGCACCTGGGCAATGTGGGCTTCCTGAGTGCGGACCCCGCGAGTACCTGCAGGATGACCCACCTGATTCAGCAGCTGGTCCGCGTGGTCGGTGGGGAGCTCGGCTGCGACCTCGACCAGGGGAGCGTGAGCCTCGGGCGCTTCGTGCTGCACCTTCGCTACCTCTTCGTCCGAATCCACGAACACCAGCAGCTCGACCAGCGCCAGTCTCTGGTCGGCCTCGCAATCCGCGACGTCTTCCCCGAGGCCGTTGAATGCGCGACGCGACTTGCAGCGCTCGTGCAGGCCCACCTCGACGCGGCCCTCACTGACGACGAAGTCGCCTACCTGGCCTTGCACGTCGCGCGGCTGCGGGCCGATCACCCCGTGAACGGGGCGGGAGCGGACCCGCCGATCGGCGGTCCTGCCCTGCGGGAATCGAGAGGGGCGCTCACCTACGGATCGCCAGGCCCCAGGAGACGCCCGCGCCGGATGTGCCCTGCGGTCGCGGATGGCCCCGAGCACCGGCAGGAGGGCGCCCAATGAGCGCGACACGGCCCTCGGGCCCCGAAGTCGACCAGTCTGCCGCCGTCGCGGGGGCGGGCGGGGAGCCGGACCACCTCGGCGACCTGCGGGTGTTGCGAGCGCGGGACTCCTTCCAGCGGGGGTGGCAGGCGCATCTTCTCGGGGACCGGGTGGGTGCCCTCCTGCACCTTGAGGCGGCGAAGTGGGGTGTCGAGGAGATTGAGGCGCAGGACTGGCCGCTGGCCATGTTCGTGCTCTCGCTCTACGCGTTCACACAGGCGAGCATCGGCCGCGAGAGCACGGCGACCGCGGCCGCGCAGCGAGCGGCTCGCACGGCGCGCGCGCACGACCCCTCACGGAACACGCCACGGGCGATCCGGCTGCGGCTCGCCAGCAGGCTTCCCGCCGGCCCCCCCGCAGAGCGGTTCAGGGAATGCCTGGAACGATGGGCTCTGGCAGTCGCGTACCGGCTGCCGTCCACTCACTACCAGCTTGTCCACGAGACGGATCTGAACCGGCTCAGGGCAGTCCGCCCCTCCTCGGTCGGCGACCGGGCGGAATCGCTACCGGGCTAGGGGCAGACCATGCCCGATTCCGGCGCGCCATCTGCTGGCCGCACCCTCAGGTCCGACATCTGCGGGTCGGAATGGCGACCACGCCAGGACGGGCCCACCCTGCGCTGCCTCATGCTGCGCGGGCACGGCGGTACCCACCAGGCGTACTTCCGGGATCACCTTCTGGAATGGCCGACCACCCAATGCTCCGGCACTGTCCCGGAGTGGGACGGCGGCGACTCGACACTGCACCCGGAGCTGGGCGCGGCTTGCGGCTGACGCACGGGAGTCGATCCCCTGGGCAAGGCTCCCCATTGGAACCTGTCGCCGCGTCGCGTTTGCTGGAGGTGAGGGCGCCGGGAGGGGATGCCCGGTTCAGACGCGCCCCGGACGATGGGAGATTCCATGGCGGCACCGCAGACAAGAACCACGACCGGGCGGGGACACCGCTTCGACAGCATTCTGGACACGGTGGGCAACACACCGGTCGTGCGGGTCAACAACGTCGGTGTCGACGGCGTCACCCTCTACGTCAAGGCCGAGTACTTCAACCCGCTCGCCTCGGTGAAGGACCGGCTCGCGGTCAACATCATCGAGGACGCGGAGCGCCGCGGCACGATTGCGCCGGGGCAGACCGTGGTCGAGGCGACCAGCGGCAACACCGGGATCGGGCTGGCAATGGTGTGCGCGCAGAAGGGCTACCCCCTGGTCGTGACCATGGCGGACAGCTTCTCGATCGAGCGCCGTCGGCTGATGCGGATGCTCGGCGCGCGGGTGGTGCTCACCCCGCGGGCCGAGAAGGGCTTCGGCATGTACCGCAAGGCTGTCGAGCTCGCCGAGGCCAACGGCTGGTTCCTCGCCCACCAGTTCGAGACCGAAGCCAACGCCGACATCCACGAGGCCACCACGGGCCGGGAGATCATCAACGACTTCGCCGGGTCCCGGCTGGACTACTTCGTGTCCGGCTACGGCACCGGCGGCACCCTGACCGGCGTCGGACGGGTTCTCCGCAGGGAGCGTCCCGAGGTGCGGATCGTTCTGGCAGAGCCCGCCAACGCCCAACTCGTCGGTAGCGGCACGCCGCAGCAGCGGGAGGCGGACGGGGCACCCGCGTCCAGCCACCCCGCGTTCGAGCCGCACCCGATCCAGGGGTGGACGCCGGACTTCATCCCGGAGGTCCTGCAGGAGGCGCTTGACGACCACCTCTTCGACGAGCTGGTCCCCGTGGCCGGGTCGGAGGGCATCCGGTGGGCTCGGGAACTGGCCGCGAGGGAAGGCATCTTCACCGGCGTCTCCGGCGGCTCCACGTTCGCCGTCGCGCGGCAGCTGGCCGAGCGGGCCGAGCCGGGGTCGGTGATCCTGGCGATGCTCCCGGACACCGGTGAGCGATACCTGTCCACGCCGCTGTTCGAGGACATCCCCGCAGAGATGACCCAGGAGGAGCTCGAGATCTCACGGTCGACCCCGGGCTACCAGATGCCGTCCGAGTAGCCGGCATCCGGCGAGGCCCGGACCGGGGACGGCTGCGGGCCTCCCTATGCTTCCGCCATGACGAAGCTGCGGATCCGCGATGCTGCGGTCTTCCTCGGGGTGAGCGACGACACTGTGCGCCGGTGGGTGGATTCGGGCCTGCTGGCGCACGAGCTGGACCAGAGCAACCGGAAGGTGATCGACGGCGAGGTCCTGGCCGGGTTCGCGCAATCGTTCGCCCACCCCGTGCCGGACCCCTCGGATGTGGCGCGATCGGCCCGGAACCGGTTCGTCGGGCTCGTCTCCCGCGTCGTGTCCGACCCGGTCATGTCCCAGGTGGAGCTGCAGTGCGGTCCCTACCGCGTGGTGTCGCTGATGAGCACCGAGGCCGTGGAGGAGATGGGGTTGCGGCCCGGAGTGGTGGCGGTGGCCGTGGTGAAGGCGACGACCGTGATCGTGGAGATCCCCCGCGAGTCCGTCCGCCGGACCGAGGCCGACTGAGCGGCACGCCCGCGCGGCCCGCCGTCCGCTGCTGCGGAGCATTCATGGTGCGGGAAACGCATCTGCGGCTATCCTCGGGTGCCATCGCTGCGCAACCACGGGAGGGCTGCCGATGCGGAGGACGACCCGGCTCCTCGCCCGCCTTCTGCTCGCCGCCCTGCTGCTGGCAGGGTGCGCACCGGGGCAGACGGTAGGGACGACGAGCAGTGCTGCCCCGGCGCGGAGCCTCACCGTCTTCGCCGCAGCCTCCCTGCAGAAGACGTTCACCGTACTGGTGAAGACCTTCGAGGCCAGCCATCCCGGGGTCACGGTCGTGATCAACTTCGCCGGCTCCCAGACGCTGGCGTCCCAGCTCGTCGAGGGTGCCTCCGCCGACGTCTTCGCCTCGGCGAACGAGACCCAGATGAAGGTGGTCACCGACGCCGGCCTGGCCACCGGCCAGCCGACCATCTTCGCCACCAACCAGCTGATGATCGCCGTGCCGCCGGACAACCCGGCCGGCATCGCATCGTTCGGCGACCTGACCCGGAAGGGACTCGCGCTGGTGGTGTGTGCACCGGCGGTGCCCTGCGGGGCTGCGACCCAGAAGGTCGAACAGGCCACTGGCGTCCGGCTTGATCCGGTGAGCGAGGAACAATCCGTGACCGCCGTGCTGTCGAAGGTCCAGACCGGTGAGGCAGATGCCGGCCTGGTGTACCGGACGGACGTGATCGCTGCCGGCGGTTCGGTCAGGGGGATCACGTTCCCGGAGTCGGGCCAGGCGGTCAACCGCAACCCGATCGTGCTGCTGAAGGGCGCGCCCCGGGCGGAACTCGGCCGGGCCTGGATCGACCTGGTGCTGGGCGCGCAAGGGCAGAGTGTGCTCGCCGACGCAGGATTCGGGGGCGCACCGTAGGCCGAACCGGGAGTGGGCCCCGCGTCTCCGGCGCTGCCCACCCCCCCGAGACCAAGGGAGAACGCTGGTGGCAGCAGAGGCTTCGCTGATGGACGCGCCGCGGGCCCGCCCGGCCGTCGGGTACTCGGGGCTGCCCGGCTGGGTGTACGTCCCCGCCGCCGCGGGCGCCCTGTTCGTGGTCCTGCCACTGCTGGCGATGGCGCTCCGGCTGGACTGGACGCGGTTCCTCGCACTCGTCACCAGTGAGTCCTCGCTCGCGGCCCTGAGGCTCAGCCTGCTGACCGCAGGGACGTCCACCGTGCTCTGCCTGCTGCTGGGCGTCCCGATGGCGATGGTGCTGGCCAGGGAGCGATTCCGGGGGCAGCACCTGATCCGCTCCCTGGTGCTGCTGCCGCTCGTGCTGCCTCCCGTCGTCGGTGGCATCGCCCTGCTGTTCACCTTCGGGCGTCGTGGGCTGGCGTCCCCGGTGATGAACCTCTTCGGGTTCTCGGTCGCCTTTTCCACCGCGGCGGTCGTGCTCGCCCAGACCTTCGTCGCACTCCCGTTCATGGTGCTCTCGCTTGAGGGCACCGTACGGAGCGTCGGCCAGCGCTACGAGCTGGTCGCCGCCACCCTCGGCGCCCGTCCGTCCACCGTGCTGGGACGGGTGACCCTTCCGCTGGTCCTACCCGGGCTGGGCGCCGGCGCCGTGCTCGCCTTCGCGCGGGCGCTGGGCGAGTTCGGCGCGACCATCACCTTCGCCGGCAGCCTGCAGGGCGTCACCCGGACGCTCCCCCTGGAGATCTACCTGCAGTCGGTGACCGACCAGGACGCGGCGATCGCGCTCTCCCTGCTGCTGGTGGTGATCGCGGTGCTGGTCACCGTTGCCACCGCCCGGATCCCGGCGAGCCGGCTCCGGTGAGCCTCTACGTCCAGGCGCGCCTCGCCCGGCGGCAGTTCGAGGCGGAGCTCGAGATCGGCGACGGCGAGCGGGTGGCGGTGCTCGGGCACAACGGCGCCGGCAAGTCGACGTTGCTGGGCGTCCTTGCCGGAACGGTGCGTCCCGATGCGGGCCGTGCGACGCTGGACGGGACCGTCCTGTTCGACCTCGGCCCGGGGCGCCGCTGCTGGCTGCGCCCGCACGCCCGCGGCATCTCGCTGCTGGCCCAGGACGCGCTGCTCTTCCCGCACCTCTCTGTGATCGAGAACGTCGCGTTCGGACCGCGGGTGGGCGGCGCGTCGAAGCGGGAGGCCCGGCAGCGGGCAGAGCGCTGGCTCGATGAGGTGGGCGCGTCGGAGCTGGCGGGTCGCCGGCCCAGCCAGCTCTCCGGTGGCCAGGCGCAGCGGGTGGCGATCGCCCGGGCGCTGGCCTCGGAGCCGAGGCTGCTGCTGCTGGACGAGCCGATGGCCGCGCTCGACGTCGCGGTGGCCCCGCTGCTGCGTCGAGTCCTCGGCCGGGTACTGGTGAACCGGTCCGCCCTGGTGGTCACCCACGACGCCCTGGACGCGCTGCTGTTGTCGCAGCGGATCATCGTGCTGGAGGAGGGCAGGATCGTCGAGTCCGGCCCTACCGGTGAGGTGCTGCGGCATCCGCGGACCCGCTTCACCGCGCGGATCGCCGGGCTCAACCTGATCCGCGGCACCTTCGTGGAGGGCGGGGTCCGGGACGGCACCGGCCTGGAGATCGAGGGGATGCCCAAGGAGGGCGAGGAGGCGCGCGTCGGGGAGCCTGCCGCCGCGGTGTTCTCGCCGGCCGGGGTGTCGATCTACATCGAGCCGCACCAGGGGAGCCCGCGGAACAATGTCCCGGTGACGGTCGCGGAACTCGAACCGCTCGGCGATCTGGTGCGGGTGCGCAGCGACGACCACCACGGGCACGTCCTCTCTGCGGACGTCACGGTGCGGTCGGCGGCCGAACTGGACCTCTATCCCGGGCGCGAGGTCACCTACTCTGTGAAGGCCGCCGCCGTGGTGATCTACCCGTTGTGAGTGCGACCGGCCCGGGACGGCCGGACCGGACCGCGGGGCCGCCAGGGCTCACGCGGCAGGGCGCACCGCCTCCACCACGTGGTCGAGGGCGATGTGGAAGCCGACGTCGTCCGGCACCTGGCGCCTGACCACCTCGGCGCGGCGCACCTCGAGACCGAGGTGGGTCAGCAGGTCGGCGAGGTGAGCGGGCGTGGTCAGCAGGTCGGGATCGCCGGGGCCGCCCCAGCCGGAGTCGAGGTTGGACGCGTCGTGACCGACCACCAGCAGGGTGCCGCCGCCGGCCAGCCCTGGGACGCAGTTGGCGAGCACGCGGCGCAGCTGGGGCTCGGGCAGCTCCAGGTAGCTGAGCAGGATCAGGTCGAACCAGTCCCGGCGGGGGCGGTACCACGCCGCGTCGGCGACGATCGCGTCCACGGGGTGCGCCAGCAGGGCCGAGCGGCTCTGGATGCGTCCCACGGACACCGTCTCCCGGTCCACCGCGGTGACCCGCCAGCCGCGTCCGGCCAGCCAGATGGCGTTGGCGCCCTCGCCCGCACCGACATCGAGCGCCACCCCGGGGCGCAGGCCCCGGCACGCCGCCTCGACGAACTGGTTGGGCGTTGTGTCCCAGGATGTCGCCGCCGCGGCGTGGCGCTCGACCCAGCTGGCTGCGTCCGTCATGCCTCACCTCCACCCCGGCGGGGTTCCGGGCGCAGGAGCGAGGCTAGGCGCCCGACTGAGACGGCACACCAGCTGCAACAGAGCCGTACCTAACCTGTAACCATGCCGTCCCTTTTCGACCCGCTGACGTTGCGGGATCTCACCATTCCGAACCGGATCTTCCTGGCTCCGATGTGCCAGTACCAGTGCGAGGCGCGTGACGGCGTCCCGACGGACTGGCACCTGGTGCATCTCGGCGCCCGCGCTGCGGGCGGCTTCGGCCTGGTCATCGCCGAGGCCACCGGCGTCCTGCCCGAGGGCCGGATCACGCCGCAGTGTCCCGGGCTGTGGAACGACGAGCAGGCGGACGCCTGGCGCCGTGTCGTCGAGTTCGGCCACGCCCAGGGCGCGAAGATGGGTATCCAGCTCGCCCACGCAGGACGCAAGGGCTCCACCTACCGCGACTTCGAGCCGGGCAAGTCCGGCACGGTGCCGTTCGAGGACGGGGGCTGGGAGACCTTCGG
>CAYNLD010000032.1:0-16400 GCA_964397985.1 uncultured Propionibacteriaceae bacterium | reverse complement strand
GTGTTCGTCGCGATGAGCCCAAGGGTGCCCTTCGCCTGCAAGAGAGAGGTAGCACAGCGTCGATAGATGCGGATGGACTAGAGGCATGAACCTCAAGCAAGTACGTCGATGTGTCCTGTATGCCCGGCTCAGTGTCACCAAGGAGGAGTCCGTCTCGATCGCGCGGCAACTCCAGTCATGCCGGCGCTACGCCGAGGCCCGGGGTTGGGAGACTGTCGGTGAGTTCGTCGATGACGGAGTCTCGGCGACAGCCAACCGGCCCGAGGAGCGCCTCGGATGGAAGTCCCTCCTCGCTGCTCGCGATTTCGACGCTGTGATCATCTGGAAGGTCGACCGGCTCGCGCGGCGGGTGCTGGACTTCCTCCACGCCCATGAGACGCTTCAGAAGCGCGGTGCCGGTCTTGTTGCCGTCGAGGACCCGATCGACATGACCAGCCCGCAGGGTCGCGCCTTCGCGGTCATGCTCGCTGTCTTCGGCGAGATGGAGGCAGAAGCCATCCGTACCCGAGTCCGAGCCGCCCGCGCGCAGATCCTCAAGGACGGCCGGTGGCCCGGCGGTGGCATCCCGTACGGCTATCAGTCGGTTCCGAACCCGGCGGGTCCCGGTCGTGTGCTGGTGAAGGACAGTGATCGCATCGGATGGCTCGCTGAGGCCGTCTCGAAGGCACTGAGTGGCGAGACGGTCAACGCGATCGCCACCTGGCTGACCCAAAGCGGAGCGCCGCTACCGGCGCGCCACGCTGCACGGACCTCCGGGAGCAAGTCGTGGAACCGACAGACCGTGGACGGTCTTCTACGCAATCCGGTGCTCGCCGGAATGACCCCCCACAACCCCGGGCGCGGGAAGAGCGTCAAGCGGGTCGACCCGTTCGCCGTGCTGCGTGACGAGCGCGGTCGTCCCGTCATCAGCCAGGCCCTCGCTGTGATCTCCACCGAGGACTTCGTCACCTTGCAGCGGCTGCTTGACGCCCGCGCCGTGCCCCAGGCACGGAAGCAAGCCGAGCGCCAAAGGACGAGCCCGTTCCTGTCGCGCGTCGCCCGATGCGACGAATGCTCGGTGTACCTCTGTCGCGGTACGAACCAGAAGCGGCCGGTGCTCTATTGCCCGAGCTGCCGTCAGACCATCGGCCGCACCGCACTCGACGCCTACCTGATCGACCGGCTCCTCGTCGAGCGCGCCGACGAACTCATCGGTGACCTCGCGGTGGGCGAGGCCTGGGCGCGCGCCGGCCATGACGACATGGCACGGCGCGCGGTGCTCGTCTCACAGCTGGATACGCTCGTCATCCGACGCGGTGTTGTCGGCCGCTACTTCGACGAGGAGCGAGTTCTGCTTCGCTGGTTGGCGAGATAGCGGCGCTACTAGGGGACCCTGAGCAACTGGGCCGTTGCCGCGAGTTCGGTGTGGTAGACGGCGAGTCGGGGTGTCTCGCTCGTGATCGACAGCAGGTAGCGGCGCCAGCCGTCGACATTCAGTTGGCGACTGGTGGTTACCCGAAGCGCGAGGGGCATTGTCGACTTCCGGAGTTCGTTGTTAGCCCTCTTTAGGGCGGACTCCGACTGGTGCGCCAGCGCGTTGCGGACGAGTCTCGTGGCCAGGACAGGCCTGAACTGATACGGGGTGATGGCGGACAACTGCTGCCTGTAGCTGGCCGCAAGCCAACGATCGGCGAAGACCTTGAGATCCTTGTGCTCTCGAAGAACTACGTTGTTGTCGTGCGGGTCGAGCAGCTGTCGTACGAGTTCCATCGTGAAGTGATTCTTCGTGATCAGGGTCGTAGACACATGCGTCTGCGGCACTCGAAGTTCGTTCGTCGCATGATCCTGCAGCCGTTGCGACAGAGACGTCACGGCCGCCGATGAGTCTCTGTTGACGGCGGCAATCAGCCACTGGGAGAGAAAGGTCTCCCACGCGACTGCAAGTGCGAGGAACGCGTCCGACGCTACGCGCCTGCGGAGGCGGAGGTCGCTCAGCGAAGCGTCAATGACCTGCCAGTCCGCAAGCCCCGCCGAGGTCGACTGAACGAACGCGTCGATGACTTCATTGGGGCTGGCCTTGCGCACGGGTAGACCCTAATGGCGCGACACGATGGCCGCCGGGGCTTCGCCATCAGCGCGAGGTTCCTCATCGACGTCAGTGGTCTGCGGCAGACTGGTGCCCATGGCAGAGAGCACGGATGCGCCCACCCCAGCGGACACGGGCTACGTGCTCAACTTCCCGACCGATGGCACGTCCTTCAGTGTGCGGGAGAACCTCGTGGACATCCTGGAACGCGAGCTGCTGGGACCGATCCACGGCGAGGAGGAGTTGCTGCCGTTCAGCCCGAAGCAGATGTACCTCCTCGGGCTGATCGCGCCGGTCAAGCTCACGAGCACCGATGGGTCGGGGCTCGATCAGGACGATGCCGACGATCTGGCCGAGGTGCGTCTCGACGAGGACAGTGTGATCGAAGGGCGCGGGGTCCCGACGGTTGCGGCCGACGAGAGCGAGGCGGATGCCGAAGAGGACGACGTCGAGGACCGGACACCCAAGCAGGGGCTGATGATCCCTGCGTCGATGGGACTGCGGTTTCAGGTGCCCAGCGATCTCGCGTCGTTCGATGTCACGGCCTCGTGGGGCACCTACGAGACGGTCGAGACCGACGAGGTGTCGAAGGCCGGACGTCCCATCCGGAAGTACCAGCGCACGCCGGTCGAGGAGACCCGGACGATCACGCTCGCGGCGCTGACGCCCGGTCGCACTGAGACGGTTGTGCTCCGCGACGCGATCTGTCTGAGGGTCGACCGCTACGACGACGCCGCGTACGGGCGGGTGCTCGTCGAGATCGCGCTGTGCAACGACCGCGAGACGCCACTTCCTATCCCGTCGAACATGTGGATGTTCCAGACGAGGCTCCTTGTCGACGCTGATGGCACTGAGGCATTCCTGCCGGTGCGTGACGTGCTGGAACAGGACTGGCCCGAGCACGACGACGAGGTCCGGCGGCTTGACCTCCAATACAAGGATCGGCTCGAGTTCGCAATCGGCCGCACCTGCTCGGCCGACTGGGTCGTGCGCAAGGGTTCGCGGCGTGCGACGTCGGTGTCGACGACATGGCTGCCGAAGGCCGAGACTCCGCAGACCAGGGCCGGCGAGGTCGAAGACGCGACGCTGTCGATGAAGACGCTCGCGTCTGTCGGTACTGACGAGTTGCGCGCCGGGCTTGCCCCCTTGGTTTCCGGCTACGGGGCCTGGCTCGACCGGCAGGAAGGCGTGGCGGCACAGCTACCCGTGCACTTGCGGGAGATCGCCGATGTGGTGCTGTGGGAGGCGCGGCAGGCGCACCAGCGGCTCGTCGACGGGCTGGAGTTCGTCGCCTCCGACGCGACGGGGCTTCAGTGCTTCCAGTTCATGAACCGGGTCATGCGCGATCAGCGCCTCGCTTCGCAGGTCGCTGAAGCGCGAAAGTCCGACTCCGCACTCTCGATCGCGCAGGCACGGCAGGACCTTGAAGCGGCAGAGGACGGCGGGAAGCCCGTCGCGTCGTGGCGTCCGTTCCAGCTCGCATTCATCCTTATGCAGCTCGGGTCGCTGACCGACCCGACGGCCGCGTTGCGCAGCGCGGAGCATCAGGCTCGCGTTGAGCTGCTGTTCTTCCCGACCGGTGGTGGCAAGACCGAGGCATATCTGGGCCTGGCCGCCTACACGTTCGCGATCCGCCGACGGCAGGCAGTCGTGCAATCGACCGACGGCCCTCTGAACGGCAGCGACGGGGTGTCGGTGCTGATGCGCTACACGCTGCGGCTGCTGACGGCCCAGCAGTTCCAGCGCGCGACCGCGCTCGTCTGCGCCGCCGAACTCGCCCGCCGCGGGGACGAAGCGACCTGGGGAACCGAACCGTTCCGCATCGGTCTCTGGGTTGGTACCGATGTCAGTCCGAAGCGGTTCGAGGAAGCCGACGAGCAGCTCAGGAAGGTCAACGACGGTGCCTCGCACCGGCTGACGGTCCTTCAGATTCAGCGATGCCCGTGGTGCGGGACCGAGATCACCCCGGCGAATGTGAAGGGGGACGCCACCAGCCGCCGGGTGTTCGTGCACTGCGGTGACGAGCTGGGCCGGTGCCCGTTCTCCAAGGGAGGCGGCGTCCCAGAGGGACTTCCGGTTCTCACCGTCGACGAGGAGATCTACCGGCTCACCCCCGCGTTTGTCATCGCGACCGTCGACAAGTTCGCCCGGCTCGCGCGCGAGGGCGAGGCCGCCTCGCTGTTCGGCTTCGTCAGCAAGCGCTGCGGGCGACACGGCTACGTCCACCCCGACTACACCGGCTGCACCGTGCAGTCGCACCCGGCGAACAACGGCCATCCCGCCGCGACAGTCCTGCCCGTCGGCCGACTGCGCCCGCCGGACCTGATCATCCAGGACGAGCTGCACCTCATCACCGGGGCGCTCGGCACGGCCGTTGGCTTGTTTGAGGTCGCTGTCGAGACGCTGTGTTCGTGGGAGACGCCGGAGGGCAAGCCGGTCAAGCCGCTGATCGTCGCCTCGACGGCCACCGTACGCAACGCGGTCGAGCAGGTGCGCCAGCTCTACGGCCGCAAGGTGGAGATCTTCCCGCCGCAGGTGCTCGACGTGGCCGACACCTTCTTCTCGCGCGAAGTCGAAGTCTCCGAGCAGAACCCCGGTCGTCGCTACATCGGTGTCAGCGCGCCGGGCGTGCGCCTGTCGAGCGCCGAGATCCGCCTCGCCGAGGTGCTGCTGCTCGCAGGCCAGCTGCTGCTCGACCGCACTGGCATCGAGGCAGACCCGTACATGACTCTCGTCGGGTACTTCAACGCCACGCGGGAACTGGCCGGCATGCGACGCTACGTCGATGACGACGTCAGCACGCGGGTCGGCAACCCCCGTCGCGACTCCGGATTCCCGCGGCGATATGGCACCGCGTTCGGAAACCTCAACGTGGCGGAGCTGACCTCCCGCATCTCGGGTGCCGACATCGGCAAGACCCTCGACAAGCTCGGGCTCGAGTTCGACCCGGGCTATGACACGACCGCGGCATTCCAGGCGCGAATCGCGCTTCGCAGAGAAGACAAGGCCGCGCCCAAGCGCGACGGCGACGCCCCCTTCGACGTCGTCCTCGCCACGTCGATGCTCCAGGTGGGTGTCGACGTGCAGCGACTCGGACTCATGCTCGTGGTCGGCCAGCCAAAGAACACCGCCGAGTACATCCAGGCGTCCTCGCGCGTTGGCCGCGACACGGCACGCCCTGGCCTGGTCGTGTCGCTGGGGAACTGGGCCCGGCCACGCGACCTCGCCCACTTCGAACAGTTCCGGCACTACCACGACACCTTCTACAAGCAGGTCGAAGCACTCTCCGTCACGCCCTTCTCGCCGACCTCGCTGGAGCGCGGCATCGACGGGCTACTCGTCAGCGCCGCGCGCGTCGCCCAGGCGACCGTCGCCGACGGCCTATCGCCCGAGCGTGAGGCGGGCAACATCGCCTCGCAGCATCCCGCAGTCGTCGGGATCATCGACCGGTTGAAGGCCCGGATTCTCGCCGCGTCCCAGGACGATGACCTCACGAAGAAGGCCAGCGACCTGCTGACCAACCGGGTCGACCGGTGGACGAGCCGAGCCGGATACGCCAGCGAACGGCACCAGACACTCGTTTACGAGCGCACCGGCGAGGGCGACAAATACCTGCCGCTCATCATCAGCCCCGAGAACCACCGCGCCAACGCCGGCAGCACCAGCGAAGCGCCATTCTTGATCGCCAACTCGATGCGCGAAGTGCAGCCGGAGATCAACATTCTCGTCTCGCCTATACCAGACCGACTCTTCGTCAGGACTCCCGTGGGCGTTGACAACTGGGCACTGCCCGTCGGGGAGGACGACTGATGACAGACACCACCACCGCACCACTGGCCGACAACAACGACGCCCTCGACCCGCTCGGCGACGCCGACGAAGGCCTCGCGAAGAACCGGGCCAAGGTCGGGTCTGCACGTCCTTCAGCGCTCCTGTACACCTACGGTCCTGGCGCGATCATGGACCTGCCGAACTTCTCGGTCATGCCCGCCGGACTCGACGACTGGGAGCCGATCTGGAAGCGCCGCGAGGTCGTCCCGACGATCCTCGAACCGCGCTTGCTCAACGTTGTCCGTCTGCACCTCGGGCCGCAGGTCGACGCGCTGCGGCCGTTCCCGTGGCAGCCCAAGAAGGGCTCAATGTCTACCGAGGGCTCGGACCTCGGCCTCCCCGCGCGGGTGTTTCCGCAGTGGTTCCGATGCACCGGCTGCGACTACCTCGGCCCGCTCACCCGACTCACCTACACGAACACCCATCCGTTCCGCCCGGATCTGGCCCAGTTCACTCACAAGCCCTGCCCGGGCCGCGGCGGACGAGGACGCCGCGAGGGCAGCCCCGCCGTCCCCGCACAGCACCTGCTGACCTGCACCAACGGACATCTCGACGAGTTCCCCTACACACTCTGGGTTCACCGGGGCCAGAAGTGTCCAAACGCCGAGAACCCCGACCTCAAGATGCGCGACGCCAACGTCGGCAAGAGCGTCGGCTCCACGATCATCTGCCAGTCGTGCAACGCCACGCGCGGCATGGCTGAAGCCCAAGGGGCGAAGGGGCGGCTCAAGCTGCCCCAGACGTGCCGCGGACGCCATCCGCACCTAGGCGCGTTCTTTCCCGGCTGCAAGGCGCAGCCCGCGCTCATCATGATGGGTGCCTCGAACCTGTGGTTCCCCTCGACGCAGAGCATCATTGTCATGCCGCGCTCGGACGCCGAACAGAAGGAAGCACTCGCCGACCATCTCCGCGTCGAACTCGGCATCGACCAGATCCGGCAGTTCGCTGACCAGATCCCGGTGATCCGCGCCCTCGCTGGAGCACGCAACATCGACGTCGCCGGACTCACCGACGACGACATCGCCACCGCCGTCGCAGACGTGCTCGCACCGCCGGAGTCCGAGGAGGACCGCCAGGAGCGCCGCGCCAACTGGGATCCGATCGAGCTGCTCATCCCCGAATGGCGCTACCTCCAGAAGCCGGCCCTGTTCCCCGAACAGCAGAACAACACCGGACTCATGGTCACCGAGATGCAGCGCGGCGCCGAACTGCACCCCCGCATCAAGCGCGTCGTCGGCGTCAACCGGATGAAGCGCGTCAATGCCGTCCTCGGGTTCACGCGCCTCGACGAGATGGACCGCGTCAACGACGTCGCATCCCGCCTGGTCGACCTCACCCGCAACGGCAAGCCCACCTGGGTGCCCGCCACCGAGGACCGCGGCGAGGGCATCTTCCTGCAACTCGACCTCGACGCCGTCTCCCAGTGGGAACGACACATCGAGACCACCCCGCTCTGGAACGCCCACCTCGAAGCCCACCGCCGCAACTTCGCCCGTCGCTTCTCCGAGACCGCCGCAGCCATCAACCCCGACACCCGTCTGCCGGGGCCGCGCTACTGGCTCGTCCACACCCTGTCGCACATCCTCATCCGCGAGATGGCTATGTACTCCGGGTATGGAGCAGCCAGCCTGACAGAGCGCATCTACGCATGGCGGGAGGAGCCCGGCCGCGAGGCCGCAGCGGGACTGCTGATCTGTACGACCGCCTCCGACAGCGAAGGCACACTTGGCGGGCTGGTGGCCCTGTCCGAGCCGGGGAAGCTCCAGGGCATCGTGCTCTCGGCGGTTCGCCGGGCCTGGCGCTGTTCCTCTGACCCGGTCTGCGCCCAGCGCACGCCGTCGGATCCCGAGGACTTCCTGCACGGCGCCGCCTGCCACACATGCTGCTTCGCCTCCGAAACCTCGTGCGAGAAGGCCAACCGCTTCCTCGACCGACGGTTCCTGCTCGACCTTCCGACCGCGAACGGCCCGACCGTGCCAGGGTTCTTCGGTAACTATGGCCTCTGACCCGCTTGCCGAACTTGGCAGCTTCCTCACCGCAACCGAGGCGGAGCGGCTCGCCCTGCAGTTCGAGACCGGCACGCCCGTCAGCGTCGCCGTACGCGAGATTGCGATCAGCCGACGCGAACAGGTGAAGGAACTGCTCGCCGCCTCCGGTCTTGTTCCCAGCGACCGCGAACGTTCCGCCAGTGTGCTGCGCGCGATCATCGGAGCCAAGACCGTCCTGCGCGAGCTGACCCCGGTGTGGACGATGCCCGGCAACGAAGCCAACACCGGCCATCTGACCAGCGAGTTCCACCGCATCGTCGGAGCTGCACGGCAGTCGGTCACGGCGGCGACCTACAACTTCCAGGACACGTCGCAGATGTGGACGGCACTCAAGGCAGCCTCCGAGCAGCCCGGCGTCGTCGTCACCGTGTACGTCGATGCCGGGGTCGCCGACGCCGCGACCGTGAAGGCGCAGCTCCCTCACGCCACGGTCTACCGCTCGGCGATCCTGCCCAACGGCAAGCAGGTGGTCAGCCACGCCAAGTTCGTCGTGGTTGACCACGAACTGCTCCTGATCACCAGCGCGAACTTCAGCTACTCGGCCGAAAACCGGAATGTCGAGTTCGGCATCCTCGTCCACGACACCGTTCTCGCCGCATCGGTCGAGGCCACCATGATGAGCAAGCACGGGTCGCTCTACGAGCTAGCTTGATCGACCGCCCCGCGGCCGCTCGCATGATCGCTATCGGCTCACCAGGGGCTGACCCGCCTGGGAGACCAGCGACGCTCAACAGGACCCATACGTACACACCGATGGGCTGCCAGGCACGCCTACTGACCGCTCGGGCAAGATCCCCGAAGTCTCTGACGGCTTGTCCGTTCATTCAATGCCGCCCGGGGTGGTCGCCGAGTCATCTCGGCTTCGGGCGGCGGCCATCGGCTGAGTCCTTGGCTACCCGCAAGCGTGGGCGATGGCGCTGAAGACGAGCTGCAGGTGTTCGCGGTCGAGGCCGGCAAGGTTGCGACCGAGGTCGACGGGTGGTCCGTCGAGCAGCGAGGCCGCGATGCGGAGCAGGCGGGTCTCACCGCCCGACAGAGCACCGAAGCTGTCCTCATTCATCTGCTCGACGTCGATCCACCACCAGCCGGGGTCGTCGCCCTGTTGGACCCAGGGTTGGCTGGGGTTGGCGAATCGGCCGTCGAAGGCCTGGATGAGGAGTTCGATGCCGGCCTCGAGCGGGTAGAGGCCCTTGGCCCAGCGGCGGAGTGCTTCGTGTACGTCGGTTATGAGTTCCGCCTCCCCGTGCAGCTTCGGCGATCGAAAGGCAGACCGGACGGCTGCGCGCCGCCCGGCGTGCGACTGCTGGCTCCGTTCGTCCCGCCGGGAACGCCGCGGCGAAGCCGGTCGGCGCGTTCAGTCGAGGCGAAGGAACGGTCGCCCCGCTGGATGAGATCGGCGAAATCGGTGCCGAGGCCTTCGGCGATTGTGCGCTCGTCGGCAAGGTCCTGACACCTGCGGTCCCAGCGATTCTGGAAGAAGCCCGTCGTCCAGGACAGCGCCGCGATCAGGATCACTCCGATGAACGCTGGCCAGCGGGCGTTGAGGTAGTTGTCGACGATGGCGACGCCGAACACGATCCAGCGGATCTTCCAGGAGATCCGGAGGGTCTGGTGGCGGGTGGCGAGATGGCTGACCCTGGCGACAAGGACCTGCACCAGCCGCCACGGCAGGCAGTATGCCTCGATCAAGTTGACCAGTACCGAGTCGACTACCTCGACGTCGCCGAGTGCGCGGCTGACGATCGCGCTGGCCTGCCGGTCCGTCAGCTGACCGTTGGCGACCTGACCGACGAACCGCGGGCTGACGATCAGGATGCTGCTCGAGGGCAGGACGACCTGGCCGCCGATGACCCGCCGGCTCATCCAGACGATCGGTTGGCGCCGTCCACGCAGCGATGCGATCGGGACGATCGCGGTGAGCGTCGTGTCGCGCTGGAAGTCGTCCGCCGGCGCGGCTCCGAAGCGCCACCACAGCATGGGCCGAGTGTTGCGGGTGATCACCAGAGCGACGCCGATGGCCGCTGCCACGACCAGCGCAGTGAGCGAGATTCCCCAAACGACGATCCACACCAGGGTGCTGAAGATCACGCCGGTGATCTGCGCTGCAGCCCAACCCCAGCGCCAGCCGTTCATGACTTCACCCCAGGCGCAGCAACCGGCACCGGCGGGATCCGGGACAGCCGGGTGAGTTCATTGGCGCCGACCTGGCCGCCGCAAAGGTCGGCGATCTCGGCAACGCTGAGGTGCTCGGCGAGAAGCGCACGGACCGCGTCCGCTGCCACCTGTTCGGCGGAGTGGACGGCTTCGTTGCGTTCGGCGATCGCGCTAAGGATGTCGACCGCAAGATCGGCCAACCGGCGATCCCGCTCGAGGCGTTCCTTCCGCTGGGCCGAGAGCGCCTCGGTGACCCGGCGACGCGCGTCCTGCTTGAATCCCTGTCTGACCATCGTGGGCTCCTCGTTCGGGGATCTGCTCACCCCCTTAAGCCCACCCACCCGGCCGTTCCGGACACCCGCCGCCCGACGAATCTCGACCAACCCGACGAGATCCCCGTCCAGAACATCCAGGGACCACGTAACCAGTCGGCCTCGAAACCCCTGATCCCAGACGTTTTCGAGCATCACACACCTTTGGCATGCACTATCGCCCCTAGTCAGAGCTACATTGCTCGACTGCGTCGAAAGCATAGCGAAGAAACCGTCGCTCCGTGGTGTCCGGAACGGCACGTTTCGGAGGCTTAAGGGGACGTGACCATGAGCTTGCACCGGATCACGGCCGGGACGGGGTACGACTACCTGACCCGCCAGGTCGCGGCCATGGATTCCACCGAGAAGGGGCACACCGGGCTGGCGTCCTACTACACCGAGAAGGGCGAGGTTCCCGGACGCTGGGTCGGCTCCGGCATGGCCGGTATCGAGGGTCTGGCGGCGGGCGATCTGGTCACCGCCGAGCAGATGCAGCCCCTGTTCGGATCAGGCCACCACCCGCTCGCCGCCCAACGCCAACGTGATCTGGCTGGGCCGGGCCTGACGGAGAAGGACTATGTGGAGATCACCCGGCTGGGTGAGCCGTACCGGGTCTATGCCGGCGACGTCAGCCCGTTCCGGGTCGAGGTCGCCCGCCGCCTCGAGGCCCTGAACAAGGCGCGCGGGCTGCCGCAGAAGGCGGCCACCGCGATCGAGGACCGGGCCCGGATCCGCTCCCAGGTCGCCCTGGAGATGTTCCGCGCCGAGTTCGGACGGGACCCGCTCAACGAGCGCGAACTGTCAGGGCATGTGGCCCGGTTGTCTCGTCAGCAGACCACCGCGGTCGCCGGGTTCGACTTGACCTTCTCCCCGGTGAAGTCGGTGTCGGCGTTGTGGGCGCTGGCCGAACCCGGGTTGGCGGCGAGGATCGAGCGGTGCCACCAGCAGGCGGTCGCGGACGCTCTGGAGTTCATCGAGCAGCACGCCCTGTTCACCCGCACCGGCACGGACGGGGTGCGGCAGGTCGACGTCCGCGGCCTGATCGGGACCGCGTTCACCCACCGCGATAGCCGGGCCGGCGACCCCGATCTGCACACCCATGTGGCGGTCGCGAACAAGGTCCAGACCCTGGCAGATGGGCGGTGGTTGTCGATCGATTCCCGGGTGTTGCACAAGGCGGTCGTTGCCGCCTCGGAGACCTACAACACCGCCCTGGAACGGCACTTGGCCGAGGCGATCGGGGTCCGGTTCGAGGCCCGCGCCGACACCGATCCGCGGAAGCGTCCGATCCGGGAGATCGTCGGAATGGACGCCGTCCTGAACCAGCGCTGGTCGACCCGCAGGCAGTCGATCGAGGCCCGCCGCCGCGTCCTGGCCGCGGTGTTCCAGGCCGATCACGGACGTCCGCCGACCCCGGTGGAGGCGATCGCGCTGGCGCAGCAGGCCACCTTGGAGACCCGCGAAGCCAAGCACGAACCGCGCTCGCTGGCCGAGCAGCGGACCACCTGGTGGCGGCAGGCGATCGAGGTCCTCGGCGGCGAGAACGGCATCCGGACGATGATCCACGCCGCACTCCACCCCGTCCCGGGCGATCATCACGTCCCCAACCAGGCGTGGCTGGAACACGAGGCCCGCCGCGTCGTCGCGACCGTCCAGCGGGATCGCTCCACCTGGCAGACCTGGCACCTGCGCGCCGAAGCGCTCCGTAGTGTTCGGGCCGTCGAAGTCCCCTCCCGGCACGTCCATACCGTCGTCAACCTTCTCCTCGACCAGGCACTCACCTTCTGCGTCGCGCTCACCCGACCCGTCCCCGGAGAACCCCAAGAGCCCGCCCCGCTGCGCCGCAGGGACGGTGCCAGCGTCTACACCGTGGCCGGGTCACAGCTGTACACGTCGAACGCGATCCTCGCCGCCGAAGCCTGCCTCGTCGCCTCCGCCGGAGGCCGCGACGGCTGGGTTGTACCCACCCCCGCACTCGACAAGGCGCTCCTCGAATGCCACGCCGACGGTGTCGAACTGAACCCGGGACAGGTGCTCATGGTGCGCGAGATGGCGACGTCCGGTGCCCGCGTCCAGCTGGCGATCGCCCCGGCCGGGTCGGGCAAGACCACCGCGATGAACGCCCTGTCCCGGGCCTGGACGCAGGCCGGCGGGACGGCGATCGGGCTCGCCCCTTCCGCCGCCGCAGCAGCCGCTCTGGGCGAGAACATGGACGGTTACAGCGACACGCTGGCCAAGCTCGTCTGGTCGCTGCGCAACGGCGAAACCCCCGACTGGGCCGACCAGATCGGGCCCCGAACCCTGGTCATCATCGACGAAGCCGGCATGGCCGACACCCTCTCCCTCGACACCGTCGTCCGCCACGTCCTCGAACAGGGCGGCAGCGTCCGGCTCATCGGCGACGACCAGCAACTCGCGGCGATCGGGGCAGGCGGAGTGCTCCGCGACATCCAGGCCACCCACGGTGCGTTGCGGCTCACCGAACTGGTCCGGTTCACCGACCGGGCCGAAGGATCAGCCAGCCTGGCGCTGCGCGAGGGGCACACGTCGGCACTCGGGTTCTACTTCGACCAGCGCCGCATCCACGTCGGCGACGCCACCACAATGGCCGACGACCTGTTCGCCTCCTGGACCGCTGACCGGGCCGGCGGGCTCGACTCGATCATGCTCGCCCCGACCCGTGAACTCGTCGCCGACCTCAACCAGCGGGCCCGCACCCAACGCCTCGAAGGTAGCGATCCGGGACGCGAGATCGAACTCGCCGACGGCAACCAGGCCTCCGTCGGCGACACGATCATCAGCCGGACCAACAACCGCAAACTGCGCGTCAGCCCGACCGATTGGGTGAAGAACGGCGACCGCTGGACCATCGTCGACGTCGATCCCCAGCGCGGTCTGCACGTCCGCCACACTCAGTCCGGACGCCACGTCCAGCTGCCCGCCGACTACGTCGCCGAGTCCGTCGAACTCGGCTACGCGACCACCACCCACACCGCCCAGGGCGTCACCGCGGACACCATGCACGGCATGCTCGCCGGCAACGAGTCCCGCCAGCAGGCCTACACGATGCTCACCCGCGGCCGCGAAGCCAACCACGCCTATCTGGTCGTCGTCGGCGACGGCGACCCGCACACCCTGATCCATCCCGAGTCGATCAACCCGCTCACCCCGACCGACCTCCTCGAACGCATCCTCGCCCGCGACGAATCCCCCGTCTCGGCCACCACCGCGCTCCGCGACGCCGCCAACCCGGCCCGGCAACTCGGCGACGCGACTGCCCGCTACACCGACGCCGTCACCTTCGCCACTGCGCAGCTGGTCGGCGAAGACGGCGTCCTCGCGCTCGAACGGGACGTCGACGAGGTGGCGCCCGGGCTGACCGAGAGCCCCACTTGGCCGGCTCTGCGGGCGCAGCTGCTCGCCGTCCAGGCCGACGACCGCGACCCGATCCAGGCACTCGGCCGGGCTCGGATCATCCCGTTGACCGACGCCCAGGACCCCTGCTCGACGCTGGCCGGACGCGTCGCCGACGCCGGACGCCACTACCGCGGCGGACCACTGCCCTGGCTGCCCCGCATCCCCGCCTCACTGATCCGCGACCAGCTCTGGGGTGACTACCTGGACGCTCGCCAACAGCTCGTCGAACAACTCGCCGAACAGGTCCGCGAGGACGCTATGGCGGCCGAAACCCGGCCGGCGTGGCTCGCCGGAACCGGACGCGCCGCACCCGAACTGGTCGCAGACATCGAGGTGTGGCGGGCCGCCCACGCCGTCGAACCAGGCGACACCCGTCCCACCGGAGATCGGCGCGGCGGCCTGGCCGAGCCCCGCTGGCAGACCCACCTCGACCGGCGACTCGCATCGACCGCCACCGCCGCGATGGACGAATGGCGACCCCTCCTCGAGCAGGTCTCACCGCTCATCCTCACCGACGACTTCGCCCCGACCCTGGCCGCACGGCTGTCCCAGCTGTCCTCGGCCGGGATCAACGTGCCCGGCCTGCTGCGAGCCGCCGGCGCACAGGGACCGCTGCCCGACGACCACGCCGCAGCCGCACTGTGGTGGCGCCTGTCCGGACACCTCACCCCCGCGGTCGCCGAAGCCGTCGACACCGACCACCACCTCGCCACCCAATGGCTACCGGCCTTCAACGAACGCCTCGGCGACACCGCCCACGAGCTGCAAGCAAGCCCCTGGTGGCCCGCCCTGGTCACCACCATCGAACACGGACTACAGCGCGGCTGGCCGCTCAACCAGCTGCTCGATGAGACCCGCGGACTCGGCGCCGACGACGGCCGCACCGACCCGTGCCAGGCCTGGGTCTGGCGACTCTCGCTCCTCACCGACGCCCACGACCTCGCCGACGAAGACCGCTACGACCCCGCCGACGAACCACCCGACGACCTCACCCACGACTGGACACGCAACCACTCCGCCGGACGGACGAGCACCCACACGGACGCAGTCCGGGAGCCGAACGAGGCCGAGTTCCTGGACCTGGACGACGACCAGATCCTGCACATCGAGGGACTGATCCGGGCAGGCATGGGAGCCCCCGAACCCACCGACGCGCAGATCCGCCACCAGCTGGAACGCCGCGACCAGATCACCGGCAGCCCCGTCCCCATCGACCGGCTCGCCCGCATCAACGAGCTGACCACCGCGTACTATCAGGCCTGCCTCCCGGACAGCTGGGCCACGCCGTACCTCGACCAGCGGCTGCACCCCGACCCGGTCGCGCTCGAGGGCCTGCGGCTCGGCTACGCGCCCGATAGTTGGACGGGCCTGGTCACGCACCTGCGCCGGATCGGCGCCACCGACGAAGAGATGCTCACCGCCGGGGTCGCCACCACCGCCTCCACCGGACGGCTCATCGACCGCTTCCGCGACCGCCTCGTCGTCCCCATCGTCCACGACCACCAGGTCCTCGGCTTCGTCGCCCGCCGCAACCCCCAGTTCGGCGACGACGACGGACACGGCCCGAAGTACCTCAACACCGCCGCCACACCCCTCTTCGCAAAGGGCGACCAGCTCTACATCGCGGGCGAACTCACGACCGACGCCACCCCCGTCCTGGTCGAAGGACCACTCGACGCGATCGCCGTCACCCTGACCGGCAACGGTCACCACATCGGGGTTGCCCCGCTCGGCACCAGCCTCACCGAAGCTCAAGTCGCCCAACTCCACCAGCACGGACGAAGCCCGGTCGTTGCCACCGACGCCGACCTCGCCGGCCAAGTCGCAGCCGAACGCGACTACTGGCTGCTCACCCTCTACAACCTCGACCCCACCCACGCCGTCCTCCCCGAAGGCACCGACCCCGCCGACCTCGTCGCAGCTGGAGACGCTGCCAAGCTCGCGGACTCGATCGCCCACGCCAGACCGCTCGCGGACTCGTTGGTCGACGAGCGCCTCGACCACCTCGAAGGCGCCGAAGCCGCACTGGATGCCGTACGTGTCCTCGCCGCCCAGCCGGCCGACCGGTGGATCGCCGGCACCGAACACATCGCCGAACGAACCGGGCTCCCACCAGCCCTTCTACGCTCCGCCCTCGCATCCATGGTCAAGGCTCGCAACGCTGACCCCCGCAAGGCCACTCAGGCCGCAACCGACCACATCAGCGAGACCAAGGACCGCCTCGCCGCGGTCCGGGGTGAGCAGGCAACTGTGGAGATGTTCGAGCGCATCGAGGCGCCGACGCACCGCCACCAGCCGGAACCGCTCCCCACGTTCGACCCGCCGAGTCAGCACGGAATCTCATGGTGAAGCTTCAGATCCCCAGCGAAGATGGAATGCACCCCCGAGGAGACGCGCTGTGCAGCCCATCCTGATCATCGTGCTTGCGACAGCGGCCGGTGCGCCGCTGGGCCTTTGGCTGCGCCACAACCTCGCCACCCTCAACTACCGCCACGCAGACGAGGCCGACTTTCCCGCCCCAGGCCCGCGCTGGTGGGTCGTCTGGGCGAGCGTCCTCGCGATCGGCGGCCTGGC
>CAYNLD010000031.1:0-16746 GCA_964397985.1 uncultured Propionibacteriaceae bacterium | reverse complement strand
CATGACTCCAACCTTCCCAAGGTTTGGAGTCTCCGGACACGCCGGGGCGGTTCAGACCTCCTAGTGGGAGTGGCGGTGGTACGGGTCGGGGTAGTGCTGGTGGGCGTGGGTGATCGGCTCGTGGGTGTGTTCGTGGCGGTGCCGGGTGCCCGGGGGGATGGGTCCGTCGGGGTGGGGGTGCTGGTGGTGTTCGTCGTGGGTGTGCCAGTGGGTGTGAGTGGCCTGCTCGTGGGTGTGGACGTGGTCGTGGCGTTCGGTGAGGTGGAGCCAGACCCCCAGACCCATCAGGGCCGCCGCTGCGGCCAACGGCCAGGTGAGCGGTTCGCCGAGGGCGAGCGCGATGAGGGCGCCGAAGAACGGGGCGATGGAGTAGTAGGCGCCGGCGCGGGCGGTTCCGACCTGGCGCATCCCTACGATGAACAGCGCAAGGCTGACACCGTACGCGAACAGCCCGACCAACATCGCCGCCGCGATCGAAGAGGCCGGCGGCAGGGTCGCGCCGACCATGACGCCTAGCAGCAGGTTGGTCGGGCCCGCGACACAGCCCTTCACCCCGGCCAGCCAGGTCGCGTCGTTGAGGGCAACCCTTCGGGTCAGGTTGTTGTCCAGCCCCCACGCCAGGCAGGCACCCAGCACGGCGAGCGCGGGCAACGGGGTACCCAAAGAGACCGTGGTGGGCACGCTCAACAGGACCGCGCCGGCGACGATGGCGAGCATGCCGAGCAAGATCCGCCGATCGACGTGCTCCTTGAACACCAGCCAGGCCAGCCCTGCGGTGAACACCGCTTCTGCGTTCAGCAGCAGCGAGGCGCCCGAGGCGGGCATCGCAGAGAGGCCCAGCATCAACAGCACCGGTCCGCCGACGCCGCCGGTGATGACTGCGCCGGCCAGCGGCCACCAGTCGGCTCGCGGCAGCCGGACCCGGGGGGCTCGACGAATGGACCGATAGACGAACAGACCGGCGCCGGATCCGCAGTACAGCAGGCCGGCCAGCAGCCAGGGACTCACGGTGCCCAGCAGCGCCTTGGCCAGTGGTGTCCCGGCGCCGAACAGGACCGCCGAGGCCAACGCGGCCTGCACGCCACGGTTCGCCAACACCGCGCTCACTCCGATCCTCCTGCGATTCGACTTCGAGCATCCTCCCACCCGCCCATCCGTGCGCCCACCGGGCGGTGCGGGACGAGGGGGGTGGGAGAAGTGTTGACTTGGGTGTGTGCGTCCGTGTTCTCCGCGATCGGCGTGATTGCCTTCGTGATGGCGCGTAACGGGCTGGCGGCGGGTCGCCTGCCGCCGTTTCACGAGAGGGCGAGCGGCCGACTGGCGAGAGCTGACCATGGCCGGGCACGCGGCGGCTCTGGCTCTGGCCCGTTCGCTCGGGCTTGGCTTCATGGTCACGGGGCTGGCCCTGCTCGCCGCGGCCGCCGCGGCCTTGGCCGGAGCCGCCGGGTTTGTAGCGGTGCTGGTCGGACTCGCTCTCTGGTGTTCACGGTGGGGCTCTCGATGATCAACCACCGACTGCGGCAGCCACCGGCACGCCGACTCCATGGAAGGGTTCGATCCATGCCGCTGTGCCCACCGGGCTAGGCCTGGTCACCTGCCTGATCTGGCTGAAGTGAGGCGTCATCTCGCGCAGTCGAGCTGCCGCGCGACGGCCGTCTACCGGCGAGTCAACCCCGACTGGGTATCCCCTACAACAGCCACGAGCAGCCATCCAGGACCGCGCGCAGGCGGGGCGACGCAATCGGCGACAAGCGTGTTCGGCCAGTTTCGCCGTAGCGCAGTACGCACAGGTGGCCAGCAGCACCATGGGTCGGGGCCGATTCGGCATCTCCTCGACGATGGTGTCCCGTTCCTTGCGCGTGGCCGGGTCGATGGCGTGCTTGCGGAAGGCGACTGCGGCTCCGCGGATGGTCACCGGGTTCGCGTCGTTCAGCTCGTCCGCGACCGCGGCGTGCATGATTGTCCGCAGGACGGTGCATGCCTTCGCATCGGGTCGGTCCTTGACGCTGCGCAGCAGTTCGGAGGTGCCAGTCGCGGATGTCGGGGCGGGTGATCTCTGTGATCGGTCGATCGCCCAGGTGCAGCGGGCTATTCAACCCCAGCGCGCGCTTGTCGTGCCTCCGGGAGCCCCGGCGGATCGCGACGTTGCGCGGTATACGTGCGATATCTCCCGCCACGAGCGACCACTTGTGTTGTCTGGTGATCACTTCGGAGGGCTTCTGAGGCTCCGCGTTTGTGCTTGTCAGAAGCATATCTTACGCTCAGGACAGTTGGCGACCCCAGCAAGATTCGAACTTGCGACACAAGGTTTAGGAATCGCGTTCCATTAGGGCCCTGACTAGCACACATAGCACGCCCAACAGGGGTCGTGCGATGGCCGTGCCATAGTGAATTTCGAAAAGTTGAGCACCCCTCGCGGGCGGCGAATCGGCTCGATCCGAGGGCCGCCGGCGCCCCATCGCCATCCTGCCACGGACCTTGTCCGGGCTCACTCGTAGTGGGTCCACATGCGCAGGACGTGGACGGTGTGCTCCTCGGCGAGCACCTCGTAGACGAGGCGGTGCTGGATGTTGATTCGCCGCGAGTAGCATCCGGCCAGCTCGCCGACCAGCTTCTCGTAGCGAGGCGGATTCGCGAAGGGGTCTTCGGCGATGATGGCCAGGAGTTCCTGGGCCTTCTGCTTCAGTCCGGAGGAGGCGAGCTTCCTGGCGTCCTTCTGGGCCGCCTTCGAGAACACCAACCGCCAGGTGGTCACCAGTCGAGTTCCTCCGAGCCCTCGTCCAGCCCCTCGGCGCGTGCCTGCCGGATCGACTCGGTGAAGCCCGGCACGTTCGTCAGGAGCAGCGTCTCCTGGATGGCGCGCCAGTCATCCTCGCCGACCAGCACGGCGTTGCCCCGCTGACCGGTGATGGTCAGCGGCTCGGACTCCTCGTTGACCTGGTCGATCAGGCGATACAGGTTCGCCCGGGCAGCGGTCGCACTCACAGCAGTCATCTCTCCACCTCCGTGACCAGCGTACGTGATCACGTACGAGAATCCAAGGTCGGTTGATGGTGACGTCACGAGGCCCACCAGGTGGCGTTCGGGACGGGCGTGAAGAGCTGCTCCAACGCCGGCGCCGGGATCCGGATCAGCCGGGCGCCGCTGTGGACGGCAGGCAGGGCGCCGGAGCGGATGCGGCGACGCAGGGTCATCACGCTGACGTGGTACCGCTCGGCGGCCTCCTGCAGCGTGAGGTACTCGACGGGCTGGGTGGCGACATGGCGGACGCTCATGGTTGTTCTCCTCTGGTGGTCGGGTTTCAGATGGGGATGCCTCGGTCGTGGTGGTGGTCGACGCCAGGGACTGGTGGTGGCCGGCGTGGGGTGGCGTGCTCGTGGGTGGGGGTGATGTGTTCGCTGGTGTAGTCGTGCCGGTGGACTCGCCATTCGAGGGTGGCGGCGATGCTGCGGACATGGACGGGGCCGTCGTGGAGGGCTTGGTCGAGGATGGCGGCGGCGTCTCCGCCGAGTCCCTGGATGTCTTCGAGGTGGGCGGCGAGGAGGGGGAGTGCGGGGTCGCCGGCGAGGTGGCGGGCAAGGTGTTGGAGTTGGGGCCACCAGGGGGTGATGTCGGGCATGCCCGCGTCGGTGAGTCGGTGGTCGAGCTGGTGTTGCCAGCGGGTGCCGGCGGTGGTGGTGGCGGGTGGCCCGGTGGGGCGGAGGTCGTGGTCGGGGATGTTGTTGGCGGTTCGCCAGGTGCGCAGATCGGCGGCGAGCTGGTCGGGGAGTTTGAGTCTGGTCTGCCAGGCGGGGGTGTGTTCGGGGTCGGGGTGGCGGAGCTGGCCGGCGAGCTGGGTGACCTGGTCGGAGCGGGCGTGGAGGTAGGGCCCCCAGGTGGGGTCGTCGGTGAGCTGGTGGGGGATGCCGGGGAGCCAGGGGAGTGGCCCGTGGGGGAGGTGTCGGGTGGGGTCGATGCGCCAGTCGAGGACGGCTGCTGCGTCGTGGGCGCCATCGAGGTTGTCGGTGTTGGCGGCGTCGCGGAGGACCGCGATCGGGTCGGTACCGGTGGCGGCGATCTGAAGGAGATGCGCGCGGAGGGTGGGCCAGGCGGGTTCGCTGGTGAGCCACAGCACGATCTGGTCTGCCTGCTCGTCGAGGGCTCTCGCTTTGTCGGGGCCGAGGTGGTGTTCGCAGGCTGCGCCGAGCCCGTCCAGGTACTTCGCGACCGCCGGGGCGAGTTGGGTGGCGGGGTCGTGGGCGCGACGTTGGTGGCTGCTGGCCGACAGCGCGGTCTCGTCGTGGGCAAGGACGTGCTCGAGGATGTCTTCGGCGGCCCGGGTGGTGAGGGTGTCGTAGTCGATGGGGTCGGGCAGCCCGTCGCCGGTGACGGTGATGTGGAGGTGGTTGGCGTGCCGGCCGCGGCTGGCGGCGGTGTAGAGCTGTTGGCGGGTTTCCTCCCCGGTGATGAGGGTGTGGCTGGTGTCGGCGGTGACGCCCTGGGCGGTGTGGATCGTGGTGGCGTAGCCGAGTTCGGTCCAGGCCTCCACATAGTCGGCCGGTAGCCGGACGCTGCGAGCGTGGTGCAGGTCGGTGGCGGTCAGGGAGCCGTCGGCGTGGATGTGCTGGATGGTCCAGCGGTCGCCGTTCGTGACCCAGTTGCCGTTCCGCGTCCTGAGCGCCCGGTTGTTGCGGCGGGTGATGATCACATCGCCGGCACTCGCGCGGTTGCCGTCGGCCAGGGAGATCTCCCGACCCGGCGCTGTCCCGCTGAGGCGGAGGGTGCGGGCGTGGTGGTTGAGTTGGGCGACGAGGTCACGGGTGGGCGCGAGCATGATCGCGTCCAGACCGGCGCTGCGGTCGGTGGTCCAGGCGGTCAGGACTTGGCTGGTGATGCTGGAGGCGTCGGCGGGGTGGAGCCGGTTGTTGTCGGCATAGAACGCGATCGCGGTGGGGTTGCCTGTGCGCAGCGCGAGGCTGGCGGCGGCTTCGGCGGGGTCGGTGAAGCGGAGGACTTCTTCGAGGCGGATGGTGCCGTCGGTGTGGGCGAGGTCGGTGAGGATGCCGCCGGCGGCGACGGCGGTGAGTTGGTGGTCGTCTCCGATCAGCCGGACGCTGCCACCGAGGGTGGTGATGTGGGTGACGATCCGGTCCAGGGTTGGGGTGTCGGCCATCCCGGCCTCGTCGATCAACACCAAGGTGTCGCGGGTGATCGTCTGGGTCCAGTCGGGGGCCCGGTCGGGGTGGTCGAGGCTGTCGAGGAGTTTGGCGAGGGTGTCACAGGGTGCGGTGTCGAGGTGTTCGGCGAGGACGTGGGCGGCCGCGGCGGAGGGGGCGAGCCCGATGATGGTGCCCCCGCTGCTGGTCCAAGCGTCCGCGAGCACTTCGAGGGCGGTGGTCTTGCCGGTGCCGGCGGGGGCGATGGCGAGCTGGAGTTGGCGTCCGGAGGTGGCGAGTTCGCGGACGAGCCGGGCCTGCCCCTCGTTGAGGGTGATCCCGTTGGCGACCGATTCGAGCAGGGCCAACTCGACCAGTGCGGGGTCGATGGTGCGTCCGGAGGTCAGCTGGGCGATGGCGAGGAGGTGCATCTCCGCGGCGATGATGCGTCCGGAGCTGTAGATGGTGGCCCCGGCCAGCTGATAGACGCTGTGTCCGTCGCGGCGGCGCAGCAGGTCGGGCACGGTGACCGGGTCGTCGGGGTCGAGCTGGAACGAGTTCGTATGGAGAACCAGGTCGACGATCCGGTCGGCGACCGGCTCGATCTGCTCCGGTGCCAGGTTCAGCCCGGCGAGTTGGCGCAGTACTTCGGCGCGGACGTGCCAGCCCTGCCAGGTCGCCCGGCTGGCCTCGACCTCGGCAGTCACCGATGCGGCGAGCTGCTCCAGCCATTCGGGGCTCAGGATCACCGCCGGGTGAGAGCGGGGCGTGAGTGTCTGCCGGAGCATCTGGTCGACACCCTGCGGGCCAAGGTGCTGGTCGGCCTGGGCTCGCCAGGTGGCGCGTTGTTCGGCGAGGGTGCGGGGTTCGTGTTTCGGGTCTCGGGTGGCGAGGTTGGCCTGCTGGGCGAGGTGGATCATCTCCAGCCCGGTGGGTGGGCGTCCGTGCGCGGTGCGGAACTTGGTCGCCAGGTTCGCGGCCTCGGCCTCGATGTCGACCCGCCGCGACGACCAGCGGGCGCACAGAACGGGGTCGATACCGTCGATCTCCCACACCGGACGCCGGCCGTTGCGGGAGGGGCGGGCGACCCAGCCGACGCCAAGGGTTTCGGTGAGGTGCGCACGCAAGAGTGAGTCGTAGGTTTCGGAGGTGGCGACGTGCGACTTGTAGAAGATCCGGCCGTCGATCGCCAGCCAGCGCCCGTCAAGGGACTGGACCTTGTTCGCGACCGCGACGTGGGTGTGCAGGTCCGGATCGCCGGCGCGGGAATCGCGGTGCACGAACGCCGTCGCGACCATGCCGCGGGCATCGACCTGCCGGACCCCGTCGGTCCCGGTCCGGGTGAACAACGCATCCCGCTCCTGATACGCCAAAGCGCCGCGAACGGCGGCCTGGTGACAGCGCTCGATCAGCGCGGCCATCTGCGGGTCCGCCAACGCCCACAGCACCGAGACCGACTTCGGTGGGGAGAACACCTGGTCGTAGCCGGCCACCGTCACCGGAGACTTCTTCGACCAACGGGCGATCTCGCCGAGCAGTTCCGTCTCGCCCACCGGTTCCCGACCGTAAGCACGCAGGAAGCACTCCCGGCCCACCTGGGTCCGCAGCGCGGCCTTCACCTCCTCAGGCAGCCTCGCGTGGACCGGACGCCCCGCGGCCGCGTTCCAGGCCCGGTAGCGGGCCGCCAACTCCTCGGCGAACTCGTTGCGGACCGGCTCGCGTTTCCGGAACGGCGCCCCCAACCTGCCCGCGGCCTCGACCTCTGCCGGTGACAGGCCCGCGGCGACCGCTGCCGCCCGGAGCTGGGCGGCGTTGGGGTGCTCGCCGGTGCCGAACAGATGGTTCATCTGGGCCTCGGTCACGATCTCGCCGGCGCTCATGCCCAGACCGTCCAGGCCGGCACCGATCCATGTCCCGGGCGCCTCGCCCCGCTCGGTGTAATACGAGGTCAGCCCACCGGCCGGCACCCGGGCATCCTGCACCGCGACCTGCCGGATCAGGTAGTCATACACCGGCCCGCCCGCCAGCTTCTTCACCGTCATCACCACCGACCACCTCCTCTGCCTTCCCTAAGCCCCGTTCGGCGCCGATCAGGACGCCCGCCGGCCGGGTTCTTCCCGACTTCTCGCCCCACTAAGCCGAAAACGGCACCCCGATCCGGACAAACCGGCCCGGGAGCTTTCACGACCCGTCGACCCCGGGACGCGAGCCGTGGATGCTTCCTTAAGCCGCCCAACCGGTCCGTTCCGGACACCGAACAGGTCGAGAAGATCGCCCCGTCTCGGGTGCGGAACCTCCTACCCTCCCTAGGCCAAACCGGACGCCGATCGGGACGCGACCAGGGTCAACTTCTGCGCGAAGCTGAACAGGCCAGCGTTACCGAGAACGTTCCCCCTGCCTTGAGAAGGGCAGGGCGTGACCGCAGACGATCGCGTGTCAGGGCTTGCCAAGGGCGCGTTCCCCACGTTCCCCCGCTCGCAGCGGGTCAGGCTGCCGACAGGGGTCGAGGGTAGGGACGTGCGCCCCTTCGGTGTTGAGGAGGAGTCGACCACGGAGGTCCAGCTGGGTGACGGCGAACCGCCGACACCGCCGGATCAGGCAGCCCCGCTGCCTCCAAGACCGGCTTCACCGAGCCGCCCAGGCCGCCGGAGTTAGCGAATCTGAACTCGCCCGCGAAGCCATCGACGACTACCTCGCCAAAGGCGCCTGAACCCGTCCTCCGCCACGTCCCCCACCGGCAATGCACATTGTGTATCTAGGACTGTCGCAGGAACGGTGTAAATGGCTCTACCGCCCGGACGGGCAGGAAGGGTCGTGATGACCGAGACACTGGTGGCTTTGGAGCCATCGCAGGATGAGGCACCCGAGGGTGCTGTGTTCGGGACGCCGTCGGATGCTGGATTGAGCCCTGAGGAGCTGGCCGCGGTGGCCGGGCTGGTCCGCAAGGCCCGCGAGCAGGGGGTTGCGGTGACCGGGCCCGGCGGGTTGTCGAAGGCGTTGACCAACACGGTGATCGAGACCGCCCTGGAGGAGGAGATGACCGACTACCTCGGCTACGGCAAGCACGCGGCGGTGGGCCGGGACCGGGGCAACTCGCTCAACCGGACCCGGTCGAAGACGGTGGTGACCGATGACTGTGGCCAGGTCGAGATCGAGGTGTCGCGGGACCGGGAGGGCAGCTTCGAGCCCCAGCTGGTCGGCAGGCGGCGGCGGCTCTCCGATGTGGACACCCTGGTGATCAGCCTGTTCGCGAAGGGGCTGACGACCGGGGAGATCAGCGCGCATCTGGCCGAGGTGTACGGGGCGTCGGTGAGCAAGGACACGATCAGCCGGATCACCGACAAGATCGTCGAGGAGATGAACAGCTGGTGGGCCCGCCCGCTGGAGTCGATCTACGCGGCGATCTTCATCGACGCCATCATCCTGAAAGGCCGCGATGGCCAAGTCGGGAACCAGCCGTTCTATGCCGCGATCGGGTCGATCTCGAGGGGCACAAGGACATCCTCGGGATCTGGCCCGGGCAAGGCGGTGGGGAGTCGGCCAAGTACTGGCTGGCCGTTCTGACCGACCTGAAGAATCGCGGCGTGACTGATGTGTTCTTCCTGGTCTGTGACGGGCTCAAGGGGCTGCCCGACAGCGTGACCGCGGTGTTCCCCCGAACCACGGTTCAGACCTGCATCATCCACCTGATCCGCAACACGTACCGTTGCGCCTCCCGGAAGTACTGGGACCAGATCAGCCACGACGTGCGGCCGGTGTACACCGCCCCCAAGCCGGGAAGCGGCCGAGCACGCGCTCGAGGTGTTCCTGGACAAGTGGGGCCGGCCCTACCCGGCCATCGTCGGGCTGTGGCGCAACGCCTGGGAGGAGTACACCCCAATCCTGGCCTACGACGTGGAGATCCGCCGCGTGCTGTGCTCGACCAACGCGATCGAGAGCCTGAACGCCCGCTTCCGCAGGGCGGTTCGGGCCCGCGGCCACTTCCCGACCGAGCAGGCCGCGATGAAGACCCTCTACCTGGTCACCCGATCACTGGACCCCAAGGGCACCGGTCAGACACGATGGGCCGTGCGGTGGAAGCCCGCCCTCAACGCCTTCGCCGTCACCTTCGCCGACCGCATGCCCGCCGAGACGAAGAACCACTGAAGATGAACGCCACTTACACCGTTCATCGGACAGACCCAACCCAACCAACCACGAACCCGAAACACAACAACCCCCCAAGATCTGGTCAGCTCGCGATGGTGACTGCCACGGAAACGACCGAGGCTGTCGTATAGCCGGTGCGTTTGGCGGTGACCTTCACCGTGATGGCCTTGCCCAAGTCCGTGCTCACCGTGGTGTAGGTGTTCTTGACGGCGCCAGTGATCGCGGTGCCGGAGCGGTACCACTGGTAGCTGAACGACGACGGTGCGGGCTGCCAGTCGCCCTCGACCACGGTGAGAACCTGTCCGACCTCTGCCGTCCCATCGATGGTTGGCGCGGCAGTGGTAAACCTCGCCTTGGCGATCGTCGCCGAATAGCCGGAGATCCTCGTCACCGGCGCGTAGCCGGTTGCGGTACCAGTCACCTGGACCTTGAGCTTGTAACCGGCGTAGCGGCCCTCAATCTGGTAGATTCGGCTTGTCGCGCCGGTGATCTTGTAGACCTGTCCGGAAGGGCTCTTGGCGTACCACTGGTAGCTGAACGTCGCCTCCGCCGGACTCCAGGTGCCCTCGTTGGCGGTCACTTCCTGATCCACCGTCGGCGTCCCTGCGACCTTGGGGGTCGCCCCGACCATGCCCGGCTCAACCGAGGTGGTCGGAGCGGAGTAGCGGACAGTGGTCACGTAGCCGGACCGGGAACCGGTCACCCGCACCTTCAGCGTCTTGCCCTTGTCGCCCGAGGTCGGCTTGTAGGTGGCCTTCGTCGCACCCGCGATCGCGGTGCTCTTCCCTGTGGTCGACACGCGATACCACTGGTACTTGAACGACGCCGAGGGATCCCACGCGCCCGCTACTGCGGTCAGCGGCATTCCGACCCGTACGACACCATCGATCGCTGGTGTCGGCACTGTTGCGAACGAAGCCTTCGCCACCTTCGAGGTCCAAGCTGAGTCCTTCGACACCGACTTGGCCCCGGCCAGGGATCCGGTCACCCGCACCCGCACTCGGTAACCCACATCCGACGCACGCGCCTGGTACTGGACCCCGGTCGCACGCGAAATCGCCCGGACCTTTCCGGAGGGGCCCTTGCGGTACCACTGGTACTTCAAGGTGACCGCTGCGGGGCCCCAGGTTCCCGGCACTGCGGACAGGTCCTGATCGGTCACCGGGGTGGTGTCGTCCACGGTCGGGGTGGGTGCAGGGGAGATCACGCCGGGCTGGGTGGGCGTCGCGGCCGCGATCGTGATCGTGAGTGGTTCTGAGACCGTCCGCCCGGCACCATTCACGGCGGCGATCGTGAAGGACGACACGCCCGCCGCGGTAGGACTTCCCGAAATCGTGCCGGTGGCGGGATCGAGCGCAAGACCGTCCGGGAGACTGCCTGAGACGAGCTCGTACAGCTGCGTGTCGGAGGCCTCGATACTGCTCGAGTAGGCCACACCCGCCTGGCCGTCGGCCAGCGGCGTCTGGGTGAACACCGGTGCCGATCCGGGCACCGTGCTCGGCACGTTCGCGAACGGATCATTGCCCTGGTCCGCGTCACATACATCACCGACACCGTCACCATCTGAATCGGCCTGATCCGGGTTGGCCACCAGCGGGCAGTTGTCGGTGGCGTTCCCGACACTGTCACCGTCCGCGTCGGCCAACGGGCCATCGGCGGGGTTCGGGTCACAGGCGTCGGGGTAGCCGTCCCCGTCGACGTCCGGCGCAGTGGCCTCACAGCCGGTAGGTGTGTCGAGCCAGATCATCGTGGAGGCCAGCAGGTCACCGGAGTCAGCGTCCCGGACGTCGATGCCGTGCCAGCCCGGAGCGGTGTCCGACGGCAATACACCTGCAAGATCCAGCGTGTCACCGGCCGACAATGTGGCGCGTTGGATGATCACCGGCAACGAATGCCGGGTCACCACGATCCGTTGGTCGCTGGCTGCGGAGTACAGCAGCGTGGTCCCCGACACCGTGCCCTGCAAATACTGCGTGGACAGTGTCGACGCCTGCTGCAGCCCGATTCCCGTCAAGGACGGAGTGACCGGATTACCGAGCTTGGCCGACACCGCGGCGCGGGCCACCGTATACAGCGCGGCATGCCCATACTGGGTCGGATGGTACGACTCGCTCGCGATCAGGAACGACGTCGGCACAATCAGATTCGACACGTACCAGTTCAGGCTCGCCACCACGTCGACACCCTTGCGCAGACCGTTCACATAGTGCGCACCCGAACACAACCCCTTGCCGGCGAACGCCCCCGCAAGCCCGACGAGGTTCGCGCCAGCCTTGTCGGCCGCGTTCCGGATCGCGTCATTGACCGCAGCGATGTACCTCGCCACATTCGCCTGCTCGGTCTGGTCGAACTGCAACGGGCCCGTGTTGGTGTCTGCGTTGCACAACCCGCCCGGGTCGAGAGGGCTGACGTAGTTCGCCAGGAACACCTGCGCCCCGGTCGCCTTGCGGATCTCCTGCACTGTGTAGGCGACGTTGTTCTCCATCCGGTCAATCTCCGACGTGATCGACCGGTCCATCATCGGATCGCACCCGTTCTTCACATAGCAGTCCTTGATCACGTCGCCGAACTTCGCATCGTTCCCACCGATGCTCAGCAACACCGCATCCACCGACCCCTTCTTGGCGAACGCCTTGAGATCGTCCAACTGCGGCCTGCTCCCCGCCGCCGTGCCCGGCGACGACGGATACTGGCCCCGCGCAACGATGTCTGCCACCACCGCACCCGAGCAAGGCACGAACAACAGGTTCGAACCCGTCGCGCCGTACGACTCCGCCAGCTTGTACGCCCACGACGTTTCCGCACGGTGACAGTGATTACGGGCGATGTCGGTGTCCTCCATGTACCCCACGGATGGATCACCAGAACCCACCGGAGGTATCAGACCCTCACCCGATACATAGGAATCACCCAACACCGCCCAACGAACCACCCCATCACCATTCACATCACCCGCCAGCGCCGACGATCCTTCGTCACCCGACAGAACGAGATTGTGGTAGCCGCCTGCGGCGATCGCCGTCACCCCCGACAACCCCGACGGCACGCTGGACTGCCCGTTGTAGTTGCTGCCCCAGGCGACCACGGTGCCGTCCTGCCGCAACGCCAGACTGTGGCCGCCGCCGGCGGCGATCGCCGCCACTCCAGTCAGCCCCTCCGGCACCGACGCCTCCCCCGAGAAGTTGGCGCCCCAGGCGACCACGGTGCCGTCCTCCCGCAGCGCCAAACTGTGTTCCCCGCCGGCAGCTATCCCTGTCACCCCGGACAACCCCGAAGGCACATCGACTTCCGATTGTTCGTTATGGCCCCAGGCAACCACGGTGCCGTCCTGCTTCAATGCAAGACTGTGGCCGCCGCCGGCGGCGATCGCGGTCACCCCCGACAACCCCTCTGGCACCAACCTCACGCTGGAGCTGTTACCGCCCCAAGCGACCACGGTGCCGTCCTCCCGCAGCGCCAAACTGTGGCCCCAGCCAGCGGCGATCGCAACCACCCCCGACAACCCCGCCGGCACCGTCGACTCCCCGTAGCCGTTAGTGCCCCAGGCAACCACTGTGCCGTCCTGCCGCAGCGCTAGACTGTGGAACCCGCCGGCGGCGATCGCGGTCACTCCCGACAAACCTGAAGGCACGTCCGACTCCCTGTCGCCGTCGCGGCCCCAGGCACGCACCGTGCCGTCCCGCCGCAACGCCAAACTGTGACCCCCACCGGCGGCGATCGCGGTCACCCCAGACAACCCCGCCGGTACCGCCGCCTGCCCGTAGTAGTTGTCGCCCCAGGCGACCACGGTGCCGTCCTGCCGCAACGCCAGACTATGGCCGCCGCCCACGGCGATGGCGGTCCCGCCTGTGAAGCCAGCCGGAACGGTGGACTCCCCTGAACCGTTGCAGCCCCAGGCGACCACGGTGCCGTCGGACTTCAGCGCCAGGCTGTGGGTGCCGCTGGTGGCGATCGCAGTCACACCAGTCAGTCCAGTTGGCATCGTGACCTGCCCGCAGTAGTTCTCGCCGAAAGCGGCGACCGTGCCGTCAGACTCCAATACAAGACTGACATTGCCACCGGCGGCGACGGCGGTCACCCTCGTTACGCCTAGCGGGGCCTGGCCGAAGTTGTTCGAACCCCAGTTGGTGATCGTTCCCTCGGAGGTCAACGCCAGGCTGTGGTTGCCGCCGGCGGCGATCGCCGTCACGCCCGTCAGGCCAATCGGCACCGTCGACTCCCTGTAGCCGTCTGTGCCCCAGGCAACCACGGTTCCGTCCTGCCGCAACGCCAGACTGTGGTCGCTGCCGGCGGCGATCGCGACCACGCCCGACAAGCCCGCCGGCACCGCCGTCTGCCCGGAGCTGTTGTCGCCCCAGGCGACGACCGTGCCGTCCGTCTTCAACGCGAGGCTATGGTGGGCGCCGGCGGCGATCGCCTTGACACCATCTAGCCCCGACGGCACGCTGGCCTCTCCGTAGCCGTTTTCCCCCCAGGCGACGACCGTGCCGTCCTGCTTCAACACCAAGCTATGGCCGCCACCGGCTGCGATCGCCTTTGCGGGCTCCGCAGCCTGCGGCACTCTCCCCTGGCCGTAGGAGTCGTCGCCCCACGCCGCCATGCGTGACTCGGCCGAGCCGGCGGCGGTGGCGATCGGCGTTGACAGCGACAGGCCGGCACCGCCCACGATGAGGCTCAGGATCATCATCAACACAGTCAGGCCTGCAGCAGTACGACTCCGCGCATCCCGTACCGAACGCCCACTAGAAGCGACGATGTTGCTCACTCGTTCAACTTCCCTTCAATGGACACATCCGCGCGGCGCGCGCGCACGTGAACTCTGCCTTTGACGTCAGCCTGCGAGGGTGACTGTCGATGAAACGACCGAGGCTGTCGTGTAGCCGCTGCGTTTGGCGGTGACCTTGACCGTGATCGTCTTGCCGAGGTCCTTGCTGACCGTGGTGTAGGTGTTGTGGGTGGCGCCTCTCATCGCGGTGCCGGAGCCGTACCACCGGTAGCTGAACGAGGACGGTGCGGGCTGCCAGTCGCCCTCGACCACAGTGAGAGCCTGTCCGACCTCTGCCGTCCCATCGATGATCGGTATAGCGGTGGTGAACCTCGCCTTGGCTATCGTCGGACGACCGGCGACGAGCAGCGACGAAGACGCGCATGGTTCTTTCCCCTCCACGGACCGCCAGACTCGGCGGCTCCACGCGCAAAAGGTAGACCCATAGGAAGCGCCACACGGGCCATTCCCGAGAAGCGCTCTCAGTCTGCCGAACAGCGATCGTCCATTCGCCCTAGCCAAGCGACGGTCGGCCGTCTACAAACATATCGAAACGTGGCAAACACCCGCGATCCGTGAACAGTCCCGTCAGAGACCGCCCGATTGACTATCGTCTCGATCACCGGCCCCCGGAACAGCCATGGAGTTCGAATGTCCACCTTCGGTGCTGAATTGCGCCGCCTCCGCATTGCGACCGGAATGCGACAGGTAGATCTCGCCGAAACGCTTGAGAACGTGATCGCAAGGTCGACCCTGGCTAACGTCGAGGCCGACCGGGAACCCCCGTCTGCTCGCCTGTGGGCAGCCATCCAGCGCCAACGCCCCGACTGGGTCGCGCACCTTCAAAGCCACTACGACTACGCCAGGAACCCGCAGCCCGACGGGGCCGAAACCCGATGGGCGACGCTCGCGGGGCCCTTCTCGCTCACCGAGGCCCGCTACATCTACACCTTCCGCGAGCATCGCGCCCCCGAGGAGATTATCGAGGTCAAACACGTTCGGGCTCTCAAGGACGGGGCGGACGGATACCTTCTGAGGATGAGTTCCGACGGGCCCAGCACCGAGCTCGACCTCGAGGTGCTCTGGGGAGGGATCGTCGACCAGAGCGTGGCGAGACACGCTGACGGGCAGACGATCTTCCTCCACCGCCTCGCCTTCGACCGCCCACTGCGTAAGGGCGAAACCTGCTCCTTCGCCCTTCGCTACTGGATCACCAAAGAGGACACGCCCCCGAACCGGGTCGACCTCCGCTACACCATCCCGATCAACCTCGCCTCGCTCCACCTCAACTTCCTCGGCCCCACACCCCGACGACTGTGGCGTTTCGGACCACTCGCCGACGCCACCCTGGCCACCGATCCCGGACTGACCCACGGCAATGACCTCGAACTAAGAAGCGGCAGCACCTCGGCCTACTTCGATCGACCGAACCTCAACGCAGAGTACGGAATCGCCTGGAACTGGTAGCACCGCCCACGAGCTTGGACAGTTGCTTGGCGAGCTGCCGGTCGCGGCCCTTCGCGGCGT
Source organism: uncultured Propionibacteriaceae bacterium (assembly GCA_964397985.1). Lineage (GTDB taxonomy): Bacteria > Actinomycetota > Actinomycetes > Propionibacteriales > Propionibacteriaceae > Propionicimonas. Next base: position 1,170 of record CAYNLD010000031.1, on the reverse strand, counting down.
GCTGGTAGATCATCGCGGCGTCCGCCGTCGTGTGGCCGAGCCGGGCTTGCAGCTCGGCCGTCGTGGCACCGGCCTGGGCGACGAGGGTCGCCCCGGTGTGGCGGAGGTCGTGGAAGCGCAGGTCGGGGCGTCCGGCCGCCTTCCGTGCCTTGTTCCAGTGCCGGTAGACCACGGACTCGTGCAGGTGGCCACCCGAGTCGGCGGGGAAGAGCAGGCTGTCGCGTCCGGGCTTGGTGTAGTCCTTGAGGTGGTCGCGGAGCACGCGGTGCAGGTGAGGAGGCACGGCGACGTCGCGGATGCCGGCGTCGGTCTTCGGCGGTCCGACCGTCGTGGCGTTCGGGGTGAAGGTGACGGCTCGCCGCACCTTGATCACGTCGTTGGTCAGGTCGATGTCGCGTCGGCGCAGCTCAGCCAGCTCTCCGTAGCGCAGTGCGCACCAGGTGGCGAGCAGCACCATGAGTCGTAGCCGCTTCGGCATCTCCTCGACGATGGCGTCCAGTTCCTCGAGTGTGGCCGGCTCGATGCCGTGCTTGCGGCGGGCGACCCCGGCTCCGCGAATGCTCACAGGGTTGACGTCGATCAGCTCATCCTCGACCGCGGCGTTCATGATCGCCCGCAGCACGGCGTATGCCTTCGCCTTGGGTCGGTCCTTCACGCTACGCAGCAGGTTCGCGTGCCAGTCGCGGACGTCGGCACGGGTGATCTCGGTGATCGGTCGCTCGCCCAGGTGCGGAGTGATGTACAGCCTCAACGCGCGCTGGTAGTCGATCACAGTATTCGGGCGCAGCGGCTCGCCCTTCACCCGCCGCTGGACGATCCAGCGGGCGGAGTACTCGCTGAGCGTCTCGGTCTGGACGCTGCGCCGGACCTCGGCCTCCCGGACGGCGGGCGGACGCCAGCTGCCCGACTCGACGACCTTCCGCTCCGCGCCGAGCCAGGACTCGGCGTCTGCCTTGGTCGTGAAGGTCGTCGGCGCCACGTGCCGCTGGAGATCCGGGCCCGCGTAGCTGGCCTGGTACCGCTTCGACGGCAGCCGCCTCACGTAGCCGAAGCCTCGCCTGCCCATGGCAACCTCCCGAGCGTCCGGGAGCCCTGGCAGATCGCACGTCGTGCGATATACGTGCGATATCTCCCGCCACGAGCGACCACTTGTGTTGTCTGGTGATCACT
>CAYNLD010000030.1:0-17549 GCA_964397985.1 uncultured Propionibacteriaceae bacterium | reverse complement strand
CACAACCCCACGTAGGCGACTAGCGTGACCCTGTGAGTGCGTGGCTCGATCAAGTGTTCGCGGCTGGCCAGGCCAACCGGGGTGGAGTGGTACGCCGGTCAGTGGCAACGGTGAGACGCTACAGCTCGGAGGCCGAGCTCATCGCCGAGGCAAAGCGAAGGGGCTTTCACGTCATCAAGACTGGCGACCAGTACGTGATCCTGTGTCACCAGGGCCGGCTGGACATTCGGAGCTAGGATGCGCGGCGGCCGGCACCGGTTGAGACTCTCGGCAAGGCTGCGGACAGTTGGTCGTATCCGGACGCGCTGACAACTCTGGTCGGGTCGTCCTCCGATTCGTACACTCGGCTCGGCTTTGAGCGTGATCGAGCCTCCCGAGTACCTTCTTCGGCCCAGGCAAATAGCTGCGGACGGTATCGAACCGTGGTGCGTCCTCCGCCCCTGGTCGCCCTACGGGTGCTCAACCACGGGGTGACAGTGTGCGCAGCGGCCCGCAGAAGCCCGCAAGAGTCTGCCGTGCTTAGGGTGCGGTTAGGATGCAAGATGCCGAAAGCCGCCCTGCCTAGGAACATATTTCCTAGTCAGAGCGGCTTTCCGCTGGTCGGGGTGACAGGATTTGAACCTGCGACCTCATCGTCCCGAACGATGCGCGCTACCAAGCTGCGCCACACCCCGAACAGCCCTGACTGGGTCAGGGCCGAGTGGCAGTCTAGCCGAACTGCGCAGCCTCAGCCATTCGGCCCGGAGTGAGTGTGAGCAACGTCACTTCGGGCGGGCAGGCGAACCGGTACGGCGCGAATGGGGACGAGCCAACCCCGGCCGAGACGTGCAGCCACATCGAGTGGTCGGCCGCGGCGTAGCGGCTCAAGCCCTTGGCCTGTGCGGGTGGCAGATCGCAATTCGTGGTCAGCGCACCCCAGCCCGGCACGCACACCTGGCCGCCGTGGGTGTGGCCGGCGAACGCCAGAGGAATCCGGTCCGCCGCCATCGCGTCCAGCACGCGCGCGTAGGGCGCGTGCGTCACCCCGAGGGCGAGGTCGGTGCCTTCCGCCGGGGGGCCAGCAACGAGCGAGTAGTCGTCCCGGTGCAGGTGGGCGTCGTCGGTGCCGCGGAACTCGATCCGCACGCCCCTGACCTCGAACGTCGCACGGTGCCCCGTGACATCCCGCCAGGCGCGCGAGACGAGCCCGGCGCGGAGGTCCTCGGTCGGCAGCAACTCCCGGTCCTCGTGCACGCCGTGCCGGCTCGTCGAGGACGCCAAATAGCCCAGCGGATTCGACAGCCGGGACGCCGTGTAGTCGTTCGAGCCGAACGCGAACACCCCCGGCACGTCGAGCAGCCGACCGAACGCCTCCAGCAGCGGAACGAGCGCATTCGCGTGCGCAATGTTGTCGCCGGTGTTCACCACCAGGTCAGGCTCCAGGCCGGCCAGGGCCGCCACGAACTCCCGCCGGTCCTTCTGGTAGGCGGCCAGGTGGATGTCCGAGACGTGCAGCACCCGCAGCCGCGGGGCGCCGGCCGGCAGGACGGGCACGGTCACCCTCCGCACCCGGAACGAGCGGGCTTCGACGAAAGTGCCGTAGGCCACGCAGGCGAGGCCAGCGAGGGCGAGCCTGCCGACGAACCTGCCTGCCACCTCAGCGTTTCCGCGGCGGCGTGGCCGGCGTGGGAGGGCCAGAGGGATCCGGCGGAGGCGCCGGCTGCGGGCCCTTGGAGACCAGGATGCCTACCGCGCTGCCCTTGGGGATCGCGCCAGTGCGGTTGAGCCCGATCAGGCCACCCTTCGGGATGGTGTCGGAGTACTGCTGGACGTAGTAGCCCCCGAATCCCGCCTTCGACAGGGTTGCCTTACAGGCAGCAGGGCCCATGCCCGAGCACGAAGGGACACCGGCGGTCTGTCCGTTCAGGATCGACTGCGGCGGATCCACGAAGTGGTCGTGCTGGTCGATGTCCTTCAGCGCCTGCGCCATGGCCGGCTGGAGCATCCTCCGGCCGGCATCCGAGCCGTAGCCGGACAGCCAGGTGTGCGAATGCGGGAGCGTGACCGACCGCAGGAAGCTGCGCCTGTTCTTCCAGAACTTCTTGTAGTGCGGGCTGTTGTCGTAGCTGATCACGGCCGCGGTGACGAGGTTGGGCGTGTAGCCGACCGTCCATTCGGCCTTGTTCAGCGGCACCGTGCCGGTCTTGCCGGCCAGGGTGTACCCCGGAATGCGGACGTTCGACAGCGTTCCGTTGCGGTACGGGCCCTGGAACACCTTGTTGATCGCGTCGGCGAGGTCGCTGTCGATCACGCGCTTGCAGCCTGCGCTCGGCCGTGCGTACTCGTGGCCTTCCTTGCTCACGATCGACTTGATGATCACCGGGTTGCACTTGACGCCGCGGTTGGCGAAGGTGCCGTACGCGGTGACCATCGACAGTGGCGTGATCTCAGCTGAGCCGAGCGTGAACGCCGCGATGCTGTTGTACTCCTTCACGACGTCCTTGCCGCTGGCCAGCTGCAGGCCGACCGTCTTGGCCATCTTCGTGACGTTGCAGATGCCGACCTTCTGCTCCAGTGGCACGTAGTAGTTGTTCACGGACTGGGAAGTGCCGTTCCACATGTTGTACATGCCGACCTCTGGCCCGTCCACAACCCACTTCTTCTGGATCTTGAACGCTCCCGAACAGGACGTGAACGTCTCGTCCTTGTAGTCCCGGCTGGCCTTCACCTTGAAGCTGGTGTTGACGCCGAAGCCCTTGTCAAGTGCGGCAGCGGCGACGAAGACCTTGAACGTGGAGCCGCCCTGGAAGCCGTCCGCGCCGTGGTAGCCCCTGCCGACGGCATAGTTGTAGAAGGTCTCGCCCTTTCTCCAATTCGTGCCCATCTTCGGTCTGCTCTGCGCCATCGCCTTGATCAACCCTGTCTGCGGATCCATCATCACGATCACGCCGATCGCCGGGTCCTTCGGCGACACGTTCTTCTTCACGACCTTCTGTGCCTTGGCCTGCGCCTTGGTGTCGATCTCGGTGGTGATCGTGAGGCCGCCGCGGTAGATCCGGTCGAGCCGCTCCTCCTGGGTCGTGCCCAGGTCGGTGGCCTGCTGCGCCAGCACCTGGAGCGCGTAGTCGCAGACGAACGGCAGGTCGGAGTTCGCGCATCCCTTCAACGACTCGCGCACCTTCGACTTGTCGAACGGCGTCGCCTTGGCGTCCGCCGCCTCCTGCGGAGTGATCAGCTTCAGTTCCAGCATCCGGTTGATCACGTCGTTGCGGCGCTGGATGCCCGGTACGGGGTGGGTCACCGGGTTGGTCGCCACAGGGTTGCGGACCAGGCCCGCCAGCATCGCGGCCTGCGGCAGCGTCAGCTTGGCCGCGCTCACCCCGAAGTAGTGCTTCGCAGCGGCCTGGACGCCGTAGGCGCCGTCGCCGTAATAGGAGATGTTGAGGTAGCGCTCGAGGATCTCGTCCTTGGTGAACTGCTTCTCGACGGCGATCGCGTAGCGGAGCTCGCGGATCTTGCGCGCGATGGTGTTCTCGGTCGCCGCGGCCTTCGCCGCCGCGTCGTTGCTCTCCTCGGCCTGCTCGATCAGGACGAGCCGGACGTACTGCTGGGTGAGGCTCGATGCGCCCTGGGTGTTGCCCTGGCTGGTGGACACCAGCGCGCGCAGTGTGCCCTGCAGGTCCATCGCTCCGTGCTCGTAGAACCGGTGATCCTCAATGGCGACCTGCGCCTGCTGCATGATCGGCGCGATCTTGCTCAGCGGCTCGTACTCGCGGTTCTCGTCGTAGAACCAGGCGAGCACCTTGCCGTCAGCGGTGAGCAGCTTCGACCGCTCCGGCTGCGGGGTCTCCTCCAGCGCGGTGGGCAGGCTGTCCAGACTGGCCACCGCGTCCTTCGTGGCCCCGGTCGCCATGCCCGTGATCGGCACGATCAGGCCGGCAGCGAGAAGGCCTCCGAGGACGGCCACCACCACGAACATGATCAACGAGTAGAGCCGTTTCCCCATGCGCATGGCTTCTAGGGTACGTGACGACCCGCAACGCTCCGAACCCGACCTGCGCAGCGTCCACAACCCGCCGAATCACCCCTAGCCGAGGGTAGCTTCTTGACATAGCCTGACCCGTACACCTAGCAATTGCCTAATCGCTTTTGCGGGTGCCCCCAGGGAAAGGATGAGAGCAATGACGCTCGGAGTCGATGACTGGACCCTCCAGGCCAAGTGCCGCGGACTGCAGGACGAACTGTTCCCTGAGGGTGCCGACCAGAAGCGCGCGAGGTCGGTCTGCTTCAGTTGCCCCGTCCGCAACGAGTGCCTCGCCGAAGCCCTGGACAACCGGATCGAGTGGGGTGTCTGGGGCGGCATGACCGAACGGGAGCGCCGCCAGCTCCTGCGTCAGCGCACGGACATCACGTCCTGGACCTCCATCCTCTGCCCGAAGAGCCGTCGCTGCGAGTGAGCGCCAACCCCGGGAGGTTCGTCCCGGGCCCGCCGGATCGTCGATACTGAGCCCATGACGAAATGGGAGTACGTGACCGTGCCCCTGCTGGTGCACGCCACCAAGCAGATCCTGGACAACTGGGGCGCGGACGGTTGGGAGCTCGTGCAGATCGTTCCTGGCCCCAACGCAGAGAACCTCGTGGCCTACCTGAAGCGGCCGGTCGAGGGATGAACGAGGAACTGGACGAGACACCGACCTCCACCCGTCTGGTCGAGCTCGGCATCGAGCTGCCGGCGGTTCCCACGCCGGTCGCCGCCTACCTGCCCGCGGTGGCGTCATCGGGCCAGGTGTTCACCGCCGGCCAGCTGCCGTTCGTGGAAGGGAAGCTCGCCGAGGTCGGCAAGGTCGGCGCGCAGGTGAGTCCCGAGCGGGCCGCGGAGCTGGCCAGGATCGCCGCCCTCAACGCGATTGCGGCGGCAGCCTCCGTCGTGGGCGGGGTGGACGGGATCCGACGGGTCGTCAAGCTGGTGGTCTTCGTCGCCAGCGACCCGTCCTTCACCGGCCAGCCGGGCGTGGCCAACGGTGCCTCCGAGCTGCTGCAACAGGTGTTCGGGGCGCTCGGCACCCACTCCCGCAGCGCCGTCGGGGTGGCCGTGCTGCCACTGGACTCCCCTGTGGAGGTCGAACTCGTCGTCGAGGCCAGCGCCGCCTCGTTCTGATCGTGATCCCAGGCGAATCCCGGACGGCGCTGGTACGCCGCGCTCGGGCGATGAACAAGCTCCTCGGTGAGCTGTACCCGGACGCCCACTGCGAGCTCGACCACGCGAACCCGCTGCAGCTCCTGGTGGCCACCGTGCTGTCCGCGCAGTCGACCGACCGGCGGGTGAACACGGTCACGCCCGTGCTCTTCTCCCGCTATCCCGATGCTGCGGCGCTCGCGGCTGCCGACCGCGCAGAGCTGGAGGAACTGATCACGCCGACCGGGTTCTTCCGCGCCAAGACCGAATCGTTGCTCAAGCTTGGCGCCGCGCTGGTGGAGAACTTCGGCGGCGTCGTGCCCGGCACCCTCGACGAGCTCGTCACCCTGCCCGGAGTGGGGCGCAAGACCGCGAATGTGGTGCTCACCGACGCTTTCGGGGTGCCTGGCATCACCACCGACACGCACCTGATCCGGCTCACCCGGCGGTTCGGCTGGACCGACTCCGACAAGCCCGCCGACATCGAGGCCGAGGTGGGGGCGTTGTTCCCGAAGTCGGACTGGATCATGGTGAACCACCACGTGATCTGGCACGGACGGCGACGCTGCCACGCGCGCCGTCCCGCCTGCGGCGCCTGCCCGCTGGCCCGGCTCTGCCCGGCCTACGGTGAGGGCCCGACCGATCCCAAGGTCGCGGAGAAACTGGTCAGGGAGCCCCGCGGATGAAGGGCCGACCGGTGGCACGGGCGCTGGCGATCCTGGCGATCGCCGTCGCGCTGGCCGGTTGTGCAGACCTGCTTCCCGGCGTGGGCGGAGCGTCGTCCAGCCCGATCGGGGCAACGCCGTCCGTGGCGAGCATGGAGCCCAGCCCCACCCCGACCGACCTCGTGGCTGCCCGGAAGGCCGCCGGGATCGCGGACTGCCCGGCCAGCGGCAAGGCCGCAGCAGTGGCCGGAGGCCTGCCGGACCTCACCCTCGACTGCCTCGGTGGCGACACGACCGTGCGTCTGGCCGCGCTGCGCGGACCGATGCTGATCAACCTGTGGGCGCAGTGGTGCGCACCCTGCCGGGCCGAGGCCGCACACCTGTCCGCCTTCGCGAGCACGCAGAAGAAGGTGGCCGTGCTCGGCATCAACTATGCCGATCCCGACCCGGCGCTGGCCATCGAGTTCGCCCAGCTGACTGCGGCGACCTACCCGCAGCTGGCCGACCCTGCGACCACGCTGAAGGCGCCGCTGGGGGTGGTCGGGATCCCCTACACGCTTCTGATCGACGCTGATGGACGGATCGTGGCCCGGCACCCGGGCCAGTTCACCTCGCTCGAGAACGTGCAGGACTGGGTGCAGAAGGGGCTCGGCGGGTGAGTGCCCCGGTGCCCGCGGAACTGCGGGAGGCGAGCGCGCGGTTCACCCGGCCGGACGCGCTGCGGTTCATCTCCGGGGCGCGGACGCCGCAGGGCACGCGGGCTGCCGCCGTCCTGATCCTGCTGAGCGGCCAGCCGGCGAACTACGAAGTAGTACTCGTGGAGAAGCGGGCCGACTTGCGTTCGCACGCCGGTCAGCTTGCCTTCCCCGGCGGGTCGATGGAGCCCGGCGACCCGGATCCGGTCGCCGCCGCGCTGCGCGAGGCCGACGAGGAGGTGGGCGTCGTCCCCGCGTCGGTGGACGTGCTCGGCATGCTGCCCGCAGCACACATCCCGCGCAGCGGCTTCGACGTCACCTCCGTGGTGGGCTGGTGGCGTGCCCCCGTCCGGCTCTCGCCGGTGGATGTCGAGGAGATCCAGGCCGTCCACCAGGTACCCGTGGCGCGGCTGCTCGACCCGGCGAACCGCAGCACCTGGGTGCACCAGCGCGGGTTCACCGGCCCGGCCTTCACCCTCGACGACCTCTACGTGTGGGGTTTCACCGCCTACCTGCTGGACGGGCTGTTCGACCTGCTCGGCTGGACCCTGCCCTGGGACGCATCGCGGATCACCGAGATCCCGGCACGATTCCTCAGCGAACGCCTCTGACCACTCCCGCGAGCGTGGCGCAGGCGCAAGGATGGGTGCATGGCTCCGTGGTGGCAAAGCGCAGTGGTGTACCAGATCTACCCGCGATCCTTCGCCGACGGCAACGGTGACGGCGTCGGCGACCTGCCCGGCGTCCTCGCCCACCTCGACCACCTGAGCGCGCTCGGTGTCGATGTCGTCTGGATGTCGCCGGTGTACCGCTCGCCGATGGACGACAACGGCTACGACACCTCCGACTACACCGACATCGACCCGCTGTTCGGCACGCTGGCCGACCTCGACGCCCTGATCGCCGGCCTGCACGAGCGCGGGATGAAGCTGGTGATGGATCTGGTGGTCAACCACACCTCCGATGAACACCCGTGGTTCCAGAGCTCGCGAGAGCTGTCCTCTCCGTGGCGCGACTGGTACATCTGGCGTCCGGCAAGGGAAGGCCACGAGCCCGGCACGCCGGGAGCAGAGCCGACCAACGCTGGCTGCTTCTTCTCCGGCCCGGGCTGGCAGTTCGACCCGGCGTCCGGCCAGTACTACCTGCACCTGTTCAGCCCCAAGCAGCCGGACCTCAACTGGGAGAACCCCGCAGTGCGGCAGGCCGTCTACGAGATGATGCGCTGGTGGGTCGAGCGGGGCGTCGACGGCTTCCGGATGGACGTGATCAACCTGATCTCGAAGACCTACCCGCTGGTCGACGGCGTGGTGAACGGACCGGACGGGCTGAGCTACGACCCGACCCCTGCGGTCGAGGGGCCACGGCTGCACGAGTTCCTGCGCGAGATGAACCGTGAGGTGGGACTCAGCGCGAAGGACCTGTTCAGCGTCGGCGAGATGATCCTCGTGGACGCAGAAACGGCCCGGTCGCACACCGACCCGGATGCCGGCGAGCTCGGCATGGTGTTCACCTTCGAGCACGTCAGCATCGATTCGGCCCCCGGCGGGACCAAGTGGGACGTGATCCCGCTGCGCCTGCCCGCGCTGAAGGCGAACCTTGCCCTGTGGCAGGAGACGCTCGCCGACGTGGGCTGGAACTCGCTGTACTTCGAGAACCACGATCAGCCACGCTCGGTGTCACGGTTCGGCGACGACAGCCCCGAGTTCCGGGTGGCCTCGGCCAAGACCCTGGCCACCACGCTGCACCTGCTGAAGGGGACTCCCTACGTCTACCAGGGCCAGGAACTCGGCATGACGAACGCTGGTTTCGCCTCGATCGAGCAGTACAACGACCTCGAATCGACCCGGTTCTACGCCCTGGCGACCGGCGCGGGGGCTGATCCGGGGCAGGTGCTCGCCGCGATCGCGTTCAAGAGCCGGGACAACGGCCGCACGCCGATGCAGTGGGATGCCTCAGCCAATGCCGGCTTCACCTCGGGGACGCCCTGGCTCGCCGTGAACCCGAACCACCGCGAGGTGAACGCGGCAGCGGAGCTGGCCGATGCCGGGTCGGTCTTCCACCACTACCGGAAGCTGATCGCGCTGCGGCACGACCTCGAAGTGGTGCGGCAGGGCCGGTTCGCGCTGCTGCTGCCCGAAGACGAACGGCTCTTCTGCTACACCCGCACGCTCGGCGACGAGGTGCTGCTGGTGGTGGCGAACTGGTCGTCCGGGCCGGTGCTGCTGCCCGGGGGACTGCCTGACCTGGCCGGGGCCGAGGTGCTGCTGGGCACCCACGACTCGACGTCCGGCGAGTTGGCCGGCTGGGAGTCGCGGATCTATCGGCTGGCCGGCACGGCCGGCTGAGTCCCGTCCCCGCAGGCGGGCCAGCGGCTCGCGGCCCGCCCTCGGCGGACAGCGGCGTTCTACGGCTCGATCTCTGCGCGCTTTCCGGTGATCGAGAGCGCGGCGACGTCCGCCTGGCCCTTGGCGACGGCGCCCTTCACCGCCTCGACCGACGCCTCGACGCTGGCCTGCGTCGCCTCCGGCGGGGTGAAGTTCATCTGGGACTTGCCGATCAGCGCGAGCACGCCGGCGACCAGGAAGAACACCACCGCCATCACAAGGAAGCCGAGCGTCAGCGCGGTGAGGAGCTCAAGGCCGAACCAGGCCTGGAAGCCGAGGGAGAGCCAGAACGCGAGTCCGCTGAACAGCAGTGCTGCACCGCTGAGCGCCACGTAGGCCGCGCCGCCGAACAGCCCTGCACCGACCCCGGCGGCCTTCGCCTGGGGCACGAGCTCGGCCTTGGCCAACTCGATCTCGCCCTTGACGATGGTGATGACATCGGCCTGGATGTTCTTGATCACCTCGGCGATGTCGGACTGTTCGGCCATTCGGAGCTCCTTCGGCGCGCGGTACGGCCAGCCTAACGGCTGGGATCCCCCTCCGCGTCAGAGGTTGATCTGCAGGCCGTCCTCGGGCGGTCGCAGCGCCGAACTGAGTTCGCTGTGGTCGACCTCTGCCCGCCAGCACATCACCGAGTACGGCAGCAGCAGGGGTTCCGGCCGGCGTGCGGAGCTGTCGTAGAGCGCGCCCACCTGGTCGAGCAGCCGCGCCGCGGCGGTGCCGTCGAGGCCGGCGAGCTTCGGAGCGCTGCTGACCATCTCGAGCATGCCCTCCCTGGTGATCGGGACCCACTGCCGGAACGACCGGTGCTCGACCACAGGGAAGTGTGGGGACGCTGCGATCGCGGCCACCGAGTACAGCTCCGCGCCGCCGGTCATCGCCTCCGGGTCATACTCGCGCAGCAGGGCGGCCAGCCGGCGCACCCAGGGGACCGAGTCGTCCCGGACCGTGTAGAGCACGCTCAGCCGTCCACCGGGCACGAGGACGCGGGCGAACTCCCCGAGTACGGGGGCGGGGGGGAGCAGATGCAGGCCCTGCACCACCAGCACATGGTCGATCGAGCAGGGGGCGAGCGGTAGTGCCTCCGGCGTGGCGGCGACGACCTGTAGCCCGGGATAGCGCCGTCGGCTCGCCCGGGCGGCTGATGAGGCCTTGTCGGTGAGCAGGACGTGGTTGCCGAGGCCGAGCAGCCGGTTCGCGGTGAGCGCGGAGGGCCGCCCGACCGCCAGCACCCGCCCCGGCACGGCCGGCGCGAGCCACTCGAGCGCGGCGGGGGGGAAGCCTCCGGGGTTTCCGTTGCTCATGTCGGCATCGTAGATGAGGAGCAGGGCCGGAGGCGGAAGCGGGGTGGCCGGGCGAGGTGCCCTACGGGTGGCGCGGCCGCACCGCGAGCGTCGTCAGGTCGCCCGGGACCTGTCGAACCGCCTCCGACCCTGGCCGGCCCTGTGGAGAACCGCCGATCGGGATGGAGTCGTCCACAGGCGCGCGGTCCGGGTGACCATTCCGCACCGTCGCTGCCGAAGGTATGGGCGTGGCGGAGGCGAGCGTGGGCAGCGACGTGCTGGTGGTCGCGCGGGCCGGGGAGACACAGGATGCGATCCTCTCTGCGGTCGCGGCGCAGGAGCTTGACGCGGAGGTGGTCACCGAGCCCGACCGGCTGGCCGCGTCGTGGCGCGCGGCAGGCGCGGTGCTGGTCGCCGAGGAGCTGGCAGAGCGGCTCGCCGCACTGGCCCTGCCGCACCGGGAGGGGGTCTTCCTGGTCGGGACTGACACCGCCCGGCTGTCGATGTGGTCGGTACCGCTCGCGGCGCAGGTGGTCCCGCTGCCCGAGGGCGGGGCCTGGTTGGGCTCGGTGCTGGCCGATGGCGCCAGCCGGGCCCGGGCGCCAGTGGTGTCCGTGGTCGGTGGCGCCGGCGGCGTGGGGGCGTCCACGCTCGCCGTGGCACTCGCCCAGCTCGCCGGGGAGCGCCCGGGTGGTGCGCAGCCGGGTGGGGCGGCGCTCGTCGACGTCGACCCGCTCGGCGGAGGCATCGACCTGCTGCTCGGTGCCGAGCAGTCCGAGGGCTGGCGGTGGCCGCGGCTGAGTAGCGCGGAGGGTCAGCTGGGCGACCTGCGTCGCTATCTGCCCGTCGTCGACGGGGTGTCGGTGGTGGCGATGGCGCGCGGTCCCGCTCTCGACCTGGCCAGGGAACCCCTGGCCGCGATCGTGGCGGCGCTGCGCACCTGGCACTCGATGGTCGTGCTCGACCCGGGCCGCTCCGGAGCCCCGGCGGCGCGGGAGGCGCTGCGGCTGGCCGGGCGCCAGTTGGTGGTGGTCGCCCCCGGGGTACGTGGAGCCGCTGCTGCGCGGCAGACCGTGCTCGCCCTCGGCCTGGAGCGTGCCGAACTGGTCCTGCGCGCAGGGCGCGGACGGCTTCCGGCCGAGCTGGTCGCCGATGCCGTGGGGCGACCCGTCCTGGCCAGCCTTCCGGAGGAGCCCCGGCTCGTGGACGCGGCCGAGCGGGGCGAGCCACCGGCGCGCGGGGCGCGTCGCCGGTACCGCAGGGCGGTCGCGCGCCTGCTCGACGTGCTTCTCGGAGAGGAGGTACGAGATGAGTGACGTCGACCTCGAGGCGGTGCGCACCCACTTGGGGCAGCACGGCCAGCAGGCCGGCCCGGTCGAGGTGGGGGCGGCGCTGCGCGCGCTGGGGCTGCTGGTCAGCGACTCGGTCGTGCGGCAGACGGTGGCCGCGCTGCGCAGGGACAGTGAGGGCGCCGGTGTGCTCGACCCGCTGCTCCGGCTCGCCGGGGTGACCGACGTGGTCGTCAACGCTCCCGATGCTGTCTACATCGATCGCGGCCGCGGCCTGGAGCCGGCAGACGTCCGGTTCTCCGGCGAGGCGGAGGTGCGCAGGCTGGCGGTGCGGCTGGCCGCGTCCGTGGGTCGCCGGCTCGACGACGGCTCGCCCTTCGTCGACGCCCGGCTGGCCAGCGGCGTGCGGGTGCACGCTGTACTGCCCTGCGTGGCCGACTCGGGCACCTGCCTGTCGCTGCGGGTGCCGAACCGTCAGCGTCTCAGCCTGGCCGACTGGGTGGCATCCGGGAGCCTGTCCGGGCAGGGCGCGAGCCTGCTGGGCGGGCTGGTCGAGGCTCGGCGGGCGTTCCTGGTGTCGGGGGGAACCGGATCGGGAAAGACCACCCTGCTCGGTGCGCTGCTCGCGCTCGTGCCGCCCGCCGAACGGATCGTGATCGCCGAGGACTCCCGCGAGCTGCGTCCCGACCACCCGCACTGCGTGCGGCTGGAGGGTCGCCCACCGAACGCCGAGGGATCGGGAGCGGTGACGCTGACCGACCTCGTCCGGCAGGCGCTGCGGATGCGTCCGGACCGGCTCGTCGTGGGCGAGGTGCGGGGCGCAGAGCTCGCCGACCTCCTGAGCGCACTGAACACCGGGCACGAGGGCGGGTGCGGAACGGTGCATGCGAACTCGGCCGGCGATGTTCCGGCGCGGCTGGAGGCGCTGGCGGCGCTCGCCGGGATGGGCCGCGACGCCCTGCACGCCCAACTCGCGGCGGCGCTGCAGGTGCTGGTGCACGTACGGCGGCTGCCCGACGGGCGGCGGTGGGTGGACGAGCTGCGGCTGGTCCGCCCCGACCCGGCCACCGGGCGTTGCCTGACGGTGCCCGCGATCCGGTTCCGCCCTGGCGCGGCGAGCGTGCCGGGCGACGGCTACGAGCAACTCTGCCGACTCGTCGGCGGGGGTGCGGGGTGACCGCGGTGGCTGCGTTCGCCGCCGGGCTGGCCTGCTGGCTGCTGCTCGGGCCTGCGCGCCCGCTTCGATTGCGCGTCCGGGCGGCACCGGCGGCGCGGTGGAGGGGCAGGGGTGCCCGGGCCGGACTCGCCGGGGCCGGGGTGGCCGGAGCGCTTCTGGTCGGGGGCCTGCTGGGTGGGGGCGCGGGAGCGGCGCTGGGGACGTCCGCGGCGCTGCCGGTGCTCACCGCGGTGCTGGTCTGGCGGCGACACAGGGGACGGGCTGCCGCAGTCGTCGCAGGGGAGGAGGTGTTCGGGGCGTGCCAACTCCTCGCCGGGCTGCTGCGGGTGGGCCACGTGCCCACCGCCGCGCTGCAGATCGCGGCCCGCGACGCCCCCGTCCTTGCGGAGGCAGCCGCCGTCCTGGAGGTCGGTGGGCCGGTCGCCCCCGCGCTCCGGCGCTGCGGTGCGCGGCCCGGCTGCGGGAGCCTGGTCGAACTCGGCATCGCCTGGGAGGTGGCGGAGCGGACGGGCGCATCGCTCACCGCCACGCTCGACGCGCTCACCGGGCGACTCTCGGCCCGGCGGGCGGTGGACCACGTGGTCGCGGCCGAGCTCTCCGCGCCACGAGCGACCGGACGGCTGCTCGCTGTCCTGCCGGTGGCGGGCGTGCTGCTCGGCTACTCCTTCGGGGGCGACCCGCTGGCCTTCCTTGCCGGCTCGTTACCGGGCCAGCTGAGCCTCACCGCGGGGGTCGCGCTGGGCTGCGCGGGAGTCGTATGGACCGAGCGGATCGCCGACGTGGGAGGGAGCTGAGGTGGGCGGGGACGTCGTGGCCGCGGTTGCCCTGGGATTGGCCGTGGTGTGCTGGCGGGCCGGCCCGGCGAGGCGCCTGCGAGCACCGGCGGAGGGTTGGCCGCGTGCGGTGGGCGCCCGGCTGCTGGCGTCACGTGGGCGGGCGTCCGGCGCTCTGGCCGCCGCGGGGAGTGCTCTGCTCCTGGTGGCCGGGCTGGGTTGGTGGGGAATCCCGCTGGCCGTCGCGGTCGGCGCGGCCAGCTACGTCGTGCTCGGACGACTGCTCAGCGGCGAAGCTACCCGGCGACGCGAGCAGATCGTCGCGGACCTCCCGCAGGCCTGCGACCTGCTGGCGGTCTGCCTCGATTCGGGCCTGCCGCTGCGGGGAGCGGTCGAGGTGATCGCCGGTGCGCTGGACGGGCCGCTGGGCGGCCTGCTGGGCGAGCTGGCGGCGAAGGTCCGGCTCGGTACGGACGAGGCCGAGGCCTGGGCCGAACTGGCCGGCACCGAGCCGGTGCTGGGGGTACTGGGACGCGAGCTGGCACGCGCCCTGGGTTCGGGTATGGCGCTCTCCGGCACGCTGCGAGCGCTGGGTTCTGACGCACGCCGCGATGCCGCAGCCGCGGCCGAGGTGCGGGCCCGCCGGGTCGGCGTTCGTAGCGTCCTGCCATTGATGATCTGCTTCCTGCCTGCGTTCCTCCTGCTCGGCGTGGTCCCGATCATCGGCGGGGTCGCGCAGCACCTCCTGCGACCGTGAGACCGCGGTTGTCCACAGTCGTGCGCACTGCGGAGCGTTGTCCACAGCTCGCCCGACTGCCTGAATGCTTCTGACGCCGGCTGCCGAAGGTGTGGGTGCGTCCGAGTGGACGCCGAGGGAAGGAGGCAGGTATGGCACGGGAACTGGTGAAAGTTGGTCGACGCCACAACCACAGGGGAATGACCACCGCGGAGTATGCGGTCGGCACCGTGGCAACGGTGAGCTTCGTCGGGATCATCCTGGCGATCATCAACAACCCGGAGTTCCGCGACGCGATCTGGAAGATCGTGCTCGTGATCATCAAGGTGATCATCCAGGCGATGGGTGGCGGGGCGTGAGCCGAGCGTCCATGCCGCAGGCCGGCCGGGAGATCCCCGGCCGGCCGCGCCGGCGTTCGCAACGCGGCATGGTCACCGCGGAGCTCGCGTTCGCCAGCATCGGCGCGGCGCTCGCGTGCATCCTGCTGGCCTGGGCGCTCACTCTGGTCGGGCTGCTCGTGCGCTGCCAGGACACCGCGGCCGAGGTTGCGCGGCAGGAGGCGCGCTCCGACCACTCCGCGGTGGCCAAGGCCGTGGCGGACCGCCCGCAGGGAGCGAGCGTCGCCCTGCGGCAGGACGCGGACCAGGTCACGGTGGTCGTCGAACTCGCCGCCCGGCCGTGGGCGAACTGGCTGCCGTCCGTCCCGTTGTCGGCCCGGGCCAGCGTGCTCCGGGAGCCGGCGTGACCGCCGGCTCCCGGGAGCGGGACGAGCACGGCTCCGGTACGGCGCTGGTCGCCGCGGTCATCCTCGTCCTGATGGTGGTGGCCGCCGGGCTGCTGGTGGTCGCCGGCTATGTCGCCGTCGCACACCACGCGCGCTCCGCGGCTGACCTGGTCGCACTCTCCGGGGCGGCGACCCGGGGCCGCGGCGGCGACGCGTGCGGGGCGGCTGCGGTGGTGGCGTCCCGCAACGGGGTGCGACTGGCCGGCTGCAGCGAGCGTGGAGACAGCTTCGACTACGTCGTGACGGTGAGGGTCGAGCAGCCGGTGTCCGTGCGATTGCCGGGGCTACCGGAATCGGTGGTCGCCACAGCGCACGCGGGGAAGCTGGGTCTGCTGTGAGACTGAGAGGAACCGACATGGCCAACAACGCAGCCGAATGGAGCCAGTCCGCGCCCGAATGGCTCTCCCTCCAGCAAGCCGCCCTCGTCTATGGGATCAGCGTCGACACGCTGCGACGCCGCATCGCAACTGGGGTGCTCCCGGCGTCTCGAATTGGTGCCCGCCTCATCCGCGTCCGGACCGCGGATCTCGGCAGGGTCTGCCGTCCGATCGTGGTCGTTCAACGAACCACTCATCGTCGTCGAGCATGACGAGAACTTCCCCAGCCCGGACACTGCCCGACCTCCCGGGACGATCAGGTCAGGTGACGAGAGATTGCCGGAATCGGGCTCGCAAGTTATCTTGGAGGATCCCGCCGAGTACCTCAGGTGATGACGATGCCTCGCACAGTCGACGAGATCCTCCAGCACGCGGACGACCTTGCGGCCCGGTTCAAGGACTACGAGCCCGACCCCGCGCATGAGCTCGACCCCGGCGCCATCGCGCTGCTGCGCGCCGCGATCCAGGAGCGGTCCGACGCCGAGCGCCACGTCCTGGAAGCAATCAGGGCAGCGCGAGTTGCTGGCATGTCCTGGTCAGCCATCGGACTCTTCGTTGGCACCTCGGGGGAGGCGGCCCGGCAGCGCTACGGCCGCAAGGTCGGGTGAAGCCGCAAACCAGCTACCTAGGCTCACGCAAGTGTGATAGTCCACTGAGCGCAAACGTAATACTGTGCGAACCGCAAACGTGATACTCTCTCGCCATGGCTTACCGGGACCGCGTCGCCGACGACCTCGTGCGCACGGCGCTCGAGACCTTCGGGGCTGTCATCCTCCAGGGGCCTCGCGCCGTCGGGAAGACGACCTCCGGGCTGCAACTGGCCGCGAGTTCCGTCCGACTCGACTCCTCACCCAACGTCATCACCCTCGCCGAGGTCTCGCCCAGCCGCGTGCTGGAAGGCCCGACCCCACGCCTGATCGACGAGTGGCAACTGGCGCCCACGCTGTGGAACGCGGTGCGTCACGAGGTTGACGACCGAGGGCTCGCCGGCCAGTTCATCCTGACCGGCTCCGCAACTCCGGCCGACGACGTGACCCGGCACAGCGGCGCCGGACGGTTCCGCCGGATCACGCTCCGTCCGATGTCACTCGACGAGAGCGGCGAGAGCACCCGCTCGGTGAGCTTCCCCACCCTGTTCCGCTCCTCCGGCAGCGCTGAGGCACCTGACGTCGGCGGCCTCGGCGGTCCGAGCGTCGAGGAGTACGCCGCCCTCACCGTACGGGGAGGCTGGCCCGCCCTGGTGACGCAGCCGACCAGATCAGCCACCGACTATCTCGCGGGCTACCTCGACGATGTCGCCCGCACGGACCTCCGGTTCGCCGGGCTCAGCGCCGATCCTGTTCGGGTGGCTGCGCTGCAGCGCGCTCTGGCCCGCAACACGGCGACCGAGGCGTCCGCGTCCAGGCTGAGCGCAGAAGCCGAGATTCCCGTACCCGGCACCACGACCGCGGAGGTCTCGGCACAGACCGTGCGGAAGTACATCGATGCCCTGACCCGGATCTTCGTCGTCGAGGAGCAGCCGGCCTGGGCTCCTCACCTGCGCTCGAAGGTGCGCCTGCGCGTCCAGCCGAAGTGGCACTTCGTCGACCCGTCGCTGGCAACGGCAGCGCTACGCGCCCAACCGGACGCGCTGCTCGACGACCTCGACACCTTCGGTCTGCTCTTCGAGTCACTGGCCATCCGTGACCTCCGGATCTACGCACAGCCCCTTGGCGGGACCGTCTACCACTACCGGGACGATTCCGGCCTCGAGGTCGACGCGATCGTCGAACTCGGCGATGGACGCTGGAGCGCCTTCGAGGTCAAGCTCGGCGGCACAGCCAATGTCGAGAAGGCGTCCGCCAGCCTTCGGGCACTGAAAACCAAGGTGTCCAAGCAGCGGGAACGGCAACTCTCCACGCTCAACGTGGTGACCGCCGGCGCGGAAAGCTACACCCGCCCCGACGGCGTCAACGTGATCGCGCTCGGCCACCTCTTCGCCGGCCAGCAGTCCGACGACGGCGGCCCGCCCCCTGGCAGCGCGGCCAACCGAGTTGGCGCCTAATCACGATGTCGCCGGGGACCCTCACTCAGTCGCTCTCGCAAGCTTCTCGGCACCCCTATTCACGACGGGCAGAGAGTCCTGAACCCTAACTACCGCCCGCCAGGTCAACACCTCAACGCCAGAATGTCGAGCGAAAGCCCTTGTCGGGCGCAAGTCCCCCCGCACAAGCTGGATCCTCCACGAAACC
>CAYNLD010000029.1:0-18150 GCA_964397985.1 uncultured Propionibacteriaceae bacterium | reverse complement strand
CGATCGCCAGCCCTGCAGACGTGGCGGATCATCGGGCCGACCGATCCCGGCATCGACGGCGCCGTCTCCCGCTGGGAGAGTGCAGCGACCGAGACCATCACGCGCCCCCGCCTCGTCACCCAACTCGCGCTCCAACTTGCCGCCGCAGACATCGCGCTCGTGTGCGCGTCCGCGAGCGCCGTGATGCGCAACGGCGTCGACGCCGGCGCGCTTTCCGACGCCTCCGCAGTGTGCGAGGCCCTGGACAGCGCCGCACGATCCTGGCGCGAAACCACCCGCTGGCCGGCCGAACTGCGTCTCGGAGGGCGCGCGTCCGAGCTTCGTCAGGCTTCCGCCGACCTGCGCCAACGCCTCGACGACACCCTGCGAACCCGGGTCGACTGGAAGCACCCCGAGGACATGTTCGCCGAGGTCACCGCCGAGCGGCTGGTCGCTGTGCTGCACTCCGGCCTTCAGTCAGCCATCCGCGTTGGGCACCAGGCCGCCGCAGCTTTCGACGGCCTAGCCCACGGAGCGAGCCGCGTCTGGCTGGACGCTAGCCAGATCCCTACGCCCGGCGTCGTCCAACAGGCTCTGGACAGCGCTCGATACGAGTGGCTCCCCGACCCGGCCGGCTTCCATTCCGCCGAAGGGCTTCTCCACGACTCTGCAGAAGCGGTCGCGCGTCTCGTGCACGCGACGCCGCTGACCATCGCTGCCCTCGCCACACCGCCGAACCCGCCCCGCCAAGTCGACGACGAGGGGCCGTGGGAGACCGTGCCGGTCGTCCTCGACCCGCTCCGGACAGCTCAGGAGCGGGCGCTGCTCGCGGCCATCGCGCCAGCCGAACCGCGGGCCAACACGATCGGCTTCTGACCGCGAGGACCGGCGCAAACCCCGTCTTTCAGATCCCATCCGCGGTGTCCGGGTCGACCGCAGCCCGACGCAGCTGGCGGCGGACCCGCTGACGCTCGGCACGCAGCTCGCGCCGGTTCAACCGTCCGCAGTGGCACAACTCGCACGGGCACAGACCGTGGCCGTCCCACAGCCAGGTCCAGTGACAGTGGCCGCGCCCAATCCAGGCATTGCGGTCGTACGGGTCGGGCAGATCGCAGACACCGTCGGTGTGGTCGTGGACTTCGGCACGACCGATGTCGCCACGGGCGATACGGATCTGAAGCGGGACGTGAGCGTCGGTACGAGACACGGTGGGACTCCGAGGGTTCCTGGCCCCGGCCCGCCGCCCCTCGGCGAAGGACGGACCGGGGCTATTGGTTGAGCCCCTCGCGCGGTCGTGTCCTCATGCAGATCATCCTTCCACGTGTCCCACCCACGCCGAGCGCCGAATCTGCGCGACAGCGTCCGAACGTTGCCTGATGGGCCGTCGATCCCCGAGCGCCGTAACCGAGGGGTCTCGCCCTGTGGGTCGAGAATTGCTGCCCCAGCGAGGCAGCATTCTGGTTCGGACGCGGCCCACCAACTGACGGCATCACTCGTGGGGATGGACGGCGCCCGGTGCAACGCTGCGCACTCTGCCAACGGCGAAGCGGTTGCTCCCGTGTCGAGGCGTCCGCTCTGGCGGCGACCATCCTGGCGGCCGTACGATGTCCGGCACTAGGACCCGGCTGGACGCGCCTGGGGGTGGGTAAGCGTCCCCGGGTTCTTCTGTCCGTATGCACCCTCGCGCGGTCTGGACAAGGCGGCGGCAATCACGTCCACACGTGTGTCATGGCGGAGACCGAGATCGCCGCAGTCACCGGTTCAGATTCCCAATCCGGGTGTTTCGGTGCCTCGCTCCAACGGGATCGGCCGGCGGGCCTCCGCCTGGGCTCCGGCGCTGGGCGTGAACGTGAGGGTCTCCCACACCTCGGGCTCAGGCGTCCGCCCTGCCATCTTGGCCGCCAGACCGGCCGTGACACCCAGGTCCTCGGCGACCGCGTCGACCAGCTTCGTCTCGAGGTCAGCCGGCTTGGTGTGCGCCAAGATCGCGTCAGCGGTCGCGATCACCCGGGCTCCGGTCTCGGCGACGACCGCCTCGATGCCGTGCTCCGGGGAGGCTGCCTGGGTGGCCCATCCGGCGACATAGTTGAACGTGTACTGACTGGTGTCCAAGTGGTGCGCGGCCGCGACCACATAGGCCACGGACTCGGCCTCCACCTCGCGGCGGCCGCGGCACGCGCCGGCGTACGGCTCACCCGAATCGGGACGGATCAGCACGTGCGTCAACTCATGGGCGAGCGTCTTCACCGCTTGGGCGTCGTCGACGTCGGCCCGGACCCGAACCTCCCGGCCCAGATAGTCGGTGAGCCCGTTGGCTCCGCCGCAGTCGCCGCGGGTCAGTTGGAAACCTTCCGCCTCGACCAGTTCGGCCAACGAGTCCCACAGCCCCGGAGGCGCCTGGCCGTGCAAGAGCGTCGGCTCGGGCGGCGTCTGGACGGGAGGATCGACCTGGCTCGCGTCGAAGACGCTTACCGGCCGCACTCCGACCAGCTGCCGGACGTACTGAGGCCGCCCATCGGCGTCCCGAATCGGTTCGCCGGTGAGGCGATCGACCAGTTCGACCTTTCGGGTGACGGGGCCGAGGATCTTGATCGCCTTCTCCCCGCGTCGCACCTGGTGGCCCATCGCCTGCCAGGCCCGGTAGCCAGCGATCATCGTCGCGTCCGGATTCTGCAGCATCGTGAGGGTCACGTTGTTGAAGCTGTACCGGTGGAGCTTCGACGCCATGCCCAGCCAGCGCTGCCAGGCATCCTTGTCGTCCAGGTTCGCGATGCCGTCGGCCAACTGCCCATACAACTGCTCGACCGTCTGGCGACGGGCACGATCGGCAGCCTCCCGCTCCGCCTCGCTCAGCGTGCGGCCGGCCATCACAACTCCGCCCGGAGCCGCCGATACTCCTCGATCACCTGCTCGACCTCGGCCGGGTCAGCCCCGATCGCCCGTAGCCAGGCGATCTGCTCCAGCAGGTCGTACAGGATCAGCGGACGATCACGAGGCGGCACTGGCGCATTCACGGCTTCTCCTTCTTCCGGCTCATGGGTTCTGAGGAGTCTCCCGGTGATGGCGAAGTGGGCCGATCGCTCGTGGCTGCGCCGGCAGGTCCAGGTCGGCTTTCGCGCGGTTGGTGAGCAGCGTCGTAGGCGGCGACCACTTCTCTGCTCAGCCGGCCGCGGGCGGGCACATAGATGCCGGTGTTCGTCGCCCATCTGCGGATCGCGGCGGTTCGTTCCCGCTCGGCACGCGTCCTCTGGCTGGTCGGTCGCGTCGATTTTGGCGGTGTCTCGTCGGCGGGCTTACCCTGCGGCTTGCGCGGCCGGTGGTCGATGAGGTCCAGCTGTTTCGGCCTGGTTGTCTGTGGCCTCGGCTGCCATCTGCGAGATCCGCTTGGCGAGGGACCGATCGCGATGGGCGGCGACGTGCTGGTAGCGCAGCGCCATGTTGGGCGTGGTGTGCCCGATCCGGGCTTGCAGTTCGGCGATGGTGGCGCCCTGCTGGGCTGCCATGGTCGCGCTGGTGTGGCGAAGGTCGTGGATCGTGAGCTTGGGCATCTTGATCGCCTTGCGTCCCTTGTAGTGCGCTTCTCGAAGGACGGAGTCGTTCAGGGGCGTGACGCCATCGCTGGCGGGAAACAGAAGCGCTTCGGGATCGCGTCGAGGCTGGGCACCCATCCACGTCCGTAGAGCAGGGAGCAGGTGCGGCGGGATGGCGACGTCACGGACTCCGGCCGCCGTCTTGGGGGGCTGGATGATCAGCTCGCCGACGAGCCGGACAATCGCCTGCCGCACGTGGACGACACCGCTCTTGAGGTCGAGATCCTGGACGCGAAGTCCGCGCACCTCACCGGATCGCAGCCCGCACCAGCCAGCCAGCAGCAGCGGCACCCGGCGCGCTGCAGGGACCGCTTCGAGGTAGCGGGCCAGCTGGGTGGGTGTGAGTACCTTGATTTCGTGGACGGCGCGTTTGTTGCTGCCTCCCTTCACTCGACAGGGGTTGCGGTCGATGATCCCCTCCTCGACCGCGTCCTTCAGCAGCGACTTGAGCAGGCCGTAGGCGTTCGCCTGTTGGGTAGGGCGGTCGGACATCGCCTGGTACCAGTCGGTGACCTCGACAGCACTGATGTGACGGACCCGGTGATTCCCGAAGACAGGCAGGATCTCCAGCCGCAGGAGCTTGTCGTACAAGGCGGCGGTCCCCGGACGGAGCCGACGCCGTAGCAGCGACTCGCGTGCGAACTCTTCGAACCGGGCACCATCGGCGGCGACCTCCGTGGGCGGCGTCCAGTCCCCGGAGCTGATCTTGCGGGCCTGGGCCGACAGCCAGGTCTCGGCGTCCATCCGGGACAAGAAGGTGACCGGCGCCGTGTACCGCTCGCCGTCGGGGCCGCGGTACCGCGCCCGGTACCGCCCGCTCGGCAACGGCGAGATCTCGCCGAACGTGCGCTTCTCCTGCCTTCTGGCCATGCCCGTGCCTCAGACCGCGATCGGACGGTTGTATCGCGGCTTGAGCAGCCGGTCGACGTCCTCGGGGCGCAGGCGCAGGATGCGCCTGCCGGTCATGAAGGCGGGCAACTCTCCGGTGGCGATCCTCCGGCGCAGCGTGTTGCGGCTGATCCCGGTCCGCTCACACGCCTGGGCGATGGTCTCGTAACGCTGGGTGGGCATGGCTGCTCCTCTCTGACTCCTTAAGCCCGGCAATGCCTTCGATCCGGACAGGGAGGCACCGAGAACTTTGGGGACGGAACGCCGGCACACCCGAAGAGGACCGGACCACCTACAGCGCTGTGTGCGCGAATGGCTCACCCCTCGCCAGGACCCCGGGGGTATCTGGTATGAGAGAGGACAGGAGAGAGGACGCGCGGCCGATACCCCATCGGGTATGCCATTCCGTACCATTTCCGTGGGGCATACGTGGGGCAGCGTCGGGCAAACGTGGGGCACGAAGAGCCCCCGATGGCACTTCCTGGGTACACCTGAGCAGGGCCAAATCAGCCCAAAACCGCTAGTCAGATGCTGTTTGCCCTCGTCAGGGGCGCATAACCATTTTGTGCGCGAGAGAGGAGTTGAACCTACCCTGGAGCGTGACTGAACATGCGCTTGACTAGGCCTTTCGTACAGTTCCGGCGCTCTCGCAACGCCCGCATGGGGCAAGTGTGGGGCAGGACCCACACGCCCATGCCGAAGAAGGCTGGCGGACGGCGACGGTCGATGCCCTCGATCGAAAAGCCGGCCTCGCAAGTCAGCCGGCAGCAGAACCACCTGATCGGACGGCAGGGCGTCAACCACGTAAGGAAGCTCGCTGCGATCGGCATCCATGCAACGAGAGCCCGCCGAAGCCCACCACCCGACCGACCTTCCCGACTCAGCTTGTGTCAGCTATAGTCGACACATGGTCGAAGTCCTGACAACACAGGTCTTCGACCGCTGGCTCCAGAAGCTCAAGGACCGGCAGGCGCGGCTGCGGATCGTGGAGCGGATCGACCGACTCGCCCACGGCAACTCCGGCGACACCAAACCTGTCGGCCAAGGTGTCTGGGAACTGCGACTGACCTACGGCCCGGGTTACCGGGTCTACTACCTGCAAGACGGTGGCAACCTGGTTCTACTGCTGTGCGGCGGCGACAAGTCGACCCAACAGGCAGACATCGAGCGGGCACACCGGCTCGCCGACGAATGGCAACTGGAGGAGGACGGTGATGACAACCAAAGCTGACAAGTACAAGCGCTTCGACGCGGCTGACTACATCGACAGCATCGACGACGCTGCCGCCTACCTCCAGATCGCCCTGGAGGAATCCGCAGACGACCCGACCGCGGTCCCGCGCGCTCTCGGCGTCATCGCCCGCTCCCGCAATATGAGCGAACTCGCCCGCCGGGTCGGCATGAGCCGCGACGGCCTCTACAAGGCCCTGTCCGCCGAAGGCAATCCGACCTGGACGACCGTCCTCAAAGTCACCAACGCGCTCGGGCTGCGCCTCACCCTCCACGCCGTCGCCTGACCCCGAGCCGTCCAGATGACCGTGGAAGCCGCGCTCTTCCCGCCGGGGAGCGAGCGGAGCTGGGCGGCCTGATGCCGGGTCAGGACAGGCTCAGCGATCTCGAGAGCCGGCTCGCCGCGCTTCGTGTGGAGAACCAGCGGTTGCGGAACCTGCTTCGGATAACCGACGGGGTGGAACCGCCCGCCGAGCAACCGACGCTGGCGCCGACCGATCCGGGTCTGGTGACGAACTCTTCGCCACCGGAGGCGAAGCTGGCTCTTTACCTGCAGCTGTTCGCGGCCCGCCGGGATGTCTACTCGCACTATTGGGAGAACCCTCGCAAGCGAACCAAGGGCTGGTCCCCGGTCACTCGCGATCAGTTCGGCAAGGGCTCATTGTGGGACCGCCGGCCCCTGCCGTTGACCGCCGATGTGATCGCGCGGCACTTGAGCAACACCGATTTGTTCATCGGCCTCTATCCCCTGCTGCCGGATGCAACCTGTTGGTGGCTTGCCGCCGACTTCGACGGTCCCGAGGCGATGCTGGACGCGCACGCGTATGTGAAGGCCGCCACGTCGCTCGGGGTGCCGTGCGGGCTGGAGATCTCACAGTCGGGACGCGGGGCGCACGTGTGGACGTTCTTCACCGCTCCCGTGTCGGCGGCAGACGCCCGCGCGATGGGCACGGCCTGCGTTCACCGCGCGATGGGCCTGCGGGGGTCCATGCCGCTGTCGAGCTACGACCGACTGTTTCCGAACCAGGACACTGTCCCGGTGGGCGCGTCCGGCGTGGGGAACCTGATCGCCGCCCCGCTGAATGGACGGCGCCGCGTCGGACGCCGAACGACGCTGTTTCTGGACCTGGCCACGTGGGAGCCGTGGCCGGATCAGTGGGAGTACCTGTCGCGCCTCGACCGGATGACACCACGCCAAGTGTCAGCAGTCGGCCGCAGAGACCGAATCAGCGTCGGTCCCGAGGTGACCCAGCTGGAAGCCTCCCCCGCGACGACCGTCCGACCACGACCACCTACCCAGGTGCGAGCAATCCTGGGCTCCCGGTTGAGGATTCGCGACGAAGACCTGACACCAGCGCTGTCGGCGGCGCTCCGGCACGCTGCCACGATCCACAACCCCGGGTTCTATGAGGCTCAGCGGGCCCGGCGCTCGACCTGGAACATCCCCCGGTTCATCCAGGGCTTCGATGTTACCGTCAGCGGCGACCTGCTCCTGCCGCGCGGCCTACGCGACCAAGCAGCAGCTCTGATCGTCCAAGCCGGAAGTGAACTCTTCTGCGAAGACGAACGGAGCCAAGGCAGCGAACTGAACGCGTCCTTCCTCGGTCAGCTCGACGACCGTCAGGTCACGGCGGTGGATGCGATGCTCGCCCACGAGGACGGGATCCTGCACGCGCCCACCGGCTCCGGCAAGACAGTGGTGGCTTGCGCGATCATCGCCGAACGCGCATTAGCACACTCGTCCTGATCAACAAGACCGCCCTTGCCGCGCAGTGGCGCGAACAGATCAACACCCTGCTCGGCATCAAGGCAGGCCAACTCGTCGGCGGACGGGCCAAGACCCGAGGACAGGTCGACATCATGCTGCTGCAGTCGCTGGCCCGCCTCAGGCACGCCGAGGTTGACGAACTGACTGCGGGCTACGGACAGGTCATCGTCGATGAGTGCCACCACATCGCCGCCGGGTCCTACGAGAACGTCGTATCCCAGATCCGCGCGGCCTGGTGGCTCGGTCTCACCGCTACACCTGAGCGCAAGGACGGCCTTCAGCAGATCACCAACTGGCAACTCGGACCCGTCCGGCACGTCATCACCGACACCCTGCCCAGCGAAGCCAATCTCGTGACGCCCTACGACGGGCCGGGACGCGAACTGAACGTCCACGAGACCACGTTCCATGCTGACGATCTGGACCTCTCGCAGCCCGGAGCAATCACCCAGCTCGGCGGACTACTCGCCGCCGACGCAGATCGCAACCAGCAGATCGCGCTCGACATCGCCACCGCCCTCCAACAAGGACGCAAATGCCTGGTCCTCTCCCGTCGCCGCGACCACCTCACGGCGCTCGCTGCGCTGCTACCGGACACCGAACCTCTGATCATGCGCGGCGGCATCGGCGCCCGGACATTGGCCGCGATCCGTGAGCGCATCGCCGACACCAACCCGGAGGATCCGCTTCTGGTGATGACGACCGTCCCCTACGGCGGCGAAGGATTCGACGCACCGATCATCGACACCGTCTTCCTCGTTGGCCCGATCTCCTACGCCGGCCTGGTCGTCCAGGCAGTCGGGCGCGCACTGCGCCGACACGCGGGGACTGTCGGAATAACGGTGTGTAGGGGTCCGGCCTGATCCGAAAGGAGATGGCCGTGACTGACACGACCGAGATGACCGAGATGATCGATCCTGTGACGGGAGAGATCATCGATCAGAAGCAGCTCGCCGAGCAGCTGCTCGCCCAGGCCAAGGCTCAGGGAATGTCCCTGGTCGGCCCGGGCGGGTTGTTGTCCGGGCTGACCAAGCAGGTGCTGGAGACCGCCCTCGAGGCGGAGCTGACCGAGCACCTGGGCCACGAGCACGGCGCAGCGCCGTTGGGTACGAACATGCGCAACGGCACCCGCTCGAAGACGGTGCTGACCGAGATCGGGCCGGTCGAGATCGAGGTGCCCCGGGACCGGGACGGCTCGTTCACGCCGATCATTGTGCCGAAACGGAAACGGCGCCTGGACGGGATCGACCAGATCGTGTTGTCGCTGTCCGCGCGTGGGTTGACGACCGGGGAGATCGCCGCGCACTTCGAGGAGGTGTACGGGGCGAAGGTGTCCAAGGACACCATCAGCCGGATCACCGAGAAGGTCGCCGGCGAGCTCGCTGAATGGTCCAGCCGGCCACTGGACCCGCTCTATCCGGTGATCTTCGTGGACGCGATCGTGGTCAAGGTTCGCGACGGCCAAGTCCGCAACACCCCGTTCTACGTGGTGATGGGCGTCACCACCAACGGCGAACGAGACATCCTGGGGATCTGGGCCGGCGACGGCGCCGAGGGCGCAAGGTTCTGGCTGCAGGTGTTCTCCGAGTTGAAGAACCGCGGCGTCGACGACGTGCTGATCGCCGTGTGCGACGGGCTGAAGGGCCTGCCGGAGGCGATCACCACCACCTGGGACCGCACCGTCGTCCAGCAGTGCATCGTTCACCTCATCAGAAACTCGTTCCGCTACGCCGGCCGGCAACACCGCGACCAGATCGTCAAGGCCCTCAAGCCGGTGTACACCGCCCCGTCGGAGGCCGCGGCC
This sequence comes from uncultured Propionibacteriaceae bacterium, assembly GCA_964397985.1. Classification (GTDB taxonomy): domain Bacteria; phylum Actinomycetota; class Actinomycetes; order Propionibacteriales; family Propionibacteriaceae; genus Propionicimonas. The sequence continues at coordinate 8,891 of CAYNLD010000029.1, read as the reverse complement.
AGGGATCGGTTCGCCGAGTTCGCCCACGATTGGGGCGGGCGCTATCCGGCGATCGTCAGGTTGTGGGAGAGCGCGTGGGCCGAGTTCGTGCCATTTCTGGAGTACGACGTGGAGATCCGACGCGTGATCTGTACGACGAACGCGATCGAGAGCATCAACGCCCGATACCGGCGGGCGGTGAACGCCCGCGGCCACTTCCCCAACGAGGCCGCCGCCATGAAGTGCCTGTACCTAACCACCCGAAGCCTTGACCCCACCGGCCACGGGAAGGCACGCTGGGTCGTCAGGTGGAAACCCGCCCTGAACGCCTTCGCGATCACCTTCGCAGGCAGGTTCGAGAGAACCACTCACTAGAAACCGCCGGGCCTCACACACCGTTTATCTGACAGACCCGACACGCGGGCAAGATCCAGGTCATCGTCCACGACTACCGGGATGCCAACGTGCCTGTTCTCAAGACGCAGTACGCCCGGCGTCGCCTGGCGTACCGGCAGATGGGGTTCCTGGGCTAGAGAGGTCCACGACCGACTCCCCTTCCCGCATAGCGCGGTGACCATTCTCGGTGCGGTTCGTGGGCAGGTGTGGGGCAGCACAGCCCGTCCGGAGATGCCCCAGTCGTCTTCCGTAACTAGTCAGATCCAGTTTCCGTGGGCCATTTGCGTGGGGCAGAAGCGGCCCCGAGTGGGCTCATCTGGCTATCGGCCACCCATACCATCGCGCGAAAGTCCTAGTGAGAAGGATTCGAGTCGGACCGGAAAGGAACACGATAGAGGATTCGCTTTTCTCCGTTTTCCCTAGCCAGAGGCACCTTACGGTGCGCGAGAGAGGAGTTGGACCTCTCAGCCACCGCCGCTCGAAATGATGCTGACTAGGCATTGCGCGCAGTTCCTGCGAGCGTCGCGAGGCCCCGTGGGGCACCTAAGGGGAGCTGGGTTGGCCCGCAGACCCGCATCGTCGCACACGACGCGCCGACTCAACCCGATCAATGCGAGCATCCATCCGAGCGATGAGGACCGGCGACACTGACTTCCGACCCGCTGCTCGGCCGCCTTGGCCATCGATCGCTCGCCTCGTGGACGAACTCCTTTCGCGCGAACCCTTGCCGCTGGATCAAGCACGGTTAGCCGTCCGGCCACCCAGAGCTCGCGACATGACGAGATTCAGAACCTTGGGGGACGCCGCTCTTGCTGGACTCCACTCCAGTGGCCGGGGAGACAGGACGCCCCGGCCACTGTGGGGCAGCGCGTGTCGTGGCGGTGGCCACTGCCCCGAGGCTTGGTGGTTACCGTTCGGTAACCACCAAGGCGTCGCCGAGCCGGGCGCGAGCGGCCGTCTTATCGGTGGCGGCGAGGAACTCCCTGGCCGCGTGCAGCGTTGCCTCGACGACCAGCCCGACATTGCCTTCGCGTGCGTCAGCGAAGCGCACGAGTCGTTCCACCACGTCGGCGCGAGGACCATGGATGTCCACCACGCTCGGGTCGGCGGTTCCGATCGAGATGATCTTCAGGTCGGCGTCGAAGCAGAGGATGAGGCTGGTCCACAGCTTCTCACCGTCGTGGACGGCGAGAACCACCGTCGAGCCGGGTTCGACCAGGGAGCGGACCGCGCCCTCGAGTTCTTCGAAGGTCGCCCCGATCCGCCATTGCAGCCCGAGTGTCTCGCGAGCGGGGGTGGGGTAGGTGACGATCCGGTCCGCGAAGTCGTCGAGCGTGGCGTAGGTTCTGCGGACGTACTCGTCCAGATCCTCGTCGGCACTCCAGGCATCCTGATAGCGAGCGAAGTACTCGTCCGCCGCGTCGCGCTCCATCACGAGGACGAAGTCGGTGTCCTCCTTGTTTGCCTCGTACAGCGAGCGTGCCGCGACGTTCAGGTCCTCGACCCGGGTCGGCGCCTGGTTCACTGCCCTGCCCGTCGTGTGCCGGCACTTGACCACCTCGCCGTCTTCGAGCATGACGACGAGCCGCTTCGCCTCCTTCGCTGACTTCAGGACGAGATCTTGAGCGTTACGCCACTGGTCGACGTCGAGGTCGGCCATCAGTACATTTCCGTGAAGCATGTTCGGTTCCTTTCAGGCCGTGCGGCACTCGTAGACGTGGATTGAGTAGGGAGCCATGGAGGCCGCGATGGTGTCGCCGCTCGGCCGGACCGGCTCTCCGGTCCACAGCTCGGTGGCCGAGTGGAGCGGGACGCTGATCGCTACTGTCGCCTCGACGCGGTCGGCCGTGGGATTGACCACGAAGACGACCTTGCGTGCCTCGTCGACGGTGTCGCCGTGCACGATGACGTCAAGACGAGGGTCGTTTCGCCCGATCAGTGCTACCCCGGCCTGGCCACAGGTGCGGATCATGGCGCTCGGGACTTCCTCGGCCGATTCGACCAGGACGATCCGGGGTGCGTTGGCCGCCACAGCGTCGGCGAGGATGGTGCACGGGCGCATCAGGCTGTCGTACCGGGGCAGGCGCGGACCGATGACGAGAGTGCCGCCTGCTGCCGCGTAGTCGACCAGTGCCTGCTGGAGGCCGGCATCAAGGTAGTCGAGGGTCGTGATGCTGACCACCCGGTACTTGGACCAGTGAGAGGGGTCCAGCGCCGTGTCTGAGAGGACGAAGTCGTAGCCGCCCGAGCTGAGGGCACGGTGGAAGGCCCCGAACCACTCAGACTTCTCCAGCTGGGGTGCCTTGTCGAAGCCGAGGCGGTGCTCGCTGATGGTCAGGGGGTTGGCGTACTCGGAGAAGCCCGACGGCGTCTCGAGGAAGTCCCCGGGGAAGGACACCAGCACGCTGGCGGCTTCCAGTCGGTCGTATTCGCGGTTGGCGAGCAGGAGCACGTCGGATTCGCGGCGCAGGTCCGAGAAGCGTCCCTGGAGCTGCATGCGGTTGGCGGCTCCGAACATGGCGGCGTGGTCCTCGCGAACCCGGCCGTCGCGCCGGACCGGCGAGTCGAGCCAGCGGTCGCGTTCGACGAGCATGTAGCGGCTGAAGCCCTTGATGCCCTGGGCGAGGGCGGCCTTGGTCACGAACTCCTCGTCGTACAGCTCGCCCGGGTGCAGGTACCACGGCCAGACGCCTGCGATGAACTCCGGAATGTAGGGGTAGCGGCTGGTTCCCACGACGTAGCTGCCGACGGTCTTCACGTGGCCGTAGAGCTCCTTGCGGGAGTAGATGTCGAAGCCGACGAAGTCAAGCTTCTCCTCGAGCTTGGCGATATTGAACGGCGTGGTGAAGCCGGACGCGGCTCCGCCCGGCCCCAGCGGGTGGGGGTAGTTGTGGAACAGGGCGATCTTGTCCAGCCCGCGCTCCCGCATCATGCCGGCGAGACGGTCCATGGAGTCGATCAGGTAGACCTCGCGGTACTCGATCCAGTCGGCGTACCGCGGGATCTCGACCGCCCGGGTGGCGCTGAACCGGCGCGGGGCATCGACCTCGTCGATCGAGGCGGCGGACAACCCGTGGGCGGCGTTGATCGCGTCCAGTGAGCCGTACTTGTTGATCAGGAACGAGCGGTAGTTGCGCAGCGAGGCTTCGCTGAAGTCGGCGGCGTACGCGTTGATGCAGAAGAAGTAGGCCATCTCGTTGTCGACCTGGGCGGCGACTAGGCCCCCGTTGGGGTAGGCGTGCTTGGCCAGGATCGCGCAGATGGCGTCGTACCAGAGCGCGGTCTCCTCGAAGAACTCGTCCGCGGCGTAGTTGAGCGCGGGAATGGGCTTCGGGACCTGCGTCAGGACCGTGATACCTCCCTTCGCATTGCGTGCATGCAGACGGTCGTTCTCAAGGATGCGCTTCGGGTAGCCGAACCAGGTCAGCTCAGAGTTGATCTGGGGGCCAGGCCGCGCGACGATCGTCAGGCCCTTCTGCTCGCACAAGGTCATGAACGCATCGATGTCCTTGTTGCCCGAGAAGTCGAACTCGCCCTTCGCGATCTCATGGATCTCCCAGGGCATGTAGATGGAGATCATGTTGAACCCCATGCCCTTGACGGAGTCAAGGATTCCGTCCCACTTGTCCCGGTCGAGCCGCCAGTAGTGGACGGCGCCGCCATAGAGCTTGAGCGGCTCGCCGTCGACGACGAACCGGCCGTCGCCCACAACGATGTGGGACGTGTTTCTCGCAGTCATTGTCGTTCCTTTTCGTTGAGTTACTTCTGCCGCGCCAGCGCAACCGCGAGCACGATGATGATTCCCCGGATGATTTGCTGCTGGCTGGTGTCGAGGCCGCCGAGGATGAGGCCGTAATTGATCGTCGCCATGAGGAGTGCACCGAAGAATGTGCCGATGACTGATCCACGCCCGCCCGAGAGCGCCGTGCCACCGAGGATCACGGCGGCGATGGCGTTCATCTCGTCGCCCTGGCCCCACTGGAAGCGGCCCGACTGCAGCCGTCCCGCGTAGAGCATCCCCGCGAGGGAGGCCCCAATCGAGCAGATCATCATGACCCGGAAGCGAATCCACCGGGTCGCGATCCCCGAGTACTCCGCGGCAACCTTGTTCGCTCCGGTGGCCAGGACCTGACGGCCGAACGGCATCTTCTTGAGGACGACCGAACCGATGACGACCACGACGAGCATCCAGAGAATGAGGACAGGGACCGGCCCGAGGGAGCCCCCTCCGAAGACGTTGTTGAACGTCATGTCAAGGATCGGTTGAGGCGCTGAGGCTGTTGTCCATTGGGCGATCCCGAACGCGATGCCCATCATCGCCAGCGTGACCAGGAAGGACGGGATGCGGACGAAGGCGACCAGTGCTCCGTTTAGGGCGCCGATCGCAGCTCCGACCGCCAGCCCGGCGATGATGCCGGGCACCAGGCCGAAGGACGACAGCGTCATGGCTGTCACGACCGAGGCGAGGCCGGCGACGGAGCCCACGGAAAGGTCGATCTCGGCGGCGGCAATCACGTAGGTCATGCCGACCGCCAGGACGGTGACGATGGCGGTCTGGCGCAGGATGTTCATCAGGCTCGTGGTCGAGACGAAGCCCTGGTCGCGCAGGAGGATTGCGAAGACGATCACGACAGCGACGAACCCGACGTAGATGATGTCGCGTCGCCAGTCGATGGTGAAGCGCTTCCTGGCGCCCACGATCTCGGCGGGCTTGGTTGAGGTCACGTTCATGCCGCCACTCCTTGTACTTCGAGTTCGAGGGATTGCTCGTCGGTGACTGCCGAGCGATCGATCTCGCGCACGATTGTGAAATCGCGCACGAGGAGGAGTCGGTCGCTCATTGCGAGGAGTTCTGAATACTCCGACGAAATGACCAGAACCGCCATTCCTTGAGCGGCCTGGGCTCTGACAGTGGCGATGATCTCCGCCTTGGTCCCGATGTCCACGCCGGCGGTCGGCTCGTCCATGATCAAGACGCGGGGCCCGCGGCTGATCCACTTGGCGATCACGATCTTCTGCTGGTTCCCGCCAGAGAGCAGCTTCGCGGGCCGGCTCGGGTCGGCGACCTTGATGCCGAAGGTCGCGATCAGCCGCGCGACCAGGGAAGAGGTGGCGCGCTCGTCGACGAACCACCCCTTGCGAACCTCGTCGAGGTGCGGCAGCGCAAGGTTGCCGGTCACGGAGTGCTCCAGGATCAGGCCCTGTAGGCGACGGTCTTCGGGAATCAGGCAGATCCCGTGGGCGAGCGCCTCCCTCGGTGACCCGATCGACACCTCGCGCCCGTCGACGGCGAGCGCTCCGGCGGTGATCTTGTCGATGCCGTAGAGGGCTCTGGCCAACTCGCTGCGCCCCGATCCCATCAGGCCTGCCAGGCCTACGACCTGGCCAGCTCGGAGGGTGAGGTCCAGGTCGTGGATCCCGCTGCTGGAAGCCAGCCCGCGGGCCTCCAGGACGATCGGCGCGTCGTCGGCCACCGCCGCTGTGACCGCGGAGACCTCCACCGCCTTTCCAACGATGCCCTCCACGATCTGGGCGGGTGAGATCTGGCTCAACGGCATGGTGAGCAGGCGCACCCCGTTGCGGAGGATCGTGATGCGGTCAGCGATCTCGAAGACCTCCTCCATCCGGTGGGAGATGTAGATGATCGCGATGCCCTGCTCCTTGAGCCGGGTGATCACCTCGAACAGCGCCTTGGCCTCGTGCCGGGCCAGCGATGCCGTCGGTTCGTCCATGATCAGGACCCGCGCATCTTCACTGAGAGCCTTGGCGATCTCGGTGAGCTGCCAGTAGGCGGTGCTCATCGCACTGAGCTCGCGGGTCGGGTCGACAGGCGTCTGCATCCGGTCGAAGACGGCCCGTGCGCGCTCCACCATCGCCCGGTCGTCGATCAGGCCGGCCTTCAGCGGTTCAGCGTTGAGGAAGATGTTCTGCGCGACAGTGAGGGAGGGGATCAGGCTGAACTCCTGGAACACCATGCCGATACCAGCGGCCTTGGCATCGTGGATGGAGCCGAAGGAGGTCTGGCTTCCCGCGATCTCGATCGATCCCGAGTCCTTGCTGTAGACACCCTGCAGAATCTTCATCAGGGTCGACTTCCCGGCCCCGTTTCCCCCGGCCAGTGCATGTACTTCGCCCGGGAGGACCTCGAAGTCGACATCCTCAAGCACTCTCACGGTGTCGAAGGACTTGTTGATTCCCACCATCCGCACCGCTGGGACGGCGGGGGGCGGCGCCGGGGAGTACATCCCCTCGACGCCACCCTCCGGGACGACGGTCATTTCACGTAGGCCTTCTGAAGGTCAGCCGGCGCCTCCGTGCTGTAGACCTGCTTCCAGGCGTCCAGCACATTGCTGTGATCGACCGGAAGGGCGTTGAGCGCAACGTAGGCCGGCGCCTTCTTGCCGATCAGTGCACCACCGGCAATATCGGCCTCGGTGACACCCTGCTGGAACGGCTGCTGGGCTCCCAGCCCGACGACCAGCTGGTTCTGCGCCAACGCGATAGCCACATTGGTGCCCAGGTCTTCGGTGGCAATCTTCAGATCGGTACGTCCGGCGGCGCGGGCTGCTGCCATCACGCCCTCAGCCGGCACGTCCCAGACCGCCCAGATTCCGTTCAGGTCCGGGTTCTGGCTCAGCATGGCGTCGGCCACCTTCTGAGCGTCACCGGCGAAGTCGGGGCCAGCGATGCCCTGAGCCTTCACGACCTTGATGTCGGGGTAGTCCTTGGCGATGGTTTCGGTGAACCCCTGGTAGCGCTGCTTGGTGACGAAGAAGTCCGCCTCGTGGTAGATGACGCCGATCTTGCCCGCGCCGCCCAGGGACTTGGCCAAGAGGTGCGCGGAGACCACACCGTTGCCGTAGTTGTCGGCAGAGACCACGGACTCGTAGTCGGTGCCCGCCACCAGAGCATTCGGCACGTTGTCCATGAACACGAGCTTCACGCCCGCCTCGGCAGCCTTCTTGTACGCCGCAGCGGTCGCGACCGGGTCAGTCGGAATGGACACGATGATGTCCGGCTTCTTGGCCAGAACCGTCTCGATGTTGGAGACCTGCTGGTCGGGCTTGAAGTTCGCGTCGGTCACAGCGACAACCTCGATGCCCAGACGCGCGAACTCGCTCTTGAGCCCGTTCACTTGGGCCGTAGCCCAGTCGTTGCCCGCGTAGTGCATCACGATGGCGGCCGTGGCGCCCTTGGCCTTGATCTGGGCGACCTCGGAGTCGCTCAGCGCGACAGCCTCCCTGGGCGACGGGTCCTCGCCATGCGGGCCCTTGCTGAGCACCTTGCCCTGGATCTCCTTCAGCGCCGCGTCCGCCTTGGCGGAGACCCCGTTGTCGGCCGAACTGGACGCGGTCGTACCGGTACTGCAGGCGCTGAGACTGAAACCCAGGGCGAGGGCTGCGACCGCGGCAGCGGTGGTCCACTTCTTGTTCATTTACGCTCCTTCGGCGTTCCATGAAGAGTTCTGGTCTTGACGATCGGCGACACCCGCTCTGCGTCGAGCAGTGGAGTTCGATCTTGCGCTGCGCTCACCTGCGTGTGAACGTTCGCACGACTGAGATTGTGAACGTTGACACAGTCGGGTGTCAACCCCCTCAAATGGGCTACGCTGCTGGCGTGCCATCCCCATCACCAAGGCGACCGAGCCTTCACGATGTCGCACGCATCGCCGGCTGCTCGTACCAGACCGTCTCTCGCGTCCTCAACGGAAGTAGCCACGTCGCCCCTGACACGAAGCAGCGAGTACTCAGCGCGATCGCCGAGACCGGTTACCGGCGAAATAGCGCCGCCCGCGCGCTCGTGAAGTCTCGCGCGGGCGCCATTGGGGTGGTCACCGATGGCTCATGGCGCTACGGCCCAATGGGCGCCCTCAACGGCGTGGAGGAAGCCGCTCGCAAGGCTGGTTACTCGGTACTGCTCACCGTCAAGGAACGGGACGCATTCGGATCGCTCCAGTCCACCCTTCAGACGTTCGCGGACGCATTCGTCGACGGCATCGTGGTGATCGCCCCCCTGCGTAGAGAAGCTGCTGCGACTCGCGAAGTGGCGGCGTCCTTCACCTGGGCGCGCGGACTCCCGGTCGTGATGCTCGCGCCCGACCCGACTCCGTCAGACGGCGTCCGAGTCGTCTCCGAGGACCAGCGCCTCGGCGCCCGCCTCGCAACTAGGCATCTCGTCCGGCTCGGGCACCGCAGCATCGTTCACCTCGCCGGCAACCAGCACTGGCTGGACGGAAGCGTCCGCCTCGAGGGATGGCAGGACGAACTGCTTGCCCACGGCCTCGAAGTACCGGAGCCGATCCACGGCAAATGGACCGGCCAAAGCGGCTACGACGCCGGCAGGCGATTGCTCAAGAACGGCCTCCCCGACGCCGTCTTCGCCGCCTCAGACCTCATGGCTCTGGGAATGATGCGAGCCTTCGCTGAGGCCGGCGTCCGTGTGCCCGACGACATCAGCGTCGTCGGCTTCGACGATCACGAGTTCGCCAGCCAGTTCATGCCTCCACTCACCACGGT
>CAYNLD010000028.1:0-19537 GCA_964397985.1 uncultured Propionibacteriaceae bacterium | reverse complement strand
CGGGCTTCATCGAGACCGACATGACCGCGAAGATCCCGTTCGTGCAGCGCGAGGTCTTCCGGCGCACGAACAGCCTCGGCCAGGGCGGGCAGCCCGTCGACGTGGCCGAGACCATCGGCTACTTCCTGGACCCGGCCAGCGCCGGCGTGACCGGCCAGGTCGTCCGGGTCTGCGGCCAGAACCTGGTCGGCCAGTGATGGACGCCGGCGTCGAGCGGCTGCCCGCGCTGCCGCGCCTCGGCCCGCTGCTCGCGAAGACGCTGATGCCCAGCCTGGATCGCGGACCCGCCCGGGTGCCCGGACGGACCGTGCAGGTCAGCGGCGTCGGCCAGGACGCCGCCCGGCTGGCCGACTACGACCGCGTCTGCGGGTTCCCACTACGGAACCGGGTGCCGGCGACCTGGCTGCACGTGCTCACGTTCGGCCTGCACGTGCACCTGCTCTCCGGGACCGACTCGACGATCCGCCTGGCCGGGGTCGTGCACGTGTCGAACCGGATGCGGCTGCACCGTCCAGTCACCGCGGCCGAGCGGCTGGACGTCTCGGTGCGAGTGGCCAACCTGCGTGCGCACCGGCGCGGGGCCCTGCTCGACCTGATCGGCGAGGTGCGGGTGGCCGACGAGCTGGTCTGGGATGGGGTGAGCACCTATCTTGCGCCGGGCGCGAAGGTTCCCGGCGCGCCCGAAGAGGTGGCCCGGGCCGAGGTCGTCTCCACACCGCCGATCGCGATCTGGCGGCTGCCCGGCGACCTGGGCCGCGAGTACCGGCGCGTGTCCGATGACCCCAACCCGATCCACACCAGCCGGGTCGCAGCCCGGGCGTTCGGCTTCGCCCGTCCGATCGCCCACGGCATGTGGACGCACGCGCGGCTGCTGGCGGCGCTCGACCCGCGGTTGCCGGACACCTACGCCATGGAGGTCGCGTTCCGCCGGCCGATCCTGCTGCCGGCGACCGTGGGCGCCTGGTGGCGTCTGGAGCCGGACGGTAGCTGGCGCGCCGCCGTGACCACCCCGGACGGGGCCAGGCCGTACCTGACCGCGACGGCGAGTCCGACCCGACCGGAAGGCTGAACGATCCCGAGATGGGCGCTCACGCTGGTCGGCGGTTCAGGAGCGTGACGATCACCGCGATCCCTGCGACGGCAACGGCGACGAGCGCCGCGTACGCCGCGGCGAACAGGCCGATCCCGACGACGACCCGCCAGTCCGTGTCCGGCACGTCCGACTCGGCGGCGATCCCGGACGCCGCCGCCCACACCCCGCCGGCGACCGTGATCAGGACGGCTGCGGCGACCGCGCCCACCACCCAGCCTCGCCCGCGTCGCACCAGCAACGACCCGACCGTGATCAGCACCATTCCCCCGATCGTCACCGGGAACAGCTCGAACGGCATAAGGAAGTCGAAGTTCGCCTGCTTCGCCGACGGTCCGGCCAGCCAACCCACCAGGGGCGCCAGCAATACCAGCCCGAGAATCACGACCCCCGCAGCCGCCAACGCGACACCGGAGCCGAGGCGCCCTCGGGAGACCACCACAGTGCTCATTGCCCACCCCCTCATCGGACGGGCGCATCGCCCGCCGCATCAGGTTCTCCCGCGCCAGTCGGCTGGCCTGCGCCTGCCCTGCAAGAGATGGCGCGGGGACGTGTCGATCAGGTCAGGAGTTGAACGAGGCCTGCCGCGAGGTTCAGGACCACAAACCCCGCGATCGCCACACCGGCGACGACCAGCGGCAGGTGGCCACGCTGCTCACCCTCCGCGAACGCCCTGTTCGCGAAGTGCGCCGTTACCGGGTACGGCGCTGCGACGAACGCAAGCATGATCACCCACCCGGGTGTGGTGCTCGGCGACGGCTCGGGGTAGCCGAACAGGGAAGATACGCCGGTACCGACCAGGACGGCCACGGCGGACGATACGGGGAACAACAGCAGCGACCACCACGCCAGATGCAGCGCCCGATGACTGGTTCCTTGCGCAACCGGGCGAGACGTTGTGCTCATCACCGACCCCCTTCGGGGCTGAACCGGTGCGGCCCTGACAACTGTCCAGGCCGTCGTTCCGGGCGTTTCAATTCTAGGCCGGCGCGGACTCCCGGGACCCACACAGGTACGGGTTTCACTGTGGACGACAGGCCTTCCGGGGGCACAGCCGGGCCAGGACCCGGAGACACCCCACCCCGTCCCGGGCAGCGCGGCCCGCGCCCGGGGCAGACCTGACCGCAGGATCAGTGGAGCGAGCCGTAGCTGAAGGCGTAGCCGGCACCGGCGGCGATGCCACTGACCTGCTGCCGCACCAGGTCGTAGCGGAAGTCGAGACCGTAGCGGGTGCGATACAGCGCGGCCTGCTGGTCGATGTTGTCCTGGACGGTGTCCCTGGCCGTGTTGTACGAGGTGCGCTGGACCCCGAAGCCGGACGGCCCGAAATCGTCGTCGACGCCGCCGGCGTTCATCCCCGACCGCGCCTCCCGCAGCAGCTCGACGAACTGCACCTCGCGGCGCGCGTCATCGACACGGACCTGTGCCTCGTACTCCAGCTTCGCTGTGGCCATGAACGACTTCTGTTCTGCCACGACACGGCGCAGGATGACCCGGTCCGCCTTCTGCCGCCACTCGAACTGCCAGGCCTGCGCGAGCCGACCCAGCTCGGCGAGGATCCACTCGTGGGTGGATGCCGCCGTGCCGGCCTGGTTCGCAGCGGGGGTGGCGGCGAGCGGTGCGGCCGGCTGCGTCGGCAGCGGCACCCACTGCCGACCGTCCCACTGGTGACCGTTGACGACCTGGCCCACCTGCGGCAGCGGCACCCACTGCCGACCGTCCCACTGGTGACCGTTGACGACCTGACCGACCTGCGGCAGCGGCACCCACTGCCGACCGTCCCACTGGTAGCCGTTGACGACCTGACCGACCTGCGGCAGCGGCACCCACTGCCGACCGTCCCACTGGTAGCCGTTCGCCACCGTGCCGGTCGGCGGTGGCTGCGGAGGCTGGCTCATGGTCAGAGCGTATTCCCGCCTCGGGTGGGGTGCGGCCTTCCGGCCAGACCCGGAGACGTCAGCGGTGCTCGAGTTCCGCTTCCGCCAGCGACAGCGCCTCGCTGTGCGGCACGGTGTGCCAGGTGGGGTCCCGGTAGAACAGCACGACGACATTGATCACCGACCAGCTGAACAGCCAGATTGGGAAGCCGAGGATCGCCTTCGCCATGCCCGGCCAGCGGACGTGCTCGATCCGTGCGACCAGCACTCCGAAGGCTGCCAGCACCAGGTAGCCGACGATGGAGGAGGCGAGGATGCCGAGCAGCGTGCGCCCCGGTCCGATGCCGGACGCCAGCCCGAGGCCGAGACTGAGTACCCACAGCAGCCCGGACAGACCCCCCACGACCACGCCGATGATGTACAGCGCGGCGTCCAGCGCCCCGAGTTGGCCACGCCCGACGCTCGCCAGCAGCTTCGGCACCGAGGTGCGGATCAGTTGGACCGACCCCACCGACCAGCGGTAGCGCTGTTTGAGCGACTGCCAGAAGGTGAGTGGCTGCTCGTCGTAGAAGATCGCATCCGTCGCCAGGGCGACGAAGTGACCGGCGGCGATCGCCTGCAGGGTGAACTCGATGTCCTCGCACGCGCTGCTGGTGCGCCAGCCGTCCGCCCCGAGCACCCGTAGCGCGAACATGAACCCGGTGCCTCCCACCGATGTGCAGGGCAGGTTCCGCAAGGCTCGTGGCAGGTGGAAGAAGCGGGTCTGCATCAGCCAGAACAGCGTGCTGGCTCCGGCCACCCAGGAACTGGACGGGTTCTTGCCCATCCGGTAGCCGGTCGCGATCTGGTGACCGGCGGCGAGTTGCCGGTTCATCGCGGCCAGGAAACGCGGGTCGACGACGTTGTCGGCGTCGAAGACGACGCAGGCGTCGTACCCGCGGGGAAAGTGCTCTGCGAAGAACCAGTTCAGCGCCGCACCCTTGCCACGGGCGCCGGCGGCGGACCGCTCGACGGTGATCGCGCCCGCAGCGCGGGCCACGTCTGCGGTCGCGTCCGTGCAGTTGTCGGCGGTGACGAAGACGTCGAAAGCATCGGCGGGGTAGTCCTGCGCGCGCAGGCTGGCCAGCAGCTGGCCGATGACCCGTTCCTCGTTGCGGGCAAACACCAGGACGGCGAAGCGGTGGTACTTCGCAACCTCGGGCAGGACCGGCAGGTCACCGGTGAAGCGGGAGCTCACCACCACCTGGTAGGCGCCGTAGAGTCCGGTCAGGACCAGCCCGAGCGTGCACACCCACAGCAACACACCAACCACGAAGGCCCTCACTCCCGACGATCTGTCCGTATCCCATTGTGCTCCCCGCCCATTGAATTCCGGACTCGTACGATGGGGGGTGAGGAGTGAGATCTGTGACCCACCTGACCATCGACGTGTTCTGGCTGGACTTCGGGCTCTACTGGCTGCTCACGCTGGGCCGGATCCTGATCGATCCGCACCTTCCGGCGCGGCTTTTTGACCCGGCACGTCCGGCCTTCCGCACGCAGCGCTGGGAGGCGGACGGGGATTTCTACCGCGAGCACCTGCGGGTGGACCGGTGGAAGGACTACCTGCCCACGTTCGCCGGCCCCAACGGCTTCTCCAAGCGGCACCTGGACAGCATCGATCCTGCCTACCTGTCCCGGTTCATCCGGGAGACCTGCCGCGGGGAGTCCAACCACGTCCGCGCGGTCGGGTCGGTCGTGGCCATGAAGCTGTGGACGCCGTTCGACCTGTGGCTGTTCGTCCTGGTGATCGCACTGGTCGGGAACCTGCCGTTCATCATCGTGCAGCGCTACAACCGTCCCCGGCTGCAGCGCGCGCTGGCGCTCACCGAGCGGAGGGCTGCTCCCGAGATCACCTCCGGCGAGATGGAGCCCGGACTGGCCTGAACCGGGTCAGGCCTGCAGTGCCCTGGCGATCGCGTCCAGCTTCTGCTCGACGACGGCGAGCCGGCCGGAGAGCTCGCTGCTGACCGGTGCGTCGGCGGGCGTCGCAGCGACCGTCGCGGCCGCCGCGGCGCGGCGCCGGGCGAACTTCAGGTAGCCGATCACGATCGTGACGGCGAGCGCGGCTGCGACCACGACGAACCGGAGGATGCTGCGGTCGGAACTCACCGTCATGCCGACGGCGTACACCATGGTGAACACGCCGCCGAGCAGGACGCCGTTCGACAGCACTCCCTGCACCTCTGGTAGCAGCAGCGAGACGACCAGCAGGATGGTGGCGCACACCAGCAGGACGACGCCGGTGACCAGTTGCCAATTTGCGTGGGCGGCCTGGGTGGCCTCGGTCCAGTCCGGCTCGGGGTAGAAGGTGTTCACGCCGATGCCGACGAACGCGACCACCACCAGGCCGAGGAAGAAGGCGAAGATCACCTGGAGTGCAGTGTTGGTCCTCATGGAACAACGCTACGTTGGTCGCGGCCGAACCGGGGACAAGTCGGCCGGTTCCGTGACGCGGGCCAGCGCACCGACATAGGCTGGAAGTGGTCACGGACCCCGCCGGCGGCCAACGTCGACCTCCGGCGGTAGTCGCCAGGAGGAACCATGGATACCGCACAGCTCTCCCGAATCGCGACCGCGAAGGGCTTCGTCGCGGCGCTCGACCAGTCCGGCGGAAGCACGCCCGGGGCACTCACCCGCTACGGCGTTCCACCACAGGCCTACTCCGGGGATGCGGAGATGTTCGACCTGATCCACGCCTTCCGCACCCGGATCATGACCAGCTCGGTGTTCAGCGGGGACAAGATCCTCGCCGCGATCCTGTTCGAGCAGACGATGGATCGCGACATCGACGACGTGCCCGTCCCCGACTACCTGTGGGACGCCAAGGAGATCGTCCCGTTCCTGAAGGTCGACAAGGGGCTCGCCGAGGCGGCGGACGGGGTCCGGGTGATGAAGCCGATACCCGACCTCGACGCGCTGCTGGAGCGCGGCCTGGCCCGGCACGTGTTCGGCACCAAGATGCGCTCGCTGGTGCAGGCGGGCAACCAGAACGGGATCGACGCCGTCCTCGACCAGCAGTTCGAGGTGGGCGCGCGGATCCTCGCCGCGGGACTGATGCCGATCATCGAGCCCGAGGTCGACATCACGGCTCCGGACAAGCCGGTCGCAGAGGCCATGGTGACCGCCGGCATCCTCGACCGGCTGGCCACACTCCCGGAGGGCACGCAGGTCATGCTGAAGCTCACGATCCCGACCGAGGCGAACCTGTACGCCGACCTGATCAGCCACCCTGCGGTGCTGCGGGTGGTGGCGCTGTCGGGCGGCTACTCGCGTGAGGAGGCGAACCGGCTGCTCGCCGCGAACCACGGCCTGATCGCCAGCTTCAGCCGCGCCCTCACCGAGGGCCTGCGGGTGGACATGTCGGACGCCGAATTCGATGCCGCGCTGGCCGCATCGATCGGCTCGATCTACGCCGCATCGACCACCTGAGCGCCCGCACGCGTCTCGATCCGCGACGCGCCGGCGCACCGCGACCGGGGCGCGCCGCGGCGGCTCACGCACCCGAAGTAGAGTCAGCCCATGCCGGAGCAACCGGGCCCGTGGGCCGTGGTGGTGAACCCGACCAAGTTCGACGACCTGGCCGGGGTACGGGCGCGGGTGGCGGCAGTCTGTGCTGACCACGGCTGGCCCGAGCCAGCCTGGTACCCCACGACCGAGGATGATCCCGGCGAGGGACAGGCCCGGGCTGCGCTCGCCGAGGGCGCGACCCTGGTCTGCCCGCTGGGTGGCGACGGGACGGTACGGGCCGTCGCCAGCGGCCTGCTCGAGTCCGGCCGGCCGCTGGGCCTGCTGCCCGGCGGCACCGGCAACCTGCTGGCGCGCAATCTCAAGCTCCCGGTCGACGACCTGGAGGCAGCACTCACCATCGCCTTGACCGGGCGGGACCACGCCATCGACGTCGGAGAGGTGAGCTGGGACGGCGGCGAGCCCGCGGTCTTCCTGGTCGCTGCCGGCATGGGCCTGGACGCGGAGATGATGGCGAGCGTCGATCCGGCGCTGAAGCGAAGGGTCGGCTGGATCGCCTACGCCTTGTCCGGTCTCGGAGCAGTCCTGCGGCTCGGCTTCGGCGTGCGCGTCACTGCGGATCGGCAGCGGGCGGTCAGCCAGCACGCCCGCACCGTTCTGGTGGCGAACTGTGGCGAACTCACCGGAGGGTTGCGGCTGATTCCCGAGGCGGCCCTGGACGACGGGAGGCTCGACACCGTGCTCGCCTCCCCCCGCTCCGTCTTCGGCTGGATCGCCATCGGTGTCGACATCCTGTCCCGGCACCGCCGCGGCCACCCCGGATTCGTCCATCTGGTCGCGAGCCGGGTGGACGTCGCCACGCGCGAGCCGGTCGAGGCGCAGCTGGACGGGGATGCCGTGGG
Source organism: uncultured Propionibacteriaceae bacterium (assembly GCA_964397985.1). Taxonomy (GTDB): domain Bacteria; phylum Actinomycetota; class Actinomycetes; order Propionibacteriales; family Propionibacteriaceae; genus Propionicimonas. Next base: position 12,161 of record CAYNLD010000028.1, on the reverse strand, counting down.
CCGGAGGACGCTGATGGCAGCCGTGGTGCGTCCCGGCGCCCTCACCGTCCGCGTCGGCCGCGGTTGATCCGCACCGCTCCAGCGCGTTCCTTCTCGGGCCACGCCGGGCATGGTGTTCCCCATCAGGGTGACAACCGCTATCGTTCTCGGCGTAGTCGCTGTACCGGCTCGCTTTCCCAGCCGGGAGAGCGGGGGAAGGGCTCCTTCGGGGGTGCGGGGACGACATCGCGGTTCCGGAAGTCGGCGCCGCACGCACGAGAAGGAGTTAGTGGATGGCCACTGGCACTGTGAAGTGGTTCAACGCAGAAAAGGGCTATGGCTTCATCGCCCCCGATGGCGGCGGCCCCGATGTTTTCGCCCACTACAGCGCGATCTCGACCTCCGGGTTCCGCACGCTGGACGAGAACCAGAAGGTCGAGTTCGAGATCACCCAGGGCCCCAAGGGTCCGCAGGCCTCGAACATCAGCCCGATCTGATCAGCCTGAACGGACGGCCCCCGCGCTTCGGCGCGGGGGCCGTCCTGCGTCCTGCGGTGCGAGAATCACCGCATGGCCGCGGACATCTTCTGCCAGATCATCGCCGGCACGCTGGACACGGAGGTGGTCTGGCGCGACCAGACGATGGTCGCCTTCCTCGACCACCGGCCGGTGTTCAAGGGCCACGTGCTGGTCTGCCCCACCCGGCATGTGGAGAGCCTGCTCGACCTTCCCGGTGAACTGATGCAGCCGCTGCTGACGACCGCCCAGCGGGTGGCGCGGGCGATGGGGCCTGCGCTCGGCGCGGACGGCAGCTTCGTGGCGATGAACAACGTCGTCAGCCAGTCGGTGCCACACCTGCACGTCCACGTCGTGCCCCGCTCGAAGGGGGACGGGCTGCGCGGCTTCTTCTGGCCCCGGACCCGCTACGCCGCCGGCGAGGAGGCCGACTACGCCTCCCGGCTCCGGGTGGCACTCGACACGCCCTGACCGCTATCACCCGAATGGGGGACAGCGCGGGTCACCCGTTTGGGGCCTTACCTGTGCAGGGACCCCCATGAAAGTCTGGGAGAGCATTCTCGGGAGGGGTCCTACACAAAATGCGCTCAAGACTGCTGTGCCATGCCACAGCCCTGCCGGCCGGGTTCGGCCTTGTCGCAGGGTCGCGGGGCGGCGCGACCGCGGCGGCGCACCAGGCGAGCTTCCGTGCGACCCACTCGGCGTCCACCACCCAGGTGAACGTCACCCCGGGGAATGATGACGACCGCTGGACCAAGGCCGGCGAGGGAGTGTCCGCCGGTTTCAGGCAGACCAGCGGGGGCGTCCAGGATTCGATCTTCAGCAATGTGGGACTTCCAGTGAGGGGCTGGTAACTGACATGACCGAAATGCTCTATGGCTCGCGTTTCCTCGAGGGCATCGACCTGACCGACTGGTCGGGCGGTAGCCGCTACGTCGACGACGCGGACGCGTTCGACACCGTGATCGAGTACATCCCGCGCCACCTGCGCGCGGCCTCGCTGTCCAAGGAGCTGCAGGAGGCGCTGGATGCCGCCTTCGCCCCCGTGGACGAGCCGCTGCCCGCAACGCTGCCGCTGCCCGAGCCGGTGCCGGCTCCGGTGGCCGAGCTCGAGGTCACCGGGCCGGAGTTCGCGACCCCGAACCTGATCGTGCCCGAGATGATCGAGTACCCCGCTGTGCTCCCCGACCCGGCCCCGCTCGAGCCGGCGATCCCGGAGACGTTCTTCCGTGAAGCCGTGGTCGCCACCGCTGAGCCGGCGATCGTGCCGGAGCCCGTCTTCGTGCTGCCGGCGCCCGCCACTCGCGTCACCCTGCCGGTGCCGGAGCACACGCCGGTCTCCCCGACGCCGTTCCCAGAGCAGGAGATCCGGGAGACACGGCGCAACGTCGAGACCCCGCAGCCTCACGCCCGGTTCGGACGCCGCCGGATCCGCCCGCTCAAGGTGGACGTGTCGCGGCTGATGGTTCCCTCGACCACCCAGATCGCGAACGGCTGAACGGGTTCAGCCCGCCTCAGTGCCTGAACCCGCGTCACTGCGGGAGTGGACCACGCGTCCGCCCTGCACCACGGCACGCACCGCGGCCCGGTCCCGCAGCACGTCGGGCCGCGCCGGATCCCCGCTGAACACCACGAGATCGCCTCTCGAAGCAACCTCGCCCAGGAGCGCGAGGCCGGCCGTCGTGGCTGCGGTGAGGGCCACTGGCGCGGGCACGCCCGCCTCGATCATCGCCGCGACCTCGTGCAGGTTGCGACCGTGCTGGGAGGCGAGGCCGGCGTCGGTTCCCGCGGCCAGGCGGACGCCTGCGTCCAGGCAGCGGTGCAGCGCCCGCGGATGGGCGGCGACGGCCCGGCGGGCGGCCGGCGCCAGCGTGCGGGGAAGGATGCCCGCCTCGGCGAGCCGGAGCACGTCGGAGTAGATCCACACGGTCGGCACCACGAATGCACCGCTGGCCGCGACCCTGGCGGCCTGAGCAGCGGTGAGGAACACCGCGTGCTCGATGCTCGCCGCACCGAGGTCGACCACCTGGTCGAGTGCCAGCCCGCCCCACGCATGGACCATCACGGGCAGCCCTGCGGTGGCCGCCGCTCCCATCACGGCGGTCAGCTCGCCCCGGCTGAAGCTGGGTTCGAGCTGGCGGGTGCCGGCCCCGACCCCGCCGGTCGCGGCCAGCTTGATCCAGGCCGCCCCTGCGTCGGCGAGCTCTGCCACCCGGCCCCTGAGGTGCCGCTCGCCCCGCGCGTCCGCTGCACCGATGATGTCGACCGACAGGCTCGCCCGCGGCCCGGCGCGTCCGGCCAGCCTTCGGGCCAGCGCGGGGTCGTAGCCGCCCGCGTCCCGCACGACGGTGACCCCCGCGCGGAGCGTGGCGAGCTGGTTGGCTGCGGCGCCCGCCGCCCGCTCCGCCGACCCGGTGGGTCGGTCGGCCGCATCGAAATCGCTCCAGGCGAGGTGGCTGTGCGCGTCGACGAAGCCCGGAGTGATCCAGCATCCGGTCGCGTCGAGCACGACGCCCCGCCCGGAGAGCTCCCAGCGGTGGTTCGGGCGGAAGCTGCCGTCCCGGTCGAGCCGCAGTCCTCCGGTGACAGCGCCGATCACGGTTCCGATGGCAGGGATCCCGGCCATCATCGCCCCGGAAGGCGAGGGACGGCCTCAAGCAGCGCCCGGCTGTACGGGTGGCCCGGGTGGCGGAAGAACCGCGCGGCGGGGGCGAGTTCGAGCAGCACGCCGTCCCGCATCACGGCCACCTCGTCGCAGACGGCGTGTACGACGGAGAGGTCGTGCGAGATCAGCAGCGTGGCCAGCTGCATCCCCCGGCCCAGCGCGGCGATCACGTCCAGCACGGTGCGCTGCACCGACACGTCGAGCGAGCTGGTCGGCTCGTCCGCGACCAGGACGCGCGGCTGGACGGCCAGGGCGCGGGCGATCGCGACCAGCTGGCGCTGCCCCCCGGAGAACTCCCTCGGATAGCGCCCCAGGGCGTCGGACGGCAGCCCGACCAGGGCGAGCAGGTCTGCGGCGCGCTGGTCCCGCACCAACCGGGGACGTCTCCCGCCGGCTTCGGATGCGGGGGTCACGCGATCCTCCCGGAGCAGATCGTCGAGCACCTGGCCAACAGTCAGCAGCGGGTTGAGGGACGCGAACGGGTCCTGCTGTACCAGCTGGACGGCGCGCCGTTCCGCGCTGCTGCGGTGCCGGCCCAATTCGGAGCCGTCGAGCCGGACGCTGCCGCCCGCCAGCGCCACCGAGCCGACGATCGCCCTGGCCAGGGTGGTCTTGCCTGATCCGGACTCCCCGACCAACCCCAGGATCGTGCCGGGGCGGATCGCAAGGGATACCCGGTCGACCACCCTGCGTCCGGCGAACGCGACGCTCGCCTCGACCACCTCGAGACCACCGGGGGCCCGGTCGGCCGACGCTCCCGGTCCGGTCGGACGCGCAGGTCGCGGGCCGGGGTGCCCGTGCGGCCGGGGGATGGGCTCAGACATCGCCACCTCCCGCGGGTACGGGCAGCGGCAACACCGCGCCCACCAGGGAGCGGGTGTAGTCGCTGGCGGGGCGGGTGACCACGTCGAGCGTGGCGCCGGTCTCGACCACGCGTCCACCGCGCAACACGACGACGCGCTCGCAGACCTGGCTCACCACGGCGAGGTCGTGACTCACGAACAGCAGCGACAGCCCCCGGTCGGCCCGCAGCTGGGCGAGCAGGTCGAGCACCTCCCGCTGCACGGTGACGTCGAGCGCCGTGGTGGGTTCGTCGCAGAGCAGCAGGTCGGGCTCCCGCGCGAGGGCGAGTGCCAGCAACACCCGCTGCCGCTGCCCGCCGGAGAGCTGGTGCGGATAGCGTCGGGCGAGTTCCACGGCGTCGGGGAGGCGCACGCTCTCCATCAGTTCCAGCGCCCTCACCCGGGCGGCCCGCGCGGACGTGCGCCCAACCGCGGCGCACACCTCGGCGACCTGGCGCCCGACCCGGGCCAGCGGGTCGAGGAAGCTGAGCGGGTCCTGGAAGATCATGGCCGCCGTCCCGTCCACCTGAACGCTGCCGCCGCTGCGGCGCACTCCGCGCGGCAGCAGGCCCATCACAGCGCGCAGCGTGAGGCTCTTGCCGGAGCCGGACTCGCCGACGATCCCCACCGCCTCTCCGGGCGCGACGGTGAGGGAGACGCCGTGCACGAGCTCAACCTCTGCGCTCACCCGCAGGTCGTCGACGACCAGGCTGCCGGGGGCGCTCACCGCAGCCGCCAGACGTCGGCCAGGCCGTCGCCGAGCAACGACAGGCCCACCCCTGTGGTGACGACGGCGAGCCCGGGAAGAGTGGACACCCACCAGCGGGTGGTCAGGAACAGCTGGCCGTCGCTGATCATCGTGCCCCAGTCGGGGGTGGGCGGCTGGACGCCGAGGCCGAGGTACCCCAACGTGACCACCGCCACCATGATCAGCAGGATTTCTGTCATCAGCAGCACGACCGCCTGCGGCAGCACGTTCGGCAGCAGGTGCCGGCCCACGACCCTGGTGTGGGACAGCCCACCGCCGTAGGCGGCCTCCACCCAGCCCTGCCGGCACAGCGACCTGGTCTTGGCGCGGATCACCCGGGCGTAGCTGATCCAGCCGACCAGGGCATAGGCGAGGTAGATGCCGCGCTCCCCCGTGCCGGCCGCGAACACCACCACGATCACCAGCACGTAGAACGGGAACGCCACGAAGGTGTCCACCACACGGCCGACGACCCAGTCGAGCCAACCGCCGGCGTAACCGGAGCCGAGGCCGACGGCGACGCCGACGACGAAGGGCACCACTGCGGCCAGTACGGCGATCCGCAGGTCGGTGCCGGTGGCCGCGACCACGCGGGAGAGGATGTCCCGGCCGAGCTGGTCGGTGCCGAACCAGTGGTCCGGCGACGGCGGGGCCAGCCCGTGGTCGAGATCCTGCGCGAACGGATCGTAGGGCGTCGGGGAGAACACGGCGAGGGCGAGCACGACGAGCATGATCACGGCGCCGGCGATCAGCGTGGGGTTGCGGAGAGCGCGACGCAGCCAGCGGACGCCGGGTCGCGGGACGGTCCGGGTGGCCGTGCCGGTCATGCTGCCCTGATCCTCGGGTCGAGCAGGGCCACCAGCGCCTCCGTGAGCAGCGAGACGGCCACCACGACCAGCGCCAGCACCAGGGCGATGCCCTGCACCACCGGGAAGTCGCGGGAGCTGATCGAGGAGAAGAGCAGTGCGCCCATGCCGTTGATGGCGAACACCTTCTCGATCACCAGTGTGCCGCCGATCAGGTACGCGATGTTCAGGCCGAGCAGGGAGACCGTGGGCACGGCGGCGTTGCGCAGCACGTGGGTGTTCACCCTCCAGCGGGGCAGCCGCGCGGCCCGCAGGGTGACGACGAAGTCGGCGTCCAGCACTTCGAGAAGCTGTTCGCGCAGCGAGCGGACCAGCGGAGGCGACATGCCCAGCGCCACCGTGAATGCGGGCAGGATCAGGCTGCGCAGGGGCTCGCCTGGTCCCGTCCCCACGCCGCCGACCGGCAGCCAGTGGAGGTTGACGCCGAAGACCAGGATCAGCAGCAGGCCAACCCAGAAGGCGGGCATCGCCATGCCGATGGTGGGCACGACGCGGACGAGTTGGTCGAGCCAGCTCCCTGCGTGCGTCGCGGCCAGCAGGGCGAGCGGCACGGCGAGCAGGACGGTGAACCCCACCGCGAGCAGGACCAGGCCTGCGGTGATCCCGGCCCGCGACCAGACCAGTCCCGCCACGGGCTGGGAAGTGGTCAGGGACGTGCCGATGTCGCCGCGGGCGAACACTCCGACCAGCCAGTTCCACAGCTGGGTGCCGAGCGGCAGGTCGAGGCCGAGTCGTTCACGCAGGGAATCGATGGACGCCTGGGTCGCCTGGTCGCCGAGGATCATGGCCGCAGGGTCGCCCGGCACGATCCGGATCAGGAAGAACACGCACAGCACCACGCCGACCACAACGGGGACGACGGAGAGCAGCGAGCGCCCCACCCAACGCATGGCCTGATTCTTTCGTGCCGGGCCGGGCTTGGCGAACCCGGCGTCCGGGCGAGGCGGCGTGGACAGACTCGGCGCGGGTGGCTCGAGCGGGGCAGGCGCTACTGCTGCACCCACACGTCCTGGAACAGGACGCTGCCGTTGATTCGCGGGCTGAGGCCGTGGACACTCGCCTGGGAGGCCACAACGTTGTCCGGGTTGTAGAGCGGGATGTACGGCACGTCGTCGGCGAGGATCTGCTGGATCCTGGCGTAGATCTGCTCGCGCTGCGGCCCGTCCGCCGTGGTGCGTCCCTGACGCATCAGCTTGGTCACCTGCGGGTTCGTGTAGTGGGTCCAGAAGGAGTGGCTGAAGCCGTCCGGATCGGCCTGGAAGGTGATCAGGCCGTTGGGATCGGGCGCGTCGGACTGGCCGGAGTTGATCATGAAGTCGTACTGGAACGCTTTGAAGCGCTCGCGGAACGAGTTCAGCTCGAGCGGCTCGATCTTGACGTCGATGTGCAGCGGCTTGAGCGCGGCCTGGATGATCTGGGCCTCCTGCGCTCTGGCCGAGTCGCCCGAGTTGATCATCAGGGTGGCACTGAAGCCGTCCGGGTAGGCGGACGCCGCGAGCTCGCGCTGCGCGGCCGCCGGGTCGTTGTCGAGCGCCTGCACGTCGGCGGAGTACTGGATGGTCGGCGGAATCAGCGTGTGGACGGTCTGGGCGGCCCCGAAGGTGGTGGCCTTCGTGATGCCCTCCCGGTCGATGGCGTAGGCGATCGCGCGACGCACGTGCCGGTCGGCGAAGTGGGCGTTCTGGGTGTTGAAGAACACCTGCTCGACGGCCCACGAGCCAAGCTTGGCCACGCTCACGGCGGAGTTGCCCTGCAACTGCTCGAGCGAGGCGGGGGCCACGTCCTCGATGCCGGCGAGCTGGCCGGCCTGCAACTGCTGGATGCGCTGGGTGTCGTCGGAGACCACCTTGTAGATCAGGCTCGCGGCGTAGGGCTTGCCCTCCTGCCAGTAGTGCGGATTCGCGGTGAAGGTGGTGTCGCCGTTCGGATCCCAGGTCTGGACGACCCACGGGCCGGTGCCGATCGGCGTGGCGAAGAAGTCCTTCTCGGTGCGTCCGCCGAAGTCGGCAGGGAAGATGCCGTTGGAGAACCCGGACAGCTCGGAGAGGAACGGCGTGTACGGGCTCTTCAGGGTGATGGTCACGGTGTGGGTGTCGGTGGCGACGATGCTCCGGATCGGGGCCTCGAGCGGCAGCGGGCCCTGGACCTTCAGGTGCCGTTCCAGCGAGAATCTGGCGTCCGCCGCCGTCACCGGCGTCCCGTCAGAGAACTGAAGCCCGGACCGGAGAGTGAAGGTGTAGGTGAGCAGGTCAGGGCTGACTGTGTAGGTCTCGGCGAGCCACGGGATGATCTTGCCTTCGGTGTCGAAGGAGACCAGAGGCTCGAACACCTTGTCGATGGCGAAGGCGTTGTTGGCTGTGATCTCGTTGTTCAGGTCGAAGGACGTCACAGCTGCCGCCCGGCCGAAGACGATAGTGCCGCCCCTCTGGGGGGCGGTCGGCGAGGACGTCGCGCTGGGGCCGGGGCTCGCGGTGCACGCTGCCAGTGCGAACACGGCGGCGAGCGCGGCGAAGGCCCTGGCGGGGGCAGTGCGGAGGATCATTGGTTGACTCCTGGATCGGCCGGCAGCTTCGTGGTCCTGGCCAGGCCAGGACGGTGCGGGCTTGGGGTACGAGCGGACGAGGACGTCCGTTCAGCACCGGCACCGGCGGCAGCTCGCGGAGACGGGCCTGCGTCCCCTTCCCCCTTCGCTGCGCACTGCGGAAGGATAGCCGACCCTCATTCGGCCTCGACGTCCACCCGGGCGAGGAATAGCGTGGAAGCGAGCCGTTCGCGAGGAGGACAACATGCCGGGAGTCGATCCGCATATCGAGAACCTCGGGGCCTGGGTGAGTCTCGGGGTTCGGCAGAGCGTGCCGATGGCTCAGCTGCACGCTCTCTTCGAGCCCACGTACGCCGCGGTGGCCGCGGCCGCCTCACAGGCCGGCGCGCGGGTGGTCGGCCCGGCGTACGCGGAGTACTTCGGCATGCCGGGCGACACCGTGGACGTCGAGATCGGCTTCGGCGTGGACCGTGAGGTGGAGGTCGGCGGCATGGTGGCGGCTCAGCGTCCCGCCGTCCGCGCGGTGGTGGGGACGCACGTGGGTCCCTACGACACGCTGGAGGAAAGCTACGCCGAGCTGATGCCGTGGTTGGAGATGGAGGGGGTGGAACTCGGCGAATCGATGCTCGAGCTCTATGACAGCCCGCCCGAGACCGACCCCGCGTCCACCGTGACCCGCCTGGTCTTCCCGCTCGCCTGATTCGCCACCGGTTGGTGGGGCTTGTGGGCCCCCTCCTGGTTTCGTCCCTGCCCGGCCCTGATGCTAGGCTGGTTGGGCTGTTGAGGCAGTTTGGGGCTATGGCGCAGTTGGTAGCGCGTCTCGTTCGCAATGAGAAGGTCAGGGGTTCGAATCCCCTTAGCTCCACCATTCCCACTAGGGACTACGCGCCATCCTTCCAAGTTGAGCCCAAAGTGAGCCCAACTCCCCCGTTCCCGATGACGCTTTCACGCGATGATCAGGTGCCCCCACGGCTGCTTGTTCGCGGGCGGGATGGGCCGGTTCTTGCGCCGCCGTCGCAGTACGAGTCCCGCCCACGACGTAATCACATCCAGCTCACTGCCCGCGATCACGGCCAGCTCGTCGGAGCGCGCCTCCTTCAGGTGCTGGCGTAGTGCCTTCTCCATCGAGCCCTGCCCCACGACGCCCACTTCATCAACTGCGCGAGCGCAGGACGGGCACAGCCAGCCCTTCACCGGCTCGGGCGAGATCGGTGCACCGATGCAGCTCGGCGTCGCGATGCTCATTGGACGCCACGTCATGACCCGCGCCGTCTCCTGCCCTCCGGCGAGCACGGCCTGCGAGGCCTCGAGCGCCATCTGCGCGACCCCGCAATACAGGCAGCCGCGGGCCAGGTCGGCATCGGGTGCCGTTGGCGGTGCGAGCTTCACGGGAGGAGCCGTCCTCGCCACCCGTTCCGCCAGCATGTTGGCGTAGGCCGCTCGCGCGCTGGCGAGGGCTTCGTGCGTGATGTGGTCCCACCTCACGTCGGCGCAGTCCTTCGGGCTGCGCATGAGCAGCGGGGCGTACTGGGCGACCCACCTGAGCGCCGCACCCATGTTGAGGTGGTGGATCAGGGAGCGCACCGTCGCCCGGTCTGCGAGCTGCTCGCGCGTGGGGAGGTCCTGACCGAGCACGGTCAGCGCGAGGAGGGCGGACGCCAACTGGTGGATTGCGCTGTGCTCCCCGAGCCGCGTGCGGATGCTGGGTAGCCCGGCGATTGCTTCGGTCGCCGTGTCAGTGAGGACTTGGCACTCACGGCAGCGGAGGAAGCGGACCTCGGTCGCGCGATGTACCCCCGGCGCCTTCACAGCCGTCGTGCTCACCAAGATCGGCGCGCCGCCCTCGATCAGCGGGACCGGGAGGCCGCAGTCGATGCACGCGAGGTTGCCCTCAGGGAGTTCGCTCATCGCCCGGCCCCGAATCCGACGCTGGCGATCCGGCCTCCGCAGAGGCCCTTCACGAGGTCCGGGCTGGTGTTCGCCGGGTGGCCCCAACAGGGCTCACCGGGCTGCGCCTGGTGACGTGCGCACCCCACGGCGAGGACGCATCTGGTGGCTGTGGTCATGCTGCTTCTCCTTCATCGGTTGAGGTTCTGGTGGTCGCTCGCGAGATGCCGCCCCACACCCCGGCGTGTTCGGTCCGGCCGACTGCACGGCACAGCACGCGCACGGGGCATCGCGAACAGGCCTTGGCGGCGCGCTTGGCCTCCTCGGGGTCGTCGCTGGTCCACAGACGGCGGACCTCATCGTTCGGGTCAATGCAGGGCACCGAGCCCTTCGGCTGGGCGAGGATCGCGGCTTCGAGACGGTGGAACAGCCGGGGATTACGGAGGGCAACGGAGGCGGCGATCCTCCTGCTCACGCTGGTGACGGTGGCGTTCGGGGTGAGATCGGCCAGACCGAAGGCACGTACTCGCCCGGCGTCGAAGTGAGGGCGGATCACGCCCGCCGCCGGGAGGACTCGTCTATCACGTCAGCGATGGCGTTGAGTGCGTCCAAGTAGTCGCCGACAGGCAACGCGGCCAGCTTCGCAGGATCGAGCTGCACGAACGACTGCTTGGCTCCTCGGGTGACCTTGGGAGGGGCTGGCTTCTCGGAGCGCTCGAACCGTACCCGCCTGATCCTTCGTGGGTTCACGGTGGGCTGCGGTTGCTTCGGCGGCATGGGCTCGGGAGGCCTCAGGGCCGCCTCGGCTCGCGCTCGTGTGTCCGGAGGCAAGAGCTCGCGTAGCCGCGCCTCCTGCTCGGCTTCCCTTCGGTGTCGGGCAACAACAGCCGCAGCATCGTGGGCGACATACCCCATGAAGCCGGTTGCGAAGGGGTCTGACTTGCCGGGCATGGCCGTCCTCTCGGATCGGCTCCGGCCCTACTCAAGTCCTCCTCGGACGCCAGCGAGCATCTGGCGCTGTGTCGCGGCGACGGGGCCGAGGAAGGAATCTCCACCACCGCCGCCGCGACGACGGCGTTCGCCGCACGGGTTTCCAGGCCCGTTCGACTGTCGCCGAGCCCCTGTTACAGCCCGGCTGGCCCATCGGGCCCCTGACTAACTCACAAACCCGACTGCCTGACTCAAGGCTATCGAGGCACCGTCTCCGTGTATACCCCCTGGGGTACGCCGTAAGAAGAGCGTACTACGTACCCCCCGGGGTATCCTGAGACGCAGAGAGAGACCGGAGGTCAGCATGATCAGCAACCGCACCGACGTCCGCACAAGGGCTGCCGCCACGAAGAACGGCGAGATGGCCGCGATCCACACGACCGGGTCACGGAAGGCCTTGGTGAACTCGTCGAGGTTGAAGCCGACGCCGGTCTTGATCTCTCCGGCGAACTTCGGGATGAAGATCAGCGACAGGATGCCCAGGATCAGGATCACTGCGGACAGGAAGTAGAGGTAGATCGAGACGCCGAGGCCGAGGTTCTCGCCCACAGCGGCGACGATGGCGGTCGAGACCAGGCCGATCAGCAGTCCGGCGATGCCGTAGAAGCCGTAGGACAGGCCGATCCGCTTCGGGTACTCGTCCTCCCGTGAAACCAGACGGACCAGCTTGTAGCGCACGCCCCACCAGATCAGGATCGTGGTGATGCCCATCAGGATGAACACGACATAGAGGACGGCCAGGCTCGGCAGCATCGCGTAGATGAAGGTGAGCACTGCGGTGGAGATGAAACCGACCGACGACAGCGTCCGCATCCGGATCTTGTCGGCGAGGATCCCCGAGGGCAGGTAGCAGATCAGGGCGGTGATCGCGTACGCGCCGAAGACGGCACCGAGCTCGGTGTTGGTCACGCCGAGCGCCTTCTGCAGCGGGTCGTAGAAGACCGCCTTGAGGTAGGCCGGCGCGTAGATGATCGAACTGCCGATGCTTGCGAGGATGAGCAGGAACCAGCGGCGACCTGAACTCAGGTCGTTGTAGCTCTTCTCGGTGCTCGTTGAGTTCGCCATTGAGACTCCTTCGAGTGGTCAATGGACCCTGACCGCGAGCACGCGGCAGTGGTCCAGGGCCT
>CAYNLD010000027.1:0-20400 GCA_964397985.1 uncultured Propionibacteriaceae bacterium | reverse complement strand
GCCGGACGGCGACCCCGTTGCCGCTGCGGGGCTCGCCGACCGGGAGCTTCTCGATACCGCGCACGACGAGGTCGTTGCCCGGCTCCGACGCGCGGACGACGTTGTGTTCGTAGTAGTTGACGCCGAGGAAATCCACCGGCGCGGCGGCAGCGCGCAGATCGATGCCGGCGAGGGCCGCCGAGAGCACGTCGGCGCCGAAATAGCCGGCCGCGTCGGCCGGAACCTGACCGCTCAGGATTGCGTCGAGGAACAGCCTGTTCTCGACGAGGTCGGCGCGCCGGGTCGCCGCGTCGTCTGCTGCGGACGTGCTGGCCGGCTCCAGGTCGGAGAGGTTGATCGCGAGCCCCACGCGCGCGGACGGTGCCGCGGCTCGAAGCGTGCGAAGCGCAAGGCCGTGCGCGTGCAGCAGGACGTAGACCGCCCGCACGGCCGTCGGCTCGTCGCGGATCCCGGGCGCATGCAGGCCGGAGAGGTGGCCGTGGAAGGCCGCACAGAACGGCTCGTTCACGGTGATCCAGTCCTCGACCAGATCCCCGAACTCCCGGACGGCTGTCGCGGCGAAGTGGTCGAAGGCCTCCGCCGTGGCCAGCTGCGTCCAACCGCCCGCGTCCTGGAGCCACTGCGGCAGGTCCCAGTGGTACAGGGTCACGACGGGCCGGATGCCGCGGGCCAGCAGGCTCTGCAGGAGGCGCCGGTAGTACTGGACCCCGGCCGGGTTCGTCTCCCCGTCCGGACCGGTGATGATTCGACACCACGAGATGGACAGCCGGTAGGTCTCCAGTCCGAGCCAGCTGACGGCGTCGAGCAACGCCTGGGGGTTGCGGTAGATGTCGGCCGCGACCTCGCCGGTGTCGCCGCGCACGATTGCGCCGGGTCGGTGGGCGAAGGTGTCCCAGATGCTCGAACGGCGTCCGTCCGTGTGGACGGACCCCTCGATCTGGTACGCGGCAGTCGCGCTGCCCCAGCGGACGGCGTCGAGAGCGGTCATGGTTGGTTCTCCTGGTGCGGGATGGCGGCTAGTAGCCGGTGCGGAGCCCGCGCAGCAGGTAGCGCTGCAGCGCGAAGCAGAGGATGACGGCGGGAAGGGTGAGGACGATGCCGCCGGCCATGAGTTCGCCCCAGTAGATCTTGTAGCCGGTCTGCATCTGCAGCAGGCTCGAGGTCAGCGGCATCACCTCGTCGTCGGTGATGAAGGTCATCGGGAACAGCAGGTCCGTCCACCCGGCGAGGAAGCTGTACAGCACTGCGGTCATGATCCCGGGACGCGCCAGTGGCAGCACGATGCGGAAGAACACCGTGAGCGGCGACAGCCCGTCGAGTTCCGCCGCTTCCTCGATCTCGCGGGGGACGGTCTCGAAGAACGGCTTGAGGATCCAGATCACGAACGGAAGGTTCAGCACCGTGACGCCGACGATCACTCCGGTCACCGAGTTCAGCAGCCCCAGGGTCTGCATGATCACGTAGAGGGGGACGACCAGCGCGGCGGGCGTGACCATCCGCGCCACCATCAGCAGCGCCAGCGCCACTCCGCTGCCGCGCCACGGGTAGCGCGCGAAGCCGTAGGACGCGAGTCCGCCGACGACGACGCTGACCGCGACCGTGACGATGGCGATCACCGTCGAGTTCACGAAGGAGGTCCCGAAGTGGAACTGCGTGAACAGGTTCGCGTAGTGGTCGACGGTGAGGTCCGCCGGCCACTGGAGGGGGGTCTTGCTGAAGATGGCCGAGTCGGGCTTGATCGAGGTGAAGGCCATCCACAGCATGGGCAGCAGCATCACCACGGCGATGACCGTGAGGACGAGCGCCGATGCGCTCACGCCGAGCCGCTTCCTCGCCGCGTAGGACATGGTCATGAGGCATTCCTCCGCTGGGTGAACAGCAGCGCGCCACCGAAGACGAGCGAGATGATCAACGCCGCGATTGCCTGCGCGGAGGCGCTGCCGAAGTCGAGGTGCGTGAAGGCCGTCCGCCAGATCAGCAGCGGGAAGACCCTGGTGGCCTCCCCCGGGCCGCCGCCGGTGGTGGCGAAGACCGTGTCGAAGACCTTGGTGAACGCGTCGACGGCGCGGAAGGCCGCCGTGATGACCATCACGGGGAGCACCGAGGGGATCGTGATCGAGAGGAGCTGGCGGACCGGCCCGGCTCCGTCGAGCTCTGCGGCCTCGTACTGGGAGGGCTCGATCGACATCACGGCGGCGAGCATCACGAACAGGACGAACGGCATCATCTTCCAGGAGTCGATGACCACGATCGAGAGCATCGGGTAGCTGACCAGCCACGGCGTATGGGTACCGAGCACAGCGTTGACCGCGCCGAACTGGGCATCGAGAACCATCCGCCATGCATAGGCGCCGGCGACCGCCGGCACGGCGAAGGGGATGATGTAGGCCGAACCGAGGATCCTGGCCGCGAGCCGGGAGCCCCGTCCGCGGGCCCCGAGCATGACGTTGGCGAGCAGGATCGCGCAGATGGTCCCGATGACGATCTCGACCAGGACGGACGCGACGGTGAACTGCAGGGTCACGGCAAGGGAATTCGCGACGGTGGAGTCGGTGAACAGGCGGACGTAGTTGTCCAGCCCCGCCCAGCTCACTTCGGATGAGGCCAGCGGCCGGTAGGTGCTGAAGGACAGGTAGAGAAGGTAGAGCAGGGGATAGGCCAGGATCGCGCCCACCACGACCAGCGCGGGCAGTGTGAACGCGAGTCCGATCCGGTTGCGGCGGGATGCGCGGTGCGCGTCCCTCGGGCGAGCGGGCGTGCCCCGGGACGGGGAGGCGGTGTGCGCCTCCCCGTCGAGGGTGCTGGCGGGCACAGTCACTCGATGGCCTTGCGTCCGGCGAACTTCTCGTTCTGCAGCCACGCGGCGGCCTCGGTCGCGGTCAGCTTGCCCGAGTTCACCTTGGCGATCGCCTCGGAGACCCCTGAACTGAGCTCTCCGGCCCAGGTCGTGTGGTTGTAGGTCAGCCGGTTTGCGACCGACTTGAGCATCGGCAGTTCCGGCAGCGCCGCAGCGAAGTCGGCCGAGTCCTGCTGGGACTTCAGGACCGGCAGGTTCCCGGTCTGCTGGGCTTCTGGGAGCTGGAAGCTGTCGCTGAGCATCCAGGCGATGAAGGCACCGGCCGCGTCCGGATTGGGAGCCTTCTCCGGGATGGTGGCGAGCATCGAACCGAGGTGCGTCTTCACCCCGGCCGGCGGAGCCATCGCGAGGCGGTCACCCATGTCTGCGCCCAGCGTCCGCCAGGCGTAGAGCCAGTTCTGGTAGATGGCAACCGAGCCGGCCTTCATCTGGTTGTCGCAGTCGAAGAAGCTCAGCGACTCCCAGCCGGGCGCGCTCAGTGAGGTCAGCGTCTTGATGTACTCCAGCGACTTGACCTGCTGCGGGGTGTTCAGGGTGAGCTCGCCGGTGGTCAGGTCGCCGTAGTTGGAGTCCTGCCCGTAGGTGAAGTAGGTGTTGTCGAGGAAGATCGACCAGTCCACCCCGCCGATGCAGGTGCCGTAGAGCCCCTTGTCGGGACGGTTGAGGAAGGTCGCGATGTCGACGAGTTCGTCGAAAGTGGTGGGTGCGGCGAGGTCGCGCCCGTACTTCGCCTTGAAGGCCGCCTGCTCCTTGGGGTCGGAGAACAGGTCGGCACGGTAGAGACTGACCGGGAAGTTGTAGTACTGCGGTGCGCCGACGAACGCTCCGGACTTCGTGGTGAACAGCTCGTGGTTCACCACGTTGTCGACGACGTCCTTGCCGAGGTAGGGCGTCAGGTCGCGGGCGTGGGCGTGGGTCAGCATCCATTCGGCGTCGTCGCCGCCGCCGAGGAAGACGACGTCGTAGGTGCCGGCGTCCTGGGCGAGTTCCGCGACCTTGCGCTGCCCCCAGACGTCGCGGGCGACCTTGTCCACCTTGACCGTGATGCCGGTCTTGGTGGTGAAGGCAGCGGACTCGGTGGCGAGGGAGTCGGTCTCCGGGCCCTCGACGGCGAGGACGCGGATCTGGCCGGACGGCGCGGAGCCGCTGGTGGCGGGAGAGGCACTGGGAGCAGTGCCACTTGTGGAGCAGCCCGCGAGCAGCACGAGCGAAAGGCCCGCAGCTGCCGCGCCCGTCATGACAGGCCGGGCATGAGGACGATGGATCATGGTTCTCCTCGTTGAGTGATGTGGTGTGGTGCGGGACGGCGGTTAGGCGCCGTCGGTTGCGGTGGGCGCAGAGCTGGCCCGGGTCGCGAGGTGCGACTCCTCTCTGGATCGGCTTGAGATCGAGCGGTGGTCGGGTACCAACCCGGACTCGATGAAGTGGTCGACGGGGAGGGTCGCCGCGCCGAGGGCGAGGGCGTCCAGTCCCAGTCGTGATCGCTCCACCACGGCCTGTTCGCCGGGCTGCTTGAGGGAGAAGCGGCGCACTGCTGCGCTCAGCTCCTGCGGATGGTCCCGGACGATCAGGTCGCCGAACCAGCCGCCGACGATGATCTTCTCCGGGTTGTAGAGGTTCACCAGGTTGGCGAGGGCCAGCCCGAGGTGCTCGATCGCAGAGGCGATCGCCCGCTGTGCTGCGGGGTCGCCGGCGCGGTGGGCGGCCAGCAGCGCGTCCACGCCTTCCGGCTCGCGACCGGAGTACTCGTCTCGTCCTCGCCAGTCACGCAGGACGGCCGAAGCGCCGACGATCGCCTCGACGCACCCGGCGGAGCCGCAGCGGCAGGCGGGGCCGTCGAGGCTGATCTTGGTATGGCCCCACTCGCCCGCGCCGCTGCTGGCACCGCGGTAGAGACGTCCATTGGTGATGATGCCGGCGCCGGCGCCATCGCCGATCAGGGCGACGATGGCGTGCTCGACGCCGGTGGCGGAGCCATACCAGGCCTCTGCCTGGGTGGTCGTCTTCGCCCCGTTGTCGACGAGCACCGGGAGCCCGAGGGTCCGCTCCAGCCAGGTGAAGGTCGCCGTGTCCCAGCCGATCACGTCCGCGTGAACGACGGCCTCGGGGCTGGCCGGATGCTCGACCACGCCCGGGACGCCGAGCCCCAGCCCGATCACGCGGGACGTGTCGATGCCGGTCTGCGCCAGCAGCTCC
Source organism: uncultured Propionibacteriaceae bacterium (assembly GCA_964397985.1). Classification (GTDB taxonomy): domain Bacteria; phylum Actinomycetota; class Actinomycetes; order Propionibacteriales; family Propionibacteriaceae; genus Propionicimonas. The sequence goes on along the minus strand of CAYNLD010000027.1, from coordinate 15,347 downwards.
GCGACATGGGTGGTGAGGATCTCGCCGACGCGGGCGGGGTCGATCCGGCGCCCGGGGAACGGGGTCGCGCGCTGCGCGAGCCGGTTCAACGTAAGCCCGAAGACGGCCGTGGTGACCTGGGTCTCGCTGACGTCCGCCCCGAGGACGAACGCGCTGCCCGGGTCCACGTGCAGCAGGACGCGACGCCGTCCGCCGGCGGAATTGAGGAAGCCGGTCTCCGTGACGGTGCCCTCTTCGATCAGCTCGCTGATCACGCTGGTGACGGTCGCGGGAGACAGCCCGGTGTCGGCCCCGAGGTCGCTGCGCGAGGTCTCTCCAGCCAGCAGCAGCCGACGCAACAGCAGCGCGCGGTTGCTGCGCCGCACGTCGCGTACCGATGCCTTCTTCGCCATGGAACCCCTTCGTTCGATCTTTAGTTTATAGTTCGAAATAAGTCTGTCAAGACCCCTTTGCCACGAGGGGTTCCACCGCCACGTTCGGTGCGGTGCCGGCCACAGGAGGGTCGACGGCAGGCCGCGAGTCGGGTTCCCGGTCAGCAATGACGGCACCCGCGGGACCGTCCACCTCCGCAGGCCTACGTCAGGATCGGTGGGTCAGCCGCCGGGCTGTCGGAATCGTCCGCGTCCCGGTCCGTCCCTCAGTCGAGGAAGATGTCGGGCTGCAGGTCCGCGTCCGGCGTCCCGGGCACGGCGGCGTAGCCGGAGAAGTCGCTGAGCCCGGCGGCGCGGAGCACGTCCTCGACGATCAGGGACTGCCCGGTGCGCTCCTGGCTGGCACGGCAGAGCACGAGGTGGGCGGCATCGGCGTACAGCTCCGGCGTCCGGCTGGCGCGCACCATCTGCTCGCCGCCGAGGGCGAAACGGACCGCGGCGGTCGCGATCGTCGTGCGTGGCCACAAGGTGTTGGCCGCAACCCCGTCCCGGGCGAACTCCGCGGCGAGGCCGAGGGTGGCCAGGGTCATCCCGTACTTGGCGAGCATGTAGCCCGGGAACGCGCCGAGCCACCGCGGGGCGAGGTTGAGCGGCGGTGAGAGGGAGAGGATGTGCGGGTTCGGGGCCTCGCGCAGCCAGGGCAGCGCGGCCCGCGACAGCATGAAGGTTCCGCGCACGTTGACGTCCTGCATCAGGTCGTAACGCTTCTCGGTGAGGTCGAGCGTGCCGGACAGGTCGATCACGGACGCGTTGTTCACCACGATGTCGATCCCGCCGAACGCGTCGGCCGCCGCCGCCACGGCCCGCGCGATGTCGGCGTCGGAGCGGACGTCGCCCACGATCGGCAGGGCATGCCCACCCGCGGCCTCGATCTCTGCGGCGGCGGTGTGCACGGTGCCCTCGAGTTTCGGGTGCGGGGTGTCGGTCTTGGCGAGCAGCGCAACGTTCGCGCCGTCCCGGGCCGCGCGCACCGCGATCGCGAGCCCGATCCCGCGGCTGCCGCCGGAGACCAACAGGGTCCGGCCGGCCAGGGTGGACATCTCAGTGCCTCCGGGCCGCGACGAATGCGGCGACTCGGGACCGTGCGTCGGCGGAGTCGAACGCCCGGCCGATGGTGGTGGCCTCGTCGGTGAGGCTCGCGGCGAACGGACGGGATGCGGCGGCGCGGGCGAGGCGCTTGGCCTGGCCGTAGGCGTCGGTGGCTCCCGCCAGCCAGGCCCGTGCGAGCCCTTCGGCCCGCGCGGCCAGCGCTTCCGGCGCGACGACCTCTGCGACGAGCCCCCACTCGCGCGCGGTGGCGGCGTCGAGGGTCAGGTCGGACAGCAGCAGCTGCAGCGCCCGGGTCTCGCCGATCGCGCGGGGGAGCAGGACGGACGCACCCAGGTCGGGGGTGAGCCCGATGGCGGCGTACTTCGAGACGAACCGTGCCCCGCTGCTCGCGACCACGTAGTCGGCGGTCAGCATCAGTCCCAGGCCGCCGCCGGCCACCACTCCCTGGACGGCCGCCACCACCGGCTTCGCCGAATCCAGCAGCGCCCGGCTGCCCTCGTTGATGACCTCCGCCAGTCGGGTCAAGGCCGCGCCGCCCTCGCCGGAACGCGCCATGTGCACCACGTCGCCGCCCGCGCAGAATGCCGTACCTTCCGCGTCCAGCAGGACGGCTCCGACCTGGGGGTCCGCTACCGCGGCGAGCGCCACCTCCCGCCAGCGCGCGGCCATCTCGGCGTCGACGGCGTTGAGCGAGTCGGGTCGGTTCAGCGTGATGTGGGCCAGGCCACCGGTGATCTCGAACCGGATGGTGTCGCCCGCAGGACTAGTGGTCACACCATCAGAGTAGGGCGGCGACCCGGGGACGGTTCGCGGGCACTCCGCGTCCCCCCGATGCCCAGCCGGATCCCGCCGGTCACCCCGGGCAGGTAGGGACCGTCCGGCCCGCCCCGGGATGGGACACGCGGTGACGACATGCCCGGACGTGCCTTCGCGAAGGTCGAAGCTGGACCCCGTACGTTGACGCGAGGCGGGGAGCAGGGCCGTGGCAGATATCGAGCAGATCGAACAGGCGCTCCGGCGGCTGGGGGTTCGCAGGGCGGACGAACTGGCCGCCGGCTGGGCCGGCCACGGCTTCGGCCCGGACGAGATGGTCGCCTGGCTGCACGCTGGCGTCGGGGTGGACGAGCCCCACATCGCCGCCGCCATGGTTGCGGCGGAGTGGTCCCCGGCCCAGGCCGCCCGGCGCGTGGTCGCCGGGGAGCAGTTGACGTTCCTTGAGGCCGTCCGTGCGCACCCCAACGGCGCGACCTACGCCCGCGAGCTGCGCTGGATGGCCGGCTGACCCGCCCTCAGCTGGCGCGCTGCCTGGTCGCAACGCCCAGGTCGATGCGTCCGATGCCGCGCAGGGCCGGCACCTGGCTGACCAACCCGACGGCAAGGATCGCGGCGGCAGTGATCACGAAGGTGGTCGGCCTGACCCGCAGGTCGAACTGGAACAGGTCGGAGGAGAACGTCGACATGAAGGCCGCCGCAGTGGCGTAGCCCAGGGCCAGACCCGGGACCAGCCCGACCATGATCAGGATCAGGTTCTCGACCGTGACCAGCCGGGACACCCTCTGCCGTGACATCCCGAGCGTGCGCAGGGACGCCAACTCCACCGCCCGCTCGGAGACATTGCTCGTCATCGTGACGAAGATCAGCGCGAACGCCATCACCGCGCCCAGGGCCAGCATCACGCCGGCGAAGACGTAGAACAGGCCCATGAACTTCTGGGCGAGGTCGTAGAGCTCCCTGGCGTCCAGGGCGACCGCCACGCCTTCCACGTCCGTGAGTCGCGTGATCACGGCTGCACGATCCGCTCCCGGCTCGAAACGCACCAGGGCGGTACTCACCGTCATCGCGGAGCCGCTCTGACCGGTGAGCGCGGACACGGTCGCAAGGGACGCGTAGCCGAAGGCTCCCAGCGGTTCCTCTGTGAAGCCCGCCACCCTCAACCGCGCGGTGTGCCCGCTGCCGGCGTCCGCCTCGATCGTGTCGCCGACGGCCACATCGAGGATGGGCCGCAGCGGCGTGGCCAGCAGGATGCCGCCGCTGGCGGGCAGGGTCAGGGCGGCTCCGTCGGAGCTGGCGAAGGTGTGCATGGTCGTGTCGGGCCTCAGGCCGGTCACGGTGGTCGCGTAGCGGTGCCCGGCGTGGATGAGGGTCACAGAGGTGGAGACCTCGGGTTCGATGGCGCTCACCCCCTCGACGTCGAGCCGGCCCAGTTGATCGACCGGGCGAGGCTGCATCAGCTGCACGGTCGCGTCCTGGTGCTGCACGGTGAGGAACTGCTGCCCGAGCAGGATCTGGACCGTGTCGATCATCCCCCACGAGACCAGTACCAGCATCGCGGCAAGGGCGACCCCGATGACGGTCGAGATCGACCGGCGCGGGTTGCGGCCCAGGTCACGCAGGGCTGCCAGCCAGCGGACGGGGAGTCGCCGCAGCGGCGGAACCAGCCGCTCCACCCAGCTGAGCCGTCCGCCTCCGGCAGGGACGTTGCCCCGCATCGCCTCGGCCGGCTCGATCCGGGCCGCCCGGGCAGAGGGCAGGTACGCGGCGATCCCACCGGCGATCGGGCCCATCAGTACTCCGATCGCCACCGTCAGCGGGCGGACCTCGATCACGGTCACCGGCACGGAGATCGCTGCGGTGTACAGCCTGGTGATGCTGGCCGCGGCCAGGGCGCCGACGACGGCGCCCGGCACCGACCCCGCGATGCCGACGGCGAGCCCGAAGGAGAGGTAGTGCCGCCGGATCCGCGACTGGGCGAAACCGGTGGCGCGGAGGACGCCGATCTGGCTGCGCTGCTGCGCGATCAGTCGGCTCAGCAGTACCGAGACCCCCAGCCCCGCAGCCAGCAGGAACAGGACAGGGAAGGCCACCGACATCTCTCCGAACCCGGTGATGTCCTCGTTCAGGGTTGCCTCGGACGGCTGCTCGGCCAGGGTCTGGGTCGAGGACGCGCCGAGGCGGAGCGCGAGCTCCCGCAGGCGGGCGTCGGTGTCGGCGGGGGCGTCGTCCGTGTGCACGAACAGGGCCTGCTGCTCGACCTGGCCGGGTGGAAGCTCTTCGACCACCTTCTGTGTGGCGAACAGGACGCCCCACTGGTCGAACGGGACGATCGGCTCCTGCCGGCTGCGCGCCGGCCACAGGTACTCAGGAGAGGCGACGATTCCGGCGACGTGCAGGCTGGTCCAGCCGGTCGGTGTCGCGACGTCCACCGTCGCGCCCGGCTCGAGGCCGAGGGCCCCGGCGAGGTGCTGTTCGACGAGCGCCTGGTCGGAACGGGTCGGGTCGAGGCCGCTGCCGCTGAGGACCATCACCTTGTCCACGGCAGGATTGCCGTCCGCGGGCAGGCCGACGATCCGCGCGTACTGGCGGTGGTCGCCGACCTTCATCGCGGTCTCGCCGACCGTGCGGGCGCTGGCTGCGGCGACCCCGTCCAGGCGGCGCCCCTCGTCCGCGATCTGGCCGGCCGGACCGCCGGTGGCGATCAGGTCCGCCATCGCGAGCCGGTCGTACAGGCCGCGGTAGGACGCAGTGAGCGACCCGAAGGCGTCATAGGAGGCTCCGAAGAGCGCCACCCCGAGGGCGACCGTCACGGTGAGCGCGATGAACTGGCCGGCGTGGGCCCGGGCATCACGCCACAGCGTGCGACCCAGGATGCTCACCAGGCCACCTCCTCCGGCGGAACCGGCCGGGGATTCAGCTGGTCGTCCTCGAGCCGTCCCGAGCCGAGGTGCAGGACCCGGTCGGCGGTCGCGGCGATCGCAGAGTTGTGGGTGACCAGCAGGACGGTTCGGCCGCCTTCGTGGCAGGCGCGGTGCAGCGCGGACAGCACCTGGCGCCCGGTGTCGAGGTCGAGGGAACCGGTGGGCTCGTCGGCGAGCAGCACCGCGGGTTCCTTCACCAGCGCCCGTGCGATCGCTACCCGTTGCTGCTCCCCGCCGGACATCGCGGCGGGGAAGTGGTCCGCGCGGTCACGCAGCCCGACCTCTGCCAGGACGTCACGGGCGCGGGTCCGGGGTGCGCCGACCAGCTCCGCGACGAGGGCGACGTTCTCGAGCGCGGTCAACGTGGGAATCAGGTTGAAGAACTGGAACACGAAGCCCAGTTGGGTGCGCCGGTACTCGGTCAGGGCCTTGTCGTCGGCGCTCGCAAGGTCATGGCCGGCCACGGTGATGGTGCCCGCTGTGGGGGACTCCACTCCGCCGACCAGGTTCATCAGCGTGGTCTTGCCCGAGCCGGACGGTCCGAGCACCACCACGAACTGGCCGGCCGGCACGCTCAGATCGACACCGCGCAGGGCGTCCACCCTCGCGTCGCCCGAGCCGTACTGCTTGGCGACCGCGTCCAGGTGGATCAGCGGGTCGTCCGGGGAGCGATCGTCCGCGACGGCATGAAGGGGATGGTGGCTCACTGGAGTCCTTCCACTGGTGCGAGTACGGGGTCGGCGAAGATCCGGCGATCGGAGAGGAGCTGGTCGGCCACGAGGTCGAGGTAGCGCTGCTGGGACGGGGCGGGATAGGCGACCCGGGTCAGTCGCCGGACCAGGCTCCACAGGGCGGCTCCGGCGAGTCCCTGCGGCAGGTCGGCGGCCATTCGCGCGATCGCCCCGGCGTGCCGGTCGATCATCGACGCGGTGATGGCCAGCAGCCGAACGAGGGTGGCCTCTGCGTCGGATCCGGACAGGGTGGCGAGTGCGCCGAAACCGCTGAAGAGCTCCACAGTGTCGATCTCGTCATCGGTCTCGAGCTCGCCGAGGAGGTCGTCCAGGCTCGCCGGGAGCAGCCCATGTACCGCGAGGAAGACCATCATCGAACGCTCGGCCTCCAGTGCGTGACGGGCCGGCTCGCTGGGCATCAGAGCGGCGAACCGGTCGTAGAGTGCCGCGACCCGCTCCGGTAGCGGGGTCAGGCGCCGGCCGAGCCGGGCCGACTCCAGCAGGTCGGCGAGTTGTTCGCGCTGCCTGCGCAGCCGGGCGATCCGCGCGTCCACGGAGGCCAGGGCCTCTCGCAGTTCGTCCGCCGCGTTGGGCGGCGCCGGCGCCCCGGGATCGGCGACCACGTCGCTGATCGCCGCCAGCGGCAGCCCCGACTCGGCCAGCCACCGGATCCGCAGCAGTCGGGCCAGATGGTAGAGGCTGTACTCCCGCACGCCGCCCCGGGCCGGCGGGACGGGGAGCAGCCCCACGTGGTGGTAATAGCGGACGGTTCTGACCGTCGTCTCGGCCAGGTCGGCCAACTCCTTGACGCGCACAACCCCAGCCGACCATGTGACGTAACGTCACTGTCAAGGCCACGCTCCGGGATCGCGTCTGGCCCCACAGAAAGTTCAGCTAGATTAACTTTCGTGAAGGATGGTGCCCTGGCGACCCCTGTCGCCGATGTCGAGGCGGCCCTGCCGCGTCGACGCCGGTGGTCCTGGCTGTGGGGGCCGGCCTTCGTCGCTGCGATCGCCTACGTCGACCCGGGCAACGTGGCGGCGAACCTGACCGCGGGCGCCCGCTACGGCTACCTGCTCGTCTGGGTGCTCGTGATGGCCAACGGCATGGCCGTGCTCGTGCAGTACCTCTCGGCAAAAACCGGACTGGTCACCGGCTCCAGCCTCCCCGAACTCCTCGGTGCGCGGCTGCGTGGGGGTTCGCGCATCCTCTACTGGCTGCAGGCCGAACTCGTCGCCGCTGCCACCGATCTGGCAGAAGTCCTCGGCGGCGCCATCGCGCTGCAGATCCTGTTCGGTGTGCCGCTGGTGATCGGCGGTGTGATCGTCGGCGCGGTCTCGATGGTCGTGCTGTCGATCCAGACCCGGCGCGGGCAGCGTCCCTTCGAATACGTGGTGATGGGGCTCCTGCTCGTGATCACGATCGGCTTCATGGCCGGGCTGTTCGTCTCCGACGTCTCCTGGACGGACGCCGCGGCGGGCCTGGTGCCCCGGTTCGACGGGGGACAGTCGGTGTTGCTGGCTGCCAGCATGCTGGGCGCCACGGTGATGCCGCACGCGATCTACGTCCATTCCGCGCTGGCCAGGGACCGGCACGGGCATCGGCGCGACGATCTCCCCCGCCTGTTGCGCGCGACCCGCTGGGACGTGATCGCGTCCATGGTGGTGGCGGGAGCGGTGAACATCGCCATGCTGCTCCTCGCCGCGGGGAACCTGCAGGGCGTCGGCGGCACGGACTCCATCCAGGGCGCCAACGACGCGATCAGCAGCGACCTCGGCCCGACCGTCGGCGTCCTGTTCGGCATCGGGCTGCTGGCCTCAGGCCTGGCGTCCACCTCGGTCGGGTGCTACGCCGGCGCGACCGTGATGTCGGGCCTGCTCCGGGTCCGGGTCCCGATGCTCGTGCGTCGCGCGGTCACCCTCGTCCCCGCGTTGATCATCCTCGCGCTCGGCGTGAACCCCACCTGGGCCCTCGTGCTCAGCCAGGTGCTGCTCAGCCTCGGTATTCCGTTCGCCCTGATCCCGCTGGTGCGGCTGAGCAGCGATCGCAGCCTGATGGGGAGCCACGCCAACGCGACCCCGTTGCGGGTCGCAGCCTGGGTCGTCGTCGGGCTGATCGTGCTGCTCAACCTCGCGCTGGTCGTGCTCAGCGTGACGGGGCTGGGCTGATGGAGATCGACGACCTCACCCCGATCGCCCAGGACTACCTGAAGGTGATCTGGTCCGCCGTCGAGTGGGGCGAGCCGCCGATCACGACGAAGGCGCTGGCCGAGCGCTTCGCCACCAGCCAGGCCAACGTTTCCGGCACTATGCGCCGGCTCGAGGCGCAGGATCTGATCAGCTACGAGCCGTACCGGCCGGTCGTCCTGACCGAGCTCGGCCAGCGGCTGGCCCTCGGCATGGTGCGCCGCCACCGCCTGATCGAAACCTTCCTCGCCCAGGTGCTGGGCTACGGCTGGGAGGAGGTGCACGACGACGCCGAGCGACTCGAGCACGCGGCGTCCGAGCGTTTCCTCGCCCGCATCGACGACCTGCTCGGGTATCCCGAGACCGATCCGCACGGCGATCCGATTCCCGCAGCAGACGGACGCTGGACACCCCAGGCCGGTGCGATCCGGCTCGTCGACGCCGCGCCCGGACGCTACCGGGTAGCCCGGGTCGACGACAGCGACGGCGAGCGGCTCGGACGGCTGCAACGGCTGCGGATCGTCCCCGGCGCTGTGCTCCGGGTCACCGGCGGGTCACCGAGGTACCTGTGGGGGGACTCCGAGCCTGTCGAACCCGGCCCGGACGCGAGTGCCATCCGGGTACGGCCGGAAGGCTCCCGCGTCCGCACCGAGCCCGTGCCAGACTGAGCCATGCGCTCGCGTCCGTGGCTGAACCGCCTGCTCATGCCGGCGGCGGTCCTCCTCTTCTACACAATCGTCCCGGTCGGTGGTGGCGGAGCTCCGTTCGGCCAGGCGATCGGCATGATCGTCGCCGTCGCCAGCGTCGTCGCAGTCGCCTACGTCGTGGCGAGCGAGGTCCGCCGCGCCGAGCGGCGACTGCAGCCGGTACACCTGATCCTTGCTGTCGAACTGGTCCTCGTCGGCTTCGCCCTGGCCTACTACGTCCTCGCGGTGAACCACCCCGGCGAGTTCGTCGGGCTGAAGACCCGGCTGGACGCCCTGTACTTCTCCCTGACCACGATGTCCACGGTCGGCTATGGCGACATCAGTGCCGCCGGCCAGCTGGGGCGCCTGGTCGTCGCGGTCCAGCTCGGCTTCAACCTGGTCTTCGTCGCAGTGCTGGTCGGGCTCTTCCAGGACGGGTTGAAGGCGCGCGCGCAGCGCCTGGCCCCGCACGACGAACCCGGCGACGACTGAGCCCGGCCGCGCTCAGGGCCTCGCCGGGAGGTCCTTGCTGCCGCCCAGCACCAGGGTGATCCGCGCATCGACGCCGGCCAGGCCGGCCTCGTCCAGCCGCTCCCGCAACCCGGTCTCCTGGATGGTTGGCGGGGGGCCCAGCGCGACGATCCGCAGGGTGCCCTGCCGGAAGCTGATGTCGCTGATCTGCCAGCCCTGCGACTGCGCCCACTCGTTCGCGGCCGGGGCGGCCCGGGAGAGCACGACCTCCTGCTGGGCGACCACGGTGCTGCCGATGCCGAGCGGGATGGCCAGCACCAGCACCGAGCCGAGGGCGGTGACCAGCGCTCCGCGGCGAAGCTGGCCCACCTTCACGCGCAGTGCGATCGCCGCTGGACGCACCCGGTAGGCGAGGAAGATGATCGTGCCGGTGGCGATGATCGCGGTGACGTTGGTGCCGAACAGCAGCAGCGCGCCCAGTGCCTGCTGGGGCGCGCCGGACTCAAGGGTCAGGCCGACGACGGCCAGCGGCGGGACAAGGGAGATCGCAATCGCGACCCCGGGGAGGGTGTCGGAGATGTCCGAGCGCACCATGGCGAACGCGCCGACGACGCCGGTGGCGAGCGCGGCCAGCAAGTCGATCAGCCGCGGGCTCACCCGGGCTGCGATCTGGGCGTTGGTGTCGGCGACCAGCAGGGCGTGCGAGGTCAGGCCGATCAGGTAGGCGATCACGATCACGGACGCCGCCCCACCGAGCACCATGCCGAGGTTCTTCAGGATCAGCCTCCGGTCGGCCAGGACCACAGCGAGTGCCGTGCCGAGGATCGGAGTCATCAGTGGTGCGACGATCATCGCCCCGATCACGGTGGCGGTCGAGTCGGCCATCACGCCCGCGCTCGCGATGATCGTTGACAGCACGATCAGCACCCAGAAGGCGGACAGCTTGTTGCGGCGGTCCGATCCCTCGGTCACCAGCAGCTTCGACATCATGCGGTCCACGTCGGACGTGGAGACCCGGCCTCGTCCGCCGGTCACGGCGGGCACGTCTGCACTCACGCAGACATCATGCCGTCGGTGCGCCCGCCTCCCCCGCAGGCACACGGGCATCGACGACGAGCCGGGTCAGCAGCCCTACCACCGCGCCGAGGATCGCAGGGACCGTGACGGCCGGCCCCGCTGCCAGCGTGAGCATGGTCGCGAGCAGCACACCGGTGAACGGCAGCCGCATCGAAGCGGCCCCCGCCGCTGCGATCGCCGTGGCAGCGAGAGCCGGGAGCCCTTCCGGTCCCACCACCATCGCGCCGATCGATGCGAGGATCGTGCCGAGGGCGATGGCGGGGAACATCAAACCGCCCTTGAAGCCGCCACCGAGGCAGGCGACGTAGCCGACGAACTTGCCCAGGCCGACCAGGGCCGCCACGCCCAGCGAGGACAACGCGAGGTAGTCGGCCATCGAGGTCTGGCCGGCGAACAGGACGAGCTCGGGAGACTGACCGGTGATCAGGCTGACCAGCACAGCGGCAAGGCCGGTCACCGCGGCGGCCGCCAGCAGCACGGGAAGCTGTGCCTTCCTGCCGGCCTTGAGTACCTGTCCAGCGAGCCTTTGGGCGAACACCGAGACCACGGCCACCGCCGCCGCGAGCACGACACCGATCAGGAGGTCGATCACCCGCACGTTCGGGTACGGCGACAGGGTCGGAATCTGCAGCTTCACGTAGCCGAGGCCGGTCCAGGGCCCCAGCCCGGTCTGCAGCAGGTAGCCGCTGCCCAGTCCGGCCAGCGCCGGGATGAGCACGGCCGGACGCGCGACCTGGGTACCCGCGGCCAGCGCGAGTTCCAGCAGCAGGATCAGGGTCACCAGCGGATTGCCCAGCACCGCGCCCGCGGCCGCCATCGCGCCCACCAGCGCCATCACCTGGCGCGCGGGACTGTTCGGCGCGCGCACCAGCGCCAGTCCGGACGCGGTGCCGATCGCGAGCAGCGGGGCCTCCGGCCCCAGCACGGCACCGAAGACGAGGCTGGCCAGCGCCGCCAGCACGACCGAGCCGAGCTCCTTCGGGCCGATGTCGAGCCCGAATCCGTCCATCGGCCCGTGCCCGCCGTGGCCCGGCAGCTGGATCGCGCCCCAGGTCAGCACCGCGCCGAGGAGCGGTAGTCCGACGGCCATCCACCAGGTGATTCCGGGCAGCCCGGCGGCCTCGGGGAGGGTGTGCCAGACCAGGTGGGTGAGGTGGTGTTGCAGCGCAACGAAAGCGGACGCGCCCGCGCCCGCGACCAGACCAACGACGAGACCCCACAGTGTGAGCCTGCCGAGATCACCGGCGCCGGCCGGCGCAGTGTCCGTTGCCGTCATGTCTCCCCTTCGGCGATTGGGCAGCAAGGTACCGCATGACCCGCGATTCCGGTGCGGTCCGCCCGGGGTGTCCCGGGCCACGATCGGGGATGGCCGTGGGGAGAGAGGAGCGTGTCGCCGGCCGGCGCGGGGCCGTATCGCACCGGATCCGGGTTAGGGTGAGCCGCAGGCGATGGATCCCGCCCGGGCTCGTCCCGAACCGCCGGCCGGCTGATGGTTCCTGCTCGTCGCCCGGGCGCCCGTCCGCCCCGCCAGAGGAGGTCGCCATGGCGTTCGGTCGAGTACCGCAGCCCAGTCCGCAGCGGATGGTGCCCGTACCGGGGCACCCGCTCGTGGTGGGCGTGATCCCCGGCCAGCCCGAACTCGTCGCGCTCACCGCGGCCGCGTGGTCGGACGCGCTCGGTGGCGTCCCGATCTACTTCGGCTACTCCGACCCGGAGCGGATCGTGGACGCCGAGTACGCCGACGGCACTGTCCGGCACTCCGACATCGATCCTGACCGTGCCGACGACGAGTGGGAGGAGCGGGAGCGGGAGATCCGGGGCTTCCTCGCCCGGGCGCTGGCCGACCACACGGGGCCCTGGGAGTTCCGCTACCTGGCCGGGCGGGCCGACCGGGCGCTCACCCACCTGGCTCGCGCTGTGGACGCTTCGGCGATCATCGTCGGGGCGAAGCACCCCTCCTCCACCGAACGACTGCGGGAGTTCCTTGCCGGCTCGGTCGCGGTCCGGCTGACCCGGCACCAGCACCGTCCGGTCCTGATCGTTCCGCTCGCGGTGATCGACTGGAAGGCGCCGACCAAGTGGTAGGAGAAGCCCCGGGCCACAGTATCCCCGGCCTGCGGATGCTCCGGATCCCGGTGCGGCCTGCCTGGCTGGGGGTGATCTTCCTCGGCGGCGCTGCAGGCACTGCCACGCGTGCCGCGCTCGAGGGCGCGTTCCCCGCTGCTCCGGGACAGTGGCCATGGACCACCTTCTGGCTCAACGTGAGCGGCGCGCTGGTCCTCGGCATCCTGCTGGAAGTGCTCGCCGGGACCGGGCCCGACCGCGGCTGGCGCCGCGGCGTCCGGCTGGGGGCGGGCACGGGCTTCCTGGGCGGCTACACCACCTACAGCTCGTTCGCGCTCGAGACGTTCGGGCTGATCCGAGCGGACGCGTGGCTGATCGCAGTCGGCTACGCGCTCGGCAGCGTGATCCTGGGCCTGGTCGTCGCCTTTCTCGGGGCCCGCGTGGTGCGACGGGTGCTCCGGCGCCGCCGGCGGGCGCAGGGGGCGATCCGGTGATCCCGGTGCTGGTCGCCCTGTGCGGCGGTCTCGGTGCGGTCGCCCGGTTCGTCGTGGACGCGGAGGTCGGGCACCGCGTGGCCAAGTGGGGTATCCCCCTGGGCACGGTGTTGGTGAACATCTCCGGGTCGTTCCTGCTCGGACTCATCGTCGGCTGGTGGACCTTCCACGCCGGTGACCCCGGGCTGAAGGCTGCGCTGAGCACCGGCTTCATGGGTGGGTACACGACCTTCAGCACGGCCTGCGTCGAGGCGGCCCGGCTCGCCAGGGCGGACCGCCGCTGGACCCTCCTGGTGCACGCCGGAGGGACGCTGGTGCTCGGTGTCGCCGGCGCCGCGCTGGGGTTCTGGCTCGGCAGCATTCTCCCCTGAGCCCCGAACGGCGAGGATCTCGACGGCGCCCTGAGAGTCACCCTGTGAATCCTGAGAGGACTCTGGGAATTCCCTCAGGGCAATGTTAACATCCCCGTACGATTCCCCCCCGAGGATCGAGGGATCCGGTGCCCCTTCACCCGTTCAAGGACCTGCCATGCGCTCGCCCCTCGTCCGCCGCTCCCGCGGCCGCTCGCTCGGACTCGCGCTCGCCTGGACGCTCGCGATGGTACTCGGTGCCACCACGGCGAGCGCCGTGAGTGCACCGCAGGCTGTTGCGGCCAGCGCCGTATCGGGGAGCCGGCCCAAGATCTCGGACAAGACGCCGCGGGTGGGGCAGACGCTGAGCGTCGTCCGGGGAACCTGGACGCCATCGAGCGCGACATTCTCCTACCAGTGGTACCTCGACTCGGTAGCGATCGAGGGTGCGGACGCCTCCACCTACACCGTGCTCCCCACCGATCTCGGGCACCGCCTCAAGGTCTCCGTCACCGGCCAGGCCGAGGGCCTGACCTCCCTGACCCGGACGTCCTACTCCACCTACAAGGTCGCGCGCGGCTACTTCACGAAGCCCCCGCTGACCATCGACGACACGACCCCGGTCGTAGACCAGGTGCTCACCGCGACGGTCGGTACCTGGAAGCCGAGCCCGGAATGGGTCAGCTACCAGTGGTACAAGGTGTCCTCGTCGGGCAAGACCTACAAGCTCTACGGTGCGACCGATTCCACCTACACCGTGCCGGCGGCGGTCAAGGGCTACCAGCTGAAGGTGAAGATCTGGGCGAGCGCCACCGGCTACTACACCCGTTCGGTCACCTCTGCCCGGACGTCGAAGGTCGTCCAGCACAGCTTCTCCTCGAAGCCGGCGCCCTCGATCACCGGCACGGCGAGTCTCGGCTCCACCCTCACCGCCGACCCGGGCCCGTGGGTGCCGGTCGCGGACAAGCTGGCCTACCAGTGGAAGCGGAGCGGTTCGGCCATCTCCGGCGCCACCGGCTCGACCTACACGGTGACGGACGCCGACCTCGGCGCCCGCGTGACGGTGACGGTCACGGCCACGCGATCCGGCTACGCCACGGCGGCGGTCACTTCCGCGGCGGTGACGCCGCTGGGACCGACCAGCGACCTGCATGTCGGGACGTTCAACCTCTCGGGGATGAACAACGATTCCAAGGCGTCCGGTGACCAGGAGGTGTGGGCCAAGCGCATGCCAAGGGTGGTCGCGCAGATCCTCGGTGAGCAGTCGGACGTGGTGGGGCTGCAGGAGGCATACCAGGGCACCACCTACCCCCAGTACACCCAGTTGAGGGACGCGCTGAACGACGCCGGCGGCACCTACCAGGTCACCGACCTCGACAAGACGACCTCCGCGGCCACCCGGATCATCTACAACACGAGCACGGTCAAGCTCCTGACCCACGGCGCCTACGTCTACAACGCGCAGACGGCGGGCAAGACGCCCCGGTACCTGGTCTGGGCGACGTTCCGGCAGCTCTCCAACGGCAAGGAGTTCTTCTTCGCCGACACGCACCTCGACCCGTACACGGTGGCGTCCAAGGAGGCCGAGTGGTGGGAGTTGGTGAAGAAGATCCCGCAGCTCAACACCGGCAACCTGCCGGTGGTCTCGGTCGGCGACTTCAACGCCTCGAAGTTCACCAGTTACACCGCACAACTCCTGCCGGCGATGAAGGCGGCCGGCTTCGGGGACGTGATGAACCAGGAGTACACGGTGAACCCGCCGAAGGGGATCCGGGCGGAGAGCGTCGTGAACGGCTGGATCAACTCGTTCAACGACTTCCGGCGCGACGTGACGCAGTACGCCTACGAGACCCGGCGGGACAAGATCGGCAACGGCATTGACTGGATCTTCGCGACCAACTCGCTGCGGGTGAAGCAGTGGAAGGTCGTGATCGACTTCAATCCCACGACGCTGCAGATCAACGGCGTGATCCCGTCCGACCACAACATGATCAGCGCGATCATCGTCCTGTAACGCCGGGGCCGCTCCCGACCTCCCATCCCGCTCGCACCGCCATCCCTTGCTGCCTGCCCGAATCTCTCCCCGAACGGTCACCCGAAAGGGGGACATCC
>CAYNLD010000026.1:0-22855 GCA_964397985.1 uncultured Propionibacteriaceae bacterium | reverse complement strand
CATGGTTGGTGAAACACTGGCGGGTAGTTGGTCGGTGGCACACCGGAGTGCCGGTGCCCGCATCCCCCGGCGGACATGAACGACCAGAGACCATCCCTCAGGGGGAGAGCACGAATGAGCGCAGCTCCACGGCCGCAGGCGCGGGGTGTCCTGTCCCGGATCGTGCTCGGCTCCCACCTGAAGTACCTGGGGCTCACCCTGGTGCTCGCCTGGCACTACTGCCTGTGGTTCGTTCCCAGCACCTTCCCGACGATGTTCCTGCTCGACGACCGGATCACCTTCGCCTGGCTGATCGCGCTCGCCGCGGCCGGACTGGTTCCGCTGGCCCTGGCGCGATGGCTGGGCCGCGGGCGCCACCTGAACACCAGGCCGGCACTCGTGTGGCCCATCTGCGGACTCGGCTCACTGAGCACGGTCGCGCTGTGCTCGGTGGGCATGCTGTCCCCCTCGCCGTGGCTCGCCTACGCTTCGGCATTCGCCGTGGGTGGGTGCGCAGGAGTCCTCTGGGTGCTCTGGGGCGAGCGGCTCGCCTGCCAGAAGGCCCGGTTCACCCTGAGTCGGGTCGCCCCGACCTACGGCGGCGTCCTGATCGCACTGGTCGGGATCACCTTCGTCGCGCCCGCCTGGTTCGCACCCGCGTTCGTCGCCGTGCTGCCGCTGTTGTCGGGGCTGCTGCTGTGCGTCCACGTGCGCGAGTTCACCCAGGGCCCGCCGCGGCTGCTGCCGATGAAGGCGGCCATCGAGGGAAACCACACCATGGTCACGGTCACCCTGATCTCGTTCGCCGCCGCCTACGTCTGCTACTACACGGTGGCGATCGCGGACCGTCCGCTGGTGCCCTGGGACACGCTCGGGCTGGTGCTGCAGAACAGCTTCACCTACGGAATCTTGATCGGTGCCGCGCTGATCCTGCTGTTCGCTGTGCTGCAGCAGGTGATCCGGAATCCCCGGCCGACCTTCCGGGTCTACCCGTGGCTCCTGCTGCTGCTCATCATGGCGTGCGTCCTCTTCCTCGCCGATGATCGTCTGGACGTCGCGGCGTTCCTCCTGGCAGTGGCGATCTCGTCGATGTTCGAGATCCTGATCACGATGTACATGGGCGTCCTCACCCAGCGCGGGTATGCACCGCCCGCCACGGCGTTCGCCCTGTCGGGCAGCGCGATCCGGCTGGGGATCTGCGCGGGAAACGGCACCGCCCTGGTCTTCGTGAGGGTTCCGGGCCTGCGTGAACTGCTGGTGCGGCCGACGTTCGTCGTGCTGATCGCCGTCGTGGCGGGCCTGCTGATCACCATGGTGCGCCAGGAGTACGCGATCGAGGCGCTGACCCGCAGCCCGCAGGCCGAGTCCGAACTCGCAGCGATCGTCGACTCGGTGGCGGAGGAGTTCGGGCTCTCCGAACGTGAGCGGGAGATCATGGGGCTGATCGGGCGCGGCTACACCGCCTCGGCGGTCGCGCAGCGGCTGGTGATCTCGCCCTACACGGTCAACACGCACATCCAGCACATCTACGGGAAGCTCGACATCCACAAGCGCTCCGAACTGATCGGCTACCTGCACCGGGGTGGCTGAGCGCACGGGCGTCAGACCCGGGAGTTACCGTGCCCTCATGGAGCAACGAGTCAGCCTGATCACGCTCGGCGTCGCCGACCTGCGCCGCGCCCGCGCCTTCTACGAGGACGGTCTGGGGTTTTCCAGAGGCACCGACGAAACCGGGATCGCCTTCTACCAACTGCCCGGCATCGTCCTGGCACTGTTCGACCGCGCGGCGCTGGCCGCGGACGCGGGGCTGCCGGACACACCATCCGGCTTCGGCGGCGTCACGCTGTCGCACAACGTCGCTTCTCCGGCAGAGGTCGATGCCGTGCTGGCCCACGCCGTCGCGGCGGGCGCCACCCTGACCCGGCCCGCCGCGACTACCGACTGGGGCGGCTACTCCGGCTATTTCACCGATCCGGACGGGCACCCGTGGGAGGTAGCGCACAACCCGTTCTGGGTCGTCCACGAGGACGGTCGCACCACGCTGGGCTGACCACCGGTTCCCGGACGCCCCTTCCCGGACGCCGCTGCCTGTCCCGGAAGACCGGGCCGGACGGACCCCGTCACGGGATACCGGCCACCGCTCCATCCACGTCAGCTGCGGCCCGCACCTGACGGCTCGCCCGCTCGACGCGCAGAGCCCCGGCCAGGCCGAGGAAGAGGAACCCCGCGGCGGCCCAGAGCACGACGCTCGCCGACTGTGCGAACGCGATCGACAGCTGGTCGGCGACCCGCGGGCCGAGATCGCCGAAGTAGCCGTCGGTGCCCTTCGCGAGGATCCACGAGATCACCGCGCCCGCGGTGCCGGTCATGTAGTCGATCATGGTGAGGGCATCGTCGGGGCTCACCCCGTCCACGAGTGCGAGGCGCTGCGGCACGGTGATCGCGAAACCGATGGCGAGAATTGTCCCGGCCAGCGCGGCGCCGAAGGCCGAGCCGAGCTGGCGGACGGTGCTCTGGGTGGCGGCGGCCGTCCCCGAGCGCTCCACCGGCACGTCCCGCAGCACCGTCGAGGTCAGCTGGGCCGACGCGAGCCCCAGCCCCAGTCCGTAGACGGCCAGCAGCGCCGCGAGCAGCCACACGGGCGAACCCGCGGGCATCGCCCACGCCGCCACGAGCGTGGCAGCCAGTTCCAGGGCCAGGCCCAGCGTGACCACCCGCGGCGGACCGAACCGGTGCGCCAGTGATCGTGCCCTGGCGCCGGCCACGAAAGCACCGCCGGCCATCGCCGCGAGCACCCACCCGGTCTGCAGCAGCGACAACCGCCCGGCGTAGACGAGGTACAGCGGAAGCACGAACAGCAGCGCGAACTCCCCCACCGCCACCATCGCCGCGGTCAGGTTCCCCCAGGCGAACGTGGGCACGGAGAACAACGAGAGGTCAAGGACCACCGCGCGGCCCCTCCGACCGCGGCGAAGCTCCACGGCGAACAACCCGGCCGTGGCCAGCGCGCCAACCGCGAGGGCGACGAAGGCGATCGAGATGGGTCCGGTCCCCGACCAGGTGGTGCCGAGGAACTCGACGTCCTGGCGAGGACGGAACCAGCCCAGCACCGGCGCCTCGATCAGCCCGAACACCAGCGACCCCAGGCCGACCACGCTGAGCACGAGGCCGCCCACGTCGAAGCCGGCACCTCCCTCGCCGCGGGTCTCCGGGACGAACCGGACCGCAAGGGCAAGCACCACCGCGGCCAGCGGGAGGTTGATCAGGAAGACCCAGCGCCAGTCGAAGGAGGTCGCCAGCCAGCCGCCGAGCAGCGGGCCGATCGCGGCAGCCCCGGCCATCACCGCCCCCCACAGGCCGAAGGCGACGGCCCGGTCGCGGCCGCGGAACGTGGCGTTCACCGTGGACAGGGTCGAGGGCAGGACCAGCGCACCGCCGACGCCCTGGACGATCCGGGCGGCGACCAGCGCGGCCGAGTCCTGAGCCATGGCCACCAGGAAACTGGCCGCGGCGAAGGTCGAGACGCCGAGCACGAACAGCAGCCGGCGCCCGTGCCGGTCGCCGAGGCGACCCGTGGTGAGCAGCAGCGCAGCGAAGGCGACCGCATATCCGCTGGCCACCCACTGGGCGTCGGAAAGGGTGAGCCCGAGGTCGTCGACCATCGCGGGCGTGGTCACGGAGACCACCGTGCCGTCGAGGACGATCATGACCAGGCCGCCGGCGAGCGCTGCGAAGCCCGCCCAGCGCCTGGGTGCCGCCCCGGGGACGTCCGGCAGCGACGCGGAACCCGGCGTGTTGCCACCCGGCGCGGGCGGCGCGCCCGGCGTCCGGGTGGCGGCGCTCACGCGAGCGGGCCCAGCTTGTAGCCGGCCAGGACCTGGTTCGGCTGCCTCTCCTTGCCGTGCTCGGCACGGAACGCCGCGGTGCCGTCCTTGCCGCACAGGCTGAGGATCCGGGCGCGCCCGCCCGGATGGCGGTTGACCCACTTGCTGAGGTCGTAGACGTTGCCGCTGATCACCGTCCAGCAGGAGGCGGCGTTGGCGTGCTTGCGGACCTCCGCCATCGTGTAGCCGCTCACGGAAGCCTTCGGGGCCGGTGTTGGGGACGCCGAGGTGGCGCTCGGCGTCGGGGTGGGGGTGGCGGACGCAGTGGTCGCCTGGCTGGACATCGGCGCCGCGACCGGGGCGGGTGCGAGCGTCGGCGGCGTCGTCGAACAGGCGGTCAACGGCAGCGCGAGTCCGGCCACCAGCAGGGCGGCGGTACGCAGGGACAGGGGCAGCACTGAGTGGGGAGTCATGCCTGGCACGCTACGGAAGTTCCTGATTCGGGCTCGCTAAGCAGATGTAAAGCCTTCCTCAAGTCCTCGCGGCTTCCCTCGACAGGCCGGCCTGCCTAACGTGGGCGGGGGTGTCGATCCGGCCATGGCCCGTTCGTCGCAGCGGTAGAGAGGAGCAATCATGGAATACCTGTTGCTGTATGCCGAGGGGATCGACGCGCAGCCCTACGATCCCGCAGAGGACACCATCGCCGAGTGGGTGGCCGACGTCCAGACTCGCGGGATCTCCGAGTATGGCGAGCGGCTGCGTCCGGGACTGGACGCGACCAGCGTCCGCGTCCGCAACGGCGAGGTGCTCGTCACCGAGGGACCGTTCACCGAAGCCAGGGAGTGGATCGGCGGGTTCGACATCATCGACTGCCGCGATCTTGACGAGGCCATCGACGTCGCGTCCCGACACCCGGCGGCGCGGTTCGGTGCGGTGGAGGTGCGTCCGTTCCTGACCTGGCCGGACGCGGTGCCGGGGCAGCGAGTGGTGCCGGCCGACCTGCCCGGACGCGCTGCGAAGGGCGTCCGCTACCTGATGCTGGTGTGCGTCGACCCGACCGGAGAGAAGGACGGTCCGGACGACCCGAACGCGTGGGTGGACGAGATGGACGGCCGGGGCGTGCGACTGTTCGGAGAGGTCCTGCGACCCCCCTCGGACGCGACGCTGGTGCGCTCGCGAGGCGGGAAGGTGCTGGTCACGGACGGCCCGTTCGCCGAGGCGAAGGAATGGATCGCCGGGCTCGACCTGCTCGAGGTGAGCGGGCTGGACGAGGCGATCGGGGTGGCGGCCACACACCCGATGGCACGCGGCGGACTCATGGTGCTGAGTCCCCTGTGGCCGTTCGACGTGGCCGACGACCACGTGGCGCGAGCCGAGCGGGAGGCGCCGGAGCGGGGCGTCCGGACCGAGCCGAAGGTGCCAAGCTGACCGCGGTAGGGGTCGACGCCGCCGTTCGCGAGGCGTTCAGCGCCGAGTGGGCGCGGATCGTCGCGACCCTGATCCGGCTCACCGGCGACTGGGACCTGGCCGAGGAGGCGTCAGCCGGCGCGTTCGAGCGGGCCCTCGCCACCTGGCCGAGG
Organism: uncultured Propionibacteriaceae bacterium; assembly: GCA_964397985.1. Taxonomy (GTDB): domain Bacteria; phylum Actinomycetota; class Actinomycetes; order Propionibacteriales; family Propionibacteriaceae; genus Propionicimonas. The sequence continues at coordinate 17,472 of CAYNLD010000026.1, read as the reverse complement.
GACGGCGTCCCTCGCAACCAGGGCGCCTGGCTCACGACGGTCGCCCGCAACCTCGCCCTGGACCGGCTGCGCCGGCGTGGGGTCGAGCAGGACAAGCTCAAGGAGTGGACCGTGCAGGAGCGCGCGCGGGGCGGGCCGGTCGATCCGGCCGAGGCGGTCGGAGAGCCCGAATGGGACGACCGGCTGAGACTGGTCTTCACCTGCGCGCACCCGGCGCTGCCACTGGAGGCGCGGGTGGCGCTCACCCTGCGTACGGTCGGTGGCCTGAGCACGGCGGAGGTCGCGCGGGCGTTCTTCGTCAGCGAGTCGACGATGGGCCAGCGGATCGTGCGGGCGAAGGCAAAGATCGCGCACGCGGGGATCCCGTACCGGGTGCCGCCCGCCGACGCGCTGCCCGAACGGCTGGACGGGGTGCTGGCGGTGCTGTACCTGATCCACAACGAGGGCTACGCGGCGACGTCGGGGGCCGACCTGCAGCGTCCCGATCTCGCCGCGGAGGCGATCCGGCTCTGCCGCCTGCTGGTGCGGTTGCTGCCCGAGCCGGAAGCGAACGCCCTGCTGGCGCTGATGCTGCTGCAGCACGCGCGCTCGGCGGCCAGGGTGGACGCGACCGGAGACCTGGTGCCGCTGGAGGAGCAGGACCGGACCCGTTGGGATGCGGCCGAGACGGCCGAGGGCCTCACCCTGCTGGCCGCGCCGGCGTCCGCGCGGGGACCGTACCGGGTGCAGGCGGAGATCCAGGCGGTGCACACGCGAGCCGCGTCCCCGGACGAGACGGACTGGCATGCGATCCTCGCCCGCTACGACGAACTTCCGTCCACCCCGTTCGTGGCCCTGAACCGTGCGATCGCGCTGGGTCTGGCGGACGGACCACAGGCAGGCCTGGCGGCGCTGGAACGCCTCGCTGCGTCCGGGACCCTCGAGGGCTACCACCTGCTCCCGGCGGCCCGTGCGGACCTGAGCAGGAGGGACGGACGGTTCGCGGACGCGGCGGCGTTCTACCGCGCAGCGGTCGAACTGGCGCCGACCGAGCCCGAGCGCCGCTACCTGCGGCGGCGCCTGGGCGAGCTGGGTGGCTGACCTCAGCCCATGGCGTCGACGTTGAGGATGTTGCCGTCGGGGTCGGTGAACCACACTCCCCTCATGCCGTTCCCGAAGTCGGCGACGCCGTCCACCCAGCTGCCGACCGGCAGGTCGAAGCTGAGGAACGTCACCCCTCTTCCACGGAGGTCGGCGACGACCTCATCGAACTCGTCGGTGGACACGGTGAAGGACATCGCCGTGGCCTTGTTCGTGCCGGCGAAGCCGGACGGGTAGACCAGGAAGCTGCTGCTCCCGGCCTGGTAGAGCACCCCTTCGGGTGCGTCCGGGCCGGGCGTGAAGCCCAGCGTGCCCTCGTAGAACTCCCGTGCGCGCGGCAGGTCGGCGGTGCCGAGCGTGGGAATCGGGGTGTGGTCGGCGAGCATGAGACACCTCCCATGGCCCGGCACCCCCGGCCGGGCCCTTCCCAGCAGGCTAGGCCGATCGGGCGGCGCCGGCGCTGGTCACTTGTGCGCAGATCGGCTCGCCGAGGCTCGTCCAGTCCGGTCGAGGCCGACGAGTGATCGATTCGCTCACCTGTTCGATACAGTGTCGGTGGCGGGTGTTTGACTAGTGTCATGTCAGGAACGAGCGGGAAGGTCACGGCTGGTGTGGCGCTGGCCGAGATCGAGCGCGTTCTCGACTGCGTCGATACCGACCGTGCGGGTGTGGATGACCGGACCAGGCTGGAGTGGGTGCGGGCCGCTCGACGGGTGAGGGGCCGGGTCGAGGCCCTGGCCGGTGTGTTGGTGGCCGAGGCGGATCGGGCCGGGTCGTCGGAGCGTGCGGCGGGCACACCGTTGTCGTCGTGGCTGGGTATGGGCGAGAACCTGTCGAGGCGGGAGGCGGCCGGAGCGCTGCACCAGGCGAGGTCACTGGGTGAGCACCGGGCAGTGGGTGAGGCGGCGGCGTCCGGGCGGTTGGGCACCGGGCAGGCGCGGGCGATCACCCGGGTCCTGGACGGCCTGAGCGGCCAGCTCGACACCACGCAGCGTTCAAAGGCGGAGCGGGTGCTGCTCGGCCTGGCCTCGCGCCTGGACGCCGACCAACTCTCCCGCTCCGCGGGGCAGGTGCTGGCGCAGGTCGCGCCCACGAACGCCGACGAACTGCTCGAGCAGAAGCTGCAGCGTGACGCCGAGGCGGCGGACCGGCAACGCAGCCTGCGGTTCTTCCGCCAGGGTGCGTCAGTCCGGTTCGACGGCTCCCTGCCCCGAGTCGAGGCTGAAGCCTGGCTCGCCCTGCTGGACGCCCACCAGGAGGCACAACGCCGCACAGCGATCGAGGCCCGCGACCCGCTCGCTGCTCCGGTCAGTCCTGAGCAACGCCGAGCTGATGCCCTGATCTCGCTGATCCGCGCCACCGCGAAGACGAAGCCGATACCGGGTGCGGGCACCCCGACCGTGATCGTGAAACTGGACTACCACCAGCTGCACCAGCAGGCAGCAGGCGCCGGACTCATCGCGGACGGCGAGCAGCTCTCCGCCGGAGAACTGCGCCGCGTCTGCTGCGACGCGAACCTGGTGCCGGCCGTGCTGGGCACGGCGTCCGAGGTGCTCGACGTGGGACGCACCGCCCGCCTGGTCACACCAGCCATCCGCACCGCACTCATCCAGCGCGACGCCGGTTGCACCTTCCCCGGCTGCGACGCGCGGCCCACCATGTGCGAGGCGCACCACGTCGTGCCCTGGTGGGCCGGTGGCGCTACGGCGCTGTCCAACCTGACACTGCTGTGTCACCACCACCACGCACTGGTCGAACCGGCCCGCTACGCGATCCGCGACCAGTGGCAGGTCCGGATCGCCGCCGACGGCGCCCCGGAGTTCACCCCACCCGCCAGACAGGATCCCGAACGCAAACCCATCCGACACCACAGACACCAACCGGCCGATCGCTCCGGACCAATCGCCACTGCCCAGAACACCGGGCCACCCACCGCCGCCTGACGCCGTCCGGCTGGTCGAGCCTGCCCGCGTGGAGCCTGTCGAGACTCCCGGCCGGCTGATCGAGCCTGCCAGCGCTGAGCCGGCGCCGAGACTCCCGGTCGGCTGACCGAGCCTGCGGAGACCCCCCAGGCCCCTGAGGAGCGCCCTCCCTGGCGCACGCCCCGCACGCTCGTCGGCAGGTTCGTGACCCTTCCCGACGCAGGACCTCCACACGCGGCAGGAGGTTCGGTGACCCCTCCCGACGCACGGCCCCACGCGCGGCGGGAGGTTGGTCACCCCTCACGGCAGTTTCGGCTCGTGCACCGGAATGCTCCCCAGGGAAGACGCCAGTTGCCCGAGGCTCAGGGGGTGACCCAGATCTGCACGCGCCCGGTCTCGGAACCGGTGCGCACCTCGAAGGCGTCCACGCGAGCGAGGCGGTAGCCGAGGCGCCGCGGCACGGCCGCACTGCGCGTGTTGCCCTCGTCGGTGTGGATCTCGACCCGTTCGACCTCCGGCAGGGCCAGGGCCACCGCGGTGAGAACACCGACGGCCTCCGTCGCCAGCCCGACCCCGGTGTGCGCCGCGTCCAGCCAGTAGCCGATCTCGAGCCCGTCCGGCCCGACCCTGCGATGCAGACTGAACCCGCCGATCACCGCGCCGTCGTCGCTCTCGCGCAGGGCGTACAGGTACGCGCGGTGCTGCTCCCAGTCCACCGGCGCTCCACCGATCCGTTCTCTGCGGTACGCCGGGTCGTCGCCCCACGGGATCCACTCGCGCAGGCGTTCCGCGTTCGCGGCGGCGGCCCCGATGAAGTCCGCCACGTCAGCTTCGCGCACCCGGGTGAGCACTCCGCGGTCGAACGCGATCCGGTCGGGCGGGGCACTCACCATGCGCCCATCCAAGAGGGAGTTCCGCCCGCGCCGCAACCTCCCACCTATCGTTGCCTCGTGCAGCAGACGACGCGGACGAGCCGGTGGCGCGCCTTCGCCCGCGCCGCCCTGCTGGCGCTCGGTGCCGCGCTCACTGCCAACGCCGTCTGGCTCGCAGTCACCGCCAACCTCACCGTCGGCACCGCGATGACCGCACTCGTCGGGCTCGGCTGCCTGGCCTGGGGCGCATGGTTCCCCCGACCCGGCCGGCGCTGGATCAGCGCCGTCGCCCTGGGGATCGTCGCGGCCCTCGTCGGCCTGTCCGCCTTCCTCGCGTCCGTCGGCGTCAGGGACACTGCGGACTACCACGAGGACGCCCTCATCGTGCTCGGCGCCGCCGTGCACGGCGACGACCTGTCCCGCACCCTGACCGGACGGCTCGACGCCGCCCTCGCCTACCACGAGCGCAACCCCGGCGCCCTGATCGTCGTCTCCGGAGGCCAGGGCCCACAGGAGAACCTGCCCGAGGCCACCGCCATGCGCCAGTATCTGCTCGCGCACGGCGTCACCGCCGGCGACATTCTCGCCGAGGACCGCGCGACCTCCACCGAGGAGAACTTCGCCTTCTCGAAAGTCCTGCTGGACGCCCGCTTCCCCACCGGCTACACCGTCACCTACGTCACCGACGAGTTCCACGTCTACCGGGCCGGACGGATCGCCGACGCGGCGGGACTGGACGCCACCCACCTCAGCAGCCGGACCCCCTGGTACTTCTGGCCGGCCAACTACCTGCGCGAAGACCTCGCCGTACTCATGCTCTGGGTGACGTCAGGCCCGTGAATCCGCCGGTGCCGCCCTGTTCGATGACCGCGGACGCGACGTCCGCGCAGTACGACAGGGTCGCGGCGGGATCACGTCCCTCGCGCAGGGCCACCAGCAGGGCGGCGGTCGCTGCGTCGCCCGCCCCGGTGGTCGTGCCGATCCGGGCCACCGGACGGGCCGACGCCGCTGTCCGCGCGCCCGCCCATGCCGCCACGTCCAGCCGATAGCGGGCCAACCGCGCCAGCCGGTCCGCGCCGGCTGCCCCCAGCAGCGCCCCCTGCTCGCCCGCGGTGAGCACCACCAGGCCCGCGCCCCAGTCCAGCATCTGCTCGACCAGGTCGCGGCCGAGCGCGGCGTTCCACTCCAGTGGCAGGTCGAGGGCCGACGCCAGGTCGGGCCAGCTGGGGCTGACCACGTCGACCAGCGGCAGCACCCGCTGCAGGAAGGAGGGCCAGTCCACCGCCCCCGCGCTGGTCAGTGGGTCCACCCAGGCCAGATCGAGGCTCGTCACCACCCCGGCAGCCACCGCCCGCAAGTACAGGTCGGCAAGGCCCTCGCCCCCGTCCGCGCACACGCCCGGCATCAGGGACGGGTAGCCGAAGTGCAGCAGGTCGACCCCGGCCAGCTCCACCCGGGCGAGGTCGAGCAGGGCATTGGTGCCGGGGTGGTGCCAGAAGGTGCGGTCGGTGCCCGGCGGCTCGACGACGATCGTGTACGCCGTGCTCGCGTCCACCACCTCCGGGTGGAACGTGAACCCCGTCACGCGGGCGAGGTGGCCGCGCACGATGGCGCCGAAGTCGTCGCGACCGATCGCGCCCCACCCCTCCACCGGGACGCCCAGGAGTGCGGCGACGCGTCCGGTGTTCGCCACCGTGCCACCAAGGGTGACGACCGCCGGTCCCACCTGCGCCAGCACTCCGGGTTCGAGCACCGGCGGGCCGGGCAGCTCTGGGCGGATGTCGACGCACAGGTGCCCGACGACGGCGATTCCGGTCATCGGCGACCTCCAGCCTCGGAACGACAATCCCATTCAACCCGATTCGGGCGCTGCGGGGGCACGGCGCGGACCCCGGGCTGCCCTCAATGAGAGACCGCGGCGCCGCCGTTCAGCCCACATCCTCCTGGGCGTCCGACTGCTCCTCGGGCTCGGCCGGCGGCCCGATCGGGTCGGCCGTGACCGGGATGCGACCGGGAGTCGGCACCGGCGCGGACAAGTCGATGGTGCGGACGGTGCGTGGCGCGAGCGGCTTGGACACGTACGTCGGCCGGGTGATCGGGATCGGATCCCACAGTGACGCGACCGCGTTCACCGGGATGCTCAGTTCGATCGAGTGCTCGTGGTCGGCGACGTCGTCAGCGGTCAGGGAGATCGCGACCGTCTCCTCGTCGGTGCAGCCGCGGACCGCCTCGGCCCTCCGCGCGAAGTCGGCGCGCATCGCCCGGACACTGAACCGCGCCACCACCAGGAACGCCACGATCAGGCCGGCCGGAATCAGGGCTCCCCACCAAGCGCCGATCCGGGCGATCGCCAGACCCGCCACGATCAGCTGGACCAGCAACAGGAAGATCAGCACACGCCGCCGCCGCTGGGCAGCCTGCAGGTCACGCAGGTGTAGTTCACGCAGCTGGGCCCGACGGGTGAGCGGCGTGGACACCGTCACGGACGTGCCCGGGTCGGCCTCGGCCAGGGACGTGCCGCTGCGCACGATCGTCACCGACGGCGTGAACGGGATCTCGGTCGCGGACTCCTCGGCGAGGTCGTCACCGCGGTGGCGCAGGAAGTAGGGCACGAGGTACATGAGCCAGAACGCGGCAATCGCCGCGAAGATCACACCCGTCATACCCACACTCGAACCGTATTGGCCGGGCCTGCCCATCCGTCCCACCCGTCCCGGAGTGTCGACGAATCAGGAGCCGGCTCACCCACGATGCGACCCGCGAACCCGAGACCGACCCTCAGGCCCTCCCGGCCCGGCGGGCCGCGAATTCTGGCCGCCCACCCGGGGCTTCTATAGGGTGGTCCGCGTCCGTGGCAGGGCAGAGCCGGTCGCCACCACCCCACGCGTCGCGGATCCACCTGGCACCCGGAAGGCAGCATGGACAACCACCGCACCGTTCCCCTCCTGGTCGACGTCGACACCGGTATCGACGACTCCCTCGCGCTGCTCTACCTGATGGCCAGCCCCGAGGCCGAGATCCTCGGCATCACCTGCACTGCGGGCAACGTGAACGCCCGCCAAGTGGCCACCAACAACCTCGCCTGGCTCGAGTTGTGCGACTACGCGGACGTGGAGGTCGCCCTCGGCGCGGAGGTGCCTGTGCTACAGCCGCTGGTCACCACCGAGGAGACCCACGGGCCGCAGGGCCTGGGCTACGCCGAGCTTCCCGCGCCGACGCGGCGCATCTCGAACCGGCACGCCACACAGGTCTGGGTCGAGGCGGTTCGCTCGCGTCCCGGGGAGATCACCGGGCTGGTCACCGGCCCCCTGACGAACCTGGCCCTGGCGGTCAAGCTCGACCCCGAGCTGCCCCTGTTGCTCCACCGGCTGGTCGTCATGGGCGGGGTGTTCAACCACCCCGGCAACACGCGGCCCACCACCGAGTGGAACATCTCCGTCGACCCGGAGGCCGCCAAGATCGTCTTCGACGCCTTCTCCGTGGTGCCGCCCGAGCGCCGGCCAGTGGTCTGCGCGCTGGACGTGACCGAGAGGATCGCGATGACGCCCGCCCACGTCGCCGCACTGGGCCGGGCCGCCGGCAGCTCGCCCGACGAATCGCTCGCACTGGACGACCCTCCGGGCACCCGCTCCCGCGGCTCGAAGGCAGTCGTCCGCCACCTGTCCGACGCGGTGCGGTTCTACATGGAGTTCCACCACGCCTACGACCAGGGCGGGTACGTGGCGCACGTGCACGATCCGTTCGCCGCCGCGATCGCTCTCGATCCGTCCCTGGCCACCACCCGGCCCGCAACCATCGATGTTGAACTGGCCGGGACGCTCACCCGCGGCCAGACCGTCGCCGACTGGCGCGGCATGTGGGGACGCCGGCCGAACGCCGACATCGTCGTCGACACCGACCCCGAGGAGTTCTTCCGCCGCACCATCGAACGGGTCGGCGCGCTGGCCCGGCGCGTCGGCTGAACCACCTGCCGTCCACCCACCGTCCGTCAACAGAGGAGGCACCATGTCGGATCAGGCACCGCTGGATACCCGTCGTTCCCGCAACCGGCTGCTGGTCGCCACCGGCGCGGTGATCGTGGTCGCGACCTACATCTACCTCGTGGTGGCCCAGCCAGCGGGCATGGCCGACTCTGGCACCACCCGCGCCGGGCTGATCGCCATGGCCGGCTACGTCATCGGCGCCGTGCTGATCGCTGCCGGTTCGATCCACCAGTTGCCCACCACGACCATCGCGATGATTCCTGTGGCGATCGCGGTGAACATCGTCGTCGGCCAGCTCGTCGCCGTGCTCGGCCTGCCGGTGTACCTCGACTCGATCGGGACCGTACTGGTCTCCGTTCTCGCCGGACCTGCTGCCGGCGTGGTCACCGGCATCCTCGCCAATGTGATCTGGGGGCTCACCCTCAACCCGATCCCGCTGCCGTTCGCCGTCGTACAGGTCGTGATCGCGGTGCTGGCCGGCACCGCGGCCAGGATCGGTGTGTTCCGTCGGGTCTACCTGCCACCGGTCGCGGGCCTGGTCACCGGCGTGGCGGCCGCGGTCGTGTCGGCGCCGATCTCCGCGTTCGTCTTCGGTGGGGCCACGGGTGGCGGCACCGGCGCGATCGTCGGTGCGTTCCAGGCGATGGGCCAGTCGCTGCTCGCCTCGACCACCCTGCAGGGATTGCTGTCCGATCCGCTGGACAAGCTGATCACCTTCACGGTGGTGGGGATCCTCCTCGCAGCCCTGCCCAGCCGCTTCCTGCAGCGGTTCCCGTTCGCGCGCGAGCACCGCGTCGTCACGACGGCACCGCTGGCGCCTCCGCCCCGCCCGTCCGAGTGAGCCGATGACCCAGGCCCAGTTCCTCGGCACCGGCTCCCCGGTCCACCGGCTCAACCCGGTGACCAAGCTGGTCGCACTGCTCTCGATCCTGGTGGTCGTGTTCGCGCTGCCGCAGTGGTGGGTCTCGGCGATCGTCGTGGTCGGGGTTCTCGTACCCGCAGCCGTCATCGCACGCTGCGGCGGCCCACTGCTCGCCGTCGGCGGCAGGATCCTGCTGCCGATCGTGGTGGTGCTGGTCCTCGTGCAGGGTCTGACGTTCCCGGGTGGGCGCACCGTGGTCTGGCAGTGGGGCGTGCTCAGCGTCACGTCCGAGGGGCTGCTCTTCGCGCTGAACGTCGGCGCGAGGATCGTCTGCCTGGTGCTCGCCTCGGTGCTGCTGGTCCTGACCACCCACCCCGGTGATCTGATGTCCGCGCTCACCGAGGGAGGCATGTCGCCGAAGTTCAGCTACATCATCTCCTCGACCCTGCAACTGATCCCAGCGTTCCGGTCGCGTGCGGACGCGATCCTGCTCGCCCAGCAGGCCCGCGGTCTGGCCATCCCCCGCAATCCGTTGCGTCGGGTGGGCGTCATGATGCCGCTGCTCGGCCCGCTGGTGCTGGGCATGTTCACCGACGTCGAGGAGCGCGGCACCGCGATGGAGGCTCGCGGCTTCGGCTCGACCGCCCGGCGGACCGCACTGGAGGCCGTCCCCGACTCGACGGGCCAGCGCATCGCCCGCTGGGTGATGCCGCTGGTCGCCGTGGCGGCCGTGGTGGTGCCGCTCGTGTGGGAGGTCTTGTGATCGAGCTGGCAGACGTCTCCTACGCCTATCCCGACGCCGAGCGGTTCGTGCTCGAGCACGTCGACCTGCGAATCGAACCGGGGACGATCACCGGGGTGGTCGGTGCGTCGGGGGCGGGCAAGACGACGCTGGCCAAGGTCCTGTCCGGGTTCATCCCGCATGTGGACGGCGGGCAGCTGAGCGGGTCGGTCGTGATCGGCGGACGCGACCTCTCCGGGCTCAGCCTCGCGGCATGCGTCTCGCAGGTCGGGCTGGTGATCCAGAACCCGTTCAACCAGATCTCGGGTGCCCGCTACACCGTGCGCGGGGAGCTGGCGTTCGGGATGGAGAACCTGGGCACTCCGCGCACCGAGATGGCCGACCGGGTCGCAGAGGTGGCCGGGTTGCTGCGGATCTCCGACCTGCTCGACCGCTCGCCCTACGAGCTGTCCGGCGGCCAGCAGCAGTTGGTGGCGATCGCGTCCATGCTGGTGCTGCGCACGCCGGTCCTGGTCATGGACGAGCCCACCTCACAACTCGACCCCGCCGGAACCCGGATGGTGTTCGGTGTGCTCTCCCGCCTGCGCGGAACGGGCACGACGATCGTGGTGTTCGAGCACAAGCCGGAGCTGCTGCACGCGCACGCCGACCGGCTGCACGTGCTGGCCGGACGCCGGATCGCCGCCTCCGGGTCGCCCGGAGAGATCCTCGCCGACGCTCGCGCCGACCAGTGGGGCGTCAGCGCCACCCGGTACACCCGTGCCGCCCGGCTGGCCAGGGAACAGGGCCTGGTTTCTCCGGACGAACCGCTGCCGGTCTCCTTCGTTCAGGCAGCGGCCTTCTTCGGCTGGTCGGCCCGGACCAGGCCGTCGTCCCCGGAGGACGCGTCGTGAGCATCGCGATCGAGTTCGTCGACCTCCACTTCTGCTATCCGGGCGGCGTGGAGGCGGTACGAGGCGTCAGCCTCGCCGTCAGCGGGGGCGAACGGGTGGCAATCGTCGGCGGGAACGGCGCGGGCAAGACGACCCTCGTCCGGCACCTCAACGGCATCCTGCGGCCCACCTCTGGGGCGGTGCTGGTCGGCGGCGCGTCCACCCGCGACCGGTCGATCGCCCAGCTCGCCGCGCAGGTCGGGTACGTCTTCCAGAACGCCGACGAGCAGCTGTTCGCGAGCACCGTCGGCGCAGACGTCGAGTTCGGGCCGCGCAACCTGGGCTGCGCGCCGGGAGAGGCCGCGGCGCGCGCCGCGTCCGCCCTTGCCGCAGTGCAGTTGCAGGACCGGGCGGGCCTGCACCCGCACCACCTCTCGCCCAGTGAACGCAAGCGTGTCGCCCTGGCCGGCGTCCTCGCGATGCAGACCCCGGTGGTGGTGCTCGACGAGCCGACCACGGGGCAGGACGCCCGCGGGGTGGAGATCGTCGCCGGGGTCGTGGATTCGATCGCCGCACAGGGACGCACGGTGGTCGCGATCACCCACGACATGGACTTCTGCGCCGAGCACTTCGACCGGGTGGTCGTGATGGCCGGCGGCCTGGTGCAGGCCGACGGAGACACCCGGGCCGTGTTCGACCGGGTGGGGACGCTCGAGCGGGCCGCCGTCGAACCGCCACAGCTGCTGCGTCTGGCCACCCACCTGGGCTGGCGCGCCCGCCCGCTCACTCCGTCCGAGTTCGTCGAAGCCTCCGCCCGGGAACCGGGCGATCCCGGAACGCCGGTGGACTGAAAGGGGACTGAAAGGGGACGGTTCTCTTTTCGGCCACCCTTTCGACCAGTTCCGGCTCGTCGACCGCGAGTTGGCCGAGAAAGGAACCGTCCCCTTTTCGGCCAACTCAGGTCAGATCGGCTCGGCGCGGTGCTGCGAGCGATCCTCGAAGCGGGCGAGGACGCCGCCGGGCACCTCCTCGGGGGTGAGCACGAACACATCGTGGTCGCGCCAGGCGCCGTCCACGTGCATGTAGCGTTCCCTGCGTCCCTCGTAGCGGAAGCCGAGCTTGCGCACCACAGCGAGGCTGTTGGCGTTCTGGGGACGAATCGCGATCTCGATCCGGTGCAGCCTGAGCTCGTCGAAGCAGTAGTCGCAGGCCATCGCGACCGCGGTGGGAATGATCCCCCGGCCCGCCCAGGTCGGGTCGATCCAGTAGCCCATCTGCGCCCAGCAGGCCGAACCGCGAGTGATCCCGGACACGGTGACCTGCCCGGCGAAGATCCCCTTGCGCTCCCCCGGCGGCGTGTACTCCACCGCCCAGGGCAGCATCAACCCACGCCGGGCGCGAGCCGTGAAGGTGGACACGAGTTGCGCGAAAGTGAGGCCGGGCTCCGGCGATTCGGGCGGACGCGTGGAGTCCCACGGCCGGAACCAGGCTCCGGAGCGCTGCCGGATCCGGGCCCAGTCCTCTTCGTCCCTGCGGCGCAGGGGACGCAGCGTGATCGGCCCGTGGCTCAGCCGCACCGGCCAGGATGAGCCCGCCATCGACGTCCGCTAGTCCAGCAACCAGCAGGTCACGTCGCTGTGCGCCGCGACCGGATCGGTGCCGGGTGGGATGACCACCAGGGAGTTGGCCTGCGCCAGCTCCGCCGCGCCCGGACGACTGCCGGGCACCGGGACGACCCGTCCGGGCGCGTAGTGGCCGAGCACCAGCCGGGTCCTCGACGGCTCGGCGTCCAGCGGACGGACGAGCGAGGCGGCCACCTCAGGCAGCGCGGCCTCCTCCAGCCCGGCCAGGCGGCGCACCAGCCTCCGCGCGACCAGCTGGTAGGAGAGATAGGCGGGCAGAGCACCGGCGGGCAGCACCAGGACGGGCGCCCGCTCCGGCCCGACCACGGCGAAGACCTGGCGTCCCGGCAGTGCATCGACCTCGGCGACGTCGATCTCACCAAGACCTGCGAGCATCGCCACCAGATCATCGGTGACCTCCGTGATCAGCAGCACGAGGTCGGCGCGCACCAGCTGCTCGGCCAGCGTCTGTGCCAGCGACCTCGGCTCGGCAGGCACGACGCCGGTGGTGAACACCTGGGCGCCGTCGCGACGAGCGGACGCGGCGAGCATGGTCGTGCAGGAGTCGTAGCTCTCGCTGAGCCGGGTCAGCGGCAGCCCCGGCTCCACCAACGCCGTGTCGGCGGTGAGCACGACGACCCGGGGCCGCGGGCGGGCGAGGACCTTGTCGTGGCCCACTTCGGCGATCAGGCCGAGCACCCGCGGAGTGAGCTCGGTGCCGTTGGGCACCAGCAGGTCGCCGTCGGTGATCCGCGAACCGGCCAGGATCAGGTTCTGCTGCACCCGGACCTCGGAGGCGAACTGCACCGCGTCGCCGACCCGGAGGCCATCGGCGATCGGCACCACGGTATCCGCTCCTTCGGGGACCGGTGCGCCCGCGGCGATCCGGGCGGCGGCACCCTTCGGCAGCGGCGCGCCGCGGTAGCCGACCGAGTCGATCTCGTCCACGACCGGGAGCACGACGGGCAGCCGCGGGCTCGCACCGACGAGGTTGGCCGCACGAACCGCCCAGCCATCGACGGTGGCAGCGGTGAACGTGGGCAGGTCGAGGTCGGCGACGATCGACTCGCACAGGGTGAGGCCGGCGGCATCAAGGAGCCCGATCCCGAAGGGGTGCAGCGCGTGCACATGGTCCAGCAGGAACTCGCGGTGGGCGGCGAGGTCTCGCAGACCCCCGTCCGTAGTCACGGGCGCGCCGGGGAGGTAGGTCGGAGCCACCGGAGATTCGACCGCCGGCTCGGGCGGGGATGCTTCCTTGGAACGGGGGAAGAGAGGCATGCGCCTACGATAAGTCCGTGACCTTCGAGGGCCCGGTAGGCCAGCCGCGAGCCAACCGATCGAAGGCGGAGTTGCGCACCCGCTTGCGGGCCGCCCGGTCCGCGCGGACGGCGGACCCGGTCGGGGACGACGCCCGGACCGTGCGGGCGCTGGCCGCATGTGCCGGAGCGGAGGTGGTCGCCGCCTACGTCGCACGTCCGGATGAGCCCGCCACCGCGGACCTGATCGAAGCCCTGCGCCTGGCCGACGTGCGGGTGCTGCTGCCGGTGTTGCGACGCGAGCCCACCTGGGCCTGGTACGCCGGACCGGAGCAGCTCTCCCCCGGCCCGCTCGGCATCCCTGCCCCGGACGGGCCGGCGCTCGGCCCGCAGGCGTTGGGACAGGCACAGTGGATCTGGCTGCCCGGGCTGGCCGGCACGCCGGACGGTCGCAGGCTCGGCGCCGGCGGCGGCTGGTACGACCGCGCGCTGGCCTGGGCCTCGCCGGGTGCCCGGCTGGGACTGCTGCTGTTCGACGACGAGGTTCTGGACGACGTGCCGACGCAGGAATGGGACCGTCCCGTCCACGTCCTGGTCACCGAGCGACGCAGGGTGGATGCGGAATAGCCGGACCGATTTCAGGGTTCCACCAGGCGCTGGCTACAATTTCGCCAGCCCACGGAATCACAGGAAGTGACCATGCCCACCTACCAGTACCGCTGCACGTCGTGTGACACGGAAGTGGAGGTCGTCCAGAAGTTCACCGACGACCCGCTCACCGACTGTCCCGAGTGTGACGGCAGCCTGCGCAAGGTGTTCAACGCCGTCGGCGTGGTCTTCAAGGGTTCCGGGTTCTATGCCACGGACAACCGCAGCAAGGGCCGGGCGAACGCAGCCAAGCCGGCCACCGCCGCGTCGGAAGGGTCGAAGCCGGAGTCGAAGTCCGGGGCCGCGTCCGCGTCATCCACAGGGGCGTCCAGCGCGGCCTGAGCCTGTGGACGAGTGACCAGTCCCGGGCGTCGCTGCCCAGACTCCCCCGTGTGCACCTCTCCTCGATTCGTCGCGCCTTCCGCTGGCACCGTCGCACCTTCGCTGCGCTGCTCGTCGCGGTTGCGGTGCTGGCAGGGCTGAACGTCCTCACGTCACGAACCGGGCCGGGCGTCCCTGTCGTGGTTGCGACCCGCACGATCGCCGGCGGCACCACCGTGACCGCAGATGACCTCGCCGTCGCCACAGCTCCCGTGGAGTTCGTTCCTGAGGGCGCCTTCACCGCGATCGACGCCGTGGTCGGCCGCATCACGGTGGTCGACCTGCCGGCGCGGGCCGCGCTCACCCCGTCCGTGCTGCTCGGTGGTGAGGGTCAGATCACGGCAGGCAAGCTCGCCCTTCCCGTCCGGTTCGCCGAGTCCGCCGCGGTGTCACTGCTCCGGGTGGGCAGCCGCATCGATGTGCTCGGTGCCACCGCGGGGAGCACGGAGTACGGCGTGGTGGCCTCGGACGTCCGTGTGGTCGCGATCCCTGCGTCCGGAGCGGACGGCCTGCTGGGCGGCAGCGATTCACCGATCGTGCTGCTGGAGGTGAACTCCGCGGAGGCCTCGCGGATCTCCGCGGCCGCGTCCGTCTCATCAGTGGGCTTCGCCCTGCGCTGAGACCCGTCCCTCCTTAGGGTGGCAGACCCGACCACCCAGGAGGAGACGAAATGGCGGGTTTCAAGGAGTTCCTGATGCGCGGGAACCTGATCGATCTCGCGGTCGCGTTCATTCTCGGCGCATCGTTCGGGAACGTCGTCACGGCGTTCACCAAGATCATCATGGACATCATCGGAAAGCTCGGCGGCAATCCCGACTTCAGTACGGTGGCCATCGGCGGCGTCAACATCGGCGTGTTCATCACCGCAGTGGTCTCCTTCGTGATCATGGCGGCGGTTCTCTACTTCGGCGTGGTCAAGCCGTACGAGACGATCCGGAGGATGACCAGCAGGCCCGCGGTCGACGAACCCGCAAAGCCCAGCTCCGAGGACCTTCTGGTCGAGATCCGCGACCTGCTCGCGAAGAAGTGACAGCCACGTCGTGATCCGGCCGCGCGACCGCAGTGGCGTGACGGCAGGGACGGGCCGGACGCCGCGAGCGGCCGGATCACGACAGGTGGGTCTCAGCCGACGTGGTGGGGCGGCACCTCACGCAGCAGCCGAAGCTCGTCGGCGGTGAGCCGCCGGCGGGCGGACGGCGGCCGCGTCTCCAGCGTGACGAGGTCGAGTTCCTGCCTCACGCTGGTGAGCGCCGCGGCGAATTGGGCCGCGCCGCACCCTTCGCGCAGGCCAGCCGGCACCGGGTGCGGCCAGGCCCGTTCGGCGGCAGCCTCGGCGCGGGCGTGGTCCGCGATCCGCTCGCGGGTCCAGCCTGCGGCGACGAGGTCGGCAACGAGGACCGCCGGATCCGGGCCTCCCGGCTCGGGCAGCGGCAACGCCTCGCCGGTGAGAGCGCAGGCGAGCGCGGTGTGCCAGTGCCCGCTCACCGGTAGTGCCGCGGCGTGCCCGCGTCCGGCAGGTCGACGATGCCGACGACCGCGCTCGGCTCGTCGAAGAGCCACTCGCCGCGGACTCGGAGGGATTCGGCCTCGCGCAGCGATGGCACCACACTGACCAGCCGGTCGAAGTCGTCGATCAGTTTGTAGGCGCCGCCCAGGTCGACCCCTGGGATCCGGTCGACCTGGCTGTGCAGGCGGCCGTCCTCGCCGAGGTCGAACACGTCGGAGCGCAGCAGCATCAGCTCGTTCGTTGTCTTCACCGGAAGGAACCGGTCCCGGCCGACGGCGACCGCGGTCGCGCCGGGGAACACCTCGATCGCCGCGCCCATCGCGCTCTCCAGCTGGACGACCTTTGGTGAGTTCGGGTCGGACGGGTCGACGGTCTTCTCGTTGCGGATCAGGGGCAGACCGAGGACGCCGTTGCGCTCGCGCAGGATGTCCCGCACCTGGACCAGGTCGAGCCACAGGTTGTTCGCGTGGAAGTACGGGTGGCGGTGCTCGTCGGTGAAGAAGTCCAGCTCCTCCGGCGCGGTCTGAGCGGTGTCGCGCAGGATCAGCTGCCCGTCGGAGATGCGCACCGCGAGGTGGCCACCCTTGCGGTCGTTGATCGTGCGCGGGCAGACCTCGGCAGCGTAGGGTGCGCCGGACGCGGCGAACCAGCCCGCGAGGGTCGCGTTGGGGGCGGCGCCGAGGTTGTCGCCGTTGGCGACCGACGCGTAGCGGAAGCCGGCATCGATCAGCGCGTCCAGCAGGCCGGTGCCCCACAGTGCAGGGTAGAGGTCGCCATGCCCCGGCGGGCACCACTCCAGGCTCGGGTCAGCCGGCCAGGAGACCGGCTCGAGGCCGTCGAGGAGGATCTTCGGTTCTGCGTTCTGGAGGAAGTCCAGCGGGAGCCCTGCCACGGCCAGGTCGTCGTACGCCGCGAGATGAGCCAGTGTGTCATCGCTGGTGCGGAAGCTGTCCATCAAGACCAGCGGCAGTCGGGCGTCGTAGCGCTGCCGGGCGTACCGGACCTGCTTGACGATCAGGTCGAGGAAGGTGTGCCCGTCCCGGACCGGTAGCAGGGTCTTGGCCGCCTCGAGTCCCATGGACGTGCCGAGCCCGCCGTTGAGCTTGATCATCACCGTCCGCTGCAGGGCGGCGCGGGCTTCCGCCTCGCCCACCTCGACCTGATCGAGCTGCGGAGGGTCAAGCAGGGGGCGGATCGTGGCCTCGCGGATCACGCCGGTGGCGCCGGAGGCACAGAGCTTCCAGTAGTGGCGGAAGTTGTCGATGGCTGCGGAGTTGACGCCGGCCGCATGCATCTTGTCCAGGCACTGCTCCAGGGCGGGTTCGCTCATGGCTCGATGCTAACGGCCGGACCTTCCCGAAGTGGTCACCGGCGGAGCTGCGAGACCCGGAAGACGAGTGCGGACATAGCGAGAGTGACGCACATCGAAGGGCTTGAAGCCGTCTACCCACCCCCAGGAGACAACATCGCGTGCGTCACTCTCAGTTGCTGACTCTATCGGACGGGTGGCCCAAAACAAACTCGAATGGCCAATTCCCCAGCAGCTTCACAGCTAGTTTCGTCCCTAGCCGAGAGCCACGTCACCCGTCCGGGGGACCGAATCGAGGCGGTAGGCTGGTTGCCGCCCCCGCGGGGGTTGGGCCCCATAGCTCAGGGGATAGAGCAGAGGTTTCCTAAACCTTGTGTCGCAAGTTCGAATCTTGCTGGGGTCGCCAACTGTCCTGA
>CAYNLD010000025.1:0-24820 GCA_964397985.1 uncultured Propionibacteriaceae bacterium | reverse complement strand
CGTTTACCAGCCGCATGCGTTCGCCTTTGCGAATCCTTCGCGAAGGGCTCTGGCGCGCCAGATCTACCGCGTGGCGGAGAGACTGCTCGTCAAGCGAAGCGCCGCGGTCGTGGCAATCACCGCCGAGGAGGAGGCGCTCGCAAGAGCGGTCGGGGCGGTACACGTCGTTCGAAGTCCGAACTCATCTCAAGCTCACTCGGATGTCGGTAGAGGGCCCGTTCCCGAGGTCTTGGCTGTGGGCAGGCTATCGCCACAGAAGGATCCATTGTTCTTTGCGGAGGTTGCTAGGCGCGTCCGCCGGGTTCTTCCCGAGGTATCGTTCACTTGGATTGGTGCGGGCGACTCCAGGTTGGCTGATGAGTTGGTGCGCGCTGATGTCGAGGTCACTGGGTGGCTCGATCAGCAGAGCGTCTGGGATCGCATGGCTGGCGCCTCGGTCTACGTCCATACCGCCGTTGCAGAAGGCTTTCCCCTGACCGTTTTGGACGCTGCCGCTCTGGAGGTGCCGATGGTACTTCGAAGCATAGATGCCTTCTCCGAATTCGCCGAAGAACGCCTCGGTGACCCAGATCAGGTAGCACAGGCCGTTCTGGAGGTACTTGGTGGCCATGATGAACGCGCGAAGGCCGCATCTGAGCGCGTTCGTCAACTGACTTCGCCTGATGAACATGCCGCCCGCCTCTACGCCTTGTATCGTACGACAACGGAGGCCCCGTGCCAGAGGTGACAGTAGCGATCCCTTTCAACGGCGGCCGGATCGCTGACTTCCGTATGGCCGTGCGATCGGTGTTTGCCCAGACCGTCCGTGACTGGCGTCTGATCCTGCTCGACGACGGTGCCCCAGCAGAGCTTGCGCGCGCTGCGGATGCCATCACGGATCGTCGCGTGTGTGTCGTGCGAGACGGTGAGAATCGTGGTCTGGCTGCGAGGCTCAACCAAGCCGCAGAGCTAGCGAATACCCAGTTCCTTGCTCGGATGGATGCCGACGATGTGATGATGCCAAACCGTCTGGAGCGCCAGTTGCGGGTGCTAGTTGAGGACCCGAGTATCGACGTGGTTGGTGGAACAGCCTTCGCCATCGATGAAGATGACTCACTGCTCGGTCGCTACAAGGAGGGCCCGCTGCCAGCGAATCAGGCCGGGTTCCTCAGATCAAACGGATTTACGCATCCAACTGTCACGGGCCGCACAGAATGGTTCCGACATAACCCATACGACCCGAATATCCGTCGCGCGGAGGACAAAGAGTTGTGGCTGCGCACCTTCCCTCACTCGCGCTTCAGTAAGCTAGATGACGAACCTGTGCTTCTGTACCGCGTCGCCGGGCAATTCGACAGGAGGAAGAACGTGAGGACGTGCCGCGACGATCGTAACGCCACGGTTCCTTACGCGCTTAGGCTGGGTGGATGGCGATGCGCCACAAGTTACTGGTGCACATCCATGGCCAAGCAGCTGACCTATCAGGTGGCGGGCCCTCTCGTGTGGAAACGAGTACGCGATAGCCGGGTCGACCGAGCGGGGCGCGACGAGTCGGCGCGCGCGGTAGCATCGGCCGCAGCAATCCGCGCCATCGAAGTCCTTGGCTGGGATCGGTGAGGTTGTTGAACTTGATCTCCCTCTTCCGAGCGGATGCGGCGGCGGCGCGAGGGCATGGCGAACCGACGGCCTCAGATTTGTTGCAGCAGCTCCTGACGATCCGGGGTCTGGCGGTGAACCTGCATAGGCTCGCGCACCGATTCGGTAGCCTCAACCCGATGCTGGGAACCCTGCTGAAACAGCTCAACCACCTGCTCACGGGATCGGATATCGCTTGGCAAGCTCGGATCGGCGAGGGCCTCGTTCTCTATCACCCAACAGGCGTTGTGGTCGGTCCCAGCGTATCGATTGGGACGAACTGCATCATCCAGCAGGGGGTGACGCTCGGCGGTGGAGGCCTACCCGTCGACAACTACTCGGGCGTCCTTGCCCCGCAGATTGGCGACTATGTGTTTCTGGGCGCCGGCTGTCGCGTGCTCGGCGGCATTGCGATCCATTCTCGAGCCTCAATTGGTGCGAACGCGGTTGTACTTACGGATGTGCCGGAAGGGCGGACGGCGGTGGGTGTGCCAGCTCGACTTCTGCCAATAGAGCAACCATCTCGGAGTGATGGACTGTGACCCGGCGGAGTCGTGATGCGAGGGGACCGCGCGGCGGGTTCTCGTCCAGACACGTGGCCTCGGCACCCCTGTGGTCTCGGCGGGTTCATCACTGGCGCTTCCTCGAACCAGATGAGCACGCAACGCTTGAGTCGTGTTGCTGGCTCGGCGAAACAGCCCGAAGCACGATGATGTCTGCAAGGCGCGTCGCTACCAGGAGGCCTCGCTCCGATACGACCCACGAGGTTCCAGTGCTCCGCTGCCGCACCTATCCAAACCCGATAGGCCGCAACCGCCGCGGTGAGTGCGATTACCTCCTGCGCATCGCACAATTGGTCCAAAGCCTCCAACTAGGCGAGCACGCCATGGCAAAGTGGTGATTCAACGCATGGCAAGATCAGTAGTACTCGACAACTCAGGCCGCTTGGTCTCAATAGCCTCCAGCCCGGAAACGCCACGAGGAATTCTTGTTCTGCTGTTCGCGTTCGGCATGTCTCAGTTCTTCCTCAAGCCGGAGCCTGGTGCGCCGGAGCTTCTATTTCCGCTAATTCTGCTCTTCGCAACGCAGCGATCATTGTTCCACCCCGTCCACGTCCTACTACTTGGGAGCAATGTTTTCGCGGTAGTGTTTGAGCTCCTGGTCTTCGCAACGGTGTCATGGTCTGCCGTAAGCGTATATCTCACCCTGACATCGGTCGCGCTTCTCTCGATCTTCCAGCGATTCGATAGAGATGCCTGCGTGAAGGCGCTCCTTGTTGGTGGCGGCTTCGGGGCCATGGCAACGCTCATGGCGCTTGTCGCCCTTCCTCATGAACTGACATATCGCTACGGAATCCGATTCACGGGCTTCTTCAAGGACCCCAATGTCACGGCACCGACCGCACTCTTCTTCGCGATTGCATTATTCGTAGTCCGTGACCGCTGGCGGCTGGTAGCGATCTTCCCGTTCATCGTCTTCATGATCTCGCTAAGCCGTGCAACCTACCTTGCGGCCGCGGTAGGACTGCTCTATGCGGTAGCGTTCAGGAATATTAAACGGGCCACATTCGGCGTGCTGATTGTCGCCGCGGCCACGCTCTTCTGGCAGAGAATTCTTTCCTTTGTTGACTGGAGCTTTGCTTCGGTTGGCAGGCTCGGCCTCATCAACTTCTATGATCAGGATCGTAGTTCAAATTGGCTAGAATTGATCGAACTTGCATGGCGAACCGGGGCGCCGCTTGGCCCAGGATTCAGCGAATCGAACGGTGGGATGTCAGTCCACTCGACCTATTTGAGATTGCTTGTCGAGCAGGGGGTGGTCGCTCTGGTCATGTTTCTCGTTGCGCTCGCCCTCTGTTGGAGAGCTGGGAGCCCGCTGGCGATCAGGACTGCATTCTTGTGCATCATCGTCAATGGCGTAGCGATTGATGCTACTCATTGGAGGGTTCTATTCTTAGCGATTCCCCTTACGTTGGCGTGGGAGAAGCGTGCGGCGGCTGCCTCAGGCTCAGTCTCGCGCACCTGGCGCCGCCGAGATGCCAGACGATGGTTTCGAGTCAGAGGCGTGGACCCAGCCCTCGCGACCGCTCAAGCCGACCATCGCCGCTAGAGGGGCAGTTGGAGAGCCATGTCGGGAGTTCAGCGGAATGTGGTCGCGGTTGTCGTTACCTACGGGGATCGGCGCACTCTAGCGGCGAGGACATGCGAGGCTCTTCTCGCCGAAGGGGTCGACAGACTCATTGTCGTGGCGAATGGCTGTATCCCCGAGGTAGTGCATGAGCTGAGATCTAGCACATCCCTTGAAGTGCTTCCGCTCTCGCAGAATACGGGGAGCGCGGGGGGATACTATGCCGGCCTCGTGGCCGCACTCAGAACGCAGCACGAGTTCATCTGGCTGATGGATGACGACAATCTTCCGGGTAGGGGGTGCCTGCAGAAGCTAGTCGCAGCAATCGAGCCAAGGTGCTCGGCAGCCATGCCCATGCGGTCAGAGCCAATCTTTCAGAGATCCTTGAGCGGCATCCAGCTCCCCGGGCCCGGTTCCTTCATGTACTTTGATCTAGGAGAGTGGATCGGAAACGTCGTTCGGATTCGGCGATCCGGCCCAGTGAAAGAGCTGGCATATGCACCCTATGGTGGCCTCCTTGTCCGGGCCGAGGCAGTACGTCGCGCTGGCTTGCCGGATTTCATGAGAGTCCTCTACGAGGATGATAGTGATTTCACCGAGCGGCTCACCAAGTGCAGTGGCGCCATCCAATTTGTGCCTAGCGCGCATGTTTCTGACATGGACGGCAAATGGTCGGAGCGCAGGTCCGTGCTTTCGGCTGATTCGCCGATTCGTCAGTACTATGCCGTACGAAATAGGGTCAGATTCGACGCGGATCGAGCGCGCTCTTCAGGTCGATCATGCATTGCTAGGCTTGCAGTGAATGCCGTGATTTACACTGGGCTTTCGGTGCTGCGCGATTTAGGAGTCCTCCGATGGTCATCGCTGAAACGGTTCGTGTGGGCTGCGCGCGACGGGTGGGGTGGGTGCGATGGCATAGCGCCGACAAGTCGAGTACCAAACGACCTGGGTCTTGCCGTCATATCAGATGTGTTGCAGGATCGCGGTGGTCAAGACAGCGGACGAGCCCATTGTGAGTAGGTCTCGGGGCGTCCTTCTGGTTGCCGTGTCTTACGGCGTTACGGCAGTCGGGTCCACCGTAACCATGATCTTGCTGGCAAGAGCGTTGACTACGGAGGCTCGCGGGTTAGTGGCCGCGGTTGTCGCGCCCGCTCTTCTGATCGCCGCGGTGTTTCCGACGGCACTCGTCGACGCCGTCACCTACTTCTGTGCTCGGCAGCCCGATCAGGCCGCACGCATCTTCAGGCGGGCGCTCCTGCTCGGGGAAGGCTTGACGCTGCTGGGTGTGTGCGGGACATGGGTCCTGGCCCCGGTCTTGATGCAGCAGTATCCGGTCGCTCAGGAGATGATGGTGCTGATCTCCTGGACTGCACTCCTTGGCAGCGTGACGGTACTGCTTCGCGCGCGAGCTAATGCTGCGCGAAGGTGGGGCCTTCTGCCGCTGGAGTCGCTCATCGCGAATTCGCTGAGGCCGATTCTCCTGCTCCTCCTGTGGGCCTACTCCGGCCTAACGGTGTCAAGCGCGGCCTGGGTTCTGGCGCTAGCTCCGGCCGCTGGCATGGTGGTCTACCTTCCATTGCGGTCGAGGAGTGTGCCTGCTGTTGGGGCGACGGACGCGATCCAGAGCGTGCGTGGAGGGCCGTCGCCCTCCTATCGGCAGATACTCAGCTACGGACTCGGCGGCTTGGTTGGTGTTATTGGTGCGACGTCATTGGGCTTCTTCGATCAACTACTGATGACACCTTTCGCCGGTGCGGAGCAGCTAGCCTATTATGCGGTAGCCATGGGCGTGGCCAACTTGGTTGGTCTAGTGGCAGTCTCCATTCGCTCGGTCGTGCTCGCGACTGAGGCCGCCGTCACTGACTGGCGCCGGATATCCGAGTCCTCCCGACTGTCGCTCTCAGTGACGGTTGTGTTGGCTGTATTGGTGGCCCTCGCAAGCCCTGTTCTGATTCCCGCGATCTTTGGGCGCGCTTACGCGGAGGCCGTGGTCCCGCTACTCATCCTGCTCGTGTCGACCGCGGCCCTTTCGCCCGGCACGGTTGTGACCGCGGGTCTGGCCGCTGCCGGCAGGCCGCACCTGCGAGCTGTCGCGGTGGGCGTCGGAGCCTCCGTGAATGTTGCTCTTGTCGTCTGGTTGGTTCCAGCGCTTGGTGCGATTGGAGCTGCACTAGCGATGTTGGCAACGTCGGTCATCAGTGTGCTTGCGATCCTGTTGACGCGACGTCTTCATAGTATTTCTTTGTCAGCCTTCGTCGTTCCGCGGAGAGGTGATATTCGTGTCCTGCTGGCCGCGTCCCGAAGTGCGGTTGGCTGGCGACATGCGCGATGATGAGGATGGTGTGTAACGTAGATGCGTGTATTAATTGTTAATCAGCACAGCATGAATTTCGGCGACGATGCTGCGGGCGCTGCCTTGATCGAGCTGCTAATGGAGTCAAGTGAAGATGTGCTTGTTGACGTGATTTATAATGGCGTAGACGTCGATCCGGGTGGGGGGGATCGGGTATCGGTCCCGAAGGGTGTTCGGTTTCGGGCTATTGGTCCCGTGCGTTTGCTAGCGTATCTAGTGTCACCGCACCTGGCGATTAGGATCTTTTCGCGCAGCGGGCTTCCCAGGCTGGTTGGATGCATACAGGACGCCGATGTGATTATCGTCGCGCCGTCGGGTGCAAATCTCGGTATTTATCGTGATTGGGTGTATCTGCTGCGGCTGTTGATAGTAGTTCGCGCGGGCGGGCGGCCGGTGTTTCATTTTTCTTCCATCGGCCCGAGTGGTAGCCGCGTTTTTGACTATCTGGCACACGCCGTCCTTCGTCGTTCGAAGGTGTATGTGCGGGAGTCGCGTTGCCAGGAGTATCTTCTGGCGTGCGGCATGCCTTCCACTTTGGGTCCGGATACCGCCTTCGCTCTTGCTCCGGTTGCGGGTGATGTGCGGGGAAACGTGATTTCGGTCGTGCCTGCAGAACTTGCAAGCTGGCACCCGCATTTCGCGGGAGCCGGGATTGAGGACGCGATTATGGGCGAAATTGCGCCAGCATTGGCTCGCTTTTGCCTTGAGAAGGATCTCATGGTTGAGATACTTCCACATCTTCGCACGGAAACCGAGCGCGTGTTCAATCTGAAGTTTGCGGCATCGCTTGCTGCGCACGGTCTTGGTGATGGGGGTATCCGACTCCCTGATGTTTGTAATTTCCGAGAATACGACAGGCTTCTCGGAACCAGTCGCCTCGTGGTCGGGGGGCGCTATCACGCGATTGTGTTAGCAGCCAAAAATTGCCGACCCTTCGTGTCGTTGGGCTATGAGTCCAAGATGTCGGAAGTCTGCGATTATCTGGGGCTGCCCGAGATGAATCTGTCCCTGCTTGAGAATCGCGACGATCTGGGTCCACATTTTTCGCGCTGCCTTCGGCGTGCCTATCAGGATGAGGAGGCCATTTCGGCACATCTGGCTGCTGTTGTTGAGGAGGTTCTGCGAGGGAGTGTCCGGCGAGTCCTTGAGGATCTGTCGCTGCTTGGAGACGAGCCACTGCTGGATGCTGACTAAGAGACTCCGTCCCAACTTGCCTGCGTGGCCACGGGGTTGATTGGCACAGACTGGAGTTGTTGGGTGGGGTGAGTCGAGTCCGCAGCGAGACGGATTGGCGCGTAGGCTGGCCGCGGTGCTTCGCCAGGAACTGAGAACGCTCGCCGCCACCATCGTCGGCTCCGGTCGGGGTGGTCGCCTCGGAGATCGGGCTGCTTGGGCTGCGCTGCTCTGAACTGCCCAAGTTGGGAACACATTACCCCCGCGGATCAGCGGCCGGGTGAGGCGGGCACTCGGGGTTGAGCAGGTCGCGACGGACATTCTGGCCGCCTCGAGCTGTCGCGAGCAGGTTGCGGGGCAGATTCCAGAGCGCGGCGGCGATCCGGGCGAGTCTTGCGCGGAAGAGGGCGGAGTTGCCCTCGGCGATTGGTCGGGTGCCGCGCATCATGGTTTCCGGAGGCCACAGCATGGCGCGAAGACGGGTCAGCAGTTGACGTAGATCGCCCGTGGCCAGGTAGCGGAGCCAGACTCTGGGGCTGGTCTCGCGACCATCGACGAGTGCGCGCCACTGGGCGAGCGCGTCGGCCTGGGTGTCCTCGGCGGTGGGGTTGGCCGGGACGCCGAGGCGCTCCCAGATCGCCTCCAGCGACTGGGCGCTGCCTGTCGCTTGGGCGAGGGCAGCGAGGGTGCTGCGCTGGCCGCGCGTCCAGCCTGCGGAGAGGCTGATCAGGTGGCGCAGCTCGTCGGCATGGCGGGGATCTTCGGTCTTGCTGCGCACTGAGTGCAGGGCCGCGATCGCCACGCTGGTGGCCCAGTCGGCTGCCGGTACAAGGCGGCCGGCAGTCGACAGCGGTTGGCGGCGCTCCCACAGCGCGTCGAAGACCTGCTGTGCCGGGGCGAGGAAGCCGGGGAAGCGGTGGTGGGCGTCGATGTCGCACGGCCACCCGTCGTTGATGTAGGTCAGGGAATGGTGGGGAACCGGCATATCGCTGAACTCGCCCAGCCGCACCCACCAGCCCCACTCCTCAAGCTGCTGGGCGAAGGCAGCGAAGCCGTCCGGTTCGACCAGCACGTCGACGTCGGCGGGGGTGCGGTTCGGGCGGAGCCCGTGGGCGTCTGCTACCAGTCCCTTGATCGCCAGCGCGCGTACGCCGGCCGCCTCGGCCGCCTTCGCCACGAGGGCGTAGGCCAGCCGGATCGCCTCGTCCTGCCGCAACGAGTCGACCTGCGGGTGGGCGTCCAGAGCGATGGCGACTCCCTTCTCTGGCCGGCCAGACTACGCCGGCGCGGCCACGGGCGCCGCGCGGCGCGTCCTACATGTCGCGGTAGCGCTTCGCGTTCGCCAGGTCGGTGCGCAGTTCGTCCGCGGTGCGCCGGACGCCGTAGCCGGGGGTGTCGCGCTGGATCCGCCAACCCTCCGACAGCGGCGTGACCACGAGCGGGTCGAAGCCGATCGCGTCCACGATCCCGGCGACCGTCTCGGCGGCGTCCGCGTCGTCGGCGAACACGGCCAGGCCGCGGCGTCCGGGCGTGCCGGTGGGACGGGCATCGTCGAGGCCGGCCAACGGCTCGACCGGGACGGGGGTGGAGCCGATGGGGCCGGCACCGATGAAGCCGATGGTGGTCATGGCGTGGGAACCGCCGGATCGGCGGAGGCCCTCACCATCCAGATCCTCAATCAGCCCCAGCGGGCTGGCCGATCATCCTTTCCGCGCTTGAGGTGATGACAACGCGAGCCCTCGTCGCCCGGTGGGCGGGAGCGAGCTGTCGAGGCGGTCCCGGTAGGCTCCGGGACGTGCCGAAGAAGCGACGAGAACACCGGGCGAGAGGGCTGCGCTGACCGCGGCGGGCGTCGTCCACAAGCCGGGGCTGGCGGACGAGATGCTGCGGGAGTTCGCGCCGTTCCTGGCCGAGGAGGGTGTCGATCTCAACGATCCCGACGGCCTCGATCTGGACACCCTGAACGCTGCGCTTGCCCGTGCGACTGCGCGCTTCAATGCGAGCCTGCCCGACCTGCCCGTGGTGGGTGGGCCGCCGTCGGGTGGGGCCGGTGCCGGTTCACCGTTCGTGAAGCGTTCAGCCTCCTCCGGCGTGCCCGCGTCGGGGGTTCGTGACATCGGCTCGGCGCGGAGTGCGTCCGGGTCGGCGTCAGGACCGGGGGCGCGGGGGCGCGGTGTGTCCGGGAGCGGGGCTTCGGACCGTTCGCTGGTGCGGGAGTTCGAGCGCTGGCTCGGCCGGCAGGCCGAAATCGCGGCCCCGAGCCCCCGCGAGGAGTCCGGCTTCTTCGCCGAGCTGCTCAAGGTCGCCGCCCACTACGGTTTCGATCCGCGCACGCCGGCGGGTGTAGGACATCTGATCGACCTTCTGGCCGGCACCGAGGCGCCGGACTCCGAGGGAACGGTCGACGCCGCGCTCGAGGTGCTGCACGACTACGTCCACTTCCAGCAGGAGACCAATGGCGAGCCGGTGGCCTGGGTCGACGTCCATGACCAGCTCGAGGCAGCGATCGTCGAGGACTCGTTCCCGGGTGCGTCCATCCTGGACGCCGCGCTCGCCGACAGCGACCTGCTCGACGAGGACGTGCGGCGGACGGCGCTCGCCGGGACGGTGCTCTGCGCGCGGGTCGGCGAGCTGCTGGAGTGGATCGGGCGCGGACGCAAGGTCGCGCCGTCCGGCGGTGTGCAACGGGTCGACATCGCCCACGCCGCCGGGCTGCTCGGCATCGCCGCGATCGGGGCGGCGAAACCGTCCACCGACGCTCCGGACGCGCCGGCGCTGCTCGAGGTCGAAGGCGGGCCGGAGACCCCGGCGGCGAGTGCGATCCGCGCCCGCGCGATGAAGGACGTCCCCCTGCTGCCCTCGTGGTGGATGGCGCTCGGCGGGGCGGACCTGATCCGGGTCAACGGCACCCGGGTGGTGGCAGGGCCGTCCGCGGCCGATTGGTCGGCCGGGTCGCTGCCGCCGCTGGAACTGGCCGAGACCGTCGTCGGGCTGACCGTGGCCGGGTTCATCTGCGAGGATCTGCAACACCGCCCGGCGCGGTTCGCCGACGAGGTGACCGGGTTCATTCT
The DNA here is from genome assembly GCA_964397985.1 of uncultured Propionibacteriaceae bacterium. Taxonomy (GTDB): domain Bacteria; phylum Actinomycetota; class Actinomycetes; order Propionibacteriales; family Propionibacteriaceae; genus Propionicimonas. The sequence continues at coordinate 14,482 of CAYNLD010000025.1, read as the reverse complement.
CGGCCGGCTGCTGAACGCGCTCGCCCCCGGCGAGGTCGAGACCCCCGAGTACGACAACGACTTCGACCGGCTGCTCGACGCACGCGCGCTGCACGCCCTGCGGTACCTGGTCGACGTGGGCGTCCTGGAGCCGGACGGGACGGGCGACGTGGTCGTCCCCGAAGGACTGCGCGGCACCGTCGCCCGCGGGGTCGCCGCCGCCGTCACCATGCTCGGCGGCGTCCCCGAGGATTGAGCGGGCTGGGGGGAGACCACCGCCTCGCTCGAACGCACGGCTGACCGGGATCCGCGACCTGGGCGCGGGACGGGGGTCGCGGCTCACGCCTCCCAGAGTGCTGCCAGCGGGACGGCCCGGTTCCGGGGCCCGAACGGCACGGTGGCCGTACCGGTGTAGAGGACGATCCCGACGACGAGGTCAGTGCCGATTCGCCCGGCGAGGTGGTTGATGCCGCGGAAGTCGTCGGCCCGGACTGTGGACGCCGCCTTCACGTCGATGGCCACCACCTTGCCCTGTCGGTTTTCGAGCAGGATGTCCACCTCGACCTGGTCCTTCGTCCGGTAGTGGAACAGGTCGGCACGCTCGCCTGACCAGGTCAGCTGCCGAGCCAACTCCATCGCCACGAATCCCTCCAGAAGTCCACCCAGCGGACTGTCGAGGCGCTGCAGCCCGGCGGCGTCATGGCCGAGGACGTTGGCAGCCACGCCGGAATCGACGAGGGCAACTTTCGGAGTGCCCACCTCCCGCCTCGACAGGCTCCGTGCCCACGCCGGGATCCGCTTGATCAGGAAGACCTCCTCCAGGAGGTCGATATAGCGCCGCACGGTCGGCGCGGTGATCGTCAGGCCGTTCGCGAGATTCCCGGGCACCAGCAACTGACCTGAACGCGCAGCGACGAGCCTCAGCAGCCGGCGCAGGTCCTGCGTACGCTCGATCTGGGCAACCTGGAGCACGTCCCGGTTGATCAGGTCGGACACGTACTCGTCCAGGAATCGCTGTCGGCGTCGTTCGGGCCGTGCAACCGCTTCGGGGAATCCTCCGCGGACGAGCCGGGAGACATACCCTGCGCGGGTCTCGGATGAGGTGTGGCTGAGGTCGGGACCGTCAGCGAAGGCTGCGTCCACGAACGTCTCGGCGGGTCTCTTGTCGATCTCGCCCTGCGACAGCGGCCACAGTTCGATGGTCTCCATGCGCCCAGGCAGGGCGTCGGGCACGCTCTTCATGCCGGGCAGTCGTGCCGAGCCGGTGAGCAGAAACCGGCCCGGGCGGGGGTTGGCGTCAACCGACTCCTTGATCGCCAGGAGCAGGTCGGGGACGCGCTGCACCTCATCGATCACCAGGGCCGAAGACCCGGCGACGAACTCTGTCGGATCATTGATCGCCGCCTGCCGCCAGGTCGCGGAGTCGAGGCTGCGCCACTGCGCACCGGAGTCGCGTGCCACCACGGCCGCGAGAGTGCTCTTTCCGCACTGCCGTGCACCGTTGACCAGAACCACTCGTGTGTCCGCCATCGCCTCGCGTACGAGACCCTCCGCACGGCGCTGGAGCACCTCGCCGAGCGGCGGCGTCGCGATGGTGACCACGGGCCAAGTATGCCATGAGCTTTCTTCTGGCCAAGCACTTCTCTTTCTTGTAGACGCACGCCCGGCGTTCTTCTGGCCGACGGCCGCCTGCCCGACCAGGCTCCTGCGGCGAGCGCGTCCCGACGAGTGCCCTCGGCGAGCCGAGGCGTCGTAGGGTGCGTCCGTCGAAGCCGGCGTCCTCGACGGGCTCAGGGAACGACGGGCGTGTCCCACGGGTTGACGAGGGGGACGCCCATGCCCTCGAAGTCGGGCGTGTTGCGGGTGGCCAGCGTGGCGGAGGCGCAGCGGCAGATGGCGCAGATCAGGGCGTCGAAGCCTGCCGCCGGACGTCCGAGGGCGCGTCGGGTCGCGACGATGGCTGCGTAGTGGCCGGCGGCCTCATCGGTGAGGGGGAGGCAGACGCCGAGCTGTGACAGGATTCGGGTGACTCCGGCTTCCAGGCCGTCTCTGCGGGCGCCTCGGGGGAGCAGGGCGATGCCGGCGAGGAGTTCGGCTCGCGTGATCACGGTGGTCACAGGCGGTTCGGCCAGGCCGTCCAGCCAGGCCAGGACGCGCGGGTCGGCGTCCGGGCCGCGGAGGGCCTCGGAGACGACGTTGGTGTCGAGGACGATCACAGCTCGGCCGCTCGCGCGGCGTCCCTCGGATCGATCGGAAGGTCGACGCCACCGACGCTGCGTCCGAGCTCGACCAACTGCTGGATCCACGAGATGTCGGCACCGGCCGGCTGGTTCAGCGACGTGACGAGGATGTCGCGGGCCTCTGCCTCCATCGAGCGTCCGTGGGCGGCGGCGCGCAGCCGCAGCTTCTGCTTGGTCTCGTCCGGGAGCTTGCGGATGGTGATCGCGGTCATGTTGCAATGATATCAATGCAAGCTCCAGGCCTGGCCGACCTCACCTCGCACAGTCTCAGCTCGCTCAAGATCTCGAACCGGGCGTGCCGGCGGGACGGGCGTCGTCGAGGATGTCGCCGAACCTGATGTGGTTGAACGCCTTCACCACCTTCGAGGTGGGCAGGTGCGCCTGCAGCAGCTCGGCCGTGGTGGTCGACTCGTCCTCGAGCGGGGCGATCCGGCCGTCGCGCTGCGGGTAGTAGTTGTTCGTGTCGATCACGACCTTGCCGGCCAGCGGCTCAACCGGGACGCTGCCGATCGCCCGCAGCGGGATCGTGACCACCGCGATGTCTGCCGCGCCGGCCGCCTCCTCGGAAGTGGCGGCGCGTGCGTTCGGGCCCAGGCCTGCGACCAGCCCGGACAGGGTCTCGGGCCCGCGGGAGTTGCTCAGCACGACGTCATAGCCACGCGTGACGAGGGCACGCGCCAAGGTGGAACCGATGTGCCCGGCACGGATGAATCCGATGGTGGTCAAGGACTGGTCAACCCCCGGGTCGGTGGTTGGCATCCCGAGGCGACTGCCTGTGGACGACGAGAAGTTATCCACAGATTCTCGAGGGTTCGTCGGTATGTTCGATTTCTGTCAGTGGTGGCTGTTGTACTTGATTCATGGACACGACGGGGTTGCTGGCAGCGGGGAGCGTGATCGACCAGATCACCGCCTTGCTCGACCGGGTCGACCCGTCCCGAGGCGGTCTCGACGCGGCCACCCGGTTGGCCTGGGTACGCTCGGCCCGACGCGCTCACGAACGGCTCGGCGCCCTTACTGCGATGCTCGTCGGCGAGGCCGACCGCGCGCACGCCGCCGAGCACACCACGGGAACGCCGCTGTCGTCGTGGCTGGGCACGGGGGAGGTCCTGTCCCGGCGTGAGGCGAACGCCGCGGTCCGGGCTGGACGCGAGCTCGCCGAGCACCCCGAGCTGGCAGATGCGGCTGCCAGCGGGCGCGTGACGTCCGGACAGTCGCGGGCGATCGGACGGGTGCTGGACGAGTTGGCGCCCCAACTCGACGTCTCCCAGCAGGCCCACGCCGAGCAGGTCCTGGTGGATCTCGCCGACCGGATGGACGCCGACCAGCTCCGCCGCGCCGCCGACACCGTGCTCGCCAAGGTCGCACCCGCCGACGCCGACGAACTGCTGGAGACCAAGCTGCAGCGTGAGCACGAGGCCGCCGTGCGGGGGCGGTCCTTCCGCTACTGGCACCGGGGCGGGTCGATGCACTTCGAAGGGTCGTTGCCCCGCGCCGATGGCGCGCAGTTCATCGCCTTGATCGACGCGCACACCGAGAAGCTCCGTCGAACGGTGGTCGACGCCCGAGATCCGCTGCTGACGGTCATCACGCCCGAGCAACGTCGAGCCGACGCGCTCACCAGCTTGGTCCGCGCGGCCGCCAACACCAAGCCCGACGCTGGTCTTGGCTCGGTGCGTGTCGTCGTCACCATCGACTATGAGAAGCTCCGCGCCGAAGCGGCCGGTGCAGGACTGATCGGGCCGGATGCCCGGCTGTCCGCAGGCGAGCTGCGTTTGCTGTGCTGCCGGGCGGGCCTCCTTCCTGCCGTGCTCGGCGACGCGTCAGAGCCGCTCGATGTGGGCCGGGAGCGCCGGCTGGTTACCGCAGCCCAGCGCGTCGCGTTGACGTTGCGCGACGGCGGGTGCGCCTTTCCCGGCTGTGACGTCGCGGCGAACCGGTGCGAGGCTCACCACATCGTGCCGTGGTGGAGTGGGGGTCGCACCGACTTGTCGAACCTGGCCCTTCTGTGCCGACACCACCACGGGCTGATTGAGCCCGCTCGATACGGTGTGCGCGACCAGTGGGAAGTCCGAGTCGCGCTCGACGGGCTCCCGGAGTTCATCCCGCCGAGACGCTTCGACCGCGACCGTCGTCCGGTGCGCAACCGACGCGTGGCGAATCTGGCGCGCGCTGGCTGAAGCCGCGGAGGTGTGAGCTTGGCGCGCTGGGTCGACCGCTGATGGTGTCGGCCGGCCCTCTGGCTGGGTGGAGTCGGGCTGGAGGCGTGTCCGACTGTGAGGAAGATACGTGCTCGGGGACCATCGACCGGTAGCATCGAGACGGCCCCGCCAGGCCAATGGTGGTTCTTGGGGGGCATCAATGGACTTGGGCGACTACGCTCGCGTGGCGCGCGCCTACTGGGCGGGTGTCATCGCGTTCCTCCTGTCCGGCGTCACGATGGCCGCGCTGTGGACTCTCGCGCAGCCGAGGGCCTACACGGCCGACGCCAGTGGCTACGTCGCGGCTCGGGGGGCCACTGATCTGGGCACGTCGATGGTGGGCGACCAGCTCGCGGAGTCGAAGGTGAAGTCGTACCTCGACATCGGGGGGTGGCGGTCGGTGGCCGAGTACGCAATCACGGAGCTGCACCTCGACAGCACCCCAGAGCGCCTGGTGACCCAGGTGAAGGTCACCAATCCGACCGGAACCGTAATCCTGCAGGTCTCCGCGTCCGCATCCACCCCGGAGGCAGCTCGCGATCTCGCTGAGGCGTGGCTGCACGGCGTCGTGGCTCAGGTGGAGAAGATCGAATCTGCCGACGGCAAGACCCCGCCGGTCACCATCATCCCGGGCGATTCGGCCCGGCTGCCCACGGCGCCCTCTTCGCCGAACGCCGGGCTCAACCTCGCTCTCGGGGCGTTGGTCGGTCTGCTCCTCGGCGTGGGCTACGCGGTCGTGCGTGACCGGATGGACCGGCGGATCCGTTCTCCCGAAGGCGTGGAGGCCGCGACCGGCGTGTCCGTCGTGGGTGCGTTGCCACTGGAACCCGCCCTGAGCAAGGGGTCGTCGCTGCTGCCGCTGGCGAGCGAGCCGGGTGACCATCGCGAGTGGGCGGCGCTTGCCGAGACGTTCCGCGGTCTGCGCACCAACTTGCAGTACATGAGTGTGGATGACCCACCGCGGGCGATCGTGGTCACCAGTCCCCTTCCCGGTGACGGCAAGTCGTTCACGGCGGCGAACCTCGCGATAACGATCGCGGCGTCCGGCCAGCCCGTGGTGCTCATCGACGGCGACCTGCGTCGGCCGCGGATCGCCTCCTTGTTTGGCTTGCCCGAGGGGGCAGGGCTGTCCGACATACTCGCCGGGCGGGCTGAGCCGTTCGAGGTGCTGCAGCCCACTCACGACACCGGGAACCTCATGGTGCTCGGCGCGGGTCCGATCCCGCCCAACCCCAGCGAGATCCTCGGCTCCGAGCGCATGCGGCACCTCGTGGGAGAGCTGTCTTCGGCGGCCCTCGTGATCATTGACTCGCCTCCGCTGCTCCCCGTCACGGACGCCGCGGTGCTCAGCACGCGTGCTGACGGTGCGCTCGTGGTAGTGAACACAGGAAGGACTACCTATGAGGTGCTCGAGCACGCGCTCGACCTTCTCGACAAGGCGAAGGGTCACGCGCTGGGAATCGTGCTGAACCGAGTGCCCACATCGGGAGCGGGGGCCGCACGTTACGGGTATCAGTACATCGGGGACTACTACCGCCCGACGCCGAAGCGCGCCGCGAACGACAAGGCAGCCGCTTAGGTTGTCACCGTCCAAGGGCTGGGTCGGGTAGCTCCGGGGCTGCTCACGCGACTTGCAGGTAACCCGCGGCGGCGAGGTCATTCAGGAGTGCCCGCACATCGTCCGCGATGACCGTCGCCTCGGTGGCATACGCCGTGGCGAGGTCGCTCAGCAGGTCCTGCTCGGCGACCCAGGGCCGCAGATCGCCCCCTTCACCCACCAGCGCGTGCCAGGTCGAGGCCGCCGTTCCGAGCAGCGCTCTCGGCGGTTCGGCCGGTTCGGCGAGATTCAGCACCACCACCCGTTCGGGGCTGGTGAGCACGAAGGCGGCGTCGTCACTGATCCGCCAGTGACGTCCAGGGGTTCTGGGGCGGTCGAGAAGCTCCAGCACACCTTGCTCGACCAGCTCGGCCACCATTTGACCGGCGAGCTCCCGCGCTGATCCCTCCGCGGGTGCTCCGAACCGGCTCTCCAGGGCGCTGGCGAGCGCCTCGAGATCGGCGCCGTTGAGGGCTAGTTCGACGATCGCTCCGCCTATCGCGCTCAGGCGTACCAGGCCTGCGCCTCCGGCCAGCAGCACGAGGGTTTCGCCGTTGCGCTCCAACCTGTCCGCGAACGGCCGTGAGCGCACCTTCACGTCGGTCTCCCGATCAGCTCCGCGGTCAGGTCGCGCAGCGACTCCGCCTCTGAGTAGCGCACCCGCAGCACGGGCCCGGTCGCCTCGATCAGGTCTGCGCACCGGCGCAGCCCGGATGGCAACGCGTACAGAGCCGATGTCTGCGGCGCGATGGCCGTGACCGCGTCCAGCAGGCCGAGTTCGGCCACGTCCGGTTCGCCGCCGTGGTCGTCTACGCGGTCGAGCAGCACCAGTCGCGCCACCGTCGCGACAGCCGGTGCGCGCACGAGGCCGAGGTCGTCGGGGGAGTGCTCCTGCTTCGGGAGCCACGGGGTGCCGGGGCCACGACAGACGCAATCGGCGGTGGACGTGGGGGCTGGGCGCATCGAGAGCGGTTTGGGGTAGGCCAGCACTCGGTCCTCGTCGTCGATCGCGACCGTCTCGTCGGTCAGGTAGCCGTAGCGCTGCGCCAGCGCTCGGGTGAGGGTGGTCTTGCCTGCGCCGCCCTCGGCCACGTACACCAGGCTGCGACCGGTGCTCGGGTGGCATACCGCGCCCGCGTGCAGCATCAGCAGCCGTCCGGTCTGTGCGCCGATCAGAGCTCGAGTCACCCGTACGGTGACGTCGGGCAGGACTGCGATGGGATCAGTCCCCGTGTGGGTAGCCACCCGCACAGTGTCGCCCGCGCGGCTCAACCGGCCCTCCCGGCACCGTGCCCACGCGCGCAGCAGGTGGCGATTCACGTCCTCGGCGCGCGGTCCGTCGACCTTGACCCGTACCTGGGTGCCGAGTGCGTCAATGACAAGGGCGCCCGCCGTCGTGGTCACCGAAGTGTCGGCGCGCAGGTTCGGCATGACCGGATTCTAGGACGACGCCGGCGGCGGTTCTGCTCTACGAACGGCCCACGTGACGTGAGATAGCGATTTCTTTCGTACACTGTGCGCAGCCCCCCGCACCGCTCACCGAAGGCTCAACATGGAATTGACCGACTATCTCAGCATCCTCCGCACGTACTGGGTGAGTATGGTTGCAGTCTTTCTGGTCGGCATCGCGGCGGCGGCCGGGATCACGTTGACCATGAAGCCGGTTTATACCGCCTCCACGGCTATCTTCCTCACCGTGCAGAGCGGCGACACGGCTGGTGAGCTCAACTCAGGATCGTCCTACGCCGAGAACCAGGTGCGGTCGTACGCTCAGGTGGTCACCTCGCCGGTCGTGCTGCAGCCGGTGATCGACAAGCTGGGCCTCGGCATCACCGCCGAGAAGATGGCCGAGAAGGTTACGGCAACGGTGCCAACCAACACCGCCATCATCAACATCGAAGTCACCGACCATGATGCGGCACTGTCTGCCGACATCGCGAACGCTATCGGCAGCCAGGTGACGACGATCGTGGAGTCGCTCTCACCCCAGTCGGCTGACGGCACCAAGCGGGTCAAGGCCACGATCATCGCCCCTGCCAGTGTCCCCGCCGAATGGACTTCGCCGCGCGTGCTGCTCAATCTCGCCCTCGGCGCTCTGGTCGGCCTGCTGCTTGGCGTGGGGCAGGCGGTGCTGCGAGCCCGGCTCGATACGAGCGTGGTCACGGAGGATGACGTCGCGGACGTGACCGATCGCTCGGTAGTGGGCATGATCGGCTACGACGCCGAAGCCCCCCAGCACCCGCTCATCCTGGAGGCCTCACCACACTCGATCCGAGCCGAAGCCTACCGAAGGCTGCGCACCAACCTGCAGTTCCTCGAACTCGGCGAGGGGCGCCGCTCGATCGTCGTCTCGTCCTCGATCGCCGGAGAGGGCAAGACCACGACCGCGCTGAATCTCGCCAACGCCTTGGCCGACGCGGGCCAGTCCGTGCTGCTCATCGACGGTGACCTGCGTCGACCCAGCCTCCACAAGCTGCTTAACCTCGACGGCACCGTCGGCCTCACTGATGTGGTGATTGGACGAGCGGGCCTTTCGGACGTGACCCAGCCGATCGGTCGCGGCAACCTGCACGTGCTCCTCTCCGGACAGATCCCACCCAATCCCTCGGAGTTACTCGGTTCGAAGCGGACGGAGACAGTGCTTCGGGAGGCCGTGGACCGCTACGACATGGTGATCGTCGACTCCCCACCGTTGCTGCCCGTGACCGACGCCGCCGTGCTGTCCAGGCTGTGCGGCGGCGCGCTGATGGTGGTCGGCAGCGGCACGTTGACCAAGCCCCAGCTGGCTGCCTCGCTCGCCTCGCTGGAGGCCGTGGGCGCGCCGCTACTGGGGCTCGTGCTCAACCGGGCGCGCGCCGACGGCCACGGGCGGTACGGCTACCGCCACCAGAACTACTACTACTACGAGCGTCAGTCAGACGGTGCCGAGCTGAAGGTTGACCGGTCGGTCAAGCGACACAGCGTTCGCGCCGTGCCGGTGAGCCCGGTCGACATCATCGAGAGCGTCGAGTGAGTTCGGGCGTCTCCGCGTCCTCGCTGGAGGCGCGACATTCGCCCGATCCTGTCAGGGTGCTGGCCGTCTGTACGGCCAACATCTCCCGCTCGCCCGCCGTCGAGAGGCTGCTGCGGCTTCACCTGGGTGACGCCGCGCACGTCCGCAGTGCAGGGGTCATGGCCCTCGTCGGCGACCCCATCGACCCGCCTGTGGCCGACTGGTTGCGTGCGCGCGGAGCGGAGGTGTCCGGCTTCGCCGCGCGCCAGCTGGACGAGACGATGGTGCGTGAGGCAGAGGTCGTGCTGGCGCTCACCCGTGCCCACCGCCGCCGGGTGTTGGAACTTGAGCCGGCGGCCGTCCGGCGTACCTTCACGTTGCGTGAGTTCGCCCGCGTACTGACATCGCTCGATCTCGCGGAGTTGCCCCGAGGCATGGCTGCGCGCGATCGGCTTCGCGCGATCCTGCCGCTCGCCACCGGCGGGCGTGCTCTGGCCCCGCGTCCCGGCGAGGGTGGCGACGACGTGCCCGATCCCTACGCGCTGGGCCCCGCAGCGTACGCCTACTCCCTCGACCTGATCCAGCAGGCAGTCGGGGTGATCCGGGCTTGCGTCAGAGGTTAGGAGCCTGCCCGCCAGGCCCGGGCGGAGTCGTCATGCGCCGGTGAGCGCGGCCTGGACGGTCGCTTCCCAGAGCAGAGAGCCGGCGGGAGTAGGGCTGCCTTCAGCCTCCACGAGCTGGGCACGCGGGCGGGGGTCAGCGATGAACGCGGAATAGACGTTGACGGTGTCGAGACGATTCTTCTTCGCCCATCTGGCGACGGCCTGCGTGGCGGCCTCCTGGGTGGACTGGGTGGCGACCGGGTCCGGGTTCTGGAGCATCACAATGATGTCTGCCTCCGGGTCCTGCTTGAGCACCGCGTTGCGGATCGCGGTCAGTGCCGGGCCGAGCTCGTCCGCGTTCTTGCGGTGGCCGTAGGACAGGATCACAACGTCGGCGGGCTTCCACACGGTGGCTACCCGCCCGGGTTCGGCAGTCAGGTCCGGTGCGCTCACGCTGGCGTTCCAGAACGTGGCCGACGAGGACCGTCCCCTCGGGTTAGCTGCCCGCCACGCGCCGGTGCGCTTGTCCCATGAGCGGTAGGAGACCTCGCGCCGCTTGTGCATCTCGTGCGCCCAGAGGTAGACCCACTCGTCGGTCGCGTCGCCCGAGCCGTCCCCGAGCACGAGGATCGAGACCGGTTCATCGGCGGCAAGGCGTTCGGCGAGACCGGCGATGCCCGCGGTCGTTGGCGTCGCGGTGGGGATGGCGGCGCTGGCCCCGATCGCTGCGGACGCGGTCGCGGTGGGGCTCACAGTAGGGATCCCGATCGGCGCAACTTTCGAACTCGCCACCGGTCCGCCACCCGACGATGCCTCCCACTGGCTGCGTACCTCAGGGAGAGCGGCTAGTGAGAGCGAGGCCGCGACGATCGCGAGAACAACCAAGCCGGCGATCTGGAGTTTCCTGCCCATGTCTCCCCGTCCGCTCGGTTGTCCGTCCCACGGCCGTCGTTGCGGCGGCACCGGCTCAGCTCCCGAGAATACCGGGCGCGGCGCCGTCCGCTTGTCGGGTCTAGAGGTATGCGGTGGCGCTGACCGTTGTCAGGCCGGTGCTGACCAGGGTCGCGGTGGCATGGTGCGGGGCTGCCCCGGCCGGCAGATCGAAGGTCTCCGTACCGGAGGTGGTGGGGCTGGGGGTGATTGCACAGGTCCGCGAGCCCAGCGCCGCTCCGTCTGCCGCATTGAGTTCGATCGTCAGGCTGGCCGACACCGAATTCGCCCAGGCCACCCGGACCCGATACCTCGCGGTTACCGTCTGTCCCTTCTGCGACACGCGGAAGAGCGTGAACGAGAGCCGCGGAGTCTTCGACGCCGCCACCGCAGGCGTCGCAGTGGCGACGGCGATCACTGGCACTGACCAGGCGGCGGCGCCGATCAGCGTGCGACGACTTGGTCGCCGTCCCTGAGGCGTGCAGATAGAACCACTCACGGAGACCCCTCCCCGATACCAGCCGCTCCGACGCCCCTAAACGTCGTTGTCAGCCGCTCATTTCCGGTGGAGTGTTCCGCTTCGTCATCCGTGCCGCACGAGTGCCCCTAATCATCTGCGTGGCGAACTTCTCACGAAATCTTCAGACAACTCCGCAATGATTGTACTCGAAGCATCCGCATATTTGGGGATGGCTTGCGGAAATGCTGGTGCCGTTGTCTCGCCGACGGGTAGCGGCGTGTGTGTGAAAAGGGTCTGGGTTCGCGCGAAATGCCCGTCTGGCCGGGGGATGGCTGGTCCGCGAGCGGGCGAGATTGGGGTGCACGCCTGACACCCGGGTACGCTTTCCTCGCCATGACACGCATGTGGAGCCAGGACGACGCCAAACACGCCGTTGACGACACCGCGCCCAGCCCGGCCGCGTCGAGTGCCCCTACGAGACCCGCCCGCGCGCGGCACCGCAGACGTCGGTGGGTGGTGCTGTCAGCACTGGGCGCCGTCGTGGTCGCGCTGGTGGTGGGCGGCTGGCAGCTGTGGCAATTGGGCTCCGACCTGCTCGGACTCCGCGACGCGGCCAGAATGGCGCAACAGCACGTCCAGTCCCGGGACATGGCCGAGCTTCCCGCTGACCTTGCCCGCGCGCGTGCGTTGGCCGCCCGGGCAGACGCCGACGCCGGGGCCCCTGTTGTGGCTTTCGCTGCCGGGCTGCCCTGGGTTGGTGACGACGTCAACGCTGTGAGGGAACTCGCCGGGGTGGCCAACGACCTGGCCTCGGCAAGCACGAGCATCGACCCACTGGTGGCCCGCGTGGCCAGCGGCGGCTCGCTGGGCTTGCAGTCTGCCGCAGAGGTCCGCGAAGCGATTGCCCCGGTGCGCACGGCGACCGCCGCCGCCGCCGTCCGACTTGGGCGGCTCGATCTCAGCGGGCTGTTTCCCCCGATCAGCGACAACGTCAGCAGACTGCGGGACGCGCTGGGTAACGCCGGCCCGGCCATCGACAGGCTGACGCCGTACCTGAACGCGGTGTCGATCTTCTCCTCCCCGGGTGGTGCGCATACCTGGTTCGTGGCGATGCAGAACCTCGGCGAGTCGCGTCCCTCCGGCGGCATGATCGGCAGCTGGCTGCTCGTGCGCACGTCGGACGGCGAAATCGAGGTGCTGAAGCGGGGGGTCAACGACGAACTCGACACCACGCAGAAGGTCGACTACTCGCGTTACCTGCCAGCGGGATACCGGCAGGTGTGGGGAGATAGCTTGGACAACTGGCGGTCATTCACCCTGTCGGCCAACTTCCCCGACAACGCCCGCATGTTGGCTCGCACCTGGAACCTTCGCGGGGAAGAGCAGGCTGACGGTGTTCTGGCGCTCGGGCAGGGCACTGTCCGCTTCCTCGCCGCGGCGACGGGTGCAGTCCAGGTCGGCGGACGCACGATCGCCGCGTCCGATCTGGCCGACTATCTGACAGTCGGGGTCTACCGGGACTATCCGGACCCGAAGGCCAAGGACGCCGCGGTGACGGATGTCATCGCGCAAATCCTCGACAAGCTCTCCGACGGTCGCTTCGACCTGGCTGGCCTCTACGCGGCCGCCATCACCGATCCGGTTGACGACTACCTTCAATTGTGGTCCTCCGACCGCGCCGTGCAGAAACAGATCAAGGCGGCGGGCGTTTCGGGCTCCTTCACCGACGAGGGCGGACCGGTCGCATCGGTGCGGTTGGCGGACGGGGCCGCCAACAAGATGGACGCGTTCGTGCACTTGGGTGCGGAATACCGACTCGGTGCGTGCACTGTCGATGATGGCGGCGTCGCCACGCGCCACAGCACGTTCACGGTTGCCCTGCGTAATTCAGCACCGGACGGATTGCCTGACTACATGACCGGCAAGGGGGATCTGCTCGACGGCCAGAAACACCTCGTAGGATCGACCCGTGACTTCGTGATCGTGTACCCCCCCGTTCAGGCGACCGTGACCTCGGCGCTGTCCAACGGACAGCCTGCCCTTGCCCAGTCCGCATGGGTGGGTGGACGGGACATGCTGGTCTTCGACGTCAAACTCGAACCGGGGGAGAGCACAACAATCCAGATCGCATGGGATGAATTCCCCACTGACGCCAATGGCAAGTCATACTCGCTCACGCCGCGGATCGTTCTGCCGCCCCTAGCAAACCCCGCGGATATCTCGCTTGTCGCGGGCCCCGCATGTCCGTGACCAGAATGTGGAACTCGAATCACGAGAATGTACGGCTCCGGCCCCCTCTTTCGCTATGGTGAGCCTGTGGCGCAGTCTGGGCCGCGCCAGCAAGGTGTTGTCGCGTCCGTGCTTCGAGGAGTTGTGATCGAATGAGGTTCCCCACCGTCGTCAAGCTTGCTGCCGTAGCGCTCTTGAGTGGTGCGCTGTTGGTTCCGAGCTCCACCCCTGCCGCGGCCAGCACTGGAGAGACTTACCCGCCGCACGTATCGGTGCTGTACGCCTCGCCGTTCCTGAGCGGGGGCTACGCAGCGGTCGGCGTCTCGGGCGATCACCTCCCATCCGGCATGATCGTGCGGGCTAGCCGCACCTCTTCCCGGTACGCGGTCGCCGGCGTGAGCGTCGATCCGACGGGGGTGCTCGGCACTGGGACGGTGAAAGTGAGTTCGGTGCTCTCGACCACGGCGGGCCGCTACACCGTGAATTTCACTCTCTACGATTCTTCGTTGGCCGCGCTTGCCACGACGACGCAGACATACACGGTCGGCACGGCTATCAGCATCAGGTCACTCAAGGCGACGCCAAAGTCGTACGGCCTCTATGTCACCGGCTACGCTGCGAAGAGCACCCCGGTGAAGGTTTCGGTTGTGTTTGGCATGAAGACCTACACGAAGACCCTCTGGGGCAGCAGGACGTCCGGCTATTTCCACTGGTCGTTCAAGAAGACTTCCAAGGGCACCTACACCATCACGGCGCAGGTGGCTCCGAACAGGAAGTACTTCAGCGAGCCGTCGACGATCACCTACGTGCGCACCTGACCGGACGAACGTCCTCCTTTTGTTGACCGAAGCGGTCGGAGCCTTCAGGCCCCGACCGCTTCGTCGTTTCGATCGGACCCAGAACGCCAAGCGCGGGAAGGTCGACCCGGAGTCCGCGAGGACGGCAGGATCGTTGCGGAGAGTATGAGGGTGGGCGTCGCCGGGTGATGGAAGCAGAATGGGTCGTGGACCCTTCTGGCGACGACAAGGTCGTGTTCAGTGCGAGGTCGCTCTTCACGATCGCCACGGGCGGTCGCCGTGCGGCCTCCTTGCCACAGCGGACGACATCCGCAACGTCGAAGGCGGCGCGGACTGTGGACGACGCTCGAAAACTGGACGGTTTCGCCGCCTGAAGAGTGAACGGTTGCAGGGAGTTTAGCGGCTCTTCACACCTGAGGTGGGGGCTGGTCGAGTCCGCCGGCGATGAGGAGCAT
>CAYNLD010000024.1:0-29766 GCA_964397985.1 uncultured Propionibacteriaceae bacterium | reverse complement strand
TGGAGCGGATGACGGGAATCGAACCCGCACTGTCAGCTTGGGAAGCTGATGTTCTGCCATTGAACTACATCCGCATGCGCCCGCCCACGGACGCAAGCGCGTGGAGCAGTCTAGCCGGAGCCGGACGCGCCCCGCGAACTCCCCGCGGATTAGGCCGACGCGCGCAACAATGGGACGAAACCGCGCAGGTCGGGGCGCAACGTCTGCCAGACTGCTTCTGACAACGACTCACGAGCAGTTGGCGACTGCGCAGACCAGGGAGCGAGGCGGGTGACCAGAGAAGACCGGGCCATCACAATCGTCGATCTGATCACGCGCGCCCTCGCAGCGATCGACAACGGCGAACAGGCCGAGCAGATGGTGTGCAGCACGCTCGCGAAGGCTGCACACGCAGAGATCGCCGTCCTCGTCGGCCTCGACGTCGGACGGAAGCTGCACGTGCATGCAGCCTGGCCTGACCAGCGCAGGGTCGCTGCGCTGGTGGAGGTGATCGGCCACGGTGGACGCCGCTCCGAGGGCAACCTGCACCTCGGTCAACACCCGGCTCTCGGCGAGATCATCACCATGGGTCCGGATCTCGACCAGAGCCAGCCGCAGGAGCGGGCCCGGCTGCTGGCACTGTCCCGGCGCGGCGGGTTCGGCCCCGAGGCACAGGCGCTGTTCGCCGAGTCGGTCGCTCCGGTGATGCTCCTCATGCCTCACGTCGCGGAAGCGTGCAACAAGGAGCAGCGGACCCGGACAGCGGCGGACGCGGCCGCAGCCCTGAACCTCACTGCGCGCGAAGTAGAAGTCCTCCAGCTCCTCTCCGAGGGCCTTCTCGCCAGGACGATCGCTGCACGGCTCGGGCTCTCCCCCCGCACGGTGCACAAGCACCTCAGCAACGTCTACAGCAAGCTCGGCGTGCACGACCGGCTCGTGGCCGTGAGCATCGCCCGCGCACAGGGCCTGATCGCAGCCTGAGCGGACGGGCGCTACCGGCCGCGGGCCTTCCGTACGGTCTTCTTCAGCAGCCACAGCGGCAGCAGCCACGCGCCCAGCGCAGTGACCAGCCACACCACGAGCGTCCCCAGCAGCCACGCCATCGGCCCTTCGAACGTGATCCCGCCGTCGAGGGAGTGGGCGATCGCCAGCGCGATCCCGGTCGAGATCAGGCCCATGCCACCCACGAGCGGCGGGGAGAACTTCGCGGCAAGCTTCGTGACCAGCGGCGTGAGCAGGCTCTGCGCCACCGTGAACACGACCACGGCCACGAGAAACCCTCTGACGCCGACGACCATGCCGGGCACCAGCCAGCCGGCGACCAGCAGGCCCAGCACCGACGATCCGAAGAAGATCGCAGCCAGGATCAGGATTCTCCGCATGAGCGCACCCTAGCCCGTCCCCGCGTCCCCGGAGACGCGTTGTCGATGTCGACACCCACCCGCTCGGGGATGGCCCCCAACGCACCCCCAAAGCACCCTCGTCGGGGTTCCCGCGCGGTCGTGCCGGGCTTAGGTTCAAGGCATGTCGAATCCCCTGGAACCCTCGGACGTTGGGCCCGCCGCCGGCGGCGACCTGACCGCTTCGGATACCGATCGCGACCACGTGATCGCCCTGCTCACCGCCGCCCAGGCCGAAGGACGCCTGTCCGCGGCAGAGCGCGACCAGCGCATCGCGGCAGCGCGGACGGCCGAAACCTTCGACGACCTGGTGCCACTCACCCGCGATCTGGTCAGCCCCACCGGCCCGGCCGCCCGTCCGGTCATGAACTACGACGAGGGCCACGGCACCGAGGAGGCGGACCAGATCGTCGCCATCTTCGGAGGCGCCACCCGCAAGCACCGCTGGAGGGTGCGGCGGAACACCTCGATCCTCGCGATGTTCGGCGGCGTCGAACTCGATCTCACCGAGGCCACCTTCGAGGCCCACGAGCTGACCTTCAATGTGTTCTGCCTCTTCGGCGGCGTGGAGGTCACCGTGCCGCCGGGCACCGACGTGGACAGCAGCGTGATCGCCGTGTTCGGCGGCACCGAGGTTCGCAAACTCGCCCCGCCCGACGGCGTCGCACCCCGGATCGTGGTCAAGGGCTTCTGCGGCTTCGGCGGCGTGGAGGTGCGCCACCCGAAGGACCGCAAGCGGAACTGACCCTCGTGGTTCGCACGTCACCGTCCACAACAACCTCACGCTTCCCGGCCACTGACGCGACCGGGGCGCTTGGCTAGATTGGCCGTCATGAGCGACCTGTTCACCCCGACCGCCGACTGGCAGAGGTTGTCGCCGGCCTACGCGACGGTCAGACGCCTCGGGGCGCTCGTCTACAACCTTGTCGCCACCGGGATCGTCTGCCTCGCCGCCTCCTTCTTCCTCGACTGGCGCTGGGTAGCCGCGGCGGCGCTCGCAGGCCTGGGCTGGACGCTGTGGAGGGTGATCCGCGCGGGGCGCTGGGTGCGCAGCTTCGGCTACGCCGAGCGCGCCGAGGATCTCCTGATCACCCGCGGCCTGTGGAACAAGGAGCTCACCGCGATCCCCTACGGCCGGATGCTGTCGGTCAATGTCGAATCCGGCCCGATCGAGCGGGCCTGGGGCCTGGCCAAGGTACAACTGGTCACGGCCAGCATCCACTCGGCCGGACACATCCCCGGCCTCTCGCAGGCCGACGCCGCAGCCCTGCGGGACCGGCTGATCGTCGCCGGCGAGGCCCAGGCCCTGCCGCTATGACAGAGCCTGTCGCGCCACCGACCGACCGGCCGGACGCGAGCTCTTCGAACGAGGTCACCGAGCGGCCGCACCCGCTCACCCCGCTGATCCGCGGCTGGGTTATCCTGCTCGCGGTCATCATCGCCTTCGGTCGTGACTACCTTCCGATCGGACGCGAGCCGCAGCCGCTCCCGCCGCTGGAGTTCCTGCTCGGCGCCGTCGGGGTGGTCGCGGCGGCCGGCGGCATCGCTGGCTACTTCTCCTGGCGATTCACCCGGTTCGTGATCGACGCAGAGAAGCTCCGGATCGACTCCGGCGTGCTGTTCCGGCGATCCCAGCGCGTCGCGTTCGACAAGGTGCAGTCGATCGACGTCGTCCAGCCACTGGCCGCGCGGCTGTTCGGGCTCGCCGAACTGCAGATCGATGTCGGTTCGCACGAGCGGCCCAGGCTGTGCTACCTCAGCCGGGCCAGGGCGTACGCGCTGCGCGACTACCTGCTGGCCCGCGCGAAGGGCGTCCGGGCAGAGGCGGAGGCTGCCAGCGACTCCACCTCTGCCCTGGTCGACCTCGGCGCCGAGGACGAAGTGCTGGTCCGCGTCCCACCGCAGGTCCTGCTGCTCGCCGCAGCCACCTCCCACGAGTTCTGGTCGATCATGGCAACCGGTGTTGTCGCCGCCGCCGTAGGGATCACCTTCAACCAGCCCTGGCTGGTCCTGGTGATCGCCATCCCCACCATCAGCACGCTGATCGGGTTCGTCGGACGTCGGGTGACCAGCCAGTTCAACTACACGCTCTCCCGGCGCGCCCACGGCCTGCGGATCTCCCGCGGCCTGACCAGCCTGACCAGCCAGTCGCTGCCGCCGCGGCGCGTTCAGGCCGTGCAGATCAGCCAGTCGCCGGTGTGGCGCCGGCTGGGCCTTTACCGGATCGACCTCGAGGTGATCGGCTGGGGCCACGTCACCGACAACGAGGACAAGACCGGCGTCTCGACCATCCTGCTGCCCGCCGGCACCATCACGCAGGTGCGGGTGGCACTCGCCGCCATCTGGCCGCGGGCCGACTTCGAGGCCGTCGACCTCCACCAGCCACCGGCGCGCGCCCGCTGGCTGCACCCGCTGGCCCAGCCGTTCCTGCGGTGGGGCCACGACGGGGCGCTGGTCGTTTCCCGCCACGGGTGGCTGGTACGGCGCTGGCAGGTGGTGCCGCACGCCCGAATCCAGTCCGTCCGGATCACCCAGGGGATGGTGTCCCGGAAGCTCGGCCTGGCGGGTCTGGAGTTCCACACCGCCGGCGGCCAGATCATGCCCCACGCGCCCGGTCTGGACGCGACGCACGTGCTGGAGCGGCAGTCAGAACTGCTGCGCCTTGTCCACCACCCCGCGGAGGTGGACGTCAGCGAACCTGGTCCCGGTCAGGCGGACGCGGGGCCGGACGCCCGGCGTGCCGACCAGGCCGAGGACACCATCTCATCGAGCGAGTAGCTCATCCTCCAGCCCAGGTCGGCCGCAGCCGCCGACCCGTCGGCGACGATCCGCGCCGGGTCGCCCGGACGCCGGGAAGCGATCTCGGGAGTGAACTCGACACCGGTGACCCGCGCCATCGCGTCCATGATCTGCCGGATGCTCAGCCCGTCCCCACTGCCCAGGTTGTACGCCGGACGCAGCGGCCGTCCCTCGGCGAGAGCCAGCGCCGCGGCGACGTGGGACTCGGCGAGGTCGCCCACATGCACGTAGTCACGCACGCAGGTGCCGTCCGGGGTCGGGTAGTCGTCACCGTTGATCCGGGGCGTGCGTCCGGCCAGCAGGGCCTCGATGACCAGCGGGAACAGGTTGTGCGGGCTCGCGTCATAGACCTCGTCCGTGGCCGAACCCACCACGTTGAAGTAGCGCAGGCTCACGCCGCGGAAGCCCTCCGTGGCCCGGACGACATCCTTGATCAGCCACTCGCCGATCAGCTTCGACTCCCCGTAGGGCGATTCGGGATGATTCGGGGAGTCCTCGGTGACCAGTTCGGTGTCGGGTGTGCCGTAGACCGAGGCAGAGGAGGAGAAGACGATCCGGCCGACGCCTGCGTCCGTCATCGCCTGGAGCACGCTGGCCGTCCCGGTCACGTTCTGCGCGTAGGTGTGCAGTGGACGCTGCACCGAGACCCCCGCGTACTTGAACCCGCCGACATGAATCACACCGGTGCAACCGTGGTCCCGCAGGACGTCGGTCACGGTCGTGGTGTCCAGGAAATCGGCCTGGATGAACGGGACGTCCGGCGGCACGAATGCCGCGATTCCCGAGGAGAGGTCGTCCAGCACCACCGGCGCCAGCCCCTTCGCCTGCAGGGCCCGCACCACATGCGCCCCGATGTATCCGGCTCCGCCGGTAACCAGCCACGTCGTCACGCCAGCGAGTCTATGGGAATGGGATCGCTCCCGAACCTGCGCTGGTTAGTGTGGACCCATGCAAAACCAACCCGTGCTGGGCATCGACATCGGCGGCTCCGGGATCAAGGGCGCCCTGGTCGACCTGGAGGCCGGCGACTTCGCGACGGAGCGAGTGCGCATCCCCACCCCCGAGACCTCGACCCCGGCGAACGTTGCCGACGTGGTCGCAGAGATCGCGGCCCAGTTCGCCGACCAGATGGGCGACGGGCCGATCGGCGTGACGATCCCCGCTGTGGTCACCCACGGCATCACCAGGTCGGCGGCCAACATCCACAAGTCCTGGATCGACGCCCCCGCCGAGCAGATCTTCGCCGAGCACCTGGGCCGCGAGGTCGTCCTGGTCAACGACGCGGACGCGGCCGGCGTCGCCGAGGTGATGTTCGGCGCGGCGAAGGGCCACCAGGGCCTCGTCCTGGTCACCACGCTCGGCACCGGCATCGGCAGCGCGCTGATCTACCGCGGCGTCCTGGTGCCCAACACCGAACTCGGTCACCTCGAGATCGACGGCCACGACGCCGAGACCCAGGCTGCCGCGTCCATCAAGACGGCGCTCGGGCTCTCCTACGACGAGTACGTGCCGCGGCTGCAGCGCTACTACGAGACGGTGGAGGCCCTGTTCTGGCCGGACCTGTTTGTGGTCGGAGGCGGCGTGTCGAAGGCGTCCGACAAGTTCCTGCCGAAGTTGAACCTGCACACCCCGATCGTGCCCGCCCACCTGCGCAACCGCGCCGGCATCATCGGCGCCGCGTGGCTGGCCGCGGACAAGGCGGACCACCCCGAGCGCGGTCACTGACCCGGACCGGCCCGGAGGATAACCACCTGGCCGCCGGCGGATGGCCGATAAGGAGAACCGTCCCCTTTTCGGCCACAGCGCGACGCGGGCGCGTCACATGCGCTCGGGGGCCTCGATGCCGAGCAGGTCGAGGCCGAGCGCCAGCACCCGGCGGGTGGCCGCGCACAGCGCCAGCCGGGACGCCCGCACGTCGCCGTCACTCTTCAGCACCGGGCACTGCTCGTAGAAGGAGCTGAGCGCGCCGGCAAGCTCGTAGAGATAGCCGCACAGGCGGTGCGGCTGCAGCGTCTCGCCCACCTGGGCCACGACCTCACCGAACCGGGACAGCAGCAGAGCCAGCGTGTGCTCTGCGGGCTCGGTCAGCACAGTGACCGCGTCGTAGCCGAATCCCTCCGCCTCCGCCTTGCGAAGGATCTGGTTCACCCGGGCGTGCGCGTACTGCAGATAAGGCCCGGTGTCGCCCGTGGTGGCCACCATCCGCTCTGCGTCGAAGGTGTAGTCCTTCTGCAGACCGTTGGACAGGTCGGCGTACTTGATCGCCGCCAGGGCGATGGACGGCGCCGCCTCCTGTTCGGCCGCGTCCAGCAAGCTGTTCAGGGTGACGGCGGTGCCCTCGCGGGTGGAGAACTTCTTGCCGTCCGCACCGAGAACCTGACCGAATCCGACGAACTCCGCGCTCACCTGGTCCGGAAGGTAGCCCGCCCGCCGTGCCACCGCGAACACCTGCTCGAAATGGTAGGCCTGAGGCGCGCCGACCACGTAGATCAGCCGGTTGGCCTGCAGCGTGCCGACCCGGTGCCGAATCGCGGCGAGGTCGGTGCAGGTGTAGCCGAAGCCCCCCTGGGCGTTGCGGATGATCGCCGGAGCAGGGAAGCCCTCGGTGAACACCGCCAGCGCACCGGCATCCACCACGGCGATGCCCCGGTCCTCGAGGTCAGCCGCGACCACCGGCAGGTCCGCGTTGTAGATCGACTCCCCGGCCAGGTCGGCGTCGGTGAGCAGCACGTTCATCCGCCGGTACGTGGCGTTGAAGCCGACCAGGGAGACGTCGATCAGCTGCTGCCAGATGCGCCGGGTCTCCTCATCTCCCGCCTGCAGCTTGACCACTCGGGCCCGGGCCCGGTCAGCGAACTCCTCCGACTCCTTCAGGTGGGCGTTCGCGCGCTGGTACAGCGCCTCGGCACCAGGAAGGTCGAGCGTGCTGACGTCCAGCCCCTCGTCAAGGGTCTGCTCCACGAGCATGCCGAACTGGCGCCCCCAGTCGCCGATGTGGTTCTGCGGGATCACCGTGTGGCCCTGCGCGCGCAGTACCCGGGTGAAGCAGTCGCCGATGATCGTCGAGCGGAGGTGACCGACGTGCATCTGCTTGGCCACGTTGGGCGAGGAGTAGTCGACGACGACCCTGCGCGGCTCGTCGGCCGTGCTGATCCCTGCGCCCGGTTCGGTGAGCACCTGGGTGGCCGCCTCGGCGAGCACCTCGGCCCGGATGCGCAGGTTGATGAAGCCCGGACCGGCGACCTCGAGCGGCTCACACAGGTCGGCAAGATCGATCTGCGCGACGAGCCGGGACGCCACCTCGCGCGGCGGGCGACCCTCGGCGTTCGCCAGACGGAGCGCGACGTTGGTCTGGAAGTGGCCGAACTGGGGACGCGTCGCCGGGCGCAGTTCCGGGTCGATCCCGGCCGCAGCCTGGACGCGTTCACTCAACACCGAAGGCAGGGACAGCATGGCCGCCATTTTCGCACGACGGAACGACCCTCCCCGTCCTCGCCCAGCCGCTGCCGGAGCTCGTCCACGCCGAGGTCTGAGAACCCGCGCGACGCGTCCGCACGAGGGGTCCGTGACGGCGTAAGATCCGCGGCTGGGGGCAGTCCTACGGATGCCATCCGGCGACGGACGCCCTCGGCAGAATCCTGAGAGCATGCTAAATTTCAGAGAAGACCGGGCTTGCAGCGGAGGGGCTGCCGGTCCGCACGAGCGGAGGGCGATCGTGACGCGGTTGTGGGGCCGGCTGAGCCGCGTGCTCGCAGTGCTCGCCACCCTCTCGCTGCTCCTCGGAATCGGACCTGCGCTGAAGGCCGACGCCAACCCCGTCCTGCCTGACCCGCCGGCGACGTTGAGCGCCAGCCAGCGCTCGACGGTCGCGATCCTCTCCTGGCCGGCCGTCGACGGCGCAAGAGGCTACGCCGTCGAGTACGACACCGACGCTGCCTTCGTCGCGTCCACGCGCCTGACCACGGCCGACACCGTCATCGTCGTCTCCGGGCTCACCGCGGAGACCACCTACTTCGCCCGGGTGGCCAGCTGGGACCCGCAGACCGACGCGGTCGGCGAATGGAGCCTGGCGATCAGCTACACCACCGGACCGCAGGAGTTCGCCGTGGCCCCGCCCGTGGTCACGCTCTCCGCGACGACGAGCACGTCGATCACGGCCGAGTGGTCGACGGTCGACAAGAACGCCCGCTACCAGGCGAAGATCGGCAAACAGCCCGACGCGCTCGGGGACGAGGTGAGCGTCAAGGATCCGACCACCACGTTCGACGGGCTCGACCGAACCACCACCTACTACGTGAGCGTGCGCGCCGTTGACTCAGCCGCCGACCCGGTCACCGCGTGGTCCGCCCCGGCACGTCTGGAGACCCCGGAGGCGCTTCCGCTCCGGGTGGGCAGCTTCAACATCAAGTGCTACAGCTGCCGCGAGAAGGGTGAGAAGGGCTGGGCGCAGCGCAAGTCAGCGGTCGTGTCCACGATCCTGAGCCAGACGCCGGACGTGCTCGGTGTGCAGGAGGCGTCCCAGGGCCGGATGCGCGGACGCAAGGTCTCCCAGTTCATCGATCTGGTCAACGGACTGGGCGCTCCGTACGCGGTCACCAACCGCGCCCGCGTGGGGCGCGGCGCAGGACTCGACAGCCGGATCATCTACAACACCGAGACGATGACCCTGATCAAGCAGGGGTCGGTGCTCCTGCCCACCGGGAAGGGCGCGAACATCCGGCGCTACCTGGTCTGGGCCACGTTCCGGCAGAACTCCACAGGGAAGGTGTTCCTCTTCGGCAACACCCACCTCGACAACGGCAGCCAGGTGAAGGCCCTCCGGCTGCGTCAGGTGAAACTGATCATCAAGACGCTGAAGCGGATCTCCGGCGGCAAGCTGCCCACGATCATGGTCGGCGATTTCAACACCCACAAGTGGATCTCCGGCGGCAACAAGCCGTACAACGCCATGGTCTCTGCCGGCTATCTCGACCCGCTCGGCAACACCTACAAGAGCCGCCACACCGCCCCCGGCGCGTTCGTCGAGACGCGGATCAACACGAACTACTCCAGCACGAACGGCTACGAGCGGAAGGCCCGCAAGCTGCCGTACATCAACGGCACCTACCTCGACTACATCTTCGTGACGAAGATGCGGGTGGCCGAGTGGGAGACCGTGGTGAAGGTCGACCGCAACGGTCGCTACATCGGAACGATCCCCTCCGACCACAACATGGTTCGGGCCACGGTCTACCTTCCCTGACCCCGCCGAAGTCTTCAGGGCTGCTTGAGGGTGCCCGCCCACGGGATGGTCCGGGCCGGTCAGCTGAGCTTACGATCGAAGCCCCCTCGCAATTCTCGGATCTGGGAGTTCTCGTTGAAGACGAACACGCGCGCGCTCATCGGCTGGCTGGTCAGCGTCCTGCTGTTGATCGGCCTCGCCCCGGCGCACAGTGCTGCGGCCGCTCTTCCGAAGCCGACCGGACTGAAGGCGCTGAGCACCAGCACCTCGGCGATCGGGCTCGCCTGGACGCCGGTCGAGGGAGCGCCCCTCTACCGGGTGCAGTACTCGAAGTCGTCCTCGATGAGCGGCTCGAAGTACCTCACGGTGGACACCGCGTCCGCCGAACTGACCGGCCTCTCCGCGGGAAGGACCTACTACATCAAGACGCGGGTGGTCAGCGCGGACGGGACGGGGCTCAGTTCGTACTCCGCAGCCCTTCAGGTGAAGACCAGATCCTCCGGCTACAGCTACCTTGCCCCGACCGGGCTCGCCGTCACCGCCACCACCCCGACCAGCCTCGCGCTGAGCTGGAACAGCCGCGGTGAGGGAATCCGGTATCGGGTGAGCTGGAGCAAGAGCTCGACGTTCAGCGGGGCGAAGTACATCCGTGAGACCAGCACGAGCCTCACCCTCACCGGGCTGGAGCCCGCCACCAGGTACTACCTCAAGGTCCGGGTCATCACGACGTCCGGGTCGAACCTCAGCGCCTACTCGCCGAAGATCTCGGCCACCACCAGCAGCAACCTCGACCTGGCAGCCCCCGCGGACCTCACCCTGGTCAAGGCCGCTCGGACCGCGGTCGCCCTCGCCTGGACGGCAGCGGACGAGGCCACCACCTTCGACATCCAGTACTCCCGGTACTCCTCGATGAGCAGCTCCGCCCACGCGTCCGCCTCCGGCAGGGACGCCGAGGTCTCCGGTCTCACCAAGGGCGTCACCTACTACTTCCGGATCCGCGCGGTCAGCAAGGACGGAGTGGCCCTCAGCCCCTACTCGTCCACCATCAGCGTGAAGACTCCGACCAGCACGAGCTCGACCTATCTTCCGCCGTCCGGCCTGGCCGTGACCGCGGACGCACCCGCGAAGCTCACCGTGACCTGGACGTCCCGGGGCCCGGGCCTGACCTACCAGGTCCAGTACAGCACCGACCCGGGGATGGCGAACGGCCCCACCACGTCGACCACCTCGACCAAGGTCTCGATCGGCGGGCTCACCCCGTCCATCGTCTACTACCTGCGGGTACGCGTGATCACCGGCTCCGGCACCGCCCTGAGCTGGTACAACCGCCCTGTCGTCGAGGCCTCCACCAGTGACGCCGAACCGACGAAGCTCGTGGTCGCCTCCTACAACATCAAGTGCGCGAACTGCTACGGCGGCTACGAGAACGAGGGCACGTGGTACGAGCGGCGCGACGCGGTCGTGGCGAACGTCCTCGCGCAGAAGCCGGACGTGATCGGCTTCCAGGAGGCCTCCCAGGCCTGGCTCGAGGACGCGGATGGCAACAAGGTGAACCTCTCCCAGTTCGAGGACCTGGTCAAGCGCCTGGGTGCGCCGTACAAGCTGACCAACACGGCCCGCAACAACTGCGTGAAGTCCACCACGCCCTCGAACTGCACCTACAAGGACCAGGGCGCATCGCAGGGCACGAAGATCATCTACAACAGCGACGTGCTGACCCTGCTCGCCCAGGGCTCGAAGAAGCTCACCGAGTTGCGGGCCAAGGACAACGACCGCTACATCGCCTGGGCGATCTTCGAGCACAAGGCGACGGGCAAGCGGTTCTTCTTCGCCGACACCCACCTCGAGCACATCGCCGACACCGCCGGGTCGACGACCTGGTACGACCTGAAGGTCACCCAGACCAAGGAGGGCCTGGCCGAGATCGCGGCGCACAACCAGGGCCTGCCGACCTACTTCGTCGGCGACTTCAACTCCAGCAAGTGGTCGCTGCCGGCGAACGGGCCGTACGACGCGGTGCGCGCCACCGGACTGGTCGACCCGCTCGGAAACACCTACCGCTCGACCACGACCGCGCCCGGCGCGATCGTCCAGAAGCGGATCCGGACCAACTTCTCCAGCTACAACGACTTCAAGCGGAAGCCGCCGTCGTTCAGCTACATCAACGGCTCCTACATCGACTACGTGTTCACCTCACCCGGGATCGAGGTGCCGGAATGGGAGACGGTCGTGAACGTGGACGCCGACGGCAATTTCATCGGGACCATCCCGTCCGACCACAACCTGCTGCGGGTGACCACGACCCTGCCGTGACCCGCCCCCACCCGTGCGGCCGGGAGGTCAGCCGCGGGCGAGGAGCCGGTCGATCACCCGCTCGGCGGAGTGTCCGTCGTCGTAGGGGTTGAAGCGCTGCTGCCAGGTCCGGTACGCCTCGGCGTAGCGCGGCACGTCTGCCTGCATGGCCAGGATCGCTGCACCCACCTCGTCCTGGGTGCTCAGCAGCGGCCCGGGCGCGACCGGGGCGAGGTCGAAGTAGACCCCCCGCAAGGAGTCCCGGTACTCCTCGATGTCGGGGACGAAGAACAGCATCGGCCGGCCGGTCACAGAGAAGTCGAACATGACCGAGGAGTAGTCGGTGATCATCGCGTCCGCGGCGAGGAACAGGTCGGTGATGTCGGGGTAGCTGGTCACGTCGATGACGCCGGGAATGATCACGTCCGCACCGGCCTCCATCGTCCGGGAGTGCCCACGGAGCAGCAGCACGTAGTCGTCCCCGAGGTCAGCCACCAGACGCTCCAGGTCGAGGAACGTCACCATCTCGGCGCGGTCCTCACGCCAGGTCGGCGCGTAGAGGACGGCGATCTTGTCCTCCGGGATGCCGAGCTGACGGCGCATCGGTTCACGCGGCGCGGTCAGCAGCAGGTCGTTGCGCGGGTAGCCCTCTTCCCAGATCGGCTTCTTCCAGTCGTAGGCACTCTTGAAGATCTCCGAGCTGTGCGGGTTCTGCGAGAGCAGCACGTCCCAGTTCGACCGCTCCTTGAGCAGGGCCCGGCGCATCACGATGTCCGTCGTCGGGCGATCCAGCCCGATCCGCTTGAACATGCTGCCGTGCCAGGTCTGGAGCACCACCTGGTACGGCATCCGCTGGAAGGACCGCTGGAGCCACTCGTTGGTGATCACGTACTTCGAGGTCTGCCGGGCCTCCCACCAGGCCTCCGTACCGCGGACGACCGGGATGGCACCCTCGGGCACAGCCACCGCGGCGTCGATCACCCCCCAGTAGCGCGGCACGTCGGGGAACCGGGCCGCCACCTCGCGGTCGAGCGCGAACGGATTGCAGTTCGCCTGCTTGCCGCCGAACGACTCGAAGTAGAACTGGTGCCTGCCCTGCATCGACGAACTCGTGTAGAGCTCGCGGAGCCGGCCCTGATTGAAGCTGCCGAACTCCGCCGCGGTCTGGGACGCGGACAGCGTGCAGGCGAGGCGGCGGCCCTCCGCCACGCCGAGGTGGCACGTGAACAGGTCCAGCACGTCGCGTTGCGGCGCCTGCGCGATCACACCGGCGTCCGCGGCGACCCGGAACCACGTCCCGTCGGGCCGCTGGCCGCGCAGGGTGTACCGGCCGGACATGGGCGGCACACCGCGCCGGCCCCAGGCGGAGGAGAGCCACGAACCGTACGCCTTGAAGGTCCGGTCCGACCTCACCTCGACGCTCATCGACCGCCGTGCCCTGCCCCCGACCAGGGTCAGCTGCGGCTCCGCGAGGTCGCCCAGCACCACGCCCGAGACCCTCACCCCCGGCACTGGCTCGTGCTCGATCGAGACGGCGGTGACCACGAGCATCGCCTCGGTGTCCCACAGCCGGAACACCCCACCTTCGCCGGTGTCCGCGAGCGGCGGCGTCGCCGGCCACGCGACCGGCGCGAGCGGGTCGATCGTCGACCGGGCGATGTGTTCGTGCCCGTGGGAGTCCCTGACCACCACGAAATGGCTGATCACCGGCAGGACGTCCCCGACCTCGGGGGTGTAGCGCCCCTCGTCCTCGCCGTCCTCGGTGATCCCCGAGGGCCCGGCGGGATCCACCGGCGGCAGCGTCGCAGCGAGGCGGTACCGGCCGGGTGCGACGGCGGTGGCCCGCAGCGGGGTCACGCCCTGGACCGAACGGAGCTCGGCGCTGGCGAAGTCCGGGCCCGCACAGACCACCTCGAGCGAGACCTCACGGCCTTCCAGACGCGGGTTCTCGACCCGCACCGGGGGCCTGCCCACCCGGAATCGCAGGCCGTTCCGGTCGTCCCACTCGGGAAGTACCTGCACCCCGTCCCCGAACGTCCGGGGAAAGAGGTAGTACGCCGACGACAGCGACGTACGGCGGGTCAGCGTGCCCTTCGCGCGATGACCCTCCGACGAGATCAGGATCTCAACAGTCCATCGCCGGGGTCGGCCGAGTGCCCACAGCGCGGCCGGATCGAACCGGGCGACGAAACCCGACTTGGTGTAGTCGTCCGTGGCGGCGCTGAGCCGGCTGTTGGCCAGCGGCTCGTCGTAGTTCTCGACCTCCGCCTCGACCGGCGGTGCGCCGAGGGCCTTCAACCGCACCCGGATGGTCGGCGGGGTGTCGGTGTAGCCGTGTCCCCTCTCGTATGCCCAGCCGCTCAGCTCGAACCGTCCGTCCGGCAGCCAGCGGGCCGCGTGCAGGTTGCCGACCCACCCGAGCTGGAGCGGCGTGACCGTGTTCACGGTCCGCCGCACGACGTGACGTCCGGTCGTGTACGCACGCTGGATGCGCGGATCGCTCGACCGGGAGAGTCGGGACGGTATGCGCCGCGCATACCTCAGCCATCGGGACGGGTGGACGGGCAACACGTGCTCCTTCAGTAACGGTCGATTCAGCTGATCGTGGTGGGGTTCGCCCTCGCCTGCTCAATCATCCCAGCAATGGCGATCGACTCCGCCGGACGGAAGCGGAACGACTCGGTCAAGGAGTTTCGGATCATCCAGGCGAACTCGGCAAGCTCGTAGCGCAGACCGTCGCCGTCGAACTTGTAGTAGTACTTCTTGTTCTGCCTGCTGTCCTCGAATCGCGCCTCGAAGTACTCGGTGAGCCACCACGGCGCCGGAACGTAGACGTAGCCGCGGGTGCCGGCGACGATGAGGTCGCCCTCGGCCTTCACGCCCAGCCCGGTGCGCGCGGATGCGACGGCCGAGGCGTAGGTGAGGTCGATCCGGGAGAACACCTCGACCTCGGACCCGTCCGGGCGCAGCGAGGTGGTGCGGATGTCGGTGAACTCCGTGCCGAGCAGCTTCACCGCGGCCAGCAGCGGGTAGGTGGCCAGCTCGGAGATACTGCCGCCCGCCGAGCCGTGCAGCTCGCGGCCGTCGTGCACCAGCTTGGTGAAGGTGGCGTCCACCGACCTGATCCGGCCGATCGAGCCGCTCCTTGCCACGGCAACCATGCGCTGGAAACCGGGCGCGAACGCGGTCTTGACCGCCTCGAGCAGCACGACCCCGCGCTCGGCCGCCCGCTCATACAGGTCGGCGGTCTCGGCCCTGGACAACGTCATCGGCTTCTCGCACAGGACGTGCACCCCGGCGTCGATGGCCTGCCGGGCGTAGTCGTAGTGGGTCTCGTGCGGGGTCGCGATGTAGACGGCCTCAACGTGCTTGAGCAGGTCGGCGAGGTGCTCGTTGGCCCACTCCAGTTCGAGCCGTTCCGCGAACTCCTTGGCCGCCCCGAAACGGCGGCTGAAGACGGCTTCGACCGACACGCCGGAGACGAAGCGCGCCTCGGCGACGAAACGGGCGGCGATCCGTCCGGACCCGACCACGCCGACCCGGATCACCCCGGAACTCTCGTTGCGCAGCTGGGTGCTGGACACTCCCTTGGTCCGCTCCAGGTAGACCACGTCGCAGTAGTCGCGAAGGTAGTCGAACTTGCCCAGCCAGTCCGAGCCGATCGCGAAGATGTCGACGCTGTGCTTCTGGATGTCCTGGACCTTCTGGCCCTCGTACTCCTCGATGATGATCTCGTCGGCGAGCCCGGACTCGCTCACGTTGCGGATCCGCTCCATGAGGCTCTGGGCCACGTTCAGCTTGCCGCGCGAGTCGTCGTAGTTCTCGGTGGTGACACCGACGATCAAATAGTCGCCAAGCGCCTTTGCCCGCTCCAAGAGCCTCCGGTGACCCTCATGGAAGAGATCGAAGGTGCCGTAGGTGATGACTCGCACGTGCCTCGCTCCTGCGTCGGGTGGTCCTGCCTAGACTATGCCACGACCGAAAGGAAACCATGCCACGGAAGAACCTCGCCAGAGCGGCCGTTCAGGAGGCGAGGGCGGCCGTCAGCGGCACCTGGCTGGGACATCGGCTGAGCCGGGCCACTCTCGACCGAAGGGATGACCCGATCCCGGTCGGCGCCACGTTCCCGGACGCGCGCTACATCATCCTTGTCGGAGGGATCCCCAGGCACTACGCGGGACGTACGGCGTCCATCCTCACCAAGACCCGGCTCTGGTATGAGGCCGCCGGTGTGGAGTCGACCATCGTCGCCCAGTTCAGTTCGGCCGAGCTGGATGACATCGCCCACGGCCTGCGCGAGAAGGGCATCCTCGCGCCGGGCGTCCAGCTCGCCAGCCTGCACGACTTCTACCCCGACCACACCAGCCACGACGGCCCCGCGATCGAGCACCCGCTGGAGGAGCCCGGCCTGCGCTGGATCAGGGAGAAGGAACAGCCGGTCTACCGGTTCTTCGACGAGCACGGCGTGTACCGCATGTACAAGCGCCTTGACTACGCCGGCCGGCTGATCGTGCGCGACTGGTTCAACGAGACCCGCTCCCGTACCCGCAGGGACGAGTTCCGCACCGACGGCACCCTCAAGCGCACGGTCTACTGGGGGCTGGAGACCAACAAGCCCCGGCAGGACATCTTCTACTCGCGCAGTGGCCTGCCCTTGTTCAACCACTGGACGACCGAGTCCGCGGACGGCCTGCGGATGGAGACCCAGCGGGTCACCCATTTCGACGAGTCCGGGGCGCCTTCGCGGGTCGAGTTCGGGTACGAGCCGGTCCTGCACGCCTGCCTCGACAATCTGGTCGGCGACGGCCTGGCCTTCATCACCGGCGAGGCGCGGGTGACCGACGAGACGCTGCTCAACTACCACCGCCCCAACGTCAGGAAGCTGTTCGTGCTGCACAACGCGCACATCACCGAGCCCTACCTGGACGTCCACAAGATCCGCCCGGTCTACCAACCGATGCTCTCCCGCCGACAGGACTCGGACGCGATCGTGTTCCTCACCCGCACCCAGCGCGCCGAGGCGGAGGCGCACTTCGGGAAGGAGCCGAAATTCCGGGTGATCCCGCACTCCGCCCAGGAGCCCACCCTCGACCCGACGATCGCGCGCGACCTGAAGCGGGTGATCATGATGGCGCGCCTCGACCAGCAGAAGCAGGTGGACCAGGCCATCGACGCGTTCAAGCGCGTGGTGGCGGAGGTTCCGGACGCGAAGCTCGACGTCTACGGACGCGGCGTGCTGCAGGGCAGCCTCACGGCCCAGATCAAGCGGCTCGGGCTGCAGAAGTCGGTGACGCTGAAGGGCTACACCACCAACCCGCACGCCGCCTACCAGGGCGCCGGACTGTGCATCATGACCAGCCGGTACGAAGGAGCGCCGCTGACCCTGCTGGAGAGCCTGATGCACGAGACTCCGGTGATCAGCTACGACCTGAAGTACGGCCCGGTGGACATCATCACCGACGGGTTGAACGGGTTCCTCGTGCCCTACGGCGACACGAAGGCGATGGCAGCAAGGATCGTCCAGGTGCTCAAGGACCCCGAGCTCCACCAACGGATGATCGCCTCGTCGCGCCTGTCCGCTGCGAACTTCCGCGAGGACGTGTTCGTCCAGCGCTGGGCGGGCCTGTTCAGCTCGCTCGCGGATGCCCCGCGCTGACTTCAGAGCACCCGAGCCCACGGGTGACACCAGGCAGTAAGGTTCGCTCATGCCGTCTCCCAGAGCCTTCCTCCGCAAGACCCAGGACCGCGCGCAGTCACTCCTCGGCGGTGCCCGGCGCCGATCAGCCCTCCTCCTCGATTCCGCGGCGAAGGGGCTCCAGGCACGTGATTCGGAGGCTGCGGAGCCGGCCAGCCTCGAGGAACTGATCGGCAACGGCGCGGGCATGACCGCTTCGCTGATCAGGCTCGCCCGCGAGCACGTCGCGTCGGAGGACCCCTCGCTCGCACTGGCGATCGGCTACTCGTTGCGGGAGCACCCCGAGACTGTGGCTTCGGGCAACCTCGTGCTGGGCATCACCCACCTCGGGCTCTCCCACGCCCCAGCCGCCTGGCAGGACCTGCGCCAGGTGGACGACCCGGCAATGGTCGCCCTGGCGAGCGAGGAGTGGTTCGAGGCAGGGTTCAAGTGCGATCCCGAGGCCGCGGCCGCGATGCTCGAGCGGGTGATCTCCGCACAGTTGCTCGGCGGGCAGAAGAGCGTCCAGCTGCTCAAGGTGGCCCGGCTCGCCCTGGCCAGTGGACGCGAGGACCTCGCTCGCCAGATCACGGACCACTGCCTCGCACGGCCGAACCTGCCACCGGAGTCCGCATCGAAGCGCTGGCTGGACATCCTCACCACCTGGTACAGCGACGGCGCCCGGCGGGTGCCGCAGCAGGCGCTGCCCGCGGACGTCAGGTTCGGCGTCCTGAACTACAAGCAGCCCGACAACTCCTCACGGAACGTGGGTGACTGGGTGCAGACCATCGCCTCGCTCGGCCACCTGGTGCGGCACCAGCCGCTCCGGTTCGTCGGCGAGGACCCCGACCTCGTCGAGTTCGTTGAGGAACTCGCAGCCTCGGTCAAGACCGAGCGGAAGCTCCCGCAGAGCCCGGAGCGCACCGTCCAGCTCCTTGAGGTCCAGCGCGACGCGTCCACGCTGCAGGAACTCCCCGACGGCACCTGGATGCTGGCCTTCGGCTGGTTCATGCACGACACCTTCGAGCTCGGCTACAACTTCCCGTTCAACGCGGCGATCCGGCCGATCTTCATCTCGTTCCACCTCAACCGCACCGACATGCTCACCGACGAGGTCGTCGAGTACCTGCGCAGGTACGGGCCGATCGGGTGTCGTGACTGGCACAGCGTGATCGCCCTGCGGGCTGTCGGTGTGCCGGCCTTCTTCTCCGGCTGCATCACCACCACCATCGACACGGTCTTCCCGCCCGGCGACCCGGCCCAGAAGACCCACGTCGGCTACGTCGACTACGCCGGGATGACCGCCGAGGCCGGAGAACACGTGCGCGAGCAGTCGATCCGCGACGTGCGGACGCGGCCGATCGCGGAGAACCTCCGCCTGGCACGGTCCTGGGTCGCCGACTACAACGAGAAGTACCGCAAGCTCTACACCTCGCGCCTGCACTGCTACCTGCCCGCCACCTCGGTCGGCTGCGAGGTGGTGTTCGAGCCGGCGAACCGGTCCGACATCCGCTTCGGCGGCCTGATCGACCTGGACTCTGCCGGGTTCGAGGCGATCCGCCAGGGCATCCTCGAGCGGCTGGCCGGTGTCTTCGACCTGATCCTCGCCGGCAGCCCGGAGGAGGACGTGTACGCGCACTGGCGCGAGGCGTGCGCAGAAGACGTCGCCCGCGCGGAACGGTACCTCGCCGCCCAGGACTACGAGCTCGGGCCTCAGCCCGACGCGTTCCCCGCCCGGCTCGCCGGCCGCAAGCAGGTGGCCCTGGTCACGGTCGAGTCCGGCGAGGCCGCGCAGGTCCCGGTGACGCTGTCCATGCTGGCCACGCACGGCCCTGCCGGGCTCGGAGTGCTGCTCGTCGGCTCGGAGGCGCGCAAGCTGGACGCGAAGGCGCTCTCCGCCGCGTCCGGTCTGCAGGTCGAGACCCTCACCCCCGGCGACCTCAAGCTCAGCGCGTACCGGCTCGCCGATCCGAACTGGCGCCCTTCGCAGCGGGAACTGCTGCTGGCTGCATCGCTGAACTGCCTGCCCGAGGCCGAGCGGGTCCTCCTGTTGCCGACGGCCTGCGTGATCCGGGCGGACCTGTCCGGGCTGTTCGACCTCGATCTCGGAGGGTTCCCGCTCGCAGCGATCCCCGATCCCCAGCACGGCCGCCAGTCGGGTGCGGAACTGATCCGCTACCTCGGTGCCCGGCAGGGCGACGACTGGCGTCGCGGGGTGCGGTTCCTCGCCGCCTCGACGCGGGGCAAGCCGGTGGGTTACAGCCTCTTCGACGCGACGATCATGGTGATCGACCCGGCGCGGCTGCGGGAGCTCGGCTACGCAGAGCGCGCCTGCCGAATCATCACCGGGCACATGATCGGGTTCCGCGACATGCTCAATCTGCTGGTCGGTGCCGGTCGGGCCGAGTTGCCGGCCCGGTTCAACGTGCTGCCCTACTTCGAGACGCCCGGACCGGACGCGGCGGTGGTCGGCTATCGCGTGCTCAAGCCGTGGGACAAGCTGTTCGTGCCGTTCCGGGGCGAGTGGCGTGCGGTCAGGAAGAGCCTGGCCGGCTGAGCAGTCCGCGTCGCTCGCCCGCGACGCGCCGCCAGCGGCGGGACAGTGCGGCGCGGCAGCGCACCACGAAACCGCGGCCACGCTGCAGGCCGGACTCGTACCGGCGTACCGTCCGCCTGACGAACGCGTGCCACGGCGCGAGCCGCAGGGCCGTGGCCAATGCGCGCTCCAGTCCCCGATCCCGGTGCGGCATCGCGCGAAGGGCGGCGAGGTTCTCCTCGGCGAAGACCTTGCCGGCGCCCTTCAGCCTCAGTCCACGCACCAGCCTCGGGTCGATCTCGTGCGGGAGCGTCGCAGCCCGGGACAGCCGGCCGAGGGCCCGCAGCGAGATCATCGTGCGCAGGCATTTCTCGCAGTGCCCGCAGTTGTACTCGCTGTCGTCGGCGGAGTAGCAGACCCGCAGCCACCTCATCGCAAGGTCCGACTCCGCCACCCTGGCCAGCTTCCGGACGCGGGGCAGCGGCAGGTCGTGAACCACCTCCACCTCGCTGGACCAGGCCGGATCGAGAAGCGGGTGCGAGCCCCAGGCGTGGTCGTCCGCGAAGGTCGCAGGGACCAGCACGCGTCCGAGGTGCGGGGAGAGCAGCTGCGCGATCCCGGCGAGGGCGCTGCCGTGGTACTGCCGACCCCAGTCGAGGTAGCGGTTGGACAGCCTGCGCAGGTTGGTCCGGATCTCCACCAGTTCCTTGCCGCTGGCTGCGGCGACCTCACGGACGGCTTCCAGCGTCCGTGAGGTCAGGTCGGCCTTGTGCAGGCCGATGTCGAAGCCGCTGACGAAGATCAGGTGGGTGATCTCGTCAGCGTGCTCGAGCAGGCTGTAGAACGAGTCGACGCCGCCGGAGAAGAAGGCGCCGACGCCGTCCGCACGCGGACGGCCGGGCTGCGCGACGCGGCTGGCCACCACCTCGATCTCGTGGAGCCCGGGGTACCAGCCGGCCAGCACCGCCTGTGCGGACCGGCCCGCCTGCAGCGCGGACTCTGCGACTTCCCCGTCCAGTTCGAGCCGGCAGCCGCGGGCCATGGCGATTGGTGTGAGCAATGGCACCCAGGCGGTGAGCGACTGGTCGAGTTCGCAGTTGGCGCGCACCGCGACGCGTCCGCCGGAGAACACCCGGACGACGCTGTCGTTCGACGCGCAGGGAAGCGGCCGGGCGATCAGCACCCGATTCAGGCCGGTCATGAGGCTCCACGCCCGATGGGACGTGACATCGCGACGCTACGACGCCAGCGGTGGAGCGGGGATGCTCACCGCACCGGGCACGCAGAGCCTAGCAGGCTTCGGGCCCTCCCTGTGTGAACGCTGTGCAGCCCTGGCAGGCGGACTACTGCGGCCCGGGCGCGCCGGGGTCGTCGCCGTCGTCCTGCGCGGCGTGTCTGGGTCCGGGAGAACCAGGGCGCCTCAGCGCAACGAACACGCCTCCTCCGGCCACCAGGACGGCAGCGGCACCGACGGCCCAGATCCACCAGTTGCCCGAGTCCCCGCCGGATGCCGGAACGGTTCCCGGCGTCGCCTCGCCGGTGGCCGGCTCCGCCCCGCTCGCCGTGCCCGTCGCGGTGCCGGTGGGACCGCCGTCCGTCGGGACGGCCGTGGCGGACGGGTCAGGGACGCCCGTGGGATTCGGGTTGGGGTCGGCGATCACCGGCGGCTGATTCTGCTCACCGGTCCAGCTCGACTTTCCGTCGGAGGTCCAGGTGCCCTTGCCATAAGCGAATTGATAGGAGCCGCCGACGATTTCTCCTCCGGCGCCGTTGACCCGCCACATGACTGTGTACGTGCCCTTTGGTAGGCCGGATTGCAGTTGGGTCGTGATCTGGGTTCCCTCGACGATCAGCGCGTCGACCGTCATGTTCTTGCCCGCGCTGTTCAGCACCACGAGCTTGGCCTTGGACTCATCGACCTTGGTGTCGAACACGAGCGAGACCCAGCCGGGCGCGCGATCGAGCTCTGCGTGCTCCTCCGGGTCGCGGAACTCGACCTTGCCCGCCGCCTGTGCGGGAGCGACCCCGAGGAACCACAGGCTCATGCCCCCCAGCAGCAGTGCGATCACGATGCGCTTCACGACTCTCCTTCCAGCCCCGCAGGGCCAAACCCGGCGTCCTCGGCAGGGTTGCGGACGGAGCGAATTCGCCAAGGAATGGGTCTTCACAGACTACCGTGCGATACTGAGGAGAAATTCAGCCGATGCTCAGACGTTTCGGCGGCACGAACCGAGGGTGAACTACAGGTGATTGAAGAGCAGACACGACCGAAGCGGTTGGGCCTGGGCGGACAGCGCGGCCTTCTCACACTCCTTCTGACCGGAGCATTGGCGCTCGCCTTGGCCGCACCGGCAGCGGCGATCGACTTCAGTGTCGATGGTGACGGCGAGGTCAAGGTTGCGACCGACACCGCGTGCCCGACGCTGACGTCGCCGCCGGAGCCGTTCGAGGCGTGGCTGAACACCGACGACTTCGAGAAGCGCGGCTACCTCGACCCGAAGAACCAGACGCCGTGGAGTTTCGCGTCGCGGATGGCGCAGGTGATCTGCGGCACGGCCGACAACGCGACGATCAAGATCGGCTTCTTCTTCATCCGCGCGCTCGGCACGATGACCGAGGCCGGGCTCGGCAGCCGTCCGGAGAGCGACCCCGAGGTCATCTGGAACGCGTTGCAGTACGTCCACGAGAAGCGCGGCGTCACCGTCCAGATCGTCATCGACAAGGGTTCGACCACCGGCAGCGCGCTGGACAAGGTGAAGAAGCGGCTGGTCGACACCGGGATCGTCGACAGCATCTACCTGTGCTACAACGGCTGCTTCAACACCAACTCGAAGTCGGTGTTCCCCTACGCACTGAACCACGAGAAGTTCATCACGATCTCGGACACCAACTACCCGGGCGAGACCTCGGGCGTCCATCCGGTCGTCATGCAGAGCTCCGGCAACATCGCGCGCAGCCAGATTCGCACCTACCTTCAGGAAGCGACCGTCTTCTACGACGACTACAGCATGTGGGACCTGCTCCAGGCGCGCGCCGACGGCATGGTGTACTGCGCGAAGTCGAACACCAAGTGCAAGTCCTCCAGCGGGGTGCCGTCTGGGCACGGCCTCACCCTGAGGAAGTCCCGCGGGATCTGGGTCGACACGGCGATCCGCCACTACACCGACCCTGACCGCGGCACGGCGATCGCGTTCAGCCCGCAGCCCACCTCCACCGCCGACTACTACATCAGCCAGTTCGACGGCGTCGACTGCGCGGTGGACAACCGGATCCGGATCGCCATGTTCAAGATGACCGACGAGAAGTCGGCCACGATGGTCAAGTCGCTGGCCAGCCTGCAGAAGCGCGGCTGCGACGTGCAGATCCTGATGAGCCGCTCCTACGGCTCCACCGTGTTCTCCTCCAAGGTGCTCAAGACCCTGAAGTCGGCGAAGATCCCGTTCAAGTGCGCGGCCTTCCCCATGCACACCAAGCTGATCCTGATCGGCCCGAAGTACTCCAACAGCGGACGCATCCTGACCGGCACCGCCAACATGTCGGTGGCCGGCCTGCGCTACAGCGAGGAACACGTGATCACGATCGACACCAGACGTGCCGTCGGGGAGTACCAGGAGTCGGCACAACGGCTCTTCGGTGAGTACATGACCCAGTGGTACGAACTGTCCCAGGGCGGAAGGACGTGCAAGTGAACGCCGCAACCAGGAAGTGGCTCCGTCCCCTGGCCGCGGTGCTCGTCACCGCCGTGATCGGGGTCGGCCTGACCGCCGCCACCCCGCAGAGCGCCCTCGCCGACACGTCGGTGCCCGGGACACCCGCGCGCACCGGCTCGGTCGGGTACGACTCGATGGTCGTCGCCTGGACCGGCGTGTCCGGCGCCCTCGGCTACCAGGTGCAGTGGTCGCAGTACAGCACCTTCAGCAAGTGGGTCCACACCGTCGACGTGACCGATTCCGCGAAGACTGCGGCGCTGCTCACCGGCATGGGGGGCAACGTCAAGTACTACTTCCGCGTCCGCACCTACGACTACACGAACAACGTCGCCACGTCCGACTTCTCCAAGTCGGGCTACTCCACGACGAAGTACTCGACCAGCAAGAAGACGTCGGCGGTGAACATCACCAACGTCTCCGGCACCTCGGTCGAGATGAACTGGGTGAACATCGGCGGCTCGGTCTCCGGCTATCAGCTCAAGGCCTCAGCCAGCGGCAAGAGCCCGGTGTACGTGTCGACCACCTCCACCGGTGTCACGATGAAGCCGCTGGTCAAGAGCACGAAGTACAAGATCTACGTTGCTGCGGCCGAGACCGTCGACTCCAGCGTCGTGTTCGTGCCCTCCGGCGGCCCGAACTCGGTGCGCACCGGGCCGTTCAACGGCGGGACGTATGTCACGACGTCCAGCTACCCGCTGGCCGCCCCGTCCGACTTCGCGGCGAAGAACGCCACCCCCACGACGGTCGAGCTGAGCTGGACCGTGCCGACCGGTACGCAGGCCACCGACAAGTTCCGGATCGACTACGGCCTGGACAGTGCGATCAAGGAAGGCGCGACCTACCAGATCGTGGACGGGCCGTCCTCGACCACCCTGTCCAACCTGAAGACGAACACGCAGTACTACGTCCGGATCCGCGTGGTCGCCGCCGACGGCACGATCCGCTCCGACCGGTCCGACTACGTGCTGGCCAAGACCCGGATCCCCTACGGCACGGTGACCGGGAAGGTGAACGGGCCGACCGGCACCGACATCGTCGTCGCAGCCTTCAAGGGCAGTGACTTCATCAACCAGGTCGAGGTGGCCAGCGACAACACCTACTCGATCAAGCTGCGACCCGACACCTACCGCCTCAAGGCGATCTACGTCGGTCAGGGCAACTACACCTCACTGTGGGTGTGGAACGGCAACCCCGGCGGCCGCTTCATCGCCGATTCCTCCGTGATCACGGTGGCCGAGAGCAGCAACACCGACGCACCGACGGTCACGCTGGCCAAGGGCGGCACGCTCTCGGGGACGGTGAGCGTCGGCGGCTCGGGACGCGCCGGTGTCGACGTGACCGTGATGTCGAATGAGGAGAACGGCGGCAGGGAGGTCGCAGGCATGGCCCGCACGGCAACCGGCGGCAGCTACCAGGTGACCGGGCTCCCAGACGGCAACTACGAGGTGCGCTACCGGCTGACCGGCTATGACATCGAGACCCGGTACATCACCGTGTCCGGAGCCAACAGCCAGAGCAAGAGCGTCACGTTGTCCGCGCACTGACCGATGGCACGGCTGATGGCCCGGCGGCCCGGGCCGGAGTTCTGGCGCACGCTGGTCCTCGCCGCCCTGATCGCCGCCATCGGCCTGCTGAGCAGTCTTCGCGCGCTGTCCCTGCACGTGCGCCGGTGGGGCGAGCCGAACATCTACCTCAACTACAGCCACGGCCTGGTCCGGCGGGGGCTCGTCGGTGAGGTGATCCGGTTGCTGGGGCTCCCGGAGAGCAAGCTCGTGTTCTCCGTCGCGTGCTGGACGGCGGGTGTCCTCACCCTCCTTCTGCTCGCCTGGCTCGCGGCGAGGGCGCGGCATCTGCATCCCGCGGTGACCATGCTGCTCCTCGCGTCACAGTTCCTGCCGACGCTGGCGTACAACACCGGGTACCTCGATCCCTTCGTCACTCTGCTGGTGCTCGTCACCTACCTGTGCCTGGCTCGCGGCTGGCTGATTCCTGCAGCGGCGGCAGCCTTTGTCGCGCCCTTCGTCCACGAGCAGTTCATCTTCTTCATGCTGCCCGTGGCGACCCTCGCGGTGATCCGGCTTGTGCGGCGCAGCGGCTTCCTCGCGCACGTGGTCACGTTCGGGGCCGCCCTGGTCGGCACCCTCGTCGTCCTGATCTTCGACAACAAGCAGGGCGGCGCCGCCCTGATGCAGCAGTCCCCCATGACCGAGTACGTGATCCACGGGATGATCCGGGACCAGCTCGGCCAGACCCTCGGGTCCAGCCTGAAGTACATGGTGGGGTTCTACGCGACCACCTGGAAGTACTCGCTGGTGATGGTCACCTTCATGATCGCTCCCGCGCTGCTGATGCTGTTGTTCAGCCGGTCATTGGTCAAGGCGGCGCCGTGGGTCGTCACCGGCCTGATCGGGCCGCTCGGGCTGCTCGCGGTCGCCTGGGACCTGTCCCGGTTCTCTGTGATGGCGGTGTTCGGCCTGTTCGTCGTGCTCGCGGTGGCCGACAGCCCACTGTTCCATGAGCCGCTTCCCGCCGCGGAGGTGAGTGCAGCATCGTTCCTGGCCGGCGGACTGCTCGCGCTGGGGTACGCGATGGTGCCCTTCATCTACTCCTACCCGCAGTACGGGTACACCCCCGACACCCTCCAGACCTGGGTCGACAAGTTCATCGACCGCTCCCGGAAGTGGCCTTACCGGCCCTGACTCAGCGGCCTGGGACGTGACTCCTCGTAGGCCGTGATGACCTCGTCCGGGTCGCCGTCCATGACCAGGACGCCCTGGTTGAGCCAGATCACGCGGGTGCAGGTGCTGCGGATCGAGCCCATCGAGTGGGAGACCAGGAACACCGTGCCCGCGTTGTCGCGGATCTCCCGGATCCGCGCCTCGCTCCGGTCGCGGAACCGGCGGTCACCGACCGAGAGCGCCTCGTCGATGATCAGGATCTCGTGGTTCCGGGATGCCGCGATGGAGAACTTCAGCCGGGCCGACATGCCCGAGGAGTATGTCTTCATCGGCAGGTCGATGAAGTCCTCGAGTTCGGCGAAGGCGACGATCTCGTCCCGCATGGCGGCAACCTCGGCCCTGGTGAATCCCAGCGCGAGGCCGCCCAGCACGATGTTCCGCTCGCCGGACAGCTCGGAGATCAGGGCCGCGCCGATGCCGAGCAGGTTGGGTCGGCTGGTCGCGTACACCGCACCGGACGCCGGCGGAGTGAGTCCGACGATCGCGCGCATCAGCGTGGACTTCCCGGAGCCGTTGGCACCGATCACGCCGATCGACTCGTTCTCGTAGGCGACGAAGGAGACACCCCGTAGCGCCCGGACCTCGCGGAGGCCGCGCGTCTTCTTGAGCAGCGCGCCGTCCGAGCCCCGCGCCCTCTTTCCCGAGGAGTAGACCCGGTAGGTCACGTGGACGTCCTCGACGACCACCACGGGCTTGCGCGTGTGGTCGAGGACCACCGGCAGCGGTCCGAGTTCGTCAGTTACGTCCATAACGCTCCTCAGCCACCCAGAAGAAGACCAACCCGACCACGAAGGTGAAGATCGACGTGCCCGTCAGGTAGCCCCAGTACTCGACGTGGTAGATCGGTGTCTCGGTGAGAATGTGCCGCGCCAACTGCAGCACCTGGTAGACGGGGTAGTAGTCGAACGCGGCCACGACCTTCGGGTGGTTGACGAGGATCGTGTTCACGTTGAACAGCACGCCCGAGCTGTAGAACAGGAGCCGGGTGAAGACCGGCAGGATCTGGGTCAGGTCCCTGACGTGCACCGTGAGTCGGGCGGCGATCAGGGCAACGCCGGCGTTGAACAGCGTGAAGAGGAAGATCAGCGGGATCAGCAGGAACCAGTCCCAGCCGGGCATGTGCCCGAACAGGACCACGACCGGCAGCATCACGACCATGGTGACCAGGAACTCCAGGAGCTCCTGCAGCACGATCGCGAGCGGCAGGGTGAGGCGGGGGAAGGCGAGGGACTGCACCAGCGCCCCGTTCCCCGTGATCGACTTGGCACCGCTCTGCAGGCTGCCGGAGAAGAAGTGGAAGAAGAACACGCCGACCACGACGTACGCTGCGTAGTCGGGCGGACGGCGGCCGGCCTGCAGGATGCCGAAGATCGCTCCGTAGACCAGCGCGTTCATCGACGGCCGCAACAGGATCCAGACCAGTCCGAGCCGGTTCGCCTCCACCGAAGAGCGCATCCGGTAACGGGCCAGGGTCAGGGCGAACTGGCGCCGGCTCCAGGTCTCCGCGATGTAGCTGAAGAAATGCGGTCGCGCCCCGACCCGGTGCAAGCCGTTCTCGGCGGCCAATTCGGCCAGACTCATTCGCCTTGGTTTCCCATCGATACACGGCCGAACCGGCCTGCGGACTGCACGATTCTACTCGACCGGAGAGGAATCCCCGGACCGGCTCCCTCAGCTGCGCGAACGGTGGGCGAGGTAGTAGCGAACCAGCGACCGCGTGGACGGGTCCTGCGCGGCCAGCGCCTCGG
Source organism: uncultured Propionibacteriaceae bacterium (assembly GCA_964397985.1). Classification (GTDB taxonomy): domain Bacteria; phylum Actinomycetota; class Actinomycetes; order Propionibacteriales; family Propionibacteriaceae; genus Propionicimonas. Next base: position 1,669 of record CAYNLD010000024.1, on the reverse strand, counting down.
CGTCACCGGCCACGGCCGGAGCGATCTGGAGAGCCAACTGCTTGCCCAGCTCGACGCCCCACTGGTCGAAGCTGTTGATGCCCCAGACCGCGCCCTGCGTGAAGGTGATGTGCTCGTACAGCGCGATCAGCTGGCCCACGACGGACGGGGTCAGCGCGGGCGCCATGATCGAGGTGGTGGGCCGGTTGCCGGTGAACACGCGCGCCGGCACGATCTCCTCCTTGGTGCCCTCGGCGCGCACCTCGTCCGCGGTCTTGCCGAATGCCAACGCCTTGGTCTGGGCGAAGAAGTTCGACAGGAACAGCTCGTGCACGTCCGCGTCCCCGTCCTGGATCGGGTGGGCCGGCGTGGCGACCGCGATGAAGTCCGCCGGGATCAGCTGGGTGCCCTGGTGGATCAGCTGGTAGAAGGCGTGCTGGCCGTTCGTGCCCGGCTCGCCCCAGAAGATCTCGCCGGTCTCGGTGACCACTTCGGAGCCGTCCCTTCGCACCCCCTTCCCGTTGGACTCCATGGTGAGCTGCTGCAGGTACGCCGCGAACCGGTGCAGGTACTGGGAGTAGGGCAGGACGGCGTGGCTGCCGGCCTTGAGGAAGTTCACGTACCAGACGTTCAGCAGGCCCATCAGCGCCGGCACGTTGCGCGAGAGCGGGGTGTCGGCGAAGTGGGTGTCGATCAGGTGGAAGCCGGCCAGGAAGTCGGAGAAGGCTTCCGGGCCCAACGCAACCGCCAGCGAAGTGCCGACCGCGGAGTCGACGGAGTAGCGACCGCCGACCCAGTCCCAGAACCCGAAGGCGTTGGCCGGGTCGATGCCGAAGGCCGCAACCCGATCGAGGGCGGTGGAGACCGCAACGAAGTGCTTGCTGATCGCGTCGTTGGCCTGCGCCTCTGAGCCGTCGACCACGCCGGACTCGCGCAGCTTCGCGAGCAGCCAGTCCCTGGCCATCCGGGCGTTGGTGAGGGTCTCCAGCGTGGTGAACGTCTTCGACGCGACGATGAACAGCGTGGTCGCCGGGTCGAGGTCAGCGGTCTTCTCGAAGACATCGGTCGGGTCGATGTTGGAGACGAACCGGCACTCCAGGCCGGGCTGGACGTACGGCTTCAGCGCCTCGTAGACCATCACCGGACCGAGGTCGGAGCCGCCGATGCCGATGTTCACCACGGTCCGGATCGGCTGCCCGGTGACACCTCTCCACTCTCCGGAGCGGACGCGGTTCGCGAACGCGTAGATCCTGTCCAGCACCTCGTGCACCTGGGCGACCACGTCGGTGCCCTCGACGATCAGGCTGTCGCCCTTCGGTCGCCGCAGCGCTGTGTGCAGCACCGAGCGGTTCTCGGTGACGTTGATCCGCTCCCCGGCGTACATCGCGTCCCTGCGCGCCTCGAGGCCGATCGCCTCCCCCAGTTCCACCAGTGCGGCGAGGATCTCATCGTTGATGAGGTTCTTGGAGAGGTCGACGTACAGGTCGGCGGCCGTCATGGTGAAGCGCTCGGCACGACCCGGGTCATCGGCGAACCAGCCACGGAGATCAGGCTCGAGGGCCGCGGCGAGTTCGGTCAGCTTCTCCCAGGCGGGAGTCGTGGTGGGATCAACCAGTTCGCTCATGCCGCCAGCCTAGACGCCGACCGCCGCGGCCGCTTGCGGGCGCGAAAGGGAGAAGTCTCGACGAGT
>CAYNLD010000023.1:0-32293 GCA_964397985.1 uncultured Propionibacteriaceae bacterium | reverse complement strand
GCGTCCACGGCATCCCAGGCCGCCGGATCCCAGGAGGCTTCGTGGGCTGCTCGCCAGCCGGCGACGACCTGGTCCGCCACGGACTGGGCCTGCTTCACGGTGACGCCGGGCGGCGTCGTCGGAGTGGGGGACGGCGCGGGAGCGCCGGTGCACCCCGCGCCGGCAACGGCGAAGGCGAAGAGCGTCGCCGTGGCGGCGAGCCGTCCCCGGAGGCGGGCGGGCAGGGGCATGTCGTCGAGAGTAGCCGCTCCCCGCAGGACGCGGAGCCGGCGCGTCCCGCGGAAGGGACGGCCGGTCCGGCGCGAACCCCGGGACTTCCTAGCGGGCGGTCTCGATGCGGGCCCGGAGGGAGGCGAGCTGGTCGAGGAGCTCGTGGGGGAGCTTGTCGCCGAACTGGGCGAAGTACTCCTCGGTGAGGTCGGCTTCCGCAGCCCAGGCGTCAGGGTCGAGAGCGAACAGGTCGCGGAGTTGCTCGGCGGTGATGTCCAGACCCACGGTGTCGAGCTCGCCGGGGGCGGGGATGCGCCCGCTGATCGCGTCGACCGCGCCCGCCTTGCCGTCCACCCTGCGCAGAGCCCATTCGATCGGACGGGCGTTCTCGCCGAAGCCCGGCCACAGCCAGCGGCCCTGATCGTCCTTTCGGAACCAGTTCACCTGGAAGATCCGCGGTGCCTTGTCCCCCAGGCGTTCACCCATTCGCAGCCAGTGGGTCCAGTAGTCGGCCATGTTGTAGCCGCAGAACGGGAGCATCGCGAACGGGTCGCGGCGCAGCGACCCGACCGTCCCCTCCGCGGCGGCGGTCTGCTCGCTGGAGACAGTGGCGCCGACGAAGACGCCGTGCTCCCAGTCGTAGGACTCGCTGATCAGCGGCACGTTGCGGGCGCGACGGCCACCGAACAGGATCACGTCGATCGGGACGCCGGCCGGGTCCTCCCAGTCGTCGGAGATCGACTCGGCCTGGGAGGCGTGGACGGTGAATCGGCTGTTCGGGTGGGCGGCCGGCCGGCCGCTGTCCGGCGTCCAGTCGTTACCTTCCCAGTCGATCAGGTGCGCGGGCGGCTCGGGCGTCATGCCCTCCCACCACACGTCGCCGTCGTCGGTCAGGGCGACATTGGTGAAGATCGTGTCCCGCGACAACGCGTGCAGGCAGGTCGGGTTGGTCTCCTCGGACGTGCCCGGCGCGACACCGAAGAACCCGGACTCGGGGTTGATCGCGTACAGCCGCCCGTCTGCGCCGGGACGCATCCACGCGATGTCGTCACCGACGGTCTCGACCCTCCAGCCCGGGATGGTCGGACGCAGCATGGCCAGGTTGGTCTTGCCGCAGGCCGAGGGGAACGCAGCGGTCAGGTGGAACACGCGGCCCTGGGGTGAGGTCACCTTCAGGATCAGCATGTGCTCGGCCAGCCAGCCCTCGTCCCTGGCCAGCACCGAGGCGATCCGCAGCGCGTAACACTTCTTGCCCAGCAGCGCATTGCCGCCGTAGCCGGAGCCGTAGGACCAGATCTCGCGGGTCTCCGGGAAGTGGGTGATGTACTTCTCGTCGCTGCACGGCCAGGTCAGGTCCGGACGCGTGTTGCCCTCGGCATCCACCAGCGGGTAGCCCACAGAGTGCACCGCTGGCACCCAGTCGGCCCCTGCGGCGATCGCCGCGAGTGCCTCGGTGCCCATCCGGGTCATGATCCGCATGTTCGTGACCACGTAGGGGCTGTCGGTGATCTCGATGCCGAGCCGGCTGATCTCCCCGCCCAGCGGACCCATGGAGAACGGGATCACGTACATCGTGCGGCCGCGCATGCTGCCGGCGAACACCCGGGCCAGCGTCCGCTTCATCTCGGCGGGCTCGGCCCAGTTGTTCGTGGGCCCGGCGTCCTCCTCGCGCTCGGAGCAGATGAACGTCCGCGCCTCCACGCGGGCCACATCCGAGGGCTCGGACCGGGCCAGGTAGCACCCGGGACGCAGTTCCTGGTTCAGCTTCACGAAGGTGCCCGAGGCCACCATCTCCTCGTACAGCCGGTCCCGCTCGGCCACCGAGCCGTCGCACCAGTGGATCGCGTCCGGCCGGGTGAGCTCGGCCACCCCGGAGACCCAGGCGATCAACTCTGTGGGCGCTTCGGGAGGGGCGCTCATGGCGATGGCGGTGGTGTCCGGGCCCATATGGAGGTCTCCTTGCTCGGGTTCGCTTCGTCGCGATTGGCTTGCGCACCATCCTCGCAGCATCTGGCGTTCCTCAGCGAGGGGGGAATTTTCGAAAACTCGCCAATTAACGGTGTTCAGGGGGGTGGCACTACCCTGAACCGGGAGGGGTATCTGCCGACGTGAGTCGGGTTCAGGCGGCAGCGGGATGCACCGTGAGTGCCAAGAGGGGTGCCAAGGGGAGCTGGCTGCGCACCCGGAGCATCCCGCTGCTCCTCGCTCTCGGGCCGGGTGAACCCGATCGAGAGCAGATCTGAGCCGTGTCGCGAGAGGTCCCGGATGGTGCCGGGCGCGCGGGACCCGGACGGCCCGGGGATCGCGGTTTCGGCCCGGTTGGACGCCCTCAGCGCGGTCGAGTAGGGTTGAACCCGCTTTCCTGCGCCCGTGGCTCAATGGATAGAGCATCTGACTACGGATCAGAAGGTTGGGGGTTCGAGTCCCTCCGGGCGCGCGTCTGACGGCCAGCGCCTCCGGTGATCCCGGGGGCGCTGTTGTTCTCCGGGCGTGGGTTGCGGCGTCCTGTGGTCCGTCTGGCACGCTTGGGAGCGTGAATCGACACTTCGCGTCCCCGGAGGACCCCTGGTTCCGGCTCGGCCGGCTCGACGTGTCGACGTCCGTGCTCGTCGGGATGATCGGCGTCGTGTCGGGCGTGGTGTGGGTGATCGTCCCCGAGACCTACCAGCTCTTCCTGTACCACCCCAGCCTCGTCGTCGCGGGCCAGGCGTGGCGGATCGCCACCTGGCCGCTGGCGAACACCATCTGGGTCGTGCTCAGTGCGATCATCCTGTGGTACTTCGGCACAGAGCTCGAACGACTGATCGGCCGCCTGCGGATGCTCTGGCTGATCATCGGCACCTGGGCCGGGCTCACCATCGCGTCCACGCTGGTCGCGCTGATGCCCGCGCTGAGCGGGTCCTACCTCGCCGGGCTCGGCCTCATCCAGTTCGCGATCATGCTGCTGTGGATCGCGGAATACCCGAACCGGCCGTTCTTCTTCGGCATCCCGGCCTGGATCTTCGGCACGGTGATCCTCGCACTGCAGGCCTTGAGCATGGTTGCCATGCGCGACTACGGAGGGCTGCTGAGCATGCTGTTCAGCCTCGTCCTCGTTGCCGTCATGGCGCGGCGGTTCGGCCTGCTCGGCGCCTACGACTGGATCCCCGGCAAGCCCGCCGTACGGACGGCGCCAGCCGCACGGACGCGGCACGTACCCCGCTCCCAGGTGCGTCAGGAACAGCGGCGCGCGTCCGACCGCGAACAACTCGACGCCCTGCTCGACCAGATCAACGACCACGGCATCCAGAGCCTCACCGACGCGCAGCGCAAGGAGCTGATGCGGTTGCGCGACCGGCTGCGCAAGGGCTGAGCGGTGCGGGGCCCCGCAGGCACGACCAGCCCGACGGCCTCAACGCCGCAGTGACCGCGCCGCACCGGTGCGGACCGCGTCGGCGACGGCGTCCAGGCTCGCGGTGTGCAGCGACCACTGCTGCCAGAACAGCGCCACGTCGAAAGGACGCAGCGCCGAGCCGGGCAGCGCGGCGAGGTCCACCCCGGGCCAGGTCCGGTTCTCGAGGTCGGGGAGCATGCCCCAGCCGTAGCCGTACCTGACCGCCTCGGAGAACTGGGTGCTGGCCGGCACGGTGTGGGTGGGCGGGGCGTCCGCGGGGACGCCGGCCTCGACGAGCCGGTCGGTCTGCAGCAGGTCGCGGGTGTCGAAGACCACCACCGGTGCCGCGGCCAGGGTGGCCGGGCTCACGCCGTCCGCGAACCACCGGGCGACGAACTCCGCCGATGCCACCGGGCGGTAGCGCATCGCCCCGAGCGGCTCGACCGTGCAGCCCTGCACGGGCGTCCGCTGGCTGGTGATCGCGGCCATCGCCGTGCCGTCGCGCAGCAGTTCGGCGGTGTGGTCCTGGTCCTCGCGCAGGAAGGTGATGCGCACCTCGTGGGCCACCGGCGCGAGCGCGGGCAGCGTCCAGGTCGCCAGCGAGTCCGCGTTCACCGCGAGCCGAACCTCCGGCAGCCCGGGCCCGTTGGACGGAAGCACGACGCCCGCCTCCGTGGTGAGGGCGGCCATCTGGCGGGCGAGCCGGAGCACCGGCTGGCCCGCCTCGGTCGGGGCGGCCGGGCGGCTCCGTCGCAGCAGTACCGCGCCCACCGACTTCTCCAGCGCCTTCAGCCGCTGGCTCACCGCGGAAGGGGTGAGGTGCAGGGCCGTGGCGGCGGCGTCGAGCGTCCCGTGGTCGACGATGGCGGCGAATGCGCGCAGTTGCGCCAGGTCCCACTCCATGGCTCATCTTAAGCTCTGCTAATGAAGGTATAGAAACATTCGCTGGACTGATGGTGGTCCGGCCCCTACCGTCGAACCGTGCTCACCACCGCGCTGTCCGGACTCGGCTTCGGCTTCAGCCTGATCGTCGCCATCGGCGCGCAGAACGCCTACGTGATGCGTCAGGGCCTCCGGCGCGAGCACATCGGCGTCGTCGTCGCGATCTGCGCCCTCAGCGACATCGCCCTGATCAGCCTGGGCGCCGCCGGCGTCGGTGCCGTGGTCCAGGCACATCCGGCGGTCCTGGTAGCGGTCACCCTTCTCGGCTGCGCGGTGCTGACCTGGTACGCGATCCAGTCGCTGCGCCGGGCGGCGCGCCCGGAGGCGCTGGACGCGGACGGAACCGGCGAGGCCGCCGGGCTGGCCACGGTCGCCCTGACCGCTGCCGGCCTGACCTGGCTGAACCCCCACGTGTACCTCGACACGGTGGTGCTGGTCGGCTCGGTCGCGTCCACCTATCCCGCGCCGTGGGCGTTCGCACTCGGCGCCATGCTCGCCAGCGTGGCCTGGTTCTCCGGGCTCGGCTTCGGGGCCCGGGTGCTGCGTCCGCTGTTCGCCCGGCCGGCGGCCTGGCGCGTCTTCGACCTCGCGGTGGCGGCGATCATGGCCGGCGTCGCGATCGGGATGCTGTCCGGCCTGCGCGAGTGGGTGGCCTGAGGCCGGGCAACCGTGCTGGCCTGCCCGGTGTCGCCTACCCGCCGCAGATGGTGCCGATCGCCGCGAGCTCCTGCTGGAACGTCGACATCACGGTCGCGGCCTTGGCCATCTTGGTGGGGTCGTTCATCCCGTCCTCGAACAGGGGGATCAACTCGTTCAGGGCGTCGAGGGCCTTCTTGGCCTGCGCCTTCAGTTCGGAGTTGTTCACGCCGGCGATCGCCGCGGTGAAGGAGTCCTTGAAGTCCTTCAGGGCCTTGACGGCCTTCTCGGGATCACTGCCGGCGTCCTGCACGGCGGTGTTCAAGGTGGAGGAGGCCTCGCTCATTGCGGTGCCGAGCGCTGCGCAGGCCTCCGCCGCCGACTGGCCCGACGAATCGCCGGACGCCGGGGCCGTGGTGGCCTCCGTGGCCGCGGGGCTCGCGGCGGGTGCGGTGGACGCGCCGCTGCCAGGCACAAGGTTGCCCAGCGAGGAGCAGCCGGAGAGCAGCAGGAAGCCGGTGGCGAGGCCGATGGCCGCGCGGGTCAGGTGACGCATGGTTGTTCTCCCGTGGTAGCTGGGTCGCACCACCGACCCTAGGCGATGGCCCTCCGCCCGCACCAACCGCAGTTCGGACGGATCCTCCCGCTGACCGGGCCGCCGCGCTGTCGTCATCCGGCCGCTCGAGGCGTCCCACTGTGCTCAGGCGCCGCATCGCCGTGTTCCACCGGTCGGATCACGCCAATCAGTGGAGCGCCGCTGTCTCGGCCATCTGCTGCAGCGTGCGCGCCGTGTCGCCGTCCAGGCCGCCGGTGAACCCGTTGCCGACCGGGCTCACGCCGAAGATCGTCGCGTACGCGACGCAACCGGCGAGATAGGTGCCCTCGCGCGTCGGATGCCCGTCCCGCTGGTTGAGAACGATCTGCGGGTGCAGGGAGAGCGAGCGGCCGAATGCGCTGCCGGCAGGGATCACGTCCGCCTTCAGGCTCTTTCCCGCCTTCGTGAAAGCGGCCTCGAGGGCTCCGGTAGTGACACCGTTGCTGTCGGGACGGGCCCAGGTCTGAAGCAGCATCGGTTTCGCGCCGATCTTGCGGGTCTCGGCCACCAGCCGTCTGGCCGAGGTCGTGAACTGGCCGTAGGACCACACCGCGCCCTGGCTCTGCTCCTGGAGTACCACGACGTCCCAGCCGCCTTCGTGCAGCTTGTCCATGGTCGAGGAGTCGCGCAGGTGGTCGGACAGCTTGTAGCCACCGGCGGTCGCGCTGACAGCCTCGGTGTTCGGTGCGAGGCCATGCAGGACCTGGTCGACGCCACCGTTGTAAAACGTGTAGCTGTTGCCGATGAACAGCACTCTCGTGGCCGACAGGCTGGTGTTGCCGGCCGGGGTGCAGCCGGTCAGGACGAGCGTGCCAAGCAGGACGAGAACGCCAAGGATGAACGGCCAGCGCGGGTGTGCGCGGCGGGTGGGGGTGGTCACTCTGATCTCCCTGGGGGTGATTGTGGAGGTTCCTCAAAACTAGCCGGTGTCGCGATCCGGCCGCTGGACCCCGTACAGGTGACAGGAGTGGCTGGCGAGACCGAGCGAGCGGCCGGATCGCGACAGGCTCTGCGGGTCGCGATCACCGGGGGGTCCGACCGGGCGCGTAGGGTCGAGCCCGGACGGAAGGACGGCGTGATGGACGAACCGGTGATCATCGACGAGGCCGCGGGCCAGGCGGAGTTCGCTGCGCTCTACCGGGACCTGCACCGCCATCCGGAGCTCTCCTTCGCCGAGGAGCGGACGGCGTCCATCGTGGCGCGGACGCTGGCCGGGTTGGGCTACGAGGTGCTCACCGGCATCGGCCGCACCGGGGTTGTCGGGGTGTTGCGGCGAGGGGACGGCCCGACGGTGCTGGTTCGCGCGGACATGGACGGGTTGCCGGTCGAAGAAGCGACCGGGCTGCCGTATGCCAGCACTGCCCGCGGCACCGACCCTGCCGGCAACGACGTCCCGGTGATGCACGCCTGCGGCCATGACGTGCATGTCACCTGCCTGCTCGGTGCGGCCCGCGCGCTGGCGGCCGACCCGGGCTGGTCGGGCACGCTGCTGCTCGTCGGACAACCCGCGGAGGAGGTCGGCTCCGGGGCGAAGGCGATGCTGGCCGACGGCCTGTACGACCGGGTCGGCACCCCGGACGTGGTGCTCGGCCAGCACGTGGGGCCGCTGCCCGCGGGCATGATCGGGCTGCATCCCGGGCCGGCGTTCGCCACCTCCGACTCGCTCACGATCACGCTGCACGGCAGGGGCGGCCACGGGTCGCGTCCGGAGTCCTGCGTCGACCCGGTGGTGATGGCGGCGTCCCTGGTGATGCGGCTGCAGGGGATCGTGGCACGCGAGGTGGCGGGGGCCGACACCGCTGTGGTCACCGTCGGCGTGCTGCGCGCGGGCACGAAGGTGAACATCATCCCCGACACCGCGGAGCTCGAGGTCAACGTCCGCTCGTACGACGAAGAAGTACGTCAGCGCGTACTCGCCGCGATTGAGCGGATCACACTGGCGGAGGCGCAGGCGTCCGGCGCGCCCCGTCCGCCGGAGATCAGGCACACAGACACCTTCCCCGCGCTCGTGAACGACCCGGACGCGTGCGCGCGCACCGCAGCCGCTCTCGCCGGAGTCTTCGGCCCGGCCGCCGTGGTCGACACGGGTGCGGTGACCGGGAGTGAGGACGTCGGCGAGTTCGCCACCGCCGCCGGGTCGCCCTGCGTGTACTGGATCCTCGGCGGGGCCGATCCGGCAGCCTTCGCGGGAGCCGTTGGTGCTGCCGGCATGGTGCGCGCGATGGAGGGCATCCCTTCCAACCACTCCCCGCTCTACGCACCGATGATCGAGCCCACGCTCGGCCACGGCATCGCCGCCCTGGTCGCCGCTGCGAAGGAATGGCTCGGCGCGACCGCCTGACCGACGATGACACCGGACACCCTGTTGTGGATCAAGCTCGCGCTGGCCGTGGTGGTCGGGGCGGTGGGCATCGCGGGAACCGCCGTCCCCTGGCTCCTCGGACGGCGCACCGCCGGTGATCGAGGGCTGGCCATCGCCGATACCTTCGCCGCGGGCGTTCTCGGTGGCGCGGGGCTGATCCACCTGCTCGGATCCGGTCAGGCGATGTTCGCCGCGGCGCTGCCCGCAGTGGCCTTCCCGATCGCGCTGGCCCTCGCCGGCGCGGGCTTCATGCTGATCCTCTACATCGAGGCCGTCCTGGTGCCGGGACACCCGGGGCACCACGACTCACCGGCCACCAGCGGTCCGGCCACCCTCCAGCACGAGGCGCACGGGCACGCCCAGGGTGCGGGCCCGGCGGTCTACCCGATCGTGCTGCTGGTCGTCCTGTCCGTGCACTCGATCCTGCTCGGGACGGCGCTGGGCGCGCAGAGCAGCTGGTCCGGAGCCCTGGTCGTCTTCCTCGCGGTGATCGCGCACAAGGGCGCCGCGGGTGCCGCGCTCGGCGTGGGGTTCCACCGCGCGGGCCTGGACTACCGTGCAGCGCTGCCACGCCTGGCCTTCTTCTCGGTGATGACCCCGCTCGGCATCGTCCTCGGCGCCGCCGTCGGCGCTACCTTGTCTGGGCAGGCGGCCCAGATCTTCGAAGGAGTCTTCGACTCCCTCGGCGCAGGGACCTTCCTCTACATCGCGGCGCTGGACATCATCAAGACCGAGTTCGACGCCCCCGAGGACGCCGCGCTGAAGTGGTGGGCGACCGCTGCAGGCTTCACCCTGATGGCCGTCCTCGCGCTGTGGCTGTAGCGGCAGGTCAGGGCCACTCGCAGAGCTTGGCGAGCTTGGCGAGCTGCCGCTTCATCTCCGCGAAGTCGGCCTTGACCGCGTCGCGGTGACGCTGGGTCGGCGTAAACGTCCGGAGCTCGGCACCAAAGTTCCTCATCGAGATCGACGCGAGCTGCGCCCGCAGCTGGACGTCCGGATTCTCGACCTCCTCGATCCGGTCCTCGAAGACCTTCGTGAACGAGTCGATCGCGTTGCCGGCAGCCTTCGGAGAGAAGCTGCCGGTGGACGCCTTCTCCAGGGTCTTTCCGGCCGCAGCGAGCTTCTTGTTGTCGAAGGTGGCGCACGCCTCCACCACCGACTGGTGTGTTTCGGGGGCGAGGCCGAGGATCGAACAGCCGGAGAACAGCACCGAACCGGCGACAAGGGCGGCTGCGGCTCGGCCCATGGCGTACATGTGTGGGAGTTCCTCCGGGGTGGTCGGTGGTGCCCCTCCACGCTAGCGGGGTCGAGCCCGGAACGCCTGACCCCCAACGGGTGACAGAGCACAGCCCCGGACGCAGCCACGGGCGACCGCGAGGCCCGCGCGCCAGGAGCGCTCAGCGGGCCAGCGACCGCACCGCCTCGACCGTGTCTGCGTCCTGGGCCGTCCTGTCCTCGCGGTAACGCACCACCCGGGCGAATCGCAGGGCCATGCCACCGGGATAGCGCGTCGAGCGCTGGACGCCGTCGAAGGCGACCTCCACCACCTGCTCGGGACGCACGAACACCACCTGTCCCTCCCGGCGGGTCTCCAGGGCGAGGAAGCGCTCGGTCTGCCATGCCAGCATCTCGTCGGTCATGCCCTTGAACGTCTTGCCCAGCATGACGAAGCCGCCGGACGCCGGATCGCGCGCGCCCAGGTGGATGTTCGAGAGCCGCCCGCGCCGCCGTCCGCTGCCCCACTCCACGGCGAGCACGACGAGATCGAGGGTGTGCACCGGCTTGACCTTCACCCAGGCCGCGCCGCGGCGGCCGGCCGCGTATCCCGCGTCGAGCGCCTTGATCACGACACCTTCGTGGCCTGCGGCGAGCACCTCGCGCCAGAACGCCTCCGCCGCCGCGGCGTCCGCAGTGACCAGGCGCTCCACCCGGAGCGCGGACGGCACCAGTGCGGCCAGACGCGCCTCGCGCACCGAGGCGGGCTCGTCGACCAGATCGAGGTCGTTGAGGTGCAGCAGGTCGAAGAAGAACGGACGCAGCACGGCCCCGGCGGACGCGGTGTCCTGGAACAGCATCGGACGCCCGTCCGGCCGCAGCGCCAGCGCCTCCCCGTCCAGCACGAGGCGCCGCGCCGGCAGGCCGCGCACCGCGGCGACCACGCCGGGCAGGCGGGCGGTGATGTCGTCGAGGCTGCGGCTGTACACCGCAATGTCGTCGCCGTCGCGATGCACCTGGATGCGGATCCCGTCCAGCTTCGACTCGACCGCCACCGGAGCGTCGCCGAAGCGCCCGAAGGCCTCCCGGATCGTGGCTGCGCTCGAGGCCAGCATGGGTAGCACCGGGCGTCCGACCTGCAGCGTGATCTCGGTCAGCGCCGGCTCGCCGCCCGCCTTCGCTGTCACCGCCACGATCGGGATCGAACCCGCGAACATGGCGGCCCGGCGCACCGCCTCCACCGGCACGGAGAACGCGGCGGCGATCGCGGGCAACAGCAGCCCCTCGAGCGCGCCCTGGCGGGTCTCGCCCGTGACCAGCCCGGCCAGTAAGGCCTGTTCGGGCCCGGTGGCTGCGCCGAGGAGCTCAACCAGCAGGCCCTGGCGCACCCCCTGTGAGCCCTCTCCGGACAACATCGCCAACTCGGCGAACGCCTCGTCGACCGCGGTGATGGTGAGGGTGGGCGCCGACGCCGGTTCGGGACGCGACACCAGCGCGCGCCAACCCACCCCGGTACGTCGCTGGCGCAGCGAGCCCGACAGGTAGTGCGCGACGATCTCCAGCTCGTCGCTCGTCGCCGCGGCCAGGGTTTCGGCGAGCGCAGCCACCTTGGCCGTGCGGGAACTCGTTGCGGCCACTCTCGCCGAGGCCTGCACCACCTGGTCGAACAGCATGGGTCCACTATGGGCGCCGGCACTGACATCCCGGAAGCTCTCGGTGTGGGTGCGGGGGGCTAGGTTGCGGGCATGGAGTCCGCCCGCACCCGCGACTGGCGGCCGGGCTGGCCGTGTCCGGTGGAGCAGGTGTGGGGCACGTTCAAGCGCGGCGTGACCGACCCGACCTACCGGGTGCGGGACGGACGCCACTGGCGCGCGCTGAACACCCCGCAGGGCGTGGCGACGCTGGCCATCCGTCCGCTGGACGCGCGCGGTGTGATCGCCGCCGAGGCGTGGGGGCCCGGGGCGGAGTGGGCACTCGCCGCGACGCCGACGATGCTCGGCGCAGAGGACGACCCGTCCGGCTTCCGCCCGGCGCACCCACTGGTGGCCGATCTGTACCGGCGGCGTCCGCACTGGCGGCTGGCCCGCACGGCAAGTGTGTGGGACGCCCTCGTCCCGGTCGTGATCGAGCAGAAGGTCACCGGCCAGGAGGCCACCTTCGGGATCCGTGCCCTGCTTGCCCGGCACGGGCAACCCGCCCCCGGGCCGGGCGCCGACCTCGGACTGCGGGCGTTCCCGACACCTGAGGCGGTCCGGCAGATCCCGTCCTGGGAGTGGCTCGCACTGCACATCGACCCGGCCCGCTCGCGCACCCTCGTCGGGGCGGCGAAGGTTGCCGCACCGCTCGAGCGCGTCCTGCCCACCGACCCGGCCTCAGCGGACGCGCGGCTGCGCAGCCTGCCCGGTGTCGGCATCTGGACCAGCGCGGAGGTGCGGGCGCGCGCCCTCGGCGACGCGGACGCGGTGAGCTTCGGCGACTACAACATCGCCCGCGACATCGGCTGGGCGCTGCTCGGCGAGCCGGTCGACGACGCCGGGCTGGCCGAGGTGCTCGAGCCCTACCGTCCGCACCGCCTGCGCGTGCAGCGCCTGATCGGGATGGCCCGAATCGCCCCGCCCCGCCGCGGCCCCCGGCTGGCGCCTCGCACCCACCTGCCCTGACCCGAATCGGAACCGTCCGGATCGATCCGGACGCGACCGACGCGCTCGCGCGGAGAGTCAGGCCTCCAGGCCGAGCGCGAGCGGGAGCACCGAGAGGGGCACAGAGCCGAGGTTCAGGGCGCGGGTGTGGAAGTCCTTGAGGCTGAACGTCGCGCCGGCGCGACGCTGGGCGTCGGCCCGGTAGTTCTCCCAGAGCCGCTGCCCGATCTTGTAGGACGGCGCCTGGCCGGGCCAGCCCAGGTAGCGGTTCAGCTCGAAACGCAGGAACGCATCATCCATGTTCACGTTGGCCTTCAGGCACTCCCACGCCTTCTCCGCGTTCCAGGTGCCCCCGCCCCAGCGTTCCGGCGCCTGCTTGCGCAGGTGGACGCCGATGTCGACGACCACCCGCGTGGCCCGCAGCCGCTGCCCGTCCACGAGACCGAGGCGATCGCCGGGATTCTCCATGAACCCGAACTCCTCCATCAGCCGTTCGGCGTACAGGGCCCAGCCCTCGCCGTGCCCGGAGTTCCAGCTGGCCAGGCGGCGCCACGAGTTCAGTTCCTCCCGGTTCAGCACGGCTTGCGCGATCTGCAGGTGATGGCCGGGGACGCCTTCGTGGTAGACGGTCGTCTTCTCCCGCCAGGTGCTGAACTCGGTGACACCCTTGGGTACCGACCACCACATCCGTCCCGGACGGCTGAAGTCGTCCGAAGGGCCGGTGTAGTAGATGCCGCCGTTCTCGGTCGGTGCGATCCGGCATTCGATCGTGCGCATCGGTTCGGGGATGTCGAAGTGCACGCCGTCCAGTGCGGCGATCGCGGCGTCGGCAGTCTCCTGCATCCAGCGCTGCAGTGCGTCGGCGCCGTTCAGGACGAGGGCCGGATCCCGCTCCAGCTTCTCGATCGCATCCGCGATGGACGCGCCAGGCCCGGCGATCTCCGCGACGATCGCGTCCTGCTCCGCGGCCATCCGGGCAAGCTCCTCCAGACCCCACTGGTAGGTCTCGTCCAGGTCGACCGCTGCGCCGACGAACACCCGGGACCACAGTCGGTACCGGTCGGATCCGACGGCATCCTCTGCGGGCGCCTGGGCGATCAACTCGTCCTCCAGGAAGGTGACCAGTTCGCCGTACGCCTCCGCGGCCTTGCGGCCGGCCATCGCGAGGTCGTTGGCGAGCGCTCCGTCGGCGGGCTCGCCGTCCGGACGCGCCCCGGCCAGGAACGTGACGAAGAACGACGACTCGGGGTCGGCCAGGTCCGAGGCCTGCTTGATGCACTCCTCCACCTGCAACTCTGCGGCGACCAGCCCGCGCGCGGCAGCTGCCCGCAGCGACTCGATGTAGCCGTGCACGGCCCACGGCACCCGGCTGACCCGGGAGGCGATGTTCGCCCAGTCGTCGGTGGTGGCGGTCGGCATGATGTCGAGCACGTCGCGCAGGCCCTGCACCGGGGAAGCGATCACGTTGAGGGAAGCCAGCAGCTCGCCGGACTCCTCCAGCTCCAGGCCCAGTCGCAGCCGGTCGGTCATCGCGGCGAGGGTGACCCGATCCACGTCATCGGTGGGCTCGGCGGTCGCGAGCTCTGCGAGGGTGGCGCGGTCGAGCTGGGCGCGCTCGGCGTGGCCGTCAGGGGAGAGGTCGGTCATCAGGTGGTCATGGCCCGCGATCCCCATGCTGGTGGCATCCAGGGGGTCGAGCTCGGCGAACCGGTTGGTGTAGGAGTCCGCGATGGCGTCGATGGCAGTCGGCTGGCGTACAGTCACAAGCCCGACCCTAACCCTCAGCCACCAGGAGTGCCATGACCCGGATCTGGGCCCATCGCGGGGCGCGGCGCGACGCGCCGGAGAACACGTTGCCCGCCTTCGAACTCGCCGTCGAGCAGGGTGCGGACGGCGTCGAGTTCGACGTGCAGCTGACCGCCGACGGGACGGTGGTGGTGATCCACGACGAGACGGTCGACCGGACCTGTGACGGCACGGGCCCTGTGGTCGGGTTCAGCCTGGCCGACCTGCAGCGGCTGGACGCGTCCGGCGGTCGGGAGGGTTTCGCCGGCTCCCGTATCCCGACGCTCGAGGAGGTGCTGGAGCTCCTCGTCCCGACCGGGCTCGCCCTGAACATCGAGCTGAAGAACTCCGAGGAGGAGTACCCGGGCCTGGAGGAGCAGGTGCTTGCCGCACTGGCCGCACACGACATCGCCGATCGCGTGGTGCTGTCCAGCTTCAACCACTACTCGCTGAAGAAGCTGCAACACCTGGGTGCGACCAGCGAACTGGGCATGCTCTACACCGATCCGCTGTACAAGCCGTGGCGGTACGCCGCCCGGTTGGGGGTGGGCGCCCTGCACCCGCCGGCCCGCTATCTGTTCACCGGCCGCTACGTCCGCAAGGCGCACGCCTCGGGTCTGGCGGTGCGTCCCTGGGTGGTGAACGCGGACGCCCGGCTGACCCGCATGTTCGAGTGGGGTGTCGACGCGGTGTTCACCGACGTCCCCGGCATCGCACGGCGCCTGCACGACCAGGGCGAGTGGGCGTCCGCGCACTAGCCTGAGCGCATGACCAACCCCTGGCAGCCGGAGCGCTGGCAGCCCGTCGACGGCTTCGAGTTCACCGACATCACCTACCACCGTGCAGTCGACGTGCCGGCGGTGCGGATCGCGTTCGACCGTCCCGAGGTGCGCAACGCCTTCCGTCCGCACACTGTGGACGAGCTGTACACCGCGCTCGACCACGCCCGGATGAGCCCGGACGTGGGCTGTGTCCTGCTCACCGGCAACGGGCCGTCCCCGAAGGACGGCGGCTGGGCGTTCTGCTCCGGCGGTGACCAGCGGATCCGGGGACGTTCCGGCTACCAGTACGCCGACGGCGAGACCGCCGACACGGTGGACGCGCGGCGTGCAGCGGCCGAGGGCGGACGCCTGCACATCCTGGAGGTGCAGCGGCTGATCCGGTTCATGCCCAAGGTGGTGATCGCCCTGGTCAACGGCTGGGCCGCCGGTGGCGGGCACTCCCTCCACGTGGTCTGCGACCTCACCCTCGCCAGCGCAGAGCACGCCAGGTTCAAGCAGACCGACGCCGACGTGGGCTCCTTCGATGCGGGCTTCGGCTCGGCGTACCTGGCCCGCCAGGTCGGCCAGAAGATCGCAAGGGAGATCTTCTTCCTCGGTGAGACCTACGACGCCCAGCGCGCCTACGAGATGGGCACGGTGAACAAGGTCGTGCCGCACGCCGACCTCGAGACCGAGGGGCTGGAGTGGGCGGCGAAGATCTGCGCGAAGAGTCCGACCGCGCAGCGGATGCTGAAGTTCGCGTTCAACGCGATCGACGACGGGCTGGTCGGTCAGCAGGTGTTCGCCGGCGAGACCACCCGGCTGGCCTACATGACCGACGAGGCCGTCGAGGGCAGGGATTCGTTCCTGGAGAAGCGCCCGCCGGACTGGTCGAGGTTCCCCTACTACTACTGATGCGCCCCCTGCGACCGGTTGGGAAGATGCGCAAGCTTGCGCACGTCCGCCCTCTGGCGGGTCGTCGGCGCTGCCCGTAGGGTCAAGACGCATCCTCGGAAGAGGATTTCAGGGCCGCGACTCGGGTCGAGCTTGTGGGGGGTGTTGACTGAGTCGTTCTGCTGGTTGAGCGTCGGACAGAGTTCGGGGGGACTGGTGCCGGGCGCTCAACCAGCAAAATCTTGTTCGGGCCCTAGACTCCGGGTTCATGTTCGGCACGCTGACTCCCGTCCCTGCCCTGGACCGACCAGACCTGCTCTCCGCGACGGTCTATGCCGCCGTCCGCGACCACGTGCCGGACGCGCAGGTCTTCGAGATCGATCCCGACCACGCTGACACCGAGACCTTGTGCGCGGTCTACGACCTGCCGATGGAAGCGATGGCCAACGCCGTGCTGGTGCTGGGCCGACGCGGCGGCGAGGAGCGCTACGCCTGCTGCATGACGCTGGCGCACCGGAGGGTGGATGTGAACAACGTGGCCCGGCGCCGGCTGGACGTCCGCAAGGCATCGTTCGCCCCGATGGAGGTCGCGGTCGAGCGCTCGGGCATGGAGTACGGCGGGATCACACCCGTCGGCCTGCCCGCGGACTGGCCGGTGTGGGTGGACGCAGCGGTCGCCGATACCGACCTGGTCTGCATCGGGGCCGGGAGCAGGAGGGCCAAGCTGCTGCTGGCCGGTGCGGATCTGCTGAAGCTGCCCACCGCAGAGCGCGTGGATGGCCTCGCCCGAGACGTCGGGTGATCAGTCCAGGCCGATGAAGGACCGGAACGCCTCGGCTCCGGTGACGGTGAGCTCGGGTCCGCGGACGAGGTTCTCCGGAGTGAGCAGCCACTGCTGGCTGTCCTGCCACTCGCCGGGGCGCCGCGTCTTGCGGGAGATCCCGTTGGGCAGGTAGCCGACCTTGCGGCTGACCGCGTTCGAGGCCGGGTTGTCGGCGTACGCGGCGGAGGTGATCTGCTCGGCGTCCAGGTGGTCGAAGACGAACGCGCAGATCGCCTTGCGCATGGCCGTCCCGATGCCGCGGCCCTGGAACCCCCGGCCCAGCCACGAGCCGGTCTCACCGGTACGCATGACCAGGTAGTGCTCGCTGAAGAAGCCCTGGCAGCCGACGATCTGGCCGTCCCACTCGACCGCGAACTCCAGGTTCCAGGCCTCCCGCCTCCACCCGGCGCGCAGGCCCCAGTGGTACTGCGCGTAGTTGAATGGCAGTTCGGCGGCCGGTGCGTCCGTCCACGGCACGAAAAAGGGCATCGCCTCGGGCGCGTGGACACCGGACAGCGCGAGCTGGATCAGTTCCGGCATCACCTCGTCGGTGATCGGACGCAGCACCAACGGCCCGGCCTCGATCCGCAGGCCGAACGGAGGGAACGCGTCCTGCAGAGTCGTCACTGCGCCAGGCCGTAGAGCCGGTCGCCGGCGTCGCCCAGGCCGGGCACGATGTAGCCCACCTCGTTCAGGTGGTGGTCCAGCGCCGCGCAGACCAGCGTGCACGGCACACCGATCGGGTCGACCAGTTCACGCATTCGCTGGACGCCCTCGGGAGCGGCGATCAGGCAGATGCAGGTGATGTGGTCGGCACCCCTGTCCACGAGGAACTGCACGGTGCCGCCCAGCGAGCCGCCGGTGGCGAGCATCGGATCGAGCACATAGCACTGGCGTCCCGACAGGTCCTTGGGCAGGCGCTCGGCGTAGGTGAACGGCTGCAGCGTGGTCTCGTCCCTGACCATGCCGACGAAACCGACCTCTGCGGTCGGCATCAGTCGCATCATGCCTTCAAGCATGCCCAGGCCGGCCCGCAGGATCGGCACGACCAGCGGCCGCGGACGGCTGAGCTCGACCCCAGTGGTGGTGGTGATCGGGGTCTTCACTTCGACCGGCTCGACCCGCACCTCCCGGGTCGCCTCATAGGCGAGCAGGGTGACCAGTTCCTCGACGAGCTGGCGGAAGGTTGCGCTGGCGGTGTTCTCGTCCCGCAGCAGGCTGATCTTGTGGGCGACGAGGGGATGTTCGATGACGTGAAGTTCCACGACGGATAGGTTCCCACACCTCGCCGGACCCCAAATGACCTGACCGGACTGTGCTCAGTGGATTCCATCTGACACGATGGGGACGTGGTGTGGCGGAGGAGGCGGCGATGAGCACGACGGACGAGGAGTTCGAGATGCCGAACCGTGGTGACGACCGCCCCGGCCTGGATGATCTCGACGACCTGGTCACCGGCGAGGAGCTGGACGCCGACGAAGACCTCGACGAGGACGATGACGACGACTACCCCGAGGATGCGACCGAGGACGACATCGACTTGGTGATCGCCTGCTACCGCGAGGACGGCCAGCCGGTCGCCACGGCGCTGGAACTCGACCTCGCCAACGATCTCGATGCGCTGATCGAGCAGTTGCGCCGCATTCCCGGCGACGCCGGGGCGATCGGCATGGTTTCGGTGGCGAACGAAGTGTTCGTGCTGGTGCGGGTGCGCGGCAAGCGGGTGCAGGTGTTCTGCTCGGACGCGCTGGCCGCCGACGACTGGCCGATCGCCCGCGACGTGGCGGACTTCCTCGAGGCGGAGTTGCCGGACGACGACAGCGACGAGCCCTTCCCGATCGGTGACTCCGACATCCTTTCCGACGCCGGTCTGCCCGACTTCGAGCTGGAGGCGATGGCGGAGGACGAGGAGGAGGACTCCACAACCCTGCTGGAGCTGATCGCGGCGAAGCTGGGGTTCAAGGCGCAGTTCGCCAAGGCACTCGCTTCCTTCGAGTGAACCGCTGGCAGCCGGCCATGGCCGCGGCGCTGGCAGAGGCTGCGCTCGCGCCCGTGCACGGCGATGTGCCTATCGGCGCGGTGGTGCTCGATGCGTCTGGTGCCGAGTTGGCCCGCGCCCACAACGAGCGCGAGTTGACCGGCGACCCGACCGCGCACGCCGAGGTGCTTGCGCTGCGCCGCGCGGCCGACCGGCTCGGCTCCTGGCGGCTGGAGGACTGCACGCTGGTGGTGACCCTTGAACCGTGCACGATGTGTGCGGGCGCGGTGGTGCTGTCCCGGGTGCGCCGGCTGGTGTTCGGCGCGTACGACCCGAAGGCCGGCGCGGTGGCGTCCCTGTGGGACGTGGTGCGGGACCCGCGCCTGAACCACCGTGCAGAGGTGGTCGGCGGGATCCTGTCCGACGAGTGCGGGTCCGTGTTGCAGGAGTTCTTCGCCGCTCAGCGCTGATGCCCGCGCCGTGTCGCGATCCGGCCACCCACGTCGGCCCTCTCGTCCCGGCTGTCACAGCTGAGGCGTCGCGTGGCCGAATCACGACAAGCACCCTCGTCGCGGTCACCGCAACGTGCCGCGAACCCGTGTCGCGATCTGGCCACGCGAGCCGCGTCTTGAGACGGAAGGGACGCGTGGTACGCGGCTGGTGGACGGATCGCGACCGTCGAGCTGCGTGCGGCCTGTGGGGGCGGCACGGATTCGCCCGTCCCGACCAAGGCTCGGTACACTCCTCCGCGGTGGCGTGTCTGAGCGGCCTAAAGAGCGCGCCTCGAAAGCGCGTGAGGGGCAACCCTCCGAGGGTTCAAATCCCTCCGCCACCGCCAGGTGATGTCTTCGGGCATCGAGAACCGGCGAATCCCGGACAGGGGTTCGCCGGTTCCTGTCTCTGCGGGGCGGTCGTTGAACCGCGAGGAATCCGTCCCGACTACGGAGTTGGCGCTGACACTCGTTCATCCGCCGACGCGGTCGGTGCACGAAAGTGCGTGGCGACGCCCCTTTCCCGGGGCCCACGGACGCGGCAGAGTTGGCAGTGCCCACCCACAACGCGCCTCAAAGGAGAGCCCCTGTGAAGAAACTGATCAACGACCCGGCCAACGTCGTGGCCGAAACCCTGGCTGGCTTCCAGGCAGCACACGCCGATCTGGTCACCGTCCACTTCGATCCTGACTACGTCGTTCGCGCGGACGCACCGGTCAAGGGCAAGGTCGGACTGGTCTCCGGCGGCGGCTCGGGCCATGAGCCGCTGCACGCGGGCTACGTGGGCAAGGGCATGCTCGACGCTGCTGTCCCGGGCGCCGTGTTCACCTCGCCGACTCCCGATCCGATCCTCGAGGCCACCAAGGCCGTCGACGGCGGCGCGGGCGTGCTGCACATCGTGAAGAACTACACCGGTGACGTGCTGAACTTCGAGACCGCAGCCGAGATGGCCGAGATGGAGGACATCACGGTCAAGGCGATCGTCGTGAACGATGACGTGGCCGTCGAGAACTCCACCTGGACCGCAGGACGCCGCGGCGTCGGTGGCACGGTCATGGTCGAGAAGATCGCCGGTGCCGCAGCCGAGCGCGGCGACGACCTAGACGCCGTCCTGGCGATCGCGACGCGGGTGAACGACAACGTCCGCTCGATGGGCATGGCGCTGACCGCCTGCACCGTCCCGCACGCAGGCAAGCCCTCGTTCGACCTGGGTGAGGACGAGATCGAGATCGGCATCGGCATCCACGGCGAGCCGGGCCGGCACCGTGTCCCGATGGCAACGGCCGACGAGATCACCGACATGCTCGTCGCCCCCATCCTGGAGGATATGAAGCCTGAGGCCGGCAGCAAGGTGCTGCTGTTCGTCAACGGCATGGGCGGCACCCCGGAGGCCGAGCTCTACATCGTCTACAACCACGCCCGCAAGGTCCTCGAGGACGCCGGGCTGGAGGTCGCACGCTCCCTGGTCGGCAACTACATCACCTCGCTGGAGATGCAGGGCTGCTCGATCACCGTCCTCAAGCTGGACGACGAGCTGACTGCCCTGTGGGACGCCCCGGTGCTGACCCCGGCGCTCCGTCGGGGCCTGTGAGGTAGCGGCACGTGAGCGACTCACTGTCCCTGGCCTGGGCGGAGGCGTGGATTCGCGACGCCCAGGCCGTCCTCGCCGAGCACCGCATGGAGTTGATCGACCTCGACCGGGCGATCGGTGACGGCGACCACGGCGAGAACATGGACCGCGGTTTCAAGGCCGTGGTGGCCAAGCTGGACGAGGGCGGCATCGCCGACGTCCAGGGCGTGCTCAAGGTGGTGGCGTCCACCCTGATGTCCAAGGTCGGCGGCGCGGCCGGCCCGCTCTACGGGACGGCGTTCCTGCGGGCGGCGAAGGCGTGTGACGGCGACGTGGACAGCAGTGGCGTGGTCGCGCTGATCGAGGGCGCCCTGGACGGCATCGTCTCCCGCGGCAAGGCGACCACGGGCGAGAAGACCATGGTGGACGCCTGGACCCCGGCCCTCGAGGCGGCGAAGGCCGCAGCCGAGGGCGGGGCGACTCCCGCGGCGACCCTACGGGCGGCGGCCGACGCTGCGGCGAAGGGCGCTGAGGCCACCATCCCGCTGCAGGCGACCAAGGGCCGGGCGTCCTATCTGGGCGAGCGCTCGATCGGTCACCAGGATCCCGGAGCCACCTCGACCGCGTACATCCTCGGCGCGGCCGCGGACGCAGCGGAGGCGTAGGTGGGCGTCGCTCTCGTGATCGTCTCCCACTCGGTGCAACTGGCCGAGGGGGTGGTGGAGCTGGCCGCCCAGATGGCGAAGGATGTGCCACTCAGGGCGGCCGGCGGCACCGATGACGGACGCATCGGCACCTCGTTCGACAAGGTCAACGACGCCGTGACCGAGCTGCGTGCCGCCGGTCACGACGTCGCGATCCTCACCGACCTCGGTTCGGCCACCATGACGGTGGAGTCGGTACTCGATTTTCTCGACGAGGACGAGTCGGCACATGTGAGGTTCGCCGACGGCCCGCTCGTCGAGGGCGCAGTGGCCGCCGCGGTCACCGCCCAGGTGGGTGGTGACCTCGACGCGGTCGTTGCCGCTGGCCGAGCCCGCGAACTGTTCAGCTGATTCACCCACGACCCTCCGATGGGCCGGCTGTCGGCGCGGTCGCGGTCGCGATCTGCCGGCTGACCGGCGACGGTTCCGGACAGTCGCCGGTCAACTTCGCGCGCCCCTAGCCCGGGAAGGTCTGCACGCCCTTCAGCCGGCAGGTGATCGGCTCCTCGGTGAGGATCTTCTCGCGCAGTTCCGTGGTGGCACCGGCGCGGACGAGTTCGGACGACAGCAGGAAGTCCTCCTGCATCCCGTCGTGGCCGACGTCGACCGTCGCCGTGTAGCGATGGTCGGACGCGCTGGTGTTGGTCAGCGTGACCACGACCACCCGCCCGGGGCAGGACACTTCCGTCTTCGGCTGTTCACCGGAGGTGACGGTGACCACGCAGCCGGAGACGAGGGCTGTGGTGGCGATGGCGAGGCCGGCGGCCACGGCCCGGGCCCTGACTCGGTCGAACATGACTCTCTCCTTCGTGAGGCGGTGGGGAACCCCGGTCAGGGGGTCCGCAGGACGAGCACCGGGTCGCGTAGAGCTGCGACCACCGAGGACGGCAACTGCGCGACGGCGCTGCCGAGCAGCATCGCGACCAGGATCCACGACGGCACGACGGCCGGCACGAGGAAGCCGAAGGCGGCCAGGTCGATGCCCAGCCCCAGCGCGGACCCGCCGATCGCTGCGGGCACGAGCACGAGCATGCCCTGCAGGAGGACGAGTCCCATGACGGCCGCCCGCGAGCAGCCCAGCGCCCGCCGGCGCCCGAACTCGGCCAGCCGCGTCCGGACCATCAGCATCGACAGCAGGGCGACGACGATCAGGCTGACTGCGAGCACCGCGACGATCGTCTCCGCCGTGCGGTCGCTGACCTCCCTGGTCACCTCCCGGCCGAGATCGCCGAGCGCGGCGGCGACGTCCACCCGCAGTCCGGGGTCTCCCACCACCGCGACGATGTCAGGGACGGCGGTCTGTACCTGCGCGCTGTCCCGCACGAGCGCGGAGATGCTGTGTGCGGTGCCGTACCTGCCCGGCGCGACCAGGACCGATGCGGGTGCACCGGAGTAATTCGTGCGGTACGTGCCCACGACGGACCAGGCCTGCTGGGTGGCGGACTGGACCGACCCACCGGTGCGGTCGAGCCCGAGCGCGGTGGCCGCCGCGACATCGACCAGGGCCTCGCCCGGCCCCTCGGGAAAGCGTCCGGAGACGAGGGTGATCGGCAGCCGGTTCCAGTCCGGTCCGATCATCCGCGCGGACACGTTGCCGGCGGAAGGGAGCGCGGGGTTGCCCACGTCGAACGCTTCGCTGGTGGCCCAGGCGGTGGCGACGCAGGACAGGCTGCGCAGCTGGGACGGTTGCGTCCAGTTGAGCGAGCCGGCGTGGTCGGCGTCCGTGACCACGACGGTGCGCAACTCGGGACGGTTGAAGCTGTCGGCGACGCCCTGGTTCTGGTGGTGCGCCTGGCCGATCAGGACGATCGTGGTCGTCATCACCAGCGCGACCACTCCGCCGGTGATCAGGGAGTGCACCCGCAGGGCCCGGACGGTCGCCCAGGCCTCGCGGAGCAGCGCCAGGGCGTTCATCAGAGCTCCACTCTCGCGGTGGCCCGGCGCACGATCCGGTCGTCATGGGTGGCGACCAGCACGGTGCAGCCCCCCGTCGCCGCGCCCAGGAGGGCAGTCACGACCGCCTCGGTCGAATCATCGTCCAGGTTCCCGGTGGGCTCGTCGGCGAAGACGATCCGGGGGCCGAGCAGGAGCGCGCGGCACACGCCGATCCGCTGGGCCTGACCACCCGAGATCTGGCCCGGCAGGACGTCCGGGTCCAGGTCGACCCCGAGTCGCGCCATCAGGTCCAGGGCGCGCCCGGTGTGGACGGCCTTGTCCAGGCCGGCGTAGAGGCACGGCTCGAGCACGGCGTCCAGGACGCTGCGCCGGGCGTCCAGGACCACATCCTGGAAGATGAACCCGAAGTGGGCGGCGCGATAGGCGGACCGGGCCGCATCCGAGCCCGCGTGCAGGTCCCGCTCGCCGAGCCGGACCTGGCCGCGCCACGGCGTGAGCAGCCCCGCGAGCAGGTAGAGCAGGGTGCTCTTGCCGCGGCCCGATCGTCCGCACAGGGCAGTAAGGGATCCCGCCGGCAGATGGATGTCGAGGTCGTCGAGCACCGGCCGGTCGCGCCGGTAGCCGAACCCGATTCCCCGGCCGTCAAGGCTCTCCACGAACATCGCCGGCTACCCGTTGCTCGTCAGGAGGATCCGGGTGCCCTCGGCGAGGCCGTCGACCAGGACCATGCCTCCCGCCGTCTGGACCGGCGTGACCCTCACGTGCTCGCCGTCCTCGCCGATCACGTAGGTGTCGCCGTCGGCGCTGGTGTGGATCGCCTTCGTCGGCACACCGATCCCCTGCCGGGAGGGAACCACCTCGATGGTCGCCTCGAGGGTGACCTTTGCCGCCGTGCCGAGCAGCCTCAGGCAGGCCGCGACGGGGTCGCAGAGGCTACCTGTGCCGCGACGGCCGTGCAGCGGGAGCAGCATCGCGTCCGTGCCGTCCCCGGCGGGGGCGGGTTCGCCCGTGACGCCCGACAGGGTGTCGACGGTCACGGCGCTGCCCTGCGGTACGAGGCCAGCCTGGTCCCTGGTCACCTTCACCTGGACGCCCACGCGGCCCGAGACGATGTCGAGCGGACGGTCGGTCGCGGCCACCTCGGTTCCGACGCCGGTCTTGGGGGCGACGGCGAGCCGGACCGGGAGGTCGGGAAACCACATGATCTCGCCGAGCTCGATGCCGTCGCCCTTCACCCCGTGCCGGGCGTGCCAGGCCTTGACCGCCTTCGCCGTCGCCGCGTCGAACGTCGTGGACGCGCGGCAGGCGCCGAGCACCCGCTGGCCGCAGAGGAAGCTGCGGAGCTGGGCGACGTCCGCACCCGTGTCGCCGACGTGCAGCGCCCGGTACGCCGGCGTGGTGCCGCGGCCCGCGTGGACCGACTTCCCGGAGACCTCGATGACCTCGTCCCCGGGCCTCACCAGCGCGCCCTTGCGCAACGGCAGCGCCGTGACCACGCCGGTGAGCTGGGCGAGCGGTCCGGATCGGCGGACAGACCGAAGGTCCACGGGCAGGCGCAGGGTGCGTCCCACCGTCTCCTGCTTCGCCGTCCAGATCTCGGCGTCCACGGGAGTCGTCGCCGCGTGCGTCGATTCCGCCACAACCTGCGCAGTGTGGGCGCCGGCCCAGAAGGTCGCAGCGCAGAGCGCCACCACCCCCAGGCCCGCCCCGATCCCGCGGAGCAGGCCGCGGCCGGTCACGATGCCGCCTCGAGGGCCGCGAACTCCGCCGGGCACGCCTGACGCGCCTCGTCGGGATCGACGGGCCGGGTGGCGTCCAGCAGGTTCGCCCGGCCGCCGTCGTCGACGAACGAGTCCTCGCTGGGCCAGGCCTTGAGCGGGAACCCGTGGGCCAACAGGCAGGCGTGAGCCACGGACATCAACTGGTAGCTGTGGTGCAGGTCCTCCACGTGGGTCGGGGGCAGCAGCCCGCGGTCCGCCAGTTCCTGGTCGCAGGCCCGGACGGCCTTCTGGTAGCTGGAGAACTGCTTGTCCTCCGGGTCGACGAAGACAACCGCGCCACCGTCTCCCCTGGTGACCGCGAAGCCCTTCCCGAGCAGGCAGTCGTAGCGGGCCTGGTTCACGGCGGCGTCGTCGACCACGAAGGACGGCGTCGCCGTGGGCCGGGCCGCGCCGGCGCACCCTCCCACGCAGGCGGCGACGACGAGGCAGGCGGACGCTCGGAGCGCGCGGCGTACTCGGAACATGGTTCCTCCTAGGGGGTGATTTCCTTGGTCAGCTGGTCGGCAGCGAGCGAGGTGTCGACGTTGCAGGGCGAGCGTGGCGCCGCGGAGTCACGCAGGAATCCGCCGAACTCCCCCCGGCACGTCCCCTCCCGGTCGGTGAGGAGCTGGCGGAGCGTGGGTTCGGCGATCGGCCAGGCGCCGGTGAGCCGGTGCACGGCCAGCGACCCGGGCACGCTGCTCCCGGTCGGCATGGTGGCCGGATCGCCCTTCGAGAGGAAGCCGGCCAGAAGGCCGGCGAGGGTGCGGATCCGGGGGTCGGCGGACGTCGCGCCGGCGGCCTGCGCAGCGAGCAGGAAGCGGGCGAGCGTCGGGGCGGTCTCGGCGGCGGGTGCCGACGTCCACTCGCGCACTGCGGCGTCGGTCAGGCCCGGGAACGGTGTGGGCACGTGGAGACTGCCGGCGCACTCGGCGATCGAAGCCCAGGCCAGGGACGCCCGTGCCGAACCGAGTGGTGCGGAGGAGACCTTCATCGCAGCGAGGGCCGCCGCCACATCCGCCGAGGCGACGGTGTCGGCGACCGAACCGGGGGACAGGAGTTCCAGCGCCGCGTCCGCCGTCACGGTGTAGATGGCGTCCGTGTCACGCTGCGCGACCAGTGCGGTCCGGATCCGCTGGCGTTCGGCGGGGGTGAGGACGTCGTCGAGGCGTCCCGCGTAGCGACGGAGCATGCGGTACGTGGAGCCGACCGAGCCGTCGAACCGGGGCACCTCCAGGATCTCGCCGTCGGCCTGCACGCGCCGAGGGTCGAAGTCCTGCGCCACCGCCCCGGCGAGGTCGCGGTCGCCCACGGCGAGGTGGGCGTCCACGAGGTTGAGCAGGACGAGGTCATCGGTCGCGGCTGCCGAGCCGGCGAGCTGCCGGGCGAGCTCGGGGGCGTCGGCGACGTGCTGGTGATCGAGGCCTGCCCGCAGGGCGAGGAAGCGCGCGGCGTCGAGGGGGCCGCGCAGGTTCGACGGGCGGACCGGGACGGGGACGGGGGCGTCCGGATCGGTGAGGTGGGCGAGGACGGCCGCGGCCTCCCACACCGGGATCACGTCGTTCCCGGCCGCCGAGGTGTCGACCAGCCGGTCCCCGCCCGGTGGCAGCGCGGTCAGGGGGCAGCCCAGAGTGCGGCTGGTCTCGGAGACCATCCACAGGCTGTCGATGTCGGCGTCCCGGACAGCCGACCTGGACCAGGTGGGGATTCGTCCGGAGCACCACGCCGCGAAGCGGTGGTCGGTGACTCCGGCGGACACCAGCAGGTAGGCGGCCGTGGTCTCGTCGCTCTCGGCGGCGATGGCGGTGAACGTGCGGATCGGGTCGCGTCCCCACGCGGCGGTGCCGGGCGCCAGATCGCGCTCGATCCGCCAGCGGATGAATCGCGCCTGCTCGGACGGGCCGACCGCGGCCCAGAGTTCGGGCGGGTAGAGCAGGCCGTTCGCCGTCTGGAACCGTCCCAGCTCGGACGGTGCCGCCGCCTGGGACGGCGCGGTCGAGGCCGCGGTCTGGCGCAGGCAGCCGCCGATCGGGAGGGTGAGGACGAGCGACGTCACCAGGAGTGCCCAGATGGGCCGCGAACGGCCCACCTGGACGGTACTCATGATCACCAGGTCGTCCAGCCGGTCTGGACGTACGTGCTGCCCACGGCCATCTTCGAGCGCGCGGCGACCGAGACCGAGAAGATGCTCGGGTGGGCGACGCCGGAGTCCTTGTTGTAGGTCCCGTAGCCCTTCTCGACCGCATGCGCGAGCGAGGTCGAGTTGCCGGTGATGGTCGCCCCGGGGTCCGCCGAGATGGTCAGGGACACGTTGACGCCGTTCGCCTTGACGTCCGCCGTGTGGGTGAAGCTGCGGGAGGACGACAGGCCGCCGGTCGCGCTCCACGAGCAGGAGTCCCAGTAGAGGTTGCATGACGTGGCGCTGGCGTTGTAGGTGAGTCCACCGCTCGTCATCGAGCTGGACGAGCTGAACGCGTGCGCAGGCACGCTGGTGGCGAGCGCGACCGCGCCGCCGATGGTGGCTGCGGTGAACAGCCGGACGAGAGTCTTCTTCTGCATGGTGTTCCCTTCTGGTCCACAGCGGGTCGCTCGACCCGCCGTTGTGATCGGGCCCTGGTACGGAGGTTGGCGCCGCTTGCACCCTGCTCCTCATGGCGCCGAGCCGCATCGGCCGTGCGGATCGGCCGATCGGATGACCCCGTCCGCCGATCCGTGGGGTGGCAGGGGCTGATCGAATGTGCCGCGACGAAGAGAGGAGGGAAGGATGAAGAAGATTGCCCGACCCGCGGCGACACTGTTGTTGGCCGCGGTGCTCTGCCTCGAAGTGCCCTCGATCGCCCACGCGGAACCGGTCTCCCCGAGTCGTTTCAGCCTGTGCCAGAACCCGCTGTTCGGGTGGTTGTGCCCGCGCTGACCAGCGCGCTGGCGGCACCGGGTCAGGCCGGACGGCCTACTTCAGCAGGCCCTGCCGGAACACCCAGGTCACGATCCCGACCCGATCGGGGCACCCGAGCTTGGTGATGATCGCGGAGATGTGGGTCTTGACGGTGCTCTCCGAGATGCCGAGCCGCCGGGCGATCTCCCGGTTGGTCAGCGCCTCGGTGACCAGGACGGCGATCCTGGTCTCCTGGTCGGTCAGCGGGCTGGGCCGGTCACTGGCCGGCGGCGGCGCACTGGGCTGGCCGGCCAGGCGGTCACGGATTCGCCGGGTAGCCGCCGGCGAGAACACTGCGGCCCCGCGAGCCGCGGCACGGACGGCGTCGGCCGCGCAGACGGCAACCTCGTCCTTGGCCAGGAAGCCCACCGCGCCCGCGGCGAGTGACTCGCTGACGTTCTCGGTGGTGTCGAAGGTGGTGAGCATCACGACCTGGACGTCCGGGTCGAGTTCGCGGAGGCGACGGCACGCGGTCATTCCATCCATGACGGGCATGTTGACGTCCATCAGGACGACGTCCACCCCGCCCGGCTGGAGGGCCTCCAGCGCCTGCTGGCCGTCCGCGGCTGTCCAGACGACGTCGATGTCCGCGCTCCGTTCGAGGATGCTGGCCAGCGCCATCCGCGCGAGCAGGTCGTCGTCGGCAAGGCCGACCCGGATGACGGCGGTCATCGCCGAACCGGAGGGTCGAGGCTGAGCATGGCCAGCCACTCGTCGTCGATCAGCGTGGTGACCAGTTGCCCGCCACAGGCCTCGGCCTGTTCGCTCAGGCCCTGCAGGCCCAGTCCCGAGGGCGGGAGTTGGCCGTGCGGCGGCGTGGTCAGGGGGTTCGCGATCGCCATCGAGGTGGTCCCGGGTGTGGCGACGAGGGTCATCCGTACGGTCGCCGGTGGCGAACTGTGGCGCAGGACGTTCGTGGTGAGCTCCCGGATCGCGAGCCGGAGCAGTTCGGCGCGCTCGGGCTGGTCGGCGGGCAGGTCGAGGTCGAGGTGCGCGTCCGTGGTGAAGCCGCGGGTGTGCAGGCGCTCGAGGCTGGCCCGCCACTCGCTCCGGACCGCGTCCGGAGACGTGCCGGGCGGGTCGGTGTCGGTGCGCAGGAAGCCCAGCATGGTGCGCAGTTCCCCCAGTGACTCGCGGGCCTCGGCCTGGACGATCCGGATCCCCTCACGCACCCGTTCGGGAATGTCGTCCGCGCAGAGCAGGTCGGTGGAGATCAGGACCACGTGCGACATGGGAGCGGCCACGACGTCGTGCATGGCGCGGGCCAGGGCCACGCGTTCGGAGCTGCGCCGCAACCGGGACAGCTCCTCGGCGGCCTCCCCCCGTTCCGCCTGGGTGCGCAACAGCGAGGCGACGGTGGACACCGAGATCAGGACGAAGCTGAACGCCACGGTGGCGGCCAGATCCTGGCTCCCGACGACCCAGTCCAGGACGAGGCCGATCAGGCCACCGCCCAGCACACTCAGGCCGAGCCAGGCGGGGCGACTGGCTCCCGTGTCGAACACGGCGAGCAGGATGAGCACGAACGCGGCGGCGGACGTGTCCCACGGGACGGCGGCGCCGATCATGAAGATCGCGCAGACCCCGAGCCACGCGACGCGTCGGGCCAGGGCGGCCATTGCGGCGAGAACGGCGGTCACGCCCAGGAGCACGGGCACGGTCTGCAGGTAGCCGGCGCGCCAGTCGGAGAACAGGATCCACACCGCCAGCACCAGGCCGCCGACCAGAAGCCAGCGACGAGCCTTGGCGGTGGCACCGGGTGAGCGCAGCCACCAGGACCCGACTCCATGGGGGTGGATCATGACTGCACAATAGACCGCCGCGGCGCGGGTGATGGCGAATCCGGCCGGGGGTGCACCGGTTCGCCCACGCCCGGCTTTGGAGGCGCGCGCGGACGCTCACTAAGGTGGGCCCAGGGAGGTCGCACCCGTGGAACTGGACCAGGTGTTGTTGCTTGGCTCGGTTGTCCTGCTCGTCGCGATCGTCGCGGCCCGGTTGGGGACGCGGCTGGGCCTGCCGTCCCTGATCCTGTTCCTCGGCCTTGGCGTCCTGCTGGGCGCCATCGTCTACGACTTCGAGGACGCCAATCTCGCCCACGCACTGGGCTTCGCCGCGCTCGTCCTGATCCTCGGTGAGGGCGGCTTCAACACCCGCTGGTCGGAAATCCGGGGCGCCCTGCCCGCGGCGTTGCTCCTGGCCACCGTCGGTGTCGGGATCTCGATCGCGGTGGTGGCCGGCTTCGCCCACTTCGTGCTCGGGCTCGACTCGACCACGGCGATCCTGCTCGGCGCGATCACCTCACCCACGGATGCCGCTGCGGTCTTCTCCGTGCTCCGCAAGGTGCCGCTGCCGTCCCGGCTGCGAGCCATCATCGAGGCGGAGTCGGGCTTCAACGACGCACCGATCGTCCTGCTGGTGGCCACCGCCACGGAGCTCTCGCTCGGCCGGGGCGGTGAGGAGGGGCCCCTGCTCATGGTCGGCCTGATCCTCTTCGAACTGCTCGGCGGCGCCCTGCTCGGCCTGATCATCGGCTGGGTGGGAGTCCGGGCCCTGCGCGGCATCGCACTGCCCGCGTCCGGCCTGTACCCGCTCGCCGGGCTCGGCTGGGCGGTGATGGCCTACGGCCTGGGTAGCTGGCTGCACCTGTCGGGCTTCGCCGCCGTGTACGTCACGGCCGTGGTGCTGGGCAACGGCGAGCTTCCGCACAAGCACGCCACCCGATCCTTCGCCGAGGGTGTCGGCTGGATCGCCCAGATCGGCCTGTTCGTGATGCTCGGCATGCTCGCTGAACCGCAACGGGAGTCGTGGACGACCATCTTCGCCGGCGTCGCGGCGGGTGCCGTGCTCACCTTTGTGGCCCGGCCGTTGTCGGTGTTCCTCTGCCTGGTCTGGTTCCGGATCCCGTGGCGGGAGCAGGCCTTCATCTCCTGGGCGGGGCTGCGCGGTGCGGTGCCAATCATCATGGCCACCGTGCCCCTCGCTGCGGGCGCCCCTGGCGCGGCCGGCCTGTTCGACCTGGTGTTCGCGTTCGTGGTCGTGTTCACGTTGTTGCAGGCGCCCACCCTGCCGTGGGTCGCCCGGATCCTGAAGGTCTCCACCGGCGAGGACGCGACGGACGTCTCGATCGAGTTCGCGCCCCTGGACACGATCAAGGCCGACATGATGCAGGTGCACGTCCCGGAGGGTTCCCGGCTGCACGGCGTCACCATTCGCGAGCTGAGGCTGCCGCGGAACTCGGTGGTCTCCCTGGTCGTGCGTGAGAACGAGCCGTTCACGCCCACCCCGGACCAGATCGTTCGCACCGGGGACGACCTGTTGATCGTGACCAATGACGCTGACCGGCACCTGGTGGAGAGCCGGCTGCGCAGCATCTCCCAGGGCGGGCGCCTGGCCCGCTGGGTGAACGAGGGCTGAGCTCCCTACTTCTTCTTGGACGCCTTCGTCGTGGGAGTCTGGCTCGGTGTTGCCGTGTCGTCCGGCGAGGGGCTGGTGGTTGCGGCGGTCTCGATCGCCGGCAGGCAGACCGGTCCGTCCACGGCGATGGAGGTGGGCGGCGTCTTGAGCATCTGGAACTTCGTCGGAAGGAGCACGTCGACGACATGGTCCTGCCGCCCGTCACCCTCGGTCGCCACCTCGCTGGTGAACGCCTGTGCGACGAGGCGCACCTCCGGGTCGTTCGCAGCGTTCCCGACCACCGTGACGACGTCAACGTCCCGGTCGGAGTTGCCGTAGGTGACGATGTGGTAGCCGAAGGACAGCAGGACGAACCGGGTGTCCTTCGCCGCGCGAGGCTTCTCGCCGCCGTTGAGCACACGCACCGAGATCTTGTCGGAGGTGAGTTCCTTGCCCACGTCCTGGCTGACGCAGGTCGCGGCCGGACGGGAGTTGTCGATCGTGACCTGCTTGTAGCCCCAATAGGCGCCGTAGCCGAGGATGCCGAGGAGCAGCAACAGCGTCACAGGCGTCTTCAACACCCGGATCACCTTGCGCACGTTCACTCCTGGACTCTCCTCACGACGAAGGGCACCCGGCCAAGCCTACTTGAGTTCCAGAATGCGGGCGTGCATGGTCTGGCGCTGCTGCAGCGCCGCCCGCAGGGCCCGGTGCAGCCCGTCCTCGAGGTAGAGCTCGCCGTTGTACCGCACAACGTGGGCGAACAGGTCTCCGTAGAAGGTGGAGTCCTCTTCGAGCAGAGCCTCCAGGTCGAGGTTGCGCTTGGTCGTGACCAGCTCGTCCAGTCGCACCTGCTGGGGCGCGATCGCCGCCCACTGCTTCTGCACGTAGCCGTGCTCTGGGTAGGGGCGGGACTCACCGACGCGCTTGAAGATCACGCGTCGAGTCTACGGGACGCCTATGTAGCCACCCTGAGGCGGTCGGCGTGACGCGGTCAGCGCGAGTCGTCGGACGGAGTTGTGCCCGCCCCCGTGGCGGCGGCGACGATGCCACGGATCAGCAGCACCACCCCGACGACAGGGATCAGGCTGAGCAGGATCGTCATGGTCCAATACACCACCGCGCCCCCCTGCGCCAGGGGCACCACAAGGAGGGGCAGCAGGCCTGTGCTCAGGTAGCTGGCGGCCAGCAGTGCTGACCCGCCCCACATCAGACCCCGGCCGGCGCCGGCGCGCGGGCTGGACACGCCGGCCGTGATCAGCACGACCGCGGTGAGCAGGAGCGGGGACGCCCAGAGCAGAACCGAGTACGTGCCGTACATGGCGCCTAGC
>CAYNLD010000022.1:0-37878 GCA_964397985.1 uncultured Propionibacteriaceae bacterium | reverse complement strand
GTCGAGTGTTCACTTTTCACCGGCGAAACCGACCAGTTTTCAAGCGGCGCCGACATTGTGAGCAAGAAGCCCAGCACAACCGTGAGGAGTGGCAAGATCTCCGTCCCTGCCCCCGTGTACTGTCTGGCGTATTGGCGCCGAGATCGACTCTGACTACCCTTCTGGTCGGCGCGGACTCAGGCGCTCCTTGCGCCACTGGCGCCTTGTCGGGAGCCCGACCTGCGGTCTCCGGTGAAGGTGCCGCATGCTCGGCCGCTCGCAGCTCGCTACGTCGAAGCACCCGGAACTCGAACGCTTAGGGTGGCCCCCTTAACAGCGACGACTGCGTGGTGTCTTCTCTGGATATCCAACCTGAGGCGGCTCAACCGGGGCCGCCCCACCGAAACCAGGAGGGCAGCATCATGGCTACCGCAACAACAGGAGTGAGCGACACTATCTCCGCTCAGAAGAAGCTGGTCGATCGTTTGAATGACGCCGGCTGGGATCTCATCGTCGGAGACGCCTTCGTCCGAGGCACGCGCGACATCGGCTACAAGAGCACCTCGTTCGCCATGGCCGAACTCATCGACAACTCCATTCAGGCAGGTGCGACGTGGATCGACGTCGTGTTCGGCTTCAACCAGGGGAGCCTCAAGCCCGCGAAGATCGCCGTCATCGACAACGGTTGGGGCATGATCGCGCCTATGGTCCGCGCGTCCCTGGTCTGGGGTGCTGGCACTCGCTACAGCGATCGTCAGGGCTTCGGAAAGTACGGGTATGGGCTGCCGTCGGCGTCCGTCAGCCAGTGCCTCCGCGTCGAGGTCTATTCCAAGGTGGACGGTGAACCGTGGGCGAAGTCCTACCTCGATGTCGAGGAGATCAGCCAGGGCAAGTGGACCGAGATGCACCGCATCAACACCCCCAAGGAAATCCTCCAGGATCCCCCGGCGTTCGTGATTGACCACCTCAAGGGGCAGAAGCGGTGGCCGCTCACGAGCGGTACCGTCGTGGTGTGGGACAAGCTCGCCAAACTCGTCTGGGCCATCAGCCACCACGAACCGCTCGCGGCCACGGTCGGGCCGGACACCTTGGTGATCATCGACGAAGCCGGCATGGCCGACACCCTCACCCTCGACCACGTCGTCACCTGGTGCCTCGACCAAGGCGCCTCGATCCGGCTGATCGGTGACGACCAACAACTCGGCGCGATCGGTGCCGGCGGCGTCCTGCGCGACATCGCCACCCAACACGGCGCCCTCCGCCTCGACCACGTCGTCCGGTTCACCGACCCCGCCGAAGCCGACGCCAGCCTCGCGCTGCGTGCCGGCGACATCCGCGCCCTCGGCTACTACCTCGACCACCAACGCGTCCATGTCGTCAGCCCCGACACCGCCACCCACCTGCTCCTGGCCGCCTGGCAGGCCGACAGAGCAGCCGGGCTGGACGCGCTGATGCTCGCCCCCACCCGCGACCAGGTCGCCGCACTCAACGCCGCCGCCCGCGCTGCCCGGCTCGACGGGCACCGTCCCGGACGCCAGATCGACCTCAGTGACGGAAACAAGGCCTCGACCGGGGACACGGTGATCACTCGCCGCAACAACCGCGACCTCGCCAGCAGCGACACCGCCTGGGTCCGCAACGGCGACCGCTGGCAGGTCACCGCCGTCCACCGCGACCACTCGATCGACGTCCGACACCTGCGCAACCACAACCGGCTCACCCTGCCCGCCGACTACGTCGCCGAGTTCGTCGAACTCGGCTACGCCACCACCATCCACGCAGCCCAAGGCGTCACCGCCGACACCTGCCACGGCCTCCTCACCGGCGAAGAGAGCAGACAGCAGGCCTACACCATGCTCACCCGCGGCCGACAGGCCAACCACGCCTGGCTCCAGGTCGACACCACCGACACCCACATCACCCCCGTCGACCCCGGCCTCCTCCAACCCGCCGGTGCCGTCCAACTCCTCGAAACCGTCATCGGACGCGACGACCCACCCGCCTCCGCCACCACCCTGCTCCGCGAAGCCGACCAACCCAACCTGCTGCTCGGCCCCGCCGCCAGGTGCTACCTCGACGCCATCACCTACGCCGCCGAACACCACCTGACCGACCAAGTGAAACAGGCCATCGACATTGCCGGCACCAAGCACGGCCTCGACCGGGCCGACGCCTGGCCCACCCTGCGCAGCCACCTCATGCTCATCGCCGCCAACGGCCACAACCCCACCGAGATCCTCCGCCGAGCCGTCGCGGTCGGCCCGCTCGACCAGGCCCGCGACCGCGCCGCCGTCATCGACCACCGGCTCAACCTCACCCACGCCAACGACCGCACCCGCGGACCCCTCCCCTGGCTCACCGGCATCCCCACCCAACTCCTCGACGACCCCACCTGGAAGGAATACCTCTCCGGCCGCTACAAGCTCACCCGACAACTCGCCGACGAAACCCGACAACACGCAGCCGACGACACACCACGATGGGCCGAATACCTCCCCGGCCTCGACCCCGAGCTCATCGCCGACATCCAGCAATGGCGCGCCGCCCACCAAACCCCCGACACCGACCTGCGACCCACCGGGACGCCGGAACACTCCCCGGCCGAAACGCGACACCCAACGACACCTCGACCACGCGCTGGAGACCAGCCAGGCCGACATCCGCGACTGGGTTGCCAGGATCACCACCGCCGCACCCGCCACCACCGGCGACCCCACCCTGCCCACCCTCGCCGCACACCTCGCCCGGCTCGCCCGCACCCGGCCCGACATCGCTGAACACCTGGCCGCTGCAGCCGAACTCGGGCCGCTGCCCGTCGAACACACCGCCGACGCCCTCCGCTACCGCATCACCACCCAGATCAGGAAAGAAGACGACATGCACCGACAAGAAGCCCTCCACATCGCCAACACCCGCCGGCACCTCCCCCCACCCCCAACCAGCCACCGACCCGACCACGGCCACCACCGCGGCATCAGCATCTGACCCCACGCGCCCCGGCCGCCGCGGAGGGCTCAACCCAGCACGAGCTCCAGCAACCGGGCGGCGGCGTCCTTGGCCAGGGGCTGGTTGCCGTTGCCGCACTTCGGCGAGACGACACAGGAGGGGCAGCCCGACGCGCACGGGCACGTCAGCAGGCGCTCGAGCGTGGCGGTGAGCCACGCCTCCGCCTGCTCGTAGCCCCGTTCGGCGAAGCCCGCGCCACCGGGGTGCCCGTCGTGCACGAACACGGTCAGCTCGCCAGTGTCGGGATGGCAGGTGGTGGAGAGCCCGCCAATGTCCCACCGGTCGCACGGCGCGAAAGCGGGCAGCAGACCGATCGCGCAGTGCTCGGCGGCGTGGGCGGCGCCCGGCAGGTCGGCGCTCGCAATGCCGTCGAGGCGGCCCTCAGGCACCGTGAACCACAGCGACTGGGTGCGCAGCACGTGCCGGGGCAGGTCGAGCGGGTGGCTGTCCCAGACCCGTCCGCTGCCCTCGTCCCGGCGCAGGAAGCCGGTCACCTGGCTGCTCAACTCGACGGTGCCGAAGCGCAGCCGGGCTGCGCCCAGGTCACGGCTGCGCAGTTCGCTGATCACCCGCACCTGGGAGTTTCCCAGCGGTTGGGTGAAGTAGCCGGGGCGGTCGGGTACGGCGACGGCGTGCTGGTCGCCGGATTGGTAGCCCACGACCCGCCACTGCTCTCCCTGGTGCAGGTAGATCGCTCCGTTGTGCAGGGTGCGGTCGGCGGCGGACGGATCGACCTGGCCGATCACCCGCCCGGTGGCTTCCTCCACCACCTCGACCGAGCGGCCGCCGACGGCGCGCAGGTCGATCGAGTCCACGGCACGGTCCGGACGAGTCCAGAACCACCCGGACGCACGCCGCCGCAGGTGACCCGCGGCGGTGAGCCCGTCCAGCAATCCGGCCAGGGTGTCGCCGAACCAGGCGGCGTCTGCCGCTGTGACGGGAAGCTCCTGCGCGGCAGCGGCCACATGCAACGCGAGCACGTGCGGGTTCTCCGGGTACAGCACCGTCCGCTCCACCGGACGGTCGAAGATCAGCTCGGGGTGCTCGCACAGGTAGGCGTCCAGCGGCTCGGGACGGGCGATCAGCACACCGAGCGCATCCCTGCCCGCGCGCCCGGCCCGGCCCACCTGCTGCCAGAGGGCGGCGACAGTGCCGGGGAAGCCGCAGGTGATCACGGCGTCCACCCCGGAGATGTCCACCCCGAGTTCGAGGGCGTTCGTGCAGGCCACGCCCTGCAGGCGGCCGCTCTGCAGGCCGGACTCGAGTTCGCGGCGGTCCTCGGCCAGGTAGCCGCCCCGGTAGGATGCGATCGAGGAGGCCGCCGACACCTGGCGCTGCGCGCGCAGGGCGACCAACTCTGCCTGCACCCGGGACGTCGTGAAGGCGAGGCTCTGGTGTCCCTCCGACACCAACCGGGCGAGCAGGTCGGCCGCCTCGTGGTGCGGATCCTCGATGGGCTGCCAGAGCAGGTAGTCCAGCGCGGGCCGCTGCGAGGTGTCCGTGTCCACCTCGACCACGTCGTCCACCCCGGCCAGCCGGGTGAGCAGGTCGCCCGCATCCGCGACGGTCGCCGACGCGCTGATGAACACGGGGTCCGCGCCGTAGTGGTGGGCGAGCCGGCGGAGCCGGCGCAGTACGGCCGCCACGTGGGCGCCGAACACGCCACGGTACCGGTGTGCCTCGTCGACGACCACATAGCGCAGCGTGGACAGCAGCCGCACCCACTGCTGGTGCCGCGGCAGCACCGAGCGGTGCAGCATGTCCGGGTTGGTCAGGAGATAGCGGGCGAAATCCCGTGCGTAGCGGCGCTCGACCGCATCGGAGTCGCCGTCCAGCGCACTCACCCGCGCCGCCTCCAGGCCCAGCGATCTGACGACCCGCAACTGGTCGTGGGCCAGCGCCTTGGTGGGGGCGAGATAGAGAGCACTGTGGCCGCGGCCCAATTCGAGC
Source organism: uncultured Propionibacteriaceae bacterium (assembly GCA_964397985.1). GTDB lineage: Bacteria > Actinomycetota > Actinomycetes > Propionibacteriales > Propionibacteriaceae > Propionicimonas. The sequence continues at coordinate 32,943 of CAYNLD010000022.1, read as the reverse complement.
GGCCCCCTGGGCGCGACGTCGAACCCCACCCGCGAGTCCACCGACGCCGCGAGCACCGGCAACAGGTAGCCGAAGGTCTTGCCCGAGGCGGTGCCAGTGGCCAGCGCAACATGACGCCCTGAGAAGGCCGCTTCGGCCGCGATCGCCTGGTGCTGCCACAACTGCTCGACACCGAGCCGGGCGAGAGCGTCCCGGACCGGCGCGCTTACCCAGCCGGGTACCTCTGCGCGTACCCCCGGTGCCGCGGGACGGTGATGGTGATGGCGCACCCTCTCGTCCGCCAACAGCCACTCCGGTACCGCCACGGGCCAAGCCTGCCACCCCGCGCCGACGGCGTTGCCCGCCGACCCGCGCCATCCGGTGCCCCGGCCCCCGGTGCGGTGGGTGCGGCGTGCGGGCTCGGGGACGCGGGTGAGGTGCTCAGCCCTTCTCGACCCGGGTGTGCACGGCGAGGCCGAACCGGGCCAGCTCGACCAGGAAGGGCTCGGGCGTGACCAGTTGCCCCTGAAGGTGAAGGCCCACCCTGCGGTCGCTGCCGTCGAGCACCCGCCGCAGGCAGGCCACCACCGGCGCGGCCGTCAGCAGGTAGCTGTCCGTTCCGGCCACCGACACCGAAGCTGTCGCCGGCGAGCCATCGAGCTGCCCGGTGGCGTCCAGCTGCACTACGAGCCGGTGCGGCGGCGGGGGACTGGCCAGATGCCGCATCGACCACCGGGTCAGTGCCACGGCGGGGCCGCGCAGCGCCGGTACCTTCGCCATCGCTATCAGCAGGGGCAGCACGGCGTAGTCCATGGGCGGGCTGAAGCCGCAGATGTAGAAGCCGCATCGGCGCAGACTGGTGAACTGCCGGGGCAGGTCGTCCATCTCGGCAAGCGCCATCGGTACCACGGCCTTGCGGCCGATCGGCTCGCCGAAGTCGATCGTCGGGCATTCGCGCCAGCTGAGCCTGCGCCGCCGGCCGTCGACCCAGGTGGTCAGGTCGAAGTCGGACAACTCGGTCAGCATCTCCTCGACCGTCGACTCCGCAAGGGTCTCGGTGCGCCAGTCGATCCGCAGGCCCGCCATCACGTCGGCCTCGACCAGGTCGTCGAGCTGGCCGCCGGCCCAACGAACCAGCACCGCGGGAAGGCCGGGGTGGAAGCCGCAGTCGGTGACGAAGCAGCGTCCAGCCGCCTCGATCTCGGGCTCGAGCGTCCGCAACGCGGCCAGCTTCGTGGGGGAGGAGAGCATGGTGTCGCACCAGTCGGCGCCCGCGTCGAGGACGATCCGGGCCAGGTCGCCGACGAGGTCGGGACGGCTCACGGCGACCACGACGAGGTCGCTGCCGGTGACCAGCTGCTGTATTCCGGGCAGATCCTGGACGTCGGCGGGAGCGAGAAGCACGTGCGCCGGGCCCTGCACCGCGACCCGCGCCGCGGCCAGCTTGCGCTGGCTACGACCGGCCAGGACGAGTTCGTCGTCCGCGCTCAGCCCCGGTGCCAGCAGGGCAGCGATCCGGCCGCCAGCGTTGCCGGACGCTCCCAGTACGACGATCTTCATGCGTGCTCCTGGCTTCAGCCTCTCACGCGTCGACCCCGTGGCGGAGTCGTTCGCCGGTGGTCACGTAGTGGTTCATCGCGCGCTCCCACCAGACCATTCCCGGGTCGCGGTCGGCACCCCAGCGCTGCACCAGCGCGGTCTCGTCAGCGCCGGGCAGGCCCACGACAGTGTGCCGGATGTCCACCCGAGTACCGGTCCCCTCGCTCCGGACGGTGATGGTGAGCGTGACCACCTCCTCGCCCGGCCAGACCCGGACGTACTCGACGAGTTCGTCCGGCTCGTAGCGGCTGCACACCCAGGTCACATCCGGCAGCCCGGGGTCCCGGGTGAGAAATACGCAGCCCAGCTCCGCGATGCCGGACGCAGACTGCACCATGGTGCAGACGTCGGCCCAGCCGTCGAGCCAGTCGTCCTCGCGCACCGGGCACAGCAGCGGGAACACCTCGGCCGGTGTTCCGGCGATCCGGTGCACGTCCTCGCGAACCAGTGTTCGTCCGATCGCGGTCACGGGAGGTCCTCGACCAGGTGGTGGCTCGCGTCGGCGGTGAGGTCCAGCCCGAACACCGCCTTCAGCTCCGCGATCTTCGCCAGACCCTGCTCATCGAAAGGCAGCCTGCCCTCGAAGGCGTGCAGCACGATGCCCTCGAGCAGGTCGCCGAGGGTGAGGTCGTGCAGGTCGGCCACAGCCTTGAGCACCTTGAGCAGCCGCTTCTCGATCCGGACGCCGGTCTGCACCCGTTCCACGTGAATTCCATCAACCATGGTACCAAAGTACCACGGTACAGAGGACGTCAGGTCGATCCCGTCCATGACAGGCTGTGCGCATGCTCGACGACTCCGCCATCGACCGTCTGCGTGAGGACCTGCTCGCGTCCGACTACACCCTGGAGGCCGTCAGTGCCCGACTGGGGGATGCCGCGCTGGCCGGGCTCGGCCGGAACACCACCGTCGCCGCCCTGCGCGCGATCGGGAGCGCTGATGACCCGCAGGCCAACGCGATCCGGCTGTGGCTGCTGCAGCGGCCGGTGCCGGCCGAGCACCTGCGTGGCTGGGCCAGCCTGCCCGCGCTGCAGGAGACCGGCCTCGTCGAGGGCACCGAGGTGCTGCGCGCCACGATCGAGCTCAAGCCGCACGGATCGGATCGGCGCGACGGCTGGATCTGCTCCGACCCGACACCACTGGACGGACGGGTCAGCCGGCCGCGGCCCGACTTCGTGCTGGGTGCATCGCCGGCGTCCACGACCCTCACCCAGCTCGTGCCACCGCGCCGCTACGGGCGGGTTCTCGACCTCGGCACCGGCTGCGGCATCCAGGCCCTGCACCTCGACGCAGGGGAGATCGTCGCAACCGACCTGAACCCGCGCGCCCTCGAGCTCGCCCGGATCAGCCTCGGCCTGTCCGGTGTGACCGCGGACTTGCGCGAGGGGTCGCTCTACGAACCCGTCGCCAGGGAGCGGTTCGACCTGATCGTGACCAACCCTCCGTACGTGATCAGCCCGCCCTCGCCGGACCGGCTCGTCTATCGCGAGGGCGGCTTCGCCGGGGACGGGCTGATGCGGCAGGTGGTCGCCGGCGCGGGCGAGCACCTGGCTGACGACGGCCTGCTGATCGTGCTCGGCAACTGGGCGGTCACCGACGAGCCGTGGGAAGAGCGCCTCGCGGGCTGGGTGCCGGAGGGCTGCGATGCGCTCGTGCTGCAGCGGGAGTTGCTCGACCCGTATGAGTACATCGAGATCTGGCTGGCGGACGCGGGCCTGGCCGGCAGCAGGGAGTACGCGCATCGCTATGCCGAATGGCTGGACTACTTCGCGTCCGCGGGCATCGAGGCGGTGGGCCTCGGCTGGCTCGCGCTGCGCAGGTCCGCGCGCGTGACGCCGGAGCTGCGGATCGAGGAGTGGCCGCACGCCGTCCACCATCCGGTGGGGAAGGCGATCGGGGACTTCCTGGACGCGGTCGGGCCCGCGCAGCTGCCGGACACCGACTTCCTTGCCGCCAGCTGGCGTGTCCACCCTGGAGTGGTCCAGGAGTCGATCGGGGTGCCGGGGGCCGCTGACCCGCAACATCTCGTGCTGCGCCAGCAGTTCGGCCTGGGTCGGGCGGTCGAGGTGGGGACGGCGCTCGCTGCGCTCGTGGGTGCGTGTGACGGCGAACTGTCCGCAGGAGTGCTGGTCGGTGCGGTCGCCGGTCTGCTCGACACCGATCCGCTGGCGCTCCGTGACGAGGTGTTGCCACAGCTTCGTAGGCTGGTACTGGACGGGTACCTGTTGCCCGGCTGAGGTTCACAGGTTCTCACAGGAACCGGACAGCCTCCCCATGGGAGGTGCTCCTTAACTGGACCGCAGCGAAGAACCAGGAGTCAGGATGATTGATCCGAACGAGGGCACCCAGCCGGGTGCGGCGGACGAGGAGTCCGCCAACGAACCGACTCAGGCCCTGCCGACCACGGGCTGGCCGGAGCCGACCCGGGTCCTGCCGACGAGTGTCCAGCCTGAACCCACCCAGCAGCTCCCCATCTCGGCCTGGGCCCGCCCGGCCGAGACCAACTGGGCGGCCGACCAGCCCAGCGCTCAGGTCGGCCAGGCCAACCCTCAGGGTGGGGCGTACCCGGGCGCCGCGCAGCCGCTGACCTACGGTCAGGCGACTCCGGGCGGCCCGATCCCGCCCGCGAGCCCCGAGACCCAGCAGCACGGCGCCTACCCGCAGGGTTTCGGCCAGTACGGCCAGCAGCCCTACGGCCAGTACGGGCCGGGGCAGGGCCAGCAGCCTTACGGCCAGTACGGCCAGCAGGCGTACGGCCAGTACGGGGCGGCGCAGGGCCAGCAGCCTTATGGCCAGGCCTACCAGCAGGGTTATGGCCAGCAGGGCTACCCGCAACACCCGGGCTACTACCCGCCGAACCAGTACTACTACCAGCCGCAGGCAGCCCCGATACGGACGAAGAAGCGCTGGCCGCTGACGATCGTCGCCCTGCTGGTCGCGGTGGTCCTGGGTGGCAGCGGCATGCTGTGGGCTGCCAACCAGTTCGGCGCCACCGAGAGCCCGACCATCACCACCCAGCCGGACACCGGTCAGGGCCAGCAGGGCCAGAACGACCCCCAGCAGGGCAGCGGCACCACCACCAGCAACGGCGTCTCCGCCGCGCAGTCGGCCGGGATCGTCCTGATCGAGGCGCAGACCAGCTCGGGGGTCGCCGCCGGTACCGGCATGGTCCTCAGCTCTGACGGGAAGGTCCTGACCAACTACCACGTGGTCGCGGGCTCGGAGAAGCTGGCCGTGACCATCGCCGACACCGGTGACACCTACACCGCGACGGTCCTCGGCTTCGACCAGACCAGGGACGTTGCGCTGCTCCAGTTGAAGGACGCCAGCGGCCTGACCACGGTGAAGACCGACACCACGGTCCCCGCGGAGGGTACCGCCGTGGCAGCGGTCGGCAATGCGGAGGGCGGTGGCGAGCTGGTGAAGGCCACCGGCAAGGTCACCGGAACCAACCAGAGCCTCACCGTCTCCTCTGATTCGCCCTGGGGGAGCACCGAGGACCTGTCCGGGCTGATCGAGACCAGTGCGCGTGCGGTTCCCGGCGACTCGGGCGGTCCGATGTACGACACCCAGAACGAGGTGGTCGGCATGACCACCGCCGGCTCCACCCGCGACCACACCAGCTACGCGGTGCCGATCGCCACGGCCCTCGCGGTCGTCCAGCAGGTCGAGACCGGGCAGGACGCGGGCACCGTCCGGGTCGGGCCGGCCGGCTACCTCGGCATCAAGGTCGCCGACAGCGGCCAGACCGGTTCCGGCAAGACCATCACCGCTGTCGTCCCGGGGAGCCCGGCCGCCAAGGCCGGTGTGGTGGCCGGGAGCCGTCTGACCAGGGTCGGGACGACCACGATCAAGGCCAGCACCAACCTGGCCACCGTCATCCGGGCCATGGAGCCGGGTCAGCAGGTGGCGATCGAGTGGACCGCGCCGAACGGCACCAGTCACTCCGCGACGGTCACCCTTGGCAGCAGCCCGGTGAACTGACCCGACCCGGTCCTGGGCCACAGGGTTCGCCACTCAACGGCCCAGCCACCAATGCCCCGCATCGTCCCTCGCCGGTGCGGGGCATTGTTACGCGGACGCCTGGTGGAGCCCGTGCGGCTACCATGCGCAACGTCGCTATAGAGTGAGCGACCGATCGTCCCCGAACGGAAGAAGCCCGTGGCCACTGCTAACAAACGCCGGCTCGTGATCGTCGAGTCGCCGACGAAGGCGGTCAGCCTGTCCAAGTTCCTCGGTGCGGGCTACATCGTGGAGTCCAGCCGCGGCCACGTCCGCGACCTGCCCACGGGTGCTGCGGAGGTGCCGGCGAAGTACAAGGGCGAGAAGTGGGCCCGCACCGGCGTCAACATCGACGCCGACTTCGAACCGCTCTACGTCGTCGCGGCGGACAAGAAGGGCACGATCCGCGAACTCAAGGCCAAGCTGAAGGACGCGGACGAGCTCTACCTCGCCACTGATGAGGACCGCGAGGGCGAGGCCATCGCCTGGCACTTGCTCGACGAGCTGAAGCCGAAGGTCCCGGTGAAGCGGATGGTCTTCCACGAGATCACCCCCGAGGCGATCCACGCGGCGGTCGAGGCCACCCGCGAACTCGACACCGACCTCGTGGACGCCCAGGAGACCCGGCGCATCCTCGACCGCCTCTACGGCTACGAGGTCTCACCCGTGCTCTGGAAGAAGGTCATGCCACGGCTGTCGGCGGGCCGCGTCCAGTCCGTGGCCACCCGACTCGTGGTCGACCGCGAGCGGGAGCGGATCGCCTTCCGCGCCGCGGCCTACGCCGACATCGAGGCCCTTCTGGATGCCGGCGAGGGCGCGGAGCCGCGCATCTTCACCGCCCGGCTGGCCAGCTTCGACAGCCGAAGGGTGGCGTCCGGCCGCGACTTCGACTCCGCAGGCAAACTGGTCGGCAAGGATCTGCTGCAGCTCAGCCTTGCCTCTGCCGAGCAGCTCGCAGAGGAGCTGGCGAAGGCCTCCTATGCCGTGGCCGGGGTGGAGGCGAAGGGCTACACCCGGCGTCCCTATCCCCCCTTCCGCACCACCACGCTGCAGCAGGAGGCTGGACGCAAGCTCGGCTTCTCCGCGCAGCGCACCATGAGCGTCGCCCAGGAGCTGTACGAGCGCGGCTTCATCACCTATATGCGAACCGACTCGGTCACCCTGTCGACCACGGCGATCGCCGCTGCGCGCGAGCAGGTGAAGCACCTGTTCGGCGGCCAGTTCCTGCCCGCAGGTCCCCGCGTCTACACCTCCAAGGTGAAGAACGCGCAGGAGGCGCACGAGGCGATCCGTCCGGCGGGGGAGTCGTTCCGCACTCCGCAGCAGACCGGGCTGAACGGGGACCACCTGCGGCTCTACGAACTGGTCTGGAAGCGCACCATCGCCTCCCAGATGAAGGACGCGGAGGGCGAGACAGTCAGCGTCCGGGTCGGCGCCACCCTGCCCGGCCGCGTCGCAGTGACCGACGCCGCCACCGGCGAGGTGGTCGAGTCCGGACGGGCAGGTTTCACCGCGTCCGGCCGCACGATCACGTTCCTCGGCTTCCTGAAGGCCTACGTCGAGAGCACCGACGACGACGAGGCAGGAGACGACGCCCAGGCGCGGCTGCCGCAGCTGGCCACCGGCCAGCACCTGGCGGCGGAGAAGGTGACCGCCTCCGCCCACGAGACGCGCCCGCCGGCCCGCTACACCGAGCCGTCGCTGGTGGCGAAGCTGGAGGAGCTGGAGATCGGCCGGCCGTCCACCTACGCGGCGATCATCCGCACGATCACCTCGCGCGACTATGTGTTCAAGAAGGGCTCCGCGCTGGTGCCCACCTGGCTGGCGTTCGCGGTGACCCGGCTGCTCGAGGAGCACTTCACCAAGCTTGTCGACTACAAGTTCACCGCCGACATGGAGGAGACCCTCGACGAGATCGCCAGCGGCGACGCGGCGCGGGTGGCCGTCCTGAAGGACTTCTACTTCGGACCGCACGGTCTGCCGCACGAGGGCCTGCAGAAGCTGGTCACTGAACTCGGCGAGATCGACGCGAAGGCGCTGTCCACTTTCAGCCTCGGCGAGGGCGTCGACGTGCGGGTGGGCCGTTACGGCACCTACGTCGAGGATGCCGACGGGCGCCGGGCGAACGTCGATCCCGACCTGCCGCCGGACGGGTTGACCCTCGAGGTCGCCCGGGAACTGCTGGAGCGGCCGGCAGCGGAGGAGCGCGAGGTCGGCACCGATCCGGCGACCGGGCTGAAGATCGTGGCGAAGGCCGGACGGTACGGGCCCTACGTCACGGAAGTACTCCCCGAGGATGCGCCGAAGACGGCCAAGCCACGGACCGGCTCGCTGTTCGCGTCCATGAGCATCGAGACCGTCACGCTGGAGGACGCCCTCAAGGTGCTCAGCCTGCCGCGAGTCGTGGGCACGGCCGCCGACGGTGAGGAGATCACCGCCCAGAACGGGCGCTACGGCCCCTACCTGAAGAAGGGCACGGACTCGCGCTCGCTGACCAGCGAGGAGCAGATCTTCGACATCACGCTGGAGGAGTCCGAGGCGATCTACGCCCAGCCGAAGACCCGCGGGAGGGGGGCCGCGCGGGCCGCAGCAGGACCGCTGAAGGAGCTCGGCGCCGACCCGGCGTCCGGCAAGCCGGTGGTGGTGAAGGACGGCCGCTTCGGGCCCTACGTCACCGACGGCGAGACCAACGCCACCCTGCGCCGCACCGACTCGGTCGAGGAGATCACCCTCGAGCGCGCAGCCGAGCTGCTCGCGGAGAAGCGCGCGAAGGGCCCGGCCCCGAAGCGCACCAGTACCTCTCGCCGCACCGCGTCCAGGAAGACCACCACCCGGAAGAAGTAGCGCCGGCACTCCCCGGGCCGAGGGCCAGCCCTGTCGCCGAGGGCTCGACCCGGGGTCCGGGCGATCGGCGCCAACGCTGGCCCTCGAGGGGGCAAGTGGCATCCCGGCGAGGAATGCGCTTCGATGGGGCCGTCACCACAGACCACGACAGGAGCCGCCGATGACTGAGGGCGTCTTCATCGTCCTGGAGGGCGGCGACGGGGTGGGCAAGTCCACCCAGGCGCGGAAGCTGGCCGACTGGGTCGCGTCCCTGGGACGCGAGGTCGTGCTCACCCACGAGCCGGGTGACACCGAGATTGGTGCGATCCTGCGTGACCTCGTCCTGAACCCGAAGTGGGGGGACGTGTCGCCGCGCGCCGAAGCCCTGATCTACGCCGCAGACAAGGCCCAGCACATCCACGAGGTCGTCCTTCCCGCGTTGCGGCGGGGCGCAGTGGTGATCTCAGACCGCTACGTCGACTCGATGCTCGCCTATCAGGGCGCGGGACGCGTGCTCGCGGAGCGGGTCGAGCAGATCGCTCGCTGGGCGACGCAGGACCTGCTGCCCGACCTCACCGTCCTGCTCGATCTCGAGCCGGACCGCGGCCTGGCCACGATCGCGGAGAAGGACCGGGTCGAGGGCGCGGGTGAGGAGTTTCACGCCCGGGCCCGGCAGTTCTTCCTCGACCTGGCCGCAGAGGATCCCGGGCACTACCTCGTACTGCCGGCGCGGACCGGCGTGAACCACCTGGCGGGCCGGATTCGCGAGCGGGTGGCACCCCTGCTGTCGGGGCCGACTGGCACAGTAGAGCCGTGACCGCGCCGCTCGCCACCACCGGGGTCTGGTCCGACCTGATCGGCCAGGACAGGGTGGTGGCCACCCTGCAGCGGGCCGTGCGCGGCGCGGCGTCCACCTCGAACCGGCACGCGATGACTCACGCCTGGCTGTTCACCGGGCCGCCCGGTTCTGGCCGCTCCAACGCCGCTCGTGCCTTCGCCGCCGCGCTGGAGTGCGCCGCGGGCGGGTGCGGGGAGTGCAACACCTGTGTCACTGTGCTGAGCGGCGCGCATCCTGACGTCACGCTGGTCCGTACCGAGCAGCTCAGCATCGGCGTCGATGAGGTGCGCGACCTGGTCCGCAGGGCGGTGATGTCACCCACGCTGGCGCGATTCCAGGTGCTGGTGGTCGAGGACGCGGACCGGATCACCGAACGCGGCGCCGACGCGCTGCTGAAGAGCATCGAGGAGCCTGCCCCGCGCACGGTGTGGCTGCTCTGCGCACCGACGGCCGACGATGTGGTGGCCACGATCCGGTCGCGCTGCCGCCGGGTTGAGCTGAGCACGCCGAGCACGGCGGCGATCGCCGAGCTCCTGCAGCGCAGGGACGGCGTCGATCCCGGGCTGGCCGGGTTCGCGGCCAGGGTCGCGCAGGGCCACATCGGAAGGGCGAGGGCGCTCGCCCGCAGTGAGGACGCGCGGGAGCGGCGGCTGGCGGTGCTGCACCTTCCGGCCCGGCTGACCACTCTCGGCGCCTGCCTCGACGCCGCGGCCAAGCTGGTTGAGGGCGCGTCCGCTGAGGCGGGGCAGGTCACCGTCGAACTGGACGAGCGGGAGCGGACGGAGCTCTCCGAGGCACTCGGGTTCACCGCGAAGGGGGCGCGTCCGCGGAACGCCCAGGCGGCGCTGCGTGACCTGGAGGACCAGCAGAAGGCCAGGGCGAAGCGGTTGCAGCGGGACGCGCTGGACCGCGTCCTGACCGAACTCACGTCGTTCTACCGCGATGTGCTGGCCGTCCAGACCGGGTCGGGTGCGCCGCTGATCAACGCCGAGCTGGGTGAGGTGATCGCCGCGCAGGCCCGCGACTCCACGCCCGAGGCCACAGTGACCAGGCTCGACGCCATTCTCGCCTGCCGCACCGCGCTCGAGACCAACGTGGCGCCGCTGCTGGCGATGGAGTCCCTGATGCTCAGCCTGGGTGGCCTCGCCTGAGCCCTGGCGTTCCGGTTCGCCGTGTCGCTGAGCGGGTAATGCAGACCGCGATGCAAGCATGGAAGCTGACGAGTGCTGCAAGGAAAGGACTTCCCCGGTGACCGAGCCACGCGAACCCGACGCCGTCCCCGAGGGTGAACCCCCCCTGGAAGAGCAGCCCACCGGGCCAATCCCGTTCAGTTCCGGCAACTGGTTCCCCGTCAGTGCACAGCCCAGCCCCGAGCCCGGGCCGGTGGAGGCTGGTGCCGAGCCGGATGAGGCTGCACCTGAGCCGGTAGAGGCCGCGCCCGAGCCGATCGCCGACGCACCGGAGGCCGCGCCGGAATCGTTTGAGGCTGTCCCGGAGCCTGCCGAGGGGACCTCCGAGGTGAGGCAGGAAGCGCTCGCTGAGCCCGTGGAGGAGGCGCCCGAGCCGCTGGCTGAGCTTTCCGAGGCTGTGCCCGAGCCCGTTGAGCCTGTGGAGGAAGCGTCCGAGCCGGTCGGCGGCGTCGCGGCGGAGGAGTTCTTGACCGACGACGTGGAGGAGGACCCCACGGTCTCGCTGCCGGCTGCGGAGTTCGCCGCCCCGGTGGCGGTGGCCGCGACCGAGCGACTCAGCATTCCGGATGAGCCGACCAGTGCGTCCACGCCGCCCGCGGACGCGATCTTCCGTCCGCCGAGCCCCACCCCCAGCCCCACGCCCGAGCCCACCACGATGGAGCCACTTTCCGCGGAGGAGCAGAAGCTCGCCGCCGAGCGTGCGGCCCGGCGCGACGCCCGGGCCGCGGCGCTCGCCGCGCCAGCCCCCGAGCCGGTGGTGGCCCCCCGTCCGGTGGTCATCCACAAGCGGACGAACGACAAGTTCTGGGGCTCGCTGGGACTCTTCCTGCTGCGGGTGGTGCTGGCCGGCATCTTCACGATCCGGGGCCTGGACATCCTCACCGACATCCCGGCGGCACAGGCCGAATTCGCGAAGACGATCCTCGCCGACTACCCGCCCGGCCCGCAGGTGATGGCGATCGTCACCGGCGTCGCGTCCCTGCTGATCGCGCTGTCGCTGCTGCTGGGTCTGCTCACCCGCGTCGCCGGGCTCGGCATCGCCCTGATCGCCGGGGGTGCGCTGGTGCTGGTCTACTGGGGGCCGACGTGGAGCCCGTTCGTCCCGGGCCAGCCGGGCTTCCTCGGCGAGTACGAGTTGCTGCTGGCCGCCATGGGCATCCTGCTGATGTGCATCGGTGGCGGCGGCTGGAGCCTTGACCGCAGCTTCCGGGCCGGTCGTGAGCGTGACAAGCGCGAAAGGGCCGCCGAAACGGAGTAGGCGAGTAGGGTGCGGCTATGCCACGGGTGATGGCCGTCGCCTTCGAGCCGCTGGGCAGGTTGTACTACCTCGACCCGGGAGAGGCTGACTACGCCCACGGAGACCTGGTGCTCGCGCCCACCGGGGACGGTTCGGAGGTGGCCCGCTGCGTGTGGGGCCCGACCGAGGCGGAGTGGGCTGGCGATCTGCCGCGCTGCCTCGGCCCGGCCGAGTCTCCGGACGTCCAGCGCGACGCGGCGAACCGGCGCCGGCGGGCGGAGATCGCGGCTGTCGCGCGACGCCTGATCGCCCGCCACGAGCTTCCGATGCGCGTGGTCGGAGTGGACTTCGTCGACCAGAGCGACGAGTTCGACCGGCAGGCCGTGGTCTACTTCGAGGCGCCCGGACGGGTCGACTTCCGCGCCCTCCTCACCGATCTCGCCCGCGCGCTGCAGGCGAGGATCGATCTGCGCCAGATCGGGCCGCGCGACGCCGCCGCGATCCTCGGGGCGATCGGGTCGTGCGGACGCGAGGTCTGCTGCGCGACGATCGGGCCGCTGCGCGATCCCCTGCCGCAGGGGCTCGCGCGCGAACAGCGACTGCCGAACAACCCCTCCCAGTTCCAGGGCACCTGCGGCCGGTCGATGTGCTGTCTGGCCTACGAGAGCGAGCTGTACGCCGACTTCCGCCAACGCGCGCCGCGGGTGGGTGCGCAGGTCGTGACCGGGCAGGGCGAGGGCGTTGTGGTCGCCCACCGCGTGCCGCTCGACTCGGTGGTGGTGCAGCTGGGCGAGGAGCGGGTGACCTGCCCGGCGAGCGAGGCGTGCCCGCTCGCCACCCCGCGTCCGGCACCGGCCAGGCGGGAGTGAGCGTCTAGTCTGAACGGGTGCACCTCCCTGTTCGCGTCGGCGTACTGGTCCTGGCAGCCGCCCTGCTGTCCGGCGGTTGCACGGCGCCGGCTCCGCAGGCAGGGGAGCAGATCAGGATCTCTTCGGTGCCCGGTGTCGCGGTCGACCGCACCAGCTTCGCCGACCCCGGCGTGACCGTGCCCGGTCTGGTGAGTGGCCTGGCCGGTGACGGGCTGAGCGGCTACCGATCGCAGCGGCTGGACTGGTCGGCCTGCGGTTCGCTGGAGTGTGCGACCGTACTGGCGCCGCTGGACTACGCCGATCCGGCCGCTCGCGCGGTGACCCTCTCCCTGGCCCGCAAGCCGGCCACGAAGACGCCACGGCTCGGCACCCTGTTCGTGAACCCCGGCGGGCCCGGCGGATCGGGCAAGGACCTGGTCAGCAGCTTCGACTCCAGCGGTCTCGAGCAGTACGACATCGTGGGCTGGGATCCCCGTGGAACGGGCGACTCGACACCGGTGAAGTGCTACGACTCCGCGCACACGGACGCGTTGAGCAGCATCGACTCCTCTCCCGACACCGATGCCGAGCGCACGGCTCTGATCCAGGCGACCTACGAGTTCGACAAGTCGTGCTGGCAGAACAGCGGCGTCCTGCTGGAGCACATCTCGACGATCGAGGTGGCGCGCGATCTCGACCTGCTGCGCCAACTGGTGGGAGACCGCGAGCTGCACTACCTCGGCTACTCCTACGGAACCCAGATCGGTGCGACCTACGCCGAGTTGTTCAGCCAGAACACCGGACGCCTCGTCCTGGACGCCGCGGTGAACATCACCGACAGCGACGACGTGATCCAGGCGATGGGGTTCGACCTTGCCCTGGGCAACTTCGCGACCTGGTGCGCGGAGCAGGCCTGCGCGCTCGGCGCGAGCAAGCAGGCTGTGCTGGATTCGATCACGGGACTGTTCGACCAGCTGGACGGTGCTCCGGCGCGGGCGGGCACCCGGATCCTCACCCAGTCGCTGGCGGTAACCGGTGTCGCCATGATGCTCTACGGCGGCACCGATGCCTGGCCGACCCTCGCGGCGATGGTCGCGGCTGCACAGAAGGGCAACGGCAAGGGCCTGCTGGCCGCAGCCGACGCCCTGAATTCCCGTGACGACAAGGGGCACTACGGCTCGCTGTTCTACTCGCTGCCGGCGATCAGCTGCCTGGACAGCGATGAGGACAAGGGGATCCTCGACGCCGACGAGGTCTGGCGGGAGGACCAGAAGAAGGCGCCGATCTTCGGCAAGTACTTCGGACCCCAGTACACCTGCGCGTTGTGGCCGGTGCGTCCGGCCCTGCACCTGCAGATCCGTGGGTCCGGCGCGAAGCCGATCGTGGTGATCGGCGGCACCGGGGACAACGCCACCCCGTACCAACAGGCGGTGGACATGGCCAGGCAGCTCGACTCGGGCGTCCTGGTGACCTACCAGGGGGAGGGCCACGGCAGCTACGGCGGCAAGTCGGCCTGTGTCGACACGATCGTGGTGGACTACCTGGTCAAGGGGACCGTGCCGAAGGACGGCGTCCGCTGCAGCTGACGCACCGAAGGGCGCCAGAGAGTACTGGGCGGAGCAGGAGGGTGTGATGGAGCGACGCGGGACGGCGTTGGTCACCGGTGTGGGGCGACGCCGGTCGATCGGGGCGGAGCTGGCGCTCGGGCTCGCCTCCGACGGCTGGGACGTGCTGCTGAACTACTGGGCGCCCTACGACGACCGACTCGACTACGAGCGCGGCGCGGATGATCCGCACGCGATCGCAGCGCAGTGCCGCGGGCTGGGAGTTCGCGCGGAGGCGGTCCCGGCCGACCTCGCGGACCCGGAGGCCCCGTCCGGTCTGGTGGCAGCGGCGCGCGAACTCGGTGACCTGCGGGCGTTGGTGATGTCGCACTGCGAGTCGGTGGACAGTGCGATCCTGGACACCACTGTGGAGAGCTGGGACCGGCATTTCGCGGTGAACGCCCGGGCGTCCTGGCTGCTGATCAGGGAGTTCGCCGCGACGCTGGCGCAGGAGCCGACCGCAGAGGTGAGGGGACGCATCGTCGCGCTCACCAGCGACCACACCGCCCACAACCTGCCCTACGGCGCGAGCAAGGGCGCCCTGGACCGGGTGGTGATCGCGGCGGCGAGCGAGCTCGGGCACCGCGGCGTCCGCGCCAACGTGATCAACCCCGGCCCGATCGACACCGGCTGGATGACCCCCGAGATCCGTGAGCAGTGCATCGCAGCTACCCCGGCCGGCCGGCTGGGCACGGCGAAGGACACCACCGACCTCGTCCGCTTCCTGCTCTCCGACGCCGGCGGCTGGATCAACGGCCAGCTCCTCCACAGCAACGGTGGCTTCGGCACCAGCTGATCGGGGCCCTCGCCCCGGTCGGCAGAGCGGGTCGGCGCCTCCCGGGCCCGCGCTCGCACCGCGAGTCGGTACTGGGCCGCCAAACCCCCTATAGTTGTGCCCCGGCCGGTCGCCCGGCCAGGCCGCCTTAGCTCAGTCGGTAGAGCGGCGCTCTCGTAAAGCGCAGGTCTGGGGTTCGATTCCCCAAGGCGGCTCCACGCCCGATCCGGGCCCTCTTCTCTCCCGCGGCACTATGGAGCCCGTGCGGATCCGTCGTCTGGCCGGCCTCGGCCTCTGGGGTACCTTCCTTGCCGTCATCCTGCTCAGCGGCTGCGCCGTCCAGCGGCCGGCCGGCGGGGCTGTCCCGTTGACCAGTCCGGCCGCGACGGTCGCGTCGGCTCGCGCACGCCCGACGGCGGCCACGCCATCGATCACCGCGCCCGCCACGACCGCCACGACTCTGACGCGGACGGGGTCAGCCACGCCCGCAGCCTGCCCGAAGCCGGCGAGCGGTTTCGTGACCCACGCGCCGGGCACGGGGAAGACCGTGGCGCTCACTTTCGACGACGGCCCCGGCCCGGCGGATCGCGACTACGTCGGGATCCTCGATCACTACGGCATTCACGCGACCTTCTTCGAGACGGGGGCGCACGCCAAGGCGAGCCCGGACATCGTCCGGCTGCTGGTCGCGCACGGCGAGCTGATCGCCGACCACAGCTGGTCGCACGACTACCCGACGCAGGTCAGCGGCGGCTGGAGCCTGGCGTACTTGCGCGACCAGTTCCGGCGGACGAACGCCGAGTTGGCCGCCCTGACCGGGAGCCCGGTCTGCTTCGTCCGGCCGCCCGGCGGCTTCCGGACCAACGTCCGGGCCGCGGCGTCGGGCCTGCGGATGACCGCCGAGCTGTGGTCGGTCGACAGTGAGGACTGGAAGCAACCGCCCCGCACCACGGCTGCGGCGACCCGCCGGATCGTCGCCAACGCCACTGCCGCTGACGGACAGGCACACCCCATCGTCCTGATGCACTCGACGAAGGCGAGCCACGAGCCCGAGAGCCTGGTCAGCTCCTACCGCGGCAACACGGCCGCGGCTCTGTCCCGGGTGATCGAGTGGTACCGGAATCACGGCTACCGCTTCGTCACGCTGGACGGTGCGGCGTAGTCAGGCGCGGGCGAGTGCGGCGGCCAGCTGGACGGTTCCGACGAGTTCGGCCCGCTGGCCCAGGCCGGCCGCCACCACCTGGATCGCGCTCGAGGTCGATGGCTGGGCGAAGCGGTTCACCGAGGCCCGCACGCCGTCGATCAGCGGTTGCCCGGACGCGCCGAGCTCCCCGCCGATGATCAGCAGGGTCGGGTTCAACAGGTCGCACAGCCCGGCCAGGACGGTGCCCATCGTTCGCCCGCTCTCATTCAGGATCCGCGCCGTGACCGGGTCGTTGAGGGTGGCCAGGTCGACCGCGTCCACGTCGAGGTGGGGGTGGGTGTGGCTCAGCTGTTCCTTGACCGAGGGCACGGAGACCACCGCCTCGAGGCAGCCGCGGTTGCCACACCGGCACAGCTCGGGTCGCCCGGAGATGATGATGTGCCCGATCTCGCCGGCAAACCCGGTTCCACCCTGGAAGAGCTCGCCGTGGATCACCATCCCCGCCCCGATGCCGTGCGAGGCCTTGATGTAGAGGAAGTCCCGGTGTCCGCGCCCGTTACCGTGGTGCAGTTCGCCGAGGGCCCCTGCGCTCGCGTCGTTGCTGACCAGCGCGGGCACCCCGAGCCGCCTCTCGAGCTCTCGCGCAGGGTAGATGCCGGCCCAGTTCGACAACGTGGTGGTCGAGCAGACCAGGCCGGTGTCCTCCTCGATCGGCCCGGGAACCCCGGCCGCGACGCAGGTCAGTGCCGACACCGAGTTCCTGGCGCCGAGCGCGCGCAGGCTCGCTGCCGCCGCGTCCAGGCCCCGCACCGGCGACTGGTCGACGTTGAGCTGGACGATCTCCTCGTCGATCACGTTGCCTGCATCGTCGCCCAGCGCCACCCGGAAGTGGCGGTGGCCGAAGTCGATGGCTCCCGTGCGGGTGGTGGTGGCCACGGCGTTCAGGATCGAACCCGGACGCCCGCTGCCCGAGCCCGGGCCCTTCGCCGGCGGGGCCGACTCGGTGACGCGTCCCTCGGCGAGCAGCCGGGAGACGGCGTGGCCGATGGTGCTGCTGGGGAGGCCGGTGAGTTCGACCAGCGCCGAGCGGGTGAGGTCGCGCGAGTCCCGGATCAGGGCGAACACCTCGTCCCGGGTTCGGTCCCGCAGTGACGGGCGTCCTGTCGTCGGCGACATGGCAGGAGCATAGGCCAGCCGCCGACCTCTTTTCAACCGTCGTCGGGCAATAACTCGACCAATGATCGAAAGAAAACGATTCGATAACGAGCCGGATATGACCGTTGACAGTGTAAAACCTGCTCCCTAGTGTGCAGATCGGGCAGGTTCATGGCATTGGCTGGTGAAACCTACTCGTCGCACAGTGTCGTCGATCGATGGCCCGGGGAGGTCGTCGGAGATCCAGGGAGGGGCCAGTTGCCCGGTGAGTCCGATCTGATTCTGGAGATGCGGCACATCTCCAAGGAGTTCCCGGGCGTGAAGGCCCTGGACGGGGTGTCGCTGCGGGTGCGCCGTGGTGAGATCCACGCGATCTGCGGTGAGAACGGCGCCGGAAAGTCGACCCTGATGAAGGTCCTGTCCGGCGTTCATCCGCACGGCACCTACACCGGCGAGATCTACTACGACGGCAAGCTGGCAACGTTCGCGAACATCCGCGACAGCGAGCACTCCGGGATCGTGATCATCCACCAGGAGCTCGCGCTGATCCCCGAGCTGTCGATCACCGAGAACATCTTCCTGGGCAATGAGGTGCGCGGCCGGTTCGGCCTGGACTGGGTGTCCGCCCGGCAGAAGGCGAAGGCGCTGATGGAGCGGGTCGGCCTGCAGGATGACCCGGACACCCAGATCAAGAGCATCGGGGTGGGCAAGCAGCAGCTGGTCGAGATCGCGAAGGCGATCAGCAAGGACGTGAAGCTGCTGATCCTGGACGAGCCGACGGCGGCGCTGAACGAGACCGACTCGGCACACCTGCTGGACCTGATCCGCGAGTTCAAGAGCCACGGCATGACCTGCATCATGATCAGCCACAAGCTGAACGAACTGGCGGCGATCGCGGACTCGATCACGATCATCCGGGACGGCAAGAGCGTGGAGACGATCGACGTCCCGCCGGGGGAGCACGTCGATGAGGACCGGTTGATCCGGGGCATGGTGGGCCGCGAGCTGACCTCCCGCTACCCGGCGCATGTCCCGCACATCGGCGAGGTCATGTTCGAGGTGAAGGACTGGACCGTCCAGCATCCCGAGATCACCGACCGGCTGGTCTGCAAGGATTCGTCGTTCACCATCCGCCGCGGCGAGATCGTGGGCTTCGCCGGCCTGATGGGTGCCGGGCGTACGGAGCTGGCCCGCTCATTGTTCGGCCGCTCGTACGGCACCTACGTGAAGGGCAGGATCTTCCTCGACGGCAAGGAGATCGAGCCGAAGACGGTGGAGCAGGCGATCGAGCTGGGCCTGGCGTATGTGACAGAGGACCGCAAGGTGCTCGGCCTGAACCTGCTGGACGACATCCGCACCACCGTGGTCTCTGCCGAGCTCGGCCTGATCTCGCCGCGGGGAGTCGTGGATCGGAATGCGGAGTTCACGGCGGCCGAGAAGTACCGGCAGGAGCTTCGGATCAAGACCCCGAGCGTGAACGAGGGCGTGGTGAAGCTGTCCGGCGGCAACCAGCAGAAGGTCGTCGTGGCGAAGTGGCTGTTCACCGAGCCCGAGGTGCTGATCCTTGACGAGCCGACCCGCGGCATCGACGTGGGTGCCAAGTACGAGATGTACGGGATCATGAACGCCCTCGCCGACCAGGGCAAGGCGATCATGATGATCTCCTCGGAGCTCCCCGAACTGTTGGGCACCTGTGACCGCATCTACACCGTGAGCCAGGGCTCCATCACCGGTTGCCTGGACGTCGCCGACGCCACGCAGGAGAACCTGATGCGGTTGATGACCCTGATCCCGAACACCACCAAGAATGCGGCCTGAGCCGCGAAGGAAGTAGACGATGGACGCTCTCAAGCAACTCTTCGGTGGCAGTTTCCGCCAGTTCGGCATGCTGTTCGTGCTGGTGGCACTGGCCCTGTTCTTCCACATCATGACCGGTGGCCTGGTGATCACGCCGACCAACATGATGAACCTGATCAACGGCAACAGCTACGTGCTCGTGCTGGCGATCGGCATGGTCATGGTGATCGTGATCGGCCACATCGACCTGGCCGTCGGCTCGGTGGCGGCTTTCGTCGGCATCGTGGTGGCGATCGCGATGCGTGACTGGGGCATCCCGTGGTGGGCCGGCATCCTGCTGGGTCTGGTGATCGGTGCGATCTGTGGGGCCTGGCAGGGGTTCTGGGTGGCCTACATGGGCATCCCCGGTTTCATCGTCACCCTGGCCGGCTACATGTTCTTCCGCGGCGCCAACCAGTACGTCGGCAAGTCGCTGACCGTCCCGGTGCCCAAGGACTTCCAGTTCCTCGGTGCGGGCTACCTGCCCGAGTGGGGTCCCAACACAGGGATGAACAACTCCACGCTGCTGCTCGGCCTGCTCACCATCGCCGCGCTGGCCTGGATGCAGCTGCGCAACCGGCAGGCACTGATCAAGGTGAACGCAGAGGTGCCGCCGTTCTGGGTCACGATCACCCGGATCGCGCTGCTGGCCGTCGTGGTCGGCTGGCTGACCTGGATGTTCGGCACCGGTCGCCCCGGCACCTCCTTCCCCGTGCCCGGCCTGATCCTGGTCGCGCTGGTCATCCTGTACAGCTTCATCACCGGACGTACCGTCACCGGCCGGCACATCTACGCGGTCGGTGGCAACCGGCTCGCCGCCGAGCTGTCCGGGGTGAACACCCGGAGGACCTACTTCCTGGTCATGCTGAACATGTCCGTCCTGGCTGCGTTCGCCGGCATGATGTTCGTCGGTCGCTCCACCGCGTCCGGCCCGTTCGACGGCGTCGGCTGGGAGCTGGACGCGATCGCGGCTGTGTTCATCGGCGGCGCGGCCGTCTCCGGAGGTGTCGGCACCGTGATCGGCTCGATCATCGGTGGCCTGGTCATGGCCGTGCTGAACAACGGCCTGCAGCTGATGTCCGCGGGCTCCGACGTCACCCAGATGATCAAGGGCCTCGTGCTGCTCGCCGCCGTCGCCCTCGACGTGTGGCAGAAGCGCCGCGGCCAGGCGTCCCTCACGGGCATGTTCGGCCGCAACAAGGAGGTCGCGGCAGCGACCCCGACCGAGACTGACCTGCTGGAGGAGCAGGCCGGCGCGGTCAACCCGACGGACCTGCGCTGAAGCGGTCCGTCCCAGACTTCCCGGCCACGCAGGGGTGGCCGGGCGGACCCGGGACAGCCAGGGCGGCTACCCGGTACAAGAAAGAGGTAGGGATGAAGAAGTTCGCAAAGGCCGCCGTTGTGCTGGCCGCCGCGGGGGCCCTGGCCCTCACCGGCTGCGGCGGGGGACGCACCGAGACCCCCGCCGCGAGTGGCAGTGGTTCCGGCGCGGCCGCAGGGTTCGCCAAGGACGCCGTGATCGGCGTCTCGATGCCGCAGAAGACCTCGGAGAACTGGGTTCTCGCCGAGCAGCTGTTCAACGACGGGCTGACCCAGGCCGGCTTCAAGGGCACCGTGCAGTTCGCCAACGGCGGCGTCACCGAGCAGCAGAACCAGATCTCGGCCATGATCGAGAAGGGCGCCAAGGTTCTCGTCGTGGGCGCCATCGACGGTTCCCAGCTCGGCACTCAGCTCGCCGCGGCCAAGCAGGCCGGCATCACCGTGATCGCCTATGACCGCCTGCTCACCAACACCCCCGACGTCGACTACTACGTGGCCTTCGACAACTACAAGGTCGGCGTGCTCCAGGGCACCGCGCTGCTGGACGGCCTGAAGGCCCGCAAGGGCGACAAGAGCAAGTGGAACGTCGAACTGATGGCCGGCTCGCCGGATGACAACAACGCCAAGGTGTTCTTCGACGGCGCCATGAGCGTGCTGCAGCCGAAGATCGACGACGGCACCCTGACCGTCCTGTCGAAGCAGACCAGCTTCGAGCAGGTCGTCACCCAGGGTTGGAAGGCCGAGAACGCGCAGAAGCGGTTCGACACCATCCTGTCCGGCTTCTACCAGAAGGCCGACCTCGACGGCATCCTGTCCCCGAACGACACCCTGGCTCGCGCGGCGATGACCTCGGTGAAGGACGCGGGCAAGCCGCTGCCGGTGGTCACCGGCCAGGACTCCGAGGTGGAGTCGGTGAAGTCGATCATGGCCGGGCAGCAGTACTCGACCATCTTCAAGGACACCAACCTGCTGGTCGCGCAGTCGATCAAGATGGTCCAGACCCTGCAGCAGGGTGGGACTCCTGAGGTCAACGACACCACGAGCTACAACAACGGTGTCAAGGTCGTCCCGTCGTACCTGATCCCGCCGGTCATCGTGACCAAGGACAACGCGGCAGAGGTGTACAAGAACGACAAGACCCTCGGCCCGCTCACCCAGGGCTGATCGTCCGACAAACCCGCAGGGGCCGGATCCGTACGGATCCGGCCCCTGTTCGTTCTGCCGGTCAGAAGCGGATGGTCTCCCCGGAGGCGGCGGAGGCGTAGATCGCCTCCAGCACCTCGGTCACCACGGCGGCCTGCTCGGGCAGCACCAGCGGGTCGTGGTCATCCCGGATCGCCTCGAGCCACTGCCGCGTCTCCAGGGTGCCCAACGTCGTGAAGCCGTCCGAACCGGGCGTGCTCGCGGTGGGTTCGGAGATGATCATGCGGTCCGCCAGCACCGTGTTCAGGCTGACCTCGTAGCCGGCAGCCGAGCGCTCGATCTCGGCGCCCCCCTCTGTGCCCATCAGTGTGACCGCGGCCTCGCGCGGGTTCTTGTCGTTGAGTGCCCAGGCGGCCTCGAGGAAGATCGTGGCGCCGTTCTTCAGCTTCACGTAACCGAATGCGGAGTCCTCAACGCTGAACGTGGCCGGGTCCCAGCCGCCGCCGGGGTTGCCCTGCGGCTTGTCGCGCAGCTTGGAGTACACCGAGCCGGTCACCGACTCCACCTGGTAGTCGCCCAGGTACCACAGGGCCAGGTCGAGGGCGTGGGTGCCGATGTCGATCAGTGGCCCGCCGCCCTGCTTCTCCTTGTCGGTGAACACGCCCCAGGTCGGCACCCCCCGCCGCCGCACGGCGTGGGCCTTCGCCACGTAGATCTCACCGAGTTCGCCGGCGTCGACCGCGCCGCGCAGGAATTGGGTGTCCTGACGGAACCGGTTCTGGTAGCCGATGGTCAGCTTCTTGCCGGTGCGCTTCGCTGTCTCCACCATCTGACGGGCCTCTGCGCCGGAGATGGCCATCGGCTTCTCGCACATCACGTGCTTGCCGGCCTCGAGGGCGGCGCAGGTGATCTCGCAGTGGCTGACATTCCAGGTGCACACGTAGACCACATCGATGTTCGGATCGTTGACGATCTCGTGGTAGTCGGTGGTGGTGTAGGCGTCAGGGGCGAAGTCCTGCTTCGCCTTCTCCGCCCGCTCGGGGAGGAGGTCGCAGATGCCCACGATGTCGCACAGGTCGGAGTTGGCCGCCAGGCCCTCCAGGTGCTTGAGGGTCCCGATGAACCCGACACCGATGATGCCTACCCGGAACTTGCTCACAATCACTCCTTCGTAATCGGCGGTGCCCTCCACCGGTTCAGCACGGGTGAGAGCGCGTTCATCCTATCTGCCCTATGCTGAGAGCGCGATCATTTCCCGCAACAGGAGGCATTGTGGCCACACTCAGCTTGCAGCTCTACACCCTTCGCGACCAGCTCACGTCCGACCGGGACGCGACCCTCGCCGCCCTCGCGACGATGGGCCTGGACGAGGTGGAGCCCTTCGGCATCGAGAACTTCGCCTGGCTCGCCGAGGGCCTCGCCGCGCACGGCCTGAAGGCCGGCAGCGCCCACGCCGGCCTGATCAGCGAGCCGGAGAAGGTGCTCGCCGCCGCGCAGGCGCTCGGCGTGAAGACCATCTTCCAGCCGTTCTGGGATCCCGAGAAGTGGCAGGATGAGGCAGGCATCCGCGAGCTCGCCACCGCGCTCAACGGACTCGTCGACGCCTTCGCTGCCGCGGGTATCTCGATCGGCTACCACAACCATGACTTCGAGTTCACCGCACCCGACGTCGACGGTGTGCCCGCCTACGACTTCCTGGTCTCGCTGCTCGATCCACGCATCGTGCTCGAGGTCGACACCTACTGGGCTGCGGCCGGCGGACGCGACGTGCCGGCGCTCCTGGACACCTACGGCGACCGGATCACCCACCTGCACGTGAAGGACGGCCCCCTGCAGCCCTCCCGCAGCGGCGCGGCCAACGTGGTCCTCGGCACCGGCCTGATGGATCTGACGCCGATTCTCGACGCCTCGGCCCACCGCACCTGGGTGGTCGAGTTCGACTTCGCCGCGATCGATCCGGTCGACGAGGTTCGGCAGAGCGTGGCGTACCTCAAGGCTCGCTGATGCCGGTCGGTGTCGGCCTCGTCGGCGCCGGCAACATCTCCACCCAGTACCTGACCCACCTCGCCACGTACCCCGACGTGCGGGTGATCGCGCTGGGCGATCTCGACGAGGCGCGGGCTGCCGGGCAGGCGAAGGCCTTCGGCGTGCCTGCCTCTGGCGGTCCGGATGCGGTGCTCGACCACCCCGACGTCGACCTCGTGGTGAACCTCACCATTCCGGCGGCGCACGTGGAGATCTCCACCCGGGCCGTCCGGGCAGGAAAGCACGTCTGGAGCGAGAAACCCCTCGGCCTCGACCGGGCGTCCGCGCGCGTTCTGCTGGACGAGGCCGCGGCCCGGGGCCTTCAGGTCGGCTGCGCCCCGGACACGGTGCTCGGTCCGGGCCTGCAGACAGCCCTGCGGTCGCTCGCGGACGGGGCGGTCGGGCGCCTGCTCACCGGCCTTGCGATCATGCAGAACCCCGGCCCGGACGCCTGGCATCCGAGCCCGGAGTTCTTCTTCTCCGCCGGGGGCGGCCCGGTGCTCGACATGGGGCCCTACTACCTCACGGCCCTCGTGCTCGCGCTCGGGCCGGTGACCTCCGTCGTCGCCACGGGCGGACGGGCCAGGGACGTCCGCACGATCATGGTCGGGCCGCGCGCAGGCGCCGATTTCCCCGTGACGGTGCCGACCACCGCCAACGTGCTGCTGCGGCACGCGTCCGGGCCGTCATCGGTGGCCCTGTTCTCGTTCGACTGGGGCCTGGCCCGCACCGGCGTGCTGGAGTTCCAGGGCTCCTCCGGCACGATCGTCGCACCCGACCCGAACCGCTTCGGCGGCACGGTGGCCACGCATGTCGGCGGCACGCTGTCTGACCAGGTGGAGATCCCCGACGCGGGCACCGGTCGGGGGATCGGGGTGGTCGACATGGTCCGCTCGCTGGCGGCTGGCGCGCCGCCGCGCGCCAGTGGCGAGCTGGCCTACCACGTGCTCGACATCATGTTCGCGATCGGCGAGTCGACCGAGTCCGGCGACCCGGTCGAGGTCACCTCGGTGCCTCCGGTCGCCCAACCGCTGCCGCCGGGCTGGAGCCCCCTGGTGGCCCAACCCTGAACCACCCTCGTCGTAGCCGGTCGAGGCGCCCGCACGCCGAGCCGCGGGACCTACCATCAGAGAACCACCAAGAGAGGAACACCATGAAGCTGGGAATGCTCACCGCCTGCCTGCCGTCCTGGTCGCTTGAGCAGATCGCCGAGTACGCCTCGGGGCAGGGCTACCAGTGCCTGGAGGTGGCCTGCTGGCCCGGCGGGCCGGGGCGGCCGTTCGAGGCGTCCCACCTACCGGTCGCGCGCTGGAGCGGAGCCGACGTCGAGGCGACGAAGGCGCTGCTGGAGCGCACCGGGCTGGAGATCTCCTCGCTCGCCTACTACGAGAACAACCTGATCGGCGACCTCTCGCGCCGCGAGGAGATCCGCACCCACGTCAAGGCGTGCATCGACGCCGCCCAGTCGCTCGGGGTCGAGACCGTCGGCACGTTCATCGGACGCGACGTCACGAAGTCGGTCGTGGACAACATGGCGGAGGCCGAGCGGATCTTCCCAGAGCTCGTGGACTACGCCGGCGAGCGTGGCGTGAAGATCATCATCGAGAACTGCGTGATGGAGGGCTGGCACCCGGACGGCTACCCGGCCAACCTCGCCTACTCCCCGGAGCTGTGGGAGTGGCTGACCACGAAGCTCGGCCTGTACCTGAACTGGGACCCGTCCCACCTGACCTGGATCGGTATCGACCCGGTCGAGACCATCCGCCCGTTCGCGAAGTACATCGCCCACGCCCAGGCCAAGGACCTCGAGCTGTTCCCCGACAAGCGCAACCAGTACGGCTTCTTCGGCGTCGTCGACAAGGGCGGCAACCCGTGGGAGATGGGCTGGTGGCGGTTCCGGGTGCCCGGGCGCGGCACCGTCGACTGGCCGAAGGTCGTCGACCGCCTCTACGAGGTGGGCTTCACCGGCACCTTGTCGGTCGAGCACGAGGACCCCTTGTGGGGAGGAACCCCCGAGAAGGTCGTGGAGGGCCTGCGGATCGCCTACGGCACCCTGCGTCCGCTGATCGGGGACGTGGACCTCTAGGCACACCGCGGTACTTCGCGCAGAGCTCAGGGCCTGCTCGCAGGTTCGACACAGGAAAGCGCGTCAGGCTCGGTTCATGGCCCGGCACGCAGGGCCGGAGACGGAGCGGTGGCGATGACGGAACTGATCACCTGGGAGGGGCTGTTCCTGGTGGCCATCGGCGCCATTGCGTTCGCCGCGGCCCACTGGGGTGGGCGCCGGCGGGGCAGCGGAAGTGCCGAGCCCGTTCCGGTCCGCGTCCGTACAGACCGGCGACCCTGACCCGCGGGCGCGCCCTGCGGTGGCCGGCTGGCCAGTGGTCCGGACGGTTCAGGGGTGGGCCGTCCGGACCGGGTCGTGTCCAGCCCTGACCCGGCGAGGTGGGGTCGGGCTCAGCCCACGCAGCCCTTCACTGTCTCGACGACCGACTGACGTACTTCTGCCTTCTGCGCGTCCGTGAGCCTGCCGAGCGGGCGGGTGCGGCGTGCGTCCGCCAGGCATTGCTGCTGCGCGCCGGTCAGCGCGGCGAAGCGGAAGCCGAGCCGCGGACGGGCGGAGACCTTCGCGGGCAACGTGACGTCGCAGGCCTTCAGCGCCGCCTGCACCTGCTGCTGCAGCTCCTTCACCTGGGCGTCGGTGAGCTTGCCCTCGGGACGCTGCAGGTTCGCGTCGGCCAGGCACTGCCGCTGCACGTCGGTGAGGGCGCGGTAGAACCAGGCGATGCGGGTGCTGTCGTCCGCCTTCGTTGTGGCGGCCGGCCCGGGAGCGGGCGCGGTCGGTTCGGCGGACGCCTGGACGGCGAACAGGCCGCCGGCGAGGGCCAACACCGCGGTGCCGGCAGCGATGGACGTGGTGAGCTTCATGGATCCCCTCCTGGTGGCTTCTGCCCTCGATGCTCCGCGGTCCGGCTGGGGGCGGCGTCAAGGAAAGCTGGAGATCTGCTGGAAGCCGGATCGGCGCCTCGATTCGGGGCAGGGGTAGCTGGCATCTTGTACGCGTGCAGGAAAGCCCGCGTGTGCTCGTGGTCGACGACGAGGAGAACATCTCGTTCCTTGTCGGCTCCGCACTGCGCCTGCAGGGCCACCGGGTCGAGACGGCCGGCACCGGCGCCGCTGCACTGGCCGCGGCCGCGGCCTTCGACCCGCAGGTGGTGGTGCTCGACATCCAGCTGCCCGACGTCGACGGCTACGAGGTGCTGCGCCGCATGCGCGCCGCCGGGAGCAGGGCCGCGGTAATCTTCCTCACCGCCCGTGGCACCACCGGCGACCGGGTCCGCGGCCTCACCTCCGGCGGGGACGACTACGTGGTGAAGCCGTTCGCGCTCGAGGAGCTGGTCGCCCGGGTCCAGGTGGCGTTGCGGCGGCGCGGCGAGGCGCCGGAGCCGGTCCACCGCTGGCAGGTGGGCGATCTGGTCCTGGACGCCGACGCGCACCGGGTCTGGCGGGGCGGGGCGGAGGTCACCTTGTCTGCGACCGAGTTCAAGCTGCTCGCGTGCCTGATCGCCAATGCCGGGCGGGTCGTCACCCGGGACCGGATCCTCGATGAGGTCTGGCAGTACGACTTCGGCGGCGAGTCGGCGATCATCGAGTCGTTCATCTCCAGCCTGCGCAAGAAGGTGGACGCCACCGGGCCCCGGCTGATCCACACCGTGCGCGGCGTCGGCTACTCCGTGCGGGAGCCGTGATGACGTTGCGCCGGCGGCTGGCCGCAGCAATCACCACGCTGCTGGTGGTGACCGCGCTCGCGTTCGTCGGGGTCGCGCTCTCCCAGCGCGCCTACCTGATCGCCCAGCTCGACGAGCGGCTCACCACTCTGACCACGGACGGCCGCGCGCTGCTCACCATCGCCAACCGGGCGGACGCGGGCAACGGCGCCGCGGCCGGCCTGCTCACCGACGTGTACATCGGTGTCCTGCGCACGAACGGCGCCTTGGTCACCGTGCTCACCCCCAACGCCGACCCCGGCCTGGTTCCGGTGCTGCTCGGCAACGAGCGGGACGCAGGGCCGCTCACCCGTGCGATCGTTGGTGGCGGGGAGCGCGTCCGGCTGGTCGAGGTGCCGCTCAACGGGGGCCGCTACGCCGTGGTTGCGCTCTCCATCGCCGGCGTCGAGGCAGCCTTCCGGCGGCTGCTGCTGGCGCTCGGCCTGGCCTGGCTCGGCGTCGCGGCCGTCACCGGCCTCGTCGCGTACTGGGTGGACCGACTCGGGCTGCGTCCGATCGCCCGGCTCACGTCCGCGGCCGATCATGTCACGGCCTCGGGCGGGCGCGCGCCGGTGCAGGTCGAGACCGCCGATCCGCAGACCGAGGCGGGACGCCTCGGCCAGGCCTTCAACGCCATGGTTTCGACCACAGTCGCGGGGCAGGAGGAGTTGCGCCGCTTCGTTGCGGACGCCAGCCACGAACTGCGCACCCCGCTGACGACGCTGCGCGGCTACTCCTCGCTGTACGCCGCCGGAGGGTTGGCGTCCTCCGAGGAGGTGGCCGACGCGATGGGCCGGATCAATGCTGAGGCGACGCGGATGGGCCGGATCGTCGACGATCTGCTCGACCTGACCGCGCTCACCGACAGCGCAGCGCTCGAGCTGCGTCCGCTCGACCTCGGCACGGTGGTCGAGGAGCTGGCCGCGGATCTGCGGGTCCGCAACCCCGATCGGGCCGTGGTCGTGGAGCGGGCCGGCACGACTGTTGTCCTGGCCGACCCCGACCGGGTCCGACAGGCTCTGACGGCGCTGGTGGCCAATGCGGTGAAGTACTCCCCGGACGGCTCCCCGATCGTGCTCGGTGCACAGCGACTCGGGCCGATGGTGCGGGCGCGAGTGACCGACCGCGGTCGCGGCATCCCGGTCGAGGAGTTGCCCCGGGTGTTCGACCGGTTCTACCGGGTGCGGTCCGCTGCGGTTGCCGGTGGTCCGGCGCCGGCGACACCGAAAGGTTCGGGGCTCGGCCTTGCGATCGTCGCCGCGATAGTCTCGGCCCACGGTGGCCGGTACGGCGTCGACTCCGTTCCGGGGCAGGGCTCGACGTTCTGGCTCGAGGTGGCCGGCTCCGAGGGGACAGTTCCCGCGCCCGCGTGATACCCTAGGGGGTATCTGGAGAAGGAGTTCCGAATGGCCACGCAGAATCTGACTGCCGCCACGTTCGAGCAGACCGTGACCGAGAACGACATCGTCCTCGTCGACTTCTGGGCCGCATGGTGCGGGCCCTGCCGGATGTTCGCCCCGGTCTACGAGGCGGCGTCCGAGAAGCACGCCGATCTCGTCTTCGGGAAGGTGGACACCGAGGCCGAGCGTGAGCTCGCCGCCGCCGCACGGATCATGTCGATCCCCACCCTGATGGTCTTCCGCGAGGGCATCCTCGTCTACGCCCAGCCCGGTGCAATGCCGGCGCAGCCCCTCGAGGAGCTGATCGCCGCCGTCCGCGCCGCCGATATGGACGCCGTACGCGCCGAACTGGCCGAGCAGGAGGCGGCCGTGGCCGGTTCCGACGAGGGGCCGGTCCTCGACCCGGCGGGCGCGTCATGAGCCCGTCGCCCCATACGCCGGCAGGTATGATCTCCCTCATCCGTAACGCTGAGGGAGCGGCCACCATGCAACTCGACACCGATGATCTGGGCGCAGTGCTCAAGCGCCTCAAGCGCGCCCAGGGCCAGATCGGCGGAATCATCCGGATGATCGAGGAGGGCCGCGACTGCAAGGACATCGTCACGCAGCTCGCCGCGGTCTCGAAGGCACTCGACCGGGCGGGCTTCGCCGTGATCGCCGCCGGCCTCAAGCAGTGCATCACCGAGGACCCCGAAGGTCAGGGCGGCGTCGACACCGCCTCGCTGGAGAAGCTCTTCCTCTCTCTGGCCTGATCAGCCACCGCAATCACGTTCGAGGGCGCTACGCACACCGCGTAGCGCCCTCGACCCTTGCCCCCGATGCCGTGCCCGGCCCCGGCGTGACCATCGATGGTTGAGGCCGCTGCCGGTACTCGGCAGCGGCCTCAACGGTTCCGGTGGAGCGGGTGGACGGGTCAGTGATGGCCCTTGATCACCATCCGCATGATCCGCAGGTCGAAGGCCACGAAGCGCCAGAACTGGAGCCACAGGTTGCGGCGGGCGCCGAGCGTCTTCGCGGTGGGCAGCGGCGCCTTGGACAGGTCGAGGACGGGCTCGCCGCCGCCGGCGGGTTGGTGCATGGAAAGTTGCGTCATGTTCACTCCGGGATCAGTTGCCAGCCGAGGTAGGCCTTGGCCTTGTACAGGAACAGGTAGTGGAGCATCAGCTTCACCCAGTGGCCGTGCAGGCCCAGCTCCCCACGGGTCTCGCGTTCGTCGCGTCCGGTGGTGAAACGCTGGTAGTCCGGTACCACCGGGAGCATGGTCATCGCCGCAGCCGAGCCCTTGGTCAGGCCGGTGCCGGCGGACGCCACGCAGGCCGCGCCCATCCGGGCCATGGACGCCGTGTGCGGAGCGGCGCTCGTGCCGTGCCGGATCCGGTCGGCGATGGTCATGGCCACCGTCTTGCCCATCACTCCGGACGGCATGCCGGTGCGTGGCGGAGACGGGGCGATCACGGTCCCGTTGGGGGACTTGCGCGGCTTCGAGATCTGGTGCGGTGGCGCGAACGCGATGCCGACAGCCCAGATGTTGTCGTAGCCCGGGGCTGCGTAGGTGGTCGGCCAGTCCTCGGCCCGCCACTGTTCGTACGGCTTGGGCGTGTAGTCGGCGTCCACCTTCATGAAGCCGGACGGGGCGAACATCTCCGCGGTGATGTCGGTGCCGTCCGCGTCGTAGGCCTTCAGCGGGACGCCACCGAACGGCGGGATCAGCATGGCGAAGTCGAACTCGAGGGCGTGCGTGGTGCCGTCCAGGGTCTCGTAGTGGATCGTCCGCTCCTCGACCCGGTGGACATGCGTGCCGACGATCGCCTCGACGCCGCGCTCGCGGAACAGCGAGCCGGTCCACAGTTCGCTGGTGGTCTGGAAGCCCTGCTGGTCGAAGACCATGCCGTCCACGCCGAAGTCGCCCAGCGCCGCCTCGTTGGTGAGGTAGACCACGCGGGCCAGGTCGCGGACGCCGGCCTCGCGCAGTTCGTGGTCGACGTTGAACACGTACTCGAACGCTGCGCCCTCGCAGGTGCAGGTGCCGTGCCCTGTGCCGATCACCAGTGTCTGCGGCGTGCCGGTCTTGAGCACCTCGATCACGTCGCGGAGCCTGTGGTTCGCCTCGACGGCGTGGTCGGCCGTGCACACGGACTGGGTGAAGCCGTCCGGGCCCATGCCCTCGGTGGCCTCGAACTTCAGCTTGGGGCCCGTGGCGTTGATCAGGTAGTCGTAGCGCAGCCGCTCGGTGGTGCCGGCCTTCTCCGGGGAGGTGTACTCGATGTCGACCGCGCCGCGGGAGTCCTCGGCGTCGCCCTTCGGCCGGATCGCGACTGCCTTCGCCTGATGGAAGCCGATCTTCTTGCGCGCGTAGACGGGGGCCAGCGGGAAGACCACATCCTTCTTGGCCATCTCGCCCACGCCCACCCAGATGTTCGAGGGGATCCAGTTCCATTGCGAGTTCGGCGACACGACCGTCACCTTGTCCTGGCTGCCCAGCAGTCGCCGCAGGTGCAGTGCGGCGGTGTGGCCGGACACGCCCGCTCCGAGGATGAGGACCTCTGCCATGTGTTTCTCCTTCTGTCGGCAGCATCGCCGATCAACCACTATACCCTAGGGGGTATTGGGCGAGTGTGTCGATTCCGGGCACGCTCCCCCGGATTCACGCTAGCCCGGCGAGTGCGGGCCCGCAGGTGGTTCGCTGGACTTTCAGGCTGTGGGGAAGCGGACACCGCGAGCCGCCAGTTCGGCGGGGGCGTCGGCGGCCCGATGCGGTGCCACCACGGTGGGGTAGCGGCCGATCGGTGCGACCGTGGAGGTGACCGTCGCGGCGTGCACGCTGATCAGCTGCCAGGCCTGGGCGCCGTCCTGGCCGCGCATGCCGCGCCCGGTGGAGAGGTCCTGGGTGTAGCACAGCGAGGTGGCGGCGTGGACCCCGATGCCGGCGAACAGCCCGAAGCCGGCCTGGTGGAAGTGCCCGGCCAGGATCGCGCGGACGTCCGAGCCGGCGAGCACCCCGGCCAGCTCCGGCTGCCCGACGAGCTCCCAACTCGCGGCGAGATCCTGTACGACCGGCAGCGGTGCGTGGTGCATCGCCAGGATCGTTCCCTCTGGCGCTGGCTCGCCCAGCTGGTCGGCCAGCCAGCTCAGCGAGTCCGGCGCGACCGAGCCACTGTCCAGGCCCGGCACGGTGCTGTCCAGGCAGACCACCCGCAGGCCGCCGATCCGGTGCGCATGGTTCAGCGGGTCGGTGCGTCCCGTCCCGCCCAGCAGCGCGGCGTCGAAGGCCGCGCGCTCGTCGTGATTGCCGTTCACCCAGATCACGGCGGCTCCGAGCCGCGCCGCGACCGGCTCCACGATCCCGCGGAGTTCGGCGTACGACTCGGGCGTCCCGTCGTCGGAGAGGTCGCCGGTGAACACC
This sequence comes from uncultured Propionibacteriaceae bacterium, assembly GCA_964397985.1. Classification (GTDB taxonomy): domain Bacteria; phylum Actinomycetota; class Actinomycetes; order Propionibacteriales; family Propionibacteriaceae; genus Propionicimonas. Next base: position 855 of record CAYNLD010000022.1, on the reverse strand, counting down.
AGTGCCTCGGGGGAGTGGGCGGCGGCAGCCTCGAGCGCGGCGACCAGATTGGGTCGGGAGTCCAGCACCCCGCGCACCAGCGGGTCGTCCGGATGGCGCAGGTGAGTGTCGCTGAAGTGCGCCAGTACATGCGCCGGACGCGGGTACTCGGCGGTTCGCACGCCCTCAAAACTACGCCGAGGCCTTGCCTGACCGCAGAGGAGCCCGGCCCGAGGGGCGAGCCCTCGGCGAGGAGGTCGGCCCCTGGGCGTCAGCCGTGGCGGGCAGTGAAGAGGCGGGCCTCGGCGAGTGCCGACCAGCCGTCGAAGAACTCCAGGCCGACCAGCGTGGCCGGGGGGAAGTTGTACCGGATCAGCGCGAGCGCGTCCGCGCTGGAGTGCTGGCGGTCGGCGATGTTCTCCGCGAGCGCGGGGATACCCGGCGCGTGCCCGACGACGAGCACGGTGTGGACCCGGTCCTCGATGCCGGAGAGCTCGGCGAGCAGCTGGCGAGAGCCGGCGTTGTAGAGCCGGTCCAGGTAGCGGACGGGTGCCTGCAACCGGAGCAACTCCGCGGTCTGGCGGGCCCGCGTGGCCGAAGAGCAGAGCACCAGCTCGATGCGCTGGTGGGCGAGGATCTCGCCGACCTCGCGGGCCTGGCGGCGGCCCTTCGGGGTCAACTCCCGGGTGATGTCGCGCCAGTCCGTGCCGGTGTGAGCCGCCTCGGCATGGCGCAGGAGATAGAGCCGGTGGGCCTTGGGTTCACCGCGGGTCGCCATCTACGTCCTCCGGGTCAGGCCCGCGTGCGGGGTTCAGTCGCGCGTGAATTCGTTTTCGTAGGAGGTGCCTTTGGCGCGGGCCCAGCTGTTCTTGATTT
>CAYNLD010000021.1:0-42811 GCA_964397985.1 uncultured Propionibacteriaceae bacterium | reverse complement strand
GGGTCAGCGCCTCGGTGATCTCCTCGTTCACCTGTGGCAGTGGCCAGGGCAGGGCGTCCCGGTCCACCTTCCCCGAGGTGCGGACGGGCAGTTCGTCGACCGGCGCGAGGATCGGGATCAACGGTGCCGGGAGGCGCTCGGCCAGCCGGGCCCGCGCGTCCGTGCGACTGAACCCGCCGGCGGCCACCAGGTACCCGACGAGGATCGGCACCCCCGCATCGGTGCGTCGGACCGCGACGGCCGCAGCTTCCACTCCGGGCAGGGCCGACAGCGCCGCCTCGACCTCACCGAGCTCGATCCGGCGTCCGCCCACCTTCACCTGGTCGTCGGCCCGGCCGTGGAACGACAGCCCGTCCGGCTCGAGCGCGACGAGATCGCCCGAGCGGTAGGCGCGCGTCCAGCCCACGGACGGCAGCGGCGCGTACTTCTCGGCGTCCTTGTCCGCGTCCAGGTAGCGGGCGAGGCCCACGCCGCCGATGACGAGTTCGCCCGTCCTGCCCGGCTCGACGGGTGCTCCGTCGGGGCCGATCACGGCGATCGCCCAGCCGGCCAGGGGCAGGCCGATCCCTACCCGCGGGCCCCCGTCCAGCACGGACGCGGTCGCGACCACGGTCGCCTCGGTGGGGCCGTAGGTGTTCCACACTTCACGGCCTTCGCCGACGAGGCGGGCGGCGAGTTCGGGCGGACACGCCTCGCCCCCGAAGATCAGCAGCCGTACCTGCTCCAGTGCCTCCACCGGCCACAGCGCGGCCAGCGTCGGAACGGTGGAGACGACGGTGATCCGGTGCCTGACCAGCCAGCCACCGAGGTCGGCGCCGCTCCGGACGGTCGAGCGCGGCGCGGGCACGAGGCACGCGCCGTGGCGCCAGGCCAGCCACATCTCCTCGCAGGAGGCGTCGAAGGCGACCGACAATCCGGCCAGGACCCGGTCGCCGGGCCCGAGCGGCGCATCGACGAGGAACAGGGCTGCTTCGGCATCCACGAACGCGGCGGCCGAGCGGTGCGACACCGCGACTCCCTTTGGCACACCGGTGGAGCCAGAAGTGAAGATGATCCACGCGTCGTCATCGGGTCCGGCCGCGACCGCTTCCGCGGCCGGTGTGGTCGCGGCCCGTCGGGGGACGTACCCGTCGGCAGTGAGGACCCCGGCCACGTCCGCCTCGGCGAAGACCAGTTCGGCGCGCTCGGGCGGGTCGTCGGCGTCCACGGGCACGTAGGCTGCGCCGGCCGCGAGAACGGACAGGATCCCCACGTAGAGGTCGCGGGAACCGGACGGCAGCCGCACTCCGACCCGGTCGCCGCGTCGGATGCCCCTGCCGGCGAGGGTGGTCGCCGCCTGCCGCACCACTGCCGTCAGCTCGGAGTAGGTGAGCGTCCCTTGCGGGTCCTCGATCGCTGCCGAGCCGGGATGCTTGGCGGTAGTAGCGCGCAGGATATCGAGCAGGGTGCGCTGCGGAGGCGCCTCCAGCGTCCGGTCGACGACGGATACCGGCGACACATCGGCTGGGGGCGGCGGGTCCGCGTCGGGGCTCACGGGTCTGACGCTAGGCCTCCCCCGAAGGGGATCGGGCTCGTCTTGCCTCGCGGCTGCGGGAGGACGCCGGGCAGCGTCTCCCGCAGCCGGTCCGGCAGGCTGCCCGTTCAGCGCAGCCGCAGGGTGGCGGTGGCGGTGGTGCTCGGCCGGTCGAGTTTCCTCAGGTCGATGGTGAGGATCTCGCCGTCGTCCGCGGTGCCGTTCGGCTGGATCTTCTCGGCCAGCGTGAACGGAGCGGTGTCCCCGGTGACTCCTGCGATGCCGAAGTCGGAGTCGTTGGCGATCACGAGGGTGTGGCCGTGATCGACCAGGGCGAGGCCTTCCACCTTGTCATGGCCGTAGAAGTAGCCCCGGGGGTTCAGCGTGGTGAGGTAGGCACCCAGGTCGAGCGTGAGGGTCTTGGCCACCGGCGTGATGCCGGCCGACGCCAGCGCCGCCGACGCGTCAGGGGTGGTCTTCTTCGTGGTCAGGGCCTCCAGCGACGCGCCGCTCACGGTCAGGCCCAGCGAGGCGTCGTAGACCGCACCGCTGACGGTGGCGGACGGGCCGATGTCGGTCGCGCCGGAGATGTCGACGGTGTACAGCTTCTTGTACGCGTTCGGCTCGAAATCGCCGTCCCGCTCGGCGATGAGGAAGGTCGTGTTGCTGAGCGCGGTGATCTCGCTGTTCGCGGTGTCGTTCGTGGCCGGGTCATCGAGCAGGTAGGGGTACTCGTGCGTGGCGCTCGTCTTGAGGTTGATCGTGACGATCCGGGTCAGCGGGTTCTTCTTCGGCTTGCTGGCGTCGCTCTGGTCGAGCGCGGACTGCATGATGCCGACCAGGGTCTTCCCGTCCGGGGTGAGGGTGAGGCCTTCCATGCCCCGGTTGACGGTGCGGTGGGCGAGTTCGGACGGCAGGGTGCCGGACTGCGGCGAGAGGCGCTCGATCTCGCGTCCGTGTCGGTTGAAGTGGATCACGAAGGGGCCGTACTCGTCGGAGACCCAGAAGCTGCCGTCCTTCATCGCGACCAGGCCCTCGCTGTCGAGCCCGTACGGCGAGGTGGGCAGGACGTTCCCGGCCAGGTCGGTGATGGTCTCGCCGGTGGACGCCTCGGAGTTGACCAGGCCGTTCATCGGGGTGCCGTCGGCGGCGCGGAGCGTGATGGTGCGCAGCAGTCGCGCCTTGCCGCCGACCAGGGCGAACTCGCCGATCGAGGGAGTGAAGTCGGGCAGCGGCTCGATCTTGGTGCCGTCCGGCCCGTCGACATTCGGCCCGCGGTCGGTGAGCCCGTAGATGATCGTGTTGCTGCCGGGCTTGGCTGCGATCGCGGAGCCGAACGCGCTACCGCCGATGGCCACGCCGCCGACGGTGGCCAGGGGCCTGATGCTCTCGGTGTAGAGGCGGACGGCGCTGTTGGTGGTGTAGGTGAACGAGTCCGTGCCCCGGGCGCCTGCGTGGGGGGTGTAGCTGAACCCGCCACCCGCGCCGAGGGTCAGGCTGCCCTGCGTGGGGTCGGTGTGGTCGACGATCTGGGCGTGGGCAGGACGGTCGTTCGCCAGGACTCCCCGTCCTGCGCCGACCGTGGTTGTGCGGGTCGCCGAGACCGTGTACCGGTCATCGACGGCGCCTGAGGTTGCCTGCGCCGGTGTGGTCGCTGCGACCGTCAGCAGGGTGGTGAGAACGGCCGCCGACACGGCGATCCGGGTGTGCTTCACTGGTGCTCCTCGTCGATCACGGGCCCCGTCGCGGGGTACCGGACCGCAACCTAGGTCGGCTTGGCGACCTCCGGGTGTCGAGCAGGTGAACCCTTCCACGCCGCAGGCACGGATCGCTCCGGTTGCTCCGCGGGCAGGTCGGGGCTGACCGGCGGCTGCGGCGGCCGGTCCGGGGCGAGCTGGTGCTCCACACCGCGCACGATCTCCTCCGCGACACTGCGGAGCTTTCGGTTCTGCTGTGACGACGTCCTTCTGAGCAGGGCGAAGGCGCGATCGGCGCCGATCTTGAAGCGCTCCATGAGAATGCCCTCCGCCATTCCGATCACGGTGCGGGAGCTCACCGCCTGGGTGAGACCGGCGATCTGGTTGGACGCCAGATAGGCCACGGCCAAGTGGGAGGCCAGCGCCCACGCCGCGCTGCGGTCCTCCTCGTCGAAGGCGTCGACGTCGGCACCGTAGAGGTTGAGTGCGCCCAGGGTGTCCGCGCCGACGAAGAGCTTGATGCAGAGCATGCTGCGGTAGCCGAGCTTCTCCACCGTGCGCGCGGACCATCGGGGCCAGCGCGGATCCCTGGCCAGGTCGACCGAATGCACCTGGTCCTCGGCGACGATGCTCTGCAGGCAGGGGCCCTCACCGAGTTCGTACTGCCATTGATCGGCCAGGAGAACCGATGGGTGGGACGCGGCGGGGGTATCGATCCGCTGCGCCGTGTAGACGATCGAGGTTCCTGCCGCCGCGCAGCCCTTGATGATCTCCGAAGCGAGGTCGACGCCCCGCTGCAGCGTCGGGACGGGGCCGTCCTCCACGGCGAGTTCACGCGCTGCTTCGGCGAGCGTCTCTTCCAGCGACTCGGTCTGACCGGGGCCCTCCACGCCGGAATGCTAACGACCGGCCTCGCGCATCTCCAAACGCCCGTTCGCCGAGGGACGGAGCCGCCCAATCCCCCGTGGGGGGTCCGCCAGTCCGTGAGCAGGTACCATGGCGCCGTGGTCAAGCAAGGTGCCACTCGGATTTCCCGGGAAGGGCTTTGCCATGACCACAACAGGTCGCCTGGAGCGTGCCGACCGCGACGAACTCGATGAATGGACCGCGGCACGGTACCGGGAGAGGGTTGACTGCGCGGAGCCGGCGCCGCCGCTGCTGGACGAGGTCGTCCACCGTTACCTCTGGCTGGCCGACGGCATTGCTCGTCGCCGGGCCGGTCACGCCGAGGATCGCGAGGACATCCAGCAGGTGGCCCGTTTCGCCCTCTACCTCGCCGCGCTCAGATACGACCCGGGTCGCGGAGCGTTCATCCCGTTCGCGAAGCTCACCATCGAAGGCGAGATCAAACGCCACTTCCGCGACCGGACCTGGTATGTGCGGCCACCTCGCCGGATTCAGGAACTCACCGTGCGGATCGGCCAGATCTGGCCGGACCTGTCCCAGGCCCTGCACCACGAACCCAGCGTGGCCGAGCTCGCCGAGGCGCTCGGCGCAGAGCCCGGGCTCGTGCGCGAGGCGCTCACCGCCGGCGGCGCGCGGTACCCGGCGCACAGCGACCTCGATGACGGGTCGATCACGATCGCCGCGCGGGGCGACCACGAGGACACCCGCCTGGTGGTCGAGTCCGTGCTGGGCTCGCTCACCGGCGAGCAGCAGGACCTGCTGCGGCTGCGCTTCTACGACGACCTCACCCAGTCGCAGATCGCCGCACGCCTGGGCATCAGCCAGATGCAGGTGTCCCGTCTGCTCGCCCGGATCCTGGCCACGCTCCGCCGGGCGATCAGCGAACCGGGCTAGAGAGCAGACGCGCCGAAGACGCGTTTGCAGAGTGAACGATCGGGATATCAGATCACTGCGGCTCGCCGGCTGCGGATCCGGGGGTGGCGTCCGGCGAGCCCGTCGATTCGGGCCTCCGTACCCGCGTGTACGCGGCGATGAGGCGGGCGGACGGTGAGCCGGTGGGTGGGAGTTCCGCGCAAGCGACCTCCCCCGGCGATCGCCGTCGGGCCGCGTCGTATGGACGAGATCCCAAGTCCGGAAGGAAGGCATGCCGATCCCCACCACCTCCCCGACCGATGCGATCCGGGCGACCAGAGATCGGGTGGGGCCGAGCGCGACCCTGGCGATCACGGGCGCCGTCGGCGCCGCAGTGTTTGTCGCCCTGCTCGCGGCGAGCGCCGCCGTCTACGACGCCGTGGCGGACTCCGACGGCGTCAGCGGGCTCGATCAACCGGTGCTGCAGGCGATGATCGCGCTCCGGACGCCGGGCAACGAGTACTGGGTGACCGCCTTCACGAACCTCGGTGACACGCCTTCCATGGTGGTGCTCACCCTGGTGCTGACCGGGTTGGCCCTCTGGCGTTGGCGTCGCCGCTCGATCGCAGTGCTGGTCGTGGTCGCCTCGACGGGTTCGCTGGTGTTCACCGCGGCTGGCAAGGCTGTGGTCGGACGCAAACGGCCGCCCCTGGCGTTCGCCGTCCCGCCGTATGAGTACGCTCCGTCCTTTCCGTCCGGTCACACGCTGAACAGCACAGTGATCAGCCTCACGCTGGCCTACGTCGTGGTCTGGTTGGGCAGGCGATGGTGGATCCGCGGATTGAGCGTTCTGGCCGCCGTCTGCTGGTCGGTCGCGATGGGCCTGAGTCGCGTCTTCCTGGGGCATCACTGGCTCACCGACGTCATCTTCGGCTGGCTGTTCGGTCTCGCCTGGCTGGCACTCGTCGGCACGGTGCACCGGATCCTCGTGGTGCTCGAACGCCGTGAGCGGCTCCGTGCCGCGGAACCGGGCGTGCCTCCCGACGACGACTGACCGGTTCCGCCGGATTTCCTTCGTCGGGCTGTCCCCGGGCGACGCTCTGGTTTGCCACCGTACCCGCACGGGTATTCCGCCCGATGGTGAAAGCGTGGACGGGACGTCCCGGACGGCGCACCAGGTCCGGCTGCGCTGCACGGCGCGGACCGGCATCGCCCGGACCCGAAGGGAACAACAGTGAGCCCTGCCCAGCAGCAGCCCCGGATCGCGGTGATCTACAACCCGGCCAAGCTCGATGACCTCGCCCGGGTGCGTGGCCAGGTCGAGGATCTGTGCACCCGGCACGGCTGTGATTCGGTCACCTGGTACCCCACCAGCGTCGAGGATCCCGGCGTGGGCCAGGCCCGTCAGTCGCTGAAAGAGGGTGCGACGGTGGTCTGCGCTCTTGGCGGGGACGGGACGGTGCGCAGTGTCGCCAGTGTGCTGGCCGGAACAGACGTTGCGCTCGGGCTGCTCCCCGGCGGAACCGGGAACCTGCTGGCGCGGAATCTCGGCGTGCCAACCGACGACCTGCCGGCGGCGCTGCGGACCGTGCTGGACGGCGCCGAGCGGCGAATCGACGTGGGCCTGGTCGCCTGGGACGACGGGCCGGAGCAGGTCTTCCTGGTGATGGCAGGGGTGGGCGCGGACGCGAGCATGATGGAACACGCCGACGAGCGGGTGAAGAGCGCGGTGGGCTGGCCGGCGTATCTGATCTCGGGGGTCCGCGCGCTGTTCGATCCGGGGTTCTCCGTCCGGGTCGCCACCGGTGGTCGAGTGGTGAGCCGGCGTCGGGCGCGAACGCTGTTGATCGGCAACTGCGGAGACCTGCCGGGTGGGGTGCGCCTGTTGCCGGACGCGCGGATCGATGACGGACGGCTCGACGCGGTGGTGCTCGCTCCGCAGGGCGTCCTCGGTTGGCTGGCCGTGCTCCGGGAGGTGGTCCTTGCCCGCGGGCACCGCGACGGCCAGGCCATCCGGCGCCTGCGGGCCGATCGCTTCGCGGTCACGCTGCGACACTCCGTACCGGCCCAGCTGGACGGCGACCCGGCCGGGCGCGCGACGGCCATCCAGGCGAGAGTCCGTCCGGATGCACTGCGGGTACGGGTGCCGGCCTCCGAGACCGGGGCAGCGGCGTGATGACCGTGGTCCGACGATTCCGCGACGACGCCACGCCGCCGCGGCCGGCCCCAATGGTCCGTGACCTGCTCGTCCGCGGCCTGGCCCCGATGCTGGCCCTGATCATGATGGGCCTCGCCGCAGGCTCCCTGGTCACCGGGCGCCTCTCCGGGTGGCTCCAGGAGGACCGGCTGAACCGTGCCCTGCAGCAGGGCCGCAGCCCGCTGCTGGACGAGATCGCCCGGTCCGCATCGGCGATCGGCGGAGTCAGCGGCAACATCGCGATCTGCATCGTCGCGACGGCGATCGTGCTGCTGGTCGGTCGCCAGTGGTGGCTCGCCTGTGTCCCCGTGGTCGCGCTGAACCTGCACACGTTCGTCCACCTCACCACGTCCACCCTGGTCGGAAGGGATCGGCCGGGGGTGGAGCAGCTGGACGTCGGCCAACCCACCGCGAGTTTCCCCAGTGGGCACATGGGGGCCACCACCGCCCAGCTCCTCGTCCTGCTGCTGTTCGCCTCCAGCTTCCTGCCCGTCCGGCGGTGGCGCGTCCTGCTGGCTGTGGTCACGGCGGGGTACCTGATCGTCCTGGGCTGGTCGCGGCTCTACCTGGGCATGCATCACGTCACCGACGTCGCCTGGGGCGTGGTGAACGGGATCGCCTGCGGTCTGGCCGGCTGGATGTTCCTGCGACGCTCCCCGCGTGCCCCGGGCGAGGCCTCAGGTCTGAGCGCGTCGGGCGCGAACCAGCGAGTACAGCCCGTACGTGGCGAAGCCCAGCGCGATGGCCGCGACCAGAACCTGGCCGAAGGGTAGACCGACCAGGTCACCGAGGGCGCCGTCGAGGCCCCGGGACTGTGAGGGGTCGTGCAACGCCGCAGCGGTGACCAGTCCGGCGCCGACGGCGAGCAGCGCGATGCCCTTGGCGATGTAGCCGGCCTGGCCGGCGACGATGGTCGGCCGGGACGGCGCGCTCTCCAGATCGGCCCGGAACCCTTGGGTCCACCCCTTGTGGACGTGATAGGCACCGATGCCGAGCACGGCGAGTCCGGCAGCGCCGACCAGGACGGTGCCGAACGGGAGGCTGAGCAGGGTCGAGGTTGCGTCCTTGGCCTGAGTGGAACCTGAGCGGGCCGAACCGGCCAGGATCGACCCAGCCCCCCAGGCCAGCGCGAGATAGGTCACGGCCTTCGCGAAGGCCTTGACCCGTCCGGAGGCCTCGTGGCTACGAACGCCCTGCGTCACCTGCCAGAACGCGAGCAGGCCGAAGGAAAGGACGACGGCGACCAGCACCACCCCACCGACCGGCGTGGCGGCAACCAGCGCCATCGCGCCCGCCGGATCGGCATCCGCCCCGGTGTGGCCGAAGGCAACCTGGAGACCGAGGAAGGCGATCAACAGGTGCAGCAGACCGTTGACGGCATACCCGGCGCGTGCTCCGGCATCGACCACCGGATGATCGCCGAGGCGGACGACCGCACGGCGAGCTGCCCGTGATCCGTCCCTGGCCTGTGGTTCCTTCGAAGCGTCCATCTCTACCCTCCCGATTTCAGCTCGTCACAAGCCGTACCCAGATCGACGGGTTCCTCCTCATCGAGACCGGTCGAGCCGTCCCGAACTCCCCCCGGACTCATCCCGTCCGAGCGCGAGCGCGGCCAGCGCGTGCAGCGCAGGGGCCGCAGGTTCGGTCTGGGCAAGGCTCCGCAGAAGCGCGGCAGCGCCGGGTCGGTCGTCGGGAGACTTGGACAGGCAGGCGCTGATCACCCCGGAAAGGTCCCCGGGGACCAGAGGTGGCAGCGGAGGCGGTGCGTCCTCGACCTGGGCGAGCGCGGTCGCGATCGGCGTCCCGCGGTCGAAGGGTTTGAGCCCGGTGAGCAGTTCATGAGCCAGAACCCCGAGGGAGTACAGGTCGCTCGCCGCGGTCACGGGCTGGCCGAGTGCCTGCTCCGGGCTGATGTAGTACGCCGTGCCCAGAATCTCGCCGATCAGGGTGAAGTCGGGAGCAGCCAGGTCCTTGGCGATCCCGAAGTCCATCAGCTTGACCACCCCGTCCGGCGAGAGCAGGACGTTCGACGGCTTGATGTCCCGATGGATGATGGCGGCAGCGTGTGCGCGGAGGAGTGCGCCGGCCAGCTGAATCAGAATCGCCCGGACGCGCGCCGGGTCGAGTGGTCCTTCTGAAGCGACGAGGTCGGCGAGAGTGGGGCCGTCGATGAACTCCATCACCAGGAACGCCAGACCTTCGTGCTCGCCGAAGTCGAACACTTCCACGATGTTGGGGTGACTGAGCTGGGCGGCGAATCGGGCCTCGGCGCGAAACCGCTCGGCCACCTGCCGTTCGACGATCGTCTGCGGGTGCATGATCTTCACTGCGACAGGACGTTCCAGCACCGCGTCCCTCGCCAGCCACACCTGGCCCATGCCGCCGGCCGCGATCTGAGAGCGGAGGCGGTACCGCCCGGACAGGACGAAACCCTCTCCGAGGCGGTTCACCGCCGACCCGGCCGTTCCGGGGAGGGCCGCACGACAGCCGTTCCGGGCTGGTCCAGTCCGGGTGCCGCAGCGGCGTGGTCCGAGTCGAGGCGACGCCTCGACGGCGGAAGGCGGTCGTGGCTCACGACGGTTTCCTTTGCTCTTGCGATGCAGACCGTCGCGAGTGCCGTGGAAGTTACGGTTGGCGGCACAATCCTCAGCTCCCCCGCAGCCGGTGGGCTGCCGGCCAGCGTGTAGCCGCGCCGCAGTCTGTCCACGGCGGATCATGCCCTTCCGGGATGTGAGCCGTCGGCGCAACCGCGGGGCCCGGGCGAATGGGTTGTGGCTCCGGCTGGTCTTGTTGGCACCGTCCCGCCTTCCGCCGCCGACGCTGTGGAGGTCTGGTGGCGTTGGTTCGTACCCGGTCCGAGGCCCGGCCAAACCAACGTCCGAACCCTGCCATCCGGCGCTCGTCCGCAGGCGGCAGTCCGGTGTGGCATCGGCGAGACCGGGGTAAGGGTGCGGCAGGTACGTCGACAGGGGGACCGTTGGACACCGTCAGCGTCGTGATTCCGGCGTACAACGTGGCGTCTCTGCTGCCGCGCTGTGTGGAATCGCTGTTGGCCCAGTCTCATCAGCCGCTGGAGATCATCATCGTTGATGACGGCTCCACCGACGAGACTGCGGCGGTGATCGCGTCCTACGAGCGGCGCGTCCGGCAGGTGCACGGTCTCTACCAGCGGCACCGGGGCCTGGGCCCGGCCCGCAATGCCGCGCTCAGCCTCGCCTCGGGTGACTTCATTGCCATGGTGGACGCCGACGACTGGGTTGCACCGGACTTCTTCGCCGATCTGCTCCGGATCGCGCGCGAGCGGGATGCCGATGTCGTGGTGGGTGGGTTCTCCTTCGACGTGTGGGGCCGCACCATAGCGTTCCCGTTCCTTCCGCGGGTGCGGACGATGACCGGCCCGGAGGCGGCTGAGCTCTCGCTGCACCTGAGCCGCTTCCCCTCCTTCGCCTGGAACAAGCTGTACCGGCGCAGTCTCTTTCGTGAGGACGATCCGCCGTTCCCGAGCATCTACTACGAGGATCTGGCCACGACGCCGCGCATCCTGCTGCGCGCGGGGACGGTGGCATTCCACCACGAGACCTACTACCACTACTGCCTCCGCAAGGACAGCATCACGGGCGCCTTCGGCGCCAAGAACGTGTTCTCCTTCCTCGCGGCGATCGACATTCTTCGGCACTTCCTGCACGAGAGCGATCTCTGGGCAGCGTGGCGGAGCAGCTACCTCGCGCTCCTGGCCAACGCCGGGGTGATGATGGCCATCCAGATCCTGCTCCAGCCCACCCGAATTCCGCTGCGCCACAGGGGACTGCTGTTCGTCCGCTTCGCACACCGGCTGCGCGCGCTGGCCCGGCGTCCTGACGCCGGCCGACGGCTGCGCACCGTGCGGCTCCGCACGGCCCACACGCGTGGTGTGCTGCCTCGTCGCCGGCAGGCGGCCCAACCCTCGGCGAAGGAATTCCTGCCCGGCGTCTTGGTGGTTCCCGGCCCATTCGGGCGTCGTTCCGGTGCCCGCCCCCAGCCGGCCAGGGACCAGGCCGGCAGCACCGGCGAGCGCGCCGCCACCCAGCGGAGGACGCCTGACCCCGCACCACAGTGAATGCTCGCTCCCCGATCGCAGCGGCGAAGGGCCGGCGATGATCCGTGCCGACTGGCCGGCCCGAGCGGCAATGACCGGGAAGGCCGTCGGCAGCCGGTTCCCCGTTCGGCCCTGCCGCCGGTGGAGTCGTGTAGGTTCGCGTCTGCACCGTCTTGCGGACACGGTCGTCGTCCAGGGTCTGGGAGGGTTCAGTGGGCCAGAACGTGAGTGCTGAGCCGACCGCGCGTCGAGCGGCCGCGGCCCGCATGAGCCGGGACTTCGCGGACGAGGACGACCTCGGGACGCTTCTCGGGGTCGCGCAGCATGGTCTGGGTTCGCTGTTCGACGGGGAGTGCACGATCCAGCTCGAGGTGAGGGGTGAGGTCGGCGCGGCCAGCGAGACAGAGTGGCTACCGTCAGAAGGGCTCGCCGAGACGGTCCTGGCGGGGCTGGTCGGGCAGCCGAGCGAGGACGTGCACAGCGAGCGAGCCGGGATTCTGATCCAGCCCAGCAGCAGCAGCGGCGTGTGCAGGGCATGGGTGCAGTTCGCCGTGCCCCGGCGGGTGAGCGTGGACGAGTTGATCGCCGGGGACCTGTTCACCCAGGCATTTGCGATCGCGATGGACCGGATCGTCGGACAGAACCGGGCCGCGAGAAGAGAGACCCAGCTTCGAGAGGCGATCGAGAGCCACCGGATCATCGGGCAGGCGACCGGGATCATGATGGAGCGCCATCGCCTGACCGCGGGAGCCGCGTTCGAGCTGCTCAGGACAGCGAGCCAGAACCGCAACATCCGGCTGCGGAGGATCGCTGAGCGCCTGATCGACACGGGCCAGGAGCCTGACCTCGCCTGAACACGGCCCCGTTACCGGCAACAGCACAGCGATGCGCCGGCTGTCCAGTTCAACCGGCGCACCTGCCATCGCCGGATCCCGGGAACCGGCTCCGGGTAAGTCAGTCAGTACCCGGAAACCGGACTTCCACCACCCGGTCAGCGATGCCCACGGGCACCGCGCCGCGGCCACGAACCGGCGCTCGTGTTCGCGTCGGTGGACGTTGTCCTGCAGCAGCCGGCGGTGCGGTCGGCCGCCGCCGAGGCAATCGGACATCACAGCTAGATGAGGTTCGCCGCGGTGAGCACCCGCTGGTCGGCCAGCAGCAGGGGAGTGGCGGCGTGGGCGACGACCCGGTGGTCCTCGCCCAGGACGATGGCACGGTCGCTCAACGCTGCGGCCAGCCCGAGGTCGTGGGTCGCGATCACCAGCGTGCGTCCGGACGCCCGGAGCCGGGTCAGTAGCCCGACGAGCCACGCGGTCGTCCTGGGGTCGAGGGCTGCCGTGGGCTCGTCGAACAGCAGCACCTGTGGACTCATCACCAGCACGGTGCCGATCGCGGCGCGCTTCTGCTGGCCGAGCGAGAGGTGGGCAGGGGAACGGTCGAGCAGGTCAACGATCCCGAGCATGCCGGCGACGTCCGCAACCCGCCGGGTGGTCTCGGTACGATCCAGACCCAGTTGGCGGCAGCCGAACTGGAGATCCTCGCTGACCGAGGCCGAGAAGAGCTGGGCTGCCGGGTCCTGGAAGACCAGCCCCACCCGGCTTCGGAATCGTGCGTTGGCTGCGTGATCGGCCAGGGTCTCCTCGTTCACCTGCTCGCCGAACGCCTCGAAGCTGCCGGCCCGGCAGAAGACGAGGCCGGCCAGCACCTTCAGCAGCGTCGACTTCCCGGACCCGTTCGCTCCGAGCAGGGCGAGGGACTCTCCCTCGCGCACCTCCACAGACACCGAGTCCAGAGCCGGGTACCGGTCGAGGTAGCGGTGGCTCAGCCCGTCCGCGCTGAGCAGGATGTCACCGGGCACGCAGGTCACCCCACAGCAGTGCCGCGGCCGCGACCACGCAGCCGAGGCCGATCAGCACGTCGGAAGCCCGCAGCGGACTCGGCGCAGGATCCCGCAGCCGGCCGGTGAATCCTCGCGCGGCCATCGCCTGGTGCACCTGTTCGGCGAGGTTTGTCGACCGGGCGAAGAGCGCCCCGACGCTCGCCCCGACGAAACCACGGTCCTCCCTTCCGGTCGCCCCGCCGAGGCTGCGCGCCCTGCGGGCGAACAGCTGGTCGGTGAGGGCCTCGACCAGGACGCTCAGGTAGCGCTGCGCCATCGTCGCGATCAGGACGAAGCCCGCGGGCGCGCCGATCGCCCGCAGCGCAGCCATGAGCCGGAGCCAGCTCGTGGTTCGGGTGAGCAGCACGGCAACGGCGAGGCAGGCCAGAACCCGGGCCAGCACGATCCACGCGTTCCACAGGCCCTGCGCCGTCAGTCCCTGCCCCGACCACAGCGGCACCACCACCGTCCCTGGGCGAACGAGCGAGAGCGTCGCCGGTGTGAGCAGCGCCAGGCTCATCACCAGTGCCGGTCCTGCGATCACCGCCAGCGATCCGATCACCCGGTGCCACCCGGCCAGCGCCACCAGCGCCACAGCGGCGATGGTCAGCGTCCATGGACTGTGCAGCAGCGCGAGGACGATGAGCACCACCAGGGAGGTGACCAGCTTCACGCGGGGGTCCCAGCGTCCCAGGAGCTCCTCGTCCGGGAGGAGGCTGGCCGTCAGTCGTTCCGCCCGGGCCAGCGACCGCCGCAGGAAGCGGTGCTGGTGACGGTTCGGGACGACGACCGCGGACGGCGTGGCCAGCCAGTCGGGCAGGGCGGAGGACGTGCTCACTCGACCGGCACCGCCGGACGTCCCCATACCCGTCCAGCCAGCCAGAACGCCAGGAAGGTGAATCCGGCCACGATCAGTGAGCCGACCAGCGCCGAAACCCAGTAGCCGACCAGCGGATCACTCGCACCGGGGAAGCCGTAGTCGGGCAGCAGCGTGCCGGTGAACCACTCCGACCAGGTCGCGAAGCCGGCCGGGAGGAAGCCGAGTTGCCCGGCGAGCTCGTCGCCGCCCCATTCGCCGAATGCTGCGCCCTGGGCGATCAGGCCGAGCGGTGTCAGCAGCAGCATCGCCGCGAGCACCCCCAACGAGACCAGACCGGGATTGGCCCGCAGGCCGGAGGTGCGGGCCGCATCGGGAGATCCGTCCAGCTGGCCGGTCCGGGCGAGGAACGTGTAGCCGGCGGCGGTGACGATCGCCTCTGCCGGGCCGGCGATGACCAGATGGGCGAACAGCATGGCGGGGACGGTCACCGCCAGCGGGTACGGGTTGTACAGGGACACGCCGGCCGCGTCGTGGAAGAGGGCCGGCTGGATGCCGAGCTCGACGCCGACGGCCAGCCCGGCCGCGGTGATCCCGGCATAGCCACCCGCAGCGGCGGCGAAGGCCCGGCGGGGCAGCGACCCGGTGCGTCCGGCGAGCAGCCGGAAGACGGCCAGCCCGACCAGCGGCATGATCAGGGCCATGTTGACGACGTTCGCGCCATAGGCCAGTACGCCACCGTCGCCGAAGACCAGTGCCTGGAACAACAGCGCGACCGAGGTTGCCACCACGGCCGCAGGCAGGCCCGCGACCACCGCGATCAGCACCGCCCCGACCGCATGGGCGGTCGTCCCCCCGGGAACCGGGAGGTTGAACATCATCAGCAGGAAGCTGAACGCGCTGAGCATCGCCAACCGCGGGATCGCCCGTCCGCGAACCTGCCGCGCCACCGTGGCCGACGCTGCGGCGACCGCGGGAACGGCGACCGCGACGGCGACCGCGCACGTCTGCGACGACAGGTAGCCGTCCGGGATGTGCATGCGGGCCTCCAGAGCTCTGTTGCGACATGATCGCAACAACGAGACAACATAGTAGGCCACCGGAGCGCTGACGCAGGGCCGGCGTCGGGACTTGCGCCGGCGGCCGTCCCCGGGGCGGTCAGCCCGCCCGGTTCCGGCAGTCCCGGCACACCCCCGACAGGGTGGCGTGGCCGGCGTGCAGCTCGAAACCAGCCTGGGCCAGCAGCGCTGCCGCCAGGTCGTCCATGATCGCCCCGGGCAGGTCGATGATCAGTCCGCACCTTCGGCACTGTCCGTGGACGTGCTCGTGGCCGTGGCCATCGACCAGGTGATACAGGGTCGGCCCGTGGCTGGGGTGCAGGTGCTGGACGATCTGCAGGCGGCTGAACAGGTCCAGGGCGCGATGCACGCTGGCGCGATGCACCTCCGGCGCCGTCTCGGCCACGAGGTCGACGATCTGCTCGGCGCTGAGGTGCTCGGAGTGTGCCTCCAGCACGCCGAGCACGGCAGTCCGGGCCGGCGTCAGCCGCTCACCCCTCGCGTGCAGGGTTGCCGTCAGTCGATCGAGCGTGGAGGTGGACACTGCCCCATTGTCCGCGGGACCGGCAGCAACTGCCAGTGCCCGCCGGGCACGCAGCCCCGGCGGAACGGTGCCTGCGCGGCGGACGGCCGCTCCGCGGTCAGTGCCGGAACGCCGTGGCCGTGAGGTGGAGGGCCCGCTGGAGGAGCTCGGTCTCGTGCCAGACGGGAAGCCGGAGCATGGACCGGTGCCCGTCGTAGGGGGAGAACCCCGGTCCCGGGGCGAGCTTCACCCCTGCCCTCTTGGCGGTCTCGGCGAGGGCCAGCGCGTCGTCGTGGGTGTCGATCCACAAGCCGGAGCCGCCCTTGATGGCCTGCCAGGTCCAGTCGGGGAAGTGCGTGCGAATCGCCTCCTCCGTGGCGCTCAGGTGGGTGTTGAGCATCTCCCTGCGCTGGCGTCGCGCGCGATCGGCCCGCTTCAGGAGCCTGACGGCATGGAGCTGGTCGACCACCGAGGTGGCGAGGTCCTCGACCTTGCGGAGCTCCAGCAGCTGTCTGATCCGGCTCGGCGACGCCCGGACCCAGCCGATGCGCAGGCCTCCCCAGAAGAGCTTCGAGAGGGTGCCGACGCTGATCAGCAGCTCCGGATCGACCAGCCCGGCGAGCGTTGCCGCCGGCGGACCCTGCAGGGTCAGGTCGTAGGAGCAGCAGTCCTCGATGGTGAGGATCTCGTGTTCGGCGATGAGCCCCGAGAGCTCGGCCCGCGCCCGGGCGGCCATGGTCTGGCCGGTCGGGTTGTGGATGCTGGTCTGGCAGTAGAGCGCGGTGGGCCGGCGGGACGCGGCGCGGGCGAACAGCTCGAGGTCAAGACCCTTCGGGGTGGTCCGGAGCCCCTCGATGCGCGCACCCAGGGTTCTGAGGACCTCCAGGCCGCCCCGGTAGCTGGGATCCTCGACCAGGGTGAGGTCGCCGGCGGCAACGACGCTGCGCAGGGAGAGGAACGTCGCCTGCTGGGATCCTGCCGTGACCAGGATCTCCTGCGGCTGGGTGGGAATGCCGTCGCCGCTGAGGTGCTCGGCAATGGCCTGGCGGAGGACGGGAAGGCCGGCAGGGAAGTACCCGTCCGTGTCGAGGTAGGGGCGCAGTTCGTCATCGAGCGGCTCGGCCAGGGTTTCGCGAACCACCGGCGAGGCGGGCAGGGCGCCCGTGGAGAGGTCGATCACGTCGACGTCGGTCCTGGTGAACGAGAACAACCGCCCCTCGACGAGCGCAGCCGCCTTCCCTGAGCCTGATCGAACCCGACTCCCCGAGCCTCGGGTCGAGACGAGGTAGCCGCGTGCCTCCAGCACGGCGTACGCGGCAACCACGGTCGCACGCGAGACGCCGAGTGCGAGGGCGCAGTCACGCTGGGCCGGAAGGGCGCTTCCGGCAGGAATGAAGCCGGCATGGATCAACTCGATCAGCGAACCGGCCAGAGCTTCGGACAGCGGCGCAGCCGGGTCGGCCCAGCCACCGAGCATCCGGCTGAGCTCCGCGGCGTCCATGCGCGTGGCGAGCACAGCCTCAGTATGTCCAGTACAGCCCCGCCCGCGCCGGACCAATTGGTCCGAATTGGATCGGCGCGATCGCGCCGACCGCTCCTAACGTGTTGTCCACAACGACACAAAGGAGTGGGCATGGCCACCGTTGCACTGCTGGGCACCCTCGACACGAAGGGTGAGGAGTACGCCTGGCTGCTGGATCGACTTCACGGGCTCGGGGTGGCGACCCTCGCCATCGACACGGGCTCCTTCTCCACCAGCGAACTCGCCGACGTGAGCTCGGAGGCGGTGATCACCGCTGCGGGCGTGGACGTGGCAGCGGTCAGGGAGCGCAGGGACCGCGGCGAGATGATGGGCGTGATGGGCGCCGGCGCAGCGGTGGTGGTGCGCGAGCTGGCCGAGTCCGGACGCATCCACGGGCTGCTCGCCATCGGCGGGTCTGGCGGCTCGTCCGTGGCGGCCCCTGCGATGCAGGCGCTGCCGGTCGGCTTCCCGAAGTTGCTGGTCTCGACCATGGCGTCCGGCGACGTGAAGCCGTACGTGGGCGAGGTCGACACCACCCTGATGTACTCGGTGGTCGACGTGGCAGGGATCAACTCGATCTCCGCGAGGGTGCTCGGCAACGCGTGCGCGGGGATCGCCGGCATGGCGCAGGCCTACGAGGAGCAGCTCGCCGCGCCGCAGGGTGAGCACAAGCCGCTGATCGGCGTGACCATGTTCGGTGTCACCACACCGGCGGCGAACGAGGCGCGCGAGACCCTGACCGGCCTGGGCTACGAGGTGCTGGTCTTCCACGCGACCGGCACCGGGGGGCGCGCGATGGAGAAGCTGGTCGAGTCGGGGTTGCTGGCCGGGGTCTGCGACCTCACCACCACCGAGCTGGCCGACGACCTGGTCGGCGGCGTGCTGTCGGCCGGCCCGGACCGGCTGGAGATCGCCGGCGCCACCGGGCTGCCCCAGGTGGTCAGCCTCGGCGCCCTCGACATGGTCAACTTCGGGCCGATGGACACCGTGCCCACCCGGTTCGCCGGACGCAACCTCTACGTCCACAACCCGACCGTGACCCTGATGCGCACGACATCGGACGAGATGGCCGAACTGGGCCGGCGGATCGCGGCCAAGCTCGCCGCGGCCACCGGACCGACCGAGCTGTTCATCCCGCTGCACGGGGTCAGCGCCATCGACGTGGACGGGGCTCCGTTCCGCGACGCCGAAGCCGACGAGCAGTTGTTCGCCGCGCTGCGGGCCGGCCTGGCCGGAACGAGCGTGGTCGTGCACGAGGTCGACCAGGCCATCAACGACCCCGGCTTCGGACAGGCCATGGCCGAGGCCCTGCATCACCGCATCACCAGCAAGTAACCGATTCACAAGGAGAAACACGAAATGTCACGCCAAGAGATCCTCGCCCGGTTCCGGGCACAGGTCGCGGCCGGCCAGCCGATCATCGGGGGCGGTGCCGGCACCGGCATCACTGCCAAGTCCGCCGAAGCCGGTGGCATCGACCTGCTGGTCATCTACAACTCCGGACGCTTCCGGATGGCCGGACGCGGGTCGCTGTCGGGCCTGCTCGCCTATGGCGATGCCAACGCCATCGTGATGGACATGGCCAACGAGGTCCTGCCGGTGGTCAAGCACACCCCCGTGCTGGCCGGCGTCAACGGCACCGACCCGTTCCGGGTCATGCCCTACTTCCTGAAGCAGGTCAAGGAGGTCGGCTTCGCCGGCGTCCAGAACTTCCCGACCGTCGGCCTGATCGACGGGGTGTTCCGGGCCAACCTGGAGGAGACCGGCATGGGCTACGGACCCGAGATCGACATGATCCGGCTCGCTCACGAGCTCGACCTGCTCACCTCGCCGTACGTGTTCGACACCGACCAGGCGAAGGCCATGGCCGCCGCCGGCGCCGACATCCTCGTGCCGCACATGGGCCTGACCACGTCCGGGACGATCGGCGCCCAGACCGCGCTCACCCTGGAGCAGGCGGCGGTGAAGGTCCAGGAGCTGGCGGATGCCGCCAAGACGGTCAACCCCGACATCCTGTGCCTGTGCCACGGCGGCCCGATCGCCAACCCCGAGGACGCGCAGTACGTCCTCGACCACACCGAGGGCATCGTCGGCTTCTACGGAGCCTCGTCCATCGAGCGGTTCCCGACCGAGGTCGGCATCCGCAAGCAGACCGAGGACTTCAAGGCGATCACCTTCAAGAGCTGAACCGCCGGCCAGTGCGGCGGACCGCGTCGAGTCGCATCCGCCACGGTCCGCCGCCGAGCCGTCACACACGAAAGGAACAACCCTCATGTCTGACACTCAAGAAGCACAGTACAAGGAGACCATCCCGCTCTGGCTCGCGGTCGCGATCACCGTCCTGGTCTCGGTGCCGTTCTCGCTGTGGCTGGGCGGCTGGAACTTCGCGGTCTGGTGCTCCTTCATCGTCTGGGCGGAGTACTTCGCCCTCGGTGCGAAGCCCTCGGCGCTGAAGACGATCGTGCCGGCCTTCGCCTACAGCGCCGTCCTCACCGGCATCACCCTGGCCGTCATCCCGTTGCTCGCCTTCCTGCCGTCGCTGGTGACCCCCGGCGACCTCGCCGTGATGGTGGCCCTCTTCGTCGGCGTCGCCTTCATGGTCTACTCGATGCGCTGGGCCAAGGTCTTCCAGGACGGCAGCCTGCCGTTCTTCAACGGAATCTCGATGGTGCTGGCGATCTACTTCACCGGGAGCTACCCGCAGGTCGTCACCGGCGCCGTGGCTCCGGTGTGGGCTGCCGTGTGGGCCATCCTGATGGCCGTCTTCGGCGGTCTCCTCGGCGTCTTCAACGTCTGGCTCACCTTCCCCAGGAAGGTGGAGAGTCCCCAACCCGCAACTCAGGCATAGGAGGCCTGGTCATGGCACGTTCGTACTACAGCACCACGATCGACGTTCCGCTCGAGGCGGTCTGGTCGGTCGCCCGCGACTTCAACGGTCTGGCGACCTGGTGGTCCGACAGCGTCTCGGAGAGCCACATCGAGGACGGGAAGACCGGCGAGGTCGTCGGCGCGATCCGCTGCTTCACCTTCGGCACGGCCCAGATCCGCGAGCACCAGCTGGAGCTCTCCGACGTCAGCCACCGCTGTGTCTACGAGTTCTGCGAGCCGGCGCCCTTCCCGGTGACCGACTACGTGGCCACCCTGCAACTGACCCCGATCACGGACGGCGACCGCTGCTTCGTGGAGTGGTGGGCCGACTTCGAGAGCGAAGCCGACAAGCTGGACTACTGGCGCGGCTTCTTCGCCGCCGAGGTGTTCGCTCCCGCCGTCGCGGGTCTGCGCAGCTACCTCAAGGCCTGACCGAGGGGCGCGGGGACGCGGCGGTGGCCGTCAGGATCGTCCACCGCTCCGTCCCCGTTGGCCCGGTACTTCGTACCGCATCATCTGCGGCACGCGGCCGGTGGGTCGACGGGCCGGTGATCGGGAGGGCGAGCAGTCCGTGGGTCAGTGCTCCTCCTCGGCGGCCCAGGTCGCGTGCAGCTGCTGCTCGGTCTCCTTGTCCGGGTAGAAGAACCGGACCAGGGTGAGGCCCAGGAGCACCGCCACGAAGCCCGCCGTGTAGGCGAGGCGGTCGCCGTGCAGGAACGAGTCCCGGGCAGCGGCGATGATCTGGTCGGCGTACTGCGGGTGCGCGGCCGCGATCTGGGCGGCGCCCGCGTACGACATCTGCAGCTGGTTCTGGGTCTCGGCGGTGATCTCCTGCCCGGACGCGGCCCCCGCGGCTGCCATCGCGGACGCGTAGCCCGCGGTGAGCAGCGCGCCGAAGATCGAGGTCATCACGGCTCCACCGAGGTCGCGCTGCAGGTCGGCCGTCCCGGACGCCATGCCCGCGCGCCGCAGCGGAACCGAGCTGGTCAGCGAGTTGGCGGACGGGGTCTGGGCCAGCCCGATCCCGAGCCCCATCAGCAGCAGCGGGATGACCACGACCACGTAGGGGGTGTCCTCGCCCCACAGCAGCAGCATCGCCACGAAGGCCAGGCCCAGGATCGACTGGCCGGTGAGCAGCGTCCGCCGTGAACCCCACGCGGCCACGAGCCGGGCCGACATCGGGGCGATCAGCACCATCACGACCACCGCCGGCAGGATCGCGGCGCCCGCGGCGAGCGATCCGTAGCCGAGCACGTTCTGCAGGTACTGCTGGTTGATGAACAGCACACCCATCAGGGCGCCGAAGATGATGATCCCGGCGACCGCGGCCACCCAGAAGGTGGGACGCCGCGCAACCTCCAGGTCGTACAGCGGGTTCGGGGCCCGGCGCTGCCGCAGCACGAACAGCACGGCGACCACGACCGCGATTCCGATCAGGACCAGCGCGAGGACCTGGAGGTTGGGCGCGGCCACGATGTTGAGCGCGACCACCAGTGCGCCGACCATGAGCGCGGAGAGCAATCCGCCGTAGTTGTCGACGGGTTCCGCACTCTCCGCCAGTCCGGAGGGTACGAACCGCACGGCGAGGACCAGGCCCAGCAGTGCCAGGGGGATCGTGACCAGGAACACCGAGCCCCACGGGAAGACCTGGAGCAGCGCACCGGACACCAGCGGGCCGAGCACCGCCGAGCCCGTGCCCAGCGCCGACCACAGGGCGATGGCCCTGGTCCGCGCCGGGCCGGACCACAGCACGGTGATCAGGGCGAGCGTGGTCGGGAAGGTCAGGCCGGCGCCGAGCCCGCCGATGACCCGGGCCGCGATCAGGACCTCCGTCGAGGGCGCGATGCCGGCCACCAGGGAGGCGGGCATCGCCAGCGACATCCCGATCACGATCATCCGCTTGCGGCCGTACCGGTCGCCGAGTGCACCGAACCACAGCACTGAGGCGGCCAGGCCGAGGGAGTAGCCGACGGCGATCAGGTTCAGGTTGAGCTGGGACGCCGAGAGGGCCGTGCCGATGGCGGGCAGGGCGACGTTCGCCACGGTCAGGTTCAGGTTCGCCACGCCCGCGACCAGGATCAGCGTGCCGAGCACGACCCCGGCGTGCTCCGGCGTCCGGCTCTCGGCACCGACCGTCGGCGACTCATTCGGCATGTCCGGCTCCGTCCTCGCGCGATTGCGCGCGGAGCGTCTCCGCGCGTTCGTAGGCCCGTTCGACCGACTCCATCAGCTGGTCGGTCTCCGGGATCACGTTGTCCTCCCCGAACCGTTGCAGTGCGCCGGTGCGCTTCAGCAGGTCGTGCAGGCGGGCCGGCACGCCACAGACGACCAGGGCCAGGCCCTGCCGGCGCATCTCGTCCGCCTTGCGGTCGAGCATCTCGAGGAAGGTGGCGGACGGGATCGCCAGCGAGCCGCGCGTCGAGATCACCAGGGCGGCGTCGGTGACCCCGGCCGTGTCGGGCCACTCCTGGTCGAGGTGGTTCACCTCGGAGAAGAACCCGATGCCGGTGTAGTGCAGCACCGTCGTCGCGTGGGACGGCAGGCTCGCGGGGGCGTCACCGATGCTCCAGGCGAGCTTCCCGCGCCGGATCAGCTGCACGAGCCGGCCCGCCCCGGTGCCCTGGACGGCGGCGAGCAGGATCGACAACGCCGCGCCGATGAAGATGGCCTGCTGCAGCGGCAGCGCCGTGGTGGCGATGAAGGTGACGATCATCGCCGCGGTCGACGCCGGCGACGTCCGCAGCACCAGCCGGATGTCCGCGAGGCGTCCGACCACGAGCTCGCCACCGATCACGATCATCAGCCCGCCGATCACCGGCATCGGGATCAGTCCGGCGAGCGGGCCGACGGCCAGGACGAGCACCATCAGCCAGAGCCCGGCGAAGATCCCCGCCCAACGGGTCTGCGAGCCCGCGCTCGTCGCGACGCCCGTCCGGGACATCGAGCCGCCGGTCGGCAGGGCCCCGAAGAAGCCGCCGACCAGGTTGGCCGCGCCCTGCGCGCTGAAGTCGACCGAGGCGTCGCCGCGCGAGCCGTCCGGGTTCGCGACCGCCGCGCTGATCCCGGCCGCCTGGGTCAGCGCGACCAGCGCGACCGCGACCGCGCCGGTGGCCAGCGCGGGAATCGCGGTGAGGTCGGGAAGGGTGAACGGCGGCAGCGAGCGCGGGATCGGCGCGATGTCGCCCACGAGTTCGACCTTCAGGGCGGCGATCGCGGTCACGACGGTGACCGCGAGCAGGGCGATCAGGGTCGCGAACGGGCGCAGCGCGCGGACCAGGCGCACCACGAACCACACCGCGACCGTGGCGATCGCCACCAGGGTGGTGGTGAGGTCCCACTCGCCGATGTGCACGATCGCGCCGACCAGCTTGCCCACCGTGTTCGTGGACGCGGGCGAGTACGCGGTGGCGTCCTTGATCACCCCGGCCACGATCTGCACCGCGATCCCGGTGGTGAAGCCGGTCATCACCGCGGCGGAGACGTACGCCATCACCGAGCCGAGCCGGAGCAGGCCCATCGCCAGCATCACCACGCCGACCAGTACGGTGAGGGTCGCGATCGCACCGATGTCGTCGCTCTTCAGACCTGCGGAGGCGAGCACGCTCTGCGAGGTCAGCGCGATCGCCGAGGTCAGCGTGGTCACCATCAGCACCGTCCGCGCGAAGACCGAACCCAGGATCGTCGGGACGACGCCCGACCACAGCCCGAGCGGTGCGGCGAAGCCACCGATCGACGCGTAGGCCATGCCCTCCGGGATCGAGAACAGCCCCGTCACCAGGCCCGATGACACATCCCGCCAGGTGGGCTTCGGCATTGAGGTGGCCATCTGGCGTCCTTTCCCGGTCGTGGAACAGGCGGAACGACCGGACTCGTGCCTCGGCCCGGTGTTCCGAGTACACGGTGCCCCCGTTTGCACGGGTGCGCGACACCCTGCGCGGGTGATCCTGACCCGTCAGCCGGGTGTCACAGGGCGATCACGGTGACGTCGATGACGGCCGCATGAGCCCTGATCGCCGCGACCAGCGCCTCGTCGACCACGCCCTCGACGTTGATCCGGGCGACCGCGGCGTGGGCGCCGTCGAAGATGACGTTCTCCATCTCCTGGACGTTGATCCCGGCCGCGCTGATCGCGTCCAGCGTGTGCGCGAGGGTTCCCGGCCGGTCGAGGTGGCGCACCACGATCGAGGACGTGGCCGGCGTCTGGGTGGCGAGGTTCACCACGTTGGGCACGGTGCCGGTCTCGGCGAACACCCGGACGATGCGGACGGCCTCGGCGGCGATCGCCTCCTGCGCCTGCTCGGTGGACGCGCCGATGTGGTGCGTGCCGTACACGTTGGGCAGGCCGGTCAGTTCGGGAGCAAAGTCGCCGGTGCCCGTCGACGGTTCGTCGACGTACACGTCCAGGCCGGCGCGCAGCCCCTTCGCCTCGATCGCGGCGAACAGCGCGGCCTCGTCCACCACCTCGCCCCGGGAGGTGTTGATGAAGGTCGCCCCGTCCCTCATGGCCGCGAAGAAGTCCGCACCCAGCATGCCGCGGGTGCTGGCGTTGAGGGCCACGTGGACGCTGACCACGTCCGCGACCGACGCGACCTCCTGCGGCGATGCGGCCAGCCGGACGCCGAGTTGGGCGGCGGCGTCCGCGGTCAGGCTGCGGCTCCAGGCCACGACCGGCATGCCGAACCCCTTCGCCCTCGGGATCATCTCCTTGCCGATCCCGCCCACGCCGATCAGCCCGAGCGTGCGCCCGTACAGCCCCTTCGCCCTGCTGTACTCGGCCTTGTTCCAGCGGCCGGCGCGCAGGTCGGCGACGTTGTCGGCGATCCGGCGGTCGAGCGCGCAGACCAGGCCGAAGGCGAGTTCGGCCACGGCGACCGAGTTCTTGCCCGGGCAGTTGGAGACGTAGATCCCGAGGCGGGAGGCCGCGGCGACGTCGATCGTGTTGTAGCCGGCGCCCGCCCGGACGACCAGTTTGAGCGGTCCCGCGGCGAGCACCTCCTCGGGCACCTTCGTGCTCCGCACGACCAGCACCTCCGGCGCCAGCGCAGCGACCGCATCGACCAGGGACTGCTCCTTCAGGGTGGGCTCGAAGGTCACCTCGCAGCCGGCGGCCACCAGCCCGTCGATCCCCGATTGTTCGAACTTGTCGGCAACGAGAACTCGCATGCGCCCAACCTATTGCGAAGCGGGCGCAAGCGCCCCTGGTGCGCGCAGATCGGGTGGGTGCGGCGGCTGCGTGAAGCGGCCCCCGCGGGATTCGGTCCGAGTCACTCCTCCTGACGCCTGCGCAGGTACTCCCGGTCGAAGTGCGTGGGCAGGTCGCCTTCGACCTCCTCGGCCGCGCCGTCGGGGGAGTTGTCCCACTTCGACGGATCCAGCCGGCGGTCCGGGTTGACCAGGGCCTCGCGGCTGAGCACCTGCCGGATCGGCTCGGGCGATGCGGTGGGCTCGTCCTCGGGCGGCAGCGTCCACTCGCCCGTCTCCACTGCGTTGCGCCGGTTCCTCAGCACCAGCCACGCGACCACCGCGGCGGCGATGACGAGGACGACCACTGCGGCCACGACGGGATCCATGCCACCTCCGATCACTGGGGCCCAACCTACGCCAGCCCGAGTGGTCGTCCGGCCGGCTGATCGGCGATTGCCGGCCCGGAGCGCCCGCAATTCACCTACCCTTGAAAACATCACGACCGACTCGCTGGGTGGGAGGGGACGATGGGGTCCTCGGATTCGGGCATGTTCTGGGTGATCGTGCTGGTGATCGGCTTCGTGCTGGTCGTCGGCGTGATCGTGTTCTTGATGATGCGGGGCAGGGCGAAGAAGCTCAGTGGCCTCGCTGCGGCGCGGGGGCTGCGCTACACGAAGCGGGATGATGCGAAGCTCGGACAGTTCGGCGGCGAGTTGTACGCGCTGAACGTAGTCGAGGGCGAGCGGAACGGGCGACCGTTCGTCGTCTACGACTCCACCCGCACTCAGGAGGACGACGAGGGCGGCACCTCGAAGTCGGTCGCGGTCGTCGCCGTCGGGACCGGACGCCGGGTGCCCGACGTCCGCTGCGTGCGGCGCAAGGGCCTGTTCGGGGGAAACCGGGGCGTGCAGACCGGCGACCCGGACTTCGACAAGCGCTTCACCACCACCGCATCGGACGGCGGCTTCGCCGCCGCGGTGCTCACGCCGCCCGTGCGACAGCTCCTGCTCGCCGGCAAGGTCCGCTGGTTCGCCTGCCGCGGCGACGCCGTGGTGCTGTGCACCGACGGCAAGTACCCGCCCGCCGGGCTGGACGGGGTGGTCGACCGCGGCTTCGGCCTGGCCGGCGCGATCGACCCGTCCGTGTGGGACCGGCTGCCGCCCGCCTGAGTTCCCGGTCCGGCATCCGGTCCGGCCGCGTCTTGCGAAGCCGCCATTTCATAAGGAGGAATGATGAGAAGGATCGTCTCGGCATGGCTGGCACTGTTGCTGCTGGCGGGGTGCTCCGCCGCGTCGCCGGGCGCGTCCGACGCCCCCGGAGGGGACGGAACGGAGCCGGCCGCCTCGGTTCCTGCGGACGACACCGCCGCGGACGACACCGCCGCGGACGACACGGCCGCGGACGACACGGCTGCGGGGAAGTTCATGGCCACCTTCACGGTCACGACCACGGGGAAGGCGACCGTGACCTGGGGCAGCGTCGACGGCGTGCAGCAGGAGGAGATCAAGAAGGGCACCTGGACCAGGGAGGCCGATCTCGGCGAGTTCGAGGTCTCCTCGCTGATGGTGGTCGCCGTCGACTTCGACAAGCCGGTGACAGTGACCTGCGAGATCGTGGTCAACGGCGTGTCGAAGTCGAAGGACACCGGCACGGGCAACTCGGCCTCGGCCAGTTGCGGCACCGACGGCATGTAGCAGCCGACACCGTTGCCGCAACGTCCGGGCTCCGCCTGCCACGATGAGAGCGTTTGCAGTAGGCTGTCGGCCAGGATCGCTACGAAAGGCCGACGATGTCCCAACCGTCCTACCTCGACGTCACGCTGAGCGCGAAGGAGCGCGCCGGGGACCTGCTCTCCCGACTCACCACGGAGGAGAAGGCGGGCCAGCTCAGCCAGTACTTCTACTTCGGCACCGGTGACCTGCCCGACGAGGCCACGCTCGCCGCGATGCCCGAGGAGGAGCGGCAGCGGGCCCTGCAGCCGGCCGCCGTCGAGGCCGCGATCACGGCCGGTGCGGGTTCGGTGCTGTTCGTCCGGAACGCCGCGCTGCACAACAAGCTCCAGCGCAAGGCGGTCGAGGGCAGCCGGCTCGGCATCCCGCTGATCTTCGGCTTCGACGTGATCCACGGGTTCCGGACGATCCTGCCCGCGCCGATCGCGCTCGCCGCCTCCTGGTGCCCGGACGCGATCGCCGACGGCCAGGCCGTCGCGGCGCGGGAGGCCCGGGCCGTCGGCATCGACTGGACGTTCGCCCCGATGGTCGACATCGCGCGCGACCCGCGCTGGGGCCGGATCGTCGAAGGCGCGGGCGAGGACCCCGTCCTCGGCGCCGCGGTCGCGGCCGCACAGGTGCGCGGCTTCCAGGGTTCCACATGGGCAGATGGCGCCGCACTCGCCTCCGACAAGGTCGTCGCCGGTCCCAAGCACTTCGCCGGCTACGGCGCGGCGCGCGGCGGGCGCGATTACGAGGACTCCGAGATCTCCGACACGGAGCTGAACAATGTCTACCTGCCACCGTTCCGCGCTGCCGTCGAGGCCGGTGCGGGCAACATCATGAGCGCCTACATGGACCTCAACGGCGTCCCGGCGAGCGGCAACCGCTGGCTGCTCACCGACGTGCTCCGCGAACAGTTCGGGTTCACCGGCTGGGTGGTCAGCGACGCCAACGCCGTCCGCTCGCTCGCCGTCCAGCACTTCGCCGCCGACCTCACCGACGCCGGTGCGCGGGCCCTGCACGCGGGCCTCGACATGGAGATGTGCATGTTCGACCCGGCCTTCGGCCGGCTGCCGGAGGCCATCGCCGCCGGGCAGGTCAGCACGGAGGCGCTGGACGCCGCCGTGCTCCGCGTGCTGGAGGCGAAGTTCCGGCTCGGCCTGTTCGAGCACCCCTATGTGGACGAGGCGGCGGCACCGGCGGTGCTGTCCGACCCCGCCCACCGTGAGGTGGCCCGCCAGGCCGCAGAGAAGACGTTCGTTCTGCTGAAGAACGATGGGCTGCTGCCACTCGCCGCTCAGCACCGAATCGCGGTGATCGGCCAACTCGCCGATGACCCGCGCGACCCGCTCGGGCCGTGGGTGTTCGATCACGACGTCGACGAGACCGTGACCATCCTGGCCGGGCTGCGGGAACGCGCCGGTACGGAGGTCGAGGTCGGCTACGCGGCGGGTGTGCGTCCGGCCACCCGGTTGTACGCGTCCATGTTCGACGACATGGACCACGGCCTGCCGAGCGTCGCCGCCGACTTCGACGACGACGCCGAACTCGCCAAGGCCGTCGAACTGGCCGCCGCGTCCGAGGTGGCCGTGGTCGTGGTCGGGCAGAACCAGAACATGATCGGCGAGAAGGCATCGACCTCCACCCTCGAGCTGCCCGGACGCCAGCTCGAGCTGTTGATGAAGGTCGTCGCCACCGGGACCCCGACGGTCGCCCTGGTGATGTCCGGGCGTCCGCTCGACCTGCGTTGGGCCGCCGAGCACGTCCCGGCGATCCTGCAGGTGTGGTACCCGGGCAGTCGCGGCGGGGACGCGGTCGCGTCCGCCCTCTTCGGCGACGTGGCGCCCGCCGGCCGGCTGCCGTTCACCTGGCCCCGCACGGTCGGGCAGGTGCCCATGGTGTACAGCCACTACCGCACGTTCCAGCCCGAGGAGGCCGACCAGCGGTACTGGGACGAGACGTCGACCCCGCTGTGGCCGTTCGGGCACGGGTTGTCGTACGCGAGCTTCGCCTACGGTGCGCCGCGGCTGGCGCTCGCCGAGATCGGCGTCGGCGAGACCACGACCGTGACGGTGGACGTGACGAACACCTCAGGCGTCGCCGCCGACGAGGTGGTGCAGCTGTACGTCCACCAGCGGCACGGCACCTCGTCGCGCCCGATCCGGGAGCTGAAGGGCTTCGAGCGGGTGAGCCTGGGTGCGGGGGAGACGCGGACAGTCACCTTCGAACTGGGCCCCGACCAGCTGCGCTACTGGAGCGCTGCCACCCGCGACTGGGTGCAGGACGCCACCGAGCTGGCTGTCTGGATCGGCGGAAGCTCCGCCGTCGCCGAGGTGGCGAGCGAGACGGTACTCCGCGTCCGCTGAGTCCGTACTGGCCGAAAAGGGGACGGTTCTTCTTTTCGGCCACCGGGCGGCGGTGACCGAGGTGGCCGAAAAGAGAACCGTCCCCTTTTCGGCCAGGATCCCGGCCGTGCCGGCCTCGTTGCCGACAATGGTGGTCTGCCTCGTCCTCCAGAGGAGCTTCGCCAAGGGCATCAGAGGAGCGATCGCGTGAGTTTCGACATTACCCGGATCGCCGATCCGGAGTTCTTCCAGGAGTTCCGGCTGCCGGCGCACTCCGACCACCGCTGGTTCGCGGACGCCGCCGAGGCTGCCACCGGGACGAGCAGCTTTGAGCAGTGCCTGAACGGCAGATGGCGGTTTCACTACGCCGAGAACCCTGCGGCGGCGCCCGCCGGGTTCTTCGAACCGGGCTTCGACTGTTCGGACTGGGCCGGGATCGACGTTCCGGGGCATATCCAGCTGCAGGGCTACGGCGCGCCCCAGTACACGAACGTGCAGTACCCCTGGGACGGCCGCGAGCCGGTCGTTCCGGGCCAGGTGCCGCAGCGGTTCAACCCGGTGGCCAGCTACCTGACGACGTTCACGCCGGCCCGTCCGCTGGCGAAGGGGGAGCGGCTCAGCGTGTCGTTCGGTGGCGCGGAAAGTGCGGTAGCGGTCTGGCTGAACGGGACCTACCTCGGCTACGCCGCCGACTCGTTCACCCCGTCCGAATTCGACCTGACCGACGCCCTGCTGGTCGGCGAGAACACCCTGGCCGCCCAGGTGTTCCGGTTCACCTCCGGGTCCTGGATCGAGGACCAGGACTTCTACCGGTTCTCCGGGCTGTTCCGCGACGTGATGCTGTACCGGCGCCCGGACGCCCATGCGGAGGACGTGCACGTGACCACAGAGGTGGCCGACGATCTGGCGAGTGCCGTGGTGTCGGTGCGGGTCGCGCTGGCCGGACGCGGCAGCGTCCGGGCGTCCCTTGCCGGCGTGGGCGAGCTCGCCGGGGACGCGGCGCTGAGCCTGCGGATCGACAATCCGCGGCTGTGGAGCGCGGAGGACCCCTACCTGTACGACCTGCTTGTCGAGCTGCGGGACGCTGCCGGCGCCCCGACCGAGGTCGTGCCGCTGAAGGTGGGCGTGCGTCGGTTCGGGATCGAGGACGGCCTGCTGAAGCTCAACGGGCGGCGGATCGTGTTCCACGGAGTGAACCGGCACGAGTTCGGGCTGGCCGGACGGGTGATGACCCGCGAGCAGACCGAGGCCGACGTGAAGCTGATGAAGGCGAACAACATCAATGCCGTCCGCACCAGCCACTACCCGAACAACTCCTTCCTCTACGAGCTGTGCGACGCCTACGGGCTGTACGTGGTCGACGAGATGAACCTCGAGTCACACGGGTGGTGGGACCGGATCCGCTACGGCGGGGCCAGCGTCGATGAGGCTGTTCCGGGCGACAGACCGGAGTGGCGGGAGG
Source organism: uncultured Propionibacteriaceae bacterium (assembly GCA_964397985.1). Classification (GTDB taxonomy): domain Bacteria; phylum Actinomycetota; class Actinomycetes; order Propionibacteriales; family Propionibacteriaceae; genus Propionicimonas. Next base: position 12,201 of record CAYNLD010000021.1, on the reverse strand, counting down.
TGCTGCTCGACCGGGCCGCGAACATGGTGGAGCGGGACAAGAACCATCCCTGCGTGGTGATCTGGTCGTGCGGCAACGAGTCCTTCGGCGGCACGAACATCCTGGCCGTCGCCGACTGGTTCCGCGCGCGGGACACCCGTCCGGTGCACTACGAGGGCGTGTACTGGGACCCGCGCTACCCACAGACGACCGATCTGGCCAGCCAGATGTACACGCCGGCAGCCGAGATCGAAAGATATCTCGCGATACATCGTGACAAGCCCTTCATCCTGTGCGAGTACGCGCACTCGATGGGCAACTCCTTCGGCGCCGTCGGCACCTACCTCGACCTCGCCGACCGCGAGCCGCTGTTCCAGGGCGGCTTCATCTGGGACTTCGCCGACCAGGCGGTGCTGTTGCGGGACCGGTACGGACGCGAGTACTTCGGCTACGGCGGCGACTGCGGCGAGGCGCCGAACGACGGCGACTTCAGCGCGAACGGGATCCTGTATGCCGACCACACCCCCAAGCCGATCCTGGCCGAGGTGGCCTGGCTGTACCAGCCGTTCCGGATCGGGATCACCGACACCTCGGTGGAGATCGGGAACCGGCTCCTGTTCACCAACTCGGCAGGCTACGACTGTGTGGTGAGGCTGGCCCGCGAGGGCGAGGTGCTGGCCGAGGCCGGGCTCGCCACCGACGTGCCTCCGGGTGAGACCAGGTCCTACCCGTTGCCGTTCGCGGTGCCCGAGCTGCCCGGGGAGTACGCCGTGGACGTCATGTTCCGGCTCCGGGAGGCGATGCCGTGGGCCGCGGCCGGGCACCAGGTGGCGTCCGGACAGGCGGTGTTCGGCACGCCCGCGGATCGGTCGGTCGAGCGGGTCGCGATCCCAGAACTCGTGCACGGGATCCACAACGTCGGCGTCAACGGGCCGGGATTCCAGGTGCTGTTCTCCAGGCTGTACGGCGGGCCGGTCTCCTACCGGTGCGGCGGACGCGAGCTGCTGCGCGGCGTCCCCCTTCCGAACTTCTGGCACGCGCCCACGTCGAACGAGCGGGGCTGGGGTGCGCCCTTCGAGGACGCGCAGTGGCTGCTCGCCAGCCGCTACGCGAGGGCCCGGCGTGACGGGCCGGCCGTCTCGGTGAGGGACGGCGCGATCGAGGTGCGCTACACCTACGACCTGCCGACGGCGCCGGCGAGCGAGTGCGAGGTCGCCTACCGGGTGTCCGGCGACGGGCACATCGGGGTCGCGGTGGTGCTGCGTCCGGGACAGGGGCTCGGTGATCCGCCCGAGTTCGGGATGCTGTTCAGCGCGGACGCTGGCCTGCACCGTTTGCGCTGGTACGGCGAGGGGCCGCAGGAGAGTGCTGTCGACCGGCGCGGCAGCGCCCGGCTCGGGGTGTGGGACGGCGAGGTTGCCGAACAGCTCACCCGCTACGTCCGTCCGCAGGAGGCGGGCGGGCACACCGGCGTCCGCTGGGCCGAGGTGAGGGACGACAGCGGTGCGGGCCTCCGGTTCGAGTGCCCGGACGGCATGGAGTTCTCCGCGCTGGGCTGGACGCCGTTCGAGATCGAGAACGCATTGCACCCTCATGAACTGCCACCGATCCAGCGGACGGTCCTGCGTCCGGTGCTCATGCGGCGAGGGGTCGGCGGGGACGACTCCTGGGGTGCCCGCACCCACCCGGAGTACCTGCTGCCCACTGGTGAGCTCAAGTTCCAGTTCGGCTTCCGCGGTCTTTTCGACTGACCCGAACGGGAAGGGGGACACACCCTGCGGCCGGTGTGGAGCACGGGGACGGTTCCTTTTCGGTTCACGGGTTCGCCCTTGTCGGGGGCTTGAACCGGCAAGGGAACCGTCCCCGTGAACGGGAATGGGGACGGACCGGGCGAACGGGAAGGGAACCGTCCCCTTTCCGTTCGGTGACCGGGGTGGCAGGATCGGCCGATGCGAGCCGACAGTCATGACCTGATCCGCGTCCACGGGGCCAGGGAGAACAACCTCAAGGACATCAGCGTCGAGATCCCCAAGCGGCGGCTGACCGTGTTCACCGGCGTCTCGGGTTCCGGCAAGAGCTCACTGGTGTTCGCCACGATCGCAGCGGAGTCGCAGCGGCTGATCAACGAGACCTACCCGGCATTCGTGCAGGGCTTCATGGCCAGCCTGCCCCGCCCCGACGTGGACACCCTCGACGGGCTCACCACCGCCATCGTCGTCGACCAGGAGCGGATGGGCGGCAACCCGCGCTCCACCGTCGGCACAGCCACGGACGCGAACGCGCTGCTGCGGATCCTGTTCAGCCGGCTCGGCCAGCCCCACGTCGGCCCGCCCCAGGCGTTCGCGTTCAACGTGCCCACCATCCGCGGCGGCGGGGCGTTCACGGTCGAACGCGGCAACCGGATGGCCGAGAAGAAGTCCTTCGTCGCCCTGGGCGGCATGTGCCCCCGCTGCGAGGGCATGGGCCAAGTGAACGACTTCGACGTCACCGCACTCTATGACGGGACGAAGTCGCTGAACGAGGGCGCGATCCTCATCCCCGGCTACAGCATGGACGGCTGGTACAGCCGCATCTACCGTGCCAGCGGCTTCTTCGACCCGGACAAGCCGATCGCGGAGTACGGCAAGCGGGAACTGCACGACCTGCTGTACAAGGAGCCGACCCGGATCAAGGTCGAGGGGATCAACGTCACCTTCGAGGGCCTGATCCCGAAGATCCAGAAGTCCATGCTGAGCAAGGACGTCGAGTCGCTGCAGCCCCACGTCCGTGCATTCGTGCAGCGCGCGATCACCTTCACCACCTGCCCTGACTGCGGCGGCACGCGGCTCAGCCAGGCCGCCCGCAACTCGAAGATCGCCGGGATCAGCATTGCGGACGCCTGCGCGATGCAGATCAGCGACCTCGCCGAGTGGGTTCGCGGGCTGGACGAGCCGTCGGTCGCGCCGCTGCTCGAGAAGCTGACCGGCACCCTGGACGCCTTCACCCGAATCGGTCTGGGCTACCTGTCGCTGGACCGGCCCGCGGGCACCCTGTCCGGTGGTGAGGCCCAGCGCACGAAGATGATTCGCCACCTCGGCAGCGCCCTTACCGATGTCGCCTACGTGTTCGACGAGCCCACCGCCGGGCTGCATCCCCACGATGTGCAGCGAACCAACGACCTGCTGCGTCAGTTGCGGGACAAGGGCAACACCGTGCTCGTGGTCGAGCATGAGCCGGAGGTGATCGAGATCGCCGACCACGTCGTCGACCTCGGCCCCGGCGCCGGCACGGCCGGCGGAACGATCTGTTTCGAAGGCACGGTGGCCGGGTTGCGGGCCAGTGGGACGCTGACCGGGCGGCACCTCGACGACCGCGGCCGGCTGAAGCCGTCCGTCCGCACCCCGACCGGGACGCTCGCGGTGCGCGGCGCGAACACCCACAACCTGCGTGACGTGGACGTGGACATCCCCCTCGGCGTGCTGGTGGTGGTCACGGGCGTGGCCGGATCTGGCAAGAGTTCCCTCGTCCACTCCTCGCTCCCGGCCGGAGCCGGTGTCGTGTCGGTCGACCAGGCGCCGATCGGTGGTTCCCGGCGCAGCAACCCGGCCACCTACACCGGCCTGCTCGACCCGATCCGCAAGGCGTTCGCGAAGGCGAACGGGGTGAAGCCGGCCCTGTTCAGCGCGAATTCCGAGGGCGCCTGCGCCACCTGCAACGGTGCCGGCGTGGTCTACACGGACCTCGCGATGATGGCCGGGGTCGCCGTGCCCTGTGAGGAGTGCGGGGGAAGGCGGTTCGACGCGTCCGTGCTGGAGTACCTGCTCGGCGGCAAGGACATCAGCGAGGTGCTCGCGATGCCGGTCGAGGAGGCCCTCGACTTCTTCTCCGACGGTGCGGCGCGGACGCCGGCCGCCGCCGCCATCCTGGGTCGGCTCGCTGCCGTGGGGCTCGGCTACCTGACTATCGGCCAGCCCCTGACCACGCTGTCCGGTGGCGAGCGGCAGCGACTGAAGCTGGCCATCCACATGGCGGAGCAGGGCGGGACGTACGTGCTGGACGAGCCCACCAACGGGCTGCACCTGGCCGACGTGGAGCATCTGCTCGGCCTGCTCGATCAGCTGGTGGACGCCGGCAAGTCGGTGATCGTGATCGAGCACCATCAGGCCGTGATGGCGCACGCCGACTGGATCATCGACCTCGGCCCTGGCGCGGGTCACGACGGTGGGCGGGTTGTGTTCACGGGCACGCCCGCCGACCTCGCCGCGGACGCCTCGACCCTCACCGGCCAGCACCTCGCCGCCTATGTGGGTGCCTGACCCGCCGCGGGTTGGCCGAGAAGGGGGACGGTTCCCTTTTCGTCCACTCTCTCTGGTCGGGTTGGCCGAGAAGGGGGACGGTTCCCTTCTCGGCCACTCTCAGCGTCCGCGGGTGGTCACTTCATGGACGAGGGAGACGCCGCGGTCGGCGAGGTCGGTGGTGATCAGGCCACGCACGCGCGCGACGGACGCGGCGTCCGGGCAGCGGATCTCCACCGCGCCCACCTCGAGGTCCGGCGAACCGACCAACTCCAGGTAGTCGTCGACGCGCTGGTGCCACCAGTCCTCGGGGGCGCCGGAAGGGACGACGTCCACCGCCACCAGCGCACCGCCCGTCCCCGGCAGCACGGCGGCCACCCGGATCACCCGGCCGTCATCGAGGGTCAGTTCCAGCTGGCCGGGCGGCGTGACGGTGTCGGCCGGCGCCCGGAAGTTGCGCCACTGCACGATCCAGTTCGCCGCCTCCCGGCGCAGCACCGCCCACAGGCTGGGGTAGCGGACGCCGCGGGCGCTGTCCAGGCGCCGGGCCTGCGCACGGGCCTGATAGGCCCCGACCACGCCGACGACCCAGAACACGAACTGGGTCGCCATCGCCCAGCGGAACGCGTCCAGGGTGTACCCGCCGGCCAGGTCGAGCACCACGCCTACGACCAGGATGTTCACCAGGCCCGCGAAGAAGCCGCCGACGATCACGATCCCGGTCGCGGTGCCGATCCGGTGCAGCGGGTTGGACGCGCGGGCGACGTCGAAGCCGATCCCCGAACCCGGGCCCGCGGCCGCGATGCCGGCCACCACGATCGCCATCAGCCACACCGGTGCGGGCCCCGGCCAGAGCAGGACGGCGAGCCACGGGACGGCGGCCAGCAGCGAGGAGAGCAGGGCGATGTTGGTGCGCTGCAGCGGCGCCCTCCGGCTGAGCAGGCCGATCAGCGGCCCGGCCGGCACCCCGGCGATCACCATCACCGTGAACAGGCCGGACGCGACCGGCAACGGGTAGCCGAGCCCCCGCAGCAGGAACGGGTAGCCCCACATCAGGGCGAACACCATCGTCCAGAACGCGCACATCCAGTGGATCCAGAACGCCAGCCGGGATGCGGGGACGCGGAGCACGTCCATCACCTGCGCCCGCAGGCCGGCGGCGATCCGCACGGGTTGCTCCGGGGTGCCGGGCGGCGCGTTGCGCAGGGCCACCAGAACCACCACGGCCACCCCCGCGGACGCCAGCGACGCGGCGAGGAACGTGCTCGTCCAGCCGACGATCCCCAGCGCGGCGGCCAGTGGTATCGAGCTGAGCAGCTGCCCGCCCTGCCCGATCATGCCGGTGAGCTGGTTGAGGATGGGGATGCGTCCGGCGGAGAACCACGACGGGAGCATCCGCAGCACGGCGGTGAAGGTCATCGCGTCCCCCGCCCCGACGAGGATTCGGGCGATGATCGCCGAGACGACGCTCGTGCTGAAGGCGAGGTCGAGCTGGCCGATGCACATCAACGCTGCGCCCGAGGCGAGCACGAGGCGCGTGCCGAAGCGGTCGGACAGCAACCCTACGGGCACCTGCATGCCGGCGTAGGTGAGCAACTGGACGACCACAAACAGGCTGACCAGCGAAGCGCCGGCGCCGAACCGCTCGGAGGCCATCACGCTGGCCACCCCGAAGCTGGTCCGCTGCATCACGGCGACGACGTAGGCGAGCACGCCGAGCGACCACATCAGCCACGCGCGTGGTGAGTCGATCGCGGAGTTCTGCATGGGCGGCCTTGGTGAGTGGGGATGGCCGTCGCATGCGGCCGTCCTGCCTATCCTGCTCCACCGCGCGGCACGCAGCGGGTCGGCGTGGCCTGAAAGGGGACGGTTCTCCTTTTCGGCCACGGCCGGCGGCTCGACTTCACCCGGTGGACGGAAAGGAGAACCGTCCCCTTATCGGCCATCGCCCCCGCTCGGCCTTCGGGTGGACGGAAAGGAGAACCGTCCCCTTATCGGCCACCGGTCGAGCGCGGCGGACGGAGCTACGAGGCGCGCAGCGGGACGGGGTGCAGCTGCCGGGCGTCCAGGCGGCGCTCCGCCGCGTCCGGGCCCAGCACCAGCGACTCGGTGTAGCTCGCCACCAGCTGCATCGCGTGCGCGGCCTGCGGGGTGATCCTGCGCTCGAGATCGGTGCCGGCCTCGAGCAGGACGCCGCAGCCGCGCTCGCCGGCGAGGCGGAGCAGCTCGGCCCCGGTGTGCTCGGCGTAACGGGGACGGTGCGAGGAGCGCGCGCGGAGGAACAGCGAATCGGGCGCGGTGAAGGCCATCAGCCAGCGCTCACCGCGACGGTCGGCAGGACGGGGCAGCTTGCGGTCCTCGGGATCCAGGGCGAGCGGGACGTACACCCGGGCCGGGCCGAGGGCGGAGGCGAGCTCGAACTGGGTGCGCGAGGTCCACCCGCTGCTCGTGATCGCTCGCAGCGCTGCCCGAACAGTGGTGATGGTCGGCATCGAATCGTCCCCCTGACTCGTCAATCCCCAGTGATCGACGCGCGTCGACAAATCGCGTCGATCCATGGTGGCACGCGTGGCAGTCGAGTGCAAGGGTTTCCTCAGGCCAGGTCGCGCACACTGCCGCGTTCGACCAGCGGCGCGTCCATCAGAACCTCGGACTGGGTCACCGGGTGGCCCTCCACCGCGCCGATGAGCATGCGGACGGCGGTGTCGGTGAGCGCGGCAACGGGTGGCGTGATCGTGGTCACCGGCGGGTCGACCTCCGCCGCCTCCTCGCCCATGCCGATGGAGAGGACGGAGAGGTCGCCCGGCACCGAGATCCCGGCGAGCTGGGCGGCGTTGATGAACCCCACCGTGGCCTGGTCGTTGAACACGATCGCCGCCGTGATCGGGGCCCCGGACGCGGCCAGGTACCGGTAGGCGGCCCGGCCGGTGCCGTACGTGCGCGGGCCGGCGAAACGGTCGAGCGACACCCCGAACCGGCGTGCGCTGGCCTCGAGCTCGGTGATCGTGCGCACCATCGGCCCATGGCCCTGCTCGACCCGATTCTCACCAACGAACAGAATGTGGCGGTGGCCCCGGTCGACGAGGTACTCCAGCGCCGTGCGGGCGCTCTCCCGGAAGTCGGTGTCGACGTAGGTGAGCCCGGACGGATCGGAGTTCCGTCCGAGCAGCACGAACCGGACGTCCCGTTCCCGGAACAGCGCGATCCGCGGGTCGTCCCACTGCACCTCCATCACGATCACGCCGTCGACCAGCTGCTGGGAGACCAGGTGGGTGAGCGTGGTGACATCGTCGGCGGCGTTCGGCCACAGCAGCAGGTGGAAGCCGCACTCGTGGGCCGCCTGGGTGGCCGTCTCGAAGTAACGGACCTCCATCGGCGACCAGCCCTCGTCCCGCAAGGGGTAGTTCAGCGCGATGATGCCCTTTCGGGCACCGGCCAGCCCGCGGGCGAAGGCGTTCGGGGTGTAGTCCAGTTCCTGCATTGCGTCCAGCACCCGCTCGCGGGTCGCAGCGGAGATCCGGCGGCGGCCGCTGATCGCGTAGGAGACCGTGCTCGCGGACACGCCGGCCAGCCGGGCCACGTCGTCCCTGGTTGCCACGCCGCTCACCTCCTTCGCAGGTCGTGCCGAAGACTATCCTCCTCCGTCGGGGCCGAGGAGCGTCCGGGCTGCTACCGCCCGTCGCGCTCGACCAGCCGGCTGAGCACGATCGCGGAGCGGGTGTGGTCGACGGTCGCCGCCGCACGCACCTGCTCCAGCGCCCGCTCCAGGGATGACATGTCGCGCGAGCGGAGGTGCGCCAGGGCGTCAGCCTCACCGGTGACCGTGACCGCACTGACCACCTCCGGTACTCCGCCGAGGATGCGACGCAGCGCGTCCGGGGTGACGTTGCCGCGGCAGAACAGCTCCACGTAGGCCTCGGTGCCGAGGCCGTCCACGCCGGGGTCGACGGTGATCGTGAACGACCGGATCACCCCGGCGGCGACAAGCCGGTCGATGCGTCGCTTCACGGCCGAACCGGACAGGCCGACCTGGTCGCCGATCGTGCCGTAGGACGCGCGGGAGTCGAGCCTCAGCGCGTCGATGATGGAGCGGTCGATGGGGTCCATGGTCCGGACGGTAGCGCACAGATTCCGCGCAAGAGGGGCTAAGCGCGCGTGATCTGCGCGTGAAATTGGCACAGTGAGCGCGCGATCGTGGCAATCATGGGGTCATGACGATGATCGGGGAGCAGCGGGTGGACGCCGGCACCCGGCCGGACGACCCGGCGCCGCGGCGCTCGACCGCCCGGCGCGTCCTGATGTGTTGCCCCGACCACTTCACCGTGAGCTACCGGATCAACCCGTGGATGCACCCCGCGGTGCCGACCGACACCGACCTGGCGCTGGCCCAGTGGGGCACGCTGCTGGACACCTACCGTCGCCTCGGCATCGAGGTCGAGCTGATCGATCCGATCCGCGGCCTGCCCGACATGGTCTACGCAGCCAACGGCGGGTTCGTGCTGGACGGCGTCGCCTACGCCGCACGGTTCCGCTATCGCGAGCGGGCAGCGGAGGGACCGGCCTACGCCGACTGGTTCGAAGAGCGGGGCCTGCGCGTGGTGCGCCCGCGACACGTGAACGAGGGCGAGGGTGACTTCCTGCTCGTGGGCGACACGATCTTCGCGGGGACGGGGTTCCGCAGTGCGCCGGCCAGCCACCAGGAGGTGGGTCGGGTGTTCGACCGCGAGGTGGTCCCGCTCCGCCTGGTCGACCCGAGCTACTACCACCTCGACACGGCGTTCGCCGTTCTCGACTCTGCCGGCGGCCCTGCTTCCGTGGCCTACCTGCCGCGCGCCTTCGACCCGGCGAGCCGGGCCGAACTCGAGCGCCGCTTCCCTGACGCCGTGCACGTGACCGGCGAGGACGCGGCGGTGCTCGGCCTGAACTGCTTCAGCGACGGGCGCAACGTCGTGGTCGCGAGCCGGGCCACGACCTTCGCCCGCGACCTGGCCGCGCGGGGATACGTGACGCACGCTGTCGACCTGTCCGAACTGCTGCGCGGTGGCGGCGGGGTGAAGTGCTGCACGCTCGAGTTGCGTTGGTGATCTGACCGGGAGGGGCGCCTGTGTCTCGTCCGGGGTCGGGGAGGCCCCGGACGAGACGCAGCGGCGGCCAGGTGCGAGGATCGGGGCATGGCAGCTTTCGACCCGGCGTCCGTGCTTCCCGATGACCTGCTCGCCCGGCTCCGCGCGCGGGCCGCGGCCCACGACCGCGCCAACACCTTCCCCGAGGACGACCTCGCCGAGCTGAGCGCGTCCGGCTACCTCGCCATCCTGGCGCCGGTCGAACTGGGCGGTGCAGGGCTCGGCCTGGCTGAGGCGTCCGTCCTGCAGCAGCGCCTCGCAACGGCGGCCCCGGCGACCGCACTCGCGATCAACATGCACCTGGTCTGGACCGGCGTGGCCAAGGTCCTCGCCGATCGGGGGATCGACAGCCTGCGGTTCGTCCACGAGGGCGCGGTCGCCGGCGAGGTGTTCGCCTTCGGGATCAGCGAGGCCGGCAACGACCTGGTCCTGTTCGGCAGCGACACCGAGGCGCTGCCGCTGGAGGGCGGCGCCTACGCCTTCACCGGAACCAAGATCTTCACCTCGCTGGCACCGGTGTGGACGCAGTTGGGCCTGCACGGCCTCGACACCACCAGCCCGGACGCGCCGAAGCTCGTCTACGCCTTCGTGCCCCGGACCGGGCAGGTCGTCACCCGCGACGACTGGGACACTCTCGGCATGCGGGCCACCCAGTCGCGCACGACTGAACTGCACCGCGTCGTGGCACCCGCCGACCGGGTGGTGCGGAGGGTGGATCCCGGACCGAATCCCGACCCGATCGTGTTCGGCATCTTCAGCGTCTTCGAACTGCTGCTCGCCTCGGTCTACACGGGGATCGCGCGCCGCGCCCTCGACGTCGCCGTCGAGACGGTCGGACGGCGGCGGTCGAAGAAGTCCGGCACGGCGTACTCCCAGGATCCCGACATCCGCTGGCGGATCGCCGACATGGCGCTGGCCTACGACGCCCTTCCCCCGCAGTTGGCCGCGCTGTGTCGCGACGTCGACACGCTCGCCGACCACGGCGCGCGCTGGTTCTCGCTGCTGGCCGGGGTGAAGCACCGCGCGGTGACCACGGCGAAGGCGGTCGTCGACGACGCACTGCTGGCCTCGGGCGGATCGGCGTACTTCGCGTCCAGTGAGCTCAGCCGGCTGTACCGGGACGTGATCGCCGGGATGTTCCACCCGTCCGACCCCGAGTCCGCGCATGCCACGGTCGCGTCTGCGTGGCTGGGGCCGCTCGAGCCCTGAGCCTCACAGCCCCGGCAGCTCGAGCCCGGCCACCGCGCCGATCACGGTGAGCGCCGGGGGCTCGACGCCGACATCGGCGGCCAGGCCGGGGAGGGTCTCCACAGTGCCGCGAAGGACGAGCTGGTCGGGTGAGGCTGCGTTCGCGACGATGGCCGCGGGGGTGTCGGACGCGAGCCCGCGCGCGACCAGTCCCGCGCAGATCGCTGCGAGGTGCTTCACGCCCATCAGCACGACGATCGTGTGGCCGCAGCGGGCGACAGCATCCCAGTCGACGGTGGAGGCGGGATGGTCCGGACCGACGTGGCCCGAGACGACCGTGAAGCCCTGGCTCAGCCCGCGGTGCGTGAGCGGGATTCCGGCCAGCTCGGGACCTGCCACGGCCGAGGACACCCCCGGAATGACGCGGACGCCGATCCCGGCCTCTGCGCAGGCCAGCCACTCCTCCGAACCGCGGCCGAGCACGAACGGGTCACCGCCCTTGAACCGGACCACGGTCGCGCCGGTGCGGGCGTGCTCGACGAGCAGTGCGTTGATCTCCGCCTGCGTGTACTGGTGCCGGCCAGGGATCTTGCCGACGTCGATCAGGATGGCGCCGGAACGAGCCTCGGCGAGGCTGGCCAGCGGGGCGAGGTGGTCGTAGAGCACCACGTCGGCCTGCTGCAGGGCCCGCAGGCCGCCGACCGTGAGCAGGTCCGGGTCGCCGGGCCCGCCGCCGACCAGGATCACCTCGCCCCCTGCCCGGGTCACGGGGGATCACCACCGAGGGCATCGATCACGCGGTCGCGCAGCTCTCTGGCCCGGCGCGGGTCGTGGTCGGTGAGCACGGCCACCACCGCGCCGTCGATGAGCCCGGTGGCCGGCGTCCATGCCGAACCCGCCTCGGCCCTGTCCGCCCGGACACAGAAGGTGTGCCGCACCTCCGCTTCGGCCGCGACGTCGGCGTTGACCGTGGCCGAGTCGGTGGCAGCGAGCACGTACCAGGCGCCGTCGAGGTCTGCGGCCCTGATCGGTCGCTCGTGCCAGGTGAACGCCCCGCTGCGGGCGAGGCCGGCCAGACCGGGGTGAAGGACGGGAGAGACCACGACAACCCGGGCGCCGGCCTGCAGCAGTCGGGGCACCCGGCGCAGGGCGACCCGGCCGCCGCCGGCGACGACCACCTTCCGTCCGGCCAGCAGCAGGCCCGCCAGGTAGGCCGGCGTACGCGTTCGGAGCTCATCCGCACCCATGGTCGGCCAGTGTGGCACACAGGGGTCGCGGCGTCTCCCCTCGTCAGACCGCCGCGGCCGCGGCGACGGCTGCCTGACTGAGGTCGCGGATGGTCGCCCAGTCGCCAGAGGCGATGGCCGCCCGCGGCACCATCCAGGAGCCGCCCACCGCCACGACGGCGGGGATGGACAGGTAATCGGCGAGGTTGGCTGCGCCGACGCCCCCGGTCGGCACGAAGCGCACCTGTCCGAACGGCGCCGCCAGGGCCCGGATCGCCGCGGGGCCGCCGGAGGTGCCGGCGGGGAAGAACTTCAGGGTGCTGCAGCCCAGTTCGAGTGCGGCCTGCACCTCGGTCGCGGTGACCGCGCCGGGCAGCACCGGGACGCCGTGGTGTGCGCACCGCTCGACCA
>CAYNLD010000020.1:0-46460 GCA_964397985.1 uncultured Propionibacteriaceae bacterium | reverse complement strand
CAACCCCGACCTCACCGGCGTGTCCCGCTCACCCCCACCGGAGATCCGAAGAGCCCGTATGACTCTGCTCACCGACCGCGCGAAGGCCGATCGCGACCTGATAGCGCAGCGGCGATTGATCGGCCCACCTCACCGTCGCCGAGAGATACCTCAGAACCCATGAGGCGAGAGAAGGAGAGGCCGTGAGCGCGCCGGTGCCGACCCGCGATCGTCCGCTGGTCCTGTACGACCTGCTGGAGCAGATCGCCTGGCTCAAGGCTGTCGGGGCTGACCCGGATGAGGTCGAGCGGTTGGTCGCCGAGTTCCGGCGTCTGCGGGCGGAGTTGTGATGGCCGGCCGGAATCTGAACGAAGCGCAGCGGGAGGCTGCCGAGCGTGCCCGTCGGGAGGCGGTCGAGCAACTGCACGAGCAGTTGGCGGAGGGCATCGCGAGCCTGGATGAGAAGGACGCCTGGCAGCGCTGGCTGGGCATGGCGTCGAAGTTGCACAGGTACAGCTTCAACAACGTGATGCTAACGATGCTCCAGAAGCCGGACGCGACGATGATCGCTGGCTACCGGGCCTGGCAGGCGCTGGGCCACCAAGTGCGGCGCGGGGAGAAGGCGATCAAGATCCTCGGCTCGGTGACCCGCAGGGTCGAACTGGTCGACCGGGCGACGGGCGAACCGATTCGGGACGCCGAGGGACGTCTGCAGTACGTTCGGCAGATGATCGGCGTACGGCCGGTGAGTGTGTTTGACGCGAGCCAGGTCGAGCCTCCCGTCCAGTCGCCGCCGGAGCCGACGCTGCTGCGCGGTCAGGCTCCGCTGGGCCTGTGGGACTCGCTGGCCGAACTGGTCGAAGCAGAGAGCTTCCGGCTGACTCGAGGCGATTGTGGCGGCGCGAACGGATTGACCGACTACGCGGGCCGGGAAGTCCGGGTCCGGGCGGATGTCGATGACGCTCAATCAACGAAGTCACTGATCCATGAATTGGCGCACGTGCTGATCCGGCCCGACCCAGGAGAGCCGTACGGCGGCGCATGTCGAGGGCGCCGGGAGGTCGAGGCGGAGTCGGTCGCCTGGGTCGTCGCGGCCGCGCACCACCTGGATACGAGCCAGTACACGTTCAACTACGTCGCCGGCTGGGCCGCCCAGGCCGCCACACCGGAGCGCAGCATCGAGGCTGTCGTCGCGGAGACCGGGGCACGGGTGATCGCCACGGCCGACACGATCCTGGCCCACACCAAGCCCGCCGACCTCGAGACCCGGCTGGTCGACGCCGTCGCTGAGGACCTCGGCGTCACCGCCGCTGTTGCACCCAGGGCGGCCACGCGGCCGGCCGAGGCTGAAGTGTGGGAGACCTTCACGCCCACACCGAGTCCCGGGGCTCAGGAAGAGGCTCGCAGACCGATCCCGCTGGAACGGAGCATCGACACAGTCGGTCTGGGGTTCTGAGCCGGGCGCCGCGCCGGCGAGCAGGGGGATCTCCCGCCGCGCTGGTGGACCGGGGAAGCAGGCCAAGAACCATCAACTCACACAATCTAACGGCGGTGATAGCATATGAGCATGGGTGTTGAGGTGAGCCTGGACGACGTGCTGGCCCGGCACAACGTCGGAATCAGCGGAGCGGAGTTCCTGGCCGAACTGGACGCGGACCTGTCCCGCGTCACTGACCCGGCCGCTGCGCCGTTGAGCGCCGCCGAGGCGGCGTTCCTGCGCGAGCATGCTGGCCCGGCCGCGGTTGAGGTCCTCGACACCGACCCTGGTGTTCTGGTTCAGGGCGCCCGCCGGGCGGAGGTGGCCCGGATGACTGAGTTGGTGGCGGGCAGCCTCGGGATTGCCGAGGCTGCGCTGCTGCTGGGCGTAGACCGCAGCCGGGTCTCGCAGCGGCTGTCGGCGGGCAGCCTGTGGAGCTTCCGGCTCGGCCGGGGCCGACGACTGCCGCGCTGGCAGTTCACCCCGGACGGGCGCAGCCTCCCCGGCCTGGACGTGGTCGTGGCGGCGATCCCGGCCGAACTGTCGCCGGAATCGGTGGCCGGGTTCATGAACACCCCGCAGCCAGAGTTGGAAGGCCGCACCCCTGCCGCCCATCTGGCCGGTGGCGGTGAGCCGACGCCGGTCGCTGAACTGGTCGCCGGTCTCGGCCTGTGGTGAACCCACCCCGCCCGAAGGTTCCGCGCACCCCGCCCGCAGACCTCGTGCGTGAGCCGGATGACATCCTCGGCGTGCGGCCGCTGCTGTGGCGGATCCACCGCACCCAAGGCTCACACGTGCTCGCCTGGAACCAACTGCGAAGGTTCGGCCCGATCCCGACCATGCGCTACGACCCGCAACCCGAACCTGCCGCACCGTCGGTCGAAGGGGTGCTGTACACCGCCACCAGCCTGGCCACCTCGCTGGCCGAGACCTTCCAGGCCACCCGGGTCATCGACTCCCACAGCTTCGGACCCCAGATCACCGCCTGGACACCGACCCGCGGCCTGCGACTGCTCGACCTGACCGGCGGTTGGGCACTCCGCAACGGCGCCGCGTTCGCCCTCGCCACCGCACCCAAGAGCACCTGCAGGGCCTGGGCACGACAGATCCGCGCCACCTGGCCCGACCTCGATGGACTGTGGGCACCGTCCACCATGACCGGCAGCAACAACGTCGTGCTGTGGAACCCCGCCCGGACCAGCTTCCCGGCCGCTCCCGACTTCTCCAGACCGCTCGCCGAACCCACCCTGCACGCGATGGCCAACCGGATCGCGGGACAGGACCTGGGCTACCGGTTCATCTGAACGGTGCCAGCCCTTCCGCTGCTCCAGATCGGCCGTAAGTCCGGCGCCGTACTGGTCCTACGTGGCGAGCTTCGCGACGTTAATCGATCGAGGTGTGAACACGAAGCGTAGGTGCCAAGCCCAGCAAGGTTGAGTATTCAAGGACGGGACGCTGCCCAGGCGCCGTTCCGCAGTGTGTACTTGACAGTTACCGTTGCATAGGGGTCCCCGCCAACCTGCTGGGCTGTGTACCCCTCTGGATAGACGATGTACTCCTTAGTGACCACGGTGCTCCCGCTCAGTTTGGCGGAGGAGATCTCTCGGTCTGCAGGCCCGTACTTGTCGCCGGGGCCCGACTGACCGCCCATGAGGGACGGCGCGGCCTTGGTCAGCTTCCTGCCGTTGACGGCGAAGGCGACCACTGTGGTCGCTGTCGATTGCCGGCCCGCGCAGCACTGCTCGGGCGGGCTGCCAGCGCACTCAAGAGCGAGGACGACCTCCTGCCTTCCGTCCCCGTCGAGATCAGCCCAGCCCACGACCTTCGTCCCAATGACGCTGGCGCCGCCGAACGACCCATCTGGCGCAAACGCCGTTCCCTGACCGTCCTTGAGTTGGATCGGTGTCGCGTGGTCCCAGCCGACCTTCCCCGTCCAACAGACGTGCGCGGACAGTTCAGAGTTGAGCAGATAGGAACTGGTCGGACGCAGACTCGTGACCGTCAGGTCTACGCGCTGTGTGGCCAGCCCGGTGAATTCGTTGATGATGCCCACGATCGCCGTCACTAGGAGGGCTGGAGCGGTCCCGATAGCGGCGATCAGGAAGCGGCCGAGGGGGCTGAGGTCGCTCAGGGTGCCCGCGCACGAGAAGAAGGATCGAGCAAACGCGCCCACGCTCTCACCGTTGATGCCTTTGTTGACGGCGGTATTGGTCGAGGCCACATCGGACAGACACTGGAGATCCTCCAGTTTGTCGATCGTGGCGAGCCCCAGGGTGTCGAGGGTCTTGGCGAGGATCACCATGAGGAGGAGCACTGGGTACTGCTCGAGCTTGAGCGAGACAGCCGCGGGCTGACCGGTGAATCGGTAGGTGGCTTTCGCGCCGGGGAAGACGCCGGTTGTGCTGTGTGTCCCGATCAAGCGCAACGCTCTCGCGAACGCGATGAGGCTTGCGGTGCTGAGGCTGGTCTCCGTGGCCGCGGTAGTTCCGTCGACTTTCGGTTTCGGCGTCAACAGGTAGGGCATCGCGACGGCCGGGTAGGCCTCCACCACAAGCGTGCCGTTGCTCGCAGAGAGGCACAGATGGGCGCCGGGTGGCGAGACGGCTTCGTACTTCACATCGTTCACCGTGGCCGACTTGCCGACGCAGTCGGGGGCCGGATACTCCAATCCGAGGCCTTGCATGATGGACGTACGCACCTCGTCCAATGCGGCGCCGACGTCGATCCCCAGGACCTTGAAGTCGGAGAAGTGTTTGACGTTGACCGTGTAGGCCTTGGCCGCGGGATCATAGGTGCCGGACGCATAGTCCTCCTGGCCGTCCGAGCGTTTGGACGCGACGAACAGCCACATGTCCGTGACCTCTTTGGTGGATAGGGAGGCGGGCAGTTGGACGGGCAGAACGATGGAAACGGGTTGCGCTGGCTGCAGTCCGCCCTCCAAGGAGATGTCGATGGTGTCGGAGAGTGCCACCAAACCTTCGTCGGGTGCGGTGGCGGGCTTCCTGACCACTTTGGCGCCTGTGCCGGCGGGCGCGACGCCGGCGGGGAAGATGACAATGGCGTCCCCGACGCTGGCACTCACCTGGCCCTGGCCGACGAGCCCGGTCCACGACGATTCGTCGTCCACAGGCTCGGCCGCCGAGCAACCTGACAAGATCAGCGCCGCCACGACCGCGACGCCGATTCCTGCCCGCGCTCTCATTCCTGGCCCGCCAGCTACCTCCACGGAACTCATGATTCCATGTGTCGGGCGCGTGCATGCGCAGGGTTACATTTCGTCGCGGCGGCCCGGATCCCCGAGGAGCCCTACAGCGTGAAGGAATGCGACAGAAAGGGGCTACGCGGGGCAGCCGATCGCGAGCTGGCGCACGTTCACCCAGCCCCTGATCATTGGTACCAAGGCCGGCCCGCGACGCCGACAGCTGTGGGTGCCGCTCGAACACTGGTCAGCGTCGATGTCGCCTCGGACTCAGATTCGGTCATCGCCCAATCGGGCCTCTGTCGCGGGCTGTCTCCGCCTGCGACAAGCGATCGGAAGCGCTAGTGTTACTAGCAGTGGATCTCACCCCCGGAGCCGCCATGGCGTTCTAGGTAGCAACCCAGGTCTCGAGCGGTTGCGATTCGTAATCTGACACTCCACGTTGGTGTCCTGCGTGACCCGCTCGGGGTGCGTCTTCGACGTCAATGACGCGCATCCGTGCCGTCACGTGTGCTTCAGGAATTTGGATCCATTACGCGGGAGTTGATCCGAATGTGGACGTTCATCGGCTGGCGTGGACAGAGCACTCGACTGGCGGGCGCCCTGCTCGCTGTTGCCCTCCTGTGCCTGGCGAGCGAGTGCGAGGACCCTCGGCGGCCCGTCGTCCTCCCCGCGGAGGACGCAACGGCACCCCAGGTCGGCGTCAGTGTTCAGGAGGGGACTCAGAACATGTCGCGCCGTACGCAGCAGTTCTCTCCAGGATCGCCGGGACCCGGCAGATCCTTGCCACCGCGTCCGATCCAGAAAGCGGAGTTCGCGGGATCGCAATTGCGATGACCGTGACCACCGTGCAATGCAGTTCAGGCCAGCCTTGCCAGGCGCCTGAGTCGACAAGCAAGACCCTTGACGGGGCCTACCTGGACGGACCACGCGAGGTCGGGGCCACGGTGAGCGGGATAGGACTGACCTTCGACCAGGTCGACCTGAACCCGCTTCTTCCGGCGACGCCAGCTCAGGGCACAAGCATCCGGGTCGAGGTGACGTTCACCGCGAAGGCGACAAACTACTTGGGCGGAATCGCAACTTCCCCGGCCATTTCACTCACCTCGACAGCAGGGATTCACACGCCACCCCGACCGTGCCCGAATTTCATTCTGAGCTGGAGTTGGGCCGCGACCGACTACACGCGAAGTGGAGAGTTCACGGACGCTCCACAGTGTCGGTCCGGTACCGGCGCACGCGTCGCCTCAACGACGATCAGGCTCCAGTTCCCTCCCGGAACCTGGACCGGGCAGTCGGTGACCGTCACTCATCGCGGCGTGACGACAGGCATGGTGAATGGATCGAGTTCGTCCGCCTTCAACGGATTGGATCCCGCCGACGAGTGGAAGGTCGCCTGGGGAGGAAACGTCAAGATCCACCCGATTGGAATTCAACTTATTGTGACGACCAACTGACGCTGCCCGGTGGGCACGCGGCAGTCACTTTGGCCCGCCCCCGGGGGCCTGCCGGTCCCAGCCCGGAAACGATCCGACCCGCTGGCCGACCGGTCCGCGCGCCGCCGCGCTCTCTGCAGCAGAATCTGAACCGCCGGATTCCGATTCGTGGTCGCTAAATACCAGAGAACGAAGGCGGAGTTCTTCAGAACCAAGTGGCGCGTTCTAGGTTCCACGCCCGAATCCGGGGCACAGGCCGCGCAAGGTAGCCAGATCAGGCTGCGGACCGACGGCTATAGCGCATGCCGACTTAGGTGTGGCGAGCTAGTGATACAGGACTAGAGGCCCCCCGGAGCCGATCATGATCATCAATCAGGTGCGCTACTGCTGACGGATCATGGTCACTTCGTAGGAGACGTCCGCGAGTTCACTGGACTGGTCTGGGCACTTACTCAGCTGACGCTGTCGGGATACGCCCGTTAGCTCCCTGACCAGACCCGATGCTCGCGAAGTCACGTGCAAGTCACGAGTCGTTTCGATGGGCACTTGCCGTCCCGATGATGCCTGACAATCCCCCATCCAAACCTCGGTGGTCTGAAAGCCGTCACCGGAAGCACGCAGCATCAGGGGCTCGTCATAGCCAGCGATGGCGGCGCTCGTCGCACATCCACCCGACTGACAGATTGTCTTGATCGTCCACTCTGTGGGCGTGCCGATGTCGCCGGTGGGGGTGTCAGGATGGTTGGACTTGGTGACGGTGGTCTCATAGCGGTAGGTTCCGTCAAGCTCGGAAGCCGCTGAAGCGGACGCGCCCGCCGGCGTCGGTTGGTCGGCGGCGCCGACGGTGAGTGCGGGTCGGACAAGGGTCCATCCGGTCGTCAGGAGAATCACCGACGCGATGCTGAGTGCGGCTGCGATTACCCCCTTCCGGTGAACCGCAATCCAGCGGGCGAGCGGGTTCATCGCGGCAAGGCGCTCGCGCTCGGCCGCTGCGATGCGTTCACGACGGAGGCGGTCCTCCTCGGCAAGCCGACTGCGCTGGGCCTCCAGCCGCGTCTGCTGCTCGGCTGCTTCGCTGGCGCGCCGCTCCTGCGCAGCCGCAGCTTCCTGCGCAGACCGCAACTGCTCAAGTTCGTGCTTGAGGCGGTACTCCTCCTCCAGCGTCGCCATCAAGTCGCTCAGCCGCTTGAAGCCCTCCGGATCAGACACACCCGCAAGACTCGGATCTCGCCGGATCGCCTCCGTGAGCAGCTCCTGACGAACCTGCGGAGTAACCACGAACCCCACGGACGCCATCACCGAGCCCACCCCGGACGGTAATGTCCCGGACCGAGCCGCCGCCTGACCACCGGCACGCCGGCTCAGCACCTCCTGAGTAGGTTCCATCAACCCGACCGCGAGCACACCGAACGGGCCCAGCAACAGTCCGAGCCAGCCACCCAATCTCTCCCGGCCCTTGGTGCGCCCGACCAAGAAGCCGACCCACGCGAAGATCAGGCACATGACGACGTAGCCGAACCAAAACCATGCCCAGAGGTTGGACGCCTCGCCCATCTTCAAGCCGCCTATCCATCGAAACGATCCATTGCGGCGAAGATACCGAACTGCGAGTGCCAGGGCGGTGAACGACTCCGGGGCTGGACGGCACCGTGGCGGAATGGGGCGGCTCCGCATGCCGCATCACCACACCGACCGACCTAACCGATGTCATCGCGGTTGCCGCGAGCCTGTGCCACAGTTCGCCCTGAGGGCCGACGGTCCGCTTCGCCTGGGGCCTGGAGTACTCCGGGGAGACCCAGATTCCCTAGCCTGGTCGGGGTCAAGGCGATGGGGCGACCGGCGAATGGGCCTTCCACGAACATCGTGCTTCTCAACGACGGCACCGTGGTGAAGGTAGGCAGCGGAGAGACGACCCCGGTAGCCACCGACGGAATCGCGATCGCGGTCGGCTGCACCCACGCGTTGATCCTCAAGGCAGACCGCACCGTCGAGGGTTGGCGTGGCTACAAAGGCGAGGGAATACCACCTGAAGGCTTCAGCGAAGTGGCCGCGGTCTCGGCCGGCCATGAGCACAGCCTGGCGCTTAAGGCTGACGGCAGCGTAGTCGCGTGGGCCATCAATCAGTCCGGTCAGCCCGCGGTCCCGGCGGGTCTGGCGGATGTGACCCTGTCAGCGATGTGGGCGACAATTCACGCGTGAGCGAACGCCAGATGCCACCCGAGTCCCCTGATCTGGCTGCAGAACCGCCGGAAAGGGGAGCCAGGCATCCCCTGACAAATCGACGTTCCCGGTGGGTCTTGGTCCTGGCGGCCGTCGTAGCGCTGGCGCTCGTGGCGAGTTACGTGATCGCCGAACTTTCGCGAGTAGCGATCGCGGCCGACACTGACAAGGACGGGCTGCCGGATCAGGTTGAAGTGTCCGGATGGAGAACCGAGGACGGTGGCGAGTACCGCACCGATCCAACCATGGCCGATACAGACGGTGATGGCCTCACTGACGGTGAGGAGGCCGGCCCGCTCGCGACCGCCTCTTCTTCGGAGGGCGTGTACGCCGGCCTCTCCGATCCGACCAAAGCCGATTCAGACGATGACGGGCTCGACGACAGGGCCGAACTCCAGGGCTGGACGACCCAAAGTGGCGCTGTCTACCTCACCGAGCCGATGAACCCCGACACCGACGGTGACGGGCTATTCGACGGCGATGAGGCCGGCGCGCTGGTCAAGACCGATCCCGCAGCCGAGGTCTTCGCCGGCTTCTCGAATCCGTTGCTGATGGATACCGACGGTGACGGACTGAGCGACGCCGAGGAAGCCGACCTCGATCTGGACGCGTTCGACCCTGACACCGATGGTGACCAGATCGAGGACGGTCGCGAGGTTCAGGTTGTGGGTACGGCTCCGGGCCTGGCCGACACCGACGGTGATGGTCTGGGTGATGGGTACGAGGACGCCAACCGGGAGAGCCAGGGTCTCGATCCGTTGTTCGCCGACGTCAAGGTCGACAAGTGGGATTACGCCCTTGACTTCGCCAAGGGCGCCGTCGCGGGTGATCTGTGGCGGGAGGACTCGATCGCATGGCTAGCCGGCAATCTGGTCTCCGGTGGAGCGAGCTTCATCCCGGGCGTGGGCTGGGTCGTCGGCGCCGTTGCTGACGTGCGTGATGCCATCGGCTCGGCGATCCATGCAGACTGGGTCGGCGCGGGCTTCAGCGCGGTGGGGCTGGTTCCTGACGTCGGTGACGCGTTGGCCATTCCCGGGAAGGCGGCGAGGTTCGTCGCCCGGGCCCCCAAGCTGGCCGGTGTGGTCGGGGCCACGATCGTGGCGCTGAAGATCCCCGAGCACATCAAGGTTCAGGCCGCCAAGCAGATCGTGAAGAACTGGGACGACCTGGTCGCGGCCGGCGGCAACGAGACCGCACTGCTCAGGTTGCAGCAGGGCAAGACCGACCTCAACAAGATCGCCGATGCGATCAGGCGCCCCGCCCATGTCGAAGGCCCTCGCGCGAGATTCTTCGCGAACGGCTACGACGGCGAGGCATGGCTCGAGAACCTGTACGGTGCCAACGAGGCAGGGGTCACCAAGCAGGTGCGGATGCGCACGGAAGGCTGCGTCGACGTCTGCAACAGCACCAACGTCCGAGTTATCGACGTCTTCGTGGATGGTGTCGCCCACGAGTCCAAGGTCGGCTACAAGACGATGGGCATGGTCGAGAAACAGATCAGGTCAGATGCCCACCTGATCCGGACCGGAGTCATCGAGGGCGCCCACTGGCACTTCTCCGCAAGCGGGATCACCAACAGGATCGGAGCGCAGCAGGAAGTGCTGGACCTGCTCGATGAGCTCGGAATCCAGTACACGATCCACCTACCTGCGAAGGCATAGGTCGACCACATGCTGGCATACACGAACTTCGCCTCCATGACCGAGCCCGAGGCGAAGGCCTACCTGGACCAATTCCTCGCAGAGATGAGACCGTCGCTGGTCCGGTTCGCCACAAACATCGACTCCGACCTGACCTACTCGGTGGACTCCCTGAGGTGGGCATGGGACGCGGTGAGGCCGAGCCTCGCGTGGCGATCGGGCTACCTGCCCCCGAACCCCGGTCAACCGGGACCTCGCATCCGCACAGAGGAGCTCGCGCCTCTCCTGGACCTACCATCCTGGTTCCACCATCCCAGCGGAGCTGGCTACGCCAGGTTCTCTGCCGAGACCCTGTGGTTGATCGACGGCGCTGGCCGCTACCTGGGTGAGATCCTGATCCGCGACGTCGGAGGCACCTGGGAGTCGGGCAACGACCCGACCCAGGGCTACATGTTCCAGAACCAGCCGGTCCTGGCCGGCATCACCCCCCAGCCCGTCAGTCCCATCCAGACCTGCGCCGTCCTTGCCGCGAGAGCCTTGAGGGGAGGCCCACCAGGGATCTCACCCCGAACCTTGGTCGACGTCTACGAGGAATGGTCCGCCCAGAAGCCGTGACCCCGCCTCAGGTGGTCGCTTGGTATCGCGGACATTCGCTGGTGCCTCGGAAGCCCCTTCCACACCAGCACCAGGAGCCGACAGGCAAGCAAAGGCCCCACAAGGAAGGAGTAGCTGCTTGGGTCAGTTGCCCGGTGATGGCGCACGCCAACCGCGTCGACGCCCGACACGCACAGATGCCCCACCAGCCGCCGACCTGGTGATCGGCCGGACCTCGAGCAGCGCCCAAGGATGTGAAGTGCCCCTCTCCGTTCGGGCGACAGGCGAGTCCCCTAACCCTGTGCCGCCGCGGGATGTTCCCCCCCCGTGGTCGTGTGCCTGTCGGCGACGGTTGAAAACTGGTCGGTTTCGCCGGTGAAAAGTGAACACTCGACACGATCGGAGAGTGATCACGATGGAGGACTGGGCACTGATCAGGAGGCTGGCTGCTGAGGGGACGCCGCATGCGGCGATCGCGAGGCGGTTGGGGATCTCGCGGACCACGGTGGTGAAGGCGGTCACTTCCCAGGCGCCGCCGAGGTATGAGCGGGCGCCTGCGGAGTCGTCGTTCGCGGTGTTCGAGCCGAGGGTCCGGACGCTGTTGAAGCTGAACCCGGACCTGCCGGCGAGTGTGCTGGCCGAGCGGGTCGGCTGGCAGGGGTCGGAGTCGTGGTTCCGGGAGAACGTGGCCCGGTTGCGGCCCGAGCACAGGCCGGTGGATCCGGCCGACCGGCTGTCCTGGGAGGCCGGTGATGCGGCCCAGTGTGATCTGTGGTTCCCGCCGCGGAAGATCCCGTTGGAGAACGGCACGGCCGCCTTGTTGCCGGTGTTGGTGATCACCGCGGCCTACTCCCGGTTCATGCTGGCCACGATGATCCCGACCAAGACGACCGAGGACCTGCTGTCGGGAAGCTGGCAGCTGCTCCGACAGCTGGGGGCGGTGCCGCGCCGTCTGATTTGGGACAACGAGCGTGGGATCGGGCGGGGTCCGCACCGAGCCGAGGGCGTGCCGGCGTTCGTGGGCACCCTGACCACGAAACTGGTCCTGCTGAAGCCGCGGGATCCCGAATCGAAGGGGATCGTGGAACGCCGCAACGGCTGGTTCGAGAAGTCGTTCATGCCCGGCCGCGAGTTCGCCTCCCCGGCCGACTTCAACGAGCAGTTCGCCGACTGGCTGGCCGGCGCGAACGCTCGGGCTGTGCGCACCACCGGCGCCCGGCCGGTCGACCGGCTGGATACGGACCGGGCCGCGATGCTGCCGCTGCCACCGGTACCGCCGATCACCGGATGGCACAAACAGGTCCGGCTCGGCCGCGACTACTACGTGACCATCGCCCGTAACGACTACTCGGTCAACCCGACCTGGATCGGCCGGATGGTCGACGTCCACGCCGACCTGGAACGGGTCCAGGCCCGCGTCGAGGGCCGGCTGGTCGCCGACCACCCCCGGGTGTGGGCCCGCGGCCTCACCCTCACCGACCGGACCCATGTGGTGACCGCCGCCCGGCTGAGACGAGACTTCCAACAACCCCGAACCCACCGGGCCGTCGAGGACCTGGTCCGTGACCTGGCCGACTACGACCGCGCGTTCGGTCTCGACAGCGAGGTGGACCGGTGAACACCACAACCAGCGAGACGGCCAAGCAACTCACCTACCTGTCCGGCGCGCTCAAAGCACCCCGCATCCTCGATGTTGCCGGCCGGCTCGCCGACCAGGCCCGCGACGCCGGCTGGAGCTTCGAGGACTACCTCGCTGCGGTCCTCGAGCGTGAGGTGTCGGCCCGCAACGCTTCCGGTGCGGAGATGCGGATCCGATCGGCCGGGTTCGGTGGCCGCAAGACCCTGGAAGACTTCGACTTCGACCACCAACCCGCCGTCCGCAACCAGGTCGCCGCGCTCGCCGGCGGCGGCTTCCTGACCGAGGCCCGCAACATCGTGCTCCTCGGACCTCCCGGCACCGGCAAGACCCACCTGGCGATCGCGCTCGGTATCCAAGCCTGCCGGCACGGTCACCGCGTCCTGTTCGCCACGGCCACGGACTGGGTCACCCGCCTCACCGATGCCCACCGCGCCGGGAAACTCGCCGCCGAGTTGGCCAAGCTACGCCGCTACGGGCTGATCATCGTCGACGAGGTCGGCTACCTACCGTTCGAACAAGACGCCGCGAACCTGTTCTTCCAACTCGTCTCCAGCCGCTACGAGCACGCCAGCCTGATCCTCACCAGCAACCTGCCGTTCTCCGGCTGGGGAGGCGTGTTCGGAGACCAGGTCGTCGCCGCCGCGATGATCGACCGGATCGTCCACCACGCCGACGTCCTCACCCTCAAAGGAGCCAGCTACCGGCTCCGCAACAAGGGCATCGACAGCCTGCCCAGCGTCCGCACCACCGTCAACGAAACCCAGGGCTAAGCTGCCCACAACCGTTCACTCTTCGCCCGTCAGAACTGACCAGTTTTCGAGCGTCGCCCACATGTGGTCGTGGCGCTCGTGTTGCACGGTTTCGGCGTCAACGCCCACGACCTTGCGGCGCTCCCCGAATCTCACCGCTCGCCGCTTCGAGCTCGTCACCCTGGGCAACCTCACGCTCGAGTGCGTGAGCGTGACGACAGAGCGCAGCGACGGCGGCAGTCGTTCCTGGGTCGGCGCCACCTCGCGCCGACGACACTGTCGATCCCGGTAGGCTTCTCTCGGCAAGCCTGATGGCCAGCGAACTACTGCGGACGAGGCCCGACCGGGTGGCCGCCGCGGTGCCGGGCGGATTCCTGCAGGAACCCGTGCACTCGGGGCGACACCCTCGAGCGCTCTCCGCCCGCTGGTGTCCTGCGGCGCGGCGCCGAGCACCCGGTGATCACTCCCACTCCGATTCGTCGAACCGCCGAGTAGCTGCCTGGCCACGCCACCTTCACCCGAACGGATCTGCCCGAGGCCGGAGTACGGCGTCAAGGCCGCCGAAGCCGACGGCATCCGGGCCTTCCTGACCAGGCAGGCTGGACCGGTCGCGCCGTGACCGGCACGACCGCGCGGACGCACCACGCCGAGCAATCACGCCGCTGGCTCCTGATCCGGGCGCGTTCCGGCGCCGACGCCAGGGCGCGGTTCACGCAGCCGCGAACGACCCCGCGCAGGGAGCAGCAGGAGCGCGCCTGGACCGCGCGGGGCCGCGCCGAAATCGCCGAAGGTCAGGTTTCGACCCGTGGCCCGGCGGCTGGTCGCCCTCTCGTCGTGGTGGCGCTGATCTCCCGGATCAGCAGGCGAGCGGCATGGGATGGGGGGTGGTGATCGGCCGTTGCTAGGAAGAGCGACCAGTCCAGCGGGGTGGGAGCAGGCAGGATCCGCACGCGGTCCTCGTACCCGTCGGCGACGAATCGCGGCACTACTGCCACGCCGACGCCCCGTTCGACCAGGCGGGGGATGGCGCCGGCGTCGGTGACTTCGATCACAACCTCGCGGCGCAGTCCGAGTTGGGTGATCTGCTGGTCGAGGAGGTCACGGTTGCCGAAGCCGGTGGGTGAGTCGATGAAGGGCAGTTCGGTCAGGTCTTCCCAGGTCGTCTGGTTGTGGTCGGCGAGGGGGTGGTCGGAGGGGAGGAGGGTGACGAAGGGGGTGCGTCCAAGCCTGGTCAGCCGGAGGTCCTGCGGGATCGGTCCCACCGGCGAGATCAGGGCGAAGTCGAGCTCGCCCTCGTCGAGTCGTTCGGCGAGGTCCGTGGTGCCGCCGACCTTTAGGTGCACGGCCACGCCGGGGGAGCGATGGTGGTAGTCGGCGATGACCGGCGGGAGATCCACCAGACCCAGCACCGGCAGTACTCCGGCGACGACCGTGCCGCGTGCTCCTCGTCGGACCTCGTCAACGGCCTCGGCGGCGGCGCGAACCTGTGCCGTCACTGCGTGGGCGTGGGGCACCAGCGTGGTGCCGGCGTCGCTGAGCACCACGCCGCGCGCCGTCCGCTCGAACAGCGGCGATCCGAGTTCGCGTTCCAGGGATCGGATCGCCGCTGAGACTCCCGACTGCACCACGTGGAGGCGTTCCGACGCGGCGGTGAAGCTCCCGTCGTTGGCGACCGCAAGGAAATACTCGAGTTGCCGGATCTGCATGGACGCATTGTCGCCCAGCCGGCGAGCCTGGTTCAGTGGGCGGTCTGTCCGCCGTCGATGGTGTAGACCGCGCCGTTGATGAACGGCGACAGATCCGAGGCGAGGAACATCACCAGGCCGGCGATCTCCTCGGGTTCGGAGACCCGGCCCTGCGGGGAGTAGGACAGGACGGTCTCCCGCATGGCGGGGTCGTCCATCCAGCCGTCGATCATCGGGGTGCGGACCAGGCCGGGTGCGATCGCGTTGACCCGGATCCCCTGGGTGGCGTAGTCGAGTGATGCGGCCTTGGTCAGCCCGATCACGCCGTGTTTGGCCGCGGCATAGGGCGCCATGCCGGGGTCGGCGATCAGCCCGGCCACGGAGGAGGTGTTGATGATTGATCCCCCACCACTGGCGAGCATCGCCGGGATCTCGTACTTCAGCGACAGGAACACGCCGGTGAGATCGACGGCGATGGTTCGGTTCCAGGCCTCGGTTGACTGCTCTACCAGAGCGCCGGTCGGAGGGAGGGTTCCGGCGTTGTTGAACGCCACGTCCAGCCCACCGAAGGTGTCCACGGCGGTCCGCACCAGGCGTTCCACCTCGGCCTCGTTCGCCACGTCGGTGGCCACGTAGATCGCGTGGCCGCCGCCGGCGGTGATCCGCTCGGCGACCTCGGCCCCACCCTGACCCCTGGCCGCGATCACCAGGTTCGCACCTGCGCGGCCGAACGCCTCTGCGGTGGCTCTTCCGATTCCGGTGGACCCGCCGGTGACCAACACGGTCCTTCCGCTGAAGTCCAGCGGCTCACGCTTCTCGGTCATCTGCGTGCCCTTTCAGTCGGTCCAGCGGACGTAGAGGACCATGGCGCGGGCGTGGCTTTCGGTCCACAGCTCGACACCCTTCATCGGGCCGTCCAGCCACCGCGAGGAGAGTTCGTCGGTGGCACGACGGACCACCTCATCTATCACGAACTTGATCCCGGCCTGCTCGCTGTCGCGGTGCTGGGCGAGCAGTTCGGGGGTGTTGATCTCGTCGTGCAGCCGCTTGACGGTCGCGTACACGTCGAGGACGTAGCGCCTGGTCAGCTCCACGTCGTCCCGGGTAGCGACGTCCGCAGTGTGCCCGGAGAGGAAGTAGTCGAAGTCGTACTCCAGGAAGCGGTCGAACGCGTTCATGTAGGAGTAGACGTTCTCGGTCAGGTCGAATGCGAGCAGCGGCACCCAGCCGTGAGCCAGCAGGTCGATGGCCACGAGCACCTTCTCCTGCGGCAGGTAGACCACGGTGTCGCCGTCGGCGGAGTGGAAGCCGTCGCGGAACAGGCGGATCTCCCGGTTGCCGATGTGCAGGGTCGTCTGGTCCTGGTACACCGTTGTCGGCAGCGGGCGGGACGGGTCGTTCTTCTCCCGGAGGAACCTGGCCGTACCGGCTTCGGCGATGATGTTCACGCCGTCGGCGAGCAGGTAGGCGCCGCCGATGTGGTCGGTGTGGCCGTGGGAGTAGATCAGGGTGTGCAGCGGCTCGTCGGTGACGTCGGCGATGGCCTCCTTCAGGTAGTCGATCAGCGGCAGCGGCGCGTCCAGCAGGACGACACCCTCACCGGTGGTCAGGAACAGGGTCTGATAATTCCCGTTCGACACCATGAACACTCCGGGGGCCATTTCCCGGGTCAGGAATCCGGCGGACAGATCGGTAACATCGTCATGTTGCACGTGCAGGCGTGCGGGTGCGGACATTTCTCATTCTCCTTGGTTGGAAGTCTTTGTGGTGATGGATTTATCAGAACGTGAAGACCGGCTTGGCTGGGCCCTCGCCCCGCCAGACCGCGTCGAAATCAGTGAAAGGAACGGGATCGGCGGCGACTTCGAGGCGGCCTTCCGCAGCCAGCTCGGCGACCCGGCCGTAGGCGGCTATCCGCTCCTCGGGCGTGACCAGGAAGTTCGAGTGGCCCACCAGCGTGGCGCCTTTGTTGCGAAACGCGAGTGCGTTGACGTCGGCCTGCGCGCCCGCGCTGTTGCCGACCTGGACGATCCGGGCCCCCGGGGCGAGACGCCGAACGGCCCTGGCGAACGGATCGCCCCACAGCATGTCGATCACGACATCGAAACCCCGTCCCGCGATTGCCGACAGCTCGTCGTCCAGAGCAGTCGACCCGGACAGCTGCACCGGCGTACCGCCCAGACGTTCGACCAGACCCAGGCCCGCGGCATCGCGTGCCGTTCCCGCCACCGTCGCCGCGCCCAAGTGGCGGGCGAGCTGGACGGCCAGCCGACCGACTGCGCCGGTCGCGCCGAGAACCAGCACGGAGTCACCCGCCCCGACTCGTGCGGCCCGGGCAACGCTGAGCCAGGCGGCGACACCGGGCACCCCCAGCGCCGCAGCGGTCACCGGATCAAGGCCGGAAGGCACAGCCACGGTCTCCGCCCCGTCGAGCGGGACCAGGTCGGCGAACGACCCGAACGGCGTCCTCGGGCCGAGGAAGTAGCGCAGGCCGTGCCCGTCGGCGGCCACTCCGTCCAGGCCGACCACTGCGGGCAGCGGGAGCGAGCGGAACGCGATCCGCCCGCTGGCGATCACCCGATCGATGGGATCCAGCGAGGCTGCGACCACGCGCGCCACCACATTTCCCTCGGGATTCCGGAATTCCTTGATTCGTGGAGCCTCGGTCTGGGACTCGGCAACTGCTGCCCGCATTTCGTTACAACCTCTTCTGGATTCGAAGCGCCGGTCCAATCATTCTTGAGGACCGCTGCACAACCAGTGTCACCCGGTTGAACCTCGACCACAAGAATCGATAAGTGATACCCCCCAGCACTGTCAGTGATGGCTCACCGGCCACTCCCGGAAACCGATCGCGAGCATTGACGCCACCTTGGCGCCTTCGGAACGCAGGGCTCGCTGTGCCGGGCGGTCTGGGCAGGGCGTACGACCGCGAAGTGCGACGCGACTTCGCTCAAGCCAACCTCGAGCATGTCCGCGCCGCGAACGGCTCGCGTCAGCGAGGGGGACGAGGAGGCGTGTCGCCCGGGGGGCGAGGCCGACGGTTGACACGCTCACCCGGCGAAGGGTCAGGTGCGCGGTCGGATCCGGATCCCGGCCGCGCGGGCTCGGTCGTTGATCATCGGTTGGAGATAGGGGCTGCCGGCGTACTTGGCGCGGTAGGCATCGTCGATCCTGTCTGCAAGCGCGGCTTCTGCGGGGGTGAAGGTGACGTCGAAGACGTGGCCGGCGGCGTGGATGCGTCCGTCGGGGAGTGCGAGCGTAGCGGCGTACCAGCGGGAGCGGGTGCCGTGGTAGCCGCGGACGTATAGCTCGCCGTCGACGGCGACGCACCAGATCCAGGTGGGCGTGCCGTGGGTGACGCCGTCGGCGCGCACCGGCGAGATCTGGAGGTCGTCGGCGTCGATGATCGCGGCGAGGGTCTCGGTGGGCCAGTTCATGGAGCCCAGTCAAGTCGTTTCCGAGTTGGTGCGGGAGTCTCTGGCCTGAGGTGTTCTGTCAGGGTCTCCCTCCGAGGCCCGCCGGCGTCGTAGCGTCTCGGGTATGGACAATCGCAGCGAGGTGCGGGAGTTCCTGGTCAGCCGCCGCGGCCGTGTGTCTCCGCAGCAGGTGGGTATTCCGGGTGGGTCGGATCGTCGGGTGCCCGGGCTGCGGCGCTCCGAGGTGGCGGTGCTGGCCGGGGTGAGTGTGGAGTACTACACCAAGCTCGAGCGGGGCATCCTCTCGGGGGTGTCGGACAGCGTGCTGGAGGCGATCGCCACAGCGCTACAGCTGGACGAGGCCGAACGCGGCCACCTGTTCGATCTGGCCCGGGCCGCGTCGGGCGGTTCGGTGACCCGGCGCCGTACCCGCGGTTCACGGGCGTTGAGCTTGCGGCCGGGTCTGGCGGCGGCGGTCGAGGCGGTTACGGCCGGGCCGGCGTTCGTCCGTAACGGACGGATGGATGTGCTGGGCACCAATCTCCTCGGTCGGGCTTTCTACGACGATGTGTACGCGATGGGCGATCCGGTGCCGAACCTGGCCCGGTTCTGTTTCCTGGCTGAGTCCGCGCACCGGTTCTACCCCAACTGGGACGCGGCCGCGGATGTGACGGTGGCGATCCTGCGGGCCGAGGCCGGACGCGACCCGCGAGACAAGGACCTGCACGACCTGGTCGGCGAGTTGTCGACCCGCAGCGAGGAGTTCCGGGCGAAGTGGGCAGCGCACAACGTGCGCCGGCACGGTACCGGCGTCAAGCCCTTCCACCACCCTGTGGTGGGCGACCTCACCCTCACGTTCGAGGGCCTGGAGGTCACCGAGGATCCGGGTCTGCAGTTCCTGATCTACACGGCCGAACCAGGCAGCCCCTCGGCCGAGGCCCTTCGGCTGCTCGGCAGCTGGGCCGCCTCCCAAACCTGGGCCGCCCGCCCCGCCGCGCAGGCGATGCGCCGAACCCAGGGAAGTCATGCGGAGTGACCGCGCGTGACGGGCGCGCCCACCGGTGCGGCCACTGGCCCGCGGAGCGCGGGTGAGCGGCTCGCGTTTGCCGCGGCGACCCTGGCCCTGGTGGTCACCTTCGCGACCTCGGCCGTGCCGGTGCCGCTGTTCAACAGCTACCGGTCCGGCTTCGGGTTCACCAACGCCGACATCTCCCTGGCGGTCGTGTCCTATTTCGTCGGCACGATCGGCTCGCTGTTGTTCCTGGGCCGGCTGGCCAGCCATGTGGGACGCAAACCGGCCTCGCTGGCCACGCTCGCCCTGCTGGGGGTCGGCTGTCTGGTGCTGCTCAACGTGACCGGCCTGGCCAGCCTGCTCGCCGGACGGTTCCTGATGGGGATCGGCGCCGGGCTGGCGTCCAGCAGCCTCACCGCGTACATCGTGGACGCAGCACCAGTCAGTCCCTTGTGGCTAGCCTCGGTCGCGTCCAGCCAGGCCCCGAACCTGGGCCTCGCCATCGGAGCGATCGGCTCCGGCGCCCTCGTCGAGCACGCCCCGTGGCCCACCCACCTGGCCTACGTCGCCGCGCTGGTGTTGCTGGTGATCTCCGCTGCCATGATCGCACGCAGCGCCGAGACCGTGCCGCCCAACCCGGGTGCGTGGCGCTCCCTGCGTCCCCGGGTGCACCTCCCGGCCCGCGCGCTGCCGCTGCTGCCGGTCGCCGCGTCGGTGTTCGTCGCCACCTGGGCGATGGGCGCGTTCTACCAGGCGTTCGTGCCCGCCCTGGTCGCGGACCAGCTCCACACCAGCAGCGCGCTGGTCTTCGGGCTGGTGTTCTGCTCCTACATGGCGCCCAACGTGCTCGGCGCCCCGATCAGCGGCCGGTTCACGGTTGCCGGCGCCCAACGCCTCGGCATGGGCATCTTCCTCACCGGTGCCGCCGGGCTACTCACGGGCGTCCTGACCGACTCGCTGCCGGTGTTCATCGTGGCCAGCATGATCGCCGGCACGGGGCAGGGGGTGGCGATGAGCAGCTCGGTCCGCGGCCTGCTGCACGGCAGCGATCCAGCAGAGCGGGCGCCGATCTTCGCCGTGATCTTCCTGATCAGCTACAGCGGCGCCGCCGGCGCCAGCCTCGTCGCGGGGCAGCTCAGCGGGTTCCTGACGCTGGTCCAGCTCATGTCCGGTTATGTGGGGCTGGCGCTGCTCGCCACACTCATCGTCATCCCGCTCGCCCGCAACCCGAGGCCGTCGGGAACGGAGATTCTCGATCGGCGTGTGTGACGTCAACAGGGGGTGCGACGGTGGGCATGCTGCCCCGCTGAGGGTAGCTGCGTGGTTCTCTGTCGAGGACCGTGGTGTCTCTGTGGCGTGCGCGGGCGTCACTTGCCGCTGTAGACGGGGAAGAAGCTGCTCTCGCCGTAGTCGCGCATCTGCAGGCCGCGGAGCGTGTTCATGTCGTCGTCGCTGATGGGGAAGTCGACGTCGGCGTTGCTGCGCATGTGGTCGGGGTTCGCGGTCTTCGGTAGCGAGACCGTGCCGAGCTGGATGGTGTAGCGGATGCAGAGCTGGGGGATGGTGACGCCGTACTTCTCGGCCACCGTCGCCATCTCCTGGTTCTTCAGCATCTCGCCGTGGGCGATCGGGGAGTAGGCCTCGACGAGGATGTTCCTGCTCTCGCAGAAGGCGATCAGTTCGGCGGGGGTGTTGCCGACGTGGACGAGCAGCTGGTTGACCTGCGGCGCGACGCGGCAGCCGTCGAGGATGTTCTCCAGGTCGGCCTGTAGGAAGTTGGAGACGCCGATGGCGCGCAGCTTGCCGGCGGAGTAGGCGTCCTCGAGTGCGCGCCACGCTTCGCGGTTGCCCTCGGCGTAGTCGCCGCCGCGGAAGTCCTGCCACGGCTGCGGGCTGTGGATGAGCATCAGGTCGAGGTGGTCCAGGCCCATGGTCTCCAGGGACGCGTCGATGGCGGCGACGGCGTCCTCGTAGTTCTTGATCTCGGCGGCGAGCTTGCTGGCGACGAAGATCTCCTCGCGGGGGACGCCGCTGGTGCGGACGCCCTCGCCGACGCCACGCTCGTTGCCGTAGGCCTGCGCGGTGTCGATGTTGCGGTAGCCGGCCGCGACGGCGTCGCGGACCGCCTGCGCGGCGTCGGCGTCGTCGATGAACCAGGTGCCGAGGCCGAGGGCGGGGATGGTTACGCCGTTGGCAAGGGTGTAGGTGTCGTTCACGGTGTTGCTTCTTCTTTCGCTTGGAAGGGGGTCAGGTGAGTGTGCGGTCGGCCGCTCAACGGCGGCCGTACTCCTCGTCGGTGATGTGCTCGCCCCAGTTGGTGGTGGTGGCGGGGTCCTCGCCGGCCTCGAGCAGGGCGATGTGCTCCATGAAGGTGTCGGGCGGGGCGGCGTGCCAGTGCTCCTGGCCGGGCGGGGTGTACAGGGTCTGGCCGGGGTGCACCTCGTACACGTTGCCGTCGCGGTCGCCGAACAGGGCGATACCGTCGGTGACGTGGCAGTACTGGCCGCGGGCGTGGGAGTGCCACGCGGTGCGCGTGCCGGGTGCGAAGCGGACCTTGACGATCATGGCGCGCTGCTCGGGGCCGTGCGGTGCGGCGATCAGGTCGACCCAGGCGTCGCCGGCGAACTGCTCGGGCGGGTTCTTGGCGGTCGGTCGGGCGGGCTCGATGTTCATGTCGGGTGTCCTTGGCTACTTGGCCAGCAGTTGCTGGGCGAGGGTGAGGGCCGAGACGGCGCGCGGCCAGCCGGCGTAGAACGCGACGTGGGTGATCGCCTCGATGATCTCGTCCTGGGTCAGGCCGTTCGCGAGGCCCATCGGGATGTGCGCGTTGAGCTGCTCGATGTTGCCGGCCGAAACCAGGCTCGAGATCGTGACCAGGCTGCGGTCGCGCGGTGAGAGTTCGGGCCGCGACCACACCTGGCCGAACAGCACGTCATCGGTGAGGGCGACGAAGGTCGGGGCGAAGTCGCCCATCATCTTCTGCATGGGTGTCTGCCCGGTGGAATCCGACATCGGTTGGTCCTTCTCTGGAAAGTGGGACTGCCACGGACATGACGCACCGCAGCACATCCAGTAGACCGCGGTCCGACCCGACCCGAGAGGCCCTGTCAGGGGTAGCTCTGGCAGTACCCCCCACCGTGCCGGCTGGCAGGGACCCACTCGGCCAAGCCCTCGGGAAGCCGGTTCAGAACTGCAGAAGCGCCTTGATCGCGCGGCGCTCGTCCATGGCGGCGTAGGCGTCGGCGGCCTGGTCGAAGGGGAGTTCGAGATCGAACACCTTGCCGGGGCTGATCTGGCGGGCGGTGATCCGCTGGATCAGGTCGGGCAGGTATGAGCGGACGGGGGCGGGGCCGCCGTGCAGGTGGACGTGGCTGAAGAACAGCTCGAGGCCGGGCAGGTTGACGTCATGGGAGACGCCGACGTAGCCGACGTGGCCGCCGCGGCGGGTGGACCGGATGGCCTGCATCATCGACTCCTGCGTCCCGACGGCCTCGAGGGCGGAGTGGACGCCGAGTCCGTCGGTCATCGCCTTGATCTTCGCGACGCCTTCGTCGCCGCGTTCGGTGACGATGTCGGTGGCGCCGAACTCGAGGGCGAGCTTCTGCCGGTCGGCGTGGCGGCTCATCGCGATGATCCGCTCCGCACCCAACTCCTTGGCGGCGAGGACGGCGAGCAGCCCGACGGCGCCGTCGCCGATCACGGCGACGGTCTTGCCGGGTCCGACTTCGGCGGCTTTGGCGGCGAACCAGCCGGTGCCGAGCACGTCGGAGGCGGCGAGCAGGTGCGGGATCAGGTCGGGTTCGGGCTGGCCGGGGGTGGCGACCAGGGTGCCGTCGGCCATCGGGACGCGGACGTACTCGGCCTGGCAGTTCTCCCCACCCATGCCGACACGGTGGATGCAGCCGCTGGGGTAGCCGGACCGGCAGATCTCGCATACCCCGCAGGAGGCGAAGAACGAGCCGACCACGAAATCGCCGGGCTTCACACTGGTGACGCCGGGCCCGACCTCGACCACGGTGCCGCAGTACTCGTGCCCGACCGTGATCGGGTCGCTGATCGGGTCGATCCCGCGGTAGGCCCACAGGTCGGAACCGCACACGCACGCGGCGGCCAGCTGGATGATCGCGTCACCGTCCTCACGGATCGTCGGCATCGGCATTTCGACGACCCGCACGTCGCGGGCCCCGTACAACTGCACTGCTCGCATGGTGTTCCTCTTGTCTCCCTGGGATGTGGTGGGTTCTTCCGCTGGCGGGCTTCCCCAGCGGCGACAGTAGTGATGTAACCGGATGAACCGCCGCCGTGGGAGACCCTGACAGAACCCCCCGGGCCACGCTGTCAGTTGCGTCGGAGGGCGTAGCCGGGGTCGACAACCTTTCCCGGGGTGCCCACGCCGATCCGCCGCTCTCCACGGTCGCCCCTGACCCCGAACAGATCGGCAAGGTGATCGCCGGACGGGTCGTATCTGGAGTCAATGGCGGGGCGGCCGGGACAGCGCGGTTGAACAGCACCTTCATCAACCTTGTCGAGCTCGAATCGGCCTGAGCGCGGCGCCGGCTCAACGATAGGTGCAGCGATCTCGGAGTGACCTTGCTCGCGCCCCAGAGGAGGATCAACTCCTCTCTCGCACACTTGTTGGTTATGTGCCCCTGACGCGGGCAAACGGCATCTGACTAGCGGTTTCGGACCGATGTGGCTCTTCAGGTGTGCCCAGGAGGTGCCATCGGGGCTCTTCGTGCCCCACGCTGCCCCGCGTATGCCCGCGAGAATGGTGCGGAACGGCATACCTGAAGGGGTATCGGCCCGCGGGAGGTGTGCGGCTGGTCGCAGCACATCGGCCACGGTGATGGATCAGAGGGCCAGCGATGCCATCAGGGTGCGAACCTGGCGTTCGATGTCGTCACGGACACGGCGGACCGTGTCGAGGTCTTGTTCGTGGGGATCGTCGACGTCCCAGTTCTCGTAGCGTTTGCCGGGGAAGATCGGGCAGGCGTCCCCACAGCCCATCGTGACCACGACGTCGGCGGCACGGACGGTCTCGTCGGTCCAGGGCTTGGGGAATTCCCCGGAGATGTCGATGCCGCGTTCGGCCATGGCCTGGACGGCGAGGGGGTTGACTTCGAGGCCGGGTTCGGAGCCGCCGGACCAGGCGACGGCTGTGTCGCCGGTGAGGGCATGGAAGAAGCCGAGCGCCATCTGCGAACGCCCGGCGTTGTGGGTGCACAGGAACAGCACGACGGGTTTGCCGTCGTCATGCAGGCCTTCGACCCGGGCGAGGGCGTCGAGGCGCTGGTGGGCGAAGCGCTCGGCGAGCAGGGGCAGGAATCGGGTGACGGTCGCGCGGCCGGAGAACTGGTCGAAGGAACTGGCCAGGAAGCGTTCGATCGTCTCGGCGCCGTACAGGCCGCTGAAGTCCCGGCCGAGGCGGGTGGCAGCTTGTGTGAGGGCGAGCTTCTGCTCGGGGTGCAGGCTCTCCCAGGAGCGTTCGGAGACGGGGTGAAGGGTCATGCCGGTTCTCCTTCGAAGCGGGTGGTGAGCTGGTTGATTCGGTCGGCGAGGTCGGTGTAGGCGGCCTCGAACGCGCTGGCGTCGCCGCTGCGGGCCGGATCCGGAACTGACCAGTGTGCTGAGGGGGCGTGGAAGTCCTCGTAGGCCTGGTCGCACACGGCGATCACGAGTTCATCACCGGTCAGCACCTCACTGACGAGCTTCGGTCGGGCCCGGGAGAGGTCGAGGCCGTGCCGGCGTCCCACGCTGAGCGCGCGGGGATGGATCCGGTCGGCGGGGTGGGTGCCGCCCGAGATGACCGGGATATCGCTGACCGTGCGCCAATAGGCCTCGGCGAGTTGCGAGCGGGCCGAGTTCTGCGAGCACACGAACGCCACCGTCCGCGGACGCGGCACAGGCGTGGCGCCGAGAAGGCGGTCGCAGGCCGGGGTGCGCCGTACGTAGCTACGGCGGGCGTCTCCCTCGGAGCGGCGCCGGCTGATCAGACCGGCCTGTTCCAGCACCTGCAGGTGGTGGGCCATCAGGTTGGTCGGGAGTCCCAGCCTTGCGGCCAGTTCTCCGGAGGCGAGATCGGCGTCGGCGAGCAGGTCGATGATCGCCAGCCGGGACGGTTCTCCCAGGGCGGCATAGGCTTGTGCGCGGGATTCAAGGTCGCTTGACATCCGCAATCACCTCCACGACTATTGAGTCAATAGTAGCTGAGCTATCCGGTCCGTCAAGTCCCGGGTGCAGGCAAGTGAGGAGCCCCGATGAGCAAACCTTCCGTCCTGTTCGTGTGCATCCACAACGCGGGCCGTTCCCAAATGGCCGCCGGCTACCTGCGCCATCTCGGCGGTGACCGGGTCGAGGTGCGTTCGGCGGGCTCTGCCCCCGCGGACTCGATCAACCCCGCCGCGGTGCAGGCCATGGCGGAGGAGGGCATCGACATCGCCGCAGAGCAGCCGAAGGTGCTGACCACCGACGCCGTCCAGCTCTCCGACGTGGTGATCACGATGGGCTGTGGCGACACCTGCCCCTTCTACCCCGGCAAGCGGTACGAGGACTGGGTGCTCGACGATCCCGCCGGCCAGGGCATCGAAGCCGTTCGTCCGATCCGCGACGAGATCCGTCGCCGCGTCGAGGGCCTCCTCAGCGAATTGCTGCCCGCCGCCTGAGCAGCGGTCGTCGAGGTCATACCCTCGCTCGACCCGGACACGTGGTGTTTGCGGTGGAGGAGCTGGACGCGACGGTCGGGTTCCCCGGTGGCGATCCTCACGTCGCAAGTGAGTTCGACAAAGCGCGGTGGGCTGTCCTGACGGCGAACGGTCACGCTGACGTCAGCGGCGTCGTAGGTGAAACCCCTCAACGTGCTGGAACGTGATGTTCTTCGTCAAACACGCCGCGAACGCCCCGGTCAGCAACTCGGCCGACCCGGGTGCCCGGTCGGCTCGACAGGCCCTATCATTCAAGCGGCATTGATTCAATGACGATTGGAGCAACCGATGGACGGCTGGACGCTGTACGTGGTGCTGTCGGTGGTGTTGTTCGGGTTGTCGTTCCTTTCCGGGATGATGGGGCTGGGTGTGGCGTTCATCGCAACCCCGGTGCTGGCCATGTTCGGCCTCGATCTGAAGAACGAGATCATGCCGTTGTCGTTGTGGCTCAACGGGGTGACTGCCATCTCGAGTGCTGTCGCGTTCGCCCGGAAGAAGATGATCGACTGGCGCACGGCCATCCCTCTGCTCGTCGTGACCACGGTGGCAGCCCCGCTGGGGGTGTGGCTGCTGCAGTTCACCTCCACGGTGGTGTTGTGGTGGTTGTACATCGCGGTCCTGCTGTTCCTGGCCTGGCGGATGGCCTTCCCGCCGAAGCAGGACGACTCCCTGCCCTCCACGGTGACCGACACCACGCGCTGGAAGGCAGCCGGGGCAAGTTCGGGCATCGCCGTGTTCGCCGGCCTGCTCGGGGTCGGGCCGGGTTTTCTGATGATGCCGACCCTCGTCCTGCTCGGCTTCGCAGCCCGCACCGCTGCTGCGACCAACAGTGTTGTGGTCACGCTGCCCTCGTTCTCCGCGTTTCTCGCCCACCTCCCCGAGGCCCGCTTCGACTGGACCCTGCTGGCGATGACCACGATCGCCGCGGTCGCCGGCGCGCAATGGGGCGCCAGCTTCATGGCGAAAAGGGTGAAGAGCCTGACGCTGACCAGGATCTTCGCGGTCGCCTTGGTCCTGCTCGCGCTCCAGCGGGTGTTCGCCCTGCTCGGCTGACTTGACACCGGATCACGAAGAGACGACTATTCAAACATGGTTGATGCAAACTCGGCTGAACAGTTGAAGGACGCGGCCGCGCTGCTCTCCGCGGTGGCCGATCCGATCCGACTGCAGCTGCTTCACGAGTTGGTCGGCCGGACACGGTGTGTCTGCAATCTGCAGCCCGAGCCGCCGATCCCGGCGAACCTGCTCAGTTATCACTTGAAGGTGCTGCGCGAGGCGGGCCTCATTGAGGGCACCCGGCGGGGCCGGTGGATCGACTACTCCCTGGTCGAGGGGGCGCTGGAACGGATGCATGCCGCTCTGCCGGACCCGGCGCGGGTGTCGCGGCAGCTGTCGGTGGTTCGATGACCGCCACGACCGAGGTCGGGACCCGGCGCGCGTCGTTGCGGCGGTGGGGTGGGCTGGCGCTCGCCGCCGTGTTGTGGTGGGCGCTGTACCTGGTGAACGAGCCGTTCTGGGATTGGCTGATCGGATCGGTGTTCGGGCTGGACCTGGCTTCGCGGCTGGGTAGCGGGGTGCACTTCTTCTTCTTCGACAGTGTGAAGATCGTCCTGCTTCTGGCCGGGATCATCTTCCTGGTCACTGTGGCGCGCTCTTTCATGAGTGTGGAACGGACCCGTGCCCTGTTGGGCGGCAAGCGTGAAGGGGTCGGCAACGTGCTGGCCGCCTCGCTCGGGGTGGTGACGCCGTTCTGCTCGTGCAGTGCGGTGCCGGCGTTCATCGGGTTCGTGGCCTCGGGTATCCCGCTCGGGGTGACGATGAGCTTCCTGATCGCCAGCCCGCTGGTGAACGAGGTCGCGATCGCGCTGCTGCTCGGCCTGTTCGGGATCGGCCCGACCCTGCTGTATGTCGCGGCCGGGTTGGTGATCGCGATCCTCGCCGGATTCGTGATCGGCCGGTTGAAGCTCGAGGGCTGGGTTGAGCCGTTCGTGTTCGAGACCCGGCTGCGCGGGCAGGTGATCGACTCCACCGCCGGGCTCACCTGGGACGACCGGATCCAGATGGGAATCGAAGAGGTCGGCGCCATCCTGCGCAAGATCTGGCCGTACCTGCTGGTCGGCATCGGCCTCGGCGCCGCCATCCACGGCTGGGCCCCCGAGGACTTCTTCGCCACCTACGCCGGCGCCGACAACCCCTTCGCCGTCCTGATCGCCGTCCTGCTCGGCGTCCCCCTGTACTCCAACGCGGCCGGCATCCTGCCGCTGGTCGACGCGCTCTACGCGAAGGGCATGCCGATGGGCACCCTGCTCGCGTTCATGATGGCCACCGTCGCGCTCAGCCTGCCCGAGATGATCCTGCTCCGCCGCGTCCTCAAGCCCA
The DNA here is from genome assembly GCA_964397985.1 of uncultured Propionibacteriaceae bacterium. Lineage (GTDB taxonomy): Bacteria > Actinomycetota > Actinomycetes > Propionibacteriales > Propionibacteriaceae > Propionicimonas. The sequence goes on along the minus strand of CAYNLD010000020.1, from coordinate 18,331 downwards.
GGCTGATCGCGACCTTCGCCGGTATCACTGCCATCGGGATCATCGCCGTCGGCTACCTGTTCAACGCTGTCCTGTAACCCACTGAAGAAGGAAACCACAATGAACATCAAGATCCTCGGCTCCGGCTGCGCCAACTGCCAGAACCTGGAGAAGGCCGCTCGGCAGGCCGTCGAAGAACTCGGCCTCGAAGCCACCTTCGAGAAGGTCACCGACTACGCCGACATCGCCTCCTACGGCATCATGCGGACGCCGGGCCTGGTCGTCGACGACGAGGTCGTGCTCTCCGGCCGCGTACCCACCGCCGGCCAGGTCAAGGAACTCCTTACCGCCCGCTGACTGGTGCGGTTCAGTTGGGGCGCGCTCCCGAGGAAGGCTCAACTCCTGGTGCGCTGAGCAACGAGTCGGTTGAGTCGCTCGGACATGAGTAGGCCGAGCGCGACCAGCGCGGCGAGGAACCAGGGGAGCAGAGACATCCCGGTCCAGGTTGAGACGGTGCCGAACAGGGGAGGCGCGAGGGTGGAGCCGGTGTAGGCGGCAGCCATCTGGATGCCGATGATGGCTTGCGAGTTGTGGCGGCCGAAGCTGACCGGGGTGGAGTGGATGATCGCGGGGTAGATCGGTGCGGAACCGAGGCCAGCGACCACGAGCCCGACCAGTGCCAGCACGTCGGTGTCGAGAGGGAGGGCCAGCATCGCGACGCCGAGTCCGACCACCACGAAGCCGCCCCGGATCAGTTGCCGGTCGCCGACCCGGTCGGCGAAGAAGCCGGCCAGGAATCGTCCGCCGGTGATGCCCAGCAGGAACAGCGAGGCGAACGCCGCCGCGGTGGCCGGGGCGACTCCGCGGTCGGTGACCAGGTACGTCGCGCTCCACAGGATGGCGGTGCTCTCCAGAGCGCAGTAGGCAAAGAAGGCGACCAGGATCAGGACGACGCCCGGAATTCGGAGCGCCTGTGAGAGCGGGACGTGGGCAGAACCCCTGCCCGCCGTTGGGTGCGCGTCATCGTGTCCTTCTTCGCGGCCAGCAGCGTGCGCGGGTGGACGCAGCGGGTTGACCTTCCCCCACAGCGGCAAGCTCAGCATCAGCGCGAACGTGAGGGCTGCCTGGATCAGGCCGACGGTGCGGTACGCGCTGGTCCAGCCGAGACCCGAGGTGAGGGCGTAGCTCATGATGAACGGGCTGATCGACGCACCGACCCCCCAGAAGCTGTGGAGCCAGTTCATGTGTCGCGCGGCATAGTGCAGGGCCACATAGTTGTTGAGCGCGGCGTCGACCGCTCCTGCTCCCAGCCCATAGGGGATGGCCCACAGGCACAAGAGCCAGAATGAGCCGGACGCGGAGAAGCCGATCAGCGCCGCCGCGGTGAGCCCCACGCTGACCGCGGTGACGGCGCCGGCACCGAACCGGCGGGTGACCCGCTCCGAGGCGAGGCTGGACAGGATGGTGCCACCGGCGATGATCATGGTCACGATGCCGGCGTAGGCCACGGGGACGCCGAGGTCGGAGTGCATGACCGGCCAGCCGGCCCCGATGAGGGAGTCGGGCAGCCCGAGGCTGATGAACGCGATGTAGATGATCGCCAGGAGGAGCGCGTACATGGCAGGTGGGCGGCCTTTCGTGGGGCAGTGTCGGAGCGGTCGTGCGTGCCCGAGTGGCTATTCGGGAAAGAGATGCAACTGGGCGAACGCGTGTGCCAGGCGATCGTTCTCTACGTCGGTGGTGAGGTGGGTGGCCACTGTCTTGAGGTCGTCGCTGGCATTGCCCATCGCCACCCCGACGGCGCAGGCCTGGAACATCGGGATGTCGACCGCGGCGTCGCCGAAGGCAATCGTGTCCTTGCGGTCCGCGTCGAGGTGCTCGAGGAGGGCCTCCACCGCGCCCGCCTTGGTGATTCCGGCGGGCCCGACGTCACCGAACAGCGCGTCGGTGTCGCGGCCGCCCCAGGTGCCGTGCTGCAGGTCGGGGAAGGCCTCCATCGCGGCGAGGTGATCCGAACGCGAGGTCAGGATGTAGCTGACCTTGTTGACGTCGGCGCGGTGGAGCGGACCGCCGAACGTCATGCCGTGGAAGACGGCGCTGGACGTGGTCGGAGCGGGCTCGCCGTTCCGTGCCGGGTAGCGAGCCAGGAGGGGGGCGGAGGCTTCCTCGAACCGCTCGCTGGCGAACAGGCCGTCGTTGGTCTCGAGGTAGAACTCGAGCCCGCGGGAGTGCAGCCAGTCGACGATGGCGCGGCACTGGCCTGCGCTGAGGGTCTGATGAAGGACGACCTGGCCCGCATCCTCTACGTAGCTGCCGTTCCCGCCGACCAAGCCGTCGACTCCGACGTCCCAGAGGTCGGGCGAAACCTCGGCCCGACTCCGCCCGGTGCACAGATACACGCGGTGACCGGCCGACCGGGCGGCGCGGACGGCGGCCACCGCCGACCCGGGGAGACGGTTGTGGTAGTCGACGAGTGTTCCGTCGACGTCAATGAACAGGATGCGGGGCAAGGGGAGCTCCTCAGGCTCGGTGGCGCGGACGCGGCTCCGGGGCCGCGTCCGCCACCGGGTGGGCCGCTCTGTCGGCGGTGCGGTCAGGCCGGACGGGGCGTGGGGTCGAGCCTTTCGGCGACATGCAGGCCGCGCAGAGCCGCGGAGCGGATCGCGCGTGCGCTCGCCTCGCGCAGGGTGTGCCCGGGGTCGACTGCCTCGGCGGTTTCGATCAGCTGGCTGAGGGGGATGGTCATTGCGCTTCCTTGTGGCGTGACGGTGTGGTTGCCGGGCCGGTGCTGGACCGGACCACGAGTTCGACGGGCATGCTGATCTGGCGGTCGGGATAGTCCGGATCCATGGCGAGGAGTCCGGCGAGGCGGCCCTTCTCCGCGATGGGCTGGTGGATGGTCGTCAGGCCGAGGAAGTCCGCCTCAGGAACGTCGTCGAAACCCGTGATGGAGAGGTCGCGCCCGGGTTCGAGCCCCCGAGTCCGGGCTGCATCGATGACACCGAAGGCGAGGACGTCACTGAGCGCGACGATCGCGGTGGGCCGGTGCTGGACATCGAGTGCCTGTGCTGCTGCCCGGCGACCGGCCTCCCTGGTGTTGCCGCCCGCAGCCACGACGCGAAGCGCCTTCTGGCCGAACTCGTTCCACAACCCTCGCAGGCGCTGGCCTTCGTAGGTGGCCTCGGGCATGCCGGGCAGGGGTCGCTGGGGTGAGTAGGACCATTCGCCGAACCGGCCCTGTTCGCCGGGCGTGACAACCGCGATCTCCTGATGGCCGAGCCGGGTCAGGTGCCTGGCGATCAGCCGGGCAGCTCCCTGGTCGTTGATGCCGACCCAGTCACCCGCGTGCGCCTGCCCGGTGTTGACGATCCGCACGCCGCGTCGGCGCAGCACGTCGAAGTCGTCCCGGTCGGTGGCGGTGGAGCTGGCCACGAGCGCGTCGATCGGCGCACGCTGCAATGCTGGGCCCGGGGCTGCCCGGAGGAGCAGGACCGACGCCCCGAACTCCTCCAGCGACTCGCTCAGGCCGGACAGGAAGATCACCAGGTACGGGTCCGAGAACGCCTGGGACAGTTCACCGTTGAACAGGAGCCCGCATACGTCGGAGCGGCCCGAACGGAGGGCCCGGCCAGCGACGCTGGGCCCGGCGTAGCCCAACTCCTCGGCCGCCGAAAGGATCTGGTCGCGGAGGTGCTTCGAGAGCTGGTCAGGCCGGCTGAAGGCGTTCGAGATGGTCGCGATCGAGACACCGACGTGGTCGGCGAGGGTCTTCATCGTTACGGGCGCAGCACTCGTCCGTGCCATCCAAAGACCTTTCTTAATCGATACAGAGAATGCTAATCTTGACCGATCAAGTAAGCAAGTCGGGGGTCGATGCCCATCCGCGTGATCCACCTACACGACACCGTCGCCGGGAAGGCAGGAGCGATGGAGAGCATCACCAAGAACCGTCAGTCGCTCGACACCCTGCGCCGCGTGGTCGCCCGCGCCTATGGTCCCGACCAGGTGGTCGAAGCCGACGACTTCGCCGAAGAGCTCGGCCACGGCTGGTTCAACGTCGCCTACCGGATCAGGCTGCGGGACGGACGCCGGGTCGTGCTGAAGATCGCCCCGCCGACCGGCGCCAGCGTGATGACCTACGAGCAGGACATGATGCGCAACGAGGTCGCTGCCGTCGAACTCGTCCGTGCCCGCACCCGGGTTCCGGTTCCCGCGGTCGAACACTTCGACGACGCCTGTGACCTGTGCGACGCCCCCTGGTTCTTCATGCCGTTCGTCGAGGCGGACAACTTCGGGATCCTCGCCGAGGACGGCAAGCTCACGCCGGAGGAGGCGGACTCGTTGAGCGAGCAGCTCGGCGCCGTGAACGCCGAACTCAACGCGGTCGTGGGGCCGCATTTCGGCCGCCTCGCCGGGCCGGGGTCGCAGACCTGGCGGGGGGCGTTCGAGACCATGATCGAGGACGTGCTCATGGACGGAGAGCGCGGCGGGCTGGACCTGGGGCGGGACTACGGCTCGGTGCGGGAGGTGATCGCCGACCACCTCCCGCTGCTGGACGCGGTCACCGAGCCGCGGTTCGTCGAGTGGGACCTCTGGAGCAGCAACACCATGGTGCGCGGCGGGCGGATCGTGGCCGTCATCGACCACGAGCGGGCATTCTGGGGCGACCCGCTGATGGAGGCCGGGTTCGTCGGGATCGACCTGCCGGCCACGGGCGATCCGTCGGCGTTCGTCCGCGGCTACGGGCTGGCACCGCTGACCGGGGAAGAGCGTGGCCGCCGCCGGCTCTACACGCTGTACCTGATCCTGATCATGATCATCGAGACCCACTACCGCGGACACGAGACTCCCGCGCAGTACGACTGGGCGCGCGCCCGGCTGGACGAACTGATGGGTGCCTTCGGCCGCACAGAGCCAGCAGCTCCCTGATCGACGCGTGGCTCGTGGCCCGGAAGATCACCCGGAGTGGGTGATGCACCCGACCTGCGCCGCGGGGATGCTGGTGGCGCCGGTGAGGTCGCAGATCACGCTGCGTCCCCGGGTTCAGGATCGGAGCTGGGATGACCCGGGAGACCAGCGCGGGCACGAAGGTCCGCGAGCACGGTGATCATCACGCAGCACCCGGCGCTCGCCGAGGCGCTGCCGATCAGCGACGTGCAGGACCGGAAGCCGGAGTCCAGGACGCGAGAGAAGGAGCAGGCAATGCCGCCAGCACAATATGACGCCGACGCAGCGCGGTCCCGACGAATCCGAAGCCGTCTTCTGGTGGCGATCGCACTGCTGGTCGGTTGCGCAACGCCGCTTCTGACGGCGTGCGCAGCCAGCGGAACTGACGCCCTGACCGGCACCACCTGGTACCTGGTCTCTGGCGGGGAACGGACGCCTGCCTGGGAATGGACACTGCCTCCCCAGGCGCACGACCGGTACACGATCCGACTCGAGGTGGACGGCTCCTTCGGCGCCCGGGCTGACTGCAACCAGCTCGGCGGTGGGTGGGAGGCCCGCGGGTCGGACCGGCTCACCATAACGCCGGGACCGATGACGATGGCGCTGTGCGGCGCGGGCTCCTTCGACGTCCTCTACGCCGGCCTGTTGGGCCAGGTGCGGACCTGGAACGTCGCCTCAACCGGGCTGAGCCTCACCCTGGCTGACGGCGGACGGCTCGAGTACACCTCGGTGGCGCCCGCCAGCCCCTCAGTCACCGAAGCGGAATCCCCGGACGCTTCGCCAACGCAGACGCCGATGCCGACGCCGACCCCGGTCCCGACCGTCACGCGGACGGTCACCCACACGGCGACGCCCACCGCGACGACTCCCCGGCCGAGCCCGACGACCGCCAGTCCGACCGTGCGCCCGACGCCCTCGCCGACTCCGACTCCGACTCCGACGGTAACTCCCACTCCGCCGGTCGGCCCGGACATCACCGGCCACACCTGGCGACTCGACGCGTTCACCCTCGTGGCGCCCCCGTTCCAGGGTCAGGTGCCGCAGGACAAACGGGACGCCTACACGATCGAGTTCCGCGCTGACGGGAGCTTCACCGCGCGGGCTGACTGCAACACCGTCGCCGGCACCCACGCCACAGCAGACCTCACCGGTGCTGGCGGAACCATGAGCCTGTCCCCGGGGCCGGCAACGATCATCGCCTGCGAGGAGGGCTCCTACGGCGGCCTCTACATCACCGGCCTGGAGAACGTCTCTGCGTTCACCTTGGAGGGCGGACAACTGACCCTCGCACTCGCCGATGGAGGCACGCTCCAGTACCGGTGATCTCGCGGATCTGGGGAACGCCCCCAGGAGGCGGGGCAACTCATGCTTCACCGGTATCGGGTTCGACGCGTACGAGCATCTTTCCGGTGTTCGCGCCGCGCATCATGGCGAGTAGCGCGTCGACGGTGTGCTCGATCCCGTCCACGATCGTCTCGTCGTAGGCGATCTTCCCGGCGAGGAACCAGGGCGTGATCCACTCCCGGAACTCGGGCGCGAGCTGGAGATGGTGACCGAGGGTGAATCCCCGCAGGGTGAGCCCTCGGGTGATGATGTTCTCGAGATTGTCGGGTCCGGGGGTGGGCCCGGTGGTGTTGTAGCTGGTGATCGCCCCGCACAGAGCCGCCCTGCCGCCGTCGTTGAAGACATCGAGGGCAGCCTCGAGGTGGTCCCCGCCGACATTGTCGAAGTACACGTCGATCCCGTCGGTCGCCAGGGCGGCGAGTTGGTCACGTACCGGTCCGTCCTTGTAGTTGAAGGCCGCGTCGTACCCGTACTTCGCGGTGAGCAGGGCCACCTTCTCCGGCGATCCGGCCGAACCGATCACCTGTCCTGCGCCGAGAAGCCTTGCGATCTGCCCGACGGCCGTACCTACGGCACCGGCGGCGCCCGAGACGAACACCTTCTCGCCGGGCGTGAGACCGGCGATCGCGGTCAGCCCGACATAGCCGGTCAGCCCGGTCATTCCGAGGAGGTGCAGATGTAGTGACAGGGGGATGCCGGGGACGTCCGGGATGGCGCGGAAGGTTGCGGCGTCGGCCTGCACCGTGTCGCTCCACCCGTGCTGGTGCAGCACTGCGGTGCCCACAGGGAGAGCCTCCACGGTGGTGGCCACGACCCGGCCGATCGCGCCACCGGTGATCGTCTCGCCGAGGCCGTACGGCGCGACGTAGCTCCGGGTGTCGTTCATCCGTCCGCGCATGTACGGATCGACCGACACGAACTCGTTGCGCACCCGGACCTGTCCGGACTCGAGATCGCCGAGAGGGACGGTGATCATCCGGAAGTCGTCGTGGGTCGGCCACCCGACGGGGCGGGCGGCGAGCTGAATCTGCGTGCTGGTGGTCGCGGACATGGGTGTGATGTCTCCTGGTGGATCGCTGGCGGATGGGGAGGGTGAGAGGGCCGAGAGTCTCAGGGCATGAGGCTGAGCGCGAGGATGATCAGGCTCAGGAGCGGGACGATGCCCTGCTTGAGCGCCGCGGCCCGCTTGTCGGGGCTCGACACCAGCAGCACGAGCGCGGCAGCAGCCATCGAGCCGCTGCTGGCGAACAGGAGCGTCGCGCCAACCGTCGCGGCCCCTGACCCGAAGGCGATGATTCCCGCAACCGCCATGGTTGCGAGGAACAGGTTGTAGAAGCCCTGGTTGAACGCGAGCGCCCTCGTCGCCTGCGCCTCCCCAGGGCTGGTGCCGAAGGTCCTGCGCGCCCTCTCGCCGGTCCAGGCGACCGACTCCATGTAGAAGATGTAGATGTGGATCAGTGCCGCGACGCCAGCAAGCGCAAGCGCTGCAATCAGCATGACGGGTCTCCTTCGCGGGCGGCCAATTCTGTAACGGTCTTTCCAGAATATACTGGACAGGCCGTTCCAGAAAGAGGCTGAGCGCATGGCCCGCACGCCGAGCTTCGACCACGACTCCGTCATTCGTGCTGCCCGCACGCTGTTCTGGGCGTCTGGCTACGACAACACCTCCGTTCCTGATCTGGAGCGCGCCACGGGGCTGAGTCGCTCGAGCCTCTACAACACCTTCGGCTCCAAGCGCGGCCTGTACGACGCGGCCGTCCAGAGCTACCTCGACGAGATCGTTCGTCCGCGTCTGGCGCCCTTGACCGCGGCCACGGTCCCCGCGGACGCCGTTCTCACCTACCTCGTGGGCCTTCGCGATGCCTTCCTCAGGCCGGACTCGCTGCCTTCCGGCAACGGGTGTCTGCTGGTCAACAGTGCCGGGGCTCCGATCGCGCAGGACGAACGTGCTGCCCGGGTCATCGCCGCCTACCACGCCGAACTCCAGTCAGCCCTTGCGCGCGGGATCTCTGCGCGCCAACCCGCCGCGGAGCCAGAGCGGGTTTCCCTCCTCGCCGACACGGTCGCCGGCCTGGTCATCGCGGCGTTTGCCCTCGTGCGCGTCGATTCCTCGCAGGCCGTGCGCAGTATCGACGCCGCGCTCGAGCTGCTCGGGGAGGAGCTCGCGTCGAGCGGATCGCGTCGCGCGCGCGCCTGACGCCTCTTCGTACCGACCGGATTCATGGCCGGGTCGCCCTGGGGTCTCGGGTGCGGGTCAGTCAACTCGGACGGTGCGCGGGTGAGCAACAGGCTTCGCCATCGCCTACGCCGGTCCTCGTGCTAGCTTCAGCGGTGATGCCGGTCCGGTGACAGGGGTGGGAGTGCACGAGTCGGATGGTCGCCAGTCCGCGACGAAGGGCTTGTCCGACCGGTTGCGGCAGTGGATCACGACGGATCTGGCGCCCGGCGCGCAGTTGCCCTCGGAGCCGGAGCTGGCCAGCAGCCACGGAGTATCCCGCTCTTCGATCAGGGAAGCGCTGAAGGCTCTCGAGCAGGACGGGCTGGTCTACTCGGTGCGCGGACGGGGCAGGTTCGTCTCTCCGATGGGCACGGTGAGCGTCGACCGACCGGTCACCCGCTACGAGTCCACGACCGCGATGCTGGAGTCGCTCGGATTCTCGATCACCACCGCGGTGCTGGATGTACAGGAGACACAGGCGGACGGGCGTGCGGCCGAGCTGCTCGACCTCGCTCCGGGTGCTCCAGTGATCGCGCTGACTCGTTTGCGGGTCTCAGAGGACCGGCCCCTGGTCTTCTCCCAGAACATCGTGCCCCGGGAGGCGCTGCCGGGCCCGATCCGCTACCGCGACTGGTCGGCGTCGCTGACGGCCGCGCTGGCGGCGCACGGCCACCACCTGGCCACTTCTGCCGCGCGCATCACGGCGTCCGCGCTCCCCGTTGACCTCGCAGGGAAGTACCACCTGGAAGGTCTCGATCCCTGGCTGTTGATCGAGGAGACCTCCTTCACCCGGGCCGGTGACCGCATGCTCTACTCGCGCGACTACCACCGCGGGGACCTGATCGGCTTCAACGTCCTGCGGACGAGCTGACCTTCGTCCCTCTATCGATTCCGGGGTGATTCGCGGGGTTTCCGCACGCCCACGCCTGCCCTATGGTAGGACAACACCTAGAGTTGTCTGACAAGAGGAGCTACATGTTCAACATCGATCCCCAGCACCACCTCGACACCCAGCGTCTCGCCGTCGCTCAGTCCGCCGCGATCCGCCGAACCGCTGCCACCGAGGTCGCCCGCGGACTCGACAACGTCTTCTTCGCCAGTGCGGGCGGCGTCGCGTTGCTCACCTACCCGGCGGCCAAGCTGCTGCAGCAGCGCTCGTCGCTTCCCGTCTTCATCGAACGCGCGGCAGAACTCGCCGCCACGGAGAACGCGAACCTCGGGCCGCGGTCGCTGGTCGTGCTCTGCTCGGTCTCGGGCACCACCAAGGAAGCGGTCGCGATGATGCAGGCGGCGCAGGCCAGGGGCGCCCACGTGCTGACCTTCACCGGCACGCCCGAAACGCCGCTGGCCACCTTGTCGGACATCAACATTGCCACTCCGGCGGCAGACGACACCTCCAGCGAGACCTACCTGATCCAGACCCTCGTGCTGGCCCTGGCGCTGATGGAGGCGCGCGGTGAGTTGTCCGGGCTGGACGAGATCCTCACCGATCTGGCGTTGCTGCCGTCGGCGCTGGTTGCGGCGAAGCAGCAGTTCGAGCCGCGGGCCCAGGAGTTGGCCGCAGCCCTGGTCGGCCGGGACCGCCCGCTGATGTTCACCGGGGCCGGCGGCGCCTGGTACGAGGCCTGGTACTTCGCGATGTGCATCCTGGAGGAGATGCAGTGGATCTGGACGCGCCCGATCCATGCCTCGGACTTCTTCCACGGCACCTTCGAGCTCGTGGAGAAGGACGTGGCGGTGGTGCTGCTCGCCGGCGAGGACGCGAGTCGTCCGCTGGCCGAGAGGGTGAAGGCTTTCGTGCCGGGAACCGGCGGCGATCTCTTCGTCATCGACACCGCGGAGTTTGAGTTGGCCGGAATCGGAGCGACCACCCGCGCCCTGGTCTCGCCGGTCGTCCTGGCGACGGTGCTGGAGCGGCTGAGCGTGCATGTGGAGGCACTGACCGGGCATCCGCTGACCACCCGCCGGTACTACAAGCGGATGGAGTACTGAGCGCACTGCCGGGAGGCGGGATCGCTGCGGCGATCCCGCCGACTCAGCCCGTCCGGGTGAGATCGCGAATCGAGCCGCGCTCGATCCAGGTGGTGGGGAGGACGTGCGTCTGGCGGGGGGCGTCGGGAGCATGGATGCGGTGCAGCAGGGCCTGCGCGGCACAGGTGCCGAGGTCGTAGGCGGGCTGGGCGATCACCGACAACGGCGGGCGCACCACCGTCGTCCACTCGGTGTCGTCGAAGCCGAAGATCGACACCTGGTCGGGTACCACCAGGTCGCACCCGTACACGGCGTCGATGATGCCCAGGGTGAAGCTGTCGTCAAGCCCGAAGACCGCTGTCGGCCGGTCGGCGCTGTTGAGCATCCCCGCGACGGCCATCCGTACCTCGGATCGTCCGTGTGCCGGGGGGGTGTAGGCCGACGGCACGGGCAGCCCGGCTTCGGCCATCGCATCCCGGTAGCCCTGGTGCCGCTCGAGCATCGACGAGATGAGATTGGCGTGCCCGTCATGGCCCCTGGTTCGCTGGAGTGGCGCCGCGATCCGGGTGTGCCCGATCTCGATGACACGCTTCACGGCCTGGTAGCCGGACTCGTAGTTGTTGACCACAACGACATCGGTGTCGAGACCGGGCACGAACCGGTCGACCTGGACCAGGGCCTGGCCATGGTCGACCGCGGATGCGAGGTGCTCGCTCGCCTCTTCGCTCGCGGGCGCCACCAGGATGCCGTCCACCCGCTTCTCGGTGAGCACCTTCAGCCCGTGGATCTCGGAGTCGACGGTCTCGTCGGTGTTGACCAGGACGACGTCGTAGCCCGCACTGCGGGCGCCGTCTGTGAAACCGCGGATCACCCGGGCGAAGAAGGGGTTCGAGACGTCGGCGATCAATGCGCCCAGCGTCATGGTCTGTCCGGTCACCATCGAGCGGGCCACGGAGTTCACCGAGTAGCCAAGCTTCTCCGCCGCCGCCTCCACCCGACGCCGGGCCTCCTCGCTCACCGAGCCGTAGCCGCCGAGGGCGCGAGCCGCGGTGGCTCGAGACACGCCGGCTTCTCGGGCGACGTCGAAGATCGAGCTTCCCTGGGCGGGGACAGATGCTTGCACGACGGGCAGCATAACCGAGGATCGTGGGCCCGCAACATCACGTTCTTGAAACAAATCTGCGAACGGTGTTGACATCTGGCCTGCGCGAGTGAGAACGTGCTCAACAGAGGGATTGAGCACGTGCTCAAATCCGAGCATGAAGCCAGCACTACGGCCAGCGTGGGTCGCGATGGGTTGATCGTTGCCTGCCGTACAAAGTTGTGCCCGGGTACCTCTACGTCTGCATGAACAGAAAAGGAGTCACTCAAGTCATGGCCGTCGAAACGTTGCCGCTGTCGCCGATCGAGGCAGACCTCGAAGCCAATCTCGAGAAGACTGTCGGTTACTACGACAGTGTTCGAGAGTTTGTGGACGAGTGTGTCCGCAACGGTCTGAAGAACGTCTACCTCGTGGGGGCCGGTGGCTCGCTGATCGCGTCATTCCCCGCCTTCTACCTGTTGCACCGCATGGTCGACATCCCGGTGTTCCAGATCCAGAGCGACGAGCTCAACTACGGTCGCCCGCGTCCCCTCGGGCCCGGTTCGCTCGTGATCATCGCCTCCTACACCGGCACGACCAAGGAGACGGTGGCCGCCGCCCGGTACGCCAGGGAGGCCGGCGCGACCGTCTTCGCCGCGTGCCGTGCCCACAGCCCGCTCGCCGAAGCGGCCACCCTTGCCATCGAGGGAGGGTCGGACATCCTGGAGCTCATGGCCGCGTACGCACTGTGCGAGGCGCTCGGTGTCGAGCTCGACTATGCCGCCGTCCGGGCGGCGTTCGCCGCACTGCCTGCGGCATTCCGGGCTGCGGTGGAAGGCCAGGAGCAGCACGTGCACGACATCGCCGTCGCCCTGAAGGACGAGCCGATCACCTATGTGCTGGGTTCCGGCCCCTCCCATGGCTGGGCGTATGGGCTGGCGATGTGCTACTTGCAGGAGATGCAGTGGAAGCACGCTGTCTCGTTCAACGCGGGCGAGTTCTTCCAGGGAGCCTTCGAGGTGGTCCAGGAAGACACTCCGGTCGTCCTGCTGCTGGGGGAGGACCCCTCGCGTCCGATCGCCGAGCGTGCGCAGCGCTTCCTCGACACCTACACCAAGCGGGCGCACTACCTGGATGTGCGTGACTTCGACCTGCCCGGCATGACCGCCGAGGGCCGGGCCATCGTCTCCCCGCTGATCCTGCCCAAGGTGATCGGGCGGCTGGCCAAGCACTACGAGGCGGTGCGCGGGCACAACCTCGACCAGCGGCGCTACATGTTCCGCACGATCTACTGATCGCGCGGAGGCGTCAGTCATGAAGGTCGTAGCCATCGGTGACAATTGTCTCGACTGGTATCTGGATCGACAAATGGTGCATCCCGGCGGGAACGCACTGAATGTGGCGGTCTATACTCATCGGCTCGGTGCGGAGTCCAGCTACATTGGGCAATTCGGCACCGACTGGGCAGGGGACGTGATGGTCGCTGCCCTCGAGGCCGAAGGTGTCGATATCAGTCGAATTCGCCGAGCTGTCGGCACCAGCGGATATGCAACGATCGAGACCATTCGAGGCGACCGGGTCTTTCGGGGGTCCTCGAACGGAGTGGTCGCATTCACGCCGACTCCCGAGGACTACGCCTTCATGGCTGGCGCGGACGTCATACATACCGGCGATTCGTCGTTCCTCGACGAACACGTGGCTGAGCTGGCCGCGATCGCACCGGTGAGCTTCGATTTCTCGATCAAGCCGCGCGACTACTGTGAACGGCTCCTGCCCCAGGTCACCTACGCCACCTTCTCCCGTCCAGGGCTGTCCCGGGACGAGGTCAACGACCTGATCGGGTGGGCGCGGGACCTGGGCGCGTCCGAGGTCTTCGTGACCCAGGGCGAGGCCGGCTCCTACTCCTGGGCGGACGGTCGGCTCCACTACGAGCCGGCCTCCGCCGCATCGCAGATCGTCGACACCCTCGGCGCTGGCGACTCCTTCATCGCTGGCATGCTCGTTGCGCGCCTCGCCGGCGCGCCCCTTGATGCGGCGGCAGCCCGCGCCAGTGCTCTCGCCGCACAGTCGTGCGGCACCCTGGGCGCCTTCGGCTACGCCGAACCGGCAGCCCGGATGACCCTGGCCTCCGACCATCGCTTCGCCTCCTAGTGGCTCTACCGACAACCGACAGAAAGGAAAGCCAGGTGAAGAACAGATCCATCCTTGGCATCGTCGCCGTGATGGTCTTCGCGCTTGTCAGCGCAGGCTGTAGCGGCCCGACGCAATCCGGAAGTGCTGGTGCGACCAGCACAGGAGAACTGACGGGCAAGATCTCGTTCCTCGAGAAGTGGCCCGACCCGAAGTACAAGGTCTACTTCGACAAGGTGGTGGCCGACTACGTGGCCGCGCATCCCGGCGTCGAGATCGACCACCAGGCCGTGGGCGATCAGCCGATCAAGGACCAGCTCCGTGTGCTGACCAGCGCCAACGAGCTCCCCGACATCTACTTCGCCTGGCCCGGCGACTTCGCGAACAAGTTCATCCGTGGCGGCTTCGCCGCGGATCTCACCCCGTACCTGGACGGCACTGACTGGGGGAAGAGCTTCGCCTCCTCCGCGTTGGGCGCCTACCAGTACGAGGGCAAGAACTACGGCATCCCGATCAACCTGAACGGGAAGGTGTTCGCCTACTCGACGGACGCGTTCACGAAGGCGGGCGTCAGCGTCCCGACCAGCCTTGCGGAACTGAAGACCAGTTGCGGCGCGCTGTCGAAGGCCGGCTACACCCCGATCGCCTTCGGCAACCAGTACGGCTGGCCGGCCATCCACTACATCACCCAGTTCAACGCGCAGTTCGTCCCGGCCGATGTGCGGGCGAAGGATTACGCGCCGACGGGCGGCGACTTCACCAACGCGGGCTACGAGCAGGCCCTGGCAGCGTTCAAGGACCTGATCGACACCTGTGCCAAGAAGGGGAGCAACGGCATCTCCCACGAGACGGCCCAGGCTGAACTCACCAACGGCAAGGCTGCCATGCAGTACCTGGAGGTGCTCGAGTTCGTCAACCTCGAGGACAAGAGCACGGTGCCCGCCGACTTCATCGGCAAGTGGGACCAGTTCGTGATGCCGCCGATCGACGGCGCCGCCGGCAACCAGACGGCGATCACCGGGGCGCCGGACGGCTTCCTGGTCAACGCCCAGTCCGAACACCTCGATCTCGCGGTGGACTTCCTGAAGTTCCTCACCAGCAAGGAGAACGCGGCGGAGATGACCAAGGTGATCGGCTGGCCGAGCCCGATCGAGGGCGCCACCACGGCGGAGAACGCGTCTGCGGCCACGGTCAAGGCTGTCGGCGAGATCCAGCAGGCCAGCGAGCTGGCAATCTGGCTGGACACCATTGCCAGCGCGGAAGTGGCTCAGGCCTACTTGTCGGGTGTCGAGGGTTTGCTCAACGGTGACGAGACCCCCGCTTCGGTGATGGAGAAGGTTCGGACGGCGGCGGCCAAGGTCAAGGCTGAATCCTGACCGTCGATTCTGTACCCGACCCTGAGCGGGTCCGGGGACGGGCCGCCACCCGTCCCCGGACACAGGTCACAAAGAGAGGCGTGATGAAGAGACAACTGGCGCGGCGGTCCGTCGGGTATCTGTGGATCCTGCCCGCACTCGTGCTGCTGCTCGTGTTCGTCTACTACCCCATCGTCGAGAACTTCCGGCTCAGTCTGTACAGCTGGAACGCCTTCCGGCCGGTGCCGAAGTTCGTGGGGCTCAACAACTACCAGCGGGTCTTCGCCGACCCGGTCTTCTGGACAGCGATCGTCAACAACGTCTGGTACGCGGTCGTTTCGGTAGCCTTCCAGGTCGGGATCGCCCTTGTCCTCGCGGCACTGCTGGAGGGAGTGGTGGCGCCCCGGCTCCGGGGCGTCCTCCGTACGGTGTACTTCATTCCTGCGACGATCTCGATCACGATCGTCGGGCTGCTGTTCCGGATCATCTACCAGCCCGAAGGCCTCCTCAACGCCTTCCTGGGCCTGTTCGGCGTGGAGTCGACGCGCGCGTGGCTGGGGGAGCAGGAGACCGCCATCGGCTCGGTGATCGCGATGAGCCAGTGGCAGAACCTCGGCTACACGACCATGCTCTTCGTGGTCGCCATCCAGCGGATTCCGAAGGAGTACTACGAAGCGGCCCTCGTCGACGGCGCCGGGGCGGTACGCACCTTCTTCTCGGTCACGGTTCCCCTGGTTCGAGAGATGACGACCCTGTTGATGATCGTCACCATCTCGGGTGCCTTCCTGGTCTTCAACGAGATCATGGCGACGACGCAGGGCGGACCGAACAACTCCAGCCAGGTCCTCGGCACGTGGCTGTACCAGTCGGCCTTCAAGAACGACGACATGGGCTACGCGACCGTGATCGCGGTCGTGATCTTCGTCTTCACCTTCACTGCCGCGCTGCTGCAGTTGGCCTACTCACGACTCCGGAGGGTTGAGCAATGAGTGTCACGAAGCTGTCGGCGGACGCAGTGGCGTCCCGCGCGGTGCGCGGGCGGCGGCGATTCAGGATCACCCCGCTGCGGGTGCTCATCGGCGTCCTGCTCGCCGCCCTGGCCGTCGTCGTGCTCTATCCGCTGTTGTGGATGGCGATCTCCGGGTTCAAGACGAATGCCGAGCTCTTCGGCGATGCGTGGGGGCTGCCCGCACAGTGGCGGTTCAGCAACTACGTCCAGGCCTGGGACTACGGCGTCGTCCACTACATCTTCAACTCGCTGGTCGTGACCGTTGGTTCGATCGTGCTGGTCACGCTCGTGTCGAGCTTCGCAGCCTTTGCCCTGGTCCAGGTCCGGATCCCGCTCGGCCAGCCGATCCTGATGCTGATCCTCGGTGGCCTGATGCTCTCGGAGACGGTGGCGCTCGTGCCGCTGTTCCGGATCATGCGCTCGCTCGACCTCTACAACACCCTGATCGGGATCATCATCCTCTACACCGCCTTCCGCATTCCGTTCACGACGTTCCTGATCCGGGCCTACATGATCGACCTGCCCACGGAGCTGCGGGACGCGGCGATCGTGGACGGTGCGTCGCTGTGGCAGATGTTCTGGCGGGTCACGTTGCCTCTGTGCTACCCGATCCTGATTTCCGCTGCGATCCTGCAGGCGCTGTTCTCGTGGAATGAGTTCGTCTTCGCCCTGGTCTTCATCAAGGACGACGCGCTCAAGACGATGCCGGTCGGCCTGATGGCGCTGCAGTCGAAACTCACCACCAACTGGCCGGTGGTGTTCGCCGGGTTGACCATCTCGGCGATCCCGATGGTGCTTGCGTTCCTGTTCGGCCAGCGGCACTTCGTCCGAGGGATCACTGAGGGTCTGGGCAAGTAACCGGGTCGGACCCGCGATGGGTGCCGGCCGTCACAGCGATCACGTGAAAGTCGAGGCGTGCCGCAATGCGGTGGCTGCGTTCGTTCCTGAACTCGGACGTGCTGGTGGGCGAGCCACGCGACGTCGTCCTGATTGAGGCGGTGCTCGCCGCGTCCAAGCTCTCGATCCCCTTCCTCACCCTGTATCTGGTCGGAGCACGCGGCTTCGATTACGCCACTGCGGGCCTCTTCGTCGCCATCCGGGGCCTGGGCGGTCTGGTCGCAGTGATGCTCGCCGGAGCGATCGCCGACCGCTTCGGCGAGAAGCCGGTCGTCCTGACGCTGCTCGCCGGGGCCGCCCTGAGCGCGGCGGCGATCCCGCACCTGCAGAGCACGCACGCCCTGTTGGTGGGGTTCTTCCTGCTCGGGGCCTTCGTGAACGCGGTGCAGCCCGCCTTCTCCTCGCTGGTCGTCCGAACGATCCCGGTGCGCCACTGGACGGAGATCTACGCCGCAGAGTACTGGGCGCTGAACATCGGGTTCGCGTTCACCGCGCTGGTCGGCGGTCAGGTGGCGGTGTTCGCATTCGACTGGTTGTTCTATCTCGAAGCGGTGGGAACGTTCCTCGCCCTCGTCCTGGTTGCCCGGATCCTGCCGGCGACCCGTCCGCAGACCCGGACCCGGTCGCCCAGGCAGCGCGCCAGCCTGCGCAGCCGTGGACGGCGCGCGCTGGCCACCGTGTCACTGGCGGCCCGGGACCGGCTGGCCGTGGTGCTGATCAGTTCCAGCCTGCTGTTCGCGCTGTGCCTTTCCCAGATGACCGGCACCCTGCCGCTGGACATGGAGGCCAGCGGCTACAGTCCGGACTTCTACGGCTACGTGATCTTCTGGAACGGCGCCCTCCTCACCATCTTCCAGATCCGGGCCGGACGTGCGATCGCCCGGCGCCGCGCGCTGCGGATCCTCGCCCGGGCCGCCGCGGTGGCAGGGCTCGGCTACGGTCTGCTGGCCCTGCCGCACCAGCACATCGCGCTGATTCTGGGCTGCCTCACGATCTGGACGGTCG
The DNA here is from genome assembly GCA_964397985.1 of uncultured Propionibacteriaceae bacterium. Taxonomy (GTDB): domain Bacteria; phylum Actinomycetota; class Actinomycetes; order Propionibacteriales; family Propionibacteriaceae; genus Propionicimonas. Next base: position 395 of record CAYNLD010000020.1, on the reverse strand, counting down.
GCGAGATGATGGACGCGCCGGTCCGCAGCGCCGTGGTGAGCGCGCTCGCGAAGCCCGGCTCCCGGGCACGCTATCTGGGGCTTCTGTCCGCCGCCCTCACCCTCGGTTACAGCATCGGCCCCTGGCTCGGCGGGTACGTGCTTCAGGTGGCCGGACGCGAGGCCCTGTGGCTGGGCACCGCCGGATGCGCACTCCTGTGTGCGCTGATCCGCCGCGTCATCACGGGGCGGGTGGAGGCCCGGATCCTCACCATCCCGAGCGAGCCGGACCGGCCGGGCTCGGGCCTCCCGTGCGGGAAGCGGTAGCGCTGCGGAGTCCGTGGCCGGGCGGCCGGGATCACGACCGCCTCCCGGGCAGGGGACGCGCCGAGGCCGTTCGGCGCATCCCCTGCGGCC
>CAYNLD010000019.1:0-50734 GCA_964397985.1 uncultured Propionibacteriaceae bacterium | reverse complement strand
TCGGCTTCGACGATCACGAGTTCGCCAGCCAGTTCATGCCTCCACTCACCACGGTGCGACAGGACTTCCGCGCGCTCGGCCGCCGGTGCCTCGAGGTACTTCTCAATGAAGAAGCTGACCCTGCGCTGCTGGAACCGATTCGGCCACGCCTGGTCGTGCGGCAGAGCACACGACGGACCCCGCCGTAGAACTTCTCGTCGCCCATCAGAGGGTCTGCTGCACGAACAGGTGACAGTGGCGTCACGCAGCCTGATGGCTCTCGTGGGTGTCATGGTGGTCTCGTTCTTGACGGGGTCAATCCGCAAGAGCGTCTCGGCGTCGGCTGCGGTGGTCGGTGCGTTCGCTCCAGGCCACGATTGTGATCGGGAGTTGGTCACGGGTGGCAGAGGCCTGCCCGGTTGAGGACGTTCTTCTGGAGCGGGGAGAGGAACCACGGCGGCGGCGTCGCAGCGGCGATACGAGCCTCGGCTCTCGTCCAGTTCCCGGAGCACTCGTGGGGCAGGTGTGGGGCAGCACAGCCCGTTCGCAGATGCCCCAGTCGTCTTCCGTAACTAGTCAGATCCAGTTTCCGCGGGCCATTTCTGTGGGGCAGAAGCGGCCCCGAGTGGGCTCATCTGGCCATCGGCCACCCATGCCATCCGCGAAAGTCCTAGTCGAAGGTTTTGGCCCGACCGGAATGGAACACGAGAGAGGATTCGCGATTCCGTGTTTGCCCTTGTCAGAGGCACCTTACGGTGCGCGAGAGAGGAGTTGAACCTACAGCGGAGGGTGACAGAACCCGCACCTGGCTAGGTATTTCGCGCAGTTCCGGCGCGGGTTTCGCGCGCCCGTGGGGCAGATGTGGGGCAGGCGTTCGACGTCAGATGGACAGCTTCCACAGCCTGTTACTTCGCAGGATGCCGCACAGCAGCATCGCCGGCAGGAGTTCCAGGGGAGACCGGCGGCCAGCCACTAAGGCCCGGAGAAGTACCCGCCATCGCCGCAGAAGCCCGGTCCCGTCTCACCAACGTTCTGCTCACAGACGAGCGCCCAGCTCGCGCCCTGCGCGTGCTCGAGCCCGTACCACCGGCAGCTACCAGCTGAGCCCCGTAAGGGGACTCACTCCGACGGAAACCCCTTGCTGGCGATGATCTCGGTCGGCAGGACAACGTCCCGGTCGCCCAGAACCACTCTAGAGAAGAGGCCAGTTGCACCGTTGGGTCGAAGGTGTTCAGTGTTCGACCGTTGCCGGCAAAGGCTCAACGGCCGGCTCCCGGCGGAAGAGAAGTCGGCGTCCATCGAAGGATGGATGCCGTGCCGTGGAAACGCGCGCTGGGATTCCCGACCATGGAGTTGTGCTTGTTTCCGCCATCGTTCTGATCACCGCAGCCCTCATCCTCTACTCCGCAGGGGTGTTCTCTGAACGCCGCGCCGGACGTCTTCGTTGGGGCCACGTCGGCCTGTTCGGTGCCGGGCTCGCGTTCGACGCGGCCGGAACCGCCTTGATGACTGTGATCGCGGCCGACCCGGGCCGCGGCCCAACCGGCGGCACAACGGGGGTCCTCAACGCTGTGATGGCATTCACGGGCGCCACCGCACTGGCCCTGATGGCGATCCACCTGGTTTGGGCCCTGGCCGTGCTGATCCGTGACCGGGAGGCCGAGCGGCTCACGTTCCACCGCTTCTCCCTGGCCGTTTGGGGCCTTTGGCTCATCCCCTACATCACCGGAGCCCTCGGCTCCGCCCTCTGACCCCTTCCACCTCCCCACTTCCACTTCCACCTCGAAAGGGCCTTTCCATGGTCAACAAGTTGTTCGCATCCGCTGCCGTCTGGACGGGCTTGGGCCTGGCGTCCGGATTGTTCTACCGCGAGTTCACACGTCAGCGGGACTTCGCCGGTTTCACCCAGTTGGCCGTGGCACACACCCACGCGCTGGCGCTGGGGACGACAATTCTTCTCGTCGTCCTGGCCCTGACCAAGGTGTTCGCCCTGCATGCGGACCGCCGGCTGAATCTGTTCCTGCTGTTCTGGAACATCGGGTTGGGCCTCACCTTCGTGATGATGGTCGTCAAAGGGTCCCTTCAGGTGACCGGCGCCCCATTCGCTGACTCGCCGATGATCGCGGGCATCTCCGGATTGGGGCACATGATCCTCACCGGGGCGTTCGTGCTCTTCTTCCTGATCCTGCGCCGCGCGGTCAAGGCGGACGCCACGGAGTTGTCCACTCAGCCGCAGGGATGAGTCGACTAGCCTGAACCGGGAAAGAAGGAGCCGGGTGAGACCTACGCCCACCTCGTCCGTTGCGGCGCGGCTGCTACAGATCGGTCAAAGCGTGCTGTTTGTCGCCCTCCTCCTGATCGGGGTGGTGCGCGGTGTCCTTGACGGCGCGGGCTGGCTACCGACCGCGGCGAGCGGCGCGGTGGCAATCGTGTTCGGCGCGGGCCTGGCGACTCACCGTCGTCTCGGACCCGCTGGCCGGGCGGTGTGGGTCGTGTCGTTGTTGGTCAGCACTGTCCTACTGATGCAGGTCTCGTCCGGCTTCGTGTGGCTTGTGTTCCCGGTGTGGATGTGGGTCGCCCACGTGGTGAGGTTGCCGGTGGCCTTGACGCTCACCGCTGCCAGCGTGGCCATGGTCATCGTGACCCTTCACCAGCAGGGCCAGTCCTCTAGCGCCGCGGTCCTGGGACCGATCATCGGTGCGCTGGTGGCCGTCGGTCTAGCGCGTGGCGCGCTCCGCCTCGAGCGTGAGGGCGAAGCACACCGGCTACTGCTGAGCCGCGTGCTGGATTCCCAGGCCGAAGCCGCCGCCCTGTCCGAGGAACTCGGCCGGGTGCAGCGTGACGCGGCTGTGCTTGCCGAACGCACCCGGCTCAGCCACGACATCCACGACACCCTCGCCCAAGGCTTTTCCTCGATCCTGCTGCTCTCCCGCGCCGCCGCCCGGGAGACGGACCCGCAGCGCCTCCAGGGGCTGCTGGCGCAGATCCAGCAGGCGGCGGCGGAGAACCTGACCGAGTCACGCAGGGTCGTCTACGCATTGGCGCCCGACGACCTCACCGCCAGTGGAATCGCCGCCCCGCTACGCCGGATGACCGCCGAACTCGCCACTCAACTCGACGCTCACGTCACCCTCGACATCGACCCGAACCTGCCCCGACTCGCGACCGCCACCGAGGTGGCACTGCTCCGCGCAGCCCAAGGCGCGCTCGCCAATGTGCGCCGCCACGCCGGCGCTAACACCGTGACGGTCACCATCACGCGCGCCGACAGCGACGTCCGCCTCGACGTCATCGACGACGGGGTCGGCTTCGACCCCGCATCCCTCGCCGACACCGAGCCGACCCTGGCCGGAGGCTACGGACTGCAGGCCCTGCGGGCCAGACTGGCCGTGCTCGGAGGCGGCCTGGCCATCGAGAGCGAACCGGGACACGGAACTGTCCTCTCCGCCACCGTTCCCTTCACACCCGCCGTGGCAAGCCCCACATGATCACGGTCCTGATCGTCGACGACCACCCCGTCGTCCGCTCCGGCCTGCAAGCACTGCTCGCCGGCGAGCCCACCCTCACGGTTGTCGGCTCCGCGGCGTCAGGCGAGGAGGCGCTCACGCTCGTCGCTGCGATGAACCCCGACGTCGTGCTTTGTGACCTACGCCTCGGCGACGGCCTCGACGGCGTCGCGGTCACCGAGGCGCTACGCCGAGGCGGCGACCGGCCGGCCGTGCTCATCCTGACCACCTACGACAACGACACAGACATCGTCCGCGCGGTCATGGCCGGAGCGGCCGGCTACCTCCTCAAGGACGCCGAACCCGAGCACATCACCGACGGTATACACGACGCCGCCGCCGGCCGGCTCGTCCTCTCCCCCGAACTCGAACGCCGCGTCGCCGAGCGCATGACCCACGGCGTCCCACAACTCAGCAACCGCGAACTCGAAGTGCTGGCGTTGGTCGCCGACGGGCTGGCCAACAAAGAAGTCGCCCGTGCCCTGTTCATCTCAGAAGCCACAGTCAAAACCCACCTCGTCCACATCTTCGGCAAGCTCCGCACCGACAGCCGCACCTCCGCCATCGCTGCAGCCCGCGCACACGGGCTTATTGGCAAGCCCTGAAGCGTCTGGGCATGTCGACGAGCCGCCCTGGCCGGATGGCTCCACGAATGCAATCACCACCGACCCCACCCAGCCACCGGAGGTAAACCCCCCGATCAGTAAATCTAGAACTCATCGGACCATTTGTGCCCGGCCGTGGGGCAGACGCGGGTTGCGAACTTGCCGCATTGAGCATCGCGACGTGTATGGCCTTGTGGGACGGCGATGCCTGACCCTGCCCCTGGGGCGAACGAGGGGCAGGTGGCCAGCGTCGAATGGCCATGGGCACCCGGCGCACCAAGCAAAGTGTCGGCGACGGTTGAAAACGAGGCCACCGCGACGGGGTGGTTTCCAGCGAACGATGCAACGTAAGCCTGTGTTTGGAGGTTCTCGTTGTCCACTCGTCGTATCCCGAAGGGGCCCGGCCGGCGGCCGAAGTCGTTGGCCCGTCAGCGGTTTCTGGAGTTGCTCGCCCAGGGCGTGCCGTTACGGCTGGCTGCCATTGAGGTGGGCGTCAGCCGGTCGGCTGCACAGATCTGGAAGAACGGCACGACGGTGCGCCGCAAGGATGGCACGGTCAAGATCGTGCCACCGCTGGAACCACTCGCTGTCCGTCCGATCTCGCCCCGGTTCCTGTCCGAGGACGAACGGGTGCGGATCGCCGACATGGCCAGCCGCGGTGACGGTCCGACCGTGATCGGCCACGCGTTGGGCCGGGCGCCGTCGACGATCAGCCGTGAGCTGCGCCGCAACCTGCACACCACCGGCCAGTACCGCCCGTTCCACGCGCAAGTCCTCGCCGCGCAACGACGCCGGCGGCCCAAACAGCCCAAGATCACCGGCAACGCGGTGCTGCGCGCGTTCGTCGTCGACCGGCTGGCCGAGAAGTGGAGCCCGCAACAGATCAGCCGTGCCCTGCGCGCGGCACATCCCGACGACCCGGCCATGAGGCTGGCGACCGAGAGTATCTACCTGGCGTTGTACCGGCCATCGAACGGCCTTGTCAGAAAGCCGTCGCCGCTGCGCACGGGTCGGGACCACCGGCGTGCCCACACCCGACAGATCCGTGCCGGGCGACGGTTCGCCCAACCCATGCTCAGCGTCCACGACCGCGGCTTCGAACCCACCGACCGCACCACCCCTGGACACTGGGAAGGAGACCTGATCGTCGGCCCGAAACCACCGCTCCGGGATCGGCACCCTGGTCGAGCGACAAACCCGCTACACCAAGCTGCTCCACCTCCCAGTGCAGGACTCGATCACCGTCCACGCCGCCCTGGTCCGGACCCTGGGCCAGCTGCCGGCGGCCCTGCGCCGCACCCTCACCTGGGACCAGGGCACCGAGATGGCCCGCCACCTCGAGGTCGCCGCCGAAGCGGGCATCCGGGTGTACTTCTGTGACGCCGCCACTCCCTGGCAGCGAGGCACGAACGAGAACACCAACGGCCTGTTGCGCGAGTACTTCCCGAAGTCCACCGACCTCTCGGTCCACACCCCGGCCGACCTCACCAGGGTCGAGTCCGAACTCAACCGACGACCCCGGATGGTCCTCGGAGACCGGAGCCCAGCCGAGCTGTTCAACGCCCTGCTAGCCTCACAGAACCACCCACCGTTGCGATGACCGCTGGAAACCACCCCCTTGTTATCTCTCACGCGCGCCCGCAGGACACCCACAGATGTCGGACACGGACCTTCTCGACGCAGCCGACGGAGGGCTGGATGAACCGCCCCGGCGTGTCCGGAGACTCGAAACCTTGGGAGGGTTGGAGTCATGTCAGGGAACACGTCGAAGAGGTATCCGGCTGAGCTGAAGCAGCGGGCGGTCCGGATGTATGTCGAGATCAGGCCGGATCAGGAGACGGATTGGGGTGCGATGGCCCGGGTCGCGGAACTGTTGGGGATTTCGACCGCGGAGACGGTGCGGAAGTGGGTCCGTCAGGCTGAGGTCGACCAGGGCGCCCGGCCCGGTGTGACCAGTGAGGAGTCGGCGGAGATCAAGCGGCTGAAGCGGGAGAACGCGGAGTTGAAGCGGGCGAACGCGATCCTAAAAGCAGCCTCGGTTTTCTTCGCGGCCTGACCTGTTCCCGGTTTCCCGGACGGTTTCTGTTTGGTGATCATGCCGTGGCCTGGGCTGCTGCGTACAGGGCTTCGTAGCTGATTGGCGACTCGTAGCCGAGGGCGGAGTGGCGCCGGTGGGGGTTGTACCAGGCTTCGATCCATACGAAGATCGCGTTGGCGAGCTGGTCGCGGGTTTCCCAGGTGCGCCGGTCGAGGAGTTCGATTTGCATCGACCCCCAGAAGGATTCCATGAGCGCGTTGTCGTAGGCGGTGGCGACCTTGCCCATGGAGCCGAGCAGCCCGGCCTCGCGGAGCCGGCTGCCGAACCACCAGCTGGTGTACTGATCGGATTCAACCAGTCGATGCAACACCGGCTTGTTGGAGCAACAGTAGGTGCTCGTTGAGGGCTTCGGCTGGCGTCTTCCAGCCGAGTGTCTTCCGGGGCCTGGTGTTCAGCGCGTGGGCGACGGCTTCGATCTCCTCGGCCGACCACCGGGACAGGTCGGTGCCTTTGGGGAAGTACTGGCGTAGCAGCCCGTTGGTGTTCTCGTTCGTTCCGCGTTGCCAGGGGCTGTGCGGGTCGGCGAAGAACACCGGGATCCCGGTCTCGACCTTGAATTGAGCGTGCGCCGACATCTCCTTGCCCCGGTCCCAGGTCAACGACCGGGCCAGCTGGGCGGGCAAGGACGACATGGTGTTGGCGAGGGCGTTCTTCATCGAGATCGCGCCGTAGCCAGCAAGCGCTGGCCCGTTCTTCGTGCGCGGGATCTCGCCGTAGCCGTCTTCTCGGGGCAGGTGGACCAGCATCGTGAAGCGGGTGGCACGTTCCACGACCGTACCGATCGCTGAACGTTCCAGCCCGATGATCAGGTCACCTTCCCAGTGGCCGGGAACAGCGCGGTCCTCCGCCTCGGCGGGCCGTTCGCTCAGCAGTGCTTCCGGTGTGACGTGCGCCCAAGTCTTGCGGCGTGACCGTTCCCGGGGGGCGCGTAGCGCACGGCCGGTGCGCAGGCACAGGATGAGTTCGCGTTTGAGCGCGCCTCGGGCCTGTATGTACAGCGCCTGGTAGATCGCCTCGTGGCTGATCCGCATGGATTCATCATCGGGGAAGTCGACCCGGATCCGGTTCGCGATCTGTTCGGGGCTCCACGCCTGCACCCAGGCTCGGTCCTTGCGGTGGGGCTTGTTCCGGCCGGTCCACCTGCCGGTCGCCGGCCCGGCGATCACGGTCCCGTCAGGCCTGCTGATCTGTCCGGACAACCGCTGTTGGACGTAGGCGTGAAGCCGCGGGTTCGCGACGAGTTTTGCAGTCTTGGGCCGGCGGGCGACCATGTCGGCCTTCCACTGGGCGACCGAGGCCCGGTAATCGAGCTTCCCGCAGCGAGTGGCTGCGTTGCGGCGTAGCTCACGCGAGATCGTTCCCGGATCCCGACCGACCTGGCGGGCGATCGCACGCACTCCGGCACCCTGCGCCCGCAGCAGCGCGATCTCTTCCCGCTCAGCGAAGCTCAGGTAGCGGCCCGAGGGCTGCTTGTGGATATCGAACGGGGGCATCCCGCCAGCGTTGTGGAACCAACGCGCCCCGACCGCCTGCGCCACGCCGGCAACCCCAGAGGCTTCCTCGGGAAGCAGGCCGTGGGCGATCTGTTCCCAGAACACCACCTCGACATGACGCTGGAACTTCGGATGCCCAGGAGACCGGAGCTTCGGCCGAACGGCCCGATCCGCGGCCTGCTGACGACGAACCACCAAACACCTCCATGATCACGAGGTGTTGCGACGACCAGTTGAATCCGCCCTGGGTGCCGCGGTCGGAGTGCAGGATCGTGCCGACGGGTTTGCGGCGCCACCGGGCCATGTCGAGGGCGTCGATGACGAGTTCGGTGCGTAGGTGGTCGGCGATGGACCAGCCGACGCAGCGGCGGGAGTACACGTCGATCACCGCGGCGCAGTACACCCAGCCCTGCCCGGTGCGGTGTTGGGTGATGTCGGTCACCCACAACCGGTCGGGTCGCTCGGCGGTGAAGCGGCGTTCGACCCGGTCCGGCCAGGTCGCCTCCGGGGGCTTGCCGTGGCGCCATCGACGGCGGTGCACGCCCTGCAAACCTGCCAGCCGCATCAGCCGTGCAACCCGTTTGTGGCCCAGCCGCAGTTGCTCGGCCAACCGGAGTTCGGCGTGGCAGCGGCGCACCCCGTAGGTGGCCCGGGACCGGTCGTGGATGGTGCGCAGCTTGGTGATCAGGTGCGCGTCTTCCAGGTCGCGGGCCGAGGCGGGCCGGTGGCGCCACTCGTAGTAGCCCGACGTCGAGATCTTCAGCACCCGGCAGGCCACCGCGACCGGGAACCCGGACTCGGCGAGCTCGAGGACCAGCCGGAACCCTATTTTGGGAGCACGTTCTCCCGGGCGAAGTAGGCGCTGGCCCGCTTCAAGATCTCAATCTCCATCGCCTGGACCCGGTTCTCCCTGCGGAGCCGGACCAACTCGGCCCGCTCGTCACTGGTCAGGCCCGGCCTGTGGCCGGCATCGACATCGGCCTGGGCCATCCACCGCCGCAGGCACGACTCAGAGATCTGAAGATCCTTCGCAATCGTCGCGATCGGCTTCTCCCGCAGGCGGGCCAACTCCACCGCCCGGCGGCGGAACTCCTCAGACTTCGGCGCAGGCATCCCCGACTCCCTTCCGGAGGCGACCATGATCGCCTCACACTCGGTGTCCGGGAAAGCGGGAACAGGTCAGGAGGTGGTCGGGCCGCAGATGTTGGCCAGGACGGTAGGCCCGTCCTGAAGGCCTGACGTAGGCGAACACGTAGAGGGCGGCGACCTCGAAGCCCGGGGCGGGTTTGTGGACAATCGTGAACGTGTATACCTCGCCTCTCCCGGTGAGGGTCCGCTCGCCGTCGACACGCTCCGGCAACGGTTGCAGAACAGTGCGGGGAACCAGACGTGGCGGTCGCAGGTGCTGCACCAGGGCACCGTGAAGCGTCCCTGTGCGAGTTCGTCCCAGAAGCGCTTCGAATCGGGGGGATGTGGACGGGAGGGGTGTCCAGGGGCCCGGCTTGGTGCTCATGCGGCGTCCCCGCGTTGCAGGATGGCCGTCGCTGCGGACGCCGGGGTGCCGAGGGAGTAGCTACTGCCGTGGACGATCGCGAACTCGGGATCGGCGAGCTGGACCTCCGGCGCGGCGGTGCCGCGCAGTTGTCGGACGGCTTCCAGCATGCGGATCATGCCGCCGCGCGGAAGTCGGGGTTGGTTGTTGCACAGGCCCCCCGCCGTCGGTGTTGACCGGGATCCTGCCGTGGGGGCGCGGAGCACACCGTCCGCGACCTCGCTGCTGCGTCCGGGCTGCAGCAGCCCCAGGCATTCGAGGTTCATCAGCAGGGTGATCGTGAACGAGTCGTAGACCGACGCGTAGTCGATCTCCGCCGTCGTGACGCCGGGAGGCCACGATGTAGGCTCCGCCGCCGTCGGTGATGGCGCAGCAGTCGAGCCGGTGCAGTGGTTCGGCGACCCACGGTGAGTCGAGGACCTCCTCGACGGTGTTCGGCCGCGGCAACAGCGCGTGCGGGTTGAACTGGGCGTGGTAGGACGCCGAGACCTTGATCTCGGCGAGATCGCGGGAAGTCGTCCCGTACTCGTACATGTGGCGTCGCGCGACCAGCGCGTACTGGGCGGGAATCGTCCAGCCGTGCGCGGTCTCGAACGGCTCCGACGGTGCGGGCCACAGCGGTGGGATCTGGCGCTGCAGCGGCAGGCCGGCCATGATCACCAGCACGACCGAGCACAGTCCGGCCTCGACGAGCCGCGCGGCCCCGCCCGCGTCGGAGACGTAGCTCACGCCGTCGATATCGGTGCTGTCGGCGAAGCGCAGGTTGTTCAGGCCCAGGGTCTGGACGAGGGTGACCGGCCCGTCGGGCACCGTCGGACAGATCAGCCCGTCGACGTCGTCGGGAGGCAGCCCCGGGTCCCGCAGGGCCCCGGCCATGATCTCCAGGTACAGCGTCTCCAGCGTGATGTCGGGCAGTCGCCGGCCGGGATGCTCGAACGCGCCGACGATCCGCGCCAGCCGGGTCATCCGACCAGGCTCCAGTCCAGTGGCGCTGCGGTCGCGGTGTCGTCCCAGCCGGTCGTGTCGTTGAAGGCGACGCCAATGATCAATCAGTCGCAGAAGAAGCCCAGATCGGCCATGGGTCGGCCGATCCGCTCCCGTACGACGCTGTTCGCGCCATTCTTCTCCGACCAGCCACCGTCCGGTGAGCACACCGCGCGGGCCAACGTCCCGGTGTCGAAGATCGCGACGCCGACACTGTCGTCGCGCTCGATGATCTCGGCCGGCCCGTGCACCTCGACACCGCAGGTGATAGTCACCAGCGGATGGCTGTGGGCCGCGTCCTCAAGCAATGGCTCGATCTGCGGCTGGTGGATCGGGTTGATCGACGGCCAGCCGGTGGGGCCGGGCTGGCTGGTGTCGATCCACAGCAGCGTCTCACCGGCACCGTTCTTCCACAGCTACAGGTTGCTGGTGCCGCCCTCGGCCACTCGGTCGGTCGGCGAGGCCGAGTTCCCGTCCTGGGCTCCTTCGACTCGCTGTGGCCCCTGGTCGCCGCTCTCGCCGTCTTCTCCGTTGCGGTCGGCGCGGCAATGACCACGGCCTTCGCCACCGCGCTCGACGCCGTCCCCGACCAGCGCGCCGGCAGGCCGCGGGCCTCATCGTGTTCCTCCAAACCACAATTGGGCGCGATCCTGACCACCGTGCTCGGCACCGCACCCGGCACCGCCGAGGTCAAGATGGGCGCCACCATGACGACAGCAGCGGTCATCGGACTCGTGCTCGCGATCCTCTCCAAGAGAAGTTCCGGCCAAGTCGCGAAGGGCAGCGGACGTGATTGCCACCGCGGATCCGGCCGTGGACGCCGCCGCACAGTGGCAGACTGTCTCATCGATGGGCCGGTGATCGCAACCGGTTCATCGGCGAGCCGCCATCCGTTGGCTTCGGGTCGGTTCGCGCGCCACCGCTGAGGTGGGCGAGGGGGAAGGCTCGGGCGAGGCGGTGGATGACGCTTTCTGATCGCCGCAAGACGTGGGCCCGCTGGCGGGCGACGTGGGTGTCCAGATTGTCGGCGAGCCGCTCGATCCGGGCTTCGAGTTGGCCACGGAGGTCGGACAGGGTGGCGGCAGCTGCCTCGACCTCCGGCCGAGCGTTGGCCACCGCCAGCACTGAGCGGGCGAAGTCGACGGTGACGAGGGAGCCGAGGCCGGAGGCGATCGCGATCGCAACAGGCTCGTCCAGTGAAGCGAGCGTCGAGGCAAGCCACGGGTCGAGGACGTAGACGATGATCATTCCCATCAGGCCGAAGCCGAGGGAGTTGGCCAGACACACCCGGCCCTGCAGGTTCGCGAAGTGGCCGCTGTAGTCCCACAGCACCAGTCCGAGGAGCTTCTCCAGGACCAGGTGCCCGACGAACTCAACCACCGTCGCGGCCACCACCGCCGCCGCGAACACGAGCAGCGGATCTTGGTGGATCGGCTCGGTGAGAATGAGGATCGCCAATGCGCCGAAGCCATAGATCGGCACGACCGGTCCACTCAGGAAGCCGGCGTTGGTGAACCGCCGGTTGTGTATCAGCAGGACGAAGCTCTCCATGATCCAGCCCAGAAAGCCGTAGGCCAGGAAGGACAGCACGATCTGACTCAGCTGAGAGACGGTCATGGCGCCTTCCCAGGTTGCCTGCCATCTTGGCCCCTCTTCGCGATCCAGCCGGAGCCCAGGAGTGCCTCTTCCGCTGCGACCCGGCCGGCTTCGATCAGGGCCGGCACGTCGGACATCGTCCACATCGACAGCCCCTTGATCCGGGGACGGATGACCAGGGTGCTGGGCTCATTCTCGAGACGGGCGATGGTGGCTGCGGAACTGAACGGCACCAGGTCCCATTCCGGACGCAGCCGCACCGCGATCACCCGCTCGGCACCCAGCCGGCGACAGGCCAGAATCGGCAGGTTCTCGGTCATCCCACCGTCCACAAGGATCTGCCCGTCGGTCAGCACCGGCGGGAAGAGCACCGGTATCGCGATGCTCGCCTGAAGCGCCTGGGACAGCCGACCGCTGTCCAGCACGACCGTGCTGCGACTGCGCAGGTCGGTAGCGACCGCGCCGAAACGGCGCGGGAACTCCTCGATGTCCAGGTCCCCTCCGGCCAGGCCGACAACAGTCGCGTGCAGCGCGCTCGGGTCGAGCAGGCCGAGCCTGGCCGACGGCGACAACCGTCCGACCGAGGACCAGGTGGCCTGCAACGCCAGCTCCTTGATCTCCTGCGTCGGCATCCCCAGGGCGTAGCCGGCACCTGCCAGGGCACCCACGCTGGTCCCGGTCACGATCTCGGGAGCGAGGCCGAACTTCTCGATGACCTCCAAGACGCCCAGGTGCGCTGCTCCCAGGACTGCCCCGCCGCCGAGCGCCAACCCCAGGACGCCGCCGCTCATCCGTCCTCCTCCGCAGTCGATCCTCTGGTCGGCAGACTCTCGGCCCTGGCGGGGTTCAGGCCGTCGAGCAGCAGGCTGAGGTAGCGCCGTCGTGCGTTCGGGTCGGCGTCGATCACCTGCGTCAGTGTCGTGACCATGGCCAGCAGGGCCGGCACGTCGGCCGCGTCCAGATCGCTCCTCAGGTTTCCCGCCCGCTGCGCCCGCTCAACTGTCCGGAGCAGGTCGGCGTCGTCACTCAGCTTCCGCGCCGCATAGGCAGGAAGGTCACCCAGCGAGGCAGCGATGCCGCGCTCGCGCCCGAGCACCTCGACGAAACGCTCGGCGATCTCCAGCAGGTCCTCCCGCCGAGCTCCGGAGCGGCCAAACTCGGTCAACAGCGGCTGAAGGTCGTCGGAGAACACCTGCTCCATCACGGCCTCGGCCAACGCCTCCCGATTGGGAAAGTGGCGGTACAGGGTGGCGATCCCGACCCCCGCGCGTCGTGCGATCGTGGTCAAGGTCACTGCGCTCGACTCGGCGAGAGCCTCCCGCGCCGCCGCGACGATGCGTCCGATGTTCGACCACGCATCCGAGCGGACGGACGGTACCGCACCCGACGAGAAATCTGATAGCACCCTCTCAGTATGAGAGCTTACTATCAGTTATTCAAGTCCAAGCGACGCGTGTGGCCGAGGTCCTCGCGCATGGCCTCCATGGCGGCGGTGATCTCGTCGCCGGTCGTCCAACTGCCGAAGCCCGCTCGGTAGCCGATGTCCACTTGGTCGGCGAAGCACGTTCGGAACAGAGTGAAGTCGCGGACATCGATCCCGGTGGCGTGGTGGACGAGCACCTCGGTGACGTCGGTCAGCATTGATCAACGTGAACCTGTCCTGGCCCGGCTGCTGGACGCTGTCGAGGGTGCCGTCCTCGTGGACAACTCGCTGGCCACGCCAGAGCTCAGGGCCACCGTCGCGGCCGGGCTCGCGGACTACGTCCGCGAACTCGTCGACGACCAGCTGTGGGCACTGCGGGCCGGCCCGCACGACCGGCTGTGACCGCTTCCGTCGGTGCCGGGCTCAGGCCATGCCGCCGGCGAACTGGACGAAGCGGAACACGGCTACCACGAGGGCGAGCAGAAGCAGGACGATGTTCATCGGAAGCCCCTTCTGCTCGTGGCGGCGGACGTGGACCGGGATCGCGAGGGCCTGGATGACCACCAGGCCGGTAGCAGCGATCGGAGTGAGGACCGGCGCGATCCCGGTGAGCCAGGGCAGCACGACTCCGATCGCGCCGAGGATCTCGGCGCACGTTCAACCAAGCGAGCGAGCGACTCGGCGACCGCCGGCCAAAGCTCCGGGTCATCGTCACCGACGGCATCCTCCGGACGGAAGCCAGGGTCGTGCGCGTAGCCCAGCAGGAAGATCAGCCTGCTCAGCCCAACCTTCTCCTTGGGGTTCACTTGAACCTGGAGGCCCCGGGACGGACACCGCCCCGACCTTCCCGCAGGGGAGCAAGCGCCAGATCCCCCCGCCCTCAGGGCGCACTTCGACAAGACCAGTGCCCGCCAAGGCGGCGGCAAGAGCTTGGTCGAGACGCACCAGTCGGCCTTCGCGGTCCAGCTCGTCGAGCACGACCCGCGCAAGACTGACTCCCGAGCGGCCAGCACCGGAGGCCACAGGAGCCTCCGCCACGACAGTCATTCCGCCGGAGGCGTCAGGGACGCGCGCAGCGCCTCCAGCCCGAACTTCGCGTGGACCTCATCGCGCGTCAGCCGCCCGTAGTAGTGCTCCTCCAACAGCGGCAGGATCTCGTACTTCCAGATCCTCTCGAGCCCGCCGGGAGTCGCTGCGTCCGCCTTCATCAGATACGACGGCCCGATCCTCAGATCACGATCGTGGTCCTCGATCTCGGCGTTCAGCGCGGCCAACAGGTCGGCTCGTTCCCCGCCATGTCCGTTCGCCGCGAGGAAGGACGCAAGCACTCCCTGCACCGGCTCGGTGTCTGGATGCAGCTCCACAAAGTCGAAGCGTCGCCGAATCGCCGCGTCCACCAGGGCGATCGATCGATCGGCGGTGTTCATCGTCCCGATGATGAACAGGTTCTTCGGCAGCTTGAATGCCTCGGTCGGCTGGTATTGCAGGCGCATCGACTCGTCCCTGTACTCCAGCAAGAAGTACAGCTCGCCGAACACCTTGGCCAGGTTCGCCCGATTCATCTCGTCGATGATCAGGATGAACGGCGCCTCCCGATTCTCCGTAGCCTCACCAGCGATCAGCCGCAGTGGCCCCGGCTTCAACTCGAAGGTCGCCTGCCCACCGTCGGAGACCGGCCGGTAGCCCTCGAAGAAGTCCTCGTACGCGTAGGACGGGTGGAACTGGACGAGCTGCGCGCGGCTGGGGTCGTCACCCACCAGGTACTCGGCGAGCTTCTTCGCCAAGTACGTCTTGCCCGTCCCGGGAGGCCCGTAGAGGACGATCTGCTGCCGCGTCTGAAGCAGATCCACGATCTCCTGGAGCGGTGGTTCCGGCATGTGTAGCGACGCTGCGAGCTCCGCGTTCACGGCGGGGAGCACTGGCACCATGTCGGTCGGGGGCGGGGTGGGTTCAATCTCGTCGCCCTCGGTGTCGACGACCTCGTCCACCTCGACGGGCAGGAGGGCACTGAGTGCATCGAACCCCGCGGTGATGTCGACGACGGCGCCTTGTCGGTTCAGCAGCGATGTGACCGCGGCGTCCAGGCCGCTCTTGGGAACCCCCGCCTGCCAGGACACCGAACGTCGGAGAATGGGCTCGCCGCCTGGCCGGTACTCGGCCTCGCCCGCAACCTCACCGGCGTAGAGGTTGTCGTTCGCAATGGTTGCGACGATGTCGCCCTTCTTCATGCGTGACAGGAAGTCGAAGTACTCGTTCGCGAGTGCCGATCTCTGGGCGTAATCGACGTGCTGGTACCCGGCGTCGACGGCAGCACGAACCGCTTGGGTGTCGGCACCCGCTTCGAGGGCCGGCAGGTGAGTTGCCTGGACGGAGACGCATTCCTCTCCCTGCCACCGCGCGAGCAGCAGCACGCCGCTCTGGGTCGACCGCACCAGCCATGCCCGGCGGCCAGTCGGTTCCGGAGAGCTGGGGCGCCAGCGCGTCAGCCAGGGGTCGCGGTAGAAGTCGACCTTGCCGGGACCTACCTGCTCCTGAAGCGCCATCGTGATCGCGTACAGATCTCGCTCGAGGTCACCGGTGAGGCCGTCGGCTACGTCGGCGAACGCCTTTCGGATTCGCTCTCGGTCATCCTTGTTCACGATGCCCGGGAAGGTGCGCGGATGCATCAGGTAGCAGAGTTCTGCACGGGCACCAGGAATCGTGTCGCCGTCTGCGGAGTCGACCAGGTCTCGCCAGGCCCAAGGGTCTTCCCACGCTCGGTCGCGCGCAGCGTCATCCCGCGCCCACCAGGCTCGCACCACCTCGATGACCGTCGAGAACGATCGCCAGATCAGCGTCCTCAGCACGAAGCCCGCACCGAATACGCCGTGCTCCATGGCAGCCGATGTCTCGATAGGGATGTGAACGGGCTCGGCCATCATGGGGAGCACTTCCTTGATCCTTGTGCGCTTCGTCTCTGGCTTGATGTCATCCGCCGGCAGGAGCAGAAGACTCAACATCTCCGCAGCGAGCAAGATCACGTCGTCGCCTACTGCGGTGAGTTGGTCGCGCAGCTTGTCAATGAAGGACCGTGAGCCCAGATCGGGGTTACCTACGAAGGCGGCATGCAGCTGGCCGACGTTGTCCGCGGTCCACACCCTGCGTCCCGGATCGAATGCTGACCCACCCACCCACAGCCCGCTTTCGAGCAGGGTCCGAGCGGCAGCCAGCATCTCGACCTCGCCGACACGGTTCGGTGCGATCCCCTGCCACCCGCCGTCCGGAGCGGGGCCGGGGGGCGGTGAGGACTCCTTCTTCAGCCGCTCCCACATCTTGCTGCGTTCTTCAGCCGCCGCGAAGAGCTCCTCGGAGTTGGGGTACTCGGTCAGCGCTTGATGCCCTGTCTTTGTGATGCGGTGGTTCCCGACACCCGTCAGGACCCACCCCGCCTTATCGAGGCTCACCATGTACCAGTGAAGGTTGTTCTGTCCGCGTGTTTCGCCTCGCCCGATTGGTGCCTTGTCATCGGCGACCTGAGGCCACGCAGCCTCGACCCGCGCCCATAGCTCACCCCACGGAAGCCCGGCCGGCTCCCGGTCAAGCTCGACCAAGACCTGTCGCACCCGGTCGATCAGCCGCTGCTTGCGCGACTCAGCGCTGTCCTCCGCCATCGCAGCTGGGGCGATCCCGGTCATCTGTCCTCCTCACCCAGGGGCTCAGAATCCCACGGTGATGGGTCTGCTGCACGGATAGGTGACAACTGATCTGGCTTGCCCGGGAGGGTGGCCTGAGAGGATGTTGCTGTGCCTAAGCCGTACCCAAAGGAGTTCCGGGACGATGTGGTTCGGGTCGCGCGTGGCCGCGAGCCAGGCGTGACGGTCGAACAGATCGCCAAGGACTTCGGTGTCCATCCGATGACCTTGTTCAAGTGGCTGCGCCAGGCCGATATCGATGATGGGGCGAAGCCGAGCCCTTCACGGGTGGACTCGGTGGAGTTGCGGGAGGCCCGCAAGCGGATCCGGCTGCTGGAGCAGGAGAACGAGGTGCTCAGGAGGGCCGCGGCGTACTTGTCGCAGGCGAACCTGCCGGGAAAAGGCTCTACCCGCTCGTGAGTGAGCTCGCCGGCGATGGGATTCCTGTCGCGGTGACGTGCCGGGTGTTGAAGCTCTCCCGCCAGCCCTACTATCGCTGGCTCGTTCATCCGGTGACCGATGCCGAGCTGGTCGAGGCTTACCGGGCGAACGCCCTGTTCGACGCCCATCGTGATGATCCGGAGTTCGGCTACCGGTTCTTGGCCGATGAGGCCCGCCAGGCCGGCCAGCCGATGGCTGAGCGCACCGCGTGGCGGATCTGTGCCGACAACGGCTGGTGGTCGAGGTTCGGAAAGAAGCGCGGCAAGAACGGGAAGAAGCCTGGTCCGCCGGTCCACGACGACCTGTGCGCCGTGGTCGATGAGAAGGGCCGGACCCGGCACGAGTTCACCGCCACAGCACCCAACGAGCTGTGGATCGGCGATATCACCGAGCACTGGACCGGTGAGGGCAAGCTGTACCTGTGCGCGTTCAAGGACGTGTACTCCAACCGGATCGTGGGCTACTCCATCGACTCCCGGATGAAGTCCCGCCTCGCCGTCACCGCCCTCAACAACGCCGTCGCACGCCGTGGCCAGGTGGCTGGCTGTGTGGTTCACACCGACAGGGGCAGCCAGTTTCGGCGCCGGAAATTCGTCGGCGCGCTCAACCGCCACCACATCGTCGGATCGATGGGGCGGGTCGGTGCCTGCGGCGACAACGCCGCCATGGAGAGCTTCTTCTCCCTGCTCCAAAAGAACGTCCTCAACCGGCACGCCTGGGCCACCCGCGAGGAACTCCGGATCGCGATCGTCACCTGGATCGAACGCACCTACCACCGCCGCCGGCGCCAAGACGCCCTCGGCCGATTGACCCCCATCGAGTACGAGACCATCATGACCACGACAGCCACTCAGGCTGCGTGACTAACCACTGTCACCTGATCGTGCAGCAGACCCCGTCATGGCCGCCTTGCAGGAGCTGACGTATGGCTCCAGCCGGATCTGGCGGGACGCCCGTCAAACCCCGATGCCCGCAGCCTCGTCGCACAGCGGCCTGGACGACCTCCGCTGCAAGTGGCGGCCCGACCCTGTCGGCTCGAACTCTGCCAAGGAACTGTACGACCAGACATCCCGTGCCATGACCAAGCTGACACACGCGACCCTGCTGACCACTGAGGCGTGCCTCTCGCATACTCGCTGGCCTGAGCAGGTCAGCGACGACGAAGGTCCATGGGAGACCGTGTCGCCACCTCTCGAGCCACTCCGATCCGCACAGGAGTGGGCGACTAGCGCCGCGATCGCGCCCTCAGACCCGCCCACACACCCTCAGCCTCTGACCTATCGGTAGGCGCGTGGACCGAACGCGCATTCGAGCCCCAGGTCCAAACGCGCGATCAGCCGATGTGCAGATGGTGTCTGGGATTCAGGCAGCGGCTTCGGCGCGTGGCTGGATGCGGAGGCTGTTGAGTGCTGCGAGGAAGATGGCGGCGGCTGCGATGCCGAGGCTGAGCCTGAGTCCGTGGTCGATTTGATCGGCGTCGGCGATGAGTGCGCCGAAGATGGCGATGGCGACGGCGCCGCCGACCTGGCGGAATGTGTTGAATACGGCGCTGGCGGTTCCTGCCTGGTGGGCTGGGACGCCTTCGAGGACGACGCTGGTCACTGATGGCATGGCCAGTGATCCGCCGGCGCCGATCGGGATGATGCAGAGGGCGATCAGCCACGGGAGACCGAGGGGTGCGGTGATGAGCAGGGCGGTGAGGCCGACGACCATCGACATCAGTCCCGCGACGACGGGGACGCGGGCGCCGAAGCGGTTGGTGACGAAGCCGCTGGAAAGGTTGCCGGCGATCGCGAAGACCGCCGAGGGCAGGAAGACGAGGCCGGCGTGGAGGGGAGAGAGCCCGAGGTGTTGCTGGAGATAGAGGGCGACGACGAACACGTTGCCGAAGTTGCCGACCATGAACGCGAAGCCCACGGGCAGCGCGATCCGGAAGCCGTGTGCAGCGAACAGGTCGAGTGGCATCATCGGGTGCGGCACCCGGGACTGGGCGAACACGAACCCGACCAACGAGAGGACCGCCACGGCCAGGGACACGATCACGGCGGGTGAGCCGAAACCGTTGTGGCCGCCCTCGATGAGCCCGTAGATCAGCGTGACGAGCCCGACGACGGCGAGTGCCTGTCCGATCCAGTCGAACGGCTGGGGCCGTTTCGGCGAGGTCGTGACCCACGCCAGGAAGATGAGCATGGCCGCGCAGACTGGCAGGTTAATCGTGAAGACCCAGCGCCAGTCGTAGGTCGTCAACAGCCCGCCCAGGGGCTGCCCGACGAGCCCGGCCACCGCACCGCCGACGGCCCACACTCCGAGTGCGCGTGCCCGGCGGCCGGGATCGGGGAACGCCTCGCGGACCAGCGACATCGAGGCGGGGAGCATGATCGCCGCCCCCGCACCCTGCACGGACCGGGCCGCGACCAGCCATGCCGTGGTCGGCGCCAGTGCGCACGCGGCCGACGTGATCGTGAAGATCGTGATGCCGATTGCCAGCGCGCGTTTGGCGCCGATCCGATCGGACAGGTTGCCGGCGAACAGCAGGAGGGTGGCGAACATCAGCGTGTAGCCGTCGATGACCCATTGCTGGGCGGTGATGTCGCCGCCGAGGTCCGCCCTGATCCGCGCCAACGCCACGTTGACGATCGAGATGTCGAGGGTGATCAGGAAGAACCCCATTGAGGCGATCGCCAGCACGATCCCCGCATGGGGCGCGTTGGGAACACCCTCCTCAGCGGCGAGGTCCTTCTCATCCACGAGCCCTTCCAACGCCAGCGGGTCCACGCCCTCGACAAGCTCGGCCGCGGTGTGTGGTTCACGATCAGCCGGTGCCATGGTGTTCACCCTAGGGACGGGCAGTGACGGGTGGGGTGCCCTGTCGTGACACCCTCCCGGAGCACCGCTGGGCCGCTCGATCAGGCCGGGCCGTTGGTGCTGTGGGGTCACAGGTTGGTCTGGGCTTCGAGGAAGTCGGGGTAGCGGCCGCCTTCGATCTCGATGGCATCGGAGGCGGCGGTCAGCGCACCGACCTCGGCGTCGGTGAGTTGGACGTCGGCCGCAGCGGCATTCTCGGCGAGGCGGTGGGGCTTGGTGGTGCCAGGGATCGGGACGATCCAGGGCTTCTGCGCGAGCAGCCAGGCGAGCGCGACCTGACCGGGCATGGCGCCCTTGGCGCGGGCGACCTTCTTCACCTCGTCGACAAGGGCGAGGTTCTTGGCTAGCGCGTCGGGGGCGAAGCGGGGGATCAAGGCCCGTAGGTCGGCGCCCTGCTCGAAGGTGGTGTTCGTGTCGACGGTGCCGGTGAGGAAGCCCTTGCCGAGGGGGCTGAACGGCACGAACCCGATACCCAGCTCGGCGCACGCCGCCAGCACACCCTCCTCCGGACGGCGCCACCACAGGCTGTACTCGCTCTGAATCGCCGTGACCGGTGTGACTGCATGCGCCCGTCGGATGGTGGCCTCGGCGGCCTCGGACATCCCCCAGTGCCGGATCTTGCCGGCGCTGATGAGGTCGCCGAGCACCCCGGCGAACTCCTCGATCGGTACCTCCGGGTTGACGCGGTGCTGGTAGAACAGGTCGATCACGTCGACCCCGAGGCGCGTCAGCGATCCGTCCAGGGCTGCCGGCACCTCGTCCGGCAGCAGCATGCGTCCCAGCGGCTTGCGTTCGGCGTAGTCGATGTCCTGGGCGAACTTGGTGGCGATCACGACCTGGTCGCGGATCGGGCCGAGCGCTTCGCCGACCAACTCCTCGTTCGCGCCGGCGCCGTAGATCTCGGCAGTGTCGAAGAAGGTGACGCCAAGGTCGACAGCGCCGCGAACCATGGCGATCATCTCAGCCCGGTCGGGGTGGTCGCTGTAACCGCCGGTGGTGGTCATGCAGCCCAGCCCGATGGCGGAGACCTCGAGGCCCTGTCCGAGTGTGCGTGTGTGCATGGAGTTCCTTTCAGTGCTGGCCCGGTGTCATTGAGGGCGGCTTCGTGGGCGGATCCGGACGCCGGCTGCCCGAGCGTGGGCGCTGACCATCGGTGGGAGGTAGGGGCTCATGGCGTACTTGGCCCGGTAGGCGGCGTCGATCGCGTCGGCGAGCTCGGCCGGTGCCGGCTCGAAGGTCACCTCGCGAATCGCGCCAGCGGCGTGGATCCGTCCGGATGGGCGGGCCATGGCTGCGGCGTACCAGCGTGAGTCCGTCCCGTTGTAGCCGCGGACATAAAGGTCACCTCCCACGACCACCGCCCATATCCACGTCGGCGTGCCATGGGTGACGCCATCTGCTCGCAGCGGCGACACCTTCAGATCATCGGCGTCGTCGATCGCGGCAAGCGTCGCACCGTCCCACAGCGGCGTTCGGGTTTCCTCCACGCCCCCATTCAACCGTCGAGGGGCGCTCCCGGGGGAGTCCCTGACGTGAGGTGTCCTGACAGGGCACCCATCTGCGGGGCGGCGGCATCTACGGTGGTGGCGTGGACAACCGAGCCGAGGTGCGCGAGTTCCTGGTCTCCCGCCGCGCCAGGCTGACGCCGGGCCAGGCGGGGCTGCCGGCGGGGGCGAACCGGCGCGTCCCCGGCCTGCGCCGCGCCGAGGTCGCCATGCTCGCCGACGTCAGCATCGAGTACTACTCCCGAGTCGAGAGGGGGGCGCTCGCCGGCGTCTCCGACAGCGTCCTGGAAGCCATCGCCCGCGCCCTCCAGCTCGACGAGGCCGAACGGGGCCACCTGTTCGACCTGGCCCGCGCCGCCAACAACACCTCCGTGGTGCGACGACGCACGCGAGCCGCCCGGACCGGCACCGTCCGTCCCGGCCTGCAGGCCGCGCTCGACGCGATCATCACCTGCCCTGCCCTGATCCGCAACGGACGCATGGACCTGCTAGCGACCAACCTGCTCGGGCGGGCGTTCTACAACGACCTGTACGCGATGGGCGACCGCGTTCCCAACATCGCCCGCTACACCTTCCTCGACGACACCGCCCGCAGCTTCTACCCCGACTGGGAAGCCGCAGCCGACGTCACCGTGGCGATCCTGCGCGCCGAGGCCGGACGCGATCCCTATGACAAGGAACTCCACGACCTGATCGGGGAGCTCTCGACTCGTTGTGACGAGTTCCGCACCCGGTGGGGAGCGCACAACGTCCGCCGACACGGCAGCGGCATCAAGCACTTCCACCACCCGATCGTCGGCGACCTGACCTTCACCTACGAAGGCCTCGAAGTCACCGAAGACCCCGGACTCCAGTTCCTCATCTACACAACCCAACCCGGCACGGCCTCCGAGGAACGGATCAGGCTCCTCAGCAGCTGGGCCGCCGACCAGACCTCGGCCCGGCGGTACGCCCCCACCCCACACCCGAGCCAGCACTAGCCGTCGAATCGAGGGCGGCGACAAGCCGAGCTCCTCCCGACCAATGGAACCAACAACCCAACATCCGCGAATGCCGCGCCGCGCGCGGCTACACATCGTTCGGATCGTGCCCCTGGAGCCGAAGGAGCCCGAATCCGTCGATCGGTGCGCAGGCGTAGAGCACGTACTTGCGATCACCCCGCTGGGCCTCAGCCCAATCCAGAACATCTTGGACGTCCGCGCCCGACACCTGATACTCGTCGCTGGACCCACAAGCGTCGTGAAAGTAGACGCGATAGGTCGGCTGGGAGTCTTCCCAGGTCTGGTCCCTGGGATCGATGCGGGCAACGTGCACAAGCTGAGCGTGCCTGAGACGGTGCTATCTGGCCACAACCAGGCCGTCCGACGTTACCCAGATCGCCAGGCGAGCGGGCCGATCAGCCGATAGGGCAGGACTCGGGTCGTCTCGGGAGGGTTCGAGAACGGCTGAAAGTACCCCGGTCCTGCGCCGCAAACCATCCGATCCTGCCGCATCCTGCGCGGTTGCCTCAGAAGCGCGGCCAACACAACGGCGGGTGGCTCGTCCGGTGGGATCTCTCGCAGAATCCGGCGGTGATGCTCGACCGTGAGAGCGCTGCGTTCGGACACTGGCGACACCCGATCCGGTGGCCGTACGATCACCCGCAACAGGACCCGGCTGGACGGCCTGGGGGTGGGTTAGCGTCCCCGGGTTCTCCCTGTTAAGGTCCTCGTCGCGGGCTGGGGTGTGCAGCACTTCCGCGTCCACTTCGAAGGCTGCCGCGCAGAAGCTCAGATCAGCCGGTAGCCGAGTTCTTCGCGCGCGATCCGGTTGCAGATCGCGTGCACGGTGGGTTCGGTGAGCGGCCGGGAGAAGTCCGGGCCGTCCGGAAGGCTGGTTTGGGCCGGGTTCCACAGCACGACATTTGCGCCGCCGGTCATGGTGGACGGCGCCCACAAGCCGTCGAGGTCGGGCCAGGTGGCCCGGATCTGTCGTGCCCAGGCCCGGCAGGTGCTCTTCGGCGCCGTGGCGAGGGAGAACGCGGCGCCGTTGCGGAGCGCCCAGCTGCCGGTCAGGTCGAGCAGGCGCAGGGCCCGGGTGGGTGTCCAGGCGGTCACTCGGGGTCCGAAGCTGCGGGAGTCGACAACCCGGGTGGCTTGGAAGGTCTCGGCCAGCGCCGTGGCCAGGCTGGTCGCGGTGTACAGCACCCCTTCCATCGACGACCCGGCAGGTTCGGGTTGCGGGTCGTAACGCATGGTCGAGATGGGACCGAACGTGCGCAGTTGATTCCACGCGAGGACGTGTGAGCCCTGGGTGCGGTGGATCCGCCACAACAGCGGCCGGATAGTGAGGATGTCACCTGGCTCATGGACGAGGTCCGTGGGCGGGATTCGCGGAACCTTCGACCGGGGTGGGTTCACCACAGGCCGAGGCCGGCGACCAGCTCAGCGACCGGCGCCGGATCGCCACCGCCGGTCAGATGAGAGGTCGGGGTTTGTCCCTCCAGTTCGGGCTGGACGGTGTTCATAAAGCCGGCCACCGATTCCGGCGACAGTTCGGCCGGGATCGCCGCCACAACCACATCCAAGCCTGGCAGGCTGCGGCCGTCCCCGGTGAACTGCCAGCGCGGCAGCCGCCGACCCCGGCCCAGCCGGAAACTCCACAGGCTGCCGGCGGACAGTCGTTGGGAGACGCGGCTGCGATCCACCCCCAGCAGCAGTGCGGCCTCAGCGACCCCCACACTGCCGGCCACCAGGTCAGTCATCCGGGACACCTCGGCCCGGCGGGCGTCCTGAACGAGAGCAGCAGGATCGGCATCGAGGACTTCGCCGGCGGCTGGGCCGGCATGCTCGCGAAGGAACACGGTCTCGGCGGCACTCAAGGGGGCGGCGGCCGGGTCGGTGACGCGGGACAGGTCGGCGTCGAGTTCGGCCAGGAACTCGACGCTGGTGATCCCGACGTTGTGCCGGGCCAGCACCTCATCCAAGCTCACCTCAACACTCACGCTCATACTTTATCATCTCCGTTAGGTAACGTGAGTAGGCCGACGTGCTCAGGGACTCAGATGCCTATGCCGGGGTGCTCAACTCCGCGCTCCAGCGGGATCGGCCGGCGGGCCTCCGCCTGGGCTCCGGGGCTGGGCGTGAACGTGAGGGTCTCCCACACCTCGGGCTCAGGCGTCCGCCCTGCCATCTTGGGCGCCAGACCGGCCGTGACACCGATGTCCTCGGCGACGGCGTCGACCAGCTTCGTTTCGAGGTCAGCGGGCTTGGTGTGGGCCAGGATCGCGTCAGCGGTCGCGATCACCCGGGCTCCGGTCTCGGCGACGACCGCTTCGATGCCGTGCTCTGGGGTGGCAGCCTGGGTGGCCCATCCGGCGACGTAGTTGAACGTGTACTGGCTGGTGTCCAGGTGGTGCGCGGCCGCGACCACGTACGCCACGGACTCGGCCTCCACCTCGCGGCGGCCGCGGCACGCGCCGGCGTACGGCTCACCCGAATCGGGACGGATCAGCACGTGCGTCAACTCATGGGCGAGCGTCTTCACCGCTTGGGCGTCGTCGACGTCGGCCCGGACCCGAACCTCCCGGCCCAGATAGTCGGTGAGCCCGTTGGCTCCGCCGCAGTCGCCGCGGGTCAGTTGGAAACCTTCCGCCTCGACCAGTTCGGCCAACGAGTCCCACAGCCCCGGAGGCGCCTGGCCGTGCAAGAGCGTCGGCTCGGGCGGCG
This sequence comes from uncultured Propionibacteriaceae bacterium, assembly GCA_964397985.1. GTDB lineage: Bacteria > Actinomycetota > Actinomycetes > Propionibacteriales > Propionibacteriaceae > Propionicimonas. Next base: position 25,309 of record CAYNLD010000019.1, on the reverse strand, counting down.
TCTGGACGGGAGGATCGACCTGGCTCGCGTCGAAGACGCTTACCGGCCGCACTCCGACCAGCTGCCGGACGTACTGAGGCCGCCCCTCGGCGTCCCGAATCGGTTCCCCCGTATGGCGGTCGACCAGTTCGACCTTGCGCGTGACCGGGCCGAGGATCTTGATCGCCTTCTCGCCGCGTCGCACCTGGTGGCCCATCGCCTGCCAGGCCCGGTAGCCAGCGACCATCGTCGCGTCCGGCTTCTGCAGCATCGTCAGCACCACGTTGTTGAAGCTGTACCGGTGCAACTTCGACGCCATGCCCAGCCACCGCTGCCAGGCGTCCTTGTCGTCCAGCTGCGCGATCCCGTCCGCCAACTGCTCGTGCAACTGCTCGACCGTCTCACGCCGGGCACGGTCAGCAGCCTCCCGCTGCGCCTCGGTCAGGTTCCGGCCGGCCATCACAGCTCCGCCCGCAGCCGCCGATACTCCCGCGCCAGTTGTTCGATCTCGGCCGGTTGGGCTCCGACGAGCTGGAGCCAGGTGATCTGCTCGAGCAGGTCGTGCAGCACCAGCGGCCGATCACGGAGCGGCGTCTCGGTCGTCGCCCCAGAGCCGGTCATGACGCGCGCCGCCGCGACCGCGTGTACACCGAGGGGACGGGTCGGAACACCCGCTTCAGGTCGTCGAGCCGGACCCGGATCAGCCGCCGCCCGGCGTGCACCGCGGGCAGTTCCCCGGCGGCGATCCGCTGACGCAGCAGGTCGACGCTCACGCTGTACAACACCGCCGCCTCCTGCAGGGAGACGAACTCCGGCTTCACGCCGGCGGCACTCATGGTCATGGCTGGGCTCCTCGATCGGCATCGCCAGCGCCTCGACTGGCTACCCCCTTAAGCCCACGAGAGCGGCCGATCCGGACAGACGATCTTCTCGGCGAGTGGTGGCAGGTGTGCGAGGGTGGGGGTCGTGGGTTCACCGCAGACGCTCAGCGAGGCCGATCGCAGGACGGTTGCCCTGTGGGCCGCCGACTGCGCCGAACGGGTGCTGCCCTTGTTCGAAGCCGAGGCGCCTGCGGACGGCAGGCCGGAGGATGCGATCGCCCGTGCCCGGGCGTTCGGCCGTGGTGAGTTGGACGCCGCCGGCCAGATCCGCCAACGCTTCGTCGCCGGCCGCGCGGCTAACGCTGTCGCCGGCCCGGCCGCGGTCGCTGCGGCACGGTCCGCCGCTCAAGCGTCGGGCGTCGCTCACATGGGAGCCCACGCACTTGGCGCCGCGGCGTACGCCGCCAAGGCCGCCGGGCTCGCCTTCGGCGACAATGCCGCCGATGCCGAGATCGGGTGGCAGCTGGCCCACATGACTGAGCCGGTCCGCACAGCCCTGCGTCAGCTCCCGCTCCTCGGTGAGGATCCGGCCGGCCCACTCGGATCAGGGCTTCTCGCCTCCGGTGTCCTGGGATCGATCATCCGAAAGCTCCAGGCCGGGCTGGCATTGGGTTAGCTCCAGGATCTGCCGGCGAGGCGGTCCTGTCGGTAGAGCGGCACACGCCACTCTCACTTCTCAGCCCGGCCGCGATGCTCAACCTCGCCAGTGAAGCGATCCAGCACCTCGCCCAGGTCGTCCAGTAGCCGTCCGCGGACCCGATCGCCGATGACGTCCGGGACACCGTAGGCGGCCTCGGCGATGGATCCGGTGCTTGCTGCAAACGTGTCCGAGTCCCTGCCGAGCGACGAAATCGCTGTTTGCTAAGGGAACGCTAAGGGAACGAGCCGAAACCAGAACCGGCTCCGACAGGCCATAAAGCCTAGTCAGAGCCGATTTCCGAGCGCGGAGGATACGAGATTCGAACTCGTGAGGGCGTGAACCCAACCCGCTTTCCAAGCGAGCGCCATAGGCCTCTAGGCGAATCCTCCGCCGAGAAGGATACCGGCAGAGCCGTGTCGAACTCCAACCGGACGTCCGCCCTTGTCAACAACGGGTCACGCAGGCCGGCGCACACCCTCAAGAGCGGTCAGCCCTTCGGCCGGTAGGTGACTCTCCTCCCGTCCGCATCGGTGTAGACCACCTTCGTGACCAGTGAGCCCTTCCTGCCCGTCGCATCCTGGCCCACCGCGACGAACACCACGCGTGCGGTGCCGCCGAGCTTCCCCGACGACCACTCCTGCCCGTAGCCAGCGAGCGTGATGGCCGGATCGCTCGCTCCGTCCGGGAGCACGCCGATGACGGTCGCCCGACCCCTGCGCTCTGGTGCTGTGGCACCGCTCCAGACGGCGATCTTGACGGGGTCGCTGTCGGGCCCCAGATCCTGGGTGCTCACGACCTCCCCGCCACCCGTCTCGCGATAACCGAGGAAGCCGAGCCGCTCAGACAGGTACACCGTGCCTACTGCACCGGCCAACCCGATCTGCGCCTCCGGAACCTCGTTGCCGGCGTCGTCGTGGACGAGGCCGTCCACGCCCTGCCACAGCAACCCCTTGATCGTGTTGCCCGGCTTCTCCGCCACATCGACCACCACCGTGACGCCAAGCCCGGGCAGAACCCTCTCCGCCCCCGACATGCCACCGACCATGTCTGCATAGACACTGTCCCGCCAGTCGATCCGGGCGGCCACCACGCCGACCATCCGCCGAGGGTACTGAGTGAGCCAGGCCCTGCCGACCGGCACCTCACTGGAGACCGTCCTGACTGCGCCCTCGTTGTCGGTGATCGTGAAGCTGACGCTGTAGCCCGTCTCCGTCCGCGTCGCCAAGACATCGACCGAGCGGTACGGCACCCCACTGGAGTTCACCGCGAAGCCGTCCTGAAGGTCGATGGACGCCGACTCGCTCGTCACCGGACCTGCCGAGGGTGTGGACACCGGGGCGGGGACGCCCGGAACCTCCCGGGGCATCGCGGCGAACCAGCTCACCAGGCCCACCACCAGCGCCGCCGCGACCCCGCCGGCCACGCGCCGGACCAATCGTCCGCGCAGCACCCGGTCGCCCTCGCGCACCACCGCGTCCAGGTCGGGCTCGGCCTCGATCAGCTCGGTCGCCCCGAACAGGTCCGTGCGCAGGCGCTCCTCCAGTTCGTTCATCACTGCCCCCCTTCCGTCGCGGGGTCATAGCTCTTCCGCAGCGCGGCAAGCCCGCGCGAGCAGGCCGACTTCACCGTGCCGATGCTGATCCCGAGGTACTCGGCCACCGCAGCCTCGGTCAGGTCGTCGAAGTAGCGCAGCACAATCACCCTGCGCTGGGTCTCCGGAAGGGTCGCCAGCATCCGAACCACCTGGTCGCGGTTGTCCGACGCCGACTCCGCCGTGTTGGGCACCGGCCGGTCGACGTACTCGGTGGGAACCGCCGGACGCCGCCGGCGCCGGTCGATGTCGAGGTTCACCAGGATCCGCCGCGCGTACGCCCGCGCCTCCTCGTGCCGCACCCGCGGCCACGCCACGTGCGTCCGCACCAAGGTCTCCTGCACGAGGTCGGCCGCCGTGTCGCGGTTGCCGCAGAGCAGGTACGCCGTCCGGGTGAGCGAAGTGGACGCCGAACGCGCGAACTCCGCAAACTCGGCGCCTCTCGCCGAAGTCGATGATCCGAACATCAGGCCCTCACTGTGGTGCGTTCATCCCCCTCTACGCAGCGATTCAGCGGAAGGTTCCCGGCCCGGTCAACCGACAACGACCGCGCCCCGCCCGCGACCCGGGGAATCAGGGTCCGACGGGCGGCGCTGGACTGACCAGTCAGTTGATGAACAGGACGCCGGCCCGGGAGACCTTGAAGCCCTTCCCCGATTCGGTGTTGCCGCACGTGACGCCCGTGTTCTCGCTGAAGCAGACGAACGAGCCCGCCACCAGCTTCTTGCCGTACGGCAGCACCGCGAACGCGCCGCTCTGGGTGGCCACCGACGGGTAGCCCGTGTCGGCCCACCACGCGGTCGCGTCGGTGTCGACCAGGGGAGTCGCCGCCGGAGCAGCGCCGCAGGCGTACTCCGCGCGACCCTTGGCGTCCAGTGCCACCATGATCACCTTCATGTCCTGCCCGGGGCAGACCTCCTTCGCCTTCGGGACGAGCGTCGCGTCCATGCCGTCGGGGAACCCGCACGCCGCGGAGTCGGCGCCGATCGCGCACCAGATCCGTCCGCTCGGGCTGGAGAACTGCGCGCCACCGAACGGGTCGACGTCAAGGGCGCCGGAGGTGGCGGGAACCTCGGGACGCTTCCGGCTGGCCGCGTTCTCGGCGATGCCGGGGCTGATCCGCACCGAAGTCGGCGCGGTGTTCCCCGCCGTCGGCCGGGTGAGGGCCGATCCACCGGACCCGGGCAGGTGCCCCGGGAACGCCAGCAGCACCGCAGCTGCCACCACCGCTGCGCCCGCGACCCCGGCCAGGCGTTTCATCGTCCGGACCCGACGGGCCCGGTGCGCGGCGTCGAGCACCGCTTCCGGGGCCAGGTCGCCCTCCAGGGCATGAGTTGCCGCGAAGAGGTCGCCGCGCAGACGTTCCTCGATCTCGTTCATCGTTCTCCTCCCCCGATCGGGGCGTACTGGCTGCGCAGGGTGGCCAGACCCCGCGAGCAGGCCGACTTCACCGCGCCGACGCTGATCCCGAGGTGATCGGCGACCGCAGCCTCGGTGAGGTCGTTGAAGTAGCGCAGCACGATCACCCGACGCTGCTGCGGAGGCAGGGTGGCCAGCAGGCGCACCACCTCGTCCCGATCGTCCACGCGCACGTGGGCGTCGCCCGGATCCGGCCGGTCCGGAAGATCGGACGGGACCGGCGTCCGTCGCCGCCAGCGGTCGATGTTCAGATTCACCAGGACGCGCCGCGCATACGCCGTCGCCTCCCCCGGCCGCACCCGCCGCCACGCCAGGTAGGTGCGCACGAACGCCTCCTGGACCAGATCGGAGGCCGTCTCGCGATCACCCGTGAGCAGGTAGGCGGTGCGGGTCAGCGTCGGTGTCGCCGAGCGCACGAACGCTGTGAATTCGGCGTCCTTGGCGGGGGCGGGTCCGAACATGACGCCTCTCTGGTCGACCTACACCATCTCGTACGCAGGCCGGATCGGAAGGGTTGCCTGCCCTCGCGGACGAAGTCGTACACCCGTCCCCGCGAACCGGAAAGGGGACGGTTCCCTTTCCGTCCACCCGGGAGGCGGGGGACGGTTCCCTTTCCGTTCACCTGATCCGTCCCCATTCCCGTTCACCGCGCTCCACCCCTTGTCAACCGCTGAACGGGAAAGGAACCGTCCCCGTGAACCGGAAAGGGGACGGGGACGGTGGTCCGGGTGAATGGGAAAGGAACCGTCCCCGCGAACGGGGGGACGGACCTGAAGACGCACCATCAGCGGTGGTGGCCGACGCTCCGGCGTCCCGCCCGTTGCACGACCTCCGCAAGCTGCCTCAGCGCACCCGCTGGATGACCGGACCGTCCGCCTCGTCGGTGTAGCTGATCGAGCGCACCATGCCCGCCATCGTGTCGGAAGTCCCGCTGACCACCACGAGCGTGCGCCCGGCCACGTCCAGCGTCGTCCAGATCACCGAGGGGTCCGCGACCTTCACCGAGGGGTTGGTCGCGTTCGACGGCAGCAGGGCCACCAGCATCGACCGCGTACTCGTGCCGACGCGTTCGGAAGCGACGTAGGGCCGGTACCCGCCGCCCTTGCTGTCGAAGGAGAAGGAGCCCCCGCCGTCGCCGCGGAAGGTGAGCCGGGTCTTGTCGTTCAGATCGGTGAAGAAGAACGTGCCCCGGTGTCCGTCGAAATCCAGGTCGGTGTGGGCGGTACTGCTGCCGTCACTCTGGTGCACCTCCCCGTCCGCTCCTGCCCAGCACACGCCGTCGAACTGGGAAGCACCGCCGGAGCTGAAGGTGGCCAGGTACGCCGACTGGCCCCCGGAGGGGAGCTTCCGCACGTCGGTGGTGACGGCGGCCGTGCCGGAGGTCACGGGCAGGATCCAGCGAGAGTCGCCCGGGACCAGCCCGAGCACGGCGGGCACACCGACGTCGATCGTGGCCCCGTGCGCAGTCACGTACACCGCGGCGATCGAGGTGGTGAACCTGACCTCACCGCTCGCGTCCGTGCCGGACATCCACACCGTGCCATCGGTGGTCAGCGTCACCTCGAGCCGGGCGTAGTCGGCCCCGTGCACTCCGGTGAGATCGAAGGTCACGCGGTTCATCGTCACCGTGCTCGGCGCAGGGCTCGGCGTCGCCACGACCCCGGGCATCGCGCCGCGTCCGAGGGCGCCTGCCAGTCCGGCCCAGCCCAGGGCACCGGCGACGACCGCCGCGGCTACGGCCACGGCCACGCGCCGCAGCGAGCGCTGCCGCAGGGCCCGGCGTCCGTCGGCCAGAACCCGGTCGTGGTCGATCCGGTCGGTCCAGCCGTGCGCGGACGTGGCAAGTTCCTCGCGCACCTGCTCCTCGAGCTCGTTCGTCATTGCCCTTCTCCTTCCGGGACGCGCGCGAACCGGGCGCGCAGCGTCGCCAGCCCGCGCGAGGCGGACGACTTCACCGCGCCCACGCTGATGCCGAGGTGGTGGGCGACCTCGGCCTCGCTGAGGTCGTCGTAGTACCGCAGCACGATCACCCGGCGCTGCTGGGCGGGGAGGGTGGCGAGCATGCGAGTCGCCTGGTCGCGATCGTCGACGCTCTGCTCGGCGTGGCGTGGCTCGATCCCGTCGATCCGGTCGGACGGCGTGGTGCGCGCGCGCCGGTAGCGATCCACGTTGAGGTTCACCAGAATCCGGCGCGCGTACGCCAGACCCTCCCCCGAGCGCACCCGCGGCCAGGCCACGTATGTCTTCACCAGCGCCGCCTGGACCAGCTCGTCGGCCAGGTCGGCGTTGCCGGTGAGCAGCCAGGCCGTCCGGCCGAGGGACAAGGACGCCGTGCGCATGAACTCGGCGAACTCGGCATCCCTGGTCGGACTGGATCTGAACATCGGGGCCTCTCTGGTCTCCCCCATTACGCCTCAGGCGGGCCGGGGGTTGCAGCCGATTCGTGGGAATCCGCTGACGCCGTGACACGCTGGAGGCATGCGGATAGCCCTGGTCCAGGTCGCGGCCACCACCGACCCGTCCGCCAACCTCGAGATCGTCCGGGCACGCGCTGCCGATGCCGCGTCGCTGGGCGCCGAGTTGGTGGTGTTCCCCGAGGCCACGATGTGCTCGTTCGCCCGCCCCCGCGCCGACGCGGCGGAGCCATTCGACGGGCCGTGGGCGAACGGCGTCCGGGAGATCGCCGCCGAGCTGGGCGTCACGATCGTCGTCGGCATGTTCACCACGACCGAGGGCCCGCGGGTCCGCAACACCCTGCTGGTCACCGGCGGCGTCGAGGCCCGCTACGACAAGGTGCACCTCTTCGACGCCCTCGGCTACGCCGAATCCCGCCAGATCGAGGCGGGGACCCGGGCCGTCACGATCGAGCTGGGCGGGCACCTGATCGGGCTGGCCACCTGCTACGACGTCCGCTTCCCCGCCCTGTTCACCCACCTCGCCGGGCTCGGTGCCGAGCTGATCCTGCTGCCCGCGTCCTGGGCGCCGGGCGAGGCGAAGCTGCACCAGTGGCGCACCCTGGTCACCGCACGCGCCATGGATTCCACCTGCTTCGTGGTCGCGGTCGACCAGTCCGTCCCACCGGTCGCGACGGACGGGCGCACGCCCACCGGCATCGGCCACTCCCTGGTGGTGGACCCCACCGGGGCGGTGCTGCTCGAACTCGGCGACGCCGACGAGGTGGCGCTGGTCGACCTCGACCTGGGGTCGGTCGCCGGCGTCCGGGAACGCCTGCCGGTGCTGCAGCACGCCGTCCGGTTCGACGACGCGCGCTCCTGAGCACCCGCTTCCACCCCGCCGACTCCGCCGAACCCACCCACTTCGGCGGGAATCGGAGGCTGACTCGCGGGGGTGCCCGCGGTCCCGGTAGGCTTGTGCACGGTTCCCCGCGCGGCGGTACCTCGCCCAACTCCCCCAGGGTCGGAAGACAGCAAGGGTAAGTGAGCTCTACCGGGTGCGCGGGGGCCGCTGCATTTCCGGCCCCGGCATCGGAATTGTCACCGGCTACCCGTAAGGTTCACCCCGTGGACGAGCGCGACGAAGACCTGTTCGAGGAGGAGCCCCTGGAGCTCTTCGAGCAGGACGGGCCCGACCTGTTCGGTGGCGAACCGGACGACTCCCCGGCCGTCGAGGACCTGCCGGCGGACGCCGACGAACCGCAATCCGCAGGGGGCCCGCACCGGCGCTCAGAGGACGAGGTCACCGCATCCCTGATGGAGGCGGTAGACGCGTTGCGCGAGCCCGCAGCCCAGATCACCCGTCCGGAGACCCCGCTCGCGCTCTACCGCCGCTACCGTCCCGACACCTTCGCCGAGGTGATCGGGCAGGAGCACGTGACCGATCCCCTGCAGCGGGCACTGGTGAACAACCGGGTGAATCACGCCTACCTGTTCTCCGGTCCGCGTGGCTGCGGCAAGACCACCTCGGCCCGCATCCTCGCCCGCTGTCTGAATTGCGCGGAGGGCCCGACGCCCACGCCGTGCGGTACGTGCCAGTCCTGCCGCGACCTGGCCCGCGGCGGCCCCGGCAGCATCGACGTGATCGAGATCGACGCAGCGTCCCACGGCGGCGTGGACGACGCCCGCGAGTTGCGGGAACGGGCCTTCTTCGCGCCGGTGCACAGCCGCTACAAGATCTACATCATCGACGAGGCGCACATGGTGACGCCGCAGGGCTTCAACGCGCTGCTCAAGGTCGTCGAAGAGCCGCCGCCGCACGTCCGGTTCGTGTTCGCCACCACCGAACCCGACAAGGTGCTGGGCACGATCCGCTCACGCACCCACCACTACCCGTTCCGGCTGGTGCCGCCGAAGACGCTGTCGGCGTACCTCGCCACGTTGTGCGAGGCGGAGGGCATCGCCGTCGAGCCGGCCGTGCTGCCGCTGGTCGTCCGTGCCGGCGCCGGTTCGGTGCGTGACTCGCTGTCGGTGCTCGACCAGCTCCTGGGTGGCGCCGGGGAGGACGGGGTGAGCTACGCGCAGGCCACCGCCCTGCTCGGCTACACCCCCGACGCCCTGCTCGACGAGATCGTGGACGCCTTCGCCGCGGGCGACGCCCAGGGCGTCTTCGCCGCCGTCGACAAGGTGATCGAGGTCGGCCAGGACCCCCGCCGCTTCGCCGAGGACCTGCTCCGCCGGCTCCGTGACCTGATCATCGTGGCGGCCGTCCCCGAGGCTCTCAGCAACGGCCTGGTGGACGTGGCCGGCGACCAGGCCGAGCGGCTCGCCGCCCAGGCCACCGCGATGGGGCCCGGCGAGCTGACCCGCGCCGCCGAGGTGATCGCGGTCGGCCTCACCGAGATGCGTGGCACCACGGCCCCACGGCTGCACCTCGAGTTGATGTGCGCCCGCGTGCTCCTGCCCGGCGCCGACGTCGACGGACGAGGCGTCCATGCGCGCCTCGACCGTCTCGAGCGGCGCCTCAGCGTGGGCGCCCCGGCCAACGACGCACCGGCGTCCCCCACCGGCCCGACCAGCCGCGCGGTCCCCGTGGCGTCCGCGCCCGACCCGGGCACAGAGTCGGCCAGGAACGCTCCGGCGTCACAGGGTGCCGGGCGTTCCGTACCCGACCCGGTCACCGAGGCTCCCGCTGGAGCTCTAGCGGTCGAGCCTGCCGACGTCCTCGCTCGTGAGGCGCCGCCCTGGGAGGAACCGCCGACGGAACCGGCACCCGCGAAGCAGCCGGCGGAGAGCGAACCGGCCCCGTCACGAAGGTCCCCTCAGCGCGAGGAACCCGCAGCGAGCACGCCGGTCGCCCCGCCCGCCGCGAGCACACCCGAGGCCCCGCCTGCTGGTGCGGCAGCCCGGTCCGGCCTCGGCACAGCCGACGTGCGCCGGTTCTGGCCGCAGATCCTCGAGAACGTCAAGAACCGGCGCCGCTTCACCTGGATCCTGCTCAGCCAGAACTCCCAGGTGGTCGACGTACGCGACGGCGTCCTCACACTGGGCCTGTCCAACGCGGGCGCCCGTGACAGCTTCGGCCGCGGCGGCAGCCCGGATGTGCTGCGGGAGGCGATCCTCGAAGTGCTCGGGGCCGCCCTGCACATCAACCCGATCGTGGACGCCGCGGCGGAGCCGACGCCACCGGGCAACCTCACCCAGCCACCGAGCTCTCCGGCCAGCCCGCCCCGCTCACCGGCCGCAGAGCAGGCCAGGGCGAACCTGCGCCCGACCCGGTCCCAGGCCAGTCCTGCCGAGGCGGAAACCGAGGTGGAACCGAGCCGTGACGACGCCGTGGTCGCGGAGGACTCCGCGTCCGCCGACGAACTCATCATGAAGCACCTCGGCGCTGAGCTCATCGGCGAGGACGACGACTGAGCCAGCCCTGCCAACTACGATGATCAGCCTGCACTACTGAGGAGCACACGATGTTCGATCCCGGCAGCATCGACCTGCAGGGCCTCCTGTCCCAGGCCCAGGCGATGCAGGACCAGCTGGAGCAGGCACAGGCCGCGCTCGCAGCCAAGACCGTGAAGGGGACCGCCGGCGGAGACCTGGTCGAGGCCACCCTCACCGGCACCGGCGAGCTGGTCGGCCTTGTGATCAAGCCCGAGGCCTGCGACCCCGAGGACACCGAGACGCTGGCCGACCTGATCGTCGCCGCCGTCCGGGATGCGAACCACCAGGCGATGGCACTGGCCCAGGCGACCATGCCGGCCATGCCCGAACTGGACCTGTAGGTGTACGAAGGCCCGATCCAGGACCTGATCGACGAGCTGGGCAGGCTGCCCGGGATCGGTCCGAAGGGCGCGCAGCGGATCGCGTTCCACATCCTGCAGACCGACAAGGCCGATGTGGAACGTCTGGCGGCAACCCTGCGCGAGGTCACCGAGAAGGTGCGCTTCTGCGAGGTGTGCTTCAACATCTCCGAGGAGGAGACCTGCAGAATCTGTCGGGACGCGCGCCGCGACCGCACCGCGATCTGTGTGGTCGAGGAGTCCAAGGACGTGATGGCGATCGAGCGGACGCACGAGTTCCGCGGGCTGTACCACGTGCTCGGCGGCGCGATCAGCCCGATCGACAACGTCGGCCCGGCCGACCTCCGGATCAGCGAGCTCTGCAAGCGGCTCGCGGACGGCACCGTGACGGAGGTTATTCTGGCTACCGACCCCAATCTGGAGGGCGAGGCGACCGCCACGTTCATCTCCCGGCTGCTGATCCCCATGGGCGTGACCGTCTCCCGGCTCGCCAGTGGCCTGCCGGTGGGTGGTGACCTCGAGTACGCGGACGAGGTGACGCTCGGCCGCGCCTTCCAGGGCCGTCGTCAGCTGACCGCCTAGGGTCTCGATGCCGGGCGCGCCAGCGGCCGACGAAGAAAGTGAGCCGAATGACCGCAAGCACCGCCACCCGAGCCGACCTTCCGGCCCCGACGCGCCCGATCCGGCTCGTTGCCAGTGACCTCGACGGCACTCTGCTCACCTCTGCCGAGGCGATCAGCCCTCGCACGGCAGAGGCAATCGGACGCGCGGTCGCGGCGGACCTGCGGGTCGTCGCCGCGACCGGTCGCCAGATCACTCAGCTCCCCGCCTCCCTGGCCGCGAGCGGAGTGACCCACGCGGTCGGCAGCAACGGGGCCATCGGTGCCGACCTGACCAGCGGCGAGGTGCTCTTCGAGACGATGCTCACCCCGGAGGCAGCCGCCGGCATCGTGGCCCACCTGACGGCCGAACTGGAGGGCGTCCGCTTCTCCGCCGTCCGGGACCGCGGCGCCCGGCATGCCGCCGAGCCCGGCTACCTCGACCTGCTCACGCCGCGCGAACTCGCCTTCTGGAAGGTCGAGACCGAGAGCCTTGCGGACCTGGTCGCCGAGCCGACGCTGAAGCTCACCGTCCGCCATCCCGAACTGACCGCCGACGACCTGCTGGAGGTGCTGGAGGTGGCCGGCCTGGACGGATTCCACGCCACCACGTCAGGCGCCCCGTTCCTGGAGGTTGCCGGTGCTGGCGTGACCAAGGCCACGGGGGTCGCCCGGCTCTGCGAGCTGCTCGACGTTGACCCCGACCACGTACTCGCCCTCGGCGATGCGAAGAATGACGTAGAGCTGCTGGCCTGGGCCGGGCTCGGGGTGGCGATGGGCAATGCCGTGCCGGAGGCCAAGGCGGTCGCGGCCTGGGTGACCGCGCCCAACGACCGCGACGGGGTGGCGCTGGCCATCGAGCAGGTGCTGGAACGGCAGGAGCGTCGATGAACGAGATCGTCACACCCAGTTCCACCGGCGTGATCCGGGCGGACGTCCTCAGCCCGGGTGATGACCGGGATGAGGTGAACGGCGACCGCCTCCTCACCGGCTGGGCCGCCGACAGCGCGTACCGGGCCCTGGCCGGCTTCGGCGATCAGGGCGCCGACGCACGGGTGCTTGCTGCGCTGGCCGCTGCCCGTGCCTGGGCGGACGGCTCCGGCGACGTGGACGCCTGCCGGGAGGCCGCATTCGAGGCCCAGTTGGCCGCGCGGGACGCCCAGGACGATGGCTACCGGGCGTTGGCCACCGCCTACCGGGCCGCGGCCAGTGCCGCGGCGAGCGTCGATGACTCCCGGCTCGCCACGGACGCCGCGGCGCTCGCCGCCGAGGCGATCACGTCGAACAGTGCGCCGTGTGAGCAGGACTTCAACGCCGGCACCGAACGGCGCCGCCAGTGGGAGGCGCTGCCGGAGACGCTGCGTCCGTCCGTCTTCGCCGTCGAGCCGCCCGACCCGGCGCCGGCAGCCTGCGCAATCGAGGTGTTGTCACCCGGGCAGTGACTTACGCCCCACTGCGCGAAAGGCCACACTGGGCCCTGTTCAGCACGCCTGTGACCCAACTCTCAGGTACTCACAGCCTCGACACAGGTCACGGACGCATGATTGGTGGCACTGCGTCATCCAAGGAGGTTCGAATGCGTCATTTCCCCGGCCCAGGGGGCGGCATGTACGGCGGCAGCCTGCTGTGGGGCTTCATGGGCTTCATCGGCACCCTCGTGGTGCTCACCCTGATCGCCCTGTTCGTGCTCTTCCTGGTCAAGAAGGCCAAGGGCAAGAAGTTCGGTCCCGGTGCGCCCGGCCCGATGGGTCACTACCACCGTCCGCCCATGCCCCCGGCCGTGCAGATCCTCGACGAGCGGCTCGCCAGGGGCGAGATCGAGGTCGAGGACTACATGACCCGCAAGGCGGCCCTGCTCGGCGGCAGCGGCCCCGCAGCGAACGAGTGGACGCCGCAGGCGCCCACCCCGCCGCAACCCGAGTCCCCCAAGCCGGAGGGCGAGGGCGAGTCGGGCAGCTGAGCGGCTGACCGGCAACCGAAGCGTGCGGCGAGCGCCACCTCCTCGCCGCCGCCGCCTCGGCGTTGGACCCGGACGGGCTGGACCGTCCGGGTCCTGTCTTGTCCGGCTGGCCGAAAAGGGGACGGTTCTCCTTTTCGTCCACCCGATCCGCCCGGGCGATAAGGGGACGGTTCTCGTTTTCGTCCAACCCTCTGCGACCAGGGCATTCGCGCCAAGGCTACGAATTTCGGAACCGTCCCCTTTTCGTCCACCCCTCTCGGCGTCGCTTGGAGGCACCGCCCGGCCAGCGTAAGCTGTGCGGGTCCGCAGGGCACTGATGGGGCCATCACCCCGGAGCTGCCGGAAGAACAGAGCGCGAGCTCCCACTAGACCCGGCCGCGGCGCAATGAAGTGGGGCGTCCCCGGACGCCCAAGAAGGGTGGTACCGCGGGCTCGCGAAGGCTCGTCCCTTCGTCGGATGAGAAGACGAAGAAGGACGCCAGATGACCACCGATTCGGCCCCCGACGTGCGCCGGACCTACCGCGCCGTACCTCCGATGCTCGACCTGCCGGCCATGGAGCACGAGATCCTCGACTTCTGGACGGCCAACGACACCTTCTCCGCCTCGCTGAGGCGCACTGAGGGCGGGCGCCCCTGGACGTTCTACGAGGGCCCGCCGACCGCCAACGGCATGCCCGGCACTCACCACATCGAGGCCCGGGTGTTCAAGGACGTGTTCCCGCGGTTCAAGACCATGCAGGGCTTCCATGTCGACCGCAAGGCCGGCTGGGACTGCCACGGCCTGCCCGTCGAACTCGCCGTCGAGAAGGAGCTCGGCTTCAACGGCAAGCCCGACATCGAGGCCTACGGGGTCGAGGCGTTCAACGCGAAGTGCCGTGAGTCCGTCTCCCGGCACGTGGACGCGTTCACCGAACTCACCCACCGGATGGGCTACTGGGTGAACCTGGACGACGCGTACTGGACGATGGACCCGAGCTTCGTGGAGTCCGTCTGGTGGGCCCTGAAGCAGATCCACTCCAAGGGCCTGCTCGTCGAGGACTACCGGGTGGCGCCCTACTGCCCCCGCTGCGGCACCACCCTGAGCGACCACGAGCTCGCCCAGGGCTACGAGGACGTGAGGGAGGACTCGGTCTACGTCCGGTTCCCGCTCACGTCCGGCCCACTCGCGGGCAAGGCGTCCTTGCTGGTGTGGACGACCACGCCGTGGACGTTGGTGAGCAACACCGCTGCCGCCGTCCACCCCGACGTCACCTACGTCGTCGCGAGCAACGAGACCGAGTCGCTGGTGCTCGCCGAGGCTCTGGCCGAGCAGGTGCTGGGCGAGGGCTGGCGGCTCGGCCAGACCTTCACCGGCAAGGAGATGGAGTTCTGGAGCTACGCCCGTCCGCTCGAAATGGTCGACTTCCCTGACGTCATCGGCGGCACCCACCAGGTGCTGCTGGCCGACTTCGTGACCACGGAGGACGGCACGGGCATCGTCCACGAGGCGCCTGCCTTCGGCGAGGTCGATATGGAGCTGTGCCGCGCCTACGGGCTGCCGATGGTCAACCCGGTGCGGGCCGACGGCACCTTCGAACCCGACCTCGACCTGGTCGGGGGACTGTTCTTCAAGACCGCCGACAAGGTGATCATCGACAACCTCCTGCAGCGCGGCCTGATGTTCCGCGTACAGCCCTACGAGCACTCCTACCCGCACTGCTGGCGCTGCCACACCCCGCTGCTGTACTACGCCCAGCCGTCCTGGTACATCCGCACGACGCAGATCAAGGACGCGCTGCTGCGCGAGAACAAGGCCACCAACTGGTACCCGGAGCACATCAAGTGGGGTCGCTACGGCGACTGGCTGAACAACAACATCGACTGGGCGCTGTCCCGCTCACGCTACTGGGGCACGCCGCTGCCGATCTGGCGCTGCCCGGCCGGCCACCAGACCTGCGTTGGCTCGCGCGCGGAACTGTCCGAACTGAGCGGACGCGACTACTCCGACCTCGACCCGCACCGTCCGTTCGTCGACGAGGTGACCTTCGCCTGCCCGAACTGCCAGCAGACTGCGCAGCGGGTGCCCGAGGTGATCGACGCCTGGTTCGACAGCGGCTCGATGCCGTTCGCCCAGTGGGGTTACCCGTGGGCCGAGGGCTCGGCGGAAGAGTTCGGCCCTGCCTACCCGGCGGACTTCATCTGCGAGGCGATCGACCAGACCCGCGGCTGGTTCTACTCGCTGATGGCCGTCGGCACGCTGGTGTTCGACCAGTCCTCGTACAAGAACGTGCTCTGTCTGGGCCACATCCTGGCCGAGGACGGACGCAAGATGAGCAAGCACCTGGGCAACATCCTGGAGCCGATCCCGCTGATGGACACCCACGGCGCCGACGCGGTGCGCTGGTTCATGGCCGCCGGTGGTTCGCCGTGGGCTTCCCGGCGGGTGGGCCACCAGACCATCCAGGAGACCGTCCGCAAGGTGCTGATGACCTACCTGAACACGGTCGCGTTCCAGAGCCTGTACGCGCGGGCGAACAACTGGTCACCGAGTCCCGTTCGGTCGGGTGGGCCGCTCGAAGGGCCGTCCCACGTCCTCGACCGGTGGCTGGCCAGCGCACGCAACGATCTGGTCCGGCAGGTGACCGCCGCGCTGGAGGACTTCGACACCCAGCGCGCCGGCGCGCTGCTGGCGAGCTTCGTCGACGATCTCTCGAACTGGTACGTGCGGCGCTCGCGGCGCCGCTTCTGGGACGGGGACGCGGGCGCACTGCAGACCCTGCACGACACCATCCACGTCGTCACCCGGCTGATGGCGCCACTGGTGCCGTTCCTGACCGAACGGGTGTGGCAGGACCTGGTGGTCGCCACCGACCCCGACGCCCCTGCGTCGGTGCACCTGGCTGACTGGCCGCTCGCCGATGACGCCGCGATCGACGACCGGCTCGATGAGGCGATGCAGCTGACCCGCCGGATCGTCGAACTGGGCCGCTCGGCACGGTCCGAGGCGAAGGTGAAGACGCGGCAGCCGCTCGGCAGGGCGTTGATCCCGTCCAGCGCGTTCGCCCTGCTGGACGCCGAGCTGCGCGCCGAGGTGATGGCCGAGCTGAACGTCGAGCGGGTGGAGTCGTTCGCGTCCGCCGGTGACCTGGTCGACTACTCGGCCAAGGGCAACTTCCGGGCGCTCGGCAAGCGGTTCGGCAAGCAGACGCCGCTGGTTGCGGGCGCGATCGCGTCCGCCGACGCTGCGGTGCTCGCCGCCGACCTGGCCACCCACGGCAAGGCGTACGTGCTGGTCACCGACCTGGGCGAGGTGGAGGTGACCCCCGAGGACGTGATCGTCTCCGAGCGCCCCCGCGAGGGCTGGTCGGTGGTGAACGAGCAGGGCGAGACGGTCGCCCTCGACCTCGAGCTCACCCCCGAACTGGTCCAGGCGGGCGTCGCGCGGGAGTTCATCCGTGCGGTGCAGGAGGCCCGCAAGAGCTCCGGCTTCGAGGTGTCGGACCGGATCCGGCTCACCTGGGCGGCATCGGACGCGGACACGGCCGCGGCGCTGCGCACCCATGCCGCCCTGATCGGCGACGAGGTGCTCGCGCTCGAGGTGAGCGAGGCGGAGCCCGCCGACGGCTGGTTCGCCGACTCCGACCTGGGCTTCCGGTTCGCGGTCGCGCGCGTCGAGCAGTCCTGATGTCCGGCGAGGTCCGTCCGGCGCCGGTCGTCTTCCTGCATTCGGCCGGGTTCACCCCCCAGATGTGGCAGTCGCAGGTGGAGGCTGTCGGCGCGTCGGACGCGGAACGTCAGGTGATCGCCCCGTGGCTGGCCGGGTTGCGTCCCGGGCGTCCCGGCGAGCTGTCGCTGAGTCTCGCCGCGGCGGAGGTGGTCAGCACGCTCGACCGCTACGGGATAGCGCAGGCGGTGCTGGTCGGTCACCAGCTCGGCGCGATGGTGGCGCTGCAGGTCGCGGCGTCCGACCCTGATCGCGTCGCCGGCCTGGTGCTGTCCGGGGCCTTTGCCGCCCCGGGGAAGCTGGCACTGCGGCTGCAGAAGTCGCTGATCCGGGTGATGCCGAACAAGGCGCTCGCCGACAGCGGCGCCACCAAGGACGACCTGATCCGGGCTCTCGAGCTGATCGCCACCGCCGACTTCGGCAGCCGGCTGGATCAACTCACCATCCCCGTGCTGGTGGTCGCAGGGGCGGCGGACCCGGGACTGCCTGCGGCGCGTCAACTGGTTGCGCAGCTGCCGGACGCCCGGCTCGAGGAACTCGCCGGCGCGGCCGCGAACCCCAGCCTGGAGGCGCCCGCGGAGTACAACCGCCTGCTGGTCGGCTTCCTGGGCTGATTCCGGCGGGACGGGCACCAGTAGGGACGTCCGGCGTCCTGGCTTAGGGTGTGCGCGTGCCCGATCGTCCAGATTCCGCCATGCTCGACTCGCGCGGGCTGGCGTTCGCCTTCGGCGCGTACTTCCTGTGGGGCTCGTTCCCGCTCTACTTCGAGGCGCTGTCGGCGGCCGGCGCGTTCGAGATCATCGGCCATCGCGTGTTCTGGACATTCGTGTTCTGCCTCACCGGCGTCCTCGTGTGGCGGGAGTGGAACCATCTGCGCGAGGTGCTCGCCGACCGCAGGCTGTTCTGGGGGCTGACCGGCGCCGGCTTCCTGGTCACCCTGAACTGGTCGATCTACGTCTGGGGCGTGCTGAACGACCACGTCGTCGACGCGGCGCTGGGCTACTTCATCAACCCGCTGGTGACCGTCACGCTCGCCGTCGTGGTGCTGCACGAACGCCTGCGCACCGCCCAGAAGCTGGCCCTCGGCGTGGGATCGGTCGCGGTCGTGGTGATCGCCGTGGGCTACGGGCAGATCCCCTGGGTGGCGCTGTCGCTGGCCGCGTCCTTCGGGCTGTACGGGCTGGTCAAGAAACAGGTGGGCGGACGGGTGACGCCGCTGGTCGGGCTCACCATCGAGACCGCCATCCTCGCGCCGGTCGCCCTGGCCTTCCTGGTCTGGCTGCAGGCGTCGGGGACGAGCAACTACCTCGCCCACGGGCCGGGGCTGACCATCGGGCTCAGCCTCGCCGGCGTGGTCACCGCCATCCCGCTGCTGCTGTTCGCTGCCGCGTCCGCCCGGATCCCGTTGAGCATGATGGGCCTGATCCAGTACCTGACCCCGGTGATCCAGTTCTCGATCGGTGTCTGGGTGAACCACGAGGCCATGCCCGCGTCCCGCTGGATCGGGTTCGGCCTGGTCTGGGTGGCCCTGATCGTCCTGACCGTGGACAGCCTGCGCAACGCGAGGCGTCCGATGGAACTGGTGGGCGACCCCGAGGTGATGAACTAGTCCTGGCCCCCGGAGATGTTCACCATCCACTCGAGGCCGAACTTGTCCATGACCAGGCCGTACAGGTCGCCCCACACCTGCTTCTCGAGCGGCATGCCGACCCTGCCGTCCGCTGCGAGGGCGGCGAACCAGCCCTGCATCACCTCTACCTCATCGCCCATGAAGGACAGGTAGACCCGCGTCCCGCCCCAGGTGGCGTCGGCCCCGAGCATCGCGTCGGACGCCATCAGGGTGAACTGGCCGGTGACCAGCTGTGAGTGCATCGTGCCGTCGGCCGGCATGCCTTCCATGCCGAACTCACTGAAGGTGTTGAGGGTCAGCTCACCGCCGAAGATGCCCTGGTAGTAGGTCATCGCCTCCCGGGTCACGCCGGGTGGGAAGTTGAGGTAGGGGACGAGGGACAGCGACATGGCAGGCTCCCAATGTTTACGTTGTTCACATTCGATGCACACGAACGTACGCTGAGCCCGTGGAGGCGGGAAATACGCGGAGTTACCACCACGGCGACCTGCGCGCGGCGCTGCTCACTGCGGGCTACGAACTGGCCGGGGACGGTGGCGCGGAGGCGGTGACGCTGCGCGCCACCACCCGTCGGGCCGGCGTCTCACCCGCCGCGGCCTACCGCCATTTCGCGTCGCATGAGGAACTGCAACTGGCCGTCGGCGCCCTGGCGATGGCCGACCTGGCGCGTTCGATCGAGGCGCACCAGGCCGGTGCAGACGGCCCCGGTCCCGCCCTCCGCGCCCGGCAACGGCTGGTTGGGGTGGGCGAGGGTTACGTCGCGTTCGCACTGGACTCGCCGGGCGCCTTCGATATCGCCCTGTCCGGGCTGTTCACGATGGAGCACGCCTTCGCGCCGGAGACGATGGGCGCGACCGGGCGGACGCCCTACGAGTTGCTCACCGACGCCGTCGCCGATCTGGTCGGCCTGGGCCTGCTCTCCGCCGACCGGGCGGAGCTGGCCGCCATCACGTGCTGGTCCACCGTCCACGGCTTCGCCACCCTGGCCACGCGGGGGCCACTGCGCGCGCACCCGCGCCCCGAGCTCGACGCGCTGGGCGTCCGCATCGTCCGCGGCCTCGTCGAAGCCCTCCTCCGCTGATCGGGGACGGCTCCGCGCCATCCGCAACCTGGCCGAAAAGGGGACGGTTCTCGTTCTCGACCACCGCTCCGCCGGACGGACGCCGCCGGGCCCCATGGACGAAAAGAGGAGAACCGTCCCCTTTTCGGCCACCACCGACCCGGGTCGACCCGCCGGACCCGCATCCCCAACCCGACCCGCACCAACCCCGCCGTCTCGTCGACGCCCGTCTCGGCTACCAGCCGAGTTCGCTCGGGTAGTCGACGACGGGAGGCTCCTCCGCGGCCGCAGCAAACGCGGCGAACGCGCCGAGGGCATCCAGCAGCTCCTGACGGTGTCGCTCCGGCATCGCCGTCACGATCGCCTCGATCGCCTCACGGCGGCGGAGGGTCACCTGCCCGACCAGCTCGCGGCCGTCTCCGGTGAGGCCGACGACAACCTCGCGCCGGTCGCGGGTTGCCGGCGTCCGCTCCACCAGTCCCGCCGACTCCAGCCGGTCCACCGACCGCAACGCGGTGGACGGACCGACCCCGAGGCGTTCCGCGAGCTCGACCATCCGGCTGTTGCCCCGGGAGGAGAGCACCACCAGGGTGCGGAACTGCGCCGGGGTCACTCCGATGTCCGCCAGGGAACGGGCCGACACCCCCACCAGAACCCGCGACGCGGTCAGGATCCCGTTGATGATCTCGTCCAGGCCCGCCACGCCGGGGGCGTCCGGGGAACCCGAATTTCGTTGCATAGGACAATCATTGCATAATGCAATTGTGCCCGTTCACCAGACCACGAACCATCGCCGCCCCCTGTGGCCGCTACCACTCGACCGGCAGACCTGGGTCTCGCTCGGTGTGAAGCTCCGCACCAGCAACTGGGGCCAGATCACTCTGGCCATGCTCATCGGCGCAGGTGCCGCCCTGTTCGCCGTCCTGTTCCGCTGGCTGATCGCGAGCTTCACCTGGATCTTCACCGGACACGCCGACTACGCCGCCGTCCCCGGCGCCGGCAACCCGAACCTGCCCTGGCTCGGTGCCTGGTTCGTCGTCCTCGCCCCGGTCGTCGCCGGGCTGCTCTACGGGCCGCTCGTGCAGGCGTTCGCCCGCGAGGCTCGCGGACACGGCGTCCCCGAAGTCATGTACGCCGTCTCCCGGCAGGGCGGACGGATCCGGCCACAGGTCGCGGTGGTCAAGGCGCTCGCGTCCGCCCTGTGCATCGGCGGCGGCGGATCGGTCGGCCGCGAAGGCCCGATCGTCCAGATCGGCTCCGCCCTCGGCTCCACGCTCGGACGGGTCGTGCACGCCTCGGAGTCACGGCTTCGCGTCCTGGTCGCCTGCGGTGCTGCCGCCGGCATCTCCGCCACCTTCAACGCCCCCATCGCCGGCGTGTTCTTCGCCCTCGAGCTGATCCTGCTCGACTTCACCGCCAACGCGTTCGGCCTGGTCGTGATCGCCTCGGTCACCTCCAGCGTGATCGGACGCGCGATCCTCGGCAACTCGCCCTTCCTCTCCCTGCCCACCTTCAGCGTCACCAGCCCCGTGGAGTACTTGCTCTACGCCGTCCTCGGCGTCATCGCCGGAGCGGTCGGCGTCGGCTTCAGCAAGGTGCTCTACGCCATCGAGGACCTCTGCGACCACCTCTGGCGGGGGCCGGAGTGGCTGCGGCCGGCGGTCGGCGGCATCGCGCTCGGGCTGCTGCTGCTCGTCCTGCCGCAGATGTACGGCGTCGGCTACCCCGTGATCGATCAGGCCGTCCAGGGCAACTACGCGATCGGCTTCCTGATCGTCCTGGTGGTCGGCAAGATGGTCGCCACATCGCTCACGATCGGCATCGGTGGCTCCGGCGGGGTGTTCGCACCCAGTCTGTTCATCGGCGCCGCGCTCGGCAGCGCGTTCGGCCTCGTCGTCGGGCAACTGATGCCCGGCCAGGTCTCCCCGGTCGGCGCGTACGGCCTGATCGGCATGGGCGCGGTCTTCGCCGGTGCCGCCCGCGCCCCGATCACTGCAGTGCTGATGATGTTCGAACTGACCAGCGAGTACTCGATCATCCTGCCCCTGATGGCCGCGATCGTGCTCGCCACCACGATCAGCCACGCGCTCAGCCCGGACACGATCTACACCTTGAAGCTCCGCCGCCGCGGCATCGACCTGGAGGCGTCCGCCAGCCCGCCCCGGGCTCGCGTGCCACTGGCCACCGTGATGCGTCCACTCCCCGCAGGAGTGGACGCCCGCACGCCGCTGCCGAAGGCGGCCGACCAGCTCTCGCACACCCCCTACGGTGTGTTGCCGGTCACGAATGTGGACGGCAGCTTCCTCGGCATCCTCACCGCGCGCGCCGTCGCCGAGGCCCTGGCCGCCGGCGAGGACACCACCCGGAAGGCGGCGATCATGACCGAGTTCCCGGCGACGGTCACCGACGCCGATACCGTCGAGGAGGCGATCCGTGCCCTGAATCTGAGCGGGTGCGGCGGCATCCCCGTGTTCGGCTCGTCCGGCGCATCGGCCGGCACTCCGGTGGGCTGGGTGACCTACCGGGACGCCCTGCGCACGGTGAGCGTGGACGCGCCACCACCCGCACCGACGACGATCAGCGGCCCAGCTGGCTGAGCACCTCCGCCATCACCTGCTGGACGGCGAGGGTGTCGTCCAGCGGCATCACGGGGCTCTCGGTGAGTCCGGCGGCCAGGCAGTCGCCCACGTGGGCAAACTCGTGGCTGTAGCCAGCCCCGGTCTTCGGGAAGGACAGTTTCCGCGCCGGCTCGCCGAGCAGGTGCACGGAGAGATCCTCGGCCCGGTGGAACCGCGGCTTCACCTCCACCCACCCCTTCGTGCCCGCCACCACCTGGCGGCCCGGCCCGGGCGCAGTGAAGCCGATCGCCTGGGTCGAGTAGCGGCCGTCCGGCCAGCCGAGCAGGATGCCCACCTCACCCTCGACGCCGTTGGGGAACAGTCCGCCGACCGCATGGACCAGCGCGGGCGTGCCCAGGAACTGCTGGGCGAACGAGATCACATAGACGCCCAGGTCGAGCACCGCGCCCCCGCCGAGCGCCGGGTTGAACAGCCGGTCGGACGGATCGAACTCCCGGAAGGCGAGCAGGTCCCCGTACACGGCCCGCACCTCGCCGAGAGCTCCGGTCGCGACGAGTTCCCGCAGGTGCGTGACCGCAGGCAGGAACCGCGTCCACATGGCTTCCATGCAGAAGACGCCCCGGCTGCGAGCCGCCGCCACCACTGTCTCCGCATCGGCGAGGGTGGTCGTGAACGACTTCTCGACCAGGAGCGCCTTGCCCGCCTCGATGGTGGCCAGCGCCAGCTCGGTGTGCTGGCCGTGGGGGGTGGCCAGGTAGATCGCGTCCACGTCCGACGAGAGGAGTTCGGCATAGCTTCCGTAGGCCCGGGGGACGCCGAACCGCTCGGCGAACGCCTGCGCCCGGTCGAGCGAGCGCGAGCCGACCGCGACCAGCTCGGCGTCCGGCAGGTGCGCGAACTCTGCGGCCACGGTCGCGGCGATCCGGCCCGGTCCGGCAATTCCCCAGCGAACCCTCATCGCAGCTCCTCCCGCCGGTGATTGGCCTCGAACTCGGCGCGCGCCTTGCGACGACGGTCCAGTTCCGCCACGACGGCCCCCAGGACGCCGCTGGCCACAATGGCGATCACAATGTTGGGCACCCAACTCCCGATACCGAGCACTGCGAGCCCGATCATCACCACCCACGGCAACCCGCTGAGCACCTTCAGCGTCGATTCCAGGCCGGACGGCGGCGGTACGGCGACCGGGCGGGGCGGGACGGGCACCAGCGCCTGGCCGGGCGTGTCCGCGGTCCCGCCTTCCGGGGACGCGTCGAACCCGGGCTGCTGCCAGCGCTGTTCGGCCTCGTCCGAGGGCACGGTGTCACTCACCCGATCATCGTAGGCCGCTCAGCGCAGGTCGGCGCCCGGCCCTGCGGTCGGGGCGGAGTACATCGCCAGCCGCCTGCTGGCGAGTTCCCAGACCCGGCGCCGCAGGATCGCGCTGACCACGATCGCCATGACCAGCAGCGGCACCCAGTGGCCGCCCGCGATCGCCAGCACCAAGGCGATCGGCCAGACCAGTCGGCGGATCAGCCGAAGGGTCGCCTCCTCCGAGGAGGGCGGGGCCACCACCACCCGGCGCGCGTCCGGCACCATGGCACCGGAGAGCACCTCACCGGTCACCGGCGGAGTGCTCGCCTGGGTGAAGGTGGGCTGTTCCCAGTACTGCTCGGACGGGCTGTTGGTCATACCCACAACGGTAGGTCCGAGATCCAGGATCGCCCATCAGGTGAGTCCACGATGCTTCCCTGACTCCGGATCTGGCACAGTGGTGCGGTGCGGGTGGTTCAGAAGTTCGGCGGCTCCTCCGTTGCGGACGCCGAGAGCATCAAGCGGGTGGCGCGACGGATCGTCGCCGCGCAGGCCGAGGGCAACGAGGTGGTCGTGGTCATCTCGGCGATGGGTGACACCACCGACGAGTTGATGGATCTGGCACTGCAGGTGTCGCCACAACCCCGTCCGCGGGAGCTCGACATGCTGCTCACCGCCGGCGAGCGGATGAGCGCGGCACTGCTCGCGATGGCGATCAACGACCTCGGTGCCACCGCACGGTCGTTCACCGGCTCCCAGGCGGGCGTGATCACCACCGGCACGCACGGCAACGCGCGGATCATCGACATCACCCCTGGCCGGATCGTCTCCGCGCTGGCGGAGGGCGACGTCGTCATCGTCGCCGGGTTCCAGGGCGTCTCGCAGACCTCGAAGGACGTGACCACACTGGGCCGCGGCGCGTCCGACACCACCGCGGTGGCGCTCGCCGCAGCCCTCGACGCCGAGTACTGCGAGATCTACTCCGACGTGGACGGCGTGTTCACCGCCGATCCCCGGATCGTCCCTGGCGCGCGGCAGATCCCGCAGATCGGCTACGAGGACATGCTCGAGCTGGCTGCGAACGGCGCCAAGATCCTGCACCTGCGCTGTGTCGAGTACGCCCGCAGGGAGCACGTGCCGGTGCACGTTCGGTCGTCCTTCTCGGACAAGCCGGGCACCTGGGTGAAGGACATTGACTACGAGGAGGGTGGCATGGAGCAGCCGCTGATCGAGGGCATCGCACACGACCGCAGCGAGGCCAAGATCACGATCGTCGGTGTACCGGACCGGGTGGGCGAGGCCGCGGACATCTTCAGCGTGGTCGCGGACGCGGACGTGAATATCGACATGATCGTGCAGAACGTCTCCAGGGAGCACGAGGAGGCCACCGACATCTCGTTCACCCTTGCCCAGGCTGACGGCCCGAAGGCGATCGCCGCGCTGCAGGCCGCCCGGGAACGGATCGGATTCGTGGACGTGATCTTCGACGACCAGGTCGGCAAGGTATCCGTCGTGGGCGTCGGAATGCGCTCGCACCCGGGCGTGACCGCACGGTTCTTCCGTGCCCTGGCCGCAGCGGACGTGAACATCGGGATGATCTCCACCTCGGAGATCCGGATCTCTGTGGTCGTCGACATCGACGACGTGGACAAGGCGGTCCGGGCCGGCCACACGGCCTTCGGGCTCGACGCTGACGGCGAGGCGATCGTCTACGCCGGCACGGGGCGCTAGGCGCCATGTACGGCACGTACTCGGTTCTGCTCTGGGCGTCCCCGCTCCTG
>CAYNLD010000018.1:0-53800 GCA_964397985.1 uncultured Propionibacteriaceae bacterium | reverse complement strand
GTGTTCGTCGCGATGAGCCCAAGGGTGCCCTTCGCCTGCAAGAGAGAGGTAGCACGCAGGAAGAAGTAAGCCACGAGGTCGGCGCTGCCACGGCGTCCATCAGCCAGCACGTTGACGAACCAGTCGCGCACGTTCGTGCCCATCGCACCGGTCAGCTTCTGCCCGCCGAGGAACGGTGGGTTGCCGATGATCGCGTCGAAGCCACGGTGGTCGACCATCACATCGGCCGCCTCGATGATCCAGTGAAGTGGCTGCCAACGCGCGTAGTCGGTATCGACGGTCGGGGTGAGGCCACGGTCGAGGATGGAGTCAAGCCAGGTACTGTCGGCGGCTCCTTCGGTCGGCCCGGGATACGCCCCGTGCGCAGCTTCGCGGAGGTCTTCGTAGGCGGAGTTGAGCGGCTTGCCGGGCTTCCCGCCGAGGGCCAGTCCAGCGGCGATAATACCGTCGGCGATCTTGCGTAGATCGGCGGTGACCTCGTGAAGTTGGTGGAGCTGGCGGCGCTTGGCTGCGGCTGAGCGGGCCGGGCTGTCGTCCGACTCGACCGGCGACGCGAGAGATTCGCGGAGTTCGACGGCACGTTTGATGATCGAGTCGATGTCGACCTCGAAGACATCGAGCATGCCCTGCTGCCGGTCGCCCTTCGCCGGGTCGATGTGCATCGCGCGCAACTGCCTGATGTCGGTGAGACCCAGCAGCGAGTTCCCGAGGAACACCTTGTCGTCGACGAAGGAGAACGGCAGGTCGCGGTCGAGGGAGACGAGCCAGAGGGAGAGCTTGCACATCTCGATGGCCATGTCGTTGATGTCCGCGCCGTAGAGGCACTTGGCGACGACCTCGCGGATCGCGAGGGTGTGCAGGTCTTTGCGGCCGGCGAACGCCGGGTTATCGCTGACCCAGGCTTCGACGAGCCGGTCGGCAAGGAAGCGGGCGGCGGCGACAAGGAATGCGCCTGAGCCGCAGGCGATGTCGGCGACCCTGAGATTGAGGATGTCGGCCGGAGACTTCAGCAGCCACTCGTCGCGGTTAGCAGTCTGATGCGGGCTGGGCGCATAGACGAGGGGTTCAAGGGCATACTTGACGACATCTTCGGCCAGCGACCTCGGCGTGTAGTGCGCTCCAGCGTTCTTGCGCGACGGCGTCTCCTTGACAAGTAGCGCGCCTTCGAGCACGACGAAGGGCCGATTGCGCAGGTCGAGTCGGACGAGGCCGAGCCAGGGTCTGACCCGTTCGCGCAGCTCAGGGTCGTCGCCAACCGCCTGGGTGAGCGCGCTGACGATGCTCGGATCGACGGCGGCGTCGATGGCCTTGGCGATGGCGGCCTCGGAGGACGGCTTCGCGGAGGGCTGGTCGGTCTCGATGAAAGCGCGGATCGCCTTGGCGAGCGTCTTGCGGTCACTGCTCGCCGCGGCGAGTTCTTCCAGCTTGGCGAGTGGAATCTCGGGTTCCTCGCCGCGAGTGCCGTGAATGCCGAGGACCACGTCAGGCGCGACGGTCGCGGTGTAGCCGAGCAGGCCCTCGTACATATAGCCGATTTGCTCGACGTCGATATCGCGGAAGGAGATGCGGCGAGCCTCCCCCTTGATCTCGGCGATCTGCACGGCGCGGAGGACGTGCAGCATGACGCGGTCAGACACGGTCACGCCGAGGGTGCCGAGCTCACTCGTGGCGGTGAGGAACGGGAATCGCGCCGGGTCGAAGAGCGAGCCGCCGTAGGCGGGCATGCGGAGGTTTTCGAACGTCGCGCCCTTGTACAGGGCGATGCTGGTGGCCAGTAGCCGGTGCCAGGTGAGGGATGTGGCGTCGAGGGCTTCCTCACTCTCGGCGGACTCGCGGGCGATGAGCCGGTCGAGCTCACCGGCGATGCCGTAGCCCTGGTCGAACAGCTCGCCTTGCGGCAGCAGTCCGCGCTCTTCGGCGAAGAGTAAGAACACCACGCGCATCATCACCGTGACCGCGGCTTCGTAGCTGTCGTGCGGGCGGTCCGGGAGTGGGTCGGGCAGACTGCGGCGCTTCGCGTCCGCGGCGGACTCGGAGAAGGACTGGATGAGCAGCTCGACCGCGCGGCGCACCTGGGCGCCCAGGGCTTCGGTGATCTCCTCAGCTGCGGCGACCGACTCCTCGAAGAGCACCGAGAGCCGCTCGGCCGGGTCACCGCCGATCAGGTAGGGGCGTCCGATCAAGGTGAGGAACGCGTCGCGAGTGCGGGGTTCCTCGGTCCACGTGAGCGCGTCGACAACGCCGGAGGCTGCCAGCGCATTATCGCGTGCACAGACGAGCCCCCACCATCGGCCGTCGGTGACGATGCCGATCGGCACCCTGCTCTCGCGCAGCATCGCTTCGACGCGGTCGACGGGATTCGCCGCCCACAGGTCGCCCGGCACTTCACGGAGGGAATCGACCGGGTCGATAACGTGCACGATCGCGCCGATCCGGTCGTCTGCGTCGAGGGAAGCTTGCGCATGGACGGTGACCGCACGGTTTGGCGACTGCGCGGCGACACCGGAAACGTCACCCCACGTGAGTGACTCGGCCCAGCCTGCGACGTCGCGCAGCACGGTCTCGACCCACTTGTCGCGGGCCGAGCGGTAGGCGTCCAGTGCAGTGTCGGACCCGGGGCTGCGATCGTAGCGCTCCCAGGCAGACTCGAAGTCCTTGCGGGCGTCCGAAAGGATGGCCTTGCGAGCCTCGGCGAGCTGCGGCATCCCTTCGGGCCAGACGCGCTTGAGCGGTGGGATGGCGAGGAACGGGCCTTCGGTGTCGACCAGTTCGAGCCAAGCGCGGTGCAGGTCTGCGGTGCTCTTGGCGGGGCGGCTGCGCACGGGCCGACGTGCCATCAGTCGCGCCACCCATCGGCGTCGTCGCGGGTGAGCGCGAACACCACGGCGGCGGCGGTCGTGTGGGGTTTCACGTCGGCGTACCTGTCCTTAATCGCGGTGATCTCGCGAGCTTCTTCGTCATCGAGCTCGTCTAGGCGGCGTTGCATCGCCTCACGGTCGCGTCGCCACTGGCGCTCCTGATCGGCGTCGGTGAACAGCTGGTCCTGCGCGTCGGCCTCCTCTGCGCGCAGCCGGGCGAGGGAGTCGCGGAGGTTCGCTCGGAACGCGGCGAAAATGTCCCGTGCGCGTTGCACGTCGGCGGCCTCTCGGCGCTGGAGCTGCTCAGTCACCTGTGCTTGCTTTCGTTCCGCGCGCGCCCGCATGGATTCCTCCAGGCGGAGGCGAAGCGGCGCGTCGGGCAGATTCCACAGGTCGCATAGCTGGTCGCGCACACGATCGTCGGCGAGGGCGAGGTCTTCCTGGTCGAGCGCGGTGTCGAGTGCGGCCTCCGCGCGTTCCTCGGCCATCACACGCCGTCCGCGAAGGCGGATCCCCGCGAGGAACACCTCTTCGTGGAGTCGGACGCCCCCCCGGCCGACGAGCACCATGCGCGTCACTGCTGCGACGAAGGACTCTTCAAGGTCATCGACGACGACCGCGGTGACACGGCGCAGCGTGGAGTCGATGCTCCACAGCGAGCGACGCAGCAGGCGCTGCGCCTTCTGCACGATCGGGTGCCCGAGGTGCACGTACACGAGGTCCGCTCGGCCGTTGGCAGCGTCCGGGTCGAAGGTGATCGGTCGAAGCACCCCCGGGTTGAGCCTGGTGTCGAGGCCGCGCAGCGTGTCGCGCCATCCGGCTGTGAGGCTCGGTACGGTGAAGACCTCGGCGTCGGTGTCCTGGGCGAAGTCGTAGTTCGGTACGAGCGGCGACTGGTGGTTGATCCGCAGCGCGGTATCGACGACGCGGCGCAGGTTCGCCGGGTCGAGGTGCATCTCCGTCCGGGACGCGTCGTAGCCCTGCTCGAGCTGCGTCAGGCGGGCGTTGAGTTCCATGCCGCCGGCCAGCGCCTGGTTGATCACATCGTTGGTGTCAACGCCCGTCGACTTCGCTTTCGTCGCGGCGCGCTTGCCGAAGTGGCCTTGGATCTCCGCGCCGACGACCTGGTTGGCTGAGCCGAGGTCGTACTCCACCTGGGCGATCTTGCGGGCGATGATCTCCATGAACCGCAGGTCCGAGCCGTAGGTCGATGAATCCCTCTCGGGGACGAAGTGGTAGACCTCGGGCTGCTGGGTCTGGCCGTAGCGGTCGATGCGTCCGATGCGCTGCTCCAGGCGCGACGGGTTGAATGGGATGTCGAAGTTCACGAGCCGGTGGCAGTGGGTCTGGAGGTCGATGCCCTCGCCCGCGGCGTCCGTGGCGAGCAGCACTCGCACCGGTTCCTTGGACGGGTCGGCGGTGAACTGGGAGCGGATGTACTCGCGCTCCTCAGGCGGGGTCGAGCCCTGGATGACCGCCAGGCGGTCGTCGTTGTAACCTTTCTGCCGCAGCACGCGGGTCAGCCACTCGACCGTGTGGGCGTACTCGGTGAACACCACGACGCGCTCGTTCGACCAGAGCTTGCCGTCGGGGCGGCAGACGGCACCAAGGAACCGGATCAGCTGGTCGAGGCGGGAGTCGGCGCGGCTCTCATAGCCCAGGCCCCAGTTCGCCAGGGTCTCAAGCTGGCCCGGTTCGGCGGCGCTGAGCGGGTCGGACTCCTTGGACTCGCGGAGCTTCTCCGACTCGTCCTGCTCCCACAGGCCCTCTTCCTCGTCGGACTGCCCCTCGCCGAAGATGTCGTCGTACTCGTCCTCGGACAACCCGCGACCCGCCTTCGAGGCGAGGTAGTTGCTCAGCGTCATCCCGAACGCGAACGGGCTGGACAGAAAGCGCTTCTTCAGCAGCATCGTCACGATGTCGCCCGTCGGCTTCGTGCCGTTGAGCTTCGCGCTCCTCGTCACGACCTCATCGAGCAGGGCGAACATCCTCTGCTCGTCGTCAGCCGGATCGAACGGGATCATGCTGACCCGGCGCTTCTTGAAGCCCTTGCCAGCCAGGTCGGTCTTCAGGCGGCGGACCGTCACATCCTTGAGCGCAGTCGAGTCGAGATTCGCGCCGCGGGCGAAGCGGCGGGGGTCGATCATCTCCATCAGCGCGGTGAACGACTCCGGGTGGCCGTTGTGCGGCGTCGCGCTGAGGAATAGTCGGTGCTCGCACTTCTCGGCGAGCTGGCGCACGGCGACCGTGCGCTGGGTGTCGACGGCATACCCGCGTCCACCTGCGATCGCCGACGGGCTCGACGGTGCGACATGGTGTGCCTCGTCGACCACAAGGACGTCGAACGCGTACCGACTGCCGGTCTTCGGATTGCTCGCCTGCGCATACACGTCGCGGAGCAGGCGCTGCGCCCGCACCTGGGGCAACCACGCCATGCTCACGATGACCCGGGGGAAGATCTGGAACGGGTTGGCCTGAAGCCCGTGCGTACGGCGGACCTCAGCCATCAACTCGGAGTTCACGATCGCGAACTCCAGGCCGAACTTCTCCCGCATCTCGTCCTGCCACTTCAGTGACAGGCTGGGCGGGCACACGATCACCGCCGTCCGGGCGCGGTGCCGCAGGAACAACTCCTGGATGACAAGGCCTGCCTCGATCGTCTTGCCGAGGCCCACGTCGTCGGCGAGCAGCAGATTTGCCCGCGGCGCCCCGAGTGCACGGCGGAGGGGTTCGAGCTGGTACGCCTCGACGTTTGCGCCCGACCAGAAAGGGGCCTGGTAGCGATTCGGATCAGCGCTAGTGACTGCACCCCAGCGCATCGCGTCGATGAAGCCCGCAAGGGTCTCGGGCTGATCGAACCCGTCCGTGTGGATCAGGTCGGGAAGCCCTTGGGCGGGCGTCACGGTCTGCCCGACTTCGAGTTCCCACACGACACTGAGCTGCGCACCGAGGCTGCCTTCATCGAGCGACTGAAGGTCGACGACGTGACTAAGCTGCGCGACCGCCTCGTCGGCGGGACTGCGAGGCAGGCCTTGAGCCTGGACGTTCGACACGGCCCAGGTCGAGCCGCGCACTTCCACAACCTGGCCCGGTTCCGGCAGGGTTGGAGATCCGGTGCTGACTGTTGGCGCTTTCCCGACGCCGGGCGCCGCCTGACTGACCTGAGTCACGACTCCGACCTTATCGACGGCAGGACATCCTGGCGTTGGTCACTCACGTAGGTCTCCAGCGTCTTCGGCCGCCTCGCGTTCGGCGTACATCACCAAGGCTTCGATTGTTTCGAAGTGCTGGTAGCCGAGCGCCTCGAAGCGCGCTCGGCTCATCGGAGTGCCGTCGACGTCGACGATCACGGGTAGGCCGCGACCGGGCTGGAGACCGTCGCTCCACAGGGCTTCAGCGACCCCAACGGTGTCCCCAGTGTCAGGGTCTCCCACCTCGACGTCTCGCTCTGGCTCGGCCAACCCGAGTTCGCGGAGCCGGGCCAACCCTGCCGCCAACGGATCATCGGACGCGTCTGCGATGTCAGCGACCGGCCCGCCGGTGCGCTCCAGCGGCTCGGAAGTGACAGCCGTGCCTGCCAGAAGCGACTGGAGGAACTCGTTGGCGGCGGCTGCGAGCAGCTCCCGCCGTGCTTGCAGGAAATCCGGATACCTCGGGATACCCCAGAGGTCGGGGTCGGTCGGGATCCATTGCGACGCCAGTACACCCGGGTGAGCGGACTCGTAGACGGGGAAGTACTCCTCAGGTTGGCGCTTGGTGATCTCCAGGTTGGACGCCTGCGTCAGAAGGGCGAAGTTCGCCAGCGCGTTCACCTCCGACTGACTGGTCGGAGGGTCGGTGGCGTAGAGTTGCGCCTTCGGGAAGATGTGGTGGACCTGCAGGCTTGTTGACCGGCCAAGCATCTGCTCTTTAAGGGCTAGACCCGTGACGAGGTCTCGGGCTTCCTTCACGCGGGTCAGCATGTAGAGCAGGGGATAGAAGCGAGCGCCGCTGCCGTAGCCGTTGAAGTCGCGACTCGTGATTTGCAGTGATCCGCCGCGCGAGTGAGCGAGTTGGTCGATGAGCCCGTCCAGCCCGTCCTTGGAGAGTGCGTCCAGATCCTGGGTCATGGCGGTCTCCGTCGAGCCGGCGTAGCGTCCCCAGACACCTGACTGAACGAGCCAGTAGAGCGCCTTGTTCTCGTCCTGGATGCTGGGGAACCTCCCGCCGTGCTGGATCAGGAACCGTACCAGTACAGGGAAGCCGTAGCTGCCTAGGAGAACTCCGCCACTGTCGAGCCCAAGCCGCGCCGCAACGAGGTCCAGTAGTCGGCCGATCGCGTCGCGAGACCTCGCGAGCGAGTTCTTGAACTCGCCGATGGTCACCTGGTCGAGGTAGGAGAACTGAACGCGCCCCGTCGCCGCCACCGTTACGTTGCGCAGCAGCCAGTCGAGCTTGAAGCCGTAGCCTGCGGCCTTCCACTTGTCGATCGCGGATCTCATGTCGTCGCGGGCGTCCGCGGATTGGGCCGAGATCTTCGCGAGGGCGAGGTCGCCCTTGCTCAGCTTGGTGCCCCCGGAGTTCACACGGTTGAAGATGTCGACCACGACGTCCGTTGTCTTGTCGGCGCCGGTGATCTTGTCCAGGTAGAACTCCGTCTGCAGGACCGTGTGAAGCTTGTTCAGGTTCGTCACTCGGCGTTCCGCGGACGCCGGGTCAGCACTGAAGAACTTGGCCATGAATTGGCCGATGCCGTCCTTCAAGACGCTGGTCACCTCTACCCAGGCGATGTCGTCCCGCATCTTCACCGGTGCATAGAACTCGAACTCGCCGCTGTCGACGTTGAAGTACAGGCCGGTGAACGCCTTCGCGTCGCCCTCGAAGAAGGCGGGTGGTCTCCCCCGGGCAACACCGTAGAGAGTGGTGATGCGCTGCTGGCCATCCAGAAGCAGATTCTGGATGCCCTGTGCCGCGGATGAGCCGCGGGTGTCAGTTGCGGCAGCGTCCGTCTCCCACGTGAGCAGCGACCCGACCGGATAGCCGAGATAGAGCGACCGCATGAGGCCGCGGACCTGATCCCGGCTCCAGACGTACCCTCGCTGAAACTCTGGTAGCAGCAGCGTGCCGTTGTCTATCTGGTCAAGCAGGTTGGAGAGCTTTGCCACAGCCGCAGCGTAGTGACCGCCACTGTCGGCGCGCAGGATCCTTCGGGTCCCGGCGGGGCGATGCTATGGCCACGGTCGCCAAGGACGCCGAATCGCCGCTCTTCAGCCAGAGGTAGGCATGCCTCGCCCAGGGCAGCGCGCCTGGACGTGCCGGGGAGCGGCGGTCGCTAGACTCGCAACGTGCTCCGCCGCACGCGAGCCGGACGTTCGTGGAGCGAAGAGGAGGTGAGCCGTGGCGACCAATGATCAGGTTAAGGCCCTAGTGAAGAGCCATGCTGACGGTGACGACCCTCAGTTCTACTCGGTTGCGATGCAGGTTGCCGCCAAGGCGGCGCGCGCCGGCCAGGAGAAATTCGCTCGCGAGCTTCGAGACCTCGTAGATGACCTCCGCGATCGCGCGCCCACGTCCGCGCGGGTTCCACCTGCCGTTCCAGTGGCGAAGCCCCGTGGGGAGTTGGCAAGTCTGCTCACCGTGAGCTACCCCGACGCACGGCTCTCCGATCTAGTACTGCCCGCCGAGCTAGAGGACCGCCTTCAACAGGTGCTCCTTGAGCAGCGTCAACGCGATGTGCTTTCTCGGCACGGACTACGACCGATGCGGCGACTGCTGTTGGTTGGCCCTCCGGGGACCGGGAAGACGTCGACCGCCCGAGTGATCGCCGGTGAGCTTGGGCTACCGCTGTTCGCGATCCGTCTCGACACCCTGATCACGAAGTACATGGGCGAAACCGCCGCGAAACTCCGTCTGGTGTTCGACGCCCTCGCTGAGACTCGTGGCGTCTACCTTTTCGACGAGGTCGACGCGCTCGCTGGCGATCGGGCAGTTGCCAACGATGTAGGCGAGATTCGCCGCGTGCTGAACTCGTTCCTACAGTTCCTCGAAGAGGACGTATCGGACAGCATCGTCGTGGCCGCGACGAACCATCCCCGGCTCCTTGATAATGCGCTGTTCCGTCGATTCGACGCGGTGCTTGACTTCGACTTGCCCGATGACCCGGCTGTGCGTGCCGTGATCGCGAACAGGTTGGCCGCATTCAAGACAGGAAGAGTTGCCTGGACACGAGTCGTCGGTGCCGCCCGCGGGTTGAGTCACGCCGAAGTTGCGCTCGCCGCCGAGAACGCGGCAAAGCGATCAGTCCTGGCCGGGAGAACAGCCGTCGCTACAGATGACCTGGTCTCGGCGCTGGCCCACCGGCCGAGGAAGGCGCTACAGCCGGACGCGGCGGTCTGATGCGGCATGGCACCCCGTGATCGCAGCCACCTAATAGTCCCCACCCCGCCGATGGCTGAGCGCTTCCGCTTGGCCAGTGGAGGCGGAGACAACGACCCTGCGACGTTTTCAGGTGATCGAGGAGGCCACGGCCGCCGCCTGAAGGCAGAAGCGGAAGCCGCCGTTGCGATGCAGCCGGACGACGTCGAGGGGTCCGGCGTGCTGATCTCGTTCGAGTCGGCACCCGGTCTCGAGTTGGCGTTGGAGAGCTTCGACGTCCGTCGCTCTGGCGAGCAGCCGGAGCTTCGAGGCGTTCGCATCGAGGTGGGCACGGACGGCGAGCCAGTGCAAGTCGCGACGGTGTACGTCCCGGACGGCAAACGCCAGTACTTCGTGGACAAAATCGAGAGGTACATCGAGTCTTCGAATGCGGGACGGCCCAAGAACGCGAAGCTCGTGGATGCTGTGGCGTCGATTCGTCGCGCAACCCTGAAGGAGCTCTGGACCGACCCGATCGAGGACTTCCCACCCGGCGACGGAGCAACTGTGTGGTGGGAAGTCTGGCTCACCAACCATGGGGGCGAACGCGAGCGGTTCACGCAGTTCGTGGACGCGTATCAGCTCGAGACCAGCGATCAGTACCTCGGCTTCGCCGACCGCTCGGTTGTGCTCCTCAAGGCCTCGCTGCTCGAACTGAGCACGCTGTTTGCTGCCCTGGACGACCTGGCAGAACTGCGACGCCCCCACGAGGTCGCGACCTTCCTTACAACGCTATCGGCGGCTGAGCAGGCTGAGTGGGTAGATGACCTTCGAGCCCGCCTCGGACCCGCCGGCAGAGATGCACCCGTAGTTTGCGTTCTCGACACCGGAGTTCAGGAGACCCATCCTCTCTTGGTGGGCTCGCTCGACGCGGCCGACTCCCGTCTTGTGAACCCCGCATGGCCGAGGCTGATCACGGACGGACATGGCACCGAAATGGCAGGGCTCGCACTTTTCGGCGACCTGCAGGAAGCAGTGACTACAGCACTGCCAGTGACACTCGGGCACCGCCTGGAATCGGTTCGCATCCTCCAGGAAGGTCAACCCACAGCACCTAAGCTGTACGGCGCGGTGACCGCCAGGGCGGTAGACCTTCCCGAGATCCAAGCCCCACGACGTGCTCGCGTCTTCCTTCTGGCGGTAAGCGCGTACGAAACCGAAGGCCGAGAGCTGGAGGGGCAGCCGACGTCCTGGTCGGCGGCCATCGACGCCCTTGCGTTCGGACGGGCGATCGATAGCACCGACACACGCATGATGCGCCTCGACCGCGAGGAAACCCCCAAGCCTCGCCTGTTCACGATCGCTGCCGGCAACATCCGTGACCTTCGAGCGACGGATGATCATCTGGCCATCAACGACCTCAGGCCAGTTGAGGATCCAGGACAGGCCTGGAATGCGGTAACTGTCGGCGCATATGCCGCGAAGGACGACATGTCCGGCGCGGCCCCCCTCTTTCACGGCTACACACCGATTGCGGCGCGAGGTGAACTCTCGCCCGTCAGCCGAACCTCGGTCACCTTCGACGCAAAGAACTGGCCATTCAAGCCCGAGGTCGTAGCCGATGGCGGTAATGGGCTTCTTCGCCGGATCGGACGAGCGTCGATACGCCCGGCAACCTCGGCCTCCTGACTACGAGGCTGCAGACGTTGGGCCAAGGCTTCTTCACCGTCACTCGCGACACATCCGCTGCCGCAGCCCAAGTCGCTGCCATCGCGGCTGACATTCATGCCGCCTACCCCGACCTCTGGCCCGAGACGGTCCGGGCGCTACTTGTCCATTCGGCGGAATGGACCCCAGTGATGCGACAGCAGTTCGAGCGGTGCCGATCCCGTGCCGAGCGCGTAGCCAGGCTCCGCCGCTACGGCATGGGCGTTCCGAGTAGCGAACGAGCGCTCAGGAGCGCATCGGACGCACTCACCCTGATCGCTGAATCCACGATCCAGCCATTCAGGCGCGAGGGAACCGAGCAGGACGGCACCGCGAAGGAAATGAACCTGCACGAGTTACCCTGGCCCATCCAGGAACTCGAGGCGCTCGAAGAGGCCCAGGTCCGCATGCGGATCACGTTGTCGTACTTCATCGAGCCGAACCCATCGCGCAGAGGCTGGAACGGCCGCTGGGCGTACCCGTCCTTCGGCCTGCGATTCGCAGCCAAACGGCCCGAGGACAACGTCGACGCCTTCCGTCAGCGCCTGAACCAGCTGGCCCGCGACGACGGCAGTCCGCCCATCCAGCTCAGCACCGAGGATGGCTGGCTATTGGGGCGCGAGCAGCAGACCAGGCCCGGTTCGCTGCACACGGACATCTGGGAGGGCGACGCCGTTCAGCTCGCGAAGAAGGGCGTGATCGCCGTCTATCCAGTTTCGGGATGGTGGAAATACCGCCGTGCACTGGACCAGAGCCACCTCGGTGTGCGCTACTCACTCGTCGTGAGCATCGAGGCTCCCGAGGTCGACATCTGGACACCAGTCCAGCAACAGATCGCCGCCGCTGTCGCCGTCGAGGTGACAACGTGACTCCTGCCCCTCATCTGCCCCACGCGGCTCCCGGAACTCTTCGGAGCTGGGCGTAAGCCCTAGTAGAACGCGTATTGATTCGAGTCGGGCGGTAGGTTTGACTACTGTCGCGGTACAGTCACCCCCGACATGCGTGCGGAGAGTCGTTCTGCGATGAGTTGGTCTCTGTCTGAGGCGGTGTGCTGGTAGACCAGCGCAGCTTTGGGTGTGGTGTGGCCGAGGCGGTCCATCAGTTCTTTGAGCGTCGCCCCAGACTGAGCGGCCATGGTCGCTCCGGTGTGGCGCAGGTCATGAAAGCGCAGGTTCGGCCTGCCGGCGGTGAGCCTCGCCTTGTTCCACCAGTTGCCGAAGGTTCGGTGGTGAAGCGGGTTGCCGGTGCCCGAGGGGAAGAGCAGGCCCATCCGTCCCGGCTGGCCGTACTGGACCAGATGAGCCTCGAGGTCGGGGATGAGGGCTGGCGGGACGTGCACCTCGCGGGCGCCAGCGGCGGTCTTCGGGGTGTCGATCACGGCCGCGCCCTCGATGTGCTGGACGGATCGGCGAACGTGGAGAACGCCGATAGCGACCGGCGTGCCGTCCTTGGCCTTGTTGTGGGTGATGGTGACGTCTCCGCGCCGCAGTTCGAGGATCTCGCCGATCCGGAGGGTGCACCACACGCCGAGCAGGACGGTGAGTCGGTAGCGCTCGGGCATCGCTTCGTGCAGTTGGGCCAGCTGCTCGCTGGTGACCATCTCCACCCGGTGCTTGACCGGCGCTTTGCCGGCGCCCTTGATCCGGCAGGGGTTGGCCGCGATGCGTTCGTCCTCGACGGCGGTGGTTAGGATCGTCCGCAACAGGGCGTAAGCCGATGCCTGCTCGGTCGGGGTCTTGGTCATGGTGCGGTACCAGGCGAGGACGTCCTCCTTGGTGATGTCCTTCAGTTCCGTATCGCCGAACCTCGGATAGATCTTCGCCTTCAGTAGGCGGCGATAGTCAGCCTGGGAGCGCGCCTTCAGCGGCTGGCCGTTGCGGTTGTGGCGGTTCTGGACCCATGGGTCGGCGTACTCGCGCAGCGTGAGCGCGGCCGCCCTGGCGCGCCGTTCGGCGTCGCGGGCGGCGTCCTCGCGGGCCAGAGGTGAGGTCCATTCGTCCAGGTCGATGAGGCGGCGCTCCTTGGCGAGCCAGACCTCGGCGTCAACCTTGGCCATGAAGATTGTCGGGGCGAGGTGGCGCTGGTCATCGGGGCCGACGTAGCTGGCCTGGTAGCCGCTGGACTTCCTCTTGATCGAGCCCCAGGTTCGGCGGTGCTGGGCGCCCATGTGGTGGTAGCAGTAGCCGTTCGCCTTCCGGTCCGTGGCGGCGGGGAGGCGGCACTGGGAGCCGTCCTCCTTTATGAACCGGCATCGCCGGTCAGGGGTTCCCGCCGCTGGCTGCTGCACCACGGATGCCTCCAAAGTTGGGTCCTTAGCGGGTCCTTAGCAACCCGACAGTAGCCTACTTCAGCCCACTTCGCGACTCTACGGTGTGGCCCCGACGGGCAGTAAAAGGCCTAGTCAACGAGCCGCAATCTGCCTCAGTCGGTCCGGATGGGTCAGACCTCATACTCACGAGTTCGAATCTCGTATCCTCCGCCACCTGACTAGGGGAAACGCCGCTCTTGTGATTCATCGCAGGGGCGGTTTCCTGCCTCTGGTCTCAGTTTTGGTCTCAGTTGTGGTCCGCGAAGGGGCTCTCAGAGCTGTTCGATTTTGGCTGTTCGGGCTTGTCCGCGGGCGTTCGGCCGGTGGCCTTTGCAGATGCTTTGGGACGCGACTTCTTGATCTCGTCCGCTCCCCAGATGAAGCCACCGACCTTGTCGGCAACGTCCTTTCGGACGCTGTCGGTGATGTGTTGGTAGACCAAGGTCATCTTGGCGCTGGACCAGCCCATGATGTCGATCACGGCGCGCTCGGAGACTCCGAGCAGGAGCAGGGTGGTGGCGGCAGTGTGGCGGGCGTCGTGGAGGCGGGCATCGCGGACGCCCGCGGCCTGGATCAGCGCCTTCCAGCGGTGGTGCTCGCTGTTGTTGTTCAGCGGGCGTCCCCGGAGGTCAGTGAAGACCCAGTCGCCGTCCTCCCAGCGATCACGCGCGCGCTCCTGTGCTTCGAGTTGTCGTGCGCGATGGGCTCGCAGGAGTTGGGCGAGTTCGGCGGGCAGTCCGATGGTGCGGTGTGAGGCGTCGGATTTGGTCTCGCCGCGTTCGGGATTGGTGCGGACCTTGTTCGGGCACCAGCCCGGGTACTTCTTCCCGCAAGGTGGGTTACAGCCGTGCCGATAGCGCGGTCGCGGTCGACTGTGGGCGACCGTGATCAGGCCTTTGTCGAGGTCGACCTCACTCCAGTGGACGGCAAGGAGCTCCCCCTGGCGCAGGCCGAGGGAGAGCGCAACAATCCAGCGGACTCCGCCGAACTGCTCCAGGGCAGCGTCGATGAGCTTGCGGATCTCGTCCGGCTCGTAGGGCTTGACCTTGAGCTTGCGGACCTTCGGTGCGACCTTCCGAGTCGCCGGGTTCCGGGGCATGTAGCCGGACTCGACCGCGAGGTCGAAGGCGGCGTGCAGGGTGCGGTGCACCTGGTGTGCGGTGGACGGCGATCGACCCGAGTCGATCATCTTGTTGTAGAGCGCCTTGAGGTGGTCCGGGCGCACCCTGTCCAGCCGACGCTTGCCCATGGCTGGAACCGCGTGGACGCGGACGGCGTAGCGGTAGGCGTCCCAGGAGTTCTCCCGTAGCGAGGGCTTTACGACGTCGACCAGCCAATGCTCCAGCCACTCCTCGACAGTCCAGCGCTCCCCGGGCTTCGTCACGACGCTGTCCTCACGGTCCCTTTCGAGCGCGCGAACCTTGGTCGT
This sequence comes from uncultured Propionibacteriaceae bacterium, assembly GCA_964397985.1. Classification (GTDB taxonomy): domain Bacteria; phylum Actinomycetota; class Actinomycetes; order Propionibacteriales; family Propionibacteriaceae; genus Propionicimonas. Next base: position 39,165 of record CAYNLD010000018.1, on the reverse strand, counting down.
GACCTCCGCCTTGGTTCGGCCGCGGACGTGCCGCCGGTCCGGGCTTCCGTCCTCCCTCTCCCCGACGGACACCCGACCGTGCCACGACCCGTCCTTGTCCTGGTAGATCGACGAGCGTCCGTTCGCGGACCGCTTCATGAGGCGATGTCTCGCTGGCCGCGGACGTAGGCATCGAGGGAGTCGACGGAGACGAACAGGTACTTGCCGAGCGTGATCGACTGGACCTGCCCGGTCTCAACGAGTTCTTCCACTGTGTCCTTAGTGAGCGGTTCGGGTGCCTCGATCTGGCCGAGCTGCGCACGGATGTAAGCGGCGACCGAACTGACGGCGACGAGGCGCCGGGAACCGATCTTGATGGAGGCCAGCGCGCCGTCCATCATCAGTTCGTAGGTCTTGGTGCGGCCGATGCCGAGGCACTCGGCGGCCTCCTCCACGGTGAGCAGGTGTGCCCTGTCGGGGGTGGGAAGACTCATCTGGCTGCTCCCTTCGGGAAATCCGGCGAGCGGTTCGCCTACCTTCCCTAGGCCAAGGAAAAGGTCGATCGGGACGCGTCGGGAGTGAAGTTCTGATGCGGATCTTGGGTTCACTGGCGTCCGGCGGAGATGGCCGCTGTCCGGCTTCGTGCGCCCGAAGAGTTGCTGCCGGGTCTAGCCGATCCGGGGCGATCCACCTACCCTGAAACCCTGTTTCTGGAAATTCATGGACGCGTCAGCGTCCCGATCGCCAACTTTCTTGGCCTAGGGAGGGTATAGGGAAGGAGATCGGCCATGGCGCCAACCCCAGCGCTCATCGCTGCATCCGTACTGTTCGTGGTCTTGTCGGGCTGCACCGCGCCGTCCGCAAGTATGCCTCCCTCCTCCGCCGCTCAGGTTTCGAGCGCCACCGCACCCTCGGAGTCGCCGTCGGCGACGGCCACTCCGACCTGGAGCGCGGACCAGTCTGCGGCGATCGCCGCGGTGGACGGCTACCGGGCGGCAAGCCAGCAGATCGGCGCGAACCCGTCGGCGTTCACCGAGGCACAGATGAAGGCGCTCCTCGCGAAGTGGGCCGGTCCGGCGGTGGTCAAGGCCAACGTCGCCTCCTACCTCGCACTGAAGAAGCGCGGCTTCAGGTACGACACCGGGAACACCGTGCTCAACACGCTCGCTTCTTCGGCGTCGGAGACCGGCTACGGGACCGAGGTGGTGATCACCCGCTGCATCGATCAGTCGCCCGGCCGGGTCCTGGACAAGGACGGTGGCGAGGTCAGCGAACAGGAACTCGGCTACCGGGTCTCGCAGTTCCTCCTTCGCCAGTACACGGCTCAGAAGCGGTCCGGCGACAAGACCTTCCGGGTCTACGGGCTGGCGCCGACCAAGGGCCAGTGTGGTCCGTCATGACCAGGATTCTGATCGGCCTCCTCGCAGCCCTGGTCGCGTTCGTCGGTGGGCCGGCGCTCACTGCGCGGGCGGAGGATCCGGGCTGCGATGACCAGACAGACGTGTGCATCATCGAGGTTGGCGATCCGAGCGCTCCGTCGGATCCGAAGCCGGGTGATCCTGATCCGGCTCCGAAGAAGAAGGTCGTACCGAGCTGCGCGGACCTTGGTTCGGGTGTGATTGCGCCGATCGGTGCGACCCTGGCGGATCTGGGTCTGGACGACGCGGCGCACGCCGGCTGGGTTCATGTGACGTGCCGGGATCGTGGCGACCGGATGTGGATGTGGCTGGATCCGGGTGTGGCGGCGGAGTCGATCGCCCGGATGTTGTTGGCGCGCTTGCAGTTGCAGCCGATCAGGATTGGCTGGACGCCGCTGCGGGCGGGCGCGATGGGGATTGTCGGGATCCCGACCTGGCTGTGGGTGGACAACCCGGGCCGGGTGACGTGGGGTCCGGCGACGATCAGCGCGGGCGGTGTGTCGTTGACGGCGCGGGCCGAAGCGGTGACTTGGGACATGGGCAACGGCGACCAGGTTCGCTGTACGAGCAAAGGCACCCCGTGGGCCAGGGGGATGGGCGCGGATCCGTCCCCGACGTGCGGCTACACCTACCAGCGGCAGGGCGAGTACACGGTGACGGCGACGGCGCATTGGGTTGCGCGGTGGTCGGGTTATGGCAGGTCGGGTGCGATCCCGTTGAACCTGTCCCAGGAGCGGACGCTCGATGTCGGCGAGATCCAGGTGATCGTCACGAACCGCTGACCCCGGGGCGAGGCCACGTTCCTCGCCTTCTTGTTTGGAACCTCTCCACCCCCGGAGGTGAACTCATGACCATCACATCCCCACAACAGACGACCACCAAGCCGAACGGTCACCAGCCGACAGGCAACGCCCTCCCGTCGGGCCGGCTGCGGCGGCGACCGTTGATGGTGCTGGTTTCGGTGGGCCTGGTTCTGGTCGGCGCGGTGCTGGGGGTCGGGGTTTGGATGCTGTCGTCGTCCTCGGTGGAGGTGGTCGCGGCCCGGACGACGATCGAGCGGGGCGCGACGATCACCGCTGAGGATCTGGTGGTGACCCGGGTGACGGTCGACGAGTCGGTCCCGGTGGTCCGGGCGGACCAGCTGGCCGGGCTGGTCGGCCAGCGTGCCGCCTCCGACATCGCGGCGGGGACGTTGCTGAGCCCGGCGGAGGTGACCGACGCGTTGCCGCCGGGCACGGGGGAGTCGGTGGTGGGTGTTGCGCTCGGGATGGGTCAGTTGCCAGCCGAGCCGTTGCGGGCGGGGGATCGGGTGCGGCTGGTTCAGACTCCGGCGGCGCAGGGCGAGGTGCCGGCGACGCAGGTGACGATCGACGCCGTGGTGCAGTCGGTCACCGCAGCTGCCGACGGCCAGACGACGGTGGTGGATCTGCTGGTGCCCTCTTCCCGGGCAGCTGAGGTCGCCGCTCGGGCGGCGACCGGCCAGGTCGCTCTGGTGCTGGACTCGCGGGAGCGCTGAACCATGCTGGTGGCTCTGGTGTCGGGGGCGGGTTCGCCCGGGGTGACCACGACCGGGTTGGCGCTGGCACTGCACTGGCCGCGTCCGGTGGTGTTGGTGGAGGCCGACGCGTCCGGGAGCTCGGGGTTGTTGGCCGGCTACTTTCGCGGCCAGCTGGACCAGCCTGGCCTGGTGGATCTGGTGATCGCGCAGCGTTCGGATCTACTGGCCGAGGCCGTGCCCCGGTTGTTGTTCGGGCTGGAGAGCAGCGAGGCGTCGGTGTTGTTCGGGTTGCGGTCTCATGAGCAGGCGGCTGGTGCTGGGGTGTTGTGGCCGCCGTTGCTGGAGGTGCTGCGCGGTCTCGCCTTGGCGGGGACGGATGTGATCGTGGACGCGGGCCGGCTGGGCCTGCCGGGCTGGCCGGTGCCGTTGGTGGCGACCGCGGACGTGGCGCTGCTGCTGACCCGCAGCGATCTGCCGGGGCTGGCCGGCGCCAGGTCGTGGGCGACGAGCCTGGCGGGTGAGGAGGCGCCGGGCCACGCGGTCCGGATCGTGCTGGTCGGCGAGGGCCGACCCTACGCGGCGCGGGAGGTCGCCAAGACCCTGGGCGTGCCGGTCCTGGGAGCACTGGAGTGGGCCCCCGACCAGGCGGGCGTGTTCTCCCACGGACGGCCCGTCCCGCCTGTGCCGTGGTGGCGGCGTGTGGGCCGCCGCGACGATGTCAGCCGGGACGCGTTCGAGGCCTCGGGCTATGTGCGGTCGGTGCGGGCGCTGGCCGAGGCGATCGACAAGGTGGGCGCGGCGGCGGCACCGGTCCGGTTCCGCAGCGTCCTGGCAGGAGTCGGCGTGAACACCGAAGGGAGGTCGCCGGCATGACCGATGACGCGTTCGATGAGGATCCGCAGCGGCTACCGCTGTTCGCTACCGCCTCCGGCCCGAACGGGCACACCCGGCCGGGCCGGGTCCGCTCGACGTTCCGGCTCAACGACCCAGAGGTGCCGACGCCCCTGCCGGCGCGGGTCGAGCCGGGCCGGGTGAGCGTGCCGGCCTCGCTGGTGGCGGCCGACGAACTGCCGGTCTCACTCCTGCCCCGGTTGCGCGGCGCCTCGGGGTTGGACTGGGGCAGGGTCGCGCGGCTGCGCAGCGACGCCTCCACGGCACTGACCGAGGCGCTCGGCGAACACCCCGGCATGGGCCGGGCCGAGCAGGAGGAACTCGGCCGGTCGATCATCGAGCGGCTCCTGGACGGCGAGGACGCCGACACGGTCGTGCAGCGGGGTCAGGCCCGGTCCCTGGCTGAGCGCCGCCAGCTGGCCGATGCGACCTTCGACGCCTTGTTCCGGCTGGGCCGGCTGCAACCTTTGCTGGACGATCCCGAGGTGGAGAACGTGATGATCACCGGCTTCGACCGGGTGGTCGTCGAACGGGCCGATGGGACGCTGGTGGAGGCCGAGCCGGTCGCCGACAGCGACGAGGAACTGCTCGACTTCCTCTCCTTCCTGGCCGCCCGCGCGGACAACCCGCGCCCGTTCTCGGCCTCGCAACCATCGCTGCATCTGCGGCTGGAGGACGGCTCCCGGCTGGCCGCGGCCCGGGACACCGCCCGCCCGTCGGTGGTGGTGCGCCGGCACCGGGTCCGCCGGGTCACTTTGGCCGACCTGGTCGAGTGGGGAACCCTGTCGCCGCTGATGGCCGGCTTCTTGTCGGCCGCGGTGAAGGCCCGCCGCTCGATCGTGGTCTCCGGCGGTCAGGGCGACGGCAAGACGACCCTGGTGCGGGCGTTGTGCGCCGAGATCGACCCGTGGGAGGTGATCGGCACCTTCGAGACCGAACACGAACTGTTCCTCCACGAGTTGAGTGAGCAGCACCGGATCGTGCACGCCTGGGAGGAACGGCCCGGGTCCGGTGAACACGCCACCGCGGGCCGCTCCTCCGGCGAGCGGCGCACCCCCGAGCAGGTCATCGACAGCTTCCGGTTCACCTTGTCCCGCCAGATCCTCGGCGAGATCCGCGGCCCCGAGGTGTGGAGCATGATCAAGCTGATGGAGTCCGGCGCCGGCTCCCTGTCCACGACCCATGCGGCTGATGCCTACTCCACGATGCGCAAGCTGATCACCTGCGCGATGGAGGCCGGGCCGCACGTCACCATGGAGCTCGCGGCGACGAAACTGGCCGACACGATCGACTTCATCGTCCAGATGACCTGCGAAATCATTCAGACTCCGTCGGGGCGGCGCAAGGTGCGCCGGGTCGCGGAGATCCTCGCCGTCGAACCCGGGGAGGAGAACAAGCGCTACAGCCTCACCTCGATCTTCCGGGCCATGCCCGGCCAGGTCGGGGTGGCCGACACCCCGCCCCCGGGACGCGTCCTCGGCCAGCTCATCGCCCACGGCTTCGACCACGCCGCCTTCCTCGCCGAGGCCGACGCCCACCCCAGGCGGCAGCCATGACCCCCAACGCTGTCCTGGCGGGCCTGGCCGGCGCCCTGATCGTGGCCGGCATCCTCGGCATCGTCGCCGGCCTGAGGCCGACTCCCGAACCCGAACCCAGGATCGTCCGGCCGCCGGGCCGGTTCCAGCGTTGGTGGCGGAGCGTTCCGCGGACCCGCCGCCTCGCCGCCCTGGTTGCGGCCGTTGTTGGTGTGGTCGCCGGGCTGCTCACCGGCTGGGTGATCCTGATCGTGCTGCTGCCCGCGGTCATGCTCGGTCTACCGGTGCTGCTGGCCACCTCGGGTGAGGCCGGGCGGATCGTCCGGCTGGACGGGATCGCGGAGTGGACCCGGAACCTGTCCGGGGTCCTGACCGCCGGGCAGGGGCTGGAGCAGGCGTTGATCGCCAGCCTCCGCTCGACCCCGGGCGCGGTGCGCCCGCAGGTCGCCCTGCTGGTGGCCCGGCTGCGGTCGCGCTGGCCGACCGAGCAGGCGTTGCGGGCCTTCGCCGACGACCTGGACGACCCGACCGGCGACCTGGTCGCCGCCGCCCTGATCCTGGGCTCCCGCAAACGCGGCCCCGGCCTGTCCGCGGTCCTCACCGGTCTGGCGGAGTCCACCGCCGACGACGTCCGTGCCCGCCGCCAGATCGAGGCCGACCGGGCCAAACCCCGCGCCACCGCCCGATGGGTCACCATCCTGTCCGCCGGCGCGCTCGGGGTGCTGGCCCTGTCCGGACAGTTCCTCGCCCCCTACGCCACCCCGATCGGCCAGGCCATCCTGCTGGCCCTCCTGTGTGCCTACGCCGCGTGCCTGGTCTGGATGAAGCACATGGCCGCCACCCCCACCGGGGAGAGGTTCATCACCCAACGAATCGAGGCCAGAGAGTGACTTCGCTGCAACTGCTGATCCTGGCCGGCATGCTCGTCATGGCCGGCGTCGCGGTCTTCGTGTGGTGGGCCGCCCCGGCCGAACCCGACCTCGCCGACGCCCTCGACCGCATCTCCCCCCACCACACCACCACCCCCGCCGTGGTCACAGGCGGTGCCGGTGGTGAGCGGGCCGGGTTGTGGGCGATGCGCCGCCTCCCCACCGGCTGGGTCCGCGTACCAGTCGCGGACCTGGCGGTGCTGCGCAAGTCGCTGGCCTCGTTCTACAGCGACAAGCTCGCCTTCGCCGGCCTGGCCGCGGTGGCGGTGCCGCTGCTGTCCTGGCTGGTCTCCTGGACCTTCCCGCTGCCCATCACGATCCCCGTGATCGTCACCCTGGCCGGGGTGGTAGCAGGCTGGTTCCTGCCCGACCTCAACGTCCGCCAGGACGCCGCGAAAGCCCGGGCCGGGTTCAGCCGGGCCCTGGGCGCCTACACCGACCTGGTCGCCCTCGAACGCCACGGCGGCTCCGGCACCCGCCAGGCCATGGAACTCGCCGCCCAAGTTGGGGACAGCTGGGCGTTCGGCCGGATCAGCGAGGAACTCCTGCGGTCCCGGCTCGACTGGCAACAACCCTGGGACGCCCTCCACCACCTCGCCGGCCAACTCAACGTCGCCGACCTGGACGACCTGGCCGACATCATGCGGCTGTGCGGCGAAGAAGGCGCCCCCGTCTACGACACGCTCCGGGCCCGATCCGCCGCCACCCGCAACGCCCTGCTCACCCGCGACCTCGCCGCGGCGAACGAGGTCGGCGAACGCATGGTCATCCCCGCCAGCATCACCGCCGTCATCTTCCTGGCCATCCTCTTGGTCCCCGCACTGCTCCGACTGCTCACCCCCTGAAGGGACACCACCGCCATGACCGAACTCACCCAACTCCTGGCAGCCCACTTCCACGCGCTCAGCGTCACCACCCGCCACCGCCTCGCCACCCGCCGGCACGACCAGCGCGGCTCGACCACCATCGAGCAGGTGCTGTGGGGCATCGCGGCGATCGGGTTCGTCGCCATCGTCGTCGCCGTGATCAACGGCTACCTCACCAGCCAGGCCGCCAAGATCCACTGAGGCCGCCATGACCCGACCGGCCACCCGCCCGCGTGCCCGCCCCCTTCGGGGCGAGCGCGGCTCGGTCAGCGTGCAAATGGTCGTGATCATGCCGATGCTGTTCGGCATCGCGTTCACCGGGCTGCAGGCCGGCCTGTACTTCTATGGCCGCTCCGCCGCCCTGTCCGCCGCCACCACCGGCGCCAGCGCCGCCGCCGCCGAACACGGAACCCTGGGCGACTGCCATCAGGCGGCCGCCGCGTTCCTCACCAGCCTCGGCGACGTCCTCACCCGGCCCGGCATCGCGTGCGCACGTACCGCCACCACCATCACCGTGGAGGTCAGCGGCGACACGTTGAGCGTCATCCCCGGCTGGACGCCCCACGTCGTTCAGGAGGCCGTCCAGCAGGCCGAACGGATCACCCGATGACAGCCCGGCCGCGCACCAGGAGCCCGCGGGGCGAGCGGGGTTCGGCGGCGATCGAGGCCGTGGTCGCCGGACCGGCGGTGGTGCTGCTGATCCTGCTGGTCGTGTTCGGCGGACGGGTCGCGCTCGCCCACCAGAGCGTCCAGCAGGTCGCGGCGGACGCCGCGCGTGCCGCGTCGCTGGCCCGCACCCAGACCGAAGCACGCGCCGCCGCGAACACCGCGATGCACACCGGCCTCGACCAGCAACTCACCTGCACCAACCCGACCCTCGACCTCGACCTGACCGGATTCGGTACCCCGGCAGGCACCCCCGCCAGCGTCACCGCCACCGTGACCTGCCGCGTCACCACCACCGACCTCGGCCTGCCCGCCCCCGGCCAGCTCACCATCACCGCCACCATGACCAGCCCGATCGACACCTACCGCGAAAGACGGGGACACCCATGAGCCGGCAACACCGGGATCAGCGGGGCTCGGTCAGCATCTGGGCGGCGCTGATCGTGGCCGTATTCACCCTGATCGTCGGGATCTCGGTCGACCTCGTCGGCCAGGTCGCCGCCAAACAACGCGCCGCCGACGTCGCCGCCCAAGCAGCCCGCATCGCCGCCGAACAAGTCGACCCCACGACCGTCCTGTCCGGCGCAAGAACGGTCACCGCCAACCCCGTCCGGGCCCGGCAAGCCGCCCTGGCCTACATCGCCGGCGCCGACATGACCGGCACCGTCACCATCGGCGCCGGCGGCACCCAACTCGCCATCACCACCACCGCCACCTACCAGCCCGTCTTCCTGACCGGCATCGGGATCGGCCCCCTGACCGTGACCGGAACCTCCACCGCCCGGCTCGTGCGAACCCTCAACGGAAGCGAACGCTAACCATGAGACGACTCCTCACCGGACTCGGCGCCACCCTCCTCCTGGCGCTCCTCCTCGCCGGTCTGCCCGTGCTGCTGGTCGTGATCTGGCCGGTCGGACTCCCGCACCTCGAGCCGACCCCGGCCGGCATCTGGGCAGCGCTGCTGCGGCCCGACGACGGCACCGTGTTCCTCACCCTGGTCAAGGTCGCCGGCTGGATCGTGTGGGCGCTCCTCGTCCTCACCATCGGCGCCGAGATCCTCGCCCGCCTCCGCCATCACGGCGCGCCCCGGCTGCCCGGCCTCGCCATCCCCCAAGGCCTCGCCCGCGGCCTGGTCGCAGCCTCCCTGACCCTGTTCGTCAACACCAACCCCACCCTCGGACCCACCCCGCCACCGCTCGCCCAAGCAGCACCCGCCACACTCCACCCCGCGGCCGCACCCCCGACGCCGCAGGTCGGGCACGCCGAAGCGGGCAAGCCCTCGTTCGAGCGGTACACGGTGAAGAAGGGCGACATCCTCTCCCAGATCGCCCTCGACCACCTCGGCGACGCCCACCGCTACCCGGCCATCTTCAAAGCCTCCCGGCACATCCGCCAACCCGGCGGCCGACACCTCACCGACCCCAACGTCATCGACATCGGCTGGAAACTCAACATCCCCACCAGCCACACCACCAAACCCGACCACCAACCCGCCAACGGGAAACACCACCAGCCCAGCCACGCCGAGGCCGATCCACCCACCGCCGTCCAGATCCCGGCGGAGACAACCAACACCCCGACACCGCCCACCCCACCGGCAGCCGCGAACCCGGCACCCAGCACCGAAGCAGTGCCGGACACCCCCGCCGCCCAGACTGAGGACGAGTCCGCGCAGCCGGCCTGGCTGCTCACCGGGCTCGCCGGCGCGGGCGCGCTGTTGGCCGGGTCCCTGTGGCTGGTCGTGCTGCGGCGACGCGCCGTCCAACACCACCACCGCCACCCCGGCTACGCCACCGCACCCCCACCGCCCCACACCATCCCCGTCGAGAAGACCCTGCGCCACCAGGGCGGACCCGCCAGCGACGTCCTCACCTTCCTCGACGAAACCCTCCGCCGCCTCGCCACTACCCTCGACCAACCCCTACCAGTCCTGCTCGCCGTCGCCGCGACCCCGGCCGGGATCAGGCTCCACCTCGACCAGGACGCGACCCTGCCCGAACCCTGGCAACAGGTCGGCACCTCCGCGACGGTGTGGAGCCTCGACGTCGCCGACGTCCCACGAGACGTCGAGCCGCTCGAGCCCGACAGTCCCGCGCCCTGGCCCCACCTGGCGACCGTCGGCGCCGACGACACCGGACGCTGGTGGCTGGTCAACCTCGAGCACGCCGGCATCACCACCATCGGTGGCGACCCCGACTACGCCGACGACCTCGCCCGCTACCTCGCCGCCGAACTCGCCACCACCCCCTGGTCCCGCGACGTCCAGGTCGACCTGATCGGCGCCTACCCCGAACTCGCCGACCTCGACCCCACCCGCCTCCACCACCACCCAGGCCCCGACGCCATCGACGACACCATCGCCGCCGCCGTCGAGACCATCGACCGGCTCAACCGGCTCCACCTGGACGACCTGCCCGCCGCGCGCGCCGCCCACGCCGGCGACGAGATCTGGCTCAACCGCGTCCTCATCACCACCACCGACACCGCCGGGCACCTCGACCAACTCGCCCAGCTCATCCACGACCAGCCCGGCCGCACCGCCACCGCCCTCCTCCTCACCGGCCCCGCTTCGACCAGCGCACCGACCATGGCGATCACCGCCGGCCCGGACGGCCGGGTCCGCATACCATCGCTCGGCCTCGACCTGATCGCCAACGGCATCACCCCCGACGAAGCCCGCGGCTGTGCACAACTCCTCCAGGCCGCTGAGGTACTCGCCGACACCGACCTGCCCAGCGCCGGCGACGACGGCTGGCGGCAGCACGTCGACCAGGCCGGACGCCTCAACCTCGACCTCACCCAGCCCCGCGACCCCGACGGCGGCGACCCGCACACCACGAACCTGCCCCAACCCGACACCGAAGTCCTCCAGACCGCCGCCACCACGAGCGAAGACCTCGCCGTCCTCGCCCCCACCATCCCCGAACCGGTCGCCGAACAGCTCCGCGACACCGACCCCACCCTGGATGCCGACCTGGCCGACTGGTTCTCCGACACCTGCACCCGGCCCCGCCTGACCGTGCTAGGGCCGATCCGGCTCCGGGTCGGCCCGGGCGGCGACCCCGGCAAGGCCGCCAAACGCAAGCCGTACTACACCGAACTCGTCGCCTACCTCGCCACCCGCCCACAAGGCGCCACCTCCGTCGAGCTCTGCAAGGCGTTCGCAGCCACCCCCGCCCGGCTCCAACGCGACCTCGCCGTCGTGCGCCAATGGCTCGGCAAGGACCTCACGACCGGCCAACGGCACCTGCCCGACGCCACACGATCCCAGCTGTTCCACGAAGGCCACGGCCTCTATGCGCTTCACAACCTGCTCAGCGACGCCGACCTGTTCCGCCGGCTGCGCCTTCGCGGCCAAACCCGCGGCGCCAACGGACTCACCGACTACCTACAAGCCCTGTCCCTCGTCACCGGGCGCCCCTACAAGAACCTCCACGACGGCGGCGGAACCTGGCTCGCCGACAACCGCGACGACCAACACCTGCTCGTCGCCATCGTCGACACCGCACACCTCGCCGTCACCATGGCCCTCCAAGTCCCGGACCTCAAGATGGCCCGACTCGCCGCCGACCTTGCGGCCACCGTCGCACCCGACGAAGAAATCCCCCAACTCGACCTCGCCGCCATCGCCCAAGCCGAAGGCGACACCGCCCGCGCCGGCAGGACCATCAGAGAAGTCCTGCACACCCGCGACACCGACGGGCCCATCGGACCCGACCCCCGCACCACCGGACTCGCCCGCGCCCACGGCTGGACCGACTCGGCCCGCACCAGCTAGGGAAGCGACCCCACGCGAAGCCGCCGGCGGCCCGTGGGGAGGCCGGCTGGGATCGGGTTCTGTGGAGACGTTGCCAGCTTTGCGGTGGCTTCTCACGCTCGACCACTCAAGGAGTCACGCCCTGGACAACCGCTCCCTCTTGCTGAGAGCCGCATGTTTGACGACTTGCTCGGCGGAGCTGCCGTTGCACGGGACTGAGCCAGGCATATCCGCTGAACTACCCGGTGGACTCTGGGTGTCACGGTCGAAGTCGGTGCCTATGCTGGCGGTAGACGGAGGTGAGCATCGCTCACTCCCCGCGGCGTGTCGGAAGCCAACTCAAGTTGCATTTTGATAGAAAATCACATGGATGTCATTTACGGAGCTGGTCGTAGGATGGTCTCTCCGGAGACAGGAGCCGTAGCAATGGTCCGAGTTCGATGGGATGACGAATGGCGATGCTCATAGAGCCGCCCATCACTAGGGTAGGCACCCCGCCCGAACGCACTCGAAACGAACTACTAGCGATCGTGGCGCTCTGCGAGTTCGCTTTGTCTGGCGCACCGCGGCCCACCGATGAAGATCTTGGTCTCATCGGCCTTGAGCCTGATCAGATCGCTGAGCCTGCTTCTCTCGCAGTCAGGCGATGGGCACGTATCTTCTCTCGCACAGTCGCGGAACTCAGGCAGTTGGCCGAAGACCTCTCCGATCCAAGAACCGCACGACGATGGACTGGTGATGACCAGAAGCGGGTGGATCATGCAACTGCGGCTGTCCTTGATGGACTTCGAACCTGGCTCGAAGTACCGGACTAGCCCCCGCCGAAGAACCTCCGGCGGCGTATGAGCGGTTCAAGTTCCGTCTTTACCTTCTGGACGGCGTCGTCCACGGCGTTGGCAAGCCTGACCTCGCCCGCTTCCGCGATTGTGTGATGCAATTCACTGATGATGAGTGAGGCCAGCGCATCTCGCTCGGCCGTCTCGGCGGTCTTCTCCGTCTGCGCCGTTGGATCGTGTGAACGACCGATCTCGAACGGGCCGATCTTGTAGGTCATCCCGGGCGCAACCACCAGGCTAGTGAGCAGCGGGAGGAGGCTGGCAATCCCCACGACGCCAAGCATCCCGGGCCAGCTAGTCAGAGGATTCGTGGTGGTGCAGGTGGTAGTCACTGATTGTGTCTGCATCGAGGGAGTGCCTGACGGTTGGGGCACGGGTGTCTCGACTCTGACGGTGGTGCAGTCCTCGCGCGTGTGATCGACGTTGATGACCGTCGGACGCCACGAGACGATGAAGAACACAGAGATGGCCAGGCATAGCGCCCCGAGAACAGCCAAGATCGGGATGGCCGATGACGCTCGATCCTTCTTCTCAGGGCCCGCGGGAGCGATTGGCGTCGTCATTTCGAATCCCTAGCTAGCTAAGGGCGGCGAGGGCTGCCAAGAAGGCAGCCCAGGCATCTCGCCGCTGCTGGCCCTTGAGCACCTTGGGAAGTCCCGCGGAGGCATCGACTGCAGCTCGAAACTCCTCAGAAGCTGTCACCACGACGTCGAAGAGCGCGTCGTCTCGCTGAACCCGGCAGGCGAGGCGACTCGTGGATGCCTCAACCCTCGCCTGGGTGCGAGCACGAACAGAGGCGCGACGCTCAGCCAGGTTCGCTCCGCTGTGCTGATAGGAATCATGCCGGCTAATCATCATTCGCACGTCATGACCCAGCGGGCCCTTCGGCTGATTGGCGGGCACAACTACTCCTTGTCCGGGTGGTGAGCTAGCTACGATCTTCGACAGATGGACAGCGTATATCAAGCCGACTGACAACTCTCGGATTACTCGTTGGCGATCCTTACGGGGCGTTCACCAGCTGCGCGAGAGCGGGGTGGACCGCGGCACGTGTAGATGGCCTGCGTTCTGCGCGCCCGGTCCGGTCTCGGGTCACAGAAGGCTGACACCCCAGGGTCCGTTTCGGTATGAATATTCCCGCCGCTCGGACGGCAGGCTTCAGAGTGATCTGCGTATGGCCGCCCCGGTCGAAGCCTTCGGACGAACCTTGACGACCGGCAGCCACGTTGTTGTCCGGGGCGTTCCAGCGACCCATTCGAACCACCTCCTGTCTGGCTCGGCGTCCACATGCCCGGCACTCGTTTGGGCGAGTTGCTACAGCCGTGGATGCCGGCTGATTCGACGGTACGTGAGAGTTGCGCCGCCGCACATTGGCCCTCGCGTGAGCGTTCTTGCCAGCAACTCGCCAAGAACAACCGGAATGAAGGGAAGCAACGATGCATGGCGTCATGTTGATGAGGTTTCCAAACCTTGAGTGTCATTGCACTACCATGACGGGCATGCTAGAGCGGCCGCGGGCATCGATCGGCGAAGCGATTCGTTCCGCGCTCGACGAGCGCGACATGTCACAGTCCGACCTGGCGCGTGCCCTGCCAGCGGACGCCGGACTCATCAGCAAGTGGATCAACGGCCACCAGAGCCCCGGGCCCGCGAACCGGCGCCGGTTGAAGGAGGTCCTAGGGCTGGACCTTGGGATCAGCCGGCCTGCTACACGCAAGACCCATGAGCTGTACGTAGCCGCTCCCATTACCGGACTTGCGAACGGCAACATCGCTGTCCATCACGCGGAAGTCAGTCAGGTAGTTGCCGCGGCTCGCCGCCACGTCCCCGACGTGTACTGGCCCGGTGAGGTGATCCACAGCACCGAGGACCTCGTAGCACCGGACATCGCCACTGAGCACAACCTGGATGTTCTCGCGAAGAGCCAGGCCCTGATCTACCTCCAGTTCGACGAACTGGACGGCCCTTCCGGCGCCCTCGTTGAACTCGGCATTGGCCTCGGCCGGCGCGTGAGGACAACCATCATCCTGCGCGAGGGGCTGCGCACCCCATTCCTTCTCCGTGAAGGCTTCGGCGCCGTCGCTGCCAGGCATCCATCGATGCCGAAGGCACGGATCTACCTTGTGAGCAGCGCCGCGGAAGCCGCGAGCCTCATTGAGCGGAATGGCAGGGAGTTGCTCGGACTGGCTTGAACCGTTGTTCGTCTCGGCAGGAGCATCATCTTGGGACGACGGCATCACAGCCATGACCGGGGTGGACAGTCCCGGTGCGGGCGCGGCCACGAAAGCAGGGGGTCGATGGCTCACCGGACGGCGGTGGTGGTTAACATGCAACTGGCAGCGCCCCGGCACCCGGCCCAGCGAGAGAGCCTGCTGTCGATCAACGGCCTGAGCATGCTGGAGGGGCGTGACGGGTGCCCCGCAGCCGTGGACCACCGACGCAGGGTACTCGCCGTTAATGCGGGGTCGAACTCTGACCCCCTGTCGCTGACGACCTCGCGTGGACTCGCCACGGCCCGAGGCGTCCGCTAACGCCTGCAGGCGGCCACTACAGTGGTCCCGTGGCGAACCGACGTAGTCTGGACGGCCCCGTCAACTTCAGCAACCCCCCGGTTGCAGAGGTCCTGCTCGGGGTCGCGTTCGACCCTGTCGACGGGCTCAGCTCCTACCTGTCGGGCGCACTGTTCGACCGGTGGCGTGCTGACTACCCAACTGTGACGCAGCAGCCCGAACTCCCGCCACCCGTCAACCTAGATAGCGGCCCTGGTGCCTTTTTGAGGCTCGGCCCGCCGGTGGCAACACGGCTTTGGTTCATGGCCGCCGACGGCGGCTTCCTGGTGCAGGTCCAGCCTGATCGTTTGGTCGTCAACTGGCGTACTGGCGCTGGGCGGGAGTACCCGCGCTACCCCGCTGTACGCGAGCGCTTTGTTTCTGCATGGAGAGATGTCTGCGCGGTCGCCGGACGCCAGCCTCGGGTGTTCCAAGCCGAGGTCACCTATGTGAACTTGACGCCTCATCCACTGGATGACGTTCTGGAGGGCTGGGGTGCGACCCTCCTGTTCGATCAGGACAACGGTGGGCAGACGGCCAATACGGAGGCGAAGATCGAGTTGCCGAACCTCTCGGTGCCTGCGATGCGGCGCACGGTCGCCCAGAGCATGCAGTCGGAACCGACCCGGATCGCATTCTCGGTCTTCACGCAAATCACAGACCAGACTCAGGTGATGGACGCTGTAGATTCCTCTCGCAGGCATATCGTGGAGCGGTTCAAGCAGGTGACCACGCAGAAGATGCACGATGAATGGGGGGAACTGAGTTGACGACGCTGACACAAGAGGATGTGCGTGGCCTCGTTGATCCTCCCGTGACCCAGATCTCTGACGCCTTGACGTGCGGACAAGGTCGAGACGAGGTGAAGGTGCCGCACAATGCTGTTGGTAGGCGGAGTGTCGGTCCGGCCTATTCGCAGGCGCTCACCTGGATCGACAAGCAGCCGTTCCCCGTTCCGGCGCACGTTCACGACCTGGCCGCACGCGTCCTTGCATCCATGTGGGAGGGTGCGCCAACCGATATCGAGCGGCCCGATGGGGGCGTCTTCCCTCAAGTCTTCCCGTTGCCAGGGAGCGGCGTGCAGATCGAGTGGCATGCGGGTGAGGACCACATCGAGCTTTCTGTCGAGTACGACGGCACGTTGGCCCTCTACTTCAGCTCGGTGGGCGCATCAGAGGACTACGAGTTGGTACCGGCGCAAGATGCCATTCCGAACGACGCTCTGGCCTGCCTCGGTCGGATCAGCGACGCCGTCTGGGCCGCACACCAGGCATAGGCCTATTCCGTGGGTAGCGACTCGCACCGCCGAGTGCCACTCGACCCGAATCTGCTTGTCCACGACATGGTCTCGCAGAGGGTGCTCTACCCGTCGTCCGCAGCATTCGCACCGGATCCGGGCGAGGATGGGCTCTCGGTCTACCGAGAGTCATTGCTAACGGAGTGCGGCTACGGCGCCGCGGCGGTCGCAAGTGTGGGCACTAAGAAGGCCACGGTTGCCGGAGTGACCGATGTGGTGGTGAATTCCACCGGCTTGCACATCACGCCCGACCCTCAACCCGAACCCGCCGACATCGGAGCAGCTCACGCTCTCATTCAGGGATGGGATGGCCTGAGCCGGAAGGAGGCCAGGAATCGCGCGCGCGCCTTGGCGAGATCCTCTTGTTGCCTTCATCCCGAGGGCCCCTGGGAGGCCGTCCAGCTGGCCTCTGCGTGATCCCCTCGTCATTCCAATCGACTCCGAAACCTCCGCAGAAGCGGCGGACACTCGAAGAACCTGGACATGCGCCAGGGGCACGACCCCGCCCCCTCCGCAGTCATCACGATGGATACCCCAGCGAGCTAGTCACCCGCTCTGGCCGCGAGTTGCGCGGGTGTGGGCGATCGCGCCGTAGGCGGGCTGCTGATGGAGGATCGCGCTGTTTCTGCGGGACCGGTCAGCCTTGGGTCGGGCTGTTCGGAGCTGCTCGAATGTAGCCTTCATCGGCCAGCCATGCCCGGGCGCGCCCGACTTGGCGGTCCTGGCTGAACGCGTACCAGTCGCTGAGCAGGTCGGGCCGGCTGCTCAGCGTGTCCTTGAATCGTCGGAACGCTCGCGGACCGTGGATCGCGGCGTTGAGCCGGTCCGCGATGGCGGGGTCGTCCAGGTGGGCGATGAAGAGTTCCATGTCGCGGTATCCGGCTCGTGATCCCTGGCCGTGGATCGGCAGCCAATCCTCGTCGTCCTCCTCGTCTTCGTCTTCGTCGTTGGTGTCGGTGTAGTCGGGGTCGAGTGGTGGCCAGACCTCGCCGGTGGACAGGTTGAGTCGGCCGGGGTTGTTCCACTGGCTGGTTTCGAGGGCGGCTGCCAGTTGGTCCAGGTCGACCGGCACCGGCAGCAGCTCCGGCTGGGGCCGGTCACCGACGCCGGCCTGCAGCGTGTCGGCGAGGAGGTCGTCGCCGTCCCAGCCTCGTTCCCGCAGGACGGCGGCACACCGACGCGCCTGCTCGGCTGCCCAGTCCACCCTGGCGGCGGTGGCGTCGATCAGCCCGTCCCCGATCAGTTGCAGGCTGTCCGCCGGCCACGGCTTTCCGGTGAGGAACCGGACCAGTGCGTTGCTGTCGCCGGCAGCGATCACGGCGCGGAGGTGCTCGCGCGAGTGGTTGCTGTCCACAGCGCAATCCTCCTCGCCCTGCGGCTGTTCAGCACCCGTCCCGTTCGGTGAAGGGATGCCGACAGTCTGCGCGTGCACAGCGCCTCGGGGTCATGTGGCCTGCCGATTCGGCGCTGTCGAGGCCTGGCCGAATGCGATCGGGGGGAGGTTGGGGGAGGTTGGGGGGAGGACGGTGCGGCTAGGGGAAACACCGGGCCCCTGTGGATAACGAAAGTGGGTTCTGCGGGTTCTGGGGACAACTGGGGGGAGGGTCTCGTGGTCGGTTGAAGTGGATTCACCACTCCAACTGGAAGGACACGGCGATGAGCGTGGAGACAGCTCTCGGCGTCTCGTACGAGACCGCGATGGCGATCCAGCAGGGCCGCTGGCCGGACTGGTCGGCACAGTGCGCCGCGATGGCCCGGGTCGGCTGTTCCGATGTGCGTGGCTGGCTGCGACCGGGCGCCGGGGCCGACGGGCGGCGGGCGCTGCACAGGCTGGCGTTCCTCGCCGCGATCGACGGCGGGGACGATGTGGACGCGGCGAAGGTGTTGGCGTGGGCGATGCTGCCGGCGGCGTGCCGGATCGCCCAGCAGCTCGCAGACCTGGCTCCGGACATCGACGCGTTCGTCGCGTCCCAGCTGTGGATCGAGGTGCGGACGTTCAACTGGCGCGACAGCCGCCAGGTCGCCGGCACCCTGAGCGCGAGCCTGCGCCGCAGCCTGCTGCGCGAGTCGGGGATCGGCGCCCCCCGACAACCCGAGCTGGACGACACGCCTTGGCCGGTCCTGCTGGAACGGCTGGCCGGCGAGCCGGCGAACGAGCACCTGGACTCCAGAGTGGTGCTGCTGCGGGTCCTGGACTGGGGGGTCGAGTCCGGCACGATCGAGCCCGCTGACCGGGTGTTGCTGCTGGACATGGTCGACGCCGCCCACGCCGACCCCAGGCACCGCAGCCCACGCCGGGTCCTGTTCGGTACCTCGACCCTGCTGGGCCCCCAGTTGGGCATCACGCCGCGCAGTGTCCGCCGCCGCGGCCGCCGCGCCCTGGATGCTTTGGCGGCACATGCCGACGAACTCAGCGAACTTCTCGACCCGCTCGCGTCCTGATCGCCGACTTGTTTGGCCTAGGGATAGGTGAGAGGAGTCGACATGGACGAGGTCACCCCCGCCGTCCGCACCGCCACCCGCCCGGTGCCGATCGGTGAACTGCTGCAGGCCTGGCTCGCCCTCCAGCGCGGCGACTTCCACCACCGGCGCAGCACCAGCCCGACCGCGGCGGGCACGCCCCGTCGCGGCTGGACGCCGGCGCCGGGCGAGGCGCCGATCCTGGTGATCGGCTGCGCCTCGGGTGTCGGCGCCTCCACGGTCGCCCTGCTGCTGGCCGCCGGGACAGCGTCGGGCCGGGTGGTGGAGTGCGGCCCGGCCGCTCGTTCCGGCCTGGCCGGGGCGAGCACCGCCGAACTCGGCCCCGCCGGCGACGGCTGGCTGCAGGGACGCCGAGACGACACCGGGATCCAGCGCCGCACCGACAACCCCACCAGCCCGGACCAGGTGCCGCCGCCGCTCCCGGGGCAGCCCGGCCGGGTCGCCGTGATCGATGCCGGCTGGGAACCCGACGACCTGCTCGCCGCCGACGGCTGGCTCGGCGACCTGGCCCGCACCTGCCACCACGTCGTCCTCGTCGGGCGAGCCTCGATCCCCGGCGTCGCCCGCCTCGAAACGGTCCTGGCCCGGTTCGATGCCGAACACTGCTGGACCGTCCTCTCCGGAGCACCGGCCACGCTGCTGAAGCCGGTCGACCACGCCTTGGGCCCCCACACACGCCGGCTGCTCGAGGCCGGACGACTACACCTGTTCCCCGCCAGCGCCGGGCTGGCGATCTCGGGGATCACTACCGAACCGTTCCCGCGTCCGCTGCAGCGGACGGCCCGCACCCTCCTGGAAGGACTCCTGCCATGACCCCCACCGACCACCTGCTGCTTGTCCCGTTGAAGATCTGCCCGAAGGCGCCGCCGGGGGCGCAGGGGATCGTGGACCAGGTCACCGGGAACGTGGCGTGGGGGGTGTTGGCGATCTTCGTGATCGCCGGGCTGGTGTCGATCGGGGCGATCGCGGCCGGGAAGATGCTCTCGATGCACCAGGCGTCGAAGTTCGGCGTGGTCGGGCTGTGCGTGGTGGTGCTCGCCGCGATCTGCTACATGGTCTGGCCGGGCACCCTGGACAGCATCGTCGGCAACGGGTGCATCTGATGCCGCGCCGCCGAGAACCCGCCATCGGGGAGCCGTGGACCCGTTCCCGCCTCCTCGCTGCGCTCGTAGCGGTGTCGGTGGGGGCTGCCGCGGCGCTGCTCGGGGTGGCTATCCTGATCGTTCAGTCGGCCCGGCCGACCGCGAGCGTTGGCGACAGCGCACCGCCTGGGGGTGGGTTGGGTGCGCTGTCGCCAGCCTCGCTCCGGGACCGGATCGCCGCCGCCCCGATGCCCAGCCTGGACCCGGCCGCGGCCACCCGGCCCGACCCGGCCCTTACCCCCGCACCGGCGATCCACCTGCCCTACGCGGTCGAGGGACGCGGCCCCGCCGACATCCAGGTGTACGGCCACACTGCTGAGGGCGCGGTCGCCCAGCTCGCCGCGATCGACGTCGCCGTCCTCGAAGCGATGGACCTCGGCTACACCAGCCAGGTCCACCAGGCCTGGGTCCTGCCGGGCGGGCCCGCGCTGGAGCAGTGGGACGACGCGACCAACGTGGCCGCGTTCCTACGCGGCGCCCACCAAACCTCGACCAAGGACACCGCCACCACGGTCACCGTCGCGCCGGCGGGTGGCCTGGTGAAGGGCACGGACGGGCCGGACTGGGTGCTGGCCTGCGTCCTGCTCGACGTCCACGCCACGATCCAGGCCGAGTACCGGATGGGCTGGGGCCATTGCGCCCGCATGCAATGGTCCAGCGATCGCTGGCAGATCGCCCCGGGCAGCCCGCCGGCTGCGGCGCCGTCGGCGTGGCCCGGGTCGAACGCCGCCATCACGGCGGGCTGGCTGAGGTGGGACAGTCCCGAGCAGGAGCCGGTCCGGTGATCCCGCTGCCGAACCCGTTCGAGACCATGGGGTCGGTCGCGGCGAAGATCGTGGTCGACGGCTGGACCGCCTGCATGCTCGCGGTGTGGAACGCCGGCCTGTGGGTGCTGCGGCTGGTGCTCGGCTGGGTCGATTCGCTGCTCACCCCGGACCTGTCTGAGAACGGCCCGGCCCACCAGCTGTACCAGGTCACGTTCTGGATCGCCGCCGCCCTGCTGCTCATCCTCGGCCTGGCCCAGCTCGGCATCGCCGCGGCGAAGCGGGACGGCCGCGAGCTCGCCAGGGCCGCGACAGGCTTGGTGCAGTTCGCGCTGGTGTGGGCGGCGTGGATCGGCTACGCCGTCCTGATCGTCGCCGCCTCCGCCGGCCTCACCCGGGCGTTGATGGAATCGCTGCTGAACGTGACCAGCTGGTCGGCGTGGCAGCCGTGGACCCCGATCCAGGCCAAGGACGTCACCGACGCCGCGACCGCCACGATCCTCGGCGTACTGGGCATCCTGGTCTGGATCGCGGCGATCGCCCACATCGTGATGATGCTCACCCGCGCCGCCGCGCTGATGGTGATCGTCGCCACCACCCCGATCTCCGCCGCCGGCCTGGTGATGGAGAGCACTCGGGTGTGGTTCTGGAAGTCGCTGCGGTGGTTCCACGCCGCCGCTCTCGCTCCGCCGGTCACGGTGATGGTCACCGGGATCGGCATGCAGTTCGCGACCGGGGTCGCCAACGGTCAGGCCAGCGGGGCGCTGGCCTCGATCGCCACCGCGATCCCCGCGGTCGTGCTGATTTGCATCGCCTCCATGGCTCCCTTGGCGCTGTTCAAGCTGCTCGCGTTCGTCGACCCCGGCACCGCCTCGGGTGCGGCCGCCCGCGCGGGCCTCGCCGCGGCCGGCGGGCTGCAGGGCCTGCTGCGCGGCAACCCCACCGCCTCCAGTGACGCCACCGCCGCGCAGGCCGACCAGGACGGACGCTCCGCCGGGGAGGCCAGCGCCGAAGCTGCCACCAGCACCAGGGCCGCCTCCGGCATCAGCTCCGTCGCCGGTGTGTTGGGCCCGGTCGGCGGCGCGCTCGCGTTCGGGCTCGGCGCGGTGGCCAAGGTCGGCGCCACCGGTGCCGCGGTGATGGCTGATGGCACGAACCAGATGGGCGTCGGGCACAACGCCTACTACCCCGACCAGCCCGGCCCCGCAGGTGACGCCGCCCGCGCCAACCGCGAAGCCCAGGCCAACCAACCCCCCGACCCGCAGGCACCCCCGCCACGCACCCCCGCCAGCGGCGGGCCTACCGGTGGCGCCGGTGCAGGGGGCGGCACCGGCGCTGCAGGTGGCGGTACCGCGGCGGAGGCGGCCGAGGTCGCCGTGATCGCCTAGCAAAGGGAAGGGATCGTCATGGCTGTCGTGTACAGCGAGTACGCCAAGGACCGCACCGGCTACTTCTTCGGCCTGTCCGGCCCCAAACTGATTGCGGTCGTCGCCACTGGCATCCCGGCGGTGTGGGCGCTCAGCCGCCAACAGTGGGCCCTGCTGCTCGCCCTCATCGCGGTGTGGGCGCTGGTTGCGGTGCTCGTCCTGGTCCCGGTCGCGGGCCGGACCGCGACCGGCTGGATCGCGGCCAGCACCGCCCACACCCTGGGCCGGGTCACCGGCTGGACCCGGTTCCGGGCCCGCGCCGCCGCCGGTCAGGCGGAGGATCTCGACCAGCCGGACTTGCCGGGTGTCCTGGCCGGGGTCGAGGTGCACGACGGCCCACCCCAGGGCGTCGAGCAGCGGCGGGTCGCGGTCATCCAGCACCACCAGACCCGCACCTGGGCGGTCACCGCCGCCATCACCCACCCCGGCCTGGCCATGGCCGATGCTGCCGAGCGGGCCAGCCAGGGCGCCGGCCTCACCGCCCTGCTCAACGCCTGTGCCCGCAGCGAACTCGTCGACGAACTCCAGTTCCTGATCCGCTCCGTCCCCGACGACGGCGCCGAACGCGACCAGTGGATGGCCCGCCACCACCACCTGGACGCACCCGCGCTGGCCCGGCAGGTCAACGAAGGCCTCGCCGGCATGCTCACCCAGGCCGCGGTCCGCACCGAAGCCTTCCTCACCCTGATCGTGCCCGAACGGCGCCTCGCCAAGGAGGCCCGCGAGTACGGCCGCGGGGTTGACGGACGGGCCCGCGCCCTCGGGTTGGTGATGGCCGAGGTCGCCGAGCACCTCCGTGCCGGCCTGCGGATCCGTGAGGTCGAATGGCTCACCTCCCCCCAACTCGCCGCCGCGGTACGGACCGGGTTCGCCCCCGGCGACCGCGCCGGGATCGTCGACGCCCTCGCCGCCAGGGAAGCGGGGCAGCCCGTGAACGCCGAGGTGCCGTGGGCGCAAGCCGGCCCCTCCGGGGCGGACCTGGCCGCCCGGCACTACTCCCATGACGCCTGGAACAGCATCGCCGCCACCATCAAGCTGCCCGCCCGCGGCGCCGTCATCGGGGCCCTCGCACCCGTCCTGGCCCCCACCGAACCCGACGAGCGTCGCTCCCTGCTTGTCGCGTATCCGATTCTCGGCCAGACCACCGCGGACCGGCAGACCGCCAACGCCGAATGGGCCGCCGACATGGGCGAAGAACTCCGCCACCGTGCCGGCATCCGGGCCCGCGCCAAGGACCGGATCGCGCTCGCCCGCACCCGCAGCCTCGACACCCGCCTCGCCACCGGCAACGCCCTCGTGAGGCCGTATGCCGTCGCGTGCGTCACCGCCCCCAAGACCTGCCGGATCGCCGAGTACGGGCGCCGCCTGGATGCCGCGATCCGCCACGCCGGCTACGCCCCGCTGCGGCTCGACCTCACCCAGGACGCCGGCTTCACCGCCGCCACCATCCCACTCGGCACCAGCCTGCTCCGCGCCAACGAAACCTGAACCACCATGCGCACCCACACCCACGGACGAGGCATCGGCCATCTGTTGGCCGACTTCGGCCACGACCTGCCCACCCGGCCCGCCAACGAGCAGCTGGGACGCGAAGCGCGCCTGTTCACCCCGGTGCCGCTGCGCGGACCCAGACGGCGCGGGCGTGGCTGGTCGCCGGCGGCGGCGCCGGTGTCGGTGTGGCGGATGACCGCCGACCAGGCGCCGGTGTTGTGGCCGCTGGTCGCCAGCCCCGCCCTGCCGCCCCGCGGCGCCCAGATGGGCATCGACCTGTTCTCCCGCACGTCGTTCTTCGCCGACCCCAACGGCTGGGTCCTCGACCCCGACGTGGCCGTCTCCAACCCGAACCTGTTCATGTTCGGCAAGCCCGGTATGGGCAAGTCCGCCACGGTGAAGGCGTTCTGCCTGCGCATGATGGGCTTCGGCTACCGGGTCCTGGTCCTGGGCGACCCGAAGGACGAGTACGAGCTTCTCTGCCGGGCGCTCGGCGTCGAACCCATCGCGATCGGCCAGGGCCTGCCGGCCCGGATCAACCCGCTCGCCTTCGGCCCCCTGGGCGACGGCTGGGACCGGCTGGATGCCGCCGAGGCCCGGCGGCGCGCCACCGTGGTGTTCGCCCGCTGGCTCACCCTGCTCCGCGGCCTGGTCGGCTCCCAAAGAGTCGGCCACCGCCCGGTGCCGTTCGGGCCCAGCGAGGAGACCGTCCTCGACGCCGCCCTGCAGCAACTGACGGGGTATGCCGACGGGAACACCCGGCTGGCCGAGACCACCATCCCGCAGCTGTGGCGGCTGCTCGACGAGCCGCCCGACACCCTGGTGGAGGCGTGCCGGTTCGCCAGCAAGCGGCACTTCCTCGACGATACCCGGCTGCTGCGCGACTCCCTCGGCCAACTGGTCGGCGGGAGCCTGCGCGGCCTGTTCGACGACCACACCACCATCGGCCTGGACTGGGCCGCGCCGATCCAGTCGCTGTCCCTGTCCCGGCTCGAGCCGCTCGGCGACGAGGCGGTCGGCATGGCCCTGATGTGCCTCAACTCCTGGGGGCGGGCGATGCGGGAGACCGCCCGGCCTGGCGACCTGCGGATCGTGGTCCGCGACGAGTCCTGGAAGCAGCTCCGGCTCGGTGTCGAAGCAGTCAAGGCGTTCGACGCCGACCTGCGGCTGTCGCGGCGGGATGGGGACATCCAGTTCGCGATCGCGCACAAGCCCTCCGACCTGCTCACCGCCGGCGACGCCGGGTCGCAGGCCACCGCCATCGCCCGGGACCTGCTGCACCTGGCCGACACCAAGATCCTGCACGGCCAGGACCAGAAGGTCGCCGACGAACTCGAAACCCTGCTCGGCCTGCCGCCGATGGCCACCGGGCTGGTCACCGACTGGTGCCGCCAGGCCCCCGGTCGCGCCGTGTGGCTGGTGGGGGAGAGCGTCCACAAGGTCCAGACCATCCTGCACCCGGCCGAACACGGGCTCACCTTCACCAACCAGGCCCTCACCCAGGCGGCCTGACCTATGAGACTCCTCACGCTCCTGCTCGGGCCCGTCCTGGCCGCCACGATCGGCATCCCCCTCGGAGCGATCGCGGTCACCGCCACGGTGGTCGCCCCCGCGGTCGCCGAACAGATCCGGATCGACCCCTGCAGCGCGTATGCCGACCAGACCAACATCGACGTGACCGGCGGGGAGGAAGGCGGGGTCGGGTTCGCCCTGCCGAAGTGGGGAACACCGAGGTTCCAGTCGCTGCACAGCCCCGCCCAGACCATCCCCACCCCCATCAAAGCCCTCTACCTTGCGGCGGCGAACCGGTACCGGATCCCGTGGCAGCTGCTGGCCGGGATCGGGATGGCCGAGACCCGCCACGGCCGCAACAACCACACCTCGAGCGCGGGCGCGCAGGGGCTGATGCAGTTCATGCCCGCAACGTTCGCCGCCTACGGCGTCGACGGCAACCACGACGGCAGACGGGACATCCACAACGACGCCGACAGCGTCTTCTCCGCGGCCAACTACCTCACCCACTCCGGCGTCACCCGCGGCGCCCGGGGTGTTGTCCAGGCGTTGTGGGCGTACAACCACTCGGTCTCCTACCGCAACGACGTCCTCTACTACGCCTGGTCCTACGCCGGACGAGCCGGGCAGATCGTCGTCGCCGGCGACCGCGAAGACTGCGGCGACGGCTACGGCGACGGCAACCCGAACCTGCCGCCACTCACCACCGAACGGGTCGCCCGCATGTTCGCCTGGGCCGCCCGGCAGCGCGGCAAGCCCTACATCTGGGGCGGGACCGGGCCGCGCGGCTACGACTGCTCCGGGTTCGTCGGCGCAGCGTTCCGCCAGATCGGCATCCGGATGCCCCGCACCGCCGAATCCATCCGGCTATGGGCCCACAAGAACGGCCACCGCATCCCCGCCTCCCAGGCCCGGCCCGGCGACCTGGTGTTCACCAACACCTGGCGCGGCCCCAACAAGGCCGGCCACATCATGCTCGTCTACAACCCGAGCACGCACACCAGCTGGGAAGCCCGCAGCGCCGGCGTGCGGATCTATCACTACACCGACTTCGCCGGCCACCACATGTACGAGTTCTGGCGCGTCGGCAACCTCCACTGACCGAACCCACCCCCCACCCGTCCCGAGGAGACCACGATGGAACAGCAACCGGCCGTGCTGCGGATCAGCGACCCTGCCGACCTCGCCCAGATCGTCCCCTACCTCGTCGGGTTCATCCCCGAAGACTCCCTGGTCGTCATCGCCACCCAGAACGGACGCATCCAGGTCACCGCCCGCATCGACCTCACCGACGTCCAGCCACCCGGAGCCGCCGAGAACCTCCTCGACCGGATCCGGGCACGGTTCCCCGACGCCGAGGCCTACACCATCGCCTACACCCACGACCCCGAAGCCGCCTGGCCGATCCTGGACCGCTGCGACGCGCACCTGCCCGACGGCTGCCAGACCCTGGTCGTCGACGGTGACCGCTGGCAACTGAACGACGGCACCCGCGGCACCATCGACCCCTACGGCGAGGTGGCGGCCACCGCGACCTTCCACGGCCTGCAACGCCTCGCCACCCGCGCCGAGCTCGAGGCTCGCTTCGCCAGCCCACCCGACAGCCCCGCCCTCGACCAGCAGGCCGCCGCGGCGCTCGCCGAACTCCCCAACGCCAACCTGACCAGCCGGATCCTCACCCTGACCGCCAGCCTGATCGAGGCGAACCTCCCCGGACCCGACTCCCCACCCTTGCCGGTCCAGGACGCGGTCCAGCTGTCGGTACTCGCCCAGCACCCCGCCGCCCGCGACCTCGCGCTGGCCTCGATCAGCCGCGACAACGCCGAAGCCCACCTGCAGCTGTGGCAGGACGTGATCCGCCACAGCCCCGCCTACGGCGCCGACATGGCGCTCTACCTGGCCGGCATGGCCGCCTGGATCAGCGGCGACGGCGCCAGCGCCAACATCGCCCTCGAACGCTCCCTCAACGCCGAACCCGCAGCCGCAGCACCACACCCGGCCCGGCTCCTCGAAGGCATCATCGACAACGTCGTCCCACCCACCGCCTGGCCCAGGCTCCGCCAGGACATCCTCGACCACGCCCACCCCGACGTGAAGCAGGCACTCGCCCACGCTCGCCCACCGGTCGACCCGACGCCCATAAAGGGATGGCCGCCCGCCTCGCCGCCGGCCCCCCAACGGCGCCCCGACCAGGCGCGCCGCAAGCCTCCCGCCCCCGGCATCGCCATCTGAGGGCCGGTGACCCATGCTGCAGACCGACCGCCGCCACGACCCCTACCCGTCCACCTGGGAGATCCCGGTCGCGCTCCTCGCCGCGACCCTGCCGGCCGCCGCGCTCGGCGTCCAGGCCGGGCGCAGCCTCGCCCACTGGGCCACCGGCGCCGGCTGGCACTGGCCCACCCCTCGCAGCCTGTTCACCAGCATCCCCGCCATCCTCACCGGCCACCCGGCCGCGGGCCTCGACCCGCCGCCCGCCCCCGCCGCCACCGCGAGTGCGGTGATCGGCTGGATCATCGCCACCGAAACCGTGTTCCTCCTCGGCCTCGCCACCCTCGCCGCACTGGTCCTGCGCCGCTGGGGACCCGGCCGCATGAAGGGCATGGCCACCCCGGCCGAAGCCGCGTCCACCCTCGGCGTGCGACGACTCCGCGCCCACCGCCGGATCATCCGGCCCGACCTCCACTCAGCCCGACACCAACGGAGAACCCCATGACCAGGAGAGGCAGCTGGCCCATCGCCAGGCTCCGCCCCCCAGACCCCGCCGACGTCGAGCGCGCCAAGACTCTCGAGTTCGCCGGCGACCTCGGCGAGGCCATCACGATCACCGGCACCGTGACCAGGAAGGGATACGTGCACAGCTCCCGCTACGGCACCCTCAGCCACCTGGTCGAGATCGACTGCGGAACCAGCATCGTGATCACCTTCACCAACGCCCGCTGGGCCGACACCACCCGGCTCGGCGAACACCTCACCCTCACCGGCACCGTCAAAGACCACCAGTACTGGCGCGGCATCCCCGAAACCGTCCTCCGCCGCCCCAAACGCATCGACAACCCCGCCAACCCCGAACCGCCCGACGCTAAAAGTCCGGCCAGGGACAGCGTCGCGGGATGGCCCGCCGGTGACGCGCGGGTCAGGCGCCGGTTTCCGGACCACCCGAACCCGGCTGCTCCGCCCCTCCCCACCCCGCCCAGAGAGATGCCCCGATGAAGCGCCTTGATCCCCGCCAGCTCGGCTGGCCCATCGGTGTCGCGGCCGAACCCCACGCCGGACCGCTGTGGTGCCCCTGGGACCGCACCTGCGGCGTCATCGGACCCCAGGGCTCCGGCAAGACCCTCGACCTCCTCACCCCAGCGTTGCTGTCAGCGCCCGGCGCGGCGCTGGTCACCCTCACCAAGACCGACGACCTGCTCCTCACCATCACCGAACGCGCCAAGCGCGGCCCGTGTGTTGTCCTCGACCCGTTCGCCCAAGCCGATGGGCTCCCCGAACTCGTCTGGGACCCCATCGCCGGCTGCGTCGACCCGCTCGTCGCCGAACGCCGCGCCAAAGCGTTCACCAACGGCACCATCCACCACGCCGCCAGCGGCTCCGGCGATGCCGCGGCCCGGTTCTATGCCGCCGAAGCCGCGAAAGTCGTCGCCTGCTACCTCCACGCCGCCGCCCTCGTCGGCCACCGCCTCGACCGCGTCCTGCGCTGGGTCGCCAACCCGACCGGCACCGCCGAACCCGCCGACATCCTCCGCGAACACCCCCACGCCGCACCCCACTGGGCCGGCCTCCTCCAAGGCGCCATCCACGGCGACGAACGCACCGCCTCCAACACCATCACCACCGTCCAACAAGCCCTCGAACTCTTCTTCCAACCCGCCATCCGCGACCGCTGCATCCCCACCCCTGGCAGGCCCGCGACCGACATCGCCGAAATCATCCGAAACAGCGGCACCATCTACCTGCTCGGCCGCGAAGACCCCTACGCCTCCGCCTCACCACTCATGACCGCCCTCACCGAACACATCCTCGACACCGCCCTGCACCTGGCCAACCGGAGCGAATGGGGACGGCTGTGCCCGCCCCTGCTCGCCTGCCTCGACGAACTCCCCTCCACCGCACCCCTGCCCACCCTGCGCACCAGGATGGCGAACGAAAGGGCCCTGGGGATCGCGATCATCTACGCCGCCCAGACCTGGCGGCAGCTCGCCGCCCTGTTCGGCGACACCGAAGCCCGCGCCATCTTCGGCCTCACCAACATCCTCGCCCTGTTCGGCGGCAGCAAAGACGTCGGCTTCAACAAAGAGATCAGCGACCTCGTCGGCACCACCCGCATCGCCCGCACGACCTGGCAACACGGCAGCCGCGGCGGACGCACCACCTCAGGGGACGACATGCTCATCCTCCGCCCCGAAGAAGTCCGCCAACTCCCCGAACGCCACGCCCTCATAGTCGCCGAGAACACCCGACCCATCATCGCCCGCCTGCACCGCAGCATCGACGGCAAAGCCGGACGGGCGCTGCTCACCCAGCAAGCAGAAACCAGACGCCAGCTCGCCGAACACCAGGCCCACCAACCCGGCGACCACGCACGCGCCATCGCCGCCCTCGCCGCAGCCCGCAAACACGCCCTCCTCGACGACGAAACGCCATGACCACCAAGGAGCCGCTCGCACTGCCGTTCCCGATGCCCACCAGCGAACGCATCCGGGCCGCCTACTGGAACCTGTACCTGTCCGAGAACGGCACCGACGCCCAGAAGGGCCGCCTCGGCGACGCCACGCTCCTCCCGCGCCCCTGGGACATCGCCACCTGCATCGACCCCGACCTGCGAAGAGACGTCTGGGAGTGGTACGAGGACGTCGTCACCTGGTTCAACCACGAATACGTCTGGGACCCCGCGGCCGGCCTCATCCCACCCTGCTGGCCCCAACACCCCCACCTCATCCACGACATCGGCGTCCTCGCCGACCAACGCCGCATCATCGCCACCGCCACCAACAGCAACAGCCTCGAAGAATGGCACCGCTACTCCCTGCCTGCGTTCCTCGAACGCCTCCACGACCGCACCCGGCAACACTGCGACGACCACCACCAGCCCTGGCCGACCAAAGCCCGATACGCCCGCCACCAGGCCGAGGCACGCAACCGATACATCCTGATCGATCAAGACCTGGCCGTCGGCGCGGAGAAGGCCGCGCCACCCGTGGTCCCGGCACTTCGGTTGATCGACAAAGACACCGGCCGACCCATCGACCCCGGCACAGGGGAAGTCCGCTGATCACCTACCGCGAACTCTGCGGCACGAGAGGATGCGTGCAGCTTCCGGCCTGGGTCGTCT
Organism: uncultured Propionibacteriaceae bacterium; assembly: GCA_964397985.1. Classification (GTDB taxonomy): domain Bacteria; phylum Actinomycetota; class Actinomycetes; order Propionibacteriales; family Propionibacteriaceae; genus Propionicimonas. The sequence goes on along the minus strand of CAYNLD010000018.1, from coordinate 8,795 downwards.
TCAAGTAGCGTCGCGAGGCGATCTGTAGTCTGCAAGGCATGGGCGGATGGGCCTTTCTCCTGCTGATGACCGTAGGGACGGTTGTAGTCCTGGCCGGCATTCCCATCGTCTTGGCGATCATCGTGGCTGTGCGCCGGCGACGGATCGACCGGTCCGCCTCGCGGATGCAGGTCGAGGCTCGGGTAGTCGATAAGCGCTCCTTGATCGAGGGGAGCGGTGCCTCTGTTGACCAGCGTTACTACGTGACGTTCCAGTTCCCAGACGGCAACCGCTTCGAACTCGCCGTCCCGGCATCCCAGGCAGGCATGCTCATCGTCGGCGATGAGGGCCGTCTGGAGTGGCAGGGCAGCCGCTACCTCGGGTTTGCGCGCGAAATCCTGCGCTGACAGGCTCGCGACGGTTGGGGCGGGATGCTGTCGTCGTGCCGCGGAACCGGCGGCAAGAGAGTACGATTCTTCCTAGGCTGTCGTTATGCAGGATTCCGAGGTAGACGAGTCCTGGAACGCTTCGCGCCAGTCGATGTGCGCGGCACGATCGCGTGGCTATCGGCGGACGGATACGCGCTTGAGTCCCATCGCGGCGAGGGTTCTTTCGGGGCGCAGTTCGTATATGGGGGCCCGGCGGAGGTGATCATCACCGTAGACCGCTCGCAGTGGATGCTCGACATAGCGCTGCAGCCCGACACCGAGCCATGGCAGTACGAGTTGTTGGTGGCAGCACATGCGGGACGGGATTTCGGCGAAGTCTTCCCCGAAGCTTCTCTGCTCGTGGCAGGTGAGCGGCTTCCGGACCAGTTGCCGGCCGGAGTCAGCTGGCGGGCCACCCTGCCCGAGATTCTCGCTTGGGTAGCGACTGATGGCGTCGAGGGTCTCGTGGACCGTGCGCGACGCGAGCGCTGCAAACTGATGGGGTCCGGGAGACCAAGCTGACCCTCTGGACGCACGACGTGCGACCGAGGTACTCCCGGGAGATCCGCATTCCTCACTGGCGAGGTTTCCTGCCTTCGCCCCGGAGCTTCGAATCGGCGCGAGGCCGGGTCGAGCCGTCAGCCTTGGCGTCGGACATCGCTCGGTCGAGGTGGCGGAGGATCATGTCCATCTCCTCGTCGTCCTCTGCGCCGTAGATGGCTCTATCTAGCGGTGACCATCGATCAACCATGAGACGAGGCTACTCGCGGGTACCCTCGCCGGCAGACGGGAACCCCTCCCAGGGCGCGGCAGATGAGGTAGCGGCCGGGCAGCCGCGAGGAATCCGGCCATCTCGCAGGCGTTCTTCGGGCCATCGCTCGTCTCGACCTGGCCTCAGGGAAGTAGCGCTCAACAGGGGGCCGGGCTCGGCATCTCCGCGTTTCCCAGTGACTTTGCCAGTGAGCCACCCGATGCTTCGAGCGTCGATACGCTCTCCGGGTGGGCGAGCGACTGCGACTAGAGCGCAACACATTCTTCGGAACCAAGGTTCACCTCCTCGCGGTGGATGGTCACCGACTGCTCCAGCTGGGCTATCGAGGAAGGCCCGACAAGGCCGGTTGGGCCATCTACACCGACTTTGATTCACCCGAGGAGGCCAAGGACGGTCTTCGTCTGTTGGCCGAAGACCTCGAGCGGACGGGGTTCCATCAGACTCCGTGGGTTGCCGAGGCCGTCATGGACGACTTCGTCGCACAGCTTGGCCCTGCCGGGACATAGCGGCCGCCCGGGCGCGCCCTACGCGCACATTGCCGGGCGGAGCCACCGCCGCACACATGGAGCGGCATGAGCGTCCGTGTCTGCCCAGCTCACAGGGAGATGGGTGTCGGATCGGTGGAGTTGGGTGCTGGGGTAGGGGCTTCAGTGGTCAGGTACGGGTGTGTACCCGGCCGGCCAGATCTGGTCGGCGAGGGGAAAGGCGGCACGCCAACCGACGTTGTCGGTGATCGTCGCGCCGCGGAAGTCGTTGCCCGTGATCACGTTGGGGCGTGTCGCAGCGTCGCCGGTGTCGCTCGGATCGCCACCCCACACGCAGCCGTTCATGCGGCCGGTGAAACGGCAGCGGATCAACTGGGTCTCGTAGGCGAAGTGCCCTTCCCACCGGCAGTTGAGGAAGGTGCAATCCTCGAAGGTTGCTCGTCCCGTCGTGAAGCCACCGAGAGTCTTGAACCGGACCCGGTCGAAGGTGCAGTTGCGGTACACGGCCGGAGTGTTACCGAAGCATCCCTGGGCCGCCACACCGCCGGCGTTCAGGACAGGTCGGCCCCGTTGCCGGAAACTGCATCGGTCGAACTCTGACCACTCGACAGTCAGGTGGACGCCGGTGAGCCACAACTCGACTCCAGACGCCTCCGCGGCGAAGAAGTTGAGCTCCTGAAGCGGGTCGGTGAGAACGCTGGTGGTGCCGGGAAGCGTCCTCACGGGTCCCGTGAGCAGCGATCCCGCGGGAGGAAAGCCACGTGGGTGAGTTGACGGCGACTCACCCCGCCACCATGCCGGGTCGCCCTTCATGACGCCATGGTGTCAGAAGACTGGCGCGGCCGCGGCGCACGACCCGGCCGATCGGAATGACCAGCCCCCCGGTGCGGCAAAGTCGGACGTGCGGGAGGCCATCACCGTGTCTGTGAGGACTGGCGGGTCTGGCGCTGATCGTCGGTGATCTATTTCTCCTCAACTTCGGGTGAAGCGTGGCTCGCAGCCTCGCGCCTCTCGAGGCGCGCCGCGCGCGCTTCCGCCTGTTCGGCATGCTTTGCGGCCTTGTCCTGGACGATGATGGCGCCGCCAGAGACAACGCGGCCGATGTTGTCGCTTAGCTTCGCGGCCGCCTTCACGAGGTCATCCATTCCCTTCTGGACGGTGAAGACGCGGTGCTCGTGCGCATTCCAGTCCAAGACATAACTGCCAACGTGCCTAGCGCCGAAGGAGTCGCGGAAGGTAACGGTCACCGTTGAGGACATCTCTTGGCCGCTGTCCCAGCGACTTGTCGCCGAGTCCCACCACGTAGCCCACTCCTCGCCGGGCACCATCGTCGGCAGCGACTCGAACAGCATCAGGGGCTGGATCCGATTGGGTTCCCATTGGCTCGTCAAGGGAGGATCAGCGGAAACCCGTACATCGAAGGCTGCTGTGGCTCCGTAGTTGCGAACGAAGAACTCGAAGATCATCGGCGACGCCGCGCTCGATCGCATGCCGGCAACGACGTACGGTTGCGCTTGCTCGCGACGCAGACGACGCGCCTCGTTGACCTGCGCCCAGGCCACAAAGGCTGCGAGCACGGCCACTAGCAGAAGAGCAGCCGAAGATAGCGCTTCTATTGCGGGAGCATTCTGAGCGAGCCACTGCCACATGCCGGCAGGTTAGCTGTTGGAGCCTGCGCCCAGCGTCGATGGGCGGTTCTTGCCGGGATCGGTCGCGCCGCGCGCGGCAAAGTCGGGTGCTTTGAAACCGGCGCGACGTGGTCGAAGTGCAGCTGCTCCGGCTCTACCGACAGCCACCTGCTGGGCCCTGGTGGCGCGGGGGCCGTGTCTGCGCCTCAAGGTGCATAGAGCCTCGCCGGGCAACCAGGATGGCGTTGACCGGGTTAGGGCTGTGCTTCGCTCGTCCGCTGCGCCTTGGTGTGCGGGCTTGGTCGGAGTCGCGTCATCAGCCCGATCCCCAGGGCGAGACACCAAACGAGAGTGCCCGGGATGGACGCTAGGAGGACCAGCCATGCGCCTTCCGGAAGGCCGTCGGACTGGCCGAAGATTCGTCCGAGAATGTGAATGGCTGGGACGATCCCCATCACGCACACGGCCACCGGGATTGTGCCTTTGCGAAGCCCGATCATGCTCAAGCCGACAGCCCATACGGCCAGAGCGAGCAACCCTGCCGGAAGGACGCCCTGCACGCCAGCCATTTGGACCACGAGGTATGCGGTCTCCCCCCAGTCCTGCCGCAGCCCCGCGACATGCAGTAGCGGCCCCGACGCGCCGATGCGCATGACACCGAACACCAGGAAGCACAACGAAGCGAAGAGTCCGACCGCGCTGACAGCGTGAACCGGCCAGCGAGGGCTGAGGTGATCATGCAGTTCGGCCACGCTGATCACGGCGACCACCAACACCATGGCCATCAGGATCAACACAAGTCCGGTCTGGGTGAACACTTCCGGATGAGTCCTGACGAACCGGACGCCCACCGCAGGATCATCGGTGTCCTCGAAACCCAGCATCGGCTGACGCACAAACAACGCGAACCATGTCACGCCGAGCGCCCCCGCGACCGACGTCGAGATGGCCGCCACCCCGACAACTCGCCGCATGCCCACCCTCGATGCCGGTCCGCGTGGACGCCAACTGAAACCTGCAACCCTCCCCAAGACAAGCGGGAACAGTCAGCGGCTCCGCAGCAAGCCGGAAGCCCGCCGGTGCGCCGCCGCGATGCACAACCTAAAGGGCGACCGCTCTGGCTCGCCATCCGCACAACTGCCGGATCGGGACTGCTGCACCTGTTTGATGACAGGTTGAGCCCCCTCACGGCTCGGAAGGAAGTGCTCGGCCAGGTACTCGGGATGCTCGGGTGACCTGACGGTCACTCGCACAGACCCGGGCGATTCACCACGCGAGTAGCCATGGCCCACGAATACCGCGCACAGCGCGGCAGAAGGGTGCGTTGGTGAGGGGAGGCTATGCGGGCGCTGCGTAGCCGGGCCCTTGTGCAGAGGATCGCCCTGCCTAGACCGTCCGTCCCCCAGACTGTGGCGTAAGGGGAAGGAGTTCGAAACCATGTCGACCATCTACACGACCAACTCGTGGTCGGGGTACGGGAAGCACGAGACCTACTGGAATGAGTACCGTCGCGAAGGCGACACCGTGGTCAAGTACAAGTGCGGCAGAGACAAGTTCTTTGATGGTAGAGAGAACAATTGGGAGGAGAGCGAGCAGCAGGTGGACTCCTGGCCCATTGACGATCCGAACATGCCCGACTGGCTGCACCAGTACTTGTGATCGCCCTTCGGGTCGTCGGGGACGGCCCGACCGTGCGCCGCGGGTCGTAGTGGGCCTCGAGCCATTGCTCGAGTAGCTCGGCGCCCGCCAAAAGACCCGCCAGGAAGCCCCCGGGGTCGATTCGCGCTCGAGCCGAATAGTGGCCATGCTTACCCCAGGTGTGGCAGCCGCTGATGTTCGGCATGTCGCCCAGCGGTGTCAGCATGGCTGGATCGCCGCGCATGGAAGCACCGATAGCTACGCTCGCCCTATGACGCCGCTGGAAGTCGATGAGGTGGCCCGGACCATCGGCGTCCTCGGATTGATCGTCGCGGTTGCCGGTCTGCTGTGGCAGGTGGTCCAGTTCCGGCTGACGAGAGATCGAATCAGGGTGTCCGCCTATTGGGGATTCGACTCCCTGGGAATCGGCGGGATCCCTGAATGGCGTGCCCTCGTGGTTGATGTCCGCAACGTTGGGCGGGCGCCGGTCGACATGACCGGCATCGACATCGAGACTCCAGATCATCTGTGGCCACAGAACTTCTCAGGGCCGCGACTGCCCGTCACCATTGCGCCCGGCACACACCAAGAGTTCAAGTTCAGGGAGTCGGACCTCAGTTCCAGCCCGCCGGTGAAGCGAGTCCGCCCGCTGGTCCAGCTCGTAACGGGAAGTGTCCGTGGTCGTTGGATCGCCGGTCAGGACGCCTGCCCCTAGCGCCAGCATCACGGCTACGATGAGGTCGCGGCCGGGCAGCCGGGAGGCTACCGTCCGCGGCGCGGCAGAGTCGTGCGTTAAGGGATCGAGATCTCGGTCGTATAGGCGTCGTGGTCTGAGAGCCAGCCGCCGCGTTGGTCTTCGGCTGGGATCCGGTTGATGCGCTCGGGCCGCGGCCAGCCGAAAGGCTACCCTCGCACACCGCGGCAATTGAGGGCGGTTGTGCTCGGGCCGCGGCCAGCCGAAAGGCTACCCTCGCACACCGCGGCAATTGAGGGCGGTTGTGCTCGGGCCGCGGCCAGCCGAAAGGCTACCCTCGCACACCGCGGCAGATGCGCGCGATCCGTGCTCAACCGAGGGACATCTGCTGTAGGCCGAAGATCGTGATGGTCGAGGCAAGGACAAGCATCCCGATCAGCACGTCGGCAGCGAGGGTGGGTGTCGCGTCATCACTCAGGAGCTCGCGCAGCCCATTGACCGCGAACCCGGCCACCGCTGCACTAAGGAACATCGCTGGCAGCCATCCCCACCAGCGAAGATCGACCCCGCAGGCCTCCAGCCAGGCGAAGGCAAAGACGATCGCGGCTGCGGGCACCGCCATGGCGACGAACCATGTGATGGCGGCCATCAGGCACAGTCCCGACGGGGACTCTCGATTGATGCCCCGCCACTCGCTCAGCGAAGTCCGCGTTTCATGTCGACGTTTGGTGGCGAGGTCCAGGATCCAAAGGCCCAGTGTCGCCATCGCCATGGAAGCCGGGCCCAACGCCGCGCGGTCTTCTGTTCTGCGCTGCGCCACCCAGCAAGTTTCGCATGGCCTGCCTCGTTCGAAGCGTGCGACAACAACTCAAGCGGACCGCGGCAGTTCCGGACGTTCGTGGACTTCCCTCAGTGCGGCCAAGCTCCGGTCGGGCAGAATCGACATGTGGAGTCGGTGACCATCGTCTGCGGTGCATGCGGGAACCCCCTGACTAATGCGCTCAGCCAGCTTGACGTGTTACCGGAACCCCGGCGGGCTCAGCCTGAGGACGAGAGGTTCCTGCCCACGATCCCAGAGGGATCCTGGGCTAGAGACCCCGACCCGATTGGGTGGCGCGGGCAACTCCCCACGAGCACCCTTGGCTGCTTGGTGATCAACCCGGTTGACGCGATCGGGGTCATCTCGAGCGATGATCCGATGCGGAACAGCGGTTGCTGCGGTCACGACGGACTCGATGGTCCCAACCTCTTGTGCGGCGGCTGCCGCAAGGAGGTGGCTACGCTTAGGGATGATTGCTGGAGTCTGCTCGAGGTGCGCTTTGAACCGTCAGCCGTCCAGATCGGGCCACCTCTCAGTCTCTAGAACAACCCGCCCGTCGCGGCATGACCGGATGTTCGTCGCCTTCGGTGGGCGCTCAGCGAGGGAGTCTGCCCGGATCCCGCCAGACCTCGGTGTGGCCAGGCGATGGCCGCCCGTTGAGGAAGGCGTCGGTCTCATCCAGAGCCCAGCGGGCGAGATCATCCTCGCTGTAGTTGGCGTAGTCGAGGGTGTCATACATGTCGTCGAGTTCGACGAACACCTGGCAATCACGAGCGCCCTCGTGGCCGATGTGACGATGGGCCCAGCGGGCCAGTTCACGGGCCCCGACTTGACCCGCTTGCAGGCGGTGCAGCATCGCGACCAACGCGCCTCGCTTGATGTCTTCCTCCATAACGGCCTGCATATCTAACTGACGGAGTGTGTCCAGGATCAGCTGTTCCATGCTGAACACGTCGGTTCGAGGCGGTGCTCCTGCCAGCTCGCAGAGCGACGGGGTGTCCAGGCCAGCGACGAGGCACCCGACCGCGGCATCGATGACGGTGTCCGCGGTGATTGGCTCCAGCCGCCAGATTCGGATGGCGTCGGCGAGCGCAGCGCGAGTCTCATCGCCGGGTGTCTCGTCCATACACACATTCTGCCGGGATAGTCCCGCCCCAGCCGGAGATGACGAAGCTGGAGAACCCGACAAAAGACCCGAGTCAGCAGGAAGATCAATCGCCGCGTCAGAGAAGCTTAGGGCCCCATCGACGAACCAACCTCACGGCCGCGAATCAGGACGAGCGTGGGCTGCTCTCCCTGGCTTGATCGAGAAGGCGGATCCCGGTTGTCGTGACGAAGTATCGGCGCCACAACGCACCGGCGACCCATGGCACGTCGTCGAACTTCCAGTCCCCGGCGAGTAAGGAGGAGCGACTCGCTCCTCGTCCAGCCAACCAGGAATCGAATGCCGCGTCAGCCTCGTCCGCTGGCGATGGCCCAGCGACAAGGGTGAAGAAGACGTGATCATCTCGAGTTACGCGGTCCAGCAGATCCGCGCAGGCTCCCGCCTCGGTGCTGTGCACCTTGAGCGCTGACTCGCCGCCACATTCGGAGTAGAACACCACCCAACCTTCTGGACGTTCATCCAAGACGATGGCGTCGTCCAAGTAGGTGCCGTAGAGGTGGTAGCTGTTCTCGGAGACACCAAGTTCGGTGAGATGGTTAGCGAGCGCTGTTCGTGTGCGAGGAATCGCGGCGCTGTCAGCCATGGGCTCAATTCTTGCACGGCCCGCATAACGGGCACGGAGCTAACAGCGTCTTTACGGCATGAGCGCGAGTTACGACTCCCGCGCCTCGGGTACCTGCGGAGGCGTCCTCATCTTGTCGACCACTGCCTTTGGGGCTAGCTCAAAGACCGGACCGACCGCTTGTCCGAGGGCGACAACCCGTGAACCCTCAAGCACCTCGATGCAGGCAGGGTCCAAGTGCTCGTCTCGGTAGTAGTCCACGAATGGCACGACGATGAACACGTCGTAGGACTCGCCCGGAATGAGATCGTCGTGCGACGCGGTCCCATCGCCATCCAGCTTCACGATCCGGACGGACGTCGAGATCGACCCGAGCCGGAGTTGAGGACTGTAGCTAGAGCTCGATGCGGCGCGGCGCCGGCCGCCCTCCGCCGTTTCAAGAAGGCGAAGGCGAGCGCGGAATCCGCGAGTCTCCGGGGCCACGGAAGCCATCGTGGCACACCCCTGTGCACGGTTCAGAGGAGAACAAGTTACGAACGACCTCGCCGCTGGCGGCAAATGAGGTTGGTAATGACACTCTGATTTGGCCCCACCGTGACGGTCTGATTTGGCCCCGGCCGCGAC
>CAYNLD010000017.1:21805-61198 GCA_964397985.1 uncultured Propionibacteriaceae bacterium | reverse complement strand
ACTCGGAGGCAACCCACCAATCAGCCGTCTGTCACCAACCTGATGGCCGGGTACAGCTAGGCGGACTCGTCGGCCTGCAGTCGCTCGAGCGCTGTCAGCATCGCGCGCGCACCCCGCAGAAGCAGGTCGAGGTCCTCAACCGACAGGCTCTTGAGCACCACGCCCAGGGCGCGACCGAACATCGAGTCCATGCCCCGCATGACGTCCAGACCGGCCTCGGTCGGGTGCAGCCGCCGGACCCGCCGGTCGTCCGGGTCGTCGACCCGGGTGATCAGGTCCTTCTCGACCAGGCGCTCGATCAGCCCGCTCGCGGTCGGAGCGCTCACCCCGAGCAGGCGGCCCAGTTCGTGGCCGGCGATGCCCGGCTGCGCGGCCACGTGGCCCAGCACCCGCACCTGTTGCATGGTCAGATCCGGCGGAGTGGGCATCGGGCCGACCAGGCCCATGGCGCGGTCGTGCACCCGCAGATTCACCGCGAACAGCTCGCCGGCGAGCGCCGCGCGCTCCGGATCGAGCCCGAGATCCGGGAGAGCCTGCACGCCGCACCGCTTTCTTGCCCACAAATAGTTAGAGCTATGCTAACTGATACGCCCCGCCGGGGCCACACAGCGCCCGCCACCCGGCGCAGAAGAAGGGAATCTCGTGGTTCGTCTGACCAAGCTCAGCCTGGCCCACCGCACCGTGATCCTGCTGCTCAGCCTGCTGACCATCGGTCTGGGCGTCTACGCCGCCGGCGCCCTCAAGCAGGAGCTGATCCCTTCGATCGATGTGCCGCGGGGCAGCATCATCAGTGCCTTCCCCGGCGCAGCCCCCGAGGTGGTCGAGGCCCAGGTCTCCAAGCCGATCGAGACCGCGGTGAAGGCCGTCACAGGGGTCACCTCGGTCACATCGAAGAGCTCCAGCGGCGTCTCCCAGGTGACCGTCCAGTGGGACTACGGCCTGAGCGCGGACGACATGGCGAACAAGCTGCGCAGCGCCCTCGACTCGATCTCGGCCACGCTGCCGGCGAACGTCGACCCGACCGTGATCACCGGTGGCACCGACGACATCCCGGTCATGGTTCTCGCCCTCTCCTCGAACGACAACCTGACCGATCTGTCCACGAAGGTCACCGACAGCGTCGCGCCCGACCTGCGTGCGCTGGACGGCGTCCGCGAGGTCTCGGTCTCGGGCCAGGAGAAGCACGAGATCGTGATCACCTACTCCCAGAGCAAGGTCACCAAGTACGGGGTCGACCCGACCACCATCGCGCAGTACTTCGCCGCCGGCTCGACCGCCTACCCGTCCGGCACGATGCGCACCGACACGGTCAACTTCGACGTCCAGACCGGCACCAGCCTGTCCAGCCCCGAGCAGATCGGCGCGCTGATGCTGCAGGGCACGGACGGCCCGGTCGCGCTCAACAAGGTCGCGACCATCGTCGAGCAGCCGGTCGAGACCACCAGCATCTCCCGGGTCAACGGCAGGACGTCGCTCACCCTGATGGTCACCAAGGACCCCGACGCGAACACGGTCACGGTCGCACGGGAGGTCGCGGACGCACTGCCGGGGCTGCAGCAGCAACTCGGCAACGGCGCCGAGTTCGCCACCGTGTTCGACCAGGCTCCCTACATCACCGACTCGATCCGCGACCTGAGCGTTGAGGGCGGCATCGGCCTGGCCATGGCGGTGCTCGTGATCATGGTGTTCCTCGGCTCGATCCGGCCCACCCTGATCACCGCGATCTCCATCCCGCTCTCGCTGCTGATCGCCCTGGTCGCACTGTGGGTCGGCGGCTACACCCTGAACATCCTCACCCTGGCCGCCCTCACCGTCGCCGTCGGGCGCGTTGTCGACGACTCGATCGTGGTGATCGAGAACATCAAACGGCACCAGGGCTACGGCGAGTTCGGCCACCAGTCGGTGATCAATGCCGTCAAGGAGGTGGCCGGTGCCGTCACCAGCTCGACCCTGACCACGGTGGCCGTGTTCGCCCCGATCGGGCTGGTCGGCGGGCAGGCCGGGGAGATCTTCCGTCCGTTCGCTGTCGCGGTCACGGTCGCGCTGCTCGCCTCGCTGTTCGTCGCGATGACCGTGGTGCCAGTGCTCGCTTCGTGGTTCATGCGGCCGACCGCCAGGCAGGCTGCGGCGATCGCTGCACGCGAGAACGCGCCGGAGAAGGACACCTGGCTGCAGCGGGGCTACCTGCCGGTGCTGAACTGGGCGCTGCGCCGCCGCTGGATCACCCTCGGGATCGCGCTGGCGATCTTCATCGGGACGCTGGCGCTGGCCCCGCAGCTGAAGACGGACTTCATCGGCAACATGGGCACCGAATCCCTGACCATCCAGCAGAAGCTGCCCGTCGGCACCGGTCTCGCGGAGACCGACGCTGCGGCGAAGAAGGTCGAGGCGTTGCTCGCGTCCGACCCCTCCGTGCAGGCGTACTCGACCAGCATCGGCGGCTCGACCGGCGTCTTCATGGGCGCCCAGGCCGACACCAACCAAGCTACCTTCAGCGTGCCGCTGAAGTCGGGCGCGGACGGTGAGGCCGCGGCGATCCGGCTCCGGCAGGGCATCGCCGACCTCGGCAGCAGCGTCGGCCAGGTTGAGGTGTCGGTCGGCTCGTCGGGCAGCTCCACCGGCGTGGTGCTCTACGTGGAGGGCTCCGATCCCACCGCCCTGGCCTCGGCCAACGACCAGGTGCTGGCGATGATGAAGACCGTCCCGGGGCTCACCAACGTCGACAGTGACCTGACCGAGGCCCGCGACATGCTCCAGGTGACGGTGGACAACGAGGCCGCAGCCAAGCGCGGCATGACCCAGACCTCGATCGGCCAGGCCGTGTCCCGCGCGGTGCGCGGGCAGCTGATTGGCACCATGGCCCAGGGCGACACCACCCTGAACGTGTACGTCCGCTCGCAGAAGCCCGTGAAGAGCATCGAGGAACTGCGTGAGATCACCCTGCCGGTGACCCAGCTGATGAACGCCAACGCGAAGAAGGACGCCGCGGACAAGGTGACCAAGCAGTCGGAGCAACTCCAGGCCGACTCGAAGGCGAGCGCAACGACTGCCTACAACGACCAGGTGAAGGCGCTGAAGAAGAGCCGGGCCTCTGCGCAGAAGGCGGTGACCTCGCTCACCTCACAGCTCAACAAGGCCAAGAAGGAGCTGTCCGCGCTGCAGCAGGAACTCGCCGGGATCCCTGCGAAATGCCAGGCGGACCCCACCGACCCCGACTGCCTCCCAGTGGCCTCCGGCATCTTCAGCCTCAGCCAGCAGATCTCTGCGGTCGCGATGCAGGTGGCGCAGCTGAGCAGCGCCCTCGCCCAGTCGAAGGCCGGAATCACCTCGATCGACAAGCAACTGGACGCCCTGGCGACCTCACGGGAGAAGACGCTGGAGGCGCAGGACAAGCAGCAGGCGATCACGGATGCCTCCAAGGACGCAGCGAACGCGACCGCGGACGCGATCCCGCTCAGCACCGTTGCCCAGGTCGACGTGGTCAAGGCACCGGCCTCGGTGACCCGGGTGGACGGCACCCGCGCCGCCACGCTCACCGCGAGCTCGGAGGGCTCCGACCTGGGCACGACCACGACCCAGCTGCAGGCAGGGATCGCGAAGCTCGACCTGCCGGACGGGATCACCGTCCGGATCGGCGGTGTCTCCCAGCAGCAGACCGAGTCGTTCCAGCAGCTCGGGCTGGCGATGCTGATCGCGATCTTCATCGTCTACCTGATCATGGTGGCGACGTTCGGGTCGCTGCTGCAGCCCCTGATCCTGCTCGTCTCGATCCCCTTCGCGGCGACCGGAGCCCTGGTGCTGTCCCTGATCACCGACACAGCACTCGGCGTGCCGAGCATGATCGGCCTGCTGATGCTGATCGGCATCGTGGTCACCAACGCGATCGTGCTGATCGACCTGATCAACCAGAAGCGCAAGGCGGGCCTCGGGGTGGACGCGTCCATCCAGGCGGGTGCGCGGTTGCGGGTGCGTCCCATCATCATGACCGCGCTCGCCACTGTCTTCGCCCTGGTCCCGATGGCTCTCGGCCTGACCGGCGGCGGGGTGTTCGTGTCCAGGCCGCTAGCGATCGTGGTGATCGGCGGCCTGGTCTCCTCGACCCTCCTGACCCTGGTCCTGGTGCCGGTGCTCTACGACCTGCTGGAGACGTGGCGGGAGAAGCGGGCGCAGACGAAGGCCGAGCGGCGGGCCGCAGCGGAGGCCGCAGCGGCCGAGGCGACCCCGACGAATTGATGCCGGGCGGCCGGGTCGCCTGCGGCAGCCGTGGTTCACGCGCAGAGTGGCCAGTATCGGCCGATGTCGGCCAATACTGGCCACTCTGCCGCCCAACCGCGGATGTCGGCGGTGCGTGGCAGAGTGTGACGCACCATGGCGGAGAGCGTGCTGGGCCGGTTCTCCGAGGCCACCCGGGAGTGGTTCCGGAGCAACTTCGCCGCGCCCACCGCTGCGCAGGCCGGTGCCTGGGAGTCGATCTCCTCCGGGCGCCACACACTCGTGGTCGCGCCGACCGGTTCCGGCAAGACGCTGTCCGCCTTCCTCTGGGCGCTCGACCGGCTCGCCACCGAACCGCCACCCGAGAAGTCCAGACGCTGCCGGGTGCTGTACATCTCGCCGCTGAAGGCCCTCGCGGTCGACGTGGAACGCAACCTCCGCTCACCCCTGATCGGCATCGGGCACGCCGCCACCCGGCTCGGCCTCGCCCCGCCCGACATCCGGGTGGCGATCCGCTCCGGGGACACCCCCTCCGGCGAGCGCCGCGCCTTCGCCCGCGAACCAGCCGACATCCTGATCACCACCCCGGAGTCACTGTTTCTGCTGCTCACGTCCGCCGCCCGCGAGGCGCTGCGCGGCATCGAGACCGTGATCGTCGACGAGGTTCATGCGGTGGCCGGCACCAAACGGGGCGCCCACCTCGCGCTCAGCCTCGAACGGCTGGACGCGCTGCTCGAGCGACCGGCCCAGCGGATCGGGCTGTCGGCCACCGTGCGTCCGGTCGAGGAGGTGGCCCGCTTCCTCTCCGGCGGACGCGACGTGGCCGTCGTCGCCCCGCCGAGCGAGAAGAAGTGGAACCTCGAGGTGGTCGTGCCCGTCCCCGACCTCGCCCAGATCGGACAGCCCACCGGCGACCTGTCCGGTCCGGCGGCCGGCGACCCGGAACGCACGTCCATCTGGCCGCACGTCGAGGAGCGCATCGTCGACGTGGTTGCCGCGCACTCCTCCACGCTGGTCTTCGTCAACTCCCGCCGCCTGGCCGAACGGCTCACCGCCCGCCTGAACGAGATCTGGCTGGAGCGGCTGGAGTCAGCACCGGGGCCCGAGGAGTGGAAGTACGAGCGTGCGGGGAGTTCCGGTTCACATGCGGCGCCCCGCCCCCTGACGGACGGCCCGTCCCCGGCACGTGACCACGTCCGGGCGCCCGCGCAGGTGATGGCGCAGTCGGCGATCAGCAAAGGTGCACCGCCGGTGCTGGCGCGGGCGCATCACGGCTCGGTCAGCAGAGAGCAGCGCCAGCAGACCGAGGAGGACCTGAAGGCCGGCCGGCTGCCAGCCGTGGTCGCCACTTCCTCCCTGGAACTCGGCATCGACATGGGCGCGGTCGATCTGGTGGTGCAGGTGGAAGCGCCGCCGTCGGTCGCGTCCGGGCTGCAGCGGGTCGGACGGGCCGGGCACCAGGTGGGCACGGTCTCCCACGGCGTGCTGTTCCCGAAGTTCCGCGGCGACCTCGTCCAGACCGCCGTGATCGCTGAGCGGATGCGATCGGGGAAGATCGAGGCGCTGCGCGTCCCGGCGAACCCGCTCGACGTGCTCGCCCAGCAGGTCGTGGCGATGACTGCGATGGACGACTGGTCCGTCGCCGACCTCGAGGCCCTGGTCCGCCGCGCCACCCCGTTCGCCGGCCTCACCAGGGGTGTGCTCGAGTCCGTGCTCGACATGCTCGCCGGTCGCTATCCGTCCGACGAGTTCGCCGAACTGCGCCCGCGACTGGTCTGGGACCGCGCCGCCGACACGCTGACCGCGCGTCGAGGCGCACAGCGGCTCGCGGTGACCAGCGGCGGCACCATCCCCGATCGCGGCCTGTACGGCGTCTTCCTCGCCGGCGAGGGGGACGGGCGACGGGTTGGCGAGCTCGACGAGGAGATGGTCTACGAGTCGCGGGTGGGGGACGTGTTCGCGCTCGGCACCTCCACCTGGCGGATCGAGGACATCACCCACGACCAGGTGCTGGTCACCCCGGCGCCCGGGGTCCCCGCCCGGCTGCCGTTCTGGAAGGGCGACACCCTGGGCCGGCCCGCCGAACTCGGCGAGGCGGTCGGAGCGTTCGTCCGTGAGGTGACCGGGCTGGCGCCGGCGAAGGCGCGGGCCCGCGTGCAGGCGGCCGGGCTCGACGAGTGGGCCACGGACAACCTGCTCGGCTACCTTGAGGAGCAGGGCGAGGCGATCGGACGGGTGCCCAACGACCGCGAGCTGGTCGTGGAGCGGTTCCGCGACGAGCTCGGCGACTGGCGGGTGGTGGTGCACTCCCCGTACGGCGCGCAGGTGCACGCGCCGTGGGCACTCGTCGTCGCAACCCGGCTGCGGGAGCGCTACGGCGTGGACGTGCAGGCCATGCACGCCGACGACGGTCTGGTCTTCCGCCTGCCGGACACCGACTGGTCGTCGATGGAGGCCGAACCGGTCCCCGCCGGCCCCGAGCAGTCCCGTGGCCGGGGAATCGGGCAGGGGAGCGCCACCCCGAGAGGGCGCCGCCACGGCGCTGGCCCCGGCCGCGCCGGCGGGCCGATGGAGGAGTTGCTCGAGCTCGTCTTCCCTGACCCCGACGAGGTGTCGGGGCTGATCACCGACCAGATCGGTGGGTCGGCACTGTTCGCGTCCCGGTTCCGTGAGTGCGCCGGGCGTGCCCTGCTCCTGCCCAAGCGCCGCCCCGACCGCCGTCAGGCACTGTGGCAGCAGCGGCTGCGCGCGTCCCAGCTGCTCGAGGTGGCCAGCCAGTACCCGAGCTTCCCGATCGTGCTCGAGGCCGTGCGCGAGTGCGTGAACGACGTGTTCGACGTGCCCGGCCTGGTCGACCTGCTGCGGGGCGTCCAGACGCGCCGGATCGCGACGGTGGCGGTGGAGACGCCACAGCCGTCCCCGTTCGCCGCGTCCCTGGCATTCGGGTACGTCGCCCAGTTCCTGTACGAGGGCGACTCGCCGCTGGCCGAGCGCCGGGCAGCCGCGCTGTCGCTCGACCCGTCCCTGCTCGCGGAGCTGCTGGGCACCGGCGAAGGCCTGGCACTGGCCGACCTGCTCGACCCGGACGCCCTGAGCCGCACCGAGCGCGAGTTGCAGCACCTGGACGGACCACGCCGCGCCCGGGACGCCGACGACCTCACCGACGTGCTGCGCGCGCTCGGCCCGCTGAGCACCGAGGCCGTCCGCGCCCGGTGTACCGATCCGGACGCCGCCGAGTCCTGGCTGGCTGACCTGGTGCAGGCCCGGCGAGTGCTCGAGCTGCCCGGGGTCGCCGGCTCACGCTGGGCCGTGGTCGAGGACGCCGGACGACTGCGCGACGCACTCGGCGTGGCGCTCCCGGTCGGAATTCCGCAGGCCTTCCTTGACCCTGTGCCGGACCCCCTCGGCGACCTGCTCGCCCGCTACGCCCGCGGGCATGCCGTGTTCACCGCAGCGGAGGCCGCCGCCTGGCTGGGCATCGGTTCCTCGGTGGCGAGAGACCTGCTGCGCCGGCTGGTCGCTTCCGGACGCCTGGTCGAGGGCGATCTGCGTCCCCCCGGCTGGATGCCGGCCGCTTCCACACCACGCACCCCGCCGGCGCCGGCGGAGCGGCCCGTCCCGCTCGCCGGCCGGGACGGGACACGCAGCATCGATGGCGGTGACCCCGCGCAGTTCTGCGACGCGAACGTGCTGCGGCTGTTGCGGCGCCGCTCCCTTGCCGCGCTCCGCGAGGCGGTCGAGCCGGTCTCCGCGGCCGACTATGCGCGCTTCCTTCCGGCCTGGCAGGGGGTCGGCGAGCGGCACGGCGTGGACGGGGTGCTCCGCGCGGTCGAGCAGCTGGCCGGCGTGCCGGTGCCCGCGAGCGCACTGGAGTCACTCATCCTGCCGGCCCGGGTGAGTGACTATCATCCGGGCCTGCTCGACGAGCTGACCTCCTCCGGAGAGGTGCTCTGGCAGGGGCACGGGTCGCTGGCCGGCACGGACGGATGGGTCTCGCTGCACATCGCCGAACTGGCCCCGCTCACCCTCGCCGAGCCAGAGCCCGTCCCGGACGAACTGAGCGCCTCGGTACTCGAGACGATCGGGGCCGGCGGCTGGTTCTTCCGTCCACTGGCCGACCAGCTGGGCGCGGACGACGACGAGCTCACCCGGGCACTGTGGGGCCTGGTCTGGACCGGCAGGCTCGGCAATGACACGCTCGCCCCGCTGCGCGCTCTCCTCGGGCAGGGCCGCACCACGCACCGGGCGCGTACCCCCGTGCCATCCCGCAGCCACTACGGCGGACGCTACGCACGGCTGCCGCGGGCGCCACAGCCGCGACGTACCGGGCCACCCGAGACCACGGGACGCTGGTCGATCCTGCCTGCACCCGAGCCCGACCCGACCGCCCGTGCGGTGGCCCGGGCGGAGGGACTGCTCGACCGCTACGGCGTGGTCACCAGGGGTAGCGTCGCCGCAGAGGACGCCCCCGGCGGGTTCGCGGCCACCTACCGGGTGCTCGCCGCAGCCGAGGAGTCCGGACGCGTCCGCCGAGGCTACTTCGTCGAGGGTCTCGGCGCGGCCCAATTCGGCGCCGTCGGCGCGGTCGACCGGCTCCGCGCGACCGCCCGTCCGCTGGACGAGTCCGCGATCGGCCCCGCCCTGGTGCTGGCGGCGGCCGACCCGGCCAACCCGTACGGCGCGGCCCTGGCCTGGCCGACTCGCGACGAGCCCGGCGGGCATCTGCCCGGACGCAAGGCCGGCGCCCTCGTCGTGCTGGTGGACGGCCGTCTCGTGCTCTACGTGGAGCGGGGTGGACGCACCTTGCTGTCGTGGACCGACTCCGGCGACCTGCTGGAACCGGCAGCCGCCGCGCTTGCGGACGCCGTGCACGCCGGGGCGTTGGGCAGGCTGACCGTGGAGAAGGTCGACGGCGCCCCCGTGCTCGGCTCGGACTCCCCGCTCGCCCGGGCGCTCGCGTCCGCCGGCTTCGGGCTCACGCCGCGCGGGCTGCGGTTGAGGCGGTAGGCATGCCCGAGGGCGACACCGTCCGCCGCACCTGCTCCCGGCTGCACGAGGCGCTCGCCGGACGCAGGCTGCTGGCTGTGGAGCTGCGCTGGCCGGGGCTGTCGACGACCAACCTGGCCGGGGCGACCGTCGTCGAGGTGGCGTCGCACGGCAAGCACATCCTGATCCGCCTCGACACCGGCTTGACCCTGCACTCGCATCTCAAAATGGAGGGCCAGTGGCGCATCGAGCGAACCCGTGCGGGAGGTCCGGCCAGCCGTCACGATGACGTCCGCGCAGTCCTCGTCACGGAGGCCTGGGCGGCACTGGGCCTGCGGCTCGGCCGGCTGGACCTCGTCAGGACGGCGGAGGAGCAGTCCGTGGTCGGCCACCTCGGCCCGGACATCCTTGAGGCAGACTTCGACGCCGGCGTCGCCGTGGCGAACCTCGCCCGCGCCGGTGGTGCGATCGGGGCAGCCCTGCTCGACCAACGAAACCTCGCCGGCATCGGCACGATCTGGGCGAGCGAGTCGCTGTTCGTCGAACACCTCAACCCGTGGCGGGAGGATCTGTCATACGATGAACTACATCACCTGGTCGAGCGCGCGCGTCGCCTGATGCTCGCCGCCCTCACGCAGCGGGTGGATCCCCGCGTCCACGGCCGCTCCGGACGCCCCTGTCAGCGCTGCGGCGGCATGATCCGGGTCGCTCGCATCGGGCCGCCGACCCGCGAGCGGGCGATGTTCTACTGCCCGGCCTGCCAGGGCGGGCTCGCGCCGGGTGACCACGGCCGGCCGCTCGCTCCGCGGGGCCCCCGCCGCCGCTGAGGGAAGTCGGAGCGGTTCGGCTTCACCACGGTGGGCGCGTTCGACCGTTCACCCAGCGGCAATCTCATCCACGTTGCCCCGAAACCTTCACTCGGCAGGGTCGTGCTCCGTAGGATCACCAGATCCCCTCCCCAGGAGCAACCCCATGAGAGCACTGCTGTTCGCACCCGTCCTTTCCCTCGCCCTCGCCGCCGCGCCGCTCGCCGCGCCGCCCGCGTTCGCTGCCGGGGGCCACGTCGTGATCAACGAGGCCTACGTCAACGGCGGCAGCTCCGGCGCGACCTACGAGAACAAGTACGTGGAGCTGTACAACCCGACTGGCTCCGCCGTGTCGCTGGACGGCTGGTCGCTGCAGTACCGCGCCTACAGCAGCACCGGCGCGGCGAGCACCACCCCCTTGAGCGGGACAATCCCTGCGAAGGGGTACTACCTGATCGAGGGCACGGCCAACGCCGCCAACGGCGCCGACTGGACCGCCACCGTCACCCCGGACGCGACCAGCACCACCTCGTGGTCGGGCAACAGCAACGGCGGGACGCTGATCCTCGCGAGTACGGCGACAGCGCTCACCCCGCCCAGCGGCTCGGTGGTGGGCGACGAGGACCAGATCGTCGACCTGCTCGGCTACACGAAGTCGAACACCTTCGAGGGCCACGTCGAGGAGTCCGCCGGTTCAGTGACCACGGCCTTCGCTCGCACCGACGGCGTCGACACCGACGACAACGCCGCCGACTTCACCGCGATCGGCAGCTTCGCCCCGACCAACAGCGCCGGCGTCACGTTCGGCGGCGCCGATCCCGGCGATCCCGGGCCGACGCCGACCACCCCGATCCACGAGATCCAGGGCACCGGCAGCACCAGCCCGCTGGTCGGCCAGACGGTCACCACCACGGGCTTCGTCACCGCGGCCTACCCCACCGGCGGGTACCGCGGCTACACCATTCAAGAGGCTGGCAGCGGCACCGACCTCGACGACTCCTCCGACGCGGTCTTCGTGTACTCCTCCGCCACGGTCGGCCAGGTCGCGATCGGGGACTACGTGCAGGTGACCGGCGCGGTGTCGGAGTACCAGGGGCTCACCGAGCTCAGCGTTGCATCGGGCGGACTCAGCGAGCTGCCTGCGACCGGGGTCACACCGCCCGTCGCGGCGAGGGTCACCTGGCCGCGGACGGACGCGGCCAGGGAAGCGCTGGAGTCGATGCTGGTGGCTCCGCAGGGCGACTACACCGTTACCGATACCTACTCGACCAACTACTACGCATCGATCGGCCTGGCCTCGGGCACCACGCCGCTGCGCACCCCAACCGACGCCGCAGCGCCGGGCTCTGCCGCGGCGCAGGCTGTCGCCGACGACAACGCTGCCCGCGCGGTCACGCTCGACGACGGGGCATCGATCAACTTCAACTCCGCGGCGAACAAGTCGATCCCGCTGCCGTACCTCTCTCTCGAAGAGCCGGTACGGGTGGGCGCCCCGGTCACGTTCACCCGTCCGGTGATCGTCGACTACCGCAACAGCCTGTGGACGCTGGAACCCACCCAGCAGCTCACCGTGGCGAACGCCGCCGACGTGCAGCCCGCCACGTTCGCCAACACCCGCACGGCGAAGCCGGCCGACGTCGGAGGAAAGGTCCGGATCGCCAGCTTCAACGTCCTGAACTACTTCAGCACCACCGGCGCGGACGCCGAGGCCCTCGGCGCGACCTGCACCTACTACAGCGATCGCGACGGCAATCCGATCACGGTGAACACCTGCACCGACCCGGGCGTGCGCGGTGCCGCGGACGCGGCCAGCCTGGCCCGCCAGCAGGCCAAGATCGTCGCGGCGATCAACTCCCTCGGCGCGGACGTGGTCTCGCTGGAGGAGATCGAGAACTCCACGATCGCCGGCCAGCCGAGAGACGCCGCGCTGGCCACGCTCACGGCGGCGCTCACCGCAGCGGCGGGTTCCACCCGCTGGGCCTACGTTCCGTCCCCGACGACGCTGCCCGCCTCTGAGGACGTGATCCGCACCGCCTTCATCTACAACCCCGCCACGGTGAAGCCGGTGGGGGAGTCGGTGATCGACACCGACTCAGCGTTCGACAACGCGCGCTACCCGCTCGCGCAGGTGTTCGCCCCGCGGAAGGCTGCGCACCGGCCGTTCATCACGATCGCGAACCACTTCAAGTCCAAGGGCAGCTGCCCTGCCGAGTCCGACGATCCCAACGCTGACACGGGCCAGGGCTGCTGGAACGCGCTGCGGGTCGAGCAGTCGACCGCGCTGGCGAGCTTCGCCACCAGCCTGGCCGCGTCCGCCCGCACCGACCGGGTGTTCCTGATCGGCGACTTCAACGCCTACACCCACGAGGACCCGATCACGGCGCTGGCTGCGGCCGGCTACACCGACCAGGGCGGCAAGACCGGAAAGTACAGCTACTCCTACGGAGGGGAGAGCGGCTCGCTCGACCACATCCTCGCCTCCTCCGCCGCGGAGAAGCTGGTCACGGGCGCGGACATCTGGAACATCAACGCAGGCGAGTCGATTGCGCTGGAGTACAGCCGCTACAACTACAACGCGACCAACTTCTACGATGCCTCGCCGTACCGCTCCAGCGACCACGACCCGGTCGTGGTGGGCTTCGCGCTGAAGGCCAGGCCGGTCAGGACGCACACCACGCTCACCCTGTCCCAGGATCGGGTGCCGTCCGGGACCGCCGTCACCGCCACCGCAACGGTGCGCGGCGCGGCAACCGGCACGGTGGTCTTCCGTTACGACCGGCGGACGATCACCGCCACCCTGATCGGCGGGGTCGCGTCGGTCGCGCTGCCGGGGGATCTGTCGGTGGGGCGCCACAGCGTGCGCGCCCTCTTCACGGGCACGGACACCGCCCGGCCGAGCGTATCGGCGACGGTGTGGCTGGCTGTGACCCGGGCGAAGGGGGGTGTCGCCGGATGATGATCGGTGTCAAGATCGTCCCGGGGTTCGGGGAGGGAGATCGGCACGACGTGGTGTCCCGGTCTGCTTCGCTCCGGGCACCGATTCGAGCGTTGTGACGCACGCTCACCTCTGCGTCCAGTGAATCCCAGGAATACCCACAAGGTAAGGAGAAACCAGGTGAAACCACACCTCCACAAGGGGGGCGTCGCCCTGCTCGCGACGATCCTCGGGACGGGGCTCGGCCTCGCTCCGCTGGCGGCACCACCGGCCCACGCGGCCGACGCGGTCACGATCAACCTAATCAACTTCAACGACTTCCACGGCCGGATCGCCGACAAGACGACGGTGCAGTTCGCCGGCACCATCGAGAAGGCGCGCGCGGACTATGGCGATGCGAACTCGCTGCTGCTCTCGGCCGGTGACAGCATCGGGGCGTCGCTGTTCGCGTCCGCCACCCAGGCAGACCAGCCCACGATCGACGTGCTGAACGCGCTGGAGCTGAAGGCGTCCGCCGTCGGCAACCACGAGTTCGACAAGGGCTGGGCCGACCTGCGCGACCGCGTGATCGGCAGTGGAGCGAGCGCGAACGCCGCGTGGGACTACCTCGGAGCCAATGTCTACAAGTCCGGCACGACGATTCCTGTGCTGCCGGAGTACAAGGTGTACACCGTGGACGGGATCACCGTCGGTGTGATCGGCGCGATCACCCAGGAGACCCCCGCCCTGGTGTCCCCGACCGGCATCTCCGGGCTCACCTTCGGTGATCCCGTCGAGGCCGTCAACCGGGTCGCAGACCAGCTCAGCGACGGCAACCCCGCCAACGGCGAGGCTCAGGTGATCGTGGCCGAGTACCACGAGGGCTCCTCGCTCAGCGCACCGGACGCGACCCTGCAGGACGCGGTGGACGCCGGCGGTGCCTTCGCGAAGATCGTCCAGGACACCTCCCCCAAGGTGGACGTGATCTTCAACGGTCACACCCACTCCAGCTACGCCTGGTCCGCTCCGGTCACGGGCGGGGGTACTCGTCCGGTGGTGCAGGCCGCGTCCTACAGCGACAAGATCGGCCAGGTCGTGCTGAGCGTGGATCCGGCCACCGGTGCGGTGACCAACCACACCGAGACGCTGATCGCCCGCTCGACGCAGGACGTGAACGACCTGGTCGCCGCGTACCCGCGGGTGGCGAAGGTGAACAGCATCACCAATGACGCTCTGGCCTACGCGGCCGTGGTCGGCGACAAGGCCATCGGCAAGGTGACCTCGGACATCACCACGGCGTTCTCCGGGGGCGCCTACACCGGCGGGAAGTACACCGGCGGCAAGCGGGACGACCGTTCGAAGGAGTCCACGCTGGGCAACCTGGTCGCGAACGCCCTGCTGAAGACCCTGAAGACCTCCGCCCACGGCGGAGCGCAGATCGGCATCGTGAACCCTGGCGGCCTGCGCGCAGAGCTCCTCTACGCGAAGAGTGGCGCAGAGAAGAAGAACGGCGTGGTCACCTACGCCGAGGCGAACTCGGTGCTGCCGTTCGTGAACAACCTGTGGACGACCACCCTGACCGGGGCGCAGCTGAAGACCGTCCTGGAGCAGCAGTGGCAGCCGGACGGGGCCCAGCGCCCGTACCTGCAGCTGGGGCTCTCGGACAATGTCCGCTACACCTACGACGCGTCGGCCGATGCCGGTAGCCACATCACCGGGATCTGGGTGAACGGCAAGCGGGTGACCGATGACGCCACCTACCGGATCGGGTCGTTCAGCTTCCTGCTGGCCGGCGGTGACAACTTCAAGGAGTTCGCCAAGGGCACCGACACCAAGGACTCGGGACTGGTCGACTACCAGGCCTGGATCTCCTACCTGACCAAGCAGTCGCCGGTGTCGCCGAAGTTCGCCAAGCATGGCGTCGAGGTTCAGGCCGCGTCGACAGCGACGGTGGGCGAGGACTTCCCGATCAAGATCTCGAACCTGGACCTGACCTCGCTCGGTTCGCCTGCGAACACCTCGCTCAAGGTGACCGTGGGCGGCCGGACGGTCGCGAACCACATCCCGGTGACCGACGGTGCAGCGGACTTCTCGATCACCCTGCCCAATCGCGGCGCGGTGGTCGTGACGGCCAGGCCGTCGGGCACGAAGGTCACCGTCCCGGTGACGATCGGCAAGGCGACCGCGACGGTGTACGGGCTGAACGAGTCCCGGACGGTGCGCAAGGGCCATTCGGTCTCGTTCCGCGTGCAGACCGCAGCTCTCGGCACTGGCTTGTGGGTCACGGGCACGGTGAAGGTCTACATCGGTACGCGGGTGGTCGCGAAGACCACGCTGCACAGCTGGAACCACGGCACGAAGAAGATCACCCTCACCAAGGGTGACCTGCGCCGCTACGGCAGGGGGACGGTGGTGGCGACCGCCAAGCTGGTCTCCTCCAGCAACACCCTCCCGACCGACCTGAAGGTGCTCACCCTGACGATCGTCTGATCATCACCCGATCCGAGGGGCCGCGGCGCTGGCGTCGCGGCCCCTCGCGCGTCCCCGGCCGAACGGGGACGGTTCCTTTCCGGTTCACGGGGGGGTTCACGGGGACGGTTCCGTTCCCGTTCAGGGCCGGAGGGGGACGGTTCCTTTCCCGTTCACCGGAACCGTCCCCTTTCCCGTTCAAGACGGTTCCTTTCCCGTTCACGGGAACCGTCCCCCATACCGTTCAGGCTCTGGGAGCCTCGACCAGCGATGACGGACGAGACAGCATCGGCTCCGAATGAGGCATCCTTGGTGTGGAACGGAGCAGCCATGCAGCAACTCACCCAGCACGCCTTCTGGCTCACCTCGGCGGTCGGCGCGCACTGCTACTGGCTCGACGCCGGTGATCGGGTCGCGATCATCGACCCGGGCATGAAGGCGGGCCTCAACCGGGTGGCCCGGGAGCTCCGGCAGGCCGGACGCTCACCCTACGAAGTGACCGACATCCTGCTCACCCACTACGACATCGACCACACCGGCGCGGCCGCCGAGTGGCAGCGCCGGACGGGCGCCCGCGCCTGGCTGGGTGCGGCGGACGCGGCGATCCTCACCGGCGCCGTACCCCCGGCCACCCGGTTCCGCCGGTTCACCTCGCGCATCGGACGTCCGGAACTGCCCGGCAACCTGCGCCTGCTCGACGGCGACGAGGAGCTGTGGCCCGGCCTGGTCGCCCTGCACACCCCAGGGCACACCCCGGGCCACCACGCCTTCCACGCCGACGGTGTCCTGTTCGCAGGGGACGCGGCCCGCTCCAGCCACGGACGCCTCACGCCGATGGCCGACGTCCTGATGACCAGCGTGCCGCAGGGCCGGGCCGACCTCGCCCGACTCCGCGCGCTCGGCGCCGAGTGGTACTGCTGCGGCCATTCGAACCCCGAGCGCCGCCGCTAGCCCTGGCCCGCCCGCACCTGCTCGACGCCGCGGTTGGCCAGTTCGTCGGCACGTTCGTTGCCGGGATCTCCGGCATGGCCCTTCACCCAGATCCATTCGATCCGGTGCCGATTCACCTGCTCGTCCAGCGCCTGCCACAGCTCCCGGTTCTTCACCGGCTTCTTGTCCGCCGTGCGCCAGCCGTTCCGTTTCCAGTTGTGCATCCAGGACTGCACGCCGTTCATCACATAGCGGCTGTCCACGTGCAGCCGCACCGTCGAAGGCCGCTTCAGCGCCGACAGCGCTTCGATCACCGCGGTCAGCTCCATCTGGTTGTTGGTGGTCTCGGCCTCGCCGCCGAAGAGGTCCTTCGCGTGCTCGCCCGACCGCAGCACCGCTCCCCAACCCCCGACACCCGGGTTGCCCTTGCAGGCCCCGTCGGTCCAGATCTCCACCTCGGGCATCGCGTCGCTCACGGCTCGACCCTAGGGCAGTCCGGCTCCGACGTCACAGGCCGGTCGGGAAGCCGTCGATGCTGACCAGATTGTGCTCCTGCTGGTACGCCGCCAGTCCGTCCGGCCCCTTCTTCGTCGCCCAGTTGTCCATCAACGCGCGCTGCTGCACGAACTCGAACTCGGGGACGCCGTAGCCGCAGGAGGTCTGGACGAGGTCGACGTCGAGCACGAACACATTCCGTGCGCCGGACAGCGGCGGAAACAGGCCGGTCAGTCCCGTCCACTCCGGGTCACGTTCGTGGACGGCGCGCGCCGTGCCGTACAGGCGCAGGATCAGTGGCTCGCGGACGAACGAGCAGAACATCAGGGTCATCCGCGGGACGTCCCGCAGGTGCGCGGCGGTCTCGTTGCCGCTGCCGGTGCCGTTCAGCCAGACCACGCGGGTCGGGGACACCACGCGCAGGCTGTCCAGCCCCTTCGGAGAGACGTTCACCCGTCCCTCACGAGCGGCGGTCGCGACGAAGAACAGCTGCTGGGCCTCGATGAAGGTCCGCAACCGGTCGGAGATCTCGCTGTACTGCTGCATTCCCCCAGCGTGCCCCGGTCCCGGCGGGCTCGACCAGCGGAGGGTTCGTCAGGTGAACAGCGCCTCACCGACGAACTGCCCCTCCCGGACGCCGGGCGGCACGGCCCACAACCCGGAGCCGACGTGCTGCAGGTACTCGCTGAGCAGGTCGTTCGCCGCCAGTGCCGTCTGCATCGGGATGTAGTGGGTGGTCGGATCGGTGACGAAAGCGATGAAGAACAGCCCTGCAGAGAGCCTCCCGAGCTGGTTCGAGCCGTCCACGTAGTTGTAGCCGCGGCGCAGCAGCTGGACGCCGTTGTTCTGCTCCGGGTGCGCCAGCGCGAGGTGGGATCGCGGGTCGATCAGGGGGCCGCCGCCGCGACCGGCCGAGCCGAAGTCGGCCGCGGTGAACTCCCCGCCTCCCGACAGCGGGGCGCCCTCAGCCTTGGTGCGCCCGATGATCTGCTCCTGCTCGCGCAGGCTGCCGCGGTCCCAGGTCTCGATGTGCATGGCGATCTTGCGCGCGACCAGGTAGCTGCCGCCGTCCAGCCAGGCGGTGCGCGGGTCGCGGGACGGCGCGGTCCACACGTGCGCGTCGATTCCCGCGGTGTCCTCGGCACGCAGGCTGGCCGTGCCGTCCTTGAAGCCGAACAGGTTGCGCGGGGTGACCTGGTCGCGAGCGGTCGAGGACGTGCGTCCGAAGCCGAGCTGCGACCACCGGATCGCCGCCCTGCCGAACGCGATCCGGGTCAGGTTGCGGATCGCGTGCACGGCAACCTGCGGGTCGTCCGAGCAGGCCTGGACGCACAGGTCGCCGTCGCTGGCCGAGGCGACCAGCGCATCGCCGGAGAAATGCGGGAGTCGCTCAAGAGCATCCGGCTGCCGCATGGAGAGGCCGAAACGGTCGGTGCCGTCGGCGTCGCGGAACAGGGTGGGCCCGAATCCGAACGTGATGGTGAGGTTCGCGGGGTCGAGCCCGATCGCCTCGCCCGTGTCGTCCGGCGGTGCGTCGTAGTTGCCGCTCAGCGGCCCGACCGGACCCGCACCGAGGCCCTGCGTCATCCGCGCGGCGGCGGCCGTCCAGTCCTGCAGCAGGCCGATCAGGTCGTCGCGGGTGGCGGACGCGAGCAGGTCGAACGCCGCGAAGTGCAGACGGTCCTGCGCCGCGGTGGTGATGCCGGCCTGCCTGGCCCCGTGGAAGGGAACGACGTGCAGGCGCTGCCCGGCGTCCGCGGCAGCCTCTGCCCGTCCTGTCGCGGCCATCGCTCCGGCACCGGCCAGCGCCACCGCGGCGCCCGCTCCCGCCGAGGCGATCAGGCCGCGCCGGGACAGCCCCGACGCAGTCACGACAGCACCGCGCCGGCCATCTTCGACAGTGGCTCGGACAGGGCGTTCACCGCGTCGGAGAGCTCCTTGACCTGCGCCTTGCTGAGCGTGTCGTAGCTGACGAACCCTTCACCGGATCTCGTCTGGTCGAGCAGCGCCTGAAGCTCGGCGAACCGGGTCGCGATCCGGGCGTCGAGCGCGGCGTCCTTGCGTTCGAGCAGCTCGTGCAGGCCCTGCCACGCGACCCGGGCGCCGTCCACGTTGGCCTGGAAGTCCCACAGGTCGGTGCGCGACCAGTACTCCTCCTCTCCGGTGACCTTGCCGGTGGCGACCTCGTCGAGCAGGCCCTTGGCGCCGTTCGCGATCGCGTCGACCGTGTAGGTCAGGTCGCGGGTGCGGTTCCACAGCGTCCGGGTGTTGGCGAGCAGGTCCGCCGCGTAGGTCTTGCGCTGCGCGCTGGTCAGCGGTGTGTACCCCTTCGCCCGCTGCGGCCACAGGTCCTTCTCGATCCGGTGCCACCCGGTCCACTTCTCACCCTCGGCGAGGTCGGACTCGCGGGCGTCCATCTTCGGGTCGAGATCGCCGAACGACTCCGCGACCGTCTCGACGCGCTCCCAGTGGACGCGGGTGGGCGCGTACAACGCGCGCGCCTCGTCGTCGGACCCCGCGGTGTAGGCGTCCAGGAACTTCTCGGTGCCGGCCAGCAGCTGGTCGACCTGGTCGCGCACGTAGCTTCCGTATGCGGTGGTGGCTGCCTCGACCTGTTCGGCGTCGTCTCCGCCCGGCCCGACCGGTTCGCCGGAGTCTGTGACGGTGAACGGCGCCCGGATGCCGTCGCCGACCATGCCCGGCTTGCAGGCGGAGATGTAGTCGCCGGCGGGCGCGCTCAGCACGAGGTCACGGGTGATCCCTGGCCCGATGTTCTCGACCTCTGCGACAATCCGCAGCCCGTCCGCGGCAAGCAGGTAGAACTCGTTCACCTGCGAGCCGGTGTTGGTCACGGAGAAGGTGAGGGTGCCGGACGGGGCGGAGGTCGCGCTGAGCACGCACTCCGTGTCGGAGGCCTGGACGGACAGCGTGCGTCCGCCCGCTGCGGCGGAACTGGGGGCGGCGGCGTTGTCGGTGCAGCCGGCCAGCAGCAGCAGTGTGGCGGCAGCGGGCATGGCAAGGACTCGGAGGCGCATGGTGCCTTTCAGCGTGGTCGTGAACGGACGTCGGTGAACGGGGGTCAGGCGGAGGCGTGGGCCGAGGTGGCGACCGGCTTCGGAACCGGCGGCGCCTTCCTGCGCACCGTCCGGACGAAGAGGGTCCCGACGATCGCGACGTAGGCGACCCAGACGACGGTCTCGAGCACGGTCGCCGCGGGCGAGAAGTTGAACACGCCCTTCAGCAGCGTCCCGGCCAGGCTGCCCGGCGGAACCGCGGCGGACACGTCGTAGGCGAGGTTGTTCAGGCCGGGAAGGAAGCCGGCCTCCTGCAGGTCGTGGACGCCGTAGGCGAGCACCCCGGCGGCGACCACGATCAGGAAGCCACCGGTGATCGCGAAGAACCGGCCGAGGTTGATCCGGACGGCGCCCGCGTACAGCGCGTAGCCGAGGCCGATCGCGACGGCGAGGCCGAGCAGGGCGCCGAGCAGCGGGCCGGCGGTGGAGCCGCCCTCCGCCGCGGCAGCCTTCGTGGCCGCCCAGACGAACAGCGCGGTCTCCAGGCCCTCCCTGCCGACGGCCAGCGCGGCGATCAGCGGCAGCGACCAGGCGCTGTCGTCCGCCGCGTCCACCCGGTGGCGCAGGTCGGACGCGATGGTCCTCGATGCGCCGGCCATCCAGAAGATCATCCAGGTGACCAGACCGACGGCGACGATCGAGAGGATGCCCCCGATGGCCTCCTGTGCGGAGAAGGTGAGGCCCCTGGGTCCGAAGGTGAGCAGGGCTCCGAAGCCGAGGGAGACTGCGACGGCCAGGCCGACCCCCGCCCAGACCCGCGGCAGTTGTTGCCGTCGTCCGGACTTCACCAGGTACGCGACGAGGATGCTGACGATCAGGCTGGCCTCCAAGCCCTCGCGCAGCCCGATCAGGAAGTTCCCGAGCACGTCCATCCCCTCTAGTTAGGTGAGCCTTACCTAACTATGGACGCACGGTGCCGAATTACGCAACCCAGAGCTTCACTATTTCACCTGGCGGCCGCGCCGTGCAGCTGGCTCAGTCCGGGAAGACGATGTCGCGGTACTTCACGGAGCTGCGGGGCTCGGCCATCATGGCGGCCACGGCGTCGCGCCAGGTGGCGTAGTGGGCGGTCTGCTTGTGGGCAGCGGCGGCCTCCTCGGTCCGGTAGGCCTCGACCAGGACGAACCGTCCCGGGTCCTCCAGCGACTGCTCGACATCGAAGCGGGCGATCCCGGGCTCAAGGACGGACGCGTTCGCGTTCGCCGTCGTGGCCTCGATGAACGCGTCCACGCTCTCGGGCAGGACATGGACGAACACATGCACGATCAGCATGCCCCCATCCTTCCCTTCCCCCGGGCGTGGCGCCACCCGCGCGCGTCGCGGAGTTGCTGGGCCCGCCCGCGTGGTGGCATCATGGAAGGCTGCCCGGACGGTGGGGCTCCTCCGTTGGTCGGCACGCCGATTCTCACCACTCACGCCACGGAAGACAGTCATGCCCGCGTCCAGCCAGACCCGCGAACTACGAGCCAACCCCGCGTTCATGGTGTTGCTGGCCGCCCGCACGATCTCCATGCTGGGCATGTCTTTCGCGCCGGTGGCGTTGGCGTTCGGCATCCTCGCCCTGCCCGGAGCGGACGCCGGCACGCTTTCGATCGTGCTCGCGGCGCAGACGATCCCGCTGGTGGTGTTCATGCTGGTCGGCGGCGTGATCGCCGACCGCCACCCCCGCGCCCTCGTGCTGCGCTGGGGGCAAGCACTCACCGCCCTGGCCTGGGCTGCGGTCGGCGTCCTGCTGCTGGTCGGGAACCCTCCGTTGTGGCTGCTCTGCACGGCCGCGGCGGTGGCCGGAATGGCCGGCGCGACGGCCTATCCCGCGCTGAGTGGAATCATCCCCGACGTCGTGCCTGCACACCTGCTGCAGGACGGCAACGCCTGGCTCTCGATGGGCGCCAGCGCGGCCCGGTTCGCCGGCCTCGCTGCCAGCGGCGCGGTTGTGGTGTGGCTCGGTGGCGGCTGGGCGATGGTGGTGGCAGGCGCGCTGTACCTGTCCGCCGCCGTGCTGTCCGGGTTCCTCCCCCGCGGCGGGTCACTCGCCCGGCCCGAGGAAAGCCCGCTGCGACAGCTCCGGGACGGCTGGAGCGAGTTCCGCAGCCGCCAGTGGCTGTTCGTCTGCGTGCTTCAGTGGGCCGTGATGCTGATGGTGCTGCAAGCGTCCCAGGGCGTACTCGGGCCGGTCGTAGCCAAGGCCGAACTCGGTGGCGCGGCCGGCTGGACGTTCGTGCTCGCCGGTGAGGCTCTCGGCGCGATCCTCGGCGTCGCGATCGCGATGGTGTGGCGGCCGCGGCGGCCGATCTTCGTCGCCACCCTGCTCACCTTCGGTGCGGCCGCGCCGCAGCTGCTGCTGGGGTTCAGTGCGCCGCTGTGGATCGTCGTGGTCGCCGCGTTCTTCATGGGCATCGGCTTCGACCTGTTCGGGGTCTTGTGGATGACCACGATGCAGCACGAGGTGCCCCCGGAGTCGCTGTCCCGGGTGGCGTCCTACGACGCACTGGGGTCACTGATGCTCGGCCCGATCGGGCTGCTGCTGGCCGGCCCTGCCGCCGCGCTGTTCGGCCCGCACCTGGCGCTGATCGGGACGGGCACGATCAGCACCGGCACCACGCTGTTCGCCCTCGCCTTCCCCGAGGTGCGCCGCCTGCGCGCCCGGACGGTGGTCGCCGACGGGGTCGCCGAGGCCGCCTGAGCGAGCCGGCCACCGGACTCAGCCCACTCCCACTGCGCTGCCGGCGGGACGCGACCCGTGCCACCGCGCAGCCTCAGCGGGTAGGCTCGGCGGCTGGTGCCGCTGCGCAGCGCAGCACAACGGACGGGAGGTCGCCGCGAGCCATGCCGACGCACGCTCCGGTGAGCCCTCAGCTGCAGAACTGGGTGCGCGAGGTCGCGGTCGCCCAGGACCCCCGCGTGATGCCGACGACCCCGGTCGTGCCGCTGATCACCCGCGGGCTGCCCACGCGTCCGGTCGCCCCCGCCCACTCGCAGGTCTACATCTGCGCGGGCGTGATCGTGAAGATCCACGGCGAGGGCACGGACGCAGGCCGGCTCTCGCGCCGCCTCGCCTGCATCGGTGGCCCGGACCTGGACCGACTGTGGATCCAGCCGCTGCGTTACGCCCCCCTCCCGGCTCCCGGCGACCGGCTCGCGACCGTCTGGCCGCGGGTCACCGTGCTGTCGACCATCGACCAGCCGCCCTGGGCCGACACCGGACGGCTGCTGGCCAGGCTGCATCGGATGCCGGTCCTGGGCGACCCTCCACGCCTCGGCGGGCATTCCCGGCTCGCGCGGGCGATCGCCCACCTGCGCGGACGGGACGACCTCGGCTGGCTCGCGGATCTCGGGGACGCCTGGGCCGAAGAGCTCAGGCACGAGCGGAACACCACGCTCGCGCACGGCGACTTCCACCTCGGCCAGCTCGGCCACACCCCGCTTCGGCGCAGCTGGAAGCTGCTGGACATCGACAACTTCGGCGTCGGCGACCCCGCGTGGGATCTCTCCGCGCCCGCCGGCTTCCACGCCGCGGGGCTGCTGGACGAGGCTGCCTGGCAGGCCTTCCTCGACGCCTACCGCGAAGCGGGAGGCCCGGCCGTCCCGACGGACGGCGACCCGTGGCCCGTGCTCGCCACGACCGCAAGGGCCGCGCTGCTGATCGCTGTCGTCCAGGCCCTGCGGGCGGAGGCTGACGAGGTCGCCCGGGAACTGGTCACTGCCTGCCGGCGGCTGGCCTGACCTCACCCCCGGACCGTCCGAATCCCGATCACGGTCGTCGCCCCCCGGGTCGACCCCCGGGGACGGTTCCGTTCCCGTTCAGGGGGACGGTTCCTTTCCCGTTCATTCCGCTGATCATCGGTCGAAACCTGAACGGGAATGGGGACGGTTCCTTTCCCGTTCAGCCGCTGACAAGGGCGGGAACGACTGTGAACGGAAATGGGGACAGACCACCCGAACAGGAAGGGAACCGTCCCCGAATCGCGGCCGAACCGGAAAGGAACCGTCCCCGAACCCCCGAACCACGGCCGAACGGGAGCACGGCCGGGAAACTCGAACGGCGGGGACGGGTCAGCGCAGGCGTGCGAGGAGGCGCTCGCTCACGGCGGGCCAGTCGTCGGCGAGGACGCTGAACACGACCGTGTCACGGAAGCTGCCGTCCTCGCGTCGCGTGTGCCGACGCAGGACGCCCTCGCGCGTGGCGCCGAGCGCCGCGATCGCCGCCACCGAACGGGAGTTCAGCGCGTCCGTCTGGATCTTCACCCTGCCGTAGTGGAGGTCCTCGAAGCAGTGCCGCAGCAGCAGGTACTTGGTCTCCGGGTTCACCTGCGTGCCCCAGACCCTCGGGTGGTACAGCGTCCAGCCGAGGTGCAGCCGCTCGTGCGCGAGGTACGCCTCACCCACCGATGTCGTGCCGACGACCTCGCCCGCCGCGCCCAGCGGAGAGTCCTCCAGCAACCGGACGGCGTACGCGACGCGTCCGCGCCCGTCACCGTCGCAGACAGACGGGTCGAGGTAGCGGACGCGCGCCATCTCGAGCGCCTCGCCAACGGACGTCGGCCGGTGGTGCATCACGTAGCCCTGGTCGTACACGGCCGGCTCGGCGAGAATGCCGGCCAGCGCCGGGAGGTCGGCCTCGACCACCGGACCGAGCCGCACGAACCGTCCGGACAACCAAGAACCCTGCGGGATTGTCGGCATCGCGCCATGGTAGTTGCCCCGCAACGAGAACCGCCCGGGTTCCGGTACGGCCGGGCACGCTGCCCTGCCTACCCTGCGAGCCGATCGGGCAGTCCGGCTCCGACCGGGCGGCCCGATCCGGACCACAACGGGGACGGTTCGCCGGCCGGCCCTGGGGCCCGACCGGCCGGCGTCACCTCAGACCTCGGCCAGCGCCTCGGTCGGAGCAGCCTTGGCAGCACGCCGTCCCGGCAGTACGGACGCGAGCGCTGCCGCCAGCACGGCGACCGCAACCATGCCCGCGGTCACCGGCAGGTCGACGGCGAACCGGATCCCGTCCATTCCGGAGCTCCGGCCGAGCGCGGTCACCGCGAGCCAGCCGAAGAAGGCGCCGGCGGCCACGCCGACCACGATTCCGACCACAGCCACCTGGACCGCCTCGATCAGCAGCATCACCCGCAACGAGCGAGCCTGCAGCCCCAGAGCCCGCAGCAGCGCCGACTCGCGCGTCCGCTCCATCACCGACAGGCCGAGGGTGTTGCTGACCCCGATCAGGGCGATCAGTACCGCCACCGCGAGCAGGCCCGTCGTGATGGCGAGCAGGATGTTCATCACCTGCTCGTACATCGCAGCCGTGATCGCCGATCCGCTCACCCGGTCACTGGAGCCGGCAATGTCGTTCACCGCCAGCATCGCGTTGATGGTCTGGTCGAGATTCGGCAGGGAGAGCCACATCACCGTTGCCGGCACCGGCTTCACGACCTTCGCGAGGTTCGCCTGCGAGACCATCGCCTGCTCATAACTGACCAGCCGCGAGCCGACCACCTTCAGGCTCAGGCTTCCCGCAGAGCCCTTCACGGTGACCGTCCTGGGCATGCCCTCGACCTGGTACACGCTGACCAGCACCACGTCGTCCGGCACGGCCTGTGTGACGCCGGTGGCCGCCGGAACACCCGGGTCGTAACCGAGCAGCAGCAGGTCTTCGTCGTGGACCTTCGCCGCGCCGCCGGACAGCAGTACGGACGCGTCCACCCCGGACACCGTGCTCAGCTCGGCGGCCTTCGCCGCAGGAATCTGGGCAGGGTCACCGGACTCGTCGGTCCAGTGCACCTGGAGATCCACCGGATAGGTCGCGGAGAGCTCGTCGAGCACGGTGAGCCGGACGCTGGCCGTCGCCACCTGAAGCGTGACCATCAGTCCGACCGCGAGCATCAGCGCTGTGGCCGTGGCCGTGGCCCGCCGCGGGTTCCGCTCCGCGTTGTCAGCGGCCAGCCTCGGCACCGTCCCCGTCCAGCGGAAGAGCCGTCCGGACACCCGCAGCAATGCCGGGACGAACAGCGGCCCGCCGAACAGCACTCCGAGCGAGATCAACGCTCCGGCACCGATGGCGATGAACAGCGCGTTCTGGTCGTCGCGGGCGACGGCGAGCACGGCCAGCCCGGCCCCGGCCACAAGGAACAGCCCGCAGACCACGATCCGCACGATCGAGGTGCGGCGCCGCTCGTCACTCTCCGGCACTGGCTGCAGCGCCTCCAGCGGCGCGACTCTGGTGCCGCGGACGATCGGCACGAACGCCGCCCCCACCGTGGCCACCACGCCCAGCCCGACGGCCAGAGCGAGCTGGCCCCAGGGCAGGGCGAGTCCCCAGAACAGCGCTGTGCTCCAGGCCGTCACCCCGACGGCGATGGCGATCCCGGCGGCCAGCCCGAGCAGCGATCCGACCACGCCGAGCAGAACGGCCTCGACCAGGAACCGCCGCCGCACCTGCGCTCCGGACGCGCCGACCGCGCGGAGCAGGCCGATCTGCCGGCGCCGCTGGGCGAGGGTGATGGTGAAGGTGTTGGCGATGGTGATCATGCCCACGATCAACGCCACCCCGGCGAAGGCCCACAGCACGTTGGCGAAGACGTTGAAGTCGCCGGCCAGCTTCTCGACCATCTTCTCGCGTACCGAGCTCGCCGTCGCCACGCTCGGGCGCGGGTTGAGTGAGGAGAGGCTCTCGTCCAGCGCAGCCACCAGGGTGTCGGTGGAGACGCCGGGCTTCGCCTTGACTGTCCAGTAGCCCGCGTTGTCGGCGGTGGCCCCGATGGCCGTGAGGAGAGCGTCGGATGCGTAGCCGGTCTTCACGAACATGCCGCTCGGCTCGTCGGTGACTCCGACGACCGACAGGCTCTGTTCGCGTCCGGACACGGTGAGCTGACCGCCGACGGAGATGCCCAGTGCCCCCGCCGCGCCACCGGAGAGCACGACTTCGTTCGCGGCGGACGGCCAGCGTCCCGCCGTCAGGGAGGCCCAGCGCAGGCCCTCCGGCGGCACATTGACGAAGCTGATCCCCTCCGAGACCACCCCGGCGGTGACCACTTCGGTCGTGGAGAGGACGGGTGCCGCGACGGCGACCCCTGCGGTGCCGGAGATCGCCTCGCCGACGCCCTTCGCTGAGCCGTCCCTTGGGGTCGTGACCACCACGTCGGCCACGGCGAGGGAGACGTTCATCGCCTTGCCCTGCGCCTGGCCCTCGGTGGCCACGAGCACCGCGGAGCCGGCAAGGAACGCCACAGAGATCGCGATCGCGATGATCGTGGAGAGGAACCGTCCGGGATGGTGGCGCACCTCGGACCATGCCTGGCGGAGCATCAGGCGCCCAGCTTCTTCATCGCGGCCAGCACCACGTCCGGGGTGGGGGCAACCAGGTCGTCGACGAGCCGGCCGTCCGACAGCAGCACCGTGCGGTCGGCGTAACCGGCGGCGTTGGGGTCGTGGGTGACCATCACGATGGTCTGTTGCATTACCTGGCTGGTGTGCCGCAGGTAGTTCAGCAGTTGGTGGCTGGAGGTGGAGTCGAGCGCTCCGGTGGGCTCGTCGGCGAACACCACGGCGGGCTGGGTGATCAGGGCCCGGGCGATCGCGACTCGCTGCTGCTGCCCCCCGGACAGCTGGGACGGCAGGTGTGTGAGCCGATCGCCCAGGCGCAGCGAGTCGACCAGTCCGGTGAGGAGGTCGCGGTCGACGCGGCGTCCGGCGAGCTCGAGGGGCAGCAGGATGTTCTGCTCCGCCGTGAGCGTGGGCAGCAGGTTGAACGCCTGGAACACGAACCCGACGCGGTCGCGGCGGACGGCGGTTAGCTCGCGGTCCGACAGCTGCGTGATCACCTGGCCACCGAGGACGACCTCACCGGAGGTCGGGCGGTCGAGCCCGGCAAGGCAGTGCATCAGGGTGGACTTGCCGGAGCCGGACGGGCCCATCACCGCCGTGAACGAACCGCGGCCGAAGCCGATGCTGACGCCGGCGAGGGCGTGCACTTGGGCCTCTCCGGTGCCGTAGGTCTTGGTCAGTCCGGTCGCCGAGGCGATCTGGTCGGTGGGCGCAGGGGCAGTCGTCGTTGTCGTCACCCGATCACGCTAGACGCGGCGGGTTCCCTGCTCGATGGCGCCCGGGCGACACCGGACGTAGTGCCAGCACTACCACGCCCCGGGCCAGCAGCAACTGCCCGGTGGCCGAAGGAGAACCGTCCCCTTTTCGGCCAGGTGGACGGAAAGGGGACGGTTCTCCGTCGGCCACACTGTGGTCAGAACGGGCTGGGGATGCCGACGTACATCGTGGACAGGTACTCGTCGATCCCCTCGAAGCCACCCTCCCGGCCGAGGCCGGACTGCTTCACGCCGCCGAACGGTGCGGCCGGGTTCGAGATCACGCCGGCGTTCAGGCCGAGCATGCCCGACTCGATCCGCTCGGGCAGCCGCAGCGCCCGGTTCAGGTCGGTGGTGTAGGCGTAGGCGATCAGCCCGAACGGTGTCGAGTTCGCCAGCGCGACCGCCTCGTCCTCGGTGTCGAAGGTGACGATCGGGGCGACCGGGCCGAAGATCTCCTCGGTCGCGACGGTCGCGTCCGCGGGAACGTCGGAGAGCACGGTCGGGCAGTAGAACCAGCCCGGCCCGTCCACAGCGCAGCCGCCGGTGACGACCGTCGCACCACGGGCGACCGCGTCGGTGACCAGCCCGTGCACCTTGTCCCGGCTGCGCTCGTCGATCAGCGGGCCGATCTCGACGCCGTCCTCCGTGCCGCGTCCCACCCGCTTGGCCGCGAACCGCTCGGCGAGCCGCCGGGAGAACTCCCCGGCCACCTCGCGCTGCACGTAGAACCGGTTGGCCGCCGTGCACGCCTCGCCGATGTTGCGCAGCTTGGCGGCCAGCGCGCCCTCGACGGCCGCGTCCAGGTCCGCGTCGGCGAAGACGAGGAACGGCGCGTTGCCACCCAGCTCCATGGACGTGCGCAGCACGTTCGGCGCGGCCTGCTGCAGCAACCGGACGCCCACCTCGGTCGAGCCGGTGAAGGACAGCTTGCGCAGCCGCGGGTCGGCCAGCAGCGGACCGGTGGTGGCGCCCGCCCTGGTGGTCGGGATCACGTTCAGGACGCCCGCGGGCAGCCCCGCGTCCACCATCACCTGCGTGAACAGCAGGGTGGTCAACGGCGTCAGCTGGGCGGGTTTGATCACCATCGTGCAGCCGGCGGCGATCGCGGCGCCGGCCTTACGGGTGGCCATCGCCAGCGGGAAGTTCCAGGGGGTGATCAGCAGGCTCGGGCCGACCGGCTTGCGCAGCACCATGAACCGCGTCTTCCCGTCCGGCGCGGTCTGGTAGCGCCCGGCGATCCGGGGCGCCTCCTCGCTGAACCAGCGCAGGAACTCCGCGCCGTAGGCGACCTCGCCGCGCGCCTCGGGCAGAGCCTTGCCCATCTCGATCGTCATCAGCAGCGCGAAGTCCTCGGTGCGGGCGGTGATCGCCTCGAACGCCGTCCGCAGGATCTCGCCCCTGACCCGCGGAGCGGTCGCAGCCCAGGCGTCCTGAGCCGCCGCCGCCGCGTCGAGGGCGGCCATGGCGTCCTCCGGCGAGGCGTCGGCGACGGTGGTCAGCTGCTGGCCGGTGGCCGGGTCGTCGACGCCGAAGCGGGCGCCGGTGGAGGACTCCCGCCATTCACCGTTGATGAACACACCGGTGTGCAGCGACTCGAGGAGGGCGCTTTCTCTGGCATCCATGGGCCAAGTTTCCCATCCCGCGCCCACTGTGCACAGCGCGGAAAGCCGCGGCGACCTCCGCGTCCGTGCGCGCCGGGGTTCCCGTCGAATCAGGCCTGATCCGGCGCGTCCGTCATGGTCGGGCGCGGCCCCGGTGTGGCCGGCCGTGCCGAGGCCGGAACAGGATAGTGTCGAGGTATGGCGCTGAGCGTCTTCGATCTGTTCCGGGTCGGCATCGGCCCCTCCTCCTCCCACACCGTCGGACCGATGAAGGCCGCCGAGCGCTTCGTCGCCTCCCTTGCCGGGGACGGCCTGCTCAGCCGGGTCGCTGCGGTCAGGGTGGAGCTGTTCGGCTCGCTGGGCGCCACCGGCCGCGGACACGGCAGCGTGCCCGCTGTGGTGCTGGGCCTGGCCGGCCACAGCCCGGCGACGGTCGACCCGGTGGCGGTGCGTCCGCTGGTCGAGCAGGTACGGACGACCCGGCGGCTCCACCTCGCCGACGGACCCACGATCGACTTCGACCCTGACGCCGATGTCGTGCTGAACCACAGCCGGGCGCTACCCGTCCACGCCAACGGCATGGTCTTCGCCGCGGCGGACGCCGCCGGCGCGGAGCTCGCCCGGCGCACCTACTACTCCGTGGGTGGCGGCTTCGTGCTGGACTCCTCCCAGACCGGCCCGGACCGGATCGTCCCGGACGCCACCCCGGTGCCCTACCCGTTCGCCAGCGGTGCCGAGTTGCTGGCCCGGTGTGAGCAGACCGGCTTCTCTGTGGCCCGGCTGATGCGGGAGAACGAGAGAGTGCGGCGCACCGACGCCGAGATCGACGCCGGCCTGCTGGAGATCTGGTCGGTGATGCAGGAGTGCATCCACCGTGGCATGACCACTGAGGGTGTGCTTCCCGGCGGCCTCAAGGTGCGCCGGAGGGCGCCCGAGCTGCTGCACCGCCTCGAGGTCGAGGTGGACACCACCGATCCGCTACGCGGCATGGACTGGATCACCCTGTACGCGCTCGCCGTCAACGAGGAGAACGCGTCCGGCGGACGCGTCGTGACCGCCCCGACCAACGGCGCCGCCGGTGTCGTGCCAGCAGTGTTGATGTACTACCGCCGATTCGTGCACGGCTCCACCGACGAGGGAGTGGTCCGATTCCTGCTCAGCGCCGGCGCGATCGGGGTGGTGATCAAGGAGCTGGCCTCGATCAGCGGCGCCGAGGTGGGGTGCCAGGGCGAGATCGGCGCAGCCTGCTCGATGGCGGCCGCCGGAATGGCGGACGTACTCGGCGGAACTCCTGGCCAGGTGGAGAATGCCGCGGAGATCGGCATGGAGCACAACCTCGGCCTCACCTGCGACCCCGTCGGCGGGCTGGTGCAGATCCCCTGCATCGAACGCAACGCGATCGCGGCGGTGAAGGCCGTGACCGCGGCACGGACAGCGCTGCGCGGCGACGGACGGCACATCGTCAGCTTCGACTCGGTACTGAAGACCATGCGTGAGACCGGCGCCGACATGAGTGTGAAGTACAAGGAGACCGCACGCGGCGGATTGGCCCTGAATGTCATCGAGTGCTGAACCGGAGCGCCGTTGCCGAATACGATGCAGGGGACAGAAAGGCCCGACGTGGACATCCTGGCTACCTACTCCCCCGATCCCGCCCGCTACGACGGACGCATGCCCTACCGGGCGGTGGGCCGCAGTGGACTGAAGCTCCCTGCCATCTCGCTGGGCCTGTGGCACAACTTCGGCGACGACGTGCCGTTCGCCAACCAGCGCGCCACGCTGCGCCGGGCGTTCGAGCTGGGCGTCACGCACTTCGACCTCGCCAACAACTACGGCCCGCCCTACGGCGCGGCGGAGACGAACTTCGGCCGCCACTTCCGGGAGGACTTCCGGCCGTTCCGTGACGAGCTGATCATCTCCAGCAAGGCCGGCTGGGACATGTGGCCCGGCCCGTACGGCGACCTGGGGTCGCGGAAGTATCTGCTCGCGTCCCTCGACCAGTCCCTGGCGCGGATGGGCCTGGACTACGTCGACATCTTCTACCACCACCACTTCGACCCCTCCACGCCGCTGGAGGAGACGATGCTGGCTCTGGACGCGGCCGTCCGGCAGGGCAAGGCCCTGTACGTGGGCATCTCGTCCTACTCCGGACGCCGCACGCGCGAGGCCGTCGCGATCGCCCGCGCCCTCGGTACGCCGCTGGTGATCCACCAGCCGTCCTACTCGATGCTGAACCGCTGGATCGAGGGCGACCTGTTCGACGCGCTGGACGAGACCGGAATGGGTTGCATCGCGTTCTCGCCGCTGGCCCAGGGCCTGCTCACCGACAAGTACCTGGACGGGGTGCCGGAGGGCTCCCGCGCGTCCCAGCACAAGTCGTTCTCCACCCACTGGCTGAACGAGGCGAACCTCGCCCACATCAAGGAGTTGAACGAGTTCGCCGAGGGCCGCGGCCAGTCCCTGGCCCAGATGGCGATCGCCTGGGTGCTACGCGACAAGCGGGTCTCCTCCGCGCTGATCGGCGCGTCCAGCGTGGCGCAACTGGAGGACAGCCTGCGGGCGCTGGAGAACCCGTTCTTCACCCCGGAGGAGCTGGCCGCGATCGACCAGCACGCCGTGGACGCAGGGATCAACCTCTGGGAGGGGCCGAGCCGCGCCTGAGCGTGGCATCCGCGTGGGCTCCCGCTCATTCCCGAACGGCTGCCGACAGGCCGACCGGTCAACCCCGCCCCGGTCAGCCGGGGACGCAGCCGGGTTCGTGTCGGGGAAGGAGGAGGTGCGGTGCCCGAGAACAACCTGAGGACCGTGATCGGGCGGACGTCGGCCGGCGCCCTGGTGCTTTCCCTCGCGTTCTGGCTGGCGGCTGTGATCACCGCCAGCAACCTGGAGGACGGCGAGCACCCCACGCGCGTGGCCTTCCTGTTCGGGGCGGCGAACCTCAGCTTCGCCGTCGGCGCCCTCGCTGCGGTGGTGTGGGTGATCCTCGCCGCGCTGGGAAGGGAGCACCAGGTGCTCCTCGACGAGATCCGTTCACTGCGTCGCACGGTCGCTGAACTTGGCGCGCAGCCGGGGCGGGAGGCCTCCGCCGCCGTCCGGCAGTCGTCCGGCTCCGGCTGGCCGCTGGCACCGACCAGCCGTCCGGTGAACGCCGCCTCGACGCCTCCCGCCGCGCTGCCGGCAGCGACGTACCACGAGGTCGCCGAGCGCCTGGCCCGGCTGGTCCCCGGCGTCCCGGAACTGACCACCGGCACCGCCCCGCAGTCCGACCGGCAGCTGGTCGAGACGCTGCTCGGTCACGCCGGGCGGGCCGGGCTCGCCCTGCCGCCCGACCTCACCGCACAGCTCAATGCCCTCGACCCGTCGCTGATGGTTGTGATCGCACGCGCCCGCGTGGACGGCTTGAGCGGCAGCGCAGGCTGAAGGGGCGCGGGGCGACGTCACCGACCTTGGTGGCACCGCCGGCCGTCCGCTTCGCGCACCGGCAGGGGTGCGGCTGGCCTCAGGGGCACCAGGGCAGTGCGGTGACGACCAGGTCGCGGGCGTAGGGAGCAGCGATCCGCTCCAGGAACTTCGGAAAGTCGATGCTCGCCTCGTGGTCGGCGCGGTCCGAGATCGTGCGGGCCACCGCGAACGGAACGCCCGCGGTGTGGCAGACCTGGGCGATCGCCGCACCCTCCATCTCCACCGCGAGCGTGCCGGGCAGGTCGCGGCGCAGCCGCGTCGAGTCCTCCGCGGTGGCGACGAACGTGTCACCGGAGGCGATCGTGCCGAGGTGCCAGTGCGGCGTGCCGAGGCCGAGGGCGGCGAGGTCGGCACCGTGCTCGCCGATCACGACCTCGGCGGCCGCGGCGAGCGCCGCGGTGAGCGCCTTGTCCGCCGGGATGTGCGAGAGGCCGAGAGAGGGCACCACCCAGCGGTCCCACAGCGGACGCGCGTCCAGGTCGTGTTGCATGAGCTCGGCCGCCACCACCACGTCACCGGGCTCCACTCCGGCGCCGATCCCTCCGGCGGTACCGACCAGGATCACCGCGGTGGCCTGCTCGACCAGCAGGGTCGCCGTGGACGCCGCCGCCACCTTCCCCACCCCGGACAGCGCCAGCAGCACCGGGCGGCCGCACAGGGTCCCGGCGTGCAGGTCACGGCCGGCCACCCTGCGGGTGGTCAGCGGCCCTTCGGCGGATGCGGCTGCCTCGATGGCGGAGAGCTCTCCGGGCAGCGCTGCAACGATCGCGATCATGCTGGCCTCCTACCGCGGCCTGCGTCCGTCGCGGCGTCCCCAGTCTCGCGCCGCAGTCGGACGCCGAACAGGGCCCGCGTCCGCTACGCCCGATCCCGGCTACCAGACGACCAGAAAGTGTCGCTCGCCCAAGGCCAACCTTGGCGCCGGGAACCTGGCCCAGGGGTCGAGCCCTCGGCGCCAGGGCTGGCCCTCGACGACGCAGGGTTCAGAGTTCCTCGTGCGTCGCCGGGTCGGCATTGAAGAGCCGCCCGTCGGGACGTCCGAGCGCGGTGATCGCAGCCACCTGCGCCGCGTCCAGCTCGAAGTCGAACACGGACAGGTTCTCCAGCTGGCGGCTCGCCGATGCCGCCTTGGGCAGCGGGATGGTGCCGAGCTGCAGGTGCCAGCGCAGCACCACCTGCGCGGGGGTGCGGCCGTGCGCGTCCGCGATTCCGGCGATCACCGGGTCATGCATGATCTCCTGAGCGCGACCGAGCGGGCTCCACGCCTCGGTGCGAATGCCGCGCTCCGCGTCCACCTGGCGCTGCAGCTCCTGCGGGAAGAACGGGTGCAGCTCGACCTGGTTCACGGCGGGGGTGACGCCGGTCTCGGCGATGATCCGGTCGAGGTGGTCGGGCAGGAAGTTGCTCACGCCGATCGAGCGCAGCACGCCGTCACGCTGCAGGTCGACCAGCGCCTGCCATGCCTCGACGTAGCGGTCCACGCCCGGGTTGGGCCAGTGGATCAGGTAGAGGTCGATGTGGTCGAGCTGCATCCGATACAGCGATTCGTACACGCAGATCTTCGCCTCACCGTAGGCATGGTGGCGTCCGGGCAGCTTGGACGTGACGACGATCTCTTCGCGCGGCACACCCGAACGGCGCACGGCCTCACCCACCGCACCCTCATTCTCGTAGTTCACCGCGGAGTCGATCAGCCGATAGCCCTGGCGCAGCGCGCTCGCCATTGCCTCGACCCCGGTCGGGCCGCCGAGCGGGTAGGTGCCGAAGCCGATGGCGGGCAGGGAATGCCCATCGTTGAGCGTGTGCGTCATGCCTCCGACGCTAGACCCGATCGGCGCCGCTGCGCCAACAGGTGACGCGATCCGTCCGCCCGGATCGACCCGCGCGCCTCCGCTGTCACCCCGGCTGTGTCAGGTGGCCGAATCGCGACACCGCGGACGGCGGCCGTCAGCCGCGGTTCGCCCGGTAGCGCAGGGAGTTCGGCCGGCACGGGCACTCGGTGGCGATCCTCATGTCGGCGATCCTGCGCTGGTCACGCAGCGCGAACAACTGCGGCACGATCCGGTCCCGCAGAGCGTAGGGATCGATCGTGTTCAGGTAGATCTTCGTCGCGCCCTCGAAACCGGCGACGGTGGAGTTGCGCCACTTCAGCATCACCCGCCACGGCATGGCCAGATCGGTGTCGATCGGACGGTAGTGCCACTCCTCGTTGCACGGCACCGCCACCCCGGTGGCCGCGTGCATGGCGTGCACCAGGTCGGAGACGGCCCGCAACTCCTCCGGCGTGTGGTTCCACGGATCCGGCGCCTCCGACTTCGAGTAGATCTCGATGGTCGGATACCGGTGCCCGAAGCCGGCGAAAGCGATCGCGTGATCGTTCTCTGCGACCACCAGGTTCTTGTAGGCGGCGTAGTTCGAGCCGTACTCGTTGTAGATGTTCGGGTTGCCGCGCAGGCGTTCCATCGCCTGTTCGTGCTGGACGCCCCGCTCGTCGATCGCCACCAGCTGCTTGTGCAGGTGATCGAAGGACGCGCCGGCCGGACGCAGCCAGTTCTGGAACACCGCGACGTAGCGGGCGTACCGGTTCAGGTCGAACAGCGCAGCCGTCGACTCGACCGTGAACGACATGAACCGCTCGTGCTCGTCCGGCGTGAGGGTGCCCGAGGAGGCCAGCTGGGTGTTGTCGGTGGCGCCGTCCACGAAGTGCCGCCGCGCGATCACCACGTCGTGGCCGCCCCCGAAGAACCCGGACGCGGCCTCAAGCTGACCATCCTCGCCGAGGGCGTCGATCACCTCGTCGGTGCGCCCTCCGGCGCGCAGCTTGGCACGGACGACCGCCAGCACGTGCGCGCGGCCGGCCGCAGAGTCCAGGTAGGCGGTCTTGCGGTCGCGGACCCGGGCGGGCAGCTCGTAGCCGTAGTTGAGGTGCCAGTAGTCGTAGGACAGGATCTCGAAGAGGTTCGGGACCCGCCGGAACTCCGCGACGGTCGCGTCCAGTTCCTCCGCAGGGGTGCGGTAGCGGGTCTCCCAGGCACCGTCGGGCAGCCGGATCACCCGCGACTTCTCCGGCGGGGTGTCGAGGTAGCGCCCCTCGCAGAAGGCGCAGTGCTTGCCGTGTTGCGCGGGGTCGAGCGGCATCGGGTCGGGCAGGACGATGTTCAGCGGGCGATTGCCGCGCCCGGC
Source organism: uncultured Propionibacteriaceae bacterium (assembly GCA_964397985.1). Taxonomy (GTDB): domain Bacteria; phylum Actinomycetota; class Actinomycetes; order Propionibacteriales; family Propionibacteriaceae; genus Propionicimonas. The sequence continues at coordinate 24,994 of CAYNLD010000017.1, read as the reverse complement.
CACCGTCCACACCTCCGTACCGCTGAACGGGTTCAGCTGCTTGACCGTGCCGTCCTTGAGCTGCGTGATGAACTCGGGCTCACGCAGATAGGGATGCACCACTTCGGACCCCCTGGAATCGATGTACCGGTTCAGGGTAGCCGTCTCGCCCTGTAGGACGCAGTTCCCTCTCAGCGGGACAGGCCGGTGTGCGCCCGCCACTCATCGGCGAGCACGGCGTAGAGGTAGCTGTCGTGCCAGACCGGGTTGCCCTCCGCGTCGGACGTGAACGAGGCATTTGCCCGGAAATGGCCTTCGCGGCGGAAACCGAGGCGCTCCAGCAGCCGCCAGGACGCCGCGTTCCTCGGGTCGCAGCCGGCCGTGACCCGGTGCGCACCCCGGCGCTCGAAGCAGGCCGTGACCAGTGTGGATGCAGCCTCCGATGCGTAGCCCTGACCCCAGTGACCGGGGTGGAGCACATAGCCGAGGGTCCAGGTACGCCACGCCCGCGGCTCCTCGCGGTGGAGGTACAGGTTCCCGATCAGGTCGCCGGAAGCGCGCAGGCACACGGCCCAGAGGTCGTCGCGGGCCGCCCGCTCGGCCGCGAGCCGCTCACAGTCCTCTGCGGACTGCACGGGGTACGGCTCGTAGCGCACCACCTCAGGTAACGACAGGTAGGCGTGGAGCGCCGGCCCGTCAGAGGGAAGGAAGCGCCGCAGTAGCAGGCGGGCGGTCAGGAACTCCTCCATGTGCCCAGCCTGTCACCGCGGGAACCGGCCCGCGTACCAGTCGCGGTCCGCCGCGGTCAGGATGCGAGCGTGCTCGGCTCCGATATCCGTCGACTCGCCCGGCGGGCACCGAACCAGCGGTCGAGCTCGACCGCCGTGCCGTGCTCGGCGAAGGACGCCGTGACGTGGTCGGCGGCCGCCTGCACCTCGGCACAGGCGTCGCCGACGGCGACCCCGCGTCCGGCCCAGGTGAGCATCTCGACGTCGTTGCGGCCGTCGCCGATCGCCAGCACATCGGCAGCGGTGCAGCCGAGTTCGGCCACCACGCCGGCCAGCGCAGAAGCCTTGTTCACGCCCGCAGGGGCGATGTCGAGCCACGCGCTCCAGCCCACCGAGTAGCTGACCCCGTGCAGGCCGAGGCGCTGCGCCAGGTCGATGAACTCCACGTCGGAGGACTCCGGGTCGCGGACAACGATCCGGGTGACGTCGGTTCCGGCCAGGTCTTCGACGCTGACCTCCTCGATCTGCCCGGTGAGATCACCGTCCGGGAATTGCTTCGTCACCCGGTAGCCCTGCCCGACCACCTCTGCGGCGATCGCGGCGCTCGGGTGCTCGCGGAGCACCCTCGAGATCACGTCGGCGGGGTTGAACGTGACGACCTGCCGCACCTCGAAGGGCGGGAAGTCGACCGTCACCGCGCCATTGGATGCGACGACGGGGCCGTTGGGCAGCCCCAGTTGTTCGAAAACCGGACGCGTGGCATGCCAACTGCGTCCCGTCGTGAGGACGACCGGAACCCCGGCCGCCGTGACTCGCCGAACCGATCGGCGTACTTCGTTGGGTAGCACTCCCTCGTGATCGACGAGCGTCCCGTCGATATCCAGTGCCACCACTCGCGGCCTCCAAGCCGCCAGTTCACTGTTCTTCATCTTGCCCACAAGGCTAGCTCGCGCCGGTGACAGCCTCGTGAACGACGAGGGAACGTCGCGCGGACGCCGAACGCCCCCTGCCTGGCCCGGAGCCAGCCCCGGGTGCCTGCGTTCGGTCACGTAGCGTGGCCCCGGCGCGGAACCACCGGCTCACTCGCCGGGACGCAGGTACTCCCGTCCACCGAGGAACGGCCGCAGCGCGACCGGGACGTACACCGAGCCGTCCGCCTGCTGGTGGTTCTCCAGCAGCATGATGATCGGGCGGGCCATCGAGCACAGGGTGCCGTTCAGGGTGGCCGCGGGGCGCACCCCGTTCTCGTCCCGGATCCGGATGTTCAGCCGGCGGGCCTGGAACTCGGTGCAGTTCGAGGTGGAGGTGATCTCGCGGTAGCGACCCTGGCTCGGCACGTAGCCGTAGCAGTCGTACTTCCGCGCCGCGCTCAGGCCGAGGTCTCCGGAGGCGACGTCGAGCACCTGGAACGGGATCTCCAGCAGCTGGATGAACTCCTTCTCGAAGCCCAGCAGCTTCTGGTGCCACTCCTCGGCATCCTCGGGGGCGCAGTAGACGAACATCTCCACCTTGTCGAACCAGTGCACGCGGAAGATGCCCTTGGTGTCCTTGCCGTAGGAACCGGCCTCGCGGCGGTAGCACGGCGAAAACGCTGCGTACCGCCGGGGCAGCGTGGCCGCGTCCAGGATCTCCTCGGAGTGGTAGGCGGCCAGCGCGACCTCGGAGGTGCCGACCAGGTACAGGTCGTCCTTCTCCAGGTAGTACACGTCGTCGGCGGCCTGGCCAAGGAAGCCGGTGCCCTCCATCGCGGACGGGCGGACGAGCGCGGGCGGGATCATCGGTGTGAAGCCCCACTCGGCCGCCTTCGCCATGGCCAGGTTCAGCAGGGCGATCTCCAGCTGGGCGCCGGGACCGGTGAGGAAGTAGAAGCGGGCACCGGACACCTTGGCGCCGCGCTCCATGTCGATCGCAGCCAGCCCCTCTGCGATCTCGATGTGGTCCTTCACTTCGATGCCCTCGGCCGCGAAGTCGCGCGGGGTGCCGACGGTCTCGATCACGTAGAGGTCGTCCTCGCCACCGGTCGGGACGCCGTCGATGACGAGGTTCGGCAGCTGCTTGAACAGCTCCTCGAAGCGCGCGCCGGCGGCATCGGCGTCCGCCTGCGCGGTCTTGACCTGCCCGGCGAGCTCCCTCGTCCGCGCGAGCACGGCGGCCTTCTCCTCGCCCCGCGCGCGGGCCACCTGCTTGCCGAGGTCCTTCTGCTCGGCACGCAGGGTCTCGAACTCGACAATCGCCGCGCGGCGCGATTCGTCCGCGGCGACCAGCTCGTCGACCAGCTCGGTCGATTCGCCGCGCGCCACCTGGGAGCGCTTGATGCGGTCGGGGTCGGTGCGCAGCAGTCTCGGGTCGATCACGATCGGAAAGCCTATCGCCCGCACCGGAATGACCCGCACGCACTGTCGGTGCGGTCACTGGCCGAGAAGGGGATGGCCGAGAAGGGGATGGCCGAGAAGGGGATGGCCGAGAAGGGGATGGCCGAGAA
>CAYNLD010000017.1:0-21705 GCA_964397985.1 uncultured Propionibacteriaceae bacterium | reverse complement strand
GGGGACGGTTCTCCTTCTCGTCCATGGACGAAAACGAGAACCGTCCCCTTTTCGGCCACCACCGGGTCGGTGGGGGTCAGAGCCAGCGGCGTCCCTTCAGCAGGCCGATCAGGTGGTCGAGCACAGCGGTGTCCATGCGCAGGCCGTTGTGCTCGTACTCGCTGGTCACCCAGGTGCGGCAGTCGGGCAGCAGGGCCGCGGTCTCCAGCGAGAACCCGACCGGGACGTAGGCGTCCGCGTGGTACACCGCCGCCGCCACCGGCACGTCGGCCCGGGCGAGCCGCTCGGGGAAGTAGAGCTGATTCCACTCGTGTTCTGCGAGCAGGTCGGCCACGTCGGCGAATGGACGCAACCCCGCGTCCTCGGCGAACACACTGCGATGGATGTGCTCGCCGCCGAGCAGGGTGACGTCCTCCCGCACCCGATCGGGCATAGTCCGCTCGGCCGACCAGCGGGTCGCGACACCGTCGGCGTAGCTGGACTCGTGCAGCACCGCGTACAACGGGTTGCGGGCCTCGAACGGCAGCGCGCCGGCGAGATCGTGGGCGAAAGCGGACGAGGTGTGGTCGAGGCCCAGCAGGTAGTGCACGGCCTCCGCGCCGGACTGCATGCCGAGCCGGTGCCCGATCGTGCGGAACCGTTCGGGGGAGACGAGATCGCCGTTGGGCAGGCTGATCCGGCCCTCCGCGCACAGCGCGGAGAGTTCGCGGACGCGGTCGCGGTCGCCGGGGAAGCGCCGGTAGAAGTCCTCCGACTTCGCGATCATGACCTGCCAGGTCGCAGCGTAGATATCGTCAACCGGGTGCTGGACGGCGCTCAGCCCGCCGGTGACCAGGGCCCCGGCGAGCGACTCCGGATGCGTGGACAGGTAGTGCAGCGTGGTGAACCCGCCGAAGGACTGGCCCAGCACCGTCCACTGGCTCGCACCGAGCGCCTCGCGCACCCGCTCCGCGTCGTTGACGATCTCGTCGGCCCGCAGGTGGCGCAGCCACTCGGCCTGCGCGGGCGCTTCCAGCCCGGCGAGCGGGCCGGCCAGCTCGGCCCGCACGGTGTCTTCATCCCTGACAACGCGGGACGAGATCGGCGTGGAGCGTCCGGTGCCACGCTGGTCGAGCATGACCACCTGGTAGTCCTGCAGCGCGCGGGCGAGCCACGGCGGGTTGCCCGGCACGCCCGTCGGACGCGGCGCCTCGTGCCCGGGTCCGCCCTGGAGGAAGACGAGGTAGGGCTTGCCCGCGCCGTCCTCCGCGGTGGCGACTCGGGCGAACACCTCGATCTGCACGCCGCCGGGGTCAGTGTGGTCCAGCGGGACGTCGAGGGTGAGGGTGGTCAGGGTCAGGCCGGGAAGCCGTTCAGTGGTCGTGTGCACGGCCCTCAGACTAGTTCCGCGGACGCGGACCCACTCCATCCCGCTGCCGCCGGACGAGTGGCAGCGAGCAGGAATCCGGGGTGGCTCCAGCGGCACCGCGCCCGGACGGGTGGCTCAGGCGTCCCCGGGGTGCACCAGGGACGCGTACCACTCGACCGCAGCCTCGAAGTCGGCGTCGGCGAAGCCGCGGGCGATCGTGGGCCGGATGCCGTCCGCGCGCGGGTACGAGCCGAGGAAGATCACCTCGGAGCAGATCCGGTGCAGGCCGAGCATCGCCTCGGCAACGCGCGGGTCCCGCAGGTGGCCCTCGGCGTCGATGCTGAAGCAGTAGTTGCCCATCCCGGTCTTGGTCGGCCGCGACTCGATCCGGCACAGCGAGACGCCACGCCCGGAGAACTGCTCGAGGATCTCCAGCAGGGCGCCGGCGTGGTCCGTGTGCATGTACGCGACGAGCGTGGTCTTGTCGGCCCCGGTGCGGACGGGCGGCTCGGCGGGACGCGTCACCAGCACGAATCGGGTCACCGCGCTGTCGTTGTCTGCGATCCGGGTGGCTACTGCCTCCAGGCCGTACATCTCGCCCGCGATCTGGCCGCAGATCGCCGCGTCGAACCGGGAGCGCGGATCGGCCACCTCGATGGCGGACGCGGCGTTCGAGCCTCCTTCGACCACCACTGCCGAGGGCAGGTTCGCCGCCATCCAGCCACGGGTCTGCGCTGCCGAGTGCGGGTGGGTGATCACGCGGCGAACGTCCGCCAGCGCCGTGCCCGGCCGGGCGTACAGATTGAACTGCACCGGCACCAGCACCTCGCGGACGATCATCAGCCGGCGGCCGGCGGCCAGAGTGTCCAGCGTCGCCGACACCCCGCCTTCGACCGAGTTCTCGATCGGGACCATGACCGCCTCGACCGCACCCGAGCGCACCGCGTCGAGGGCCTCACCGACCGTGGCGAAGGGGATGGCCTCATCGGTGGAGATGGTCAGCAGCGCCTGGTGGGTGAAGGTCCCTGCGGGTCCGAAGTATCCGAGCACCCGCTCAGCGTAGTGGTGTGCCGTGGAGGATCAGCCGACGACCGCCCTGGCGGCGACCGCCGGAGGGAAGGGCGGAGTACCAGCGCGTCCGGCCGCTGCGCCGGACGCGGATCAGCCGACCGGCGCCGACTCCTCCCGCTGCCGCGCCCTGCGCAGCCACGCCGGCTGCCTGGGGAGTTCGTGGCCCCACGTCCACCACCAGTGCACGATCGCCACCAGCACGAGGATCTGTGCGCCGGAGCACAGGCCGTCCCTGATCACGGCAGCCACAGACTGCATCGGTTCGCTGAACTGCACCGAGCGTCCGGTCACATAGGCGATCGAGAGCCACAGGCCCCGCCAGATCATCAGCACGTCCAGCCGGGACACCGCCAACAGGCCGAGCGGCACCCAGGTGGTGAGGTCGTACCAGCTCAGCGTGTACGGCGAGGTGACCAGCCAGGACGCGGTGAGGATCGCGGCCGTCCGGACGGCGATCGTCAGCGGGTCGCGGCGCGGGTCGTGGTGGTCGGGGACGCCAGGAACGAGTCGCCACGGCATCACGCGGGACAGCATCCAGATGACGATGACCATCATCACCCAACCCGCCCAGCCGATGAAGCCGCGGGTCGGCAGGTCACCGAAGATCGGCGTGAGCGCCCACTGCAGCCACGGCGCCCACGAGCCGGCCGAGATGTAGCCGGTGTTGCGGCCCGCGGCGAGCAGTGCCTGCGGCACGAGCAGGCCGTACGCGATGGCCAGCGGGATCGCTGCGCCGAGGACGAGCTGCAGCAGCTTGCGCCAGTCGCGGCGGTAGCCCCAGGCCATGGCGATGCCGTAGAACACGAGCGACACCTTCACCGTCCCGGCCAGGCCGATGCCGATCCCGGCCAGGAACGGGCTGCGCCGCATGAAGAACAGCCCCAGGATCGCGAACACGAGGGTGAACGCCTCGTTGTGCGCCCCAGCGAGAACCGACCAGATCATCAGCGGATTGAGCACCGTGAACAGCACGGCCCGGGTCTGGGTCTTGTGGTTGTCGTGGGCGAGCAGGACGGCGAGTGCGCCGATCACCAGGAACGGAAGGAGCGCGAACATCTGCAGCCAGAACACGGTGTCGTGCATGTTGCCGTTGCCGAGCCATGCCGCCAGCCACTGCGAGCCGGACGCGAGTGGGCCGTAGACGCTCGGCGTGTCCTGCCAGGGACGCTCGGTCCAGATCAGCACCGGGTCGTACTCCTGGCGGAAGATCTCTGCGGGGGTGATGTCGTAGGGGTTCAGGCCGAGCACCTGCAGCCGTCCGTAGGCCGCGTACATCAGCACGTCCGCTGAGGTCATCGGCGGAACGAGGCTGGTCAGGATGCTGAGCAGGGCGCCGAGGCCGAACAGTTTCCTGTTGTTCGGACGCCAACCGGTGTTGATCGCACGCCAACAGATCCACATCCCGATCGCCCCGGCAACCAGTGCCAGCCACAGGGCAGGTACGCACACCCACTCGTTGAGGGTGAGCACGCCGCCAGGGAGGTACCAGGGCGGCAGGTAGCCGTCTCGTGGACCGAGCTTCAGGGCAACCGAGGACGGCCCGCAGAAGGCGACGGCGAGGGTGAGCACGGAGCCGGCAACGATCAGTCCCAGGCCGAGCCGGTGGTTGGTGGTCCACGGTACGGCGATCGCGCGGCGCAGCCAGCCCCACACGCCGCCCACCTCAGACCTCATCTCCGCCCCCACCGAACCGTGACGAATGCAGGCTACCGGGTTGCCCGGAGGGGCCCCACCCTGCCCGGGCTCGAGACCAGACCGTTATCTGGTCGCCCGGTCCGCGATGCGACCACGAGTCCGGTCCGCCCGGACCACCGCCCACGTCCCGGCGCCTGGTCCGGGCGCGCCCTCGAGAGGGACGCAGGTCCTCCCGGCGACCGTGCCCTTACTTCAGCAGCCTCGACAGCCGCCGGTCGGCGAGGGGCTTGCCGCCGGTCTGGCAACCGGGGCAGTACTGCAGGGAGGAGTCGGCGAACGACACCTCTGCGATGGTGGAGCCGCAGACCCCGCAGGGCTGGCCGGTGCGACCGTGGACCCGAAGATTCAGCTTCTTGTCTCCCTTGAGTTCCCTCGCAGCCAGGCCCGCGGAGCGGGCGACGGCGTCGGCGAGTTCGGTGCGGATCGCGTGGTACAACGTCTCCCGCTCGGCGTCGGACAGACCGCTCGCCGGCTTGAACGGGCTCAGCCGGGCGGCGTGCAGGATCTCGTCGGAGTAGGCGTTGCCGATGCCGGCAATGATCCGCTGGTCGCGCAGGACACCCTTCAGCTGGCCGCGTCCGGCCGTGGCGAGGATGCTGTCGAGCACGGCCGGCGTGAACTCCTCCGCGAGTGGGTCGGGCCCGAGGGTGACGATGCCGGGAACCTCGTCGAGCGCGTCCACCACGTACACCGCGAGCCGCTTCTGCGTGCCGGCCTCGGTGAGCTCGAAGCCGGAGTCGTCGTCGAAGATCACGCGCAGCGCCAGCGGCCCGCGTCCCGGACGGGCCGGCTTCGCCGGCATCGCATCCTTCCAGGTCAGCCAGCCGCCGCGGGCGAGGTGGAACACCAGCCAGAACCCGCCGACGGACAGGCACACGAACTTGCCGCGGCGCTCGACCCCGTCCACCTCCAGGCCGTTCAGCGCGGTCAGCGGTAGCCGGAAGGTCTTCAGGCAGGCAAACGCGACGAGCTCCGTACGCGCCACCGTGCGTCCCACACAGCTGCGGGTGAGGAACCCGCGCAGGGCCTCGACCTCTGGCAGTTCAGGCATGCTCACCCTCCCGGACGGACCATACCGGCGGCGGCGCCGCCAGCGCCTCGGCCAGCAGGCCCAGGTATTCCTCGCGCTCCACCTCGATCACGCCCAGGCTGGCCAGGTGTTCGGTCTGCCACTGCACGTCGACGACGCGCTCCTCGGCGTGCTCGTCGTCGAGCAGATCGACCAGTGCGACCAGGGCCACCTTCGACGCGTCCCGCCCGTACACGGGGTCGTGGAACATCGACTCGCCGGCGAACAGCCCGCCGAGGCAGACCCCGTACAACCCGCCGACGAGCCGGCCCGCAGCGTCCCAGGTCTCCACCGAGTGCACGTGGCCGGCCTCGAACAGCGCGGTGTAGACGCGGCGGATGTCGTCATCGATCCAGCCGAAGGGTCGGGACGGGTCGGCGCAGCGCTCCAGCACCTGCGTGAAGGCGGCATCGACGGTGGTGGTGTAGTGCTTCGCCGACTTGCGCAGCGAGCGGGTCGTTCGCAGCGCGTCCGGCAGCAGGACGCCCCGGCGCATCGGAGACCACCAGCCCATCTGCCCGAACCCGGAGGAGTGCAGGGGCATCGGGAACACGCCCTCCGCGTAGGCGGCCAGCACCAGTGTCTCGTCGAACTCGGCGGAGAACGCGATCAGGTCCTGCGCCGGCCAGCTCGCCGGCGGCCCGAAGATGCCCGGACGCCGCGCCATGCACCGATTCTGCCAGCCGCCCCTGACAGCAGCCCCGCCGCCCGCGTGTCGCGATCGGCTCGCCCGCCCGTCGCGATCCGTCCCGCAGGTCACCTCAGGCGGCTCCAGCGGCCAGATCACGACACCCCATCGGGGACGGGCTCGGGGTCAGCCCGGGGTCACCACCCTGGCTTGGTCCCTGCGCCTGGCGTCTAGGCTGGTGGGCGTCCACATGCGAGAGGAACGCCGATGGCGAACGCCGCCAGTGACTTCGGCAAACAGTTGGTCACCCGCACCCCGGAGGTCGCCGGTGGCCTGCTGCGCAGCATTGTGGATTTCGCGATCGACGGAAGCCCGGCGTTCCCCGGGGCGAAGGCCACCGCGGCCCGTTCCCTCCAGACCAAGGGCGACCGGGAACAGGCCATCGACTCCCTGGCCCGCTACCACGTCTCGATGGCGTCGATGCAGGGCTTCCTGACCAGCGTCGGCGGCCTGATCACCCTGCCGGTCGGCCTGCCCGCGAACATCGCAGGACTGGCCGTGCTCAGCGTCCGGATGATCGCGGGGATCGCGCACCTGCGCGGCTACGACGTGGACGATCGTCGCGTGCGCGCCGCTCTCACCCTGGCGATGCTCGGGGACGACGAGGTGCGCCGGCTGGTGAGCGAAGGGAAGCTGCCCGCCGCGCCTCTCGCGATCGCGACAGCGCCGATGTTCGACCCCGCGCTGGAGCAGCGGATCAGTGAGCGGGTGATGGGCGTGCTCGCCGGACGCCTCGGCGGCAAGCACCTCGCCGTCGTCGTGGTGCGACGGATCCCGCTGGTCGGCGGCGGGGTCGGGGCCGCAGTGGACGGCTGGCTCACCTTTGGGCTCGCCGGCTATGCCAAGCGCGAGTTCGTGGCCCGGCACCAGGCGTCCATCCCTCGCCAGTAGCGCGGCCGGGCCGCAGCGGCGTCACGGCTGCCGTGTGTGGCCGATAAGGGGACGGTTCTCCTTTTCGTCCATGGCCGATAAGGAGAACCGTCCCCTTATCGGCCAACCCGCCATCAACCGACGAAGGTATGGGCGACCCGGGCGGTGATCAGGCAGGTCACCTCATACGGGATGGTGCCCATCAGCCCGGCGATCTCGGACGTGGTGATCTCCTCTGCGCCGCTGCGCCCGACCAGCACCACCTCGTCGCCGACAGCGACGTCGGTCGCCGTCCCCAGGTCGACCATGGTCTGGTCCATGCAGACCCGGCCGGCGATCGGGTAGGACCGGCCGCCGATCAGCATTCGGCCGCGGTTCGAGAGCAGCCGGGAGTACCCGTCGCCGTAGCCGACCGGCACGGTCGCGATCCAGGTGTCGGCGGGTGCCGTCCAGGTGCGTCCGTAACCGACCGTCTCGCCGGCGCGCACCTGCTTGGTGAAGGTCACCCTGGTGCGCCATTCCAGCCCGGGCAGCAGTGCCACCGTCCGGGCGGCCTCAGGGTCGGGATACGCGCCGTAGACCATGATCCCGGGACGGACCAGGTCCAGCCACGCGTCCGGGTGGCCGAGCACCGCCCCCGAGTTGGCCAGGTGCTTCACGACCGGACCGTGGACGGCCTCCACCCGGTCGGCTGTACGGCGGAACAGCGCGATCTGGTCCCTGGTGAACTCCTCCCCGCGCGGGGAGTCGGAGATCGGAAGGTGCGAGAACAGCCCCTCCAGCTCGACCCCGGGCGTCGCGTCGGCGAGACCGGCCAGCGCGGGCGCCTCGGCGGGTTCGCAGCCGATTCTCCGCATGCCCGTGTCGACCTTCAGGTGCACCCGCGCGGTCGTGCCGAGTGCGGACGCCGCAGCGCCAGCCTCCGCGATGGACGCCGCGTCGGTCACGCACAGGGTCAGCCCTGCCCCGACCGCCGCCGACACCTCCTCGCCACGGGCGACGGACAACTTCAGGATGGGCAACCCCACGCCGGCGTCCCGGAGTTCGAGTCCCTCCGAGGTGGTCGCGACGCCGAGCCAGTCGGCCGCCCCGGTGCGTTCGATCATCCGCGCGACCGCGACGGCGCCGTGGCCGTAGGCGTCGGCCTTCACCGCGGCGAGCACGAGCCGCTCGCCCACGCGGGCGCGGATCGCGGCCAGATTGGCCCGGATGTGGTCCAGGCGCGTGGTCACCACCGACGACGCACCCAGCGCTGCCGGCATCAGGCGGCCCCGGTCGCGACCGGACGTCCCGGGTCGCTCGACCACCCTGACCAGGACGCAGGGTAGAGCGCGGCGTCGACACCGAGGGACGCCAGCGCGAGGATCGCCTGCGCGGCAGAGACGCCCGAGCCGCAGTAGACGGCCACGCGGGAGCCCGCTCCCGGCGAGGACGGCAGGTCCAGCTTCGCCGCCAGCTCCTCCGCGGACGGCAGCAGGCCGTCCGCGTCCCAGAAGCCGGAGACGGGACGGTTCACCGCGCCCGGGATGTGCCCGGCCCTCGGGTCGATCGGCTCGGTCTCCCCGCGGAACCGCTCGGGTGCACGGACGTCGATCAGCATGCCGTCGAAGGCCGCGATCCCGTCCGCGTCGATGGTGGGCAACTGGCTCGTGGTGAGCGCCAGCGGCTCGCCCACTGCCACGTCCGGCTCCTCGGTCTCCAGCGGACGCCCGGACGCCAGCCACGCGCGGATGCCGCCGTCGAGCACCCTGGCCTCCAGGCCAGCCCAGCTGAGCACCCACCAGGCTCTGCCGGCGGCGTACGATCCGGGCTCGTCGTACACCACGACCGGGCGCGCCGGGTCGATGCCGAGGGCGCCCAGGCCTGCGCCGAGCTGGATCGGGTCGGGCAGCGGGTGCCGGCCGAGTGTCGCGTCCACGGTGGGCCCGGTGAGGACCGCCTCGAGGTCGAGGAACCGGGCTCCGGGAAGGTGCCCCTGCAGGTAGCGGCCGAACCCGGTGCCGGGCTGCTCGCCCAGGCTCCACCGCACGTCCAGCAACTGCGCACCGGCCGCCAGCGCGTCCGGGAGCTCGTCGACACCGATCAGGACATCAGCTCGCGTGGTCACGCCCTGAACCCTAATCCTCCGCGGGCTCCCCGGTCGGGGCCGGTTCGGATCCGGAATGGGCGTCCGCGGAGGTCCTGGCGTTCTGCCTGGGGATGAAGACGCCCCGCACCACCAGCAGCACGGACGCAGTCAGCGGGACGGCCATCAGCGCGCCCAGCAACCCCAGCAGCGAGCCGCCGATCATCGCACCGATCAACACCAGCGGTCCGGGCACCGCGACAGCCTTGTTCATGATCCGTGGGGTCATCACGTAGGCCTCGACCTGCATGTAGGCGAAGTAGACGACCGCGAAGATCAGCGCCGTCGGCCAGGAGCTCAACAGGCACACGAAGGTGGCGACGAGCCAGAACAGCACCGAGCCGATCATCGGGATCAGTGTGAGGAACAGCGAAAGGAACGCGAGCATCACCGCGTAGGGGACGCCGAGCACGGCGAGCAGGATGAACGAGAAGGTGGCGTTCAGGGTCGACAGCTGAATGCCGCCGCCGACGAACCCTCCCACAGCGGCGGTGATCTGCTCGGTGAGCTCGGCGGCCTTCGGCCGCTGGTAGGCGGGCAGCAGCAGGTAGAGGCCCTGCTTCATGTCCTCCAGTGACGCGACGAAGTACATCGTGAGGACGATCACGATCATGGTCGCGGAAATGCCGGTGACCAGGCCCGCACCGGCCGCGAGCACTCCCCCGCCGATCGCGAAGATGTGCGACGGGTTGGACAGCCACGCCTGCACCTCGGCAACCAGTGACTCCCAGAACACCTGCCCGCCCGCAGCGGAGGCGAACGACCTGAACCAGGCCGACTGCTGGATGTCGGCGAGATAGCCCGGCACAGCCTGGGCGAAGCTCACCACCTGCTGCACCGTCGCCGGCACGACGTAGGCGAGCAGGCCACCGATCACCAGGCCGAGCCCGACGAACACCACGACCATGCTCCGACCGCGGGACAGGCCGTACCTCTCCAGCCTCCGCACCAGCGGATCCAGGGCGAGGGCGAAGAACAGTGCGATCACCACCGACATCACCACGGTGGCCATCGCTGCCAGTGCGTTGCCCATGGCCAGCGCGGCCAGCACGCCCACCGTCCCGGTGAACGCCCAGACGAACGGGTGGGCGAGGACGCTGACCACCCGCAGCGGCCGCTCGAAGGAGCCCGCGGCGGGCTCGACGGGACCGGTGTCCCCGGTGGTGGCCGTGCTCACGCGGCGCCCTCCGCAACAGCCCTCGGACGCTCCAGCAGGCTCAGCAGGAGCAGGACGACCAGGGAGGTGACGGCGGTGCCGATCACGAGGCCCGCCGACAGCGGCCGGTTCAGCACCAACACCAGGGCTGCGACGAGTCCGACCGCTACCCGCAGCAGCACCCGCTGCGCGTACAGCCACTCCCCGACCCTCCCCGTGGTCAAACCGTGCGCGTCCGCCCTCGTCCGGGCGCCATCGGTGAGGCCGCCCCAGGCGCCCCGAACCGCACCGGAGACCCGGAACGGCGCCGCCAGCCACGCCACCACGGCCACGATGATCGCCAGTAGCACGGTGGCGGTGGCCAGGTCGTTGATCGCCTCGGTGACGGTGTCGAAGAAGATCAGCAGCACGTCGTTGGGCATCACCGACAGCGGGACGCTGGCCTGGGCGACCACCCGCCCGATGCCCACCCCGCCGAGGACCAGGGCCGCGCCGAGGCCGAGACCGACAGCGGCCCAGATGGTGGCCAGCCACTTCCGGAGGCTGACCAGCACGCCGGCGACGAACAGCACCAGCACGACCACGCCGAGCCAGTAGCCCGTGGCGAGCGCGGCCCGGTAGGCGAGCTGCACCTGGATCAGCGAGTCGGAGCGGACCAGCACGACGGTGCGGTCGATCTCCGGGATCCGCGAAGCAAGGGCGAAGCCCTGCTGGGTGAGGACGTCCTTCACCGCCGCGATCAGTGGCGCCAGGCGCAGGCCGAGTCCCTGGTCGGTGATGGTGACGCTGGACTGCTCGCCGTTGAGCGTTGCGATCGCCTGGCTGTGGGACAGCCGCAGGCTCTCCCGCCAGACCTGCGCGAAGGCGTCCGAGGTGACCACCCGCGCCGCAACCCCGTGGATGGTGGAGCGGACGCCGTCGGCCGCGGGCTGGCGCAGCGACTCCAGGGCCAGCCTCACCGCCGGCCGCTGGATGTTCTCGCCGATCCCGTCGAACACCTGGTTGACCGTCCCGTCGATGTCGAGCTTCGCGTCGATCGCGTCGACGATCTGGTCGGTGACGTACGCCTGGACGCGCGGGTTCTGGATCAGCGGGGAGTAGGTGGCGACGAACGCGTCGGTGTCGCTGAGCAGCACCCTGGCCCAGCCGGAGACGATCGCGACCGGCGTCAGCAGGGCTGCGAGCACGATCAGGACGCTCGCCACCGCACCACGCCAGCGCGGACCCCGGGGGCGGGTCGACGCGGGCGCGGCCGTCTCGTCGTCCAGCCGTGCGGCCAGTTCGGCGTTGGCCGCTTCGAGCTCGGCCAGCCGGTTCTGCAGATCGACGACGGTCGGCTCCTGCTCCGGCTCGTGGTCCTCGGTTGCCATGGGCCTTCCTTCCTGCTCAGCCGGCCGGACCGGGCTGGGGACTCAGGGTTCGACGATGTTGAACGCCGGGTCGCCGGGCTGCAGCACCCCGAACAGCGCCTCCAGCACGGCCTGGTCGCCGTCCACGGTGAGCCCCGCGGCGAGCGCGGCATCCAACGCTCCGGAGGCGAGGGCGATCAGTGCTTCCGCAGGGACGGTCAGCGTCACGGCGACGTCGCCGTGGCCGTCGCGGAGGTGGGTGAAGACGCCGTTGCGCAGCGTGGTGCGGTAGGCGGCGCCGTGATCGGGGAAGTTCCAGCCGATCGCGAGGTCGAGGTCCCAGGCCGCAGGACCGTCCACCTGGATCGCGACGGCATCGAAGAACATGTCCGGCGACAATTGGGCGAGCATGTCGTGCGACACGGTCGCTGCCGGCGTGCCGAAGTTGCCCTCGCGCAGTTCCAGCGCGCCGCACAGGAAGACGTTGCGCCAGGTGCCGTTCTCGGAGCAGAAGCCGAGCCCTTCGAGGGTGTCGGCCAGCAGCGCCCGGGCCCCTGAGTGACCGGGGGCGGCGAAGACCGCGTGATCGAGCAGCTGCGCGGCCCAGCGCAGGTCACCCTCGGCATAGGCCGACCGCGCCTTCGCGACCACCGCGTCCACACCACCCATGGCCTCGACGTACCGCTCTGCGGCCTGCTGCGGCGGATGCTGCCACAGCCGGGCGGGATTGCCGTCGTACCAGCCCATGTAGCGCTGGTAGACCGCCTTCACGTTGTGGCTGACCGAGCCGTAATAGCCGTGGGTGTGCCAGGCCGCGTCCAGCGCCGGCGGCATCCGGAACTGCTCGGCGATCTCGGCACCGGTGAGGCCCTGGTTGAGCAGCCGCAGGGTCTGGTCGTGGAGATAGGCGTACAGGTCGCGCTGCAGGCTGAGGAACGCGACCACCTTGTCGTGTCCCCAGGTCGGCCAGTGGTGGGACGCGAACACCACGTCGGTGTCGTCCCCGAACAGCTCGATCGCCTCGGTGAGGTAACCCGCCCAGGCATGTGGGTCGCGAACCAGGGCGCCCCGCAGCGTGAGCAGGTTGTGCAGCGTGTGCGTACTGTTCTCGGCCATGCACAACGCCCGCTGGTCCGGGAAGTGGAAATGCATCTCCGAGGGCGCCTCGGAGCCGGGAGCGAGCTGGAACACCATCCGCACCCCGTCGATGACGAGTTCCTGGCCGTCGTGGGTGATGTCGAGGTTCGGCGCGATCAGGCTGACGGTGCCCGTGGACGTCGTCTGGCCCAGCCCGGCGCCGACTCCGCCGCGCGGGTTGCGCGGGAGCGCCGCGCCGTACATGTAGCCGGCCCGCCGGCTCATCGCGACGCCCGCGTAGACGTTCTCGGAGATCGCGTGCTCCATGAAGCCCGCGGGGGCGATCACGGGCAGCCCGGCGTCCGCCTGCGCCTGGGTGATGATGCCCTTCACACCACCGAAGTGGTCGGCGTGGCTGTGGGTGTAGATCATCGCGGTGACCGGACGGTCCCCGCGGTGCTCGCGATACAGCCGCCAGGCCGCGGCCGCGGTCTCCAGCGTGAGCAGCGGGTCGATCACGATCACGCCCGTCTCACCCTCGACAAAGGTGACATTGGAGAGGTCGTAGCCACGCACCTGGTAGATGCCCTCGATCACTTCGAAGAGTCCCTGGACGGCGGTCAGCGTGCTCTGCCGCCACAGGCTCGGGTGCACGGTGTCGGGCGCGTCGCCACCGAGGAAGGAGTAGGCGCCGTTGTCCCACACCACCTCGCCGCGGTCATTGGTGACGGCACTCTCCCCTGCGGCGATCAGGCCGCGGGTCGCATCGTCGAAGTCCGAACGGTCGTGGAAGGGGAACATTCCCTGATCGAGGGCGGCGTCGGAACTCATCGGAGGTCTCCTTCGTGGGTACGGCGTGGGCCGGGTCCCGGGCGAACCCGGGACCCGGCACGGGGGTCAGCCGAGCAGCTTCGCCTTGGCTGCGGCGAACTCTTCGGGGCTCAGCACCCCGGCGGCCTGCAGTTGCGCCAGCCGCTCGAGCTGGGCGATCAGGTCGTTGCCCGGTGCCGCGGGCGCCGCGGCAGGGGGCGGTGGTGCGACCGGCTGTGGCGCGGGGGCCGCCGGCGGTGGCGCGGCCTGGGCCTGCGCGGCCCGGGCCTGGCGGCTCGCCACGGCGCCCATCGTCGCCTGTGCAGTGCCGGCGATCACCGCGGTCCTGGCCGCGGTTCCGATCAGTCCGGGACGTCCAACTCGACGCATGCTTTCCTCTCCTCGTTCAGACCGCGAGCGCGGCGACTTCGTTGACCACCTCTGCGGTGAAGCGCTCCACCGAGAGCACCTCCGCAGACGTGTCCTTGACCGCCTGGACGACCTTCCGGGCCCAGGTGTTCTCGAGCAGTACGACGAGCGCGGTGGAGCCGTCGCCCATTGCCTCGGTCAGTTCCATCAGGTCGTCCTCGCCGACCAGGCCGTCCGCGGCCGGGTTCACCCCGGCCAGGCCGAGCTCGTCAGCGAATTCGTCGAGCTCGAGGATGGCACGGGTGCCGTCCGGGCCGCGGCGCACTGCGGCCACGTCGAGGAGCGTGACCACCCCGGCGGTGGTCACGTCCCTGAGTGTGGCCGTCACCTCGGCAGGAGAGCTCCCCGCAGGGAACTCGACCACGTACAGGTCAGCGGGTCCAAAGGTCATGTCGTCCCCTCTCAGGCCAGCGCCTTGGCCTTGAGCTGGTCGAACTCGGCCTGGGTGATCGCACCCGAGTCGAGCAGAGACTTCGCGCTGGCGATCTGCGAAGCGGGATCGGCCGTGGTGGCGACCGAACGGATGTAGCTCTCGGCGGCTGCCTTCGACTGCTGGTGCACGGCCATCTCGCGCTCGTTCATTCCCTTGCCGCGGACGATGATGTAGATCAGCGCCGTGATCGCAGGGATGATGAACAAGGCGATCAGCCAGACGGCCTTGAGCCCGCCGTTCATCGAGGAGTCGCGGAAGATGTCGACGATGATCTGGAAGAGCACCATCAGGTAGAGGATGAAGAAGAATCCCCAGATCATCAGCCAGAAGAAATCCCAGAAACCCACGTACGTGCCTTTCTCTCGGTAATTGCCGACCACCCTCCACGGACAGGGTGCATCGGCCCGCAGGCGTGCGGGGCCCCAGCGTCACCCCGGCCCGGGCGCCGGGGCATCACCCCGGCAGGGTGATAACTTTGGGCCGAGCCAGTCAGTCGGTCCGCCATCCGCTGGAAGAATTGCGCATGCCACTCGCCCGCTCGGCCGTCGGGACCGATGTCCCACGCCATCTGGTGACGCGCCCAGCACTGCCCGCGCATGCGATCGACCGTCCGAGGTTGTGGGCGCTGCTGAGCGAACTGGTGATCTCCCACCGGGTCACCACCGTGGTCGCGCCCGCGGGCTTCGGGAAGACCTCTGCGCTCAGTGGCTGGGCGGACCGGTGGGAGAGCCCGGTGGGCTGGTTGTCGCTGACGCAGTCCGACCAGCACCCCGAGCGCCTCCGGCGCGCGCTCGAGGCTGCCGCAGAGAAGCTGACGACGGAGGAGTCGCTCGTCGACGAGAGCATGGCCCTGGACCGCGCCGAACGGGACACCTGGCCGGTTCTGGTGATTGATGACCTGCAGTTCGCCAGGGGTGAGGACGCCCTGGGGGCCCTGCGAGACTTCATCGGCCGTACGGACCTGCGCGCGCGCATCGTTCTCTCCACCCGCGCAGAACCCAACGTCGGGCTGGCCCGGCTGCTGGCCGACGGAGAGCTGGCCCGATTGGGACCAGGCGACCTCGCCCTGACCAGGACGGAGGTTCGCGAGGCGGCCCGGACCCTGGGGCGCGAACTGGACGACGCCGGCGCCGAGCGCCTGCGCAGCCTGACCGGAGGCTGGCCGGTGGCCGTCCGCCTGGCCCTGATCTCCACCGACCCGGCGACGCCGGGTCTCCCTCTCGCCGGCGGCGACGCGTTCCCCCAACTGGCGGACTACCTCGTCGAGAACGTGCTGAGCCAGTTGCCCGACCACCTGGCCGACTTCGTACTGCAGGCCTGCACCTGCGACTGGCTGACCGGGCAGCTCGCCGCCGACCTCACCAACCACCGCCGCGCTACCCAGCACCTGGAGCAGGCTGCGGCAACCGGGCTGCCGTTGGAGCGGATCAGTCTCCCCGGCCGCGACCCGATCTACCGGTGGCATCCCGTGATGGCACAGGCCGGGCGCGCGCTGCTGCTCCGGCGCGATCCGGCCCTGGCCCGCTCGCTGCACCGTCGGGCCGCCGACCTGCTCCGGGTGGCCGACCCCTACGAGGCCGCCGCCCACGCGCTGGCCGCGCGCGAGCCGGCGATGGCCGCCCGGCTGCTCAAGACGCAGTGGCTGGCGGGCGTGCTCCGGGGCGACTCCGAACTGGTCAACGCGCTGTGCGGGCGCCTGCCCGCGCCCTGGAGCGACGACCCGGAGGTGCTCACGATCCGCGCGCTGTGCCTGCAGAACCGGGGCGACAGCGAGGCCGCGACCAGGCTCGCGCGCCGGGCCGCGGTCGCTGCCACCGATCTCTCGCCCGCCGAGCGCGCCACCTTCGAGGTGACCGCCCGGCTCAGCCGCCTCTTCCTCGCCGACGAGGAGGACGAACTCGCCGCCGCCTGCGACGACGTCGAGGCGTTCCTCGACCGCCGCGTCGATCTGGACGGAGCGCTGCACGCGTGTGCGGTGCTGCTCGTGGGGTGGTCGCGGCTCCGGCTGCGGCACGGACCGGACGCCGCGCGGCTGCTCGAGGAGGCGACGACCCGTTGCCGCGCCGAGGGGCTGGACGATCTCGCCGACCGGGCACGGACGAACCGGGCCTTCATGCTGGCCTACAGCGGGGACTTCGCCGGCGCGAGGCAGATGTTCTCGGTCGGACACGCGCCCAGGGAGGCCACCTGGCGCAGGGACGACGGCGCGGTGGAGTCGTTCGCGAAGGGGTGGATGTGGTTCTGGTCCGGCGATCACGTGGAGGCCTTCGGCGCGTTCCAGGACGCCATCGCCGAGGGCGGAGCGATCACATCGGTCGCACCCCTGGCCCGTCTGTGGCTGGTGCACACCGTGCTCGCGCGGCGCGACGCGGCAGATCTCGAGGGCGCCGAGCGGCTTCTGGCCGAGGTACCCGACACCACGATCCAGGGCCTGCCCTGGGGGGTCTACAAGCTCGGCGCGCAGGCCGGGATCGCGGCCTTCCGTGGCGACGTACCCGGGGCTCTCTCCCTGCTGGAGGAGATGTCGGCCGCCCGGGCGTTCATCCCGGCCGCGCGGGTGCTCGCGGCGGAGTTGTTCTGGACGAGCGGACGTAGCGCCGAGGCCCTCGCACAGGTCGAGCCCCTGCTCACCGGAACGCCGGACTACATCCGGATCGGGGCGATGGTGCTCATCGCGCTGTGCCGACGCCGGGAGGGGGAGTCCAGTGCGGCGCACGCGCTGCTGGAGGAGTCGCTCGGACTCGGTGCAGAGCTCGGCCTGCGCCGCCCGTTCCAGCGTGTCGACCCGCGTCTGACCGAGTTCCTTTCCGCGCACGCGGCGCTCGGCACCCGCCACGAGGGCTTCCTCGCCGCGCTGATCGCCGAGCACCAGGCCCGCTCCGGCGACGACCAGTCGCTCAGTGCGCGGGAACGCGAGATCGTCGGCTACCTCGCCACCACGCTGAGCGCGGCCGAGATCCGCGAGGCCCTGTTCATCTCGCAGAACACGCTGAAGACGCACCTGAAGTCGATCTATCGCAAGCTCGGGGTGGACAACCGCAGGGACGCCGTCCGCGCGGCCCAGGGCCCGCCGTCCTCCTGATCGGTCAGCCGTGGCGCCGGGAACCATCACCAGCGTGCACCTGCTCTCCGCCGGTGTCGCGCCGGGGGCTGGCTGCGGAGGCCGGGCTGGTCGCCGCCCTGCTGGTGGCGATCGGACTGCTCCTTGTGGTGCGGGGCGTTTCCGGAGCCTGACCTGGTTCCCGACCCGGGCAGCGAACAGCTCAGAAGAGCAGCGCCAGTGCCGGGTCGGACATGATCGTGGAGACGTCGGCGAGGAACTTCGAACCCATCTCCCCGTCCACGAGGCGATGGTCGAAAGTCAGTGAGACCGTGCAGACGCTGCGGGGCACGATCCGCTCGTTCTCCCCGGTTCCGACCACCCACGGCTTGCGCAGGATCGTGCCCAGGCACATGATCGCCGCCTCGCCGTAGTTCATGATCGGCGTGCCGCCATCCACCCCGAACACGCCCACGTTGGTGATCGAGAACGTGCCGTTCGCCATCGCCTCGGGCGGCACCTTGCCCTGCCTGGCCAGAGGCACGAGCTCGTTGATCGCCCGGGTCAGGTCGAGCAGGTTGAGCCGGTTCGCCGCCTTGATGTTGGGTACGAGCAGGCCCCTCGGCGTCGCTGCGGCGATGCCGAGGTTCACGTCGTTGTGCAGCACGATCTCGTCGCGCTCGGCGTCGTAGCTGGAGTTGATCTCCGGGATCCGCTCGATCGCAAGGCAGGCAGCCTTCGCGAACACCACCAGCGGGGAGATCCGCAGTCCGGTGAAGTCGCGGCGCCGCTTGAGGGTCTCGATCAGCTCGACGGTGGCGGTGACATCGACCTCAACGAACGCGGTCGCCTGCGGGACGGCCAGCGACGCGGTCATCGTGCGGAACATCTCCCTGCGAACGCCGCGCAGCGGGATCCGCTTGTCGCCGGAGTTGTTCGCCGCAGCCACCACGTCGTCGGCGGTGATCGTGCCACCCGGGCCGGTGGGTGCGACCGTGCTGAGGTCGACGCCCAGGTCACGCGCCACCCGGCGGACGGGCGGCTTCGCGCGCGGTGGTTCGGCGGGACTGCCGGCGGGTCCGCTACCGCCGGAGGTGCTCGAAGGAGCAGTGGCGGAGGGCACGGCGGGCTCGGCCACCCGACTCGTAGCCCCGGTGCCGACGGCCTGGACCGACGGGCTGGTCGAGCTCGTCGACACCGCCGGGTCCGGCGCCCCCCTGCGTGCCCGACGGGTCACCGAGCCGGCCTTCGCGCCGTAGCCGACCAGCATCGCCTCGGGGGTCTCGACCGGTTCGACCGGCGCGCTGGTCGAGCTCGTCGAGGCCTCGTCGGCGGTGTCCCCGATCCGGATGATCGGCGTCCCCACCTCGACCGTTTGGCCCTCACCGACCAGGATCTCTGCCACCACGCCGGCGTACGGCGAGGGCAGCTCGACCAGCGACTTCGCGGTCTCGATCTCGAGCAGGATGTCGTTCACGGCGACCGTGTCACCGACAGCGACCTTCCAGGAGACGATGTCGGCCTCGAGCAGGCCCTCGCCCGGGTCGGGCAGCTTGAACTCGTGCATCTGTGCTCCTCAGAAGGCCAGTGACCGGTCGACGGCGTCCAGAACCCGGTCCAGGTCGGGCAGGTAGCCCTCCTCGACCCGACTCGGCGGGTAGGGCAGGTCGTACCCGGTGACCCGCAGCACCGGCGCCTGAAGCTCATAGAAGCACTCCGCCTGGATCCGCGCAGCCAGTTCGGCGCCGATCCCCAGTGTGCCGACGGCCTCGTGCACGACGATCGCCCGACCGGTTCGCCGGACCGAAGCGAACACCGCCGCATCGTCCAGGGGCGACAGCGAGCGGAGGTCGATCACCTCGAGGTTGCGGCCCTCCTCCGCCGCGGCGACGGCGGCCTGCACGCAGGTGCGCACCATCGGCCCGTAGCTGAGCAGGGTGGCGTCCGTGCCGGACTTCACGGTGCGCGAGGCGTACAGCGGCAGCGGCGGGACCGCTCCGTCCACGTCGCCCTTCTCCTGGTAGCGGCGCTTGGGCTCGAGGAAGACCACCGGGTCGTCGTCCGCGATCGCCTGCTGGATCATCCAGTAGGCGTCGGACGGGTTCGAGCAGGTGACGACCTTCAGGCCGGGAGTGTGCGCGAAGTAGGCCTCCGGCGACTCACTGTGGTGCTCGATCGCGCCGATGCCGCCGCCGTAGGGGATCCGGATCACCATCGGCACGGCGAGTGCGCCGTGGGTGCGGAATCGCAGTCGGGAGACCTGGGAGACGATCTGGTCGAACGCCGGGTAGACGAAGCCGTCGAACTGGATCTCGACGACGGGACGGTAGCCGCGCAACGCGAGACCCACCGCCGTCCCGACGATGCCGGACTCTGCCAGCGGGCTGTCGATCACCCGGTCGGCGCCGAAGGTGGCCTGCAGGCCCTCGGTGATCCGGAACACGCCACCGAGCGCGCCGATGTCCTCGCCGTAGAGCAGCACCTTGTCATCGCTGGAGAGCGCCTCCCGCAGGCCGGCGTTGAGCGCCTTGGCCATGGTGAGGCGCTGGACGCCCGTGGTGGACGCGGTCGGCGCCTCGATCGCCGAGCCGGCCGGGGCCGTTCCGATCGTGGTCTCGTGCATGCTCATCACGCCTCCTCGAAGGATCCCTCGTAGGCGAGGTACTCCTCGCGCTGCCGCACGAGCAGGTCGGGGGTGTTCGCGTAGACCAGCCCCCAGAAGTCGCCCAGTTGGGGTTCGGGAAGGGTCACACAGCCCTCGCGCAACCGCGTGGCGAGGGCGTCCGCCTCGGCGGCGAGATCCGCCTCCCACGCGTCGTCGATCGCCCCGGCCGCGGTCAGGTAGGCACGCAGCCGGTCGATCGGGTCCTTGGCACGCCACTCGGCCACCTCATCGGACGTGCGGTACTTGGTCGGGTCGTCGGAGGTGGTGTGGGCACCCATCCGGTAGGTGAAGGCCTCGACGAGCACCGGGCCCCCGCCGCGTCGGGCGAGGTCGAGCGCCCACTCGGTGACCACCTGGACGGCGAGCACGTCGTTGCCGTCCACGCGGACGCCCGGAAAGCCGAACCCTGCCGCGCGCCGGTAGAGCGGGACGCGCGACTGCACGGTGGCCGGTTCGCTGATCGCCCACTGGTTGTTCTGGCAGAAGAAGACCACCGGCGCCGAGGTGGCCGCGGCGAAGCCGAAGGCCTCGTTCACGTCGCCCTGGCTGGTGGCGCCGTCGCCGAAGTACACGATGACGGCACCGTTCGCGTCCGGATCGTCGTTGCCGACCAGCCCGTCCCGCTGCTGCGCCATGGCCATGCCGACGGCATGCAGGGTCTGGCTGCCGATCACGAAGGCGTACGGGTAGAAGCTGTCCGGACGCGAGGGCCAGTCGGTCATGCCGGTGCCGCGGAAGGTTGTGAGCAGGTCGACCGGGTCGACGCCCCGGCACCAGGCCACGCCGTGCTCGCGGTAGGACGGCACGACCAGGTCGGGGTCACGGACCGCCCGGGCGGAACCGATCTGGGCGGCCTCCTGGCCGAGCAGCGGTGGCCACAGGCCGAGTTCGCCCTTGCGTTGCAGGGCGGTGGCCTCGGTGTCGATCCGGCGGGCGAGCACCATGTCACGCAGGCTCGCAGCGAGGTCGGCGTCCGTGCCGCCGTAGTGGAAGTCGGGGTGTTCGAGGCGCCGTCCGCTCGGGTCGAGGAGCTGGATCGGTACGTCGGCCACCGAGGGTTCGCGGTTATTGCCTGCGGACTGCGTCAAGGGTTCTCCTGGTCAGCGGGGCTTCCGGCATTCAATAACTTACGGTTACGTAACCATAGGTGTCAACAGATACCCCTGACGTCAGACGACCAGCTGCAGCCGACGGGGTGAGGCTTGCAGCCGCACCGTCTGACCCCAGTTCGCCTGCAACCGATCAGCCTCCAGGCCGTCGCCGAAGGCCACCAGCGCGTCGGACTGCACCAGCACCTCGACACCGTTCCCTTCGGTGAGCAGGCCCGCTGTGAGGTCCGTGCCGGTGAACGGGGATGGCCAGGCCTCGCGGACGAACCAGGCCAGGTCCGCCGAGGCCTCACCGGGAAGGCCGGTCCTCGCCCCGCGCTCGCGGGCGATCGACGCGGCCCACCCGGTGGCGCCGGTCCCGGTGGCCACGATCAGTCCGGACGAGGACTGGACCTCGACCCGCCCGTCGGCCAGCCGCAGCCGGTACCGCGCCGACTGGTGCCCTGCGTCCCCGAGGTAGATGTCGTTCAGCGCGTCCAGCACCGCTCCGTCGTCCGCGGTTGCCCGCACCATCGTCCGCGCCTGGACCGCAGCCCGCCCGAGGAGCAGGTCCGCCAGCAGGCGGGCCACCTCGGACGCCCGGTGCCGGACGAGCACTCCCGGATTGCGGCCCGGCTCGGGGTCGACGCCGAGCACCGAGTACTGCGACGCCGTGATCGTGGGGGACGCCGAGGGCCTGATGGCGGAGCTGTGCCACGACCTCGAGCGCGGCACGTTGAAGCCGCGCTACACGGAGAAGCTGAAGGGCGAGCTGAACACACCGCTGCCGCG
>CAYNLD010000016.1:0-65260 GCA_964397985.1 uncultured Propionibacteriaceae bacterium | reverse complement strand
TCCTCGACCCGTTCACCGGCACCGGCACCTTCATCGTCCGGCTGCTGGAGTCCGGCATCATCCAGCCCAAGGACCTGGCACGGAAGTACGCCAGCGAGCTGTGGGCGAACGAGATCATGCTGCTCGCGTACTACATCGCGTGCGTCAACATCGAAACCACCTACCAAGCGATCGTCCGGGCCCAGCAGTCGGACGCCGACGTGCCGTACGTGCCGTTCGCGGGAGCGACCCTCACCGACACCTTCCAGATCACCGAAGACGGCGACCGAGCCGACACCAGCCTCATCCCCGTCAACAACGACCGCATCGAAGCCCAGTTGGCCGCACCAATCAAGGTCATCGTCTGCAACCCGCCGTACTCGGTCGGCCAAGGCTCCGCCAACGACGACAACCAGAACCTGAGGTACCAATCGCTTGACCAGCGAATCGACGACACGTACTCGTGGCGCTCGTCAGCGAACCTAAAGAGCAGCCTCCACGACTCATACGTACGGGCGTTCCGATGGGCCACCGACAGACTCGGCGATCAAGGGGTCATCGGGATCGTGTCTAACAATGGTTGGATCGACGGCAACGCCGCGGACGGTATCCGCAAGACCTTTGCTGAGGAGTTCAGTGATATCTGGGTGTACAACCTTCGCGGAAATCAAAGGACTGCTGGCGAGCTGTCACGCAAGGAGGGTGGGAAGGTATTCGGCTCAGGTTCGCGTACCGGAGTGTCGGTGCTCATCGCCGCAAGGCGAAGACAGTCGACGGGAACCTGCAAGCTCCGCTACCACGGAGTGGCCGACTACCTAACGCGCGAGGAGAAGCTCTCCGGCATCAACGGCGCCGACCTCGGCGATGTGATGTGGCAGCAGATTGAGCCGAACCAAGCGGGGGACTGGCTCAATCAACGGAGCGATGCCTTCGATAGGTTCGTCAGTATTGGGAACAAGTCGGCGGGCTCAGCCGCTCTGGCGCACTTTGGCCTCTACTCTCAGGGCCTCAAAACGAACCGTGACCCGTGGTGCTACAACTTCAGTCGGGCACAGGTTGAGGCCAATATGACCCGAATGGCGGCGGTCTACAACAGCCAGGTCGATGCTGCGAAGGGCGATCCGGCGACGGTCGACAATGATCCGAAGAAGATCTCATGGTCTGGAGATCTCCTCGCTGAAGCGACGAGGGGGAGGCGGCATGCGTATCAGTCGGCCCACGTTCGCGAGGGGCTCTACCGGCCTTTCGAGCCGCAGCACGTCTACTTCGACCGGGCCTACAACAACAGCGTCTATCGGCTCGACGCTCTGTTCCCCACGTCCGGCCATAACAACGTGGGGTTCTATGTTGTTGGAATGGGCTCGGCCGTTCCGTTCTCGCTGCTAGCCACAGATCTACTGCCAAATCACCACGTCACCGGCGCAGGAAGCGGTGGTCAGTTCTTCCCTCGATGGACATACGAAAAGGTGACCGGCCTCAACCAAGGTTCTCTGCTCGGTCCGTCCGGCGCCGTCGACGAGTCAGGCTATCGGCGGGTCGACAACATCACCGACGGCATCCTGAAGTTCTACCTGGACACCTTTGGCGCCCAGGTGAGCAAGGACGACATCTTCTACTACGTGTATGGGGTGCTGCATTCGGAGCAGTACCGCGCCACGTTCGCTGCGGACTTGAAGCGGATGCTGCCAAGGATTCCGCTCGCCGCGACTGTCGCCGACTTCCTAGCGTTCACCGAGGCCGGCCGGAAGCTCGCCGATCTGCACGTGAACTACGAGTCGGTCGAACCGTACCCGCTGGCCGAGCAAGCACCGCTGCACGACATGGACACGTGGACCACCTTCCGGGTCGAGAAGATGAAGTGGGCCGACAAGAACTCGAAGAAGGCGATCGTCTACAACAAGCACGTCACACTGAGCGACATCCCCGCAGAAGCACACCGCTACATGCTCGGTTCCCGCTCGGCATTGGAGTGGCTGATCGACCGCTACCAGGTGAAGACCGACAAGGCATCCGGGATTGTGAACGACCCGAACGACTGGTGTCGCGAGCATCACGATCCGCGGTACATCGTCGATCTGATCAGGCGGATCACGCGGGTGTCTGTGGAAACCATGGCGATCGTGGACTCTCTCCCGGAGCTACCGCTGGACGGTCCGCCGGCATGATCTCGGACGAGAAGCTGGCGGCTGCGATCGAGGAAGCGGTCACGCCGACGCCAGCGGAACTCGTTGCGGCGAGGCAGCTATTCGTCCAGCTCATGACCGAGAACCCTTCGTGTGTTGTTGGCGAACTGGAGGATCGCTGGCTCGGATCGGTGGGCGCTCAGCGACCTACGCAGAATCTGCGCGACGAGCGCCCGTTGGCGGAGCGCACCTCGGAGGGCTTGAGGCTTGTCGACCCTCGTGACATCAGGCTGCTGGTTGAGAAGGCTCGGCGAGTGACAGCGATCACACTGAACGACCTGCTTGCGGAGGGTGTCATCGTCGAGTCGGTCGGCGACAACTACCGATCACCAACGCGGCACATCTCGGTCACCTACCCGGGCGGCTCTGACGGCCTCACCATTCCGGACGACATTCCCAAACCGGTCCACGGGCAGGCGCGGGTGAAGCTCCGCCACGGCGGCCTCATCTTCGACGCGATCCTGACCACCAACGACTACCTTGCCGGCCTCGGCGACCTGCTCGGGGTTCGCGGCGAGCGGGCGATCAGGGAGGCTCGGGACGCCATGTCGCGGGGCCTGTTTCTGGCGGGCGCGTCGCTGCTCGCTGCCGGGTCGGAGGCTGCCTGGTTCAACCTCGGCCGAGCTGTCCCGGGGCCCAGTTCGCCGCTCCGGCAGAGTCTCGCGTCGGGCCGCGACCCCGCGCAGGTGGTCGAAGCTGTGACCAAGCATGCCCAAGACAAGAAGCTGCTGACCGCGACCCAGCTGAACGAGATCCGTGCCGACGCACACCACTTCCGCGACATCCGCAACTACGCGCTGCACCCGGTCGACGCACTGGACGCCGATCGGGAGGCGTGGCTGTCCGAGGCAGGATGCGCGGTGCTACTCATCTCTTCACGGCGCTACTTCGTGCGCTTGGCGGGCTTGCTCACGACGCTGAACGATGAGGCGATGGGCCGGCCCGGCGTGTAGCGCTCTTCGGCCGCGATGACGGCAGTGGGGAGGAGGACGACGAGTTCTTCGAACTGCTCGCGTAGATCCGGCTTCTCACTTCCTCATCGGTCGAGCGCCCTGGCTACGGAGGAGGCGCCGACGCCAAGCACTCGGCCGATTTCGGCGAGGCTCTTGCCTTCGGCCCGCATCTTCTGGGCCTGCTCGACGCGGTCTGCGGTCATGACGGTAGGTCGTCCCCCAATGCGGCCGTCCGCTTTCGCCTTGGCCAGTCCGCGGCGTGTGTTCTCACGGATCTGGTCCACGCGTAGCTGGGCGAAGACCGCGACGATCCCGAACAGTGCACGGCCCATCGGTGTGGTGGTGTCGATGTCGGGCTCGGTGAGGCTCTTGATGTTGATCCCGCGCTCACCCAAGCCGGTGATCGTCTCGATCGCCAGGGTGGTGGTGCCGGCGAGGCGGTCCAGCGATCGCACCAGCAGGGTGTCGCCCGGCCGCAGGTAGTCCTGGCAGGCCACCCACTGTGGCCGATCCCGCACCCTGGAGGACTCGCCGTGGTCGACGAAGACCCGTTCGGCGCCGGCGGCCCGAAGTTCCGCCTCCTGTGCGGCGGGGTTCT
The DNA here is from genome assembly GCA_964397985.1 of uncultured Propionibacteriaceae bacterium. GTDB lineage: Bacteria > Actinomycetota > Actinomycetes > Propionibacteriales > Propionibacteriaceae > Propionicimonas. Next base: position 61,547 of record CAYNLD010000016.1, on the reverse strand, counting down.
GCTCCCTGGTAGAGACCCGCGCGTATCCAACGAGGCTCACGACTAGATCCCCCTGCCGTAGCTAGGCGGAGCCTGCGGAGGTTCCCGGCGACGTTCGTGGCGTCTGACCGAGGGCGTCCAGTCCTGGCCAACCGGAGGCTCGACGCCTCCGTCGATCGCGCGGGGCGGGTTGATCTGAACAGCCCAGTCGATGAATCGAGCGATGATCTGCTGGCGGCGGGTCGAACCGACACCGTAGCGGGCGTAGATCTGTTCGGAGTGCCTGGCCGCCTCGAGGAAGCGGGCAGAGAGCGCTGGCCGCTCCATGGGCATTGCCTCGACCTCATCGCCGATCGCCAGCAGTTGCGCCCTGGTGAATCGCCCAGACTGCACGATGGCATCGACGTCGATGAAGTCACGGGCCTCCCCGCGCGACCAGAGCGCGGAGAACTTCCCACCAACCGCATCACGGACGTCGAGCACCGGGCCGATCGCCAGCTGCGCCGGCGGGTAGCTGCGGAAGTCCAGGCCGAGCTGCAGCTCGCTACTCTCCCCACCGTCAGGGTCGTGAACCTGGAGGTCTACGAAGGTGGGTCGGATCCGGAGGTCGACCACCTCGAGGCCCTCCGCTCGGAGCGCATCCCTCAGGGTTGCCGCCGCCTCGGCGAACCGGTCCGGGTCGGGAACGTTCGTGAACAGGTCCACGTCGTCGGAGGGCCGATCACCGATGCCGTTGGCCGAAATCGCGTAGCCGCCGGCGAGGACGAACCCGTACTCGGCGATGGCGGCGAGACCGACTTGCGCCAGATGTTCGTGGAACGGCAGCACCTACGCCGCCCTCAGCTCGGGGAACTTCTCCTCCCACACCTGCCGGCACCGGGTCGGAAGGTTCAGCTCTGGCCAAAGCTCGACCAGCCATGCGCGATCTAGGAGAGCTACCTGCTCGCTCACCAGACCGTCACGAACCACGGCGCTGTAGAGGCTCCACCTCATCGAAGAGTCCGAGACGTCGTAGGTCCGGTCGAAGCTGGTGTCGATGTGCGGCGAGACCCGGACCACGCCGCTGCGCGGTCCCGACAAGTCATCCAGGGACCCCGGGGTGTCGTACGGGATCGTGTCGGCATACCGCGGCCGCGCGACTGGTTGCGCCATGGTCGCCACTCCCCCCTCTCCAACGCCGCCTCCTGCTTAGCCACAGCCTACTCCAGGCACCCCAAAAACGGTCTATGCACTGTTTCGGTTCGAATTGGTTTCGGTTGTGAGTTTCGGTTCGCTTGGCCCGGTCTGCACAGGCCATCACCGATCTGGGTCCTGACTTGCCCAGACACCGTTGAGGCGGACGCCAGGCGGGCCCACCGTCGCAGGAGCGTCCTCGCTCACCCCGGAAACGGCCGTTACTGGTCGGCAGCATCAGGCGCTTCTGCGGCATCCAGGACCACCTTCGCATTCCCCTCGGAACGCTCGCACCGGGGATCGACGCAAACCGCCAGAGCCAGCAAACGGATCACCAGAGCCGGCGAGGCCGAGCCCGGCATAGCCATCTGGATCACTTTGTCCAAGATCTCGCGAACCCGCCGAGCCAGCGCCTTTGCGAGCCAGTGAGGACAGTTGGCGTTCTCGAGTGCGGCCCGTATCGCCTCCTCCGTCGCGTCGGCAAGGAGCGAACCACTAATCGAATCGGCCATCGTAGTGAGGAACTCGCAGAGCCAGTCGCGAAGATTCTGGTGCTTTGCGGATTCCTTCTTCAGGTCGTCTGCGGCGGCCAGGAACGCGGTGACAACGTCGCGGGAATTCCACCCCAGCGAGCCAAGTGCAGCCGTGAGCGAGCTCAGCGCTCCGACCGGCCACTCCTGAGTACCCCCGCGACCTGCCACTCGGACATAGCCGCCATCGCGGCACCCCGGGCACTTGAGGCTTCGCGCGCTGCCCGCGCGGTGGCCCCGCGTGGGGGCCGTGCATTCCCTCGTCATGACTCGCGCGTGGTGGGCCATGAGTAGAGGCTGCCCAGCTTCTCGAAACCCCTCCTGACTCCGTCCGGGCCGACGTAGAGTCCCTCCGGATCCGGGACGAGGCCGCCGGAGTGCTCATGGCTGCCACTGGAGTGGGCGATCGCTGCGAGGACGAGCTGCACCTGATCGCGGTCCAGCCCGGCGATGTTCTCATAGAGGCTGACCGAAGCGCCTCCGAGCAGCGATGCCGCTATGCGCAGCAGGCGCATCTCTCCGCCCGAGAGCCCGCCGTAGTTCTCCTCGGTCATCTGCTCGACGTCGACCCACCACCAGCCGGGGTCTTCGCCTTCGCATACCCACGGGTATCCGGCGCGGGCGAACCGGCTGTCGCTGGCTCGGATCAACAGTTCGACGCCTGCCTCTTGGGGGTAGTTCCCCTTGGCCCATGTGCGTAGCGCGTCCTGAACATCGGTTGTGGTCTGGCTCATTCTTGTCCGTTCCTTCAGTTGACGTTGCTCGTTGGGCCGGTCTCAGTATTGCCCAGGTGGCGGATCGCTTCGTCTCGCGCTCGGTTGCCTCGGTGATCGACAAACGTGGCCAGGACCAGCGAGACGGCAACACAGCCGGCGGCAACGAATAGGGTCACCTGAGTTGCGCCAGATGTGAACGCGGCGGACGCGGCGAGAGTCATACTGAGGAAGAGACCGAACAGACTGACCTGAGGCATGGGGGTGTTCCTTTCATCGCCGAATCGATGCATCTGAGGCGTCTACCTGTTCAAGATCATTGCGCACATCACTGACACAGCCGATGTGGCGGGCCATATCGACGGCGAGCGCAACCACCTCGTCTGCCGCATCGAGGCTGGCGATCGGCGTGGAGACCAGACGCAGGATCTCCGACTGCGCCTGCCGTGCCTGCCATCGATGGAGATCCGGCGATCCGGGCCGGAGCGCGGTGATCGCGACACATCGACCAGTGCGGGTGGTGTGGACGTGGTACCAAGTGCTTCCCAGGTCGGACGCGTTGAGCATCTCCGCTTGGCGGCCCTCGCCATCCAGACTGAGCGCCACGGCGAGGCGATCACCTGACTGGACCACCGTCGCACGGACCAGCGTGGCCGGCGAAGCATGCACGAGCGCCTCTCGCACGCCAAGCAGTACGGCAGCGCCGGGCCGGGCCCATGACTCGAGGGAAGGGGTCATGGCGTCCCCGCCTCGGGATCGCCGTGCTCAAGATCAGCCTCAGACGTCTCATCGGCGAGGAGGAACGCCATCTGCTCCAGAGTCGCTGCGGCGAAAAGCACCGTCCTTCGACCCCGGTCGAGCGCACTCAACTCGTACGCGTCGGCGGAGGTCTGCACAACCTCCATGTCCAGGGTGCGTCCGCGCCATCGAGCACCCTCGAAACGAACGCCCCGGCGCGGCGCGACGAGCACGATGCACCACCTGCTGGCCATCTCGTGAGGCATCCGGATGACTGCCAACGGAAGCGCCCCGACGATCCTCCGGACCAACCCATCGCCCTCTCCGCTGTTCACAGCACCAGAATACAGCGCGCGCTGTATTTATACAACGAGCGCTGTATAGTCGGGTCGTGGGTGAAGCTGAGCGGTGGCGCGTGCAGCAGATCGCTGACCACTTCGACATCGCCGCGTCGACGGTGCGGGGCTACCACTCCCGCGGACAGATGCCGGCAGCCAACGGCTACGACAAACACGGCCCTTGGTGGCTCAAGACAACCATCTTGGCCTGGGAAAGGCCCGGACGCGGCCGCTGGCACTCCACGCGCTGACCGCTACCACGTTGCGTTATTCCACGGAATAGTCGGGCCGCCGGAGTGGGCTTTGGGTCGATGCGGCCGATCGCGCAGCCGGTTGATGCAGCAGCCCAAGCGGGCACGGCCCGCTGTCCTACCCACCCCCAGGAGACAGGGTCCCGTGCCCGCCGGGCCTGCCCGCAATGCTATTCGCCGCGGGCTGGATTGGGCAGGTCGTAGCCGCCGAAGGGCGATCGGCCCGGCACTGGCCGGGTGCCGTCGGCATCACGTTCGCTGAGGATCGGCGCGCCGGCTCGTCGCCACTGAGGCGGGTAGTGATCGTCAACCCATTCCCGAAGACGCCTGGACGCTCCGCCCCGTACGAGGGAACCCGGCGCGCTGGGAAGGTCTCGCCATCCCGGCCATGCGTGGTCGTGCCATGCTTCGACTACGGCACGCTCGCTGGCGGCGATGTCGTGCCAACGGCAGGTCGGGCAGATCGCCTGGTACATGAGGCGGCCCGGAAGTGGCTCGTGGTCGTGATCGCCAGCCTTGCAGTCGGCGTGGGCCATGAATAGGTGGATTTCATGTCCGTCATCGGTCGGTTCGGCGGTTCGGCTGCAGGGTGCGCGGTGCCACATGTGGCTGCGGCTGTAGGAGCCGAAGTGACCGAACTCGGCGCAGAACCGGTCGAAGGCGTCGTCGAGGTCGGGCGGGCTGTGGTAGTCGGTGACATACCGCAGGGGTGATCCATGCCAGGGCGTTGCCGCCACGGCTTGGCGAGTGAGTTCCGCTAGGGCGGTTTGAGTTGGCCCCACCTGCTCGGGTGTGGGCGAGGCGGTAGCTGGTGGTACCGGTCTCGATGATGGTGGCGTCGTAGGTGAGCCGGTCGACGATCGCGGCGCACAGGCGGGGGTCGGTGAAGGTCTTGGTCCAGCCGCTGAACGGTTCGTTGGACGCGATCGCGATCGCGGTCTTCTCTTCGCGTTCGGTGAGGACCTGGAACAGCAGTTCGGCGCCGCGCCGGTCGAGTTGCAGGTAGCCCAATTCATCCAAACAGAGCAGATCGACCCGGCCGTAGCGGGCGATGACTTTGGTGAGTGCTCGGTCGTTCTCGGCTTCGGCGAGCTCGTTCACGAGCCGGGAGGCGAGCACGTAGCGGACCCGGTAGCCGGCTTCGGCGGCGGCGGTCCCGAGCCCGATCAGCAGGTGCGTCTTCCCGGTTCCGGAGTCCCCGATCAGGCACAGCGGCCGGCCTTTGCCGACCCATTCGGCGCCGGCGAGGGTGTTGATCACCGCCGGGTTCAGGTTCGGGTTCGCGGCGTAGTCGATCTCGTCGAGGCGTTTGGGTCGGGGGAAGGCGGCGTCGTGGACCCGGCGGGCCCGGCGGCGTTCGTCCCGGTCATCGCACTCGGCCAGCAGCAGTTCGGCGAGGAAGCCTTGGTAGGTGTGCTGCTCACGCGCGGCGACCTCGGCGGCGTGGGCGGCTCGTTCGCGGATGGTGGGCAGGCGCAGGGTGCGGCAGGCGGTGTCGATCGCGACCTCGACGGCCTGGTCGGTGAGCAGGGTCATGTGGGGTTTCCTCCGGTGAGCAGGGTGTCGTACACCTCGACGGTGGGCAGCGGCCGGGTGTCGACCGGGTAGGAGATCCGGCCCTCGGCAGTGACCAGGCCGAGTTGGGGCCGGGTTTCGCCGGCGCGTCGGACCTCCACGGCGACCGCTTCGGGGCTGAGGGCGCCGACGGCGAGTGCGGCTTCGAGGCCGGCGAGGACCTGGCGGTGGGGATACTGGCGGTGCAGGAGCAGGGCTTCGACCAGGGCTTGGGTGCCGGTCTTGTCGCCGTAGCGGGCCTTGGCCGCGGTCCAGTACCTTTCGTGGGTCGCGGTGAACACTCCGGCCTTGCGTGCCTGGACGAGTGCGGTCGCGCCGGGCAGCGCTCCGGGCTTGTACGCGAGGACCTCGAGGTAGTGGTCCAGGACGAGGGTGACCGAGCCTCGTTCGGTGGCCCGTTCGTGTTCGGCGACCAGTCGGGGCCCGTCGAAGACCTGCACGCTGGTCGCCCGGAGCAGCACCCTGACCTGGCGGCCGACGTAACGGACCGGCACCGAGTACTGGCATTGCCGCACCGTGACGCGGGCGTGCCGGTCGACCCGCGGCCGCAGGCTGATCCCGGTCTCGAACGGCTCGGCCGGCAACGGCCGCAGCAACACTTGTTCGACAGCGAAGTCGTCCCCGACCAGCGAGGTGCGTTGCCCGACCCGGCGGTGATCATCCTTCGCGTCGCAGCGGGCGAGGTAGTCGTTCAGCTCGGCCAGGGTCTCGACCTTGGGCATGGGGACGGTGTGGTTGCGGCGGAACCGGCCACCCTCACCCTCAACCCCGCCCTTCTCGTGGGCTCCTTCGACACCGGGACGGCAGTAGAACACGTCGAAGCCGTAGTGAGACCGGAACAGCACCCACCGGTCCGACTCGACCCTGGTCCGGCCGGTCAACACCCTGGAGACGGCGGCTTTCAGATTGTCGTAACGAATGTGCACCGTCGGGATCCCGCCCAGCTGCTCGAACGCGTAGCGGTGGCCGTCCAGGAACGCTTCCTGCGAGGCCGTCGCATAGGCGCGGTGGATCGCCTTGCCCGAGTACGACAGCCGCAGCGTGAACAAGAACACCTTGGTCTTCACCCCGGCCCACACGATCCACAGATCAGCGAAGTCGACCTCCGCCTCCGCACCGGCCGGGTGGGTTTGCGGGACGAACACCTCGGACAGCTGCCGACCCGCCTCGGCGGCGATCCGTGGCCGGGCTTCCCGCACATAGTCCCGGACCGTCGAGTAGGCCACCACCAGCTGGTGCTCCTCGATCAGCCGATCGCGGATCCGCAAAGCGGTATGACGCTGCTTGCGCGGCGCGTCCAGATCCGCCCGGAGCATCGCGTCGATCAACGGCTTCACCGGGTCCAACACCGGTGCCGTCCGAACCGGCACCTTCCGCGGCGGCGGCTCAGCAGAGGCCAACGCCTGCCGGACCGTCCGCCGGTGGACCCCGTGCCTCGCCGCGAGTTCGCGGATCGACACATCCGGATCATCCCGCCGGTCCCTACGGATCGCTTCGAACACCCTGACACGACTCCCAACAGACACTCCGGCCCACCCTCACGCTCATCGACGAACTTGCCGTCGACCAGCGTTAGGTGGGGCCAGATCAGACCGTCACAACCGCCCCGGAGTGTCGCGGCCGGGGCCAAATCAGACACGGTGGGGCCAAATCAGAGTGTCATTTCCACCTCAGCTTGCTGCTGAGGATTGCATCACCTGATCGCGCAGCAGACCGCGTCTTGCTGTCTGCGCATTTCCAAGAGGTGGGAATCCCGGATACAAAGGAGCAACTCGTGCCAGCCATCGGGCCTGCAGATAGCCGGACACCGAACACTCAAGTGGCGCAGATAGAGCCACCGGCGGCCATCAGTGACCGTGTATCGGCCACAGCCCCGACGCCCCACCCGCGATCTCGCCACCGCGGCAGCACTCTCGGATCATCGGCCATGAAGCTGGCGGCTCCTGCGTGAGCCGAACCCGTCAGAGAGTCATTCAGCCAACAAGAACTCGGCGACGATCTTGTTGAACCGGTCAGGCTGCTCGAAGAAGAGGAAGTGACCCGAACCGTCGAAGGTCTCAAGACGAGATCCGCGAATGTGCTCATGGTTCCATACCTGCGAGTCCGGGTTCACGAAACTCTGTGCCCCGCCGATGACGAGAGTCGGCAGCGAGATCGTTGGAATCACATCCCGCCAGTCAGTGGTCCAATGGTGCAGCATCAGGCGGGCCGAGTACTCGGCCGGCATCAGCATGTTTTCCGCAATTAGGAACTGGATCTCTTCCTCCGAAATCCCATAGGTACTTCCACGCACGAGATCGTTGGTGAACGTCAACTGGTCCTCGACGATCGCGGCCGCCGTGGAGTTGATCTCGTCCTGGGTCCACATCCCCAAGGGGTTGTCTTCCCTGACGAGCAGCAGCCCGGGCTCATCCACGAGGATCAGCTTGGACAGGTTCTCGTCGACGAACAGATCCCAATAGCTCCAGATGATCGAGCACCCCATCGACCATCCGAGGAGCGTGACATCGGCCAGCCCCAGGTGCGAGATCAGTTGGTGCACATCCTGGGCGAACCGCGAGATGCGGTAGCCGTGGTCCACCTTCGAGGACTGCCCGTGCCCTCTCACGTCCACGCTGATCACCCGGCACTGCTTGGCGAGCTCCGGGACGTTCTTCCTGAAGACCTGGCTGGACTGCGACCAGCCGTGAATCAGGACGAGCGGACGGCCAGACCCCACGTCCTCGTAGTGGATCTGCGCGCCGTCGTTGGTTGTGAAAAGTGACACGATTCCTCCTTGAACATGTGCTATTCCGACTCATTGGTCTGACCAATCAGTCTAGATGCGACGATACGCCCCGCCCGGATAGTGAACAAGAGGCTCATCGCGATCGAGGTGCAGCGAGACGCGCTGGCGGTCGCCAGGGCAGTGGTGCGGCAACCCGACCTGCCGGTGGCGTCTCGTGATGAGGCGTCGCGGGAGCTGAAGTTGCTCGCGGATCACCGCGATGACCTTGGTGGAACACCGCACCCCGGTGATCAACCGGTTCCGTTGGCACCTGCACCGGATCGACCCGACGACTAGGTCGAAGAGCATGTCCTGGGTCACGATGTCCCTCCGTTGCGTCGCGGGCCGTGTCACCAGACTCGCGCCGCGAAGACCCCCGAAGGACCTGATGTGGGCGATCTGTGGACGACGCCCGTCCGTCCACAGCCGGGGCTAGAGAAGCAGGCACTGCTCGGTAGATGGATGACTCACCATCGAAGGGGTAGCGCGTCGGTGTCGGCGAGCGGCGCTGGTCTCTACGGGAGCCTCGTACTGTCCGGGGCGGGTGGCTGGCGAGGTGGCTGTTCCGGGCCGCTCGGAGTGAGGCGAGGTCGATGCTGGCATGACGTGCTCGAGGATGTCGCTGCTGCTCGTGACCAAGCTCGCCTCGCCGCGGCGGATGAGATTGTGGGGGGCGATCGACAGGGTGCTGGTCACTGGGCCGGGCACGGCCATTGCTGGGCGGCCCAGGCGGGCACTCCACAGCGATATCTCGTTCACGGTGCTGCGGGTACCGGCTTCGACCAAGACGCTGCCCATAGCGAGGCCTGCGATGAGGCGGCTCCGGGCCAGGAAGCTGGCCCGGCTCGGTGTGGTCCCGAGCGGCTGTTCGGTCACGATCAAACCGCCGTTCCTGACGACTGCGGCGAAGAGGTCGGCGTTGGCGGCCGGGTAGAGGCAGTCGATGCCGCCGGCCTGGACGACGATGCCGCGGCCGCGGTGATGGTCTCCTCTGGCGTCCGCGACAGCCCGAAGTGTTGCGGTGTCGATCCCGTACCCGCCCCCGTTGACGACCGTGAAGCCGGCTGCGGCGAGTTCGGCGGTCAGACCGGCCGCGACTGTGTTGCCGTAGTCGCTGGAAGCCCGGCCGCCGATGATCCCCAGCGAGTCGCGGGACACCTCATCCAGGCGAGCATCGCCGAGTACCCACAGCCCGTCTGGTTGAAGGTCGGCGAGACCGCCGAGTTGTGCGGGCCACTCCTCGTCACCGGGAGTGACGAAACGTGCTTGGACTGGGCTCAGGTAGTTGTTCATCATGGTCACCTCTTCTTGCGCTAGAACAGCAGCGCTTGGCCGGGATCAGGCCGTGCTGCGGGCTGGTGGTGGCGGGCGTGGCGCTTGGATGGCGCAGTGATCGGCTCGGCGGGCAGGCCAGCCGCCTCGAGCAGGTCGATGGGCTGGTCGGGGTCTCCTGCGGCGAGGATGGTGCGGACCAGTCCTTTCATCTGCCGGCGGACGTGGTCCTGCTCGGCCCAGTTCTCGTGCTGGGCCTGTTCGTGGGCGGCGATTTCCTCGGGCGGGGCACCCCACGGCCAGCTCGGGATCGCGGACTGGAGGTCGACCAGCCTGGACCGGAGTTGGCGGAGCTCGGCTCGTTCGTCGGGGTAGCGATCGCCGTGGTCCTTGATCGCCTTCCATGTGACGAACGGCAGGCCTTCGGTGTGCCAAGGGTGGTTTCCGGTGACGTCGATCCAGAGCCCGGTGCCGTTGAACCAGTAGGTGGCGCTGCCGCCGCCGAGGTAGAAGTCGGTGTAGCCCATCAGGGCGTCGTCGACGAGGAGTTCGAGCCCGGCCTGAAGGATGAGCCGCTGCTGTTCAGGTGTCAGGTGTTTGCTCATCGACTCATCCGGTGTCCGAGGCCGGGTCGGGATCCGAGGTCCGCGGCGCGCTCGAGTTGTGCCGGATCGGAGTTGCGGGCACGGATCATGGCGGCGAGCTGCTCCCCAAGACCATCGGCGACGACCTGGTCATCGCCCATGCGCTGGCGCAGGCTGGACCAGCGGCGCCGGGCTGCTCCGGTGGTCGCGCTCAGGATCGCGATCACGGTCACCAGCGCGGCCGCAGGCCAGCGATGGCCGATGCACGACTGCGCGATGGCGAGCGCGAAGACGGCCCAGCGCAGTCGCCAGCTGAACCTCAGGGCGCGGCTGCGGGTTGCGGCACCGGCGAAGAACGCCACTCCGACCTCCACCAGCAGCCAGGGCAGGCAGTAGGCCGAGCCCATGCCCACGAGGCGGGAGTTCACGACATGACGCTGGCCGCGCGCGTGGCTCACGACCACCGCGGCCCGATCTTCCGGGATCCGGCGGTTGGCGACCTGCTTCACGAAGTGGGTTGAGACCACCAGATCGTGATCGCCAGCCACGACGGCCGGCTGCCCACCCATCAGCCGCCGTCCGATCCACACCGTGGGCTGCCCGCGACCCCGCATCTGCCCGATCGGAACCAGGGCGGCCAGCACCTCGCCGGACTCGAAGCCTGTCGCGGGGCGCACGCCGTACCGCCACCAGAGCCCGGCGCGGGTGGGGAACAGGATCCCGAACAGGCCCCAGATGCCCAGCAACGCAAGGACGCTGGCCGGCACGGCCGCGACCACCAGAAGCCACACGAAGCTGCTGAACAGGACACCCGTCACCTGAGCAGCTGCCCATGACCACCGCCAACTCTGCACCGCCGCTCACCCCTTCGAAGGCTCGGACTCGAGTCGGGCGAGCCGCTGGAGTTCCTTCACGTCCACCTGCTCGCCGCACAGCTCGGCGACATCGCTGATCGTGAGGCCCTCCCCCGTCAGCGACCTCACCGCCGCAGCTGCGACCCGCTCGCAGCTCGCAGCCACCTCGTCCCGCTCAGCCAGGGCCGAGACCACCTCCACTGCCAGCTCGCCCTGCCTGCGGTCCCTCTCCGCACGCTCCTTCTGCTTGGCCGCGAGCGCCTCCTGGACCGTCCGCCGTGCCTGCTGCTTCAGCGACTGCTTCGCCATCACCCATCTCCTTCGGTTCGACCGTTCACCCCCTTACTCCTGGCACGACCCCCGTCCCGGACAACTCGACCGAACCTCTCCCGATCACCGCATTCCCACCGGTCCTCGCCCCACCCCGATTCGCCACCTCCGAAGCAGCACACACCTCTTGCACCCAGGCGAAGACCATTGCGAATCCCGTCTGATGCGATCTCGCAAAGGTGAGCGCTCGTGCGTGCGGGAACTTCGTGGGTTCTGTCCGGATCGGGGCCTGCGTGAGACGTACGTAGGTGTGACCATGAGTTTCCACAAGCTCACTGCCGGGTCTGGTTACGACTACCTGACCCGGCAGGTCGCAGCGATGGACTCCACCGAGAAGGGACACACCGGGCTCGCGTCCTACTACACCGAGAAGGGTGAGGTTCCTGGGGTGTGGATGGGCTCGGGCATGGCCGGCATCGACGGGCTCGACGCTGGCGATACGGTCACCGCGGCCCAAATGCAGTCCTTGTTCGGGTCGGGTCACCACCCGCTCGCCGCACAACGCGCAGCGGCCCTGCACGGGCCAGACCTGACCGAGGCCAGATCGGACCTGACCGAGGCCGACTGCCTGGCCGCCGTCCGGCTGGGTCAACCGTTCAACGTCTACGACAACGATGTGAGCCCGTTCCGGATCGAGGTCGCCCGTCGGATACAGGCGCTGAACAAGCAGAACGGAGTGCCGCGCTCGGCCGAGGTGGCGATCGAGGACCGGGCCCGGATTCGCAGCCAGGTGGCGCTGGAGATGTTCCGGCAGGAGCGCGGTCGAGAGCCTTTGGACCAGCGCGAGCTGGCCGGGCACCTGGCGAAGCTGTCCCGCCAGCAGACCACCGCGGTGGCCGGCTACGACCTCACGTTCTCACCGGTCAAATCTGTCTCGGCGATGTGGGCGCTCGCTGATCCGGGCACCGCCGCGACGATCGAGCGCTGCCACCAGAAGGCCGTGGCCGACGCCCTCAGCTTCATCGAGCACCGAGCCCTGTTCACTCGCACCGGCCACGGTGGCGTCCGTCAGGTTGACACCCGTGGACTGGTCGCCACCGGGTTCACCCACCGCGACAGCCGTGCGGGCGACCCTGACCTGCACACCCATGTCGCGGTCGCGAACAAGGTCCAGACCGCCGAGGACGGCCGGTGGCTCTCGATCGATGGCAGGGTGCTGCACAAGGCCGTGGTCACGGCGTCCGAGACCTACAACACCGCGCTGGAGCGACACCTCGCGGAGGCGCTGGGGGTGCGTTTCGCGACACGTCCAGGTGGGGATCCCCGCAAGCGTCCGGTGCGTGAGCTCGTCGGGGTCGACCCGGACCTGAATGAGCGCTGGTCCACCCGGCGGCGCAGCATCGAGTCCCGACGTCGTGAACTCGCCGCCCAGTTCCAGCGCGATCACGGCCGCCCGCCAACACCGGTCGAGGCGATCGCGCTCGCCCAGCAGGCCACCCTGGAGACCCGTGAGGACAAGCACGAACCGCGCTCTTTGGCCGAGCAGCGCGCGGCGTGGCGTGGGCAGGCGCGCGAAGTCCTCGGTGGCGACCAGGCGATCGAACGGATGCTGCGCGGTGTTGTCGGCGCCGCGCCACACACTGGCAGGACCTTCGATGACGTGTGGCTGGCTGAGGCTGCCCGGGCCGTCCTCAGCCACGTGCAGGCCAGCCGCTCCACCTGGCAGGACTGGCACCTGCGCGCAGAGGCGTTGCGCGCAGCACGGGCCGCCGCGGCACCCGCCGAACACACCGAGCGACTGGTCGACGCCATCGTCGCGCGCGCCGTTGACCGCTGCCACCGGATCGAACGACCCGCCGACAGCGAGCCGGACGAGCCCGCACCGTTGCGGCGCCGCGACGGCGCCTCGGTTTACACCGTCGCAGGCGCCCAGCTGTTCACCTCGACCCCGATCCTGGAAGCGGAACGTCGGCTGGTGGCGGCCGCGGGGCAGCGCGGCGGCATGGTCGTCCCCCCGACATCGGTCGACTTCGCCCTCCTCGAGTCCGAGGCGAACGGCGTCACGCTGAATCCTGGGCAGGTGCTGCTCGTGCGTGAGATGGCCAGCTCCGGTGCCCGGGTGCAGCTCGCGATCGCGCCGGCCGGATCGGGCAAGACCACCGCGATGAACGCGCTGTCGCTGGCGTGGACCGAGGCTGGCGGGACCGTCATCGGGCTGGCGCCCTCGGCCGCGGCCGCGGCCGCGCTGGGCGGGCAACTCACCGGCCAGACCGACACTCTCGCGAAGCTGACCTGGGATCTGCAGCACGGCCAACAGGACACGTGGGATCGCGCGATCGGGCCGGAAACGCTGGTCGTGATCGACGAGGCAGGCATGGCCGACACGCTGTCGCTGGATGCCGCGGTGGGCTACATCCTCGGCCGCGGCGCCAGCGTCCGCCTGATCGGGGACGACCAGCAGCTCGCCGCGATCGGCGCCGGCGGGGTGCTGCGCGACATCCAGTCCAGCCACGGCGCGCTGCGCCTCAGCGAACTGCTGCGGTTCGCCGATCCCGCCGAAGGGATGGCCTCACTGTCGCTTCGCCAAGGCGAGCCTGCCGCTCTCGGCTTCTACCTCGACCAGCGCCGCGTCCACGTCGGTGACCAGACCACCATGGTCGACGACCTGTTCGCCGCGTGGTCGGCCGACCGTAGCGGCGGCCGCGACTCGATCATGCTCGCCCCCACCCGCGACCTGGTCGCCGAACTCAACCAGCGCGCTCGCGCCGAGCGTCTCGAAGGCCGGCACGCAGGCCCCGAAGTGTCCTTGGCCGACGGGAACCTCGCCAACGCCGGCGACACGATCATCACCCGGCTCAACAAGAGGACGCTGCGGCTCAGCGCGACGGATTGGGTGAAGAACGGCGACCGGTTCACCGTCGAACAGGTGCGACGCGGGGGTGGCATCCGAGCCCGCCATGTCGCGAGCGGACACACGGTCGAGCTTCCCTCGGACTATGTCGCCGCCCAGGTTGAACTCGGCTACGCCTGCACCACCCACACCGCCCAGGGAGTCACCGCCGACACCATGCACGGACTCCTCACCGGCGATGAGTCCCGCCAACTGGCCTACACAATGCTGACCCGCGGACGGGAAGCCAACCACGCCTACGTCGTCGTCGTCGGTGACGGAGACACGCGCAGCGTGATCCGGCCCGAAACCATCAACCCACTCTCCCCCACCGACGTTCTGGAAAGGATCATGGCCCGCGACGAGTCTCCCGTCTCGGCCACAACGCAGCTACGTGAGGCTGCGAACCCGTGGGTTCTCCTCGGCGAAGCGTCCGCTCGCTACAGCGACGCGATCGGCTTCGCAGCCGAACACCACGCCGGCGATATCGGTGTGCGCGGCCTGGAACGTGCCGTCGATGACGCGCTCCCCCGGCTCACCGACGCGACCACATGGCCCGCCCTGCGTGCCCAGCTTCTGCTGGTACAAGCCGACGGCCGCGACCCCATCGAGGCACTCAGCCGCGCCTGTGCCGATCCGCTCACCACCGCGCATGATCCCTGCTCGGTCCTCGCCTGGCGCGTCGCCGACGCCGAATGGCGCGAACGGCGAGGCCCGCTGCCATGGATGGCCCCGATCCCTGACCAGCTCGCCGACCACCCACTGTGGGGCGACTACCTCACCGCTCGCCACCACCTGGTCGCCGAGCTGGCCGACAAGGTACGAGCCGACACGCTCAACGGCCACAGCCAGCCCCAATGGGTCAGCGGAATCGTCGGCCGGCCCCCTGCCGACCTGGTCGCGGACGTCGAGGTGTGGCGAGCCTCGCACCAGGTCGACGTCGCCGACCACAGGCCCACCGGTGACCGCCAGCACGGCCTCACCGAGGCCCGCTGGCAGGCCCACCTCGAGCGGCGGCTCGCCGCCAGCCAGTCCGCAGCGCTCACCGAATGGCGGCCCCTGCTCAGCCGAATCTCGCCCGCCATCCTCGACGACGAGTTCGCCGCGACCCTCGCCGCCCGGCTCTCCCAGATCGCTTCCAGCGGCATCAACACCAGCCAGCTTCTCCGGCTGGCCGCCGGCGAGGGCGCACTGCCCGATGACCACGCCGCGGCCGCCCTGTGGTGGCGGATGTCTCGTCATCTCAGCCCTGCGGTCGCCGAAGCCGCAGACACCGACCACCACATCGCTGCCGCATGGCTGCCCGGCTTCACCACGCAACTCGGCGCCGTGCGCAGTGCCGGCCTCCAGGCCAGCCCCTGGTGGCCAACCCTCGTCACCACTATCGAGAAGGGTCTGCAGCGCGGCTGGCAACTCGACCAACTCCTCGCCGGCGCCGACAACGATCCTGATGGCCACACCGATCCGACCCAGGCATGGGTGTGGCGGCTCTCCCTGCTCACCGAGCACGACGAGATGCTCGACCATACAGTCGAGGATCCCCGCCTTGAAGCACCCGAGGACCTCTACGAAGGCTGGGAACCGACCGGACCCACCACCGACGTCGCCGATCCCGGCTTCACGCCGACCCAATCGCAAACCGCACCGGAGCCGCCCGAGACCGCCGACCTCGAACCAGACGACGAGCAGATCCTCGCGTTCGAAGCCCTGGTACGAAAGACCATGCAGCCCCCCGAGCCAACCGACGCAGATCTCCGCCAGCAGCTCGAACGCCGCGACGAGATCGCGGCGAGCCCAGTGCCCGCGGCACGACTCGTCGCGGTCAACCGGCTCGCCGCCGACTTCTACACCAGCTGCCTACCCGGCAGCTGGGCACGCCCCTACCTCGCTCAGCGACTCCGCGCCACCGACGACCAACTCGCCGCCGTCGGCGCCGGATACGCCCCGGACGGATGGAGCGGCCTGGTCTCACACTTGCGCCGACTCGGTGTCAGCGACACCGAAATGCTCGCCGCCGGCGTCGCCCAAACCGCATCGACCGGACGCCTCATCGACCGTTTCCGCGACCGTGCCGTGTTCCCGATCATCCACGAAGGCGATGTCCTCGGGTTCGTCGCCCGCCGCAACCCCAACTACAGCGACGACGACCAGCGCGGACCCAAGTACCTCAACACCGCCACCACCTCAATCTTCCACAAGGGCGACCAGCTCTACGTCGCCGGCACCCTCACCAGCGACACCACACCCGTCCTCGCCGAAGGCCCCCTGGACGCGATCGCGATCAGCCTCGCCGGCAACCACATCGGCGTCGCCCCACTGGGCACCAGCCTCACCGAGCAGCAGGTCGCCCAGTTGCACCGCAACGGGCGCAGCCCGGTTGTCGCAACAGACGCCGACCTGGCCGGAAGGCTCGCCGCCGAGCGGGACTACTGGCTGCTCGCGCTCTACAACCTGAACCCGACGTACGCCAGCCTGCCGGACGGGACAGACCCCGCCGAACTCCTCGCCGCCGGCGAGGCCGACCAGATCACCGACGCGATCAACGCCGCCCGACCGCTCGCCGAAGTCCTTATCGACGAGCGCCTCGCACACCACCCCGAACCCGCCGAGGCCGCGCTCGACGCCGCCAGAGTCCTCGCCGCGCAACCACCCACCCAGTGGACCGCCGGCGCCGAGCACATCGCCGAACAGACCGGGCTCCCAGCCAGCCTCGTCCGGTCCGCCCTCGCCTCCCTGGTGCGCGCCTGGAACACCGACCCTCGACGCGCCGCAACCCACGGCCTGCAGCAGGCCACCGACGTCAAACAGCGGCTCTACGCCGCAGCCAACACCGACGCCGCCCGCCGCGCCGCCGAGAAGACCAGCGCCTGCCCCGGCCCCAGGCCCGCAACCGCCCCGACGACCCCGCCAACACCACGGCCCGCGGTCGACCGGTAGCGACTATTCCGCGGAATAATCGAGACACCCCAGGAGACCGAGAACCGTGCATCCACTCATCACCACCATCGCCGCCGCCCTCGCCGGCGCGCTCTCCGGGCAGCTCTCCCACCACAACCTGGCCAAGCTCTCCTACCGGCTCACTGACGAGCAGAACCAGCCCGCGCCAGGACCACGCCGCTGGGTGCTGTGGACCTCAATCCTGTGCCTCGCCTCGCTCGCCGCCGCGGCGGCCGCCCGAGGCGGCGACGTCGCTGATGCGGCACCGCTGCTGCCGCTCGCTCTCACCGGGCCGTGGCTCGCCGCCGTCGATATCGACGTCCACCGCCTGCCGAACCGGGTGGTCACCGCCACCGGGCTGCTCACCTGCGCCACCGTCATCCTCTACCAGCACGCCGTCTGGACGGCCGTGATCGCCGGCACCGCCCTGGCCGGCATCTTCACCATCATCCATATAGCCAGCGACGCAGCCGGCTTCGGCCCCGACGCCCTCGGCTTCGGCGATGTCAAGCTCGCCGCCATCATCGGCCTCGCCGTCGGCACCATCAGCCTCGAAGCCACAGCGGCGATCCTCGCGGCCAGCGCCGGCGCCGCGCTGGTGTGGGTAAAGGCGACCCGGACAACCGGCCCAATCGCGTACGGGCCCTGGCTGCTCATCGGCGCATGGATCGCCGGCGCAGGCGGGCTGCTCCTGCGCTGAGGAGGCCCACACTCCCCCGAAGCGCAAACAGTAGCGGACACCGCTACGGTGCTCCCAACGATGAGCGCCGCCGAGTTGGCTGCGCATGCCAAGCCTGTCCGCCCCGCTCAGTAGATCTCGCCGGTCACCGGATCGACCTGCTCACCAGTCGCGCCGTCCAGCAGCCGTAGACGCGGCCTTCCAGACGGGGTCGACGGGAGGATTCGTGTCTGGAGTTCGTCGACGTCGGCCGCGAAGAGAGCCTGGCGATCGCGGCCGGCTTCCAGGTAGCGACGATGGCGGGCCGCAGCGGGCCACGCCACGTGCCGCTCATCGCATCCGTTCTTCGTACGGGCTCGAAGGTGGTCCAAGAAGGCAGGGACGGTGTAGTGGTGCCACTCGTCCAGGTTGCTGCTGGTTGTGGCGAGCGCCGCAAGACGCCGCTGATCGGCGAGGACCGCGATCTCGTGGACCAGGTCAGGGTGCTGGGGCCAGCAGGCAGGAATCATCCCGATGGTGTGGTCCCACACGTACTCGCGGTTGAACCACGCCACAACATCCTCCAGCCAGCCCCACAGCTCGACCCTCAACGCCGGCTTGTTGCAGGTCGGCGGATCCCACGGCCGTGGCAGCAGCAGCGGGTTCCCGATGCGCTTCTTCGTGTCCTCGTCGCCGTTCTCGGCCAAGAAGAGGTCGCTGTAGGCCTTGCGGAGCTCCGGCCCCTCCGGCAGCGGGAAGGCGGCAATCAGGCTAGGCATTCGACCGCCTCATCCGAGAACAGTGTTGGGGTCGGCTCATAGTTGGTCCAGACCGCCTCTGTGCGAACTCCGCTCTCAGCGGTGGCTTTCGGGCCGTTCCCGGTGAACGCTCGGATCTCGGTGCGATTCCATCCGCTGAGCATTTCGCTGTAGAGCGGATTCGGATACCCGGAGATCGCGACGGCGGCATGCACCGTTCCCAGCACCTCGAGGAGCTCGACGTGCTGCCTGGCGCCCTTCATCTCGACCTGGTACGACGAGGTCGCGTGGCGACCGCCACGAACCTGAGAGGGGTATGGCGGGTCGATATACAGCAGCGTGTCGCGGTCGCGGCCGTAGTCGGCGATCACATCGAGCGCGGGCCGGCACTCCAGCGAGACGTGGTGCAGCCGTGCCGCGGCCGCCGCCATTCGGTCCACATATGCCTCGAGGTAGCCGGGGACACCAATCGAGGTGCCAGCGGGCTGGATGTAGTGCCGCCAGCCGGTCCGCATCAGCTGGCCGCTGCGGCCCTGCGTGAGGCCCACCCACACGCGACGCGCCTGTTCAAGTTCGTCCGAGCCGTCACGGTCCCGCGACGCCGTGTGCTCTACTCGGGAATGCGGAGTGAGTGCGCACACCCTGATCAGGTCGTCTGGCCGTTCGCGCAGCACCCTCCAGAAGGTGACGATGTCCCCGTCGAGGTCGTTCACGGTCTCAAGCCGGGCAGGAGGCTTCGCGAACAGGACTGACAGCCCTCCAGCGAATGGCTCGACGTAGTGCCCATGGTCGGGAAACAGATCGGCAATCTGGGGTGCGATCCGCTGCTTCCCGCCGAAGTACGGCATCGGCGGTCTAGGCGCATTGCTGGCGGTCACAGGAAGCACCATCCCGAGTCGCACAGGCCGTCTGCGGGGTCGGCTGGTAGGGGGTCCTGGCTGGTGATGATGGCGTGACGAAGTGGGACGCCAAACCGGGTCAAGAACACCGGGTCCTTCCCTAGCCTCGTCCGCCGCTCGTTCAGCAGATCCTCGAGTTGGCACGACTTCTCGAACAGCTCAGGCGTTTCTCGGGCCATGTCCTGCCACGCTGACGGCCGATGGAATGGGCAGAAGAAGCATGCGGACTTGCGCGGGACGGGCAGCCCCGCTGAGTCGATGATCCTCAGACAGTCGGCTCGACGCAGGCGTAGATCGAGCAGCGGGTACACGATCCGCTCATGAGACTCGGTGCGGCGGTTGTTGGCCCGGTGGATCTCGTCCACGCTGATTCCGATACCGACTGTCGCCGGATCTCCCTCGCGCGCCCCCTGCTGCCTCGCCCACCGGCCGGTGACACGGATCTTGAAGTCCGCAGTACAGGAACGGGTGCCGGGGGCGCCGTTGCTCATCCGGACCGGGATCGGCAGCGATCGTGATCCCTCACGCGTCAGGCGTGCCCACAGCGTCTCGACCGCCCCGTCACGGCGGTGCCGGTCGAGAAGATGCAGACTGATGCCGTGCGCCTGTGCGTAGGGCACCGCTACGTCCCTGACGTAGGACAGTGTGGCTGGGTGTTCGGAGTCGTCGCCGACGTTGGCCATGACGAAGTGCGGGAAGTCGATTTCGCGGCGCGCAGCAAGCACGAGCGCAGCCGTCGACTGCACTCCCCCGCCGAAGGAGAAGAACCGAAGCGTCATGCGCCACCACACCCGCTCGGACGGCTCATGAGAACTCACTTCCCCTGCGAGATGCAGCCAAGGCGGCGACGGCGCGTGCCTCGCTGGAAATCACGGGACGGCGCTGTTCCCGCATCTGCTGACGTGCTTCGCGCTGTTGGGCGAGTAGTTGCTGGCCAGGCTTCCCGTCGATGCAGCGGGTGAGCTTCGCGATGATCGGCCGGCAGTTCTCGGCGACGACGAGCGCGTGACGCTCGGGCATCTGTCGGACCTCCTCGGGCCGCAGGACGAGCATGTCGTCGCCGTGGGAGGAGCGCCCGCCACCGTTGAGCCCCATCTGCCAGGTGGTGCGGGCGACGCGGGTGGTGCCGACGAGGTCGGAGACTTCCTTGTTGAAGGCGACGTCCTTGGAGCCGCCGAACATGACCAGGACGTTGGTGAGGCCGAACAGCGCTCGTGCCTCCGCGTCGCCGAAGATACTGGTGAGCTGCTGGCGGGTCTGCGCGGCCCAGATGAACGAGATGCCGAGCGCACGCTCGTTGGCCATCCGGGTTCGCAGGGTGGGCAGGGGCGCTGTGGACGGCAGCTCATCGAGGCAGGCGAGCATGGGTGGGCAGAGCCGACCCCACGGGCTGTCGTTGGCCATATGGAGGGCGGTGTCGAGGATGTGTTCGGTGATCGCCGTCATCAGCGGTGACGCGGAGGTGTAGGGGTCTTCGCGGCCGAGTAGGTAGAAGGTGCCTCGCTGGCGGATCACCTCGGCGATGTCGGTGGCAGGGCGGCCTGGGCCGGGCACGCAGCGGGTGAGTATGTCGGGCTGGAAGAACAGGGCCATGGCCTGCTGGACGGTGGTGATTGTGTTCCCGGCGGTGCGATCGTCGCCGGTGAGCGCGCCCTGCAGGAGGCCGTGCCAGAAGTGGGCGGCGCCGGGGTGGTTGAGCAGAATCTCGGCAGGTTCGTGGGTGGCCAGGGGCCGAGCGACCCACTCGAGGAGCCGGTCCATGTCGTGGCCGCCGAGCGCGGCGGCGTGGAAGTAGCACTGGAGGACCTTGGCGGCCTCGGCGGCGTAGAAGCGGGCTGCGGCGTCGCCAGAGCCGCCGTGGGGTGAGGTCTTGATGGTGCCTGCGGAGAACGCTTTGGCGCGGCGCTCAGCGACGAGCGGGTCAACGCATCCGGTGATCGGGTTCCAGATCAGTTCGGGAAGCCCGTCGGCTTGGCTGAACGGGTCGAGGACGAGTGTGGGCCGGTCGTTCTCACCGCGCCGGGTGATGCTGAGCAGCAGGTCGTCGGTCTTGGTGAGGGTGACCAGTGCCGCGCCTGGCGCGTTGAGGAGGGCGGGGCTGAGCAGGTCGAGGGTCTTGCCGGAGCCCTGCGGCCCGATGACGCCGCACGTGCGGTCCCAGGGGCACCACAGGTCTCCTCCTCGTGGTTCGTGTGCCCGGCCGATCTTCCAGCCCACGGAGGTGGGGTCGAAGCTGTTGCTGGCGCCTCTGGTGGTCATGGTGCCCTCCCTTTCAGATGGCGATTCCGCGGCTAGGCCCATCCATCGGCCGGTCATGCTGGCGCCGGTGTTGGCGGCGGAGCTGGGAGGGTCCGGTGTCCTGGGTGGGTGCGGGATGCGCGGACGCTTCGATGTCGGCGACGGCGCGGCGGACGCCGGAGGGGGCGTCTCGCAGCATCTGCTGGCGCATTTCGGGCCACGCGTTGGGTGGTACGACGCGGTCGATGATGGTGTCCAGGAGTGCGGCGGGGCGGATCTGGGCGGGGCTGTCTGCGACGGCCAGGGAACGCTCAAGAGCCACCGCGGCGGTGGCGCCGTCGCCGGTCATCCATGCGGCCATGCCAGCCAGGTACAGCGGCATCTCCGCGGCGTAGCTGGGGGTCTGGTTGACGACTTGGCGCCACATCCTGAGGTGCCGCTCGGCGGTTTCGTCTGTCATGGACAGCAGCGCGACGTCGCGGGCGTCGGCGCTCTGGGTGAGGATCGCTAGATGGAGAGCGTCGGTGAGGCCGATCTGGCTCCTGTGGTGCTGGGTCGGGTCGGCGCCGGGCAGGTTGTGTTCGATCAGTTGGCGGATCTTGGTGACGACCGCGTCTGGCTCGGTGGGCGAGGGCAGTTCGTCGACGGCGCGCACCAGTTGCGCGTCGAGCAGGGCGCTGTCGGGGGCGCAGGCGTAGAGGGCGTCGAGGTCGGCGCGGCGCCTGTGCGCGGACACGCCGTGTCTGGCCATCTCGGCGGCGACCCGGCCGTACCGGTCGACCGCTCCGCTGTTGCCGTCCGGGGTGTACCATGTGTCCCCGTTGACCAGCATCGAGTTCGAGTCCGTGGCGAGGTGGTCGCCGCAGCGCTTCAGGAGACTCCATCCGGCCTCGGGCCTGCTGGTGTAGGCCATCAGGTATGCGTTGGCGTCGGGGAATCTGCTCCAGATGCGGTCGAGTAGGTGCTCGGCCTCGCGTGGCGGCTGGACGGCGTCAATATCGACCCTGGCGGTGACCACAACCCTGCTCCGCTCGAGCGCCATGATGACGAGGGATTCCTCTGGCTGGAAGCCGATCAGGGCTGGCGCGATCTGGGCGATGTCGCCGGGCTCGCTGAGCCGCACACGCGGCACGTGCTGCTCACTCATGGGTGGTCCTCTCCTTCAGGGGGGTGGATGGTCAGCGCCCTGGCCGGTACGCGTGGTCGCCGTGCTTGGTGGGCGTCGGGCCGGGGTGCAGGTCGGGTCGGATGATGGGGGCGACTCGGCGGAGCCGGGAGAGTCCGAGCGCCTGCTCGGCCTCGGTGAGGCTGGCCATGCCCTTCATTCGTCCGGGACCCCAGCGCCGCAGCGTCCATGCGCCGCCCACGGTCATGCCGATGAGCAGCAGGATCTGGGTGGTGATGATCCAGCCGTAGAGGACGGGTGGGGCGGGGCTGGCCGCGCCCCCCAAGGTGGCCAGCCCCGCCGCGGGATTGCCGGCGAGTACTGCCGGCAGGCTTGAGAAGAGTGCGGACCGTTGGGGCCATGCCCAGCCGGCGCCGCTGGTCAGGCTTGCGATGGCCCTGCCCACATGAACGGTGAGGCAGGCCAACAGCAGCCACAGTGCGATGACCCCTACCGGGATCTCCCAGGTGAACGGGTAGGGCTCGTTGCGGCGTTCGTTCTGCAGGTTCATCTCTGCCTCCCTTTCAGTCGCCCGACACGTTCCCGACGCGCCAGAACTCATACATGTGGTGGTGAGCGAAGTCGGTGTAGTGGTAGATCCGGACGCCAGCGCTGCGGGCTTCCCAGCTGGTGTGGTTCGCGGGGTTGTAGACGAGCATGATGTGGCCGGCGGCGTTGGGTCCTCGCCAGGTGTTGGTGAAGACGATGTCGCCGGGTCGCGCCTGGGATGGTTTGATCCTGTGACCGTTCTTGTGTGCCCACAGCCGGATCGATTCGGCGGTTCTGGGCATATGGATGCCGATCTGGCGGAACGCGGAGCCGACGAACCCGGAGCAGTCGTAGCCGCGTGGTCCGGTCCCTCCCCAGATGTAGGGCTTGCCGCGCTGCTTCGCGGCCCAGGCGAACATCTTCGCGACCCGCTCGGAGGTGAGTGGCGGCAGGTTGGGGTTGCCGTCGCCGTAGCCGTCGCCGCAGTCCTCCTGGTCGCCGGCGACGATGATCTGTCCGGCCTTCCCGGCGTAGCTCCAGGCGTAGTAGAGGACGTCGTTGCGGTAGGAGACGGAGTGGTTGTAGGCCCACAGTGCCCGGATGACGCCCTTCGAGCCTTGGGTGACACCGGACCTGGTGAGGTAGTTGGCGGCGGAGAAGATGGAGTCGGCGTCGTTGTGGATGTTCTTCTCGCCGTCGTGGTTGCCGTCGACGCCGTAGGCGGCGAAGGTGCCGGGCATGAACTGCATGAGTCCTTGGGCGCCGGCGCTGGAGCGGTGGTTGTTGCGTCCGTGGCGGGTTTCGGCCATGCCGATCCCGGCCAGCAACTGCCAAGGGATCTTGTACTTGTTCGCCGCCGCGACGTAGAGGGTCTTGATCCGGGCCGGGATGCTCTGGGCGGGGCTGTGCAGGGACTGGTAGCGGGGGCTGCCCCACTTGGGCAGGGTGAACCCGACGCCGGCTTCCTCCCCGCCGGTGACGGCGGTGTTGGTCTGGTCGTCGAAGGCCGAGCAGGGATCCTCGCGGATCTGTTCTGCGATCGCGGGGACGATCGCCGCGCCGGTCATGGTGATGACCCCGACCGGGATGCCGAGGAACACAGTGAGTGCGAGCGCGGTGAGGCCGCCGATCCACTTCATGTCAGGCGGCCTTCTCCAGTGAGGTGTTGGTCCAGGTGAGGGCCTGCTCGGCGGGGTGCAGGATGGTCTGGACCTTGAAGGTGCGCTCGCCGACGATCCACACGGCGCGGCCGGGCGCCTGCCGGCACCAGTCGGTGATCCAGTCGAGCTGGATGTCGTTCAGGTCGACGAGTTCGGCGAGCTTGTGGGCCACGGCCGGGTCTTGGCCGTGGAGGATCTTGGTGTCGGCCAGGTGCAGCATGTCCTTGGCGATCTGGGCGGCTTGAGAGCCGGCGTCGCCGACGCTTTCCATGTCGGTGGGCTTGTGGCCGATCGCGTACTGGATGTCGCCGTCACGCCGGCTCAGCCGCAGGTCGGCGTCCAAGCTCTTCACCGCGTCCAGGCCGAGCCGCATGATCTTCCACACCTCGTCGCGGACGACGACCCGCATGTCGCCGGGTTCGGCAACCTCCCGCATCGCCCTGCCCCACGAGTTGACGCACAGCAGCGCCATCCCGACCGCCTCGTCGCCGAGCGGTTCGAGCCTGGACAGCGACAAGGAGGCGATCGGGGCGTTCCAGTCCAGGTCGATGGTGGTGTGGTCGTCGAAGAGGCCTTTGAGTGTGCCGCCGACCATCTTGCCGAGCGCGTCGCGCAGGAGCCGAGTGGAGTCGAGGAAGTGCCGCTGGGAGGCGTACCTGGTGATCTCGACGAGCTGGGGCGTCGGGTTGTCGAGCAGGTGCCACAGTTGCGGGATCGTGGTCTCGCTCAGCTGGGTGTTGCCCTCGCTGTAGCCGGTGAGGATCCTCAGCCCGGCGTCGACCGCGACTTCCTCACTCGGCCCGAACGGGACCGGGGTCTGCCCGATCCGTTGCGAGCCGACAAGTCCGCGGATCAGGGTCAGCCAGCGCGAGAACACCACGGCGGCACGCTCCTGCGCCTGCCCCCGGTCGAGATTCCCCCATCCCTTCTTCAGCGGACCGAACTCGAGCGGGTTGATCCGAGTCGCCAGCCCTTGGCCGATGCTGATCGGCTCGACACCGAGGGCGCGGCACAGCGGCTCGTACTCGTCCTTGGGGTCACCCAGGATCAAAGCCCTGTAGCCGAAGCCGGCCATCCGCAGCACGAACGCCTTGGTGGTGGCCGACTTGCCCGATCCCGGTTTGCCGAAGGTGAACATGTTCGGGTTGGTGACCGGAATCGTCGGGTCGAGCACCCAGCCGTTCGGGTCGGCATAGAAGCTCCCCCGGGACAGGTAGTCGATGCCGATCTGTGCGCCCCGCGGCGGCAGCCCTGGCCCGGTCACCAACGGCCACAGCACAGGGGCTTGGTCGCTGGTCATGCGCCACTGCGAGACGGGAGTGGAGGCTGGCGCCCATCCCCGGCCGCTGCGGGCGTACCCGCGGCGAGGCACAGGCAGGAAGAGGCGCGGCTCACGCCGCGGCGCTTCGACCCGTTGGAGCGTCGGCACCTGGTGGCCGAAGTCGGACAGCAGCCGGTCGACCGCCCGCCCGTCGCGTCGACGGCTGCTCACTCGTCGGCCTTCCGGGTGAGCCCGATCCCCAGCGGGATAGTCGCTGCGGCGAACCCGGACGCTTGGGCCAGGTCGAGCCTCAGTGGGGCAAACCCGGCCCGGCGGATGGAGGCGTCGAGGCGGCGGCCGAACTCGGCAATCCGCATCGTGGTCGGCACGGTGACGCACGCGACCGCGTAGGGGCGCACCAGTGCGCTGCCGGAGGCCATCTTGGCGTCGAGTTGGCGTGTCCGGGCCATGTTGGTCCGGTCCTTTGCCCTGACCTTCACCCCGGCGTGGTGCCGCAGCGCCTCGCCCATGTCCGCGGCCGCTTCAGCGTTGCGGGTCTGACGGTCGGCGCTGGACTGGGCGAGGATCGGGAAGCAGACCGCCATCGAGCGCCGCTCCCCCGGCTCGGTCGGAACCAGCACCGGCGCCAGCGAGCCCAGCACGGCCCCCTTGGCTGGCAGTTTCACTGTCGCTGCGACACTGTGCCACGCGTCGTGGACGTAATGCCGAGAGGCCTGGTCGGCGCCGGAAGCGCCCGCCAGCGCCCACGGCACCTCCGCGTTCACGTCCTGCCCGTTGGCCCGTGCCGCGAGCGCCTCCACGATGCCTGCGCGGTCGCCCGGGGCGAACCCGGTGCGGACCGCGACCGCCAGCTGTGGGGAGGTGAGCCACTCAACATCGGTGATCCGCATGCCGGTGCGGAGGTGACCCTCGGTCTCGGCCATCAGCATCGCCATCGCTCTGGCCCGGCCGTCCACGCCGCGTCCGAACTCGCGTGCTTCGCGGGCGAGGCGTGCCTCAGGTACGACGATCGTCACGAACGCTTCGGTGCGGACGCTGGCCTGGCTCAGGGTTGCGGCCAGGCCCTCGTTGACGAGGCGGGCCAAGGACGGGGCGCTGGCAGGCTGGTGGCGGGCGAGCCACTCTTCCCGCTCGGCGCCGTCGTCGGGCACCGAGCGGATCAGGAACTGCACCTCGCATATGAGTTCGGTGCGGGCGCAGGCGTTCAGCAGTGTCGCCAAACCTCGGGCCTGGCTGTCCCGTTCGGTGGCGTCGGCCAAGGCCAGCCCGGGATGGCTGATCGTTGCCGTGGCCGCCCACACCCTGCTGGTCTGGTCCTGGATCAGCGCGAACCTGGTGTTCGTCGGCCCCTGCGGCGGCCCATCGTGGACCCGGATCCCGGCCAGCGCGCCGGGCAGGTCAGGTTCCGCGAGGTCGTCCGCCTCCCCGGTGGCTGCCTTGGCCCGCCACCGGGTCCAACGCAGGAGGGTTCCGGTCGCATAAGCCAGCGACGCGGCCAGCCAGCCGACCGCCGATCGGCCACGGATCGGCACGACGACCAGGACCAGCAGGACCGCCCAGCCGAGCAAGGCCAGCGCGGCCATGTCCCAGCGGTGCTGGTTGAGCGTCACCAGCGCCGGCACCGCTCCCACAACAATGACCGCCAGTTGCGCGCCGGTGAGTCCGAAGAACAGGCCTACCCGGTCGCGCGTGTAGTCGCCATATACCGTCACGGTTTGCGTCTCCTTCTTCTACAGGGCGACCACGGCCACCTCGGCCGCGCTCGCTCCCCCCGCCGATCCACCCGCTGCTGTTCCGCCAGCTCCGCCAGCACCACCACCGCCGGCTCCGCCAGCACCACCACCGCCAGCACCACCACCGCCCTGCGCTCCGCCCGGGGCGCTGAGCGCCGTCGGCCCTTCCTCCGCCACCGGGCCGGTGGGTCCGGTAGGCGCGCCACCATCGGCTGTGGAGGTGTCGTCGTCCTGCCTGCGGGCGTTGTCTTCCCGGTTGGCCCGTCCGCCGTCATCTCTGGACCCACCCAGGTAGTCGGGCTGGTAGGTGTTGTGGCCCACGCCTTCCTGGTTGGTCACGTCGGTGAGCACCGAGGCGCCGGTCATTCCGATCTTCGCCATGGCACCGATACCGGCAGCGAAAGCGCCGCCGACCACACCAAATGCCGGGGCCCCCGACTGCATGGCTCCGGTCACCCGGCTGGTGGTGGCCGCGTCTGCGCTGGCCTCGCCGGCGGATTGGCCGCCGCTGCTCTGCGCGGCGGCGCCGTCCTCTTCACCTGATCCGCCGCGCAGCACGCCCTGGAGTCCGCCGACGGCAGCCCACCCGGCCCTCATCGAGGCGCCCGAGGACGTGCCGGGGTCGACGAAGGCGAGCAGTTTGAACAGGGCGAGCGGGCTCATCACGGCGATGCAGATCAGCAGGATCGCTGGGACCGCAGTGCCGATGGAGGCTTCAACAGTGCCGGTCTTGCCCGCAGCGACGCCCTCGGCGAACTTCATACCCGCCCCGGTGACCAGCACAACGAGCAGCGGGCTTGCGGCCGCAGCGTGGAACCAGCGGAACGTCTTCCAGAACCAGGAGCGGGTACCCTCGTTCACCAGGAACGCGGCCGAGATTGGGCTGGTGCCGACCAGAATGATCAGCGAGGCGTCACGGCCGAGGATCACGATCAGGTGCCCGATCGCTGCGATCCACATCAGCAGGCCCATTAGGCCGAGCACTGTGGCAATGCCCGCGTCGGTGATCTGCTTCACGTCGAAGGTGGTCCATGGTTCCCACGAGTTCCAGCTGGTGACGCCGAGCAGCGACTGCATGCTCGCGTGGGTGAGGCCGCCGATCGCCGCGACGACGATCACTGTGTAGCTGATCCAGCCGCCGACGATGACCGCGAACTGGGCCAGTCCGATCCCGGCGCGGGCCAGGCCCTTTCCGTCGCGGCGGCCGGCGGCGATGCCGATCTGGACCACCAGCATGATCACGACCAGCACTCCGGCGATCCAGAACGTCACCTGGTAGAGGTCGTGGCCCGGGCCGTCAGCGGACAGGTCCGGGGTGAGCCATGCGTCCATCCATTGCAGGATCAGCCGCAGCAGCCACAGCCCGGCATTCCACATGCTCAGCCACGCGGCGGTCCATGCGTCGGTGGCGATCTGGGCGGCGGTGGACGCCAGCTGGGAGAACGGGTTCCACGGCATGGTTACTGCTCCTGTTCCCAGGTGAGCCAGCCAGCCGCGACCGCGGCCTTCGAGCCGGGCCACGCGGACGGGGCTTGGGCCGGAACCTCACCGGCGGCGACCTGCCAGCGGCCGTCCTGCCACTGCATGCGCGAGCAGAATCCGTAGCCCATCCGGGAGTCGACTTGGATGGACGCCTTCACGTCCATCAGGACGCACACCACGGCCCAGGAGGGTCCGTCGGTGCCCTTGATGATCCCCGCAACCGGTGTCGCCACAACCTGGGTGGTGACGTCCTTGGTCTGGCCGGCCTGCCGGCCGGAGGCGAGGAAGGACTGCACGTCGCGGGTCAGCTCCCACGACTCGACGCTCGGCCCTCCAGACTGGACCCAGTCGGCATGCACGGCGCGGGTCGCCGGCAGGCTCATCGATTCCAGCACGGTCTGCTCGATCGCGGCGAGCTGGCCGAGAGCACCTTCGGGGGTACGTGGGAACCCCGTCATGACGCCGGCCGGTCCGGCGTCGATCGCCGCAGGTACGCGGACCGCACCGGGGGTGTCGGTGGCCGGATCAGGGCTGAACGCGGCTTGCGGGTCGACGCTGGGCATCGCTTCCGCAGCGATCCGATCCTGTACAGACAGGCCGTCGAGGTCCGATGAGGCGACGACGGTCGGGGTGGGCGTGGTCTGCGGGCTCAGCGCATACCACCCGGCCAGCACCGCGCCGGTCAGCAGGAGCGCCGCACCCAGCCCGGCGCCGACCAGCATGGCCAAGAGCCTGGGGCGATTCCACGGTCCCGGTTCGCGTCGGGCCCGGCGATGCCGCGTGAAGAGCATGATCGGGTGGTCCTAGCCGATGCAGCCGCTGCCGAGGATGCTGTCGACGATGCTCGGCGCGACCACGAACGCGATCGCGGCAAGAACGACGACGAAGATGCCGACGATGCCCGCCTTGCTGGCGTGCGGCATGTTGAAGATGCGTCCAGCCACGATCGCCCCGATGGAGACGACCACTCCGACCGCGAACAGGATGATGACGCCCCACAGGACGTAGCCCTGGATATCGTCGGCGTACTTCTGGGCGCCGGGGGGGGCTTTCGGGCAAACCTTGAGCGGGATCAGCGCCGGGATCAGATCGGCGACCCGGACCGCGGTACCGACCGCGGTTGAGGCGAGGGTGGTGAGGGTCATCATGGGAGTCCTTTCACGTCGTCCAGAAGGTGGGAGATGGGGTTCAGGAGGGCTGCGGGGAGTGGGTCCGGAGTGAGGCCGTCGCCGGCGAGCTGCGGCGCGTCGGGGACCGCGGTGACTCGCCCGGAATCCCGCAGCCGGCGTAGGGCGGGTCCTGTGGCTCGCTCGATGTGCTTGGGCCACCGTTTGCCGGCGCCGATCAGGACGGGTAGTGCCCGCTGCTCACCGACCACACTGATCGCCGCTTCCAGGCGGCGAAGCCCGGGGTTGGTCGCGCGCGCGACGAGGATCACCATCGGTGAACGCTGGGCGAGTTTGCTCAGCCACCCGGTGCCCGACATGAGCAGATCGATGTCCCACGAACTGTCGATGACGGTGACGGGCTTGCTTGTGGAACCCGGGGGTGGCAGCTCAGCCAGGTTGGGCACCCTGTCGCCGCGGCGCTCGATCAGCACCCCGTCGCGTGAGCCCTGCACCCATCCGTCGCGGGTGACGCCGAGCTCGGCGCCGGCGGCGCCGGCCAAGCCGGACGAGGCGACGGTGCAGCACTCCACGACCCGTGCCTCGCCGGCGCAGGTTGCGAGCGTCAGCGCGACCGTTGAGGCACCCGCGGCCGGGTGGGCTGCGGTGACCAGCACGACCGCCTCCGCGGCCTGCGGCGTCCACTCCGGCGCTGAAGCGACCGGTGCGGTCTGAACAGGCGCGGATGCACCGTTGCGGAAGTCGCCCCGCAGTGCCGCACGGTAGGCCAATGCCAGTTCATCAACAGCGACGATGCTCACGCGCCCTCCCCCATCGCGGCCCGTCGGCGCACCAGCGCAGTGCGAACCAAGGTCGGGTCGAGGGCGGCGAGCTGCACTTTCGCGTCCTGGCTTCCCCGGAGCCGTTCGACGGCGGCGCCCGCCGCGGCGATCGCGTCCTGCATCCGCTCGACAGCCTCACCTGCCGCAGCGATCGCCGACGGCTCGGCTCCGATCAGGTCGAACAGCTCATCCACCACGACATCGGGTTTGTCGTCATCCATCCCGGTCACACCACCTTTCGAGTCCACTGCCTTAAGCCCCCGGGGACGGCCGCTCCGGACAGGTTGGGTCCTCATGCGCTGTGCGGTCGTCGTGTGCACCGGGAGAGCGCTTCGATGGACGCGGCGGCACGCCTACGCACGGTGCGTCCGCTCACTCCCCACAGGTTCCCGACGGCGTCCGAGACGCCGTCGCCCAGCAGTCCCCCACCCGCGCCGAGCCAGGCGGGCTGGTCGGCAGCGGCCGCGATCACGTCAAGCAGCAGCAGCCGGTCCTGCCTGCTGATGACTCCCGCTCCGCAACCCCATTCCAGGACGGACAGGAGTTCTTCCATCGGCGTCCTGGTGGAGGGATCGTCCGGCGCCGGCGTGACGGCGAGCCCGTACATCCTCCCCAGGCCGGAGACGATCCCTGACGCTGCTGGGCTGGGCGCTTGGGTCGGCACCGGGGTGGGTCGGGCGGGGTCGGTGAGTTCCCGGGCGAGGTGCTTGCGGACCCTGCCCAAGATGTTGGCTGCGACCCGGCTAGTGGTCTGCCACGAGAAGCTGCGGATCTCGATCCACAGCTGCGCGGCCACGTGCTCGTCGATGTCCTCGGCCCGCCGGAACGTCGTTGCGACCCGGCAGGCGCCCGGCAGCAGCACCCAAGCGAGCAGCCTGGCCGCATCGGGGTCGTCCCCGCCGTCCAGTGCGGCCAGCTGGGCCAGAGCCAGCAGAATGTCGTCAGCGTCGGCCGGGGCGGCCTGACGCAGCCAGCGGTCCAGTTCAGCTGGACGCTCAACACCGCCGAGGACCGGCAGTCGCGACGACCAGTCTGGCCACCTCCGAACGGCCAGCTCCTGGACGAGAGGCCGGGTCAGTCTCAGTGCTTCGGCCACGCTCATCGCGGGCTCCTTCCGTGGTCCTGTTCAGACCAGAGAAGGACAACGAACCGACGTGACCATAGACGTGACCACACATCTGTGGATAAGGAGGAGTTATCCACAGGTAACGTGCGAACGGCCTAGCCGAATCCACGTTCCCCACGTTCCCCAAGTCGCGTGGCGGACCCCTGACAAGCACCGGGGGCTGGATTATTCCGCGGAATAATCCAGCCCCCGGGTCCGCCCTTGGCCTGTCTCAGCCTGCCCGTTCCAGCCAGCGATGTGCCCGCAGAATGGCGTCCGCGCGCTCCGGGAGATCAACCGGACCTTCTCCGCCACCATCCCGCCACGACACCACTCCCCGGGCGATCTGGGCGGCACGGCCCGGCTGCCCCTCACGGGCCGCCACCGCGGCCAGGTCGAGGGCGGGGGTGGCCTCGGACGGCGCCGCCAGCGCCGCCAGCTCTGCGGCTGCACGGGCCTGCCGGGTGTCTCCGGCCTGCAGCGCAATCGTTGCCACCATGTGCGCCACATCCACCACGCCGTTGAGCAGGTACTCGTCTACCCGGTTCCTCGCCAACCATGACCCGCCTTTGTCGCGCATGTCGTCGAAGGGCTTGCCGTTGACCAGGCGCAGCGCCATGCGGAGATCGTCGAGCCCCTCCGAGCCGCGGGCCTCGCCGCGCAACCTCAGGCGTCGGAAGAGGTCCGCGTCGCACAGCAGACCCTCGATCAGGTAGAGCCCGACGCCCCGCTCCCGTGCTCGCTGGTGTCCCTTGGCATCCGGCAGGAAGTTGGCTCCAGTCGCCGGGTCAGCACCGAGCCAGGCGCGCACGATCCGCATGTCGACGCGGACCCTCTCGTCGGTGAGCTTCAAGGCGTCGGCAGCGTCCTGCGTTGTCACGCCGCCCGGCTTCGTCGACAGGTAGGCGACGATCTCGGTGTACCAGCCCAGACGGGCGGCGGCCTTGGTCGGTCGCCCCGCGGGACCCACCCGTACCCTCATGGGCCCCAGCACTTGGAGGCGGGGCCGGTCGCAGGAGTCGGACCACCACTCGGCCAGGTCGGCGTCCAGTGTTGGGTCCACTGCTTCGACCCTTGCCCTCACCTCGGCAGGGATTCGAGGGGCGATCACAGCGAGGTCCTCGGCGGTGTTGGCGGTAGCGGCGAGGTAGACCTCGTCAGGGTGCGGCAGAAGGGTGTCACTTCCGGCAGAGTCGCTGTCCCTGGGCACCGTGAGGTCGTCGCGGACGGAGCCGGCCTCGTTGCAGAATCCCGCCCAGTCCTCCGTGTCAGGATCATCGACGACCGGGATGGCGACCTCGCTGAGATCTTGTCCGGCCGCGATCAGTGCAACGCAGCCCTTGGCCTCGCCTTCGGTGAGCCCGTTGGCGATCAGGTCCAGGCCGAGGTCGGGTACCCGCACCCGGCCCTGCGCACTGACCTCGACCTCGACGCCGACCGGTGGGGTGTCCTCATCAACCAAGAGGACCGAGGTGGCCGTCCGGCCCGCATGCTCACCGACCAGCCCGGTCAACACCTGCAGATGCTCGGCGTCGCGTATCGAAGTCACCAGGACGCGGCTCTCCCACACGTCCTCGCCGAGCATCACGGCTCGTGCGGATTCCAGATTCGCGGCGCCGGACTCCGAAAGCCGCTCGACGGTCGCGACAGCTGAGGCGACCCGATCCGCTACCACGCCGGGCTTGTCGTGGTAGGTGATCCGGGCGGGAGCCAGCCCGGGCAGCTCTTCGCAGATCGCCAAGCAGTCGACCTCGACGTCCCGGGACCACGGGGATACAGCGAGTTCGGAGACGAGGTAACGGGCAAGGTCGGCGGCGTACAGCGGGTCACCGGTGATGCTGAGCACACCGAGTGTCTCCAGGTTGAGTAGGCGCCATCCTCCGCGGTCGCGGCCCAGGGTCACCAGCTGCGGCCAGGGCGGGGGGCTGTCGGGCACCAGCGGGCCTACTGCGTCCAAGCCTTGGTCGCGGGCGATCCTCCATGCTCTGCGGTTGTCGGGCTCGACCATGCGCCACGCCTGGGGCATGTCGGTCTCAGCACGGAACCGCACGGTCAAGTGATCGGGTGTAGCGTCCACACCCACCAGGGAAGGCAGTGGCCGACCGGCCTCGACGAAGTGGCTCGCGAGCCGACGCAGTACCTCATCAATGAAGACCACGAGTGCACCGGCAGGTCTGCCCTCGTGGATCACGGTCTGTTCGACCGGCGCCAGCTCTGGCGCCGGAGCTGCGATCCCGCGGCCGGGCCGGCGGTGTCTGAACTGTGCCGCTCGGCGGCGGCGCAGCACCAGCCACAGCGAGCCCGCGAGCAGGGCGCCCGCCCCGGCGAGGCCGCTCAGCAGCCAAGGCGGCTCTGCGTTCTCGCCGCTGTGGACCTTTTCGGGCTCGGCGGTCGTGCTCGCGGCCGCCGACGGTGCTGATGCCGAGGCCATCGGCGTCGCCTCGACGTCTGGGGTCGTCTGCGCGGGCACCTGCGTGGGATGTTCAGCCTGTGCCGGCGGGGTCTGGTCGGATGTGCCGCGGTCGGTCTTGGTGTGCTCCTTCCGCGCCGGCCGAGCCTTCGAGTGGTCCGTGCCGGAGGTGGGGATGGTGAGCTTCCATCCGGGAAGGATCAGGTCGGGGTTGCTCAGGTGGCGGCCGCCCGGCTGAGCGGTGTGCCTGGAGGCGCGGAAGATCTTCGGGTAGTTCGACGCACTGCCGGTCTTCTCCAGTGCGATTTCGCTCAGGGTGTCGCCCTTCTTGACCGTGTAAGCCTCCGCGTGGTTGGACGCGTGCAGGACGGCGGGCTCGGTCGCGTGTTCCGGCGCGTGCTGCGCGGGCGCGGCCGCCGCCGGGGCAGCCGCCGACGACAAGGAGGCGGCGCCGACTCCGCCGGCGGTGACAAACAGGACAGCGGCCGCAGCCACCATGTGCCGGACGGCGAGCTGAGCCATGCCGAATCCGGGCATCCGAGGGACGCTTACTCTGCGCGCCCTCGCGACGAGTTCAAGCGCCACTGCTCCGGTCAGGACGGCCCAGCCGAGCCAGCCGACCGCCTTGAACATGGTCAGCATCAGCGTGCCGTCGTCCGGCGTTGTTGCCGCCAGCCACAGGCCCTGCCACGACCATCCGAACCGGGGAGCACCCAGGTTGTGTACCGCGACCAGCAGGATCGGCATCCCCATCACGATCGCAGCCAGACCGCCGAGTGCCAGCAGCCCCTTGAGCTTCCTCATCACCGCTCCTTCCCGTCTTCAACTCGTACGACCCGGATCGATGCAGTGCCGGTGACTGTGAGTTCGCCGATCCCGAACGCCGACAAGAAGACGGGGCGATAGGTGGTTGTGGTGTCCACCACCAATTCGGTTCCCGACTCGACCTGCGCGGTGCCGGTCATGCCTGCGGCTGCGGTGTAGTCCAGCGCCGCGGCCTTGGCCTTCGCCACCTGGACCTCCACGCTGCTGCCGTCGTTGAGGTAGGCGTCAGCGTTCACCTGTTGCCCGGCAGCCCGGGCAGCTTGGGCGGCCACATCACTGGCCTGACGCTTGGCGGTCACCTGGCCGGCCAGGTCCACAGCGACACCCAGCACCATGGTCAACACCATCATCATCAGCACGACCCAGACCGTCACCGATCCCCGCTCGTTCCGTCTGCGCATCGCCGGGCCTACTTCCTTGCTCGGTATACATCCAGCGGGCTGGACATCGTCTGTTCGACGGTCACCGTGCCGGGCAACGGCAGGCCGAGGTCGGAAATCCTGACCACGCACGTGATGCTCGCCGCGACCGATCCCGGCGTTCCGGCCGGCTTGGTGAATGCGGCCAAGTCGAGCGTGACATCAGTGGTCTCGCACGGCAGTTGCTCGCTTGCGAGAGTGGCGGCGGCCATGGACTTGGCCGCTGATTGAGCCTCCACGGCCGTGCGTGCCATCGAGGCGGCTCGGGCAGCGTCCGCAGCTGCCACCTCCACCGACTGGTGGCTCAGCGCGACCCGCCCCCCGAAGATGATTGCGGCGATGAACACCCCCAGGAAGGGCGCCCACAGCGCCATCTCGATCGCGGCCGATCCCCGTTGCCCCCGCCGGCACGTCACGTCAGGGACTCCCTCGGTGCGGTCGCGGTTGCCGACACGCTCGGTGACCATCCCGGGATCAGGCTCAGGACCGTGCCGGTCACCGTTGCCGACGCACTCCCCGCGCCGATACTGCAGGACACTTGGGGGCTGCCCAAGGCATCGCCGATCCGGTCGGCAAGCCCTAGCCCGGCCTGTCGGCAGTCCGCCTCTGTCGCGTCTTCCGCAGCGCCGGCCGCGGCCGCGCTCTGGGCGGCCGCCAGCGCCGCGGTGTGCCCGTAGTAGTACATCGCAGCGCCGAGGGCGATCCAGAGCACGAGCAGCATCACAGGCAGCAGCACGACGGTTTGGACCGTGGCTGAGCCTCGCTGGTTCCGCACTCGATTCATCGCTGCTGGCTCACCCGATCTTGGCAACCTGAGTGTGCAGGTAAGTCATCACTGCCGCAGACACCACGCCGACCGCACCGATCCAGAAGATCGCCCACAGCACTTGTTCGATCGTCAAGCCACGCTCGCTGCGTGCCTGATGCACCAACCCGACCAGCCAGCCGGTCATGATCATCGTCATCTTCTTCATCTGCCCTTCTCCTTCTCTCTCCTGGGGGTTCAGCTCTCTCCTGGGGGTTCAGCCTGCGAACAGGCGCATGACGCTCGGGGCGATCGCGATCACGGCAAACACCAGTCCGGTCGCGGTGGAGGGGAACAGCATCCGGCGGGCTACCTCGTCCGCGCGGGTGTGCTCCGCGCTGAGCATCGCGGCCCGCATCGTTGAGGCCCGGGCACGCAGCGCGTCGTAGACCCGCGCACCCTCTTCGCCTGACATGCGCATGATGTCGGCCAAGTCGTCCAGCGCGGGCACGTCGATCTCGGTGGACAGATCCCGCAAACCATCCCACGGCGGGACGCCTGCGAGCCGACTGCGGGCCAGCGCGTCGCTGATCCGACGGAACGGCCACGACATACCGACCCTGGCGGCGTTCTCCATCGCCTGACGCGGACCCGAGCCGCCGGCTCGCCGCTCCAGCGCCACCCAGTCGGTGTAGACCGCCACGGCGCGGGTGAACTCTTCCCTGGCCATCCTGGCCCGCTTCTTCACCTCGCCGTCGGGCACAAACCACAACGCGGCGGCCGCCGCCACCGAGGCAGCCGGCGGAATCACCAAGGGCAGGTCGAAGGCCACCACGAACAGGAACGCCAGCACCGGGCCCGCGACCAACCCGATCCCAGCCAGTAACACCTTCTCCCCGACCAGCGAGGACGACGAGCGACCCAGGATGGCCAGATCTTTGGTGGGAGTGCGCAGCCACCCCGGTGGTAGGTAACCCGACGCCCTGCGTCCCAGCCGTGCCCGCCCGTCCTCGCTACCCAGGCTGGGTAGCTCGGTGGGCCTCGGAGTCGCTGGCGACAACCGGCCCAGTGCGCTCGCCAGATCGGGCTGGGCCGGCACCAGCCACCACACCGCCAACGCCACACCACCCGCCACCATGACGCCGGCGAGGATCCACAGCTGAAGAAGGTTCACGTCTGCTCCGTCCTGACCAGCACGCGGGGCACTCGTGGCGTCTTCGACATCCTCTGCAGCAGCGCCAGCGCCGCAGCGTAGGCGGCCAGCAGCACCCCCAGCACCACCTGCCCGAACGGAGTCGAGTACGGCGCCAAGAACGTGCCGGTCAGAGAGAAGAAGACCAGTGCGCCCGCCGTGATCAACGTCACCGTGCGGGCCGTGCTGCGAGGCTCTGCCTGCTTCCGGGCGATCTCGCGCCTGACCCGGACATCCTCCGACACCGACTCCGCCAGGCCCGTCAGTACCAGGGAGAGCCCGTCACCGCGGCGGGCCGCGCCGCGCTTGAGCGACCCCACCACCAGGTCGCCGGTCGCGTCGTCCAGCTCGTCGGCGAACGCCTGCAGGGCATCCTCGGTCGACCACCGCGACCGAAGCCGCACCACGAGCCGTGAAACCTCGGGCCGGATCGCCTCCGGTGCGGAACGTACACTCGCAGCGAGCGCTCCCTCTAGGCCCTGCCCGGCGGTCAGCACCCCGGCAAGGCTGCGTGCCCATTCAGCGATCGCGTCGGCGCGCCGAACAGCCGCTCCGTCGTCGCCGGCCAGCAGCACCGCAGGCAGGCCGATCACCGCAGCCGGCAGCACCGGCACCGCCAGCCACCAGCCGGTCGTCAGGCCGGCCACGACACCCACCGCCACAGCGACCAACGCACCAGCTCGCTGCCAGCGCCTCAGCCCAGCCCACCAGCCAGGCCCGTGCCAGACCCGGGCCGGCCGTGGCGGCCCAACTGGCCGCGGCGTCCAAGCCCACACCCCCAGCACGACGCCACCGATGATCGCTGCGCCCGCTAGTGCTGCCAGGAAGCCGCCCATCACCCCAGCCCTCCGGGTGCGGGATTCGCTTGCGCCTCCGCCTCGAATGCGGCCACATCGAAGCCGTGCGCGGCGAGCCGCGCGATCAGCGCGTCCGGCCTGGTGTCGGCCACAGCACAGCCACCCGGCTGGCGACGGAACACCACGTTCGAGGCGTAACCGGACTCCTGTTCGCCCGGCATCACCTCGAGGATCTCCGCCACGTAGCGGTGCTTGCGGGCCAGGGACGGGTCGCGCGGGTCGCGGACCACCTCGCAGGCCAGTTGCACGACCAGGTGGATCGTCTGGGCGAGCTTGCGTGCGGCGACCTGGGGGCTGATCTGGGAGCCGACCTCCGTCGCGCAGGACACCAGCTTCTCCAGAGCATCCGCGGCGCTGGCCGCGTGCGTGGTGCTCAACGAGCCCGACCCGGACTCCATGAGCTTGATCATCATCCACACCTCAGGGCCGCGTACCTCGCCGAGGATGCCGCGGTCCAGCCGGAACCGGAAGCTGTCGAAGATCTGGTCCGCAGTCTGCCGGGAACCCGCCGCCTGACCGTCGGCTCCGGCTTCGGTGGAACCGCCGCGGACCTCCCAGGCGAACACGTTCGCGTGCCGCTCCTCAGGCAGCTCGTGCAAGAACAGCTCGTACTCGGTCTCGAAGGTGCCGATCACCTCCACCGGGTCGATCTCGCCGCACAGGGCCCGCAGCAACGTCGTCTTCCCATCACCCTGCTCGCCGGCGACAACGACGCTCAACCGAGCCCTGACCGCCGCAGACAGGAACGACGCCACCGTGGGCGACATGCCGCCCCACGCCACCAGGTCCGCCAAGCTCACATCACGCACCCGGTGGCGACGGATCACCAGCGACGTCCACGCCGTGTCCCTGGCTGCCGCCAACCGGGCACCACCCGGCAGCGTCATGTGCAGCGACGGCGATGAGGGGGTGAAGGTGCGCGGGTTCTCCGACCGGCCGGCAAGGAACTCGAGATACCTGGTGAGCTCCTCGTTGCTGTCGGCGATCGGCTCCATCTTGTGCATCGTGCCGTCGGCCCACTCGACCCACACTCGGTCGAAGCGGGACACCAAGATGTTCTCCACCCGCTCGTCATCCACCAGCGGCTGCAGCCGGCCCAGGCGGAACGCAGCGTCGAACACAGCCTGAGTGAGCGCCTCGCGCTCGTGCGGGCTACGCGCCTTCGCCTCGGCGGCCACCATCTCGGCATCGTCCTCATCCAGCACCTGCCGGATGATCGCCCACCCCTCCTGCTCCTGCTCCTCGCTGGTCCAGCTGGCCTCCCCCTGCCGATCCGCGAGCCGCTTCGCGACCTCGCCGCGGTACCGGGCGACCACCTCCCAGTCCACCGCGGCATCACCGGGCAGACGAACCCCCGCCGGGCGAAGCGTGGTCAGCGAATCCACCGACTGGGTGCCCGCCGGCACGCTCTGCAGCCGCGGCCGCCGCGGCTCCGCCGCCGGCTCTCCGTAGGCAAAGGACGACCGCCGACGCCCTACCTCGCCTACCACCTCAGGCTCTGTGAAGATCGCCAGCTCCAGGGGATCCGAATCCGTCATGCCCCGACCTCCCGGTCACGCAAACCGGCAATTATTCCGCGGAATAATGGGTCCCGGGACGGTTCCGAGACCGCCCTCGACAGCTTCGCCGCAGCCTGAGTGAGACTTCGCCAGTACCCCGATACCTGGAACGCCATCTGCGCCCCCGACGGGCCACCCAGAACCCCCGCAGGCTTGTCGGCGCCCTCACCGAACACCGCAGCTCGCCGCGGATCCCAATCGATCGACGCAGCAACTGGAAGGCCCAGCACCCGCGACACCTCCTTGGCGCCATAAGGCCGCCCAGCCCCAACGAGAAGAACCTGCACCAAGTGGTCCGGCAACGCGTCCTGAGCCAGGCTGTGCGCCCACGACCTCGCCGCCGCCACCGCCGGCAGACTCGAGCGGGACACCATCAGCGTCACGTCCGAGTGCCGCACCAGGGGCTCGGGCCAGCCCTCCAGGCCCAACCGGCCAGCATCCACCAACACGTCCACCGCTTCGCCCGCCACATCCCGCAACGCACCGACCAGC
Source organism: uncultured Propionibacteriaceae bacterium (assembly GCA_964397985.1). Taxonomy (GTDB): domain Bacteria; phylum Actinomycetota; class Actinomycetes; order Propionibacteriales; family Propionibacteriaceae; genus Propionicimonas. Next base: position 21,260 of record CAYNLD010000016.1, on the reverse strand, counting down.
GGATCCCACAACCGTGACAGACCCGATGCCTGCTCATGGGACTTCGAACCCGCCAACACCCCCACATGGGTGCCCTCGATCGGGAACACCAGCCGCCGCAACGTCTCCGCCATCCGTCCGCTGCGATGCGCGACGACCAGCTCGACCACGCCGGGGTGGTGCTGCTGGCCGCGGAAGTAGCCCGCCAAGATTCCCGAGCCGCCCGTGGGGTCAGCCTCGACCACCAGCACCGGACGCGGCCATGCCATCGCCAGCCCCAACACCGTCGAAGTCACCCCCGGCGAGCCTGATGCCGACGCGAACGTGAACATAGCCATCGAACCGCTCCCCTACCTGGCGCGGGAGTCGACGACCAACGCGACCTTGCCCGTGCCCGCCCGGGCCGCCAACTCCCCGGCCCGATCAGAGGACACCACGACGTTGACGACCGTCTGGGTATCCCCCGGCGTCACCGACACCACCCGGGCCGGGATCATCACCGGATCCCCACTCACATCGCCGCCCTGCCCCGGCGTCTGCACAAGACGAACCTGATCCCCCGCCTGCAGGCCCTCCGTCGGCATCAACCCCGCCGCAATCGGCACCCCAACCAGCGACTCCCCCGCCGCCGGAACAACCAACGGGCCGACCTGGTCCGGAGTCAGCAGCGAGCCCGCCGCCAAGTCCGTCAACGCCCGCTGACCCACCAGCCCCGCCATCTGCGAAGCCGGCACCGTCCGCAGCGCAGGATCGACACCCACCCGAACCGTCGCCAGATCCGCTGCGGTAACCACCGCACCCCGCTCCACCGCGACCCGAACCGTCACCACATCCGCACCGGTCGACGAAGCGCTCCACAACCACAGACCGACGAGCGCACCCCCCGCCACCAGCACGGCCGCCAGCACACCCAGCAACGGCCGACGCCGCATTCTCGGCGCCGCAACCGGCACCGGGCTCGTCACGGGAGCCTCAGTCTCCTCCACTGTCACTGCGCCCATCCCAACCTCACTTCTCGCCACAATCCACCGTCAGCGTCCGTTGCGGGTCACGATGACCTGCAGTTCCCCGACCGGCAGCTCGCGCGTCCTCACCAACTGGAAATGGATGTCTCCGGACTGGCCATAGCCCGACCAGTGCGCCACCCAGAACGCGGTCGCTGTCACGGTGACCTTCCCGCGCTTCTGATACGTGTGACCGCACGTCGGCGACGGATCACCACCCATCCCGTACTTCCACTCGGTGCCCAGACCACACGACAGCTTCGTGCCGTCCCCCATGTCCCAGCGAACCTTCGTCACCCGGGCCGTCAACGTGACCCCGCCAGCACTGATCGTCGATGGACCCCACGTCGTCCGGGACGGGTCATCAACCCACAGCCACACCGGCATCCCCACCAGAGCCACCGCATCCGCGCCCTTCGGCGCCATCCCGATGTCAATCGGCTCCAAGTCCATCGAATCCAGCAGAGACACCGCCAGCGTGCGCGGGCTCACCGACCGCGGCACCCAGAACAGCAGCGTCAGGCCGCCCTCCTTGCACCGCACCAGCACCCATCCGTCCGGGATCGGTTCCCCCGAAGCATCAGGAATCGCGTCCGGGGTCGGCGGACACGCGGGCAATGACGGCGTACCACCCCCGCCGCCACCATCACCAGGGTCGCCCGGCTCGTGGCTACACACCCTGCACGTGGTGCCGGTGTCGTTGCCCTCGCACCCAGGCGGACACAGATCGACCGCTACAGCTGCTGTGTGACCGTTCAACCCAATCAACAACGCAAGCGAGGCCGATAGCAGTGCAGCAACCCACTTCTTCACTGATCGCACCCCCCAACGGCTTGGCTCACAATTTCGTAGACCTTGAAGGGGCTGGCCTCCTTGGTTCCCCGCCGCATCTCGTAGTCGCCTTGAAAGAAGTCCGGGTAGCTGTCCTTCTGGACCTTCCCCTTCTTGTTCACGACCGTGACTTCCCGCTGATCAATGCACATCGTGACCTTCACGGAGACGCCTTTCGTCACGTCCGTGGGTTGACCAACCTTCGTCCAGACGGCGACTTGGCTGCCCTCGTTGTGCACCCCCCTCTTCCACATCGCCCGAAGGGCATTCAGTGCCGCTTGGATCATCGGATCGGTTGTGGTGGGTCGAAGCGCCTTGATGATCCCGTACTGATCGAATGTGCCCTTTGCGTTGAGCCTCGCCATCGCGGCCTTGTACTCCTTCACGGCCTTCAGCGCCGCTTCTTGGTCGGCCGACAGCGTTGGTGAGGGGGTCGGCGTCTGGGTCGGCGTTGCGGATGGTGTTGTCGGGGCCGCGGTTGTCGGGGCCGGTGTCGGTGCGGCGGTGACTGCCGGCGTGGGCGTGCAGCCTGCCGCGAGGACGGTCGCGGTTACTGCGAGGACCGCCAGTGTTGCTCGATTGCGCATGCGAAGCATCTCCCTCTCCACACCCCGTACGCCTGCGGTACGGCTGTATCCGGACAGATCGGTCGAAGAAGCCTTCGGCTGTCGGTCACGGATTCAGTTGTGGGCGGGACGCCCTGGGGGTGTTGGGTGAACAGTACCGGGCCTCTCCGACGTCCCCCAGGGTTCTTGCCATACGAGGCCCGTATCGAGGGGTGGCTCGGTACAGGAGGTCAGATCGACGGTCCAGCGTGGGGCGGCGTCCTGTCTGGGGCTTCGGCTCTTGCTCGGGTCCCCCGTGGGGCACCGGCCACCGGCGAAGGCCACCCGTGGGCCTGATCGGGGCGATCATCAGGATCGGCCTGGCTGAGCACGAAGTCGGCGAAACCGGGCATGGTGAACCGCCATCGGCCCTTGCCCGCCGTTTCGATGATCCCCTTGTCGATCAGGGCCTTCCGGATCGAGCTGAGCTGCGGCGTGGTCCTGCCCGTGACCCTGGTGATCTCGCCGGTGAGTGCGGCGCCCTCAGCGTCGGCCACCTGGGCCATAGCGGCCAGCAGCGCCCGCTCCGCCGGGGTGGCCTTGGCCCACCGGCCGCGGTACATGCCCACGTCCAGGCCGGCCCGGACCTGCGTGACCGCCTCTGCGACGGCGGCCCGGGAGATGGTTCCGCCAAGGTCCGGGCTGGCGGCGTACCAGGCTTCGTCACCGAGTTTCTGGATCAGGTACGGCGAGCCGGCGGCCGCGTCCAGGACGTCGCGGGCGGCGTCCTCGGCCCAGGACACGCCGAGCGGCAGGCACGGCTCGACCAGCGCCCGCTCGGCATCGTCGCGTCCGAGCCGGTCCAGGACGCGGAAGTCGAAACGCTCGGTGAAGCTTGCTGCGGCCATCACCTTGTCCGGGGTGTTCGGCAGGCCCGCAGCGAAGAAGATCATCGGCGGGGCCGGCGGGCTGGTCAGCGCGTCCTGAATGGCGTTGCACAGCACCACCAGCTGCGCGTGCGGCGCCTCCTGGAACTCGTCGATCAGGACGACGAGCCCGCGACGATCGTGCTCTGCGGCCAAGAGTGCCGCCTTCGCCAGCACGTCACCCAGGGCCTGACGAGCCACGGTCCCGCTGGAGGCGGCCGCGGGAGCGTCACTGGTGATCTTCACCACGCCAGCGTTCAACTCAACGGAGAGCGACTCCAGGCGGTGTTTCAGCGCCTCCCACACTCCACCTACACGCGACTCCAGCGGTGCCACAGCCTCAGCCACCCGAGACGCCACCAGCTGCACATTGTCGGAGACGCTGTCGAGCGCGATCGAGCAACACACGAATCCCCTGCGCGCGGACTCGGCAGCGATCGCCTCCAGGGTGACCGTCTTGCCCAGACCACGCACACCGATGAACACTGTCACCGACGGAGCCGCATGCCCCGAGTTGGCCACCCGGGTCAGATCCGCCGCTGCCCGGGCCAGGACCGCGTCCCGACCCACGAGCACGGCCGGCGGAACACCGAAACCAGGACGGTACGGACTCTCCACAACCACCCCTAAACAGCTATAAACCGGATCGTTTAGACGATGTTATAGCACGGGGCGCCAGCACTGGAGGCGTTCAAGACCCGGATTATTCCGCGGAATAATCGGCGGCCACGGCATGGTCGCGACAGAACGCACAGGTCGGATCGTCGGCACGGAGCCTGAGGTGCCGCAGGTGCGCGCGGGCGGCGTGGAAGACCGGCGGCGGAGAACTCGCCCACTCGGCACGCCGCGCTTTCTCCCGCTCCTGCTCGGCCATCTGCCGTGCCCGGGCCTCGGTGCGGTCTGCTTCGGCTCGCTGACTGAACGACATCCGGGGCGTCCCTTCCGTGGTCCAGGGCGCTAGCCGGTGCGCCAGCCAACCTCGCACCCCGGTCGGTCCGATCCCGTTCGCGCCGTCGTGGGGCCACCGGGTGCCATCCGGCATCCAGTCGAGCGCGTGATGCACGTCCTGGACGGTCCACCCGGCGAGGAAGTACTCCCGAAGGCATGCCCGGACGTCTCGGGTGCTGATCTGCCGCAGGACTGGCAGCCGCCGCTGCAACTCGGCGGCCGCGGAAAGCCTGGCGCCGTCGGTGCCCGTCGTTGCCGAACCGGGCCACACGGGAACGTTCCGATCCGAGGCGGGGCGAGGGTGGGGCGGCGCTTGCGCCGCCAGGTTGGTTGGGGCGCCGCGGAGCGGCTCCGATTGGTGATGGCCTCGCGCGCGTACGGGGTGAGCTTCGCTCACAAGACCCGTTTGGGGAGGGGTCTCATTTGCATCCACAACCCGCAGGGCGCTGGACGGATGACGCTCCTCCGCACGCGCTGGAACCTGCCGCAGATGGCTGGGCACGATCAGCACATAGAGGGCGGCCTCGTTGGAGTTCGTCGAGGTGTCCCCTGGCGCGTAGCAGCCCTTCCGGCCGTGCGCGACCCGCGCGATCAGATGCAGCTCGATGAGGGTGGCCAAGGCACGGGCGATCGTGGCCCTGGAGCCACGGCCCGTCGTCTCCCGGCAGTGCTGGATGAGCTTGGCCCATGTGGGTCTGGTGGTGAGGCTGTCCCAGTCGGCCCAGTTCATCAGTGCGGTCGCGACTGCGACCAGTGTTGCGTGCCGGTCGGCCCGGAACGGAGCACGGTCGAGCACATCGCGCGTGCTCGCGCGCCACTGCGCCTGGGTTGCCGGCCGCAGATAGCCCTTGGGCAGCGCCGCCGACACCGTGTCGTCAGCACGCTCTCGTGCCACGTTCACACGGCGTAGCCGAACCGGCGCCGACCCGCTGAAGCGAGCCGGCGCAGAGACCGCGGTCATGCGGCGACGGCGGTCAAGCGCTCCCACAGGTCGAGCCGCCCGGCCCGCCATAGGGAGGTGTACAGCGTCTTGCGGGACACCTGGACACGGCGGCACACCCCGGTCCAGCACTCACCGGTCGAGGCCATCCAGTCGACGTCCTCGATCAGAGCGAGCATGTCCGCCGACACCGGCGAGGCCGCCGGGTCGTCGATCGACAGACCAGGCCATGCCGACGCCGGCGACCAGCCCCTGTACAGGGCGTCCCCGCGCGCACCCCGTGCATCGCCGGTGTCCTCCGGACTCACCTCACGCAGGTGGTCGTACAGGGCCACTACCCGAAGGCACAGCGGCTCAGGGCACGACTGGCCTGCGTAGAGCCGCCGCAGCCGTTCCTTGGTGACGCCAAGACGCCACGCGAGCTGGTCACGAGTCCAGCCCGCGACCGAGAGCGCCTGAAGGCGCCGGACAACACCAACACCCGACGGCGCGCCTCTTGACCGCATATGGGCGCGATAAGCTACATTAGTCAACGTAAAGGTTCCTTTCTGGTCCCTTTCCGGTAAAAGCTCCTTCAGAGCAAGACCCCTTCTGGGGTTCAACACCGGCCTCCGGCTGCAACCGGGGCCTCATAGCTTCCGAGGGTCCGTCCTGCAAGACGGGCCCTCAGCTGCGTCTAGGGCTGTGCGCTACGCAGCGGCATCACCAGCCTCCGGCAGGACCGGCTGGTTGCGGGGCGCTCGCCTGTGGCGAGGCTGCCCCCCCGCGACGAGCGGAAGGTCTTCGTAGGAAGCACCCAGTAGGTGGTGGAGGACGTACGCCCTGACTGTGACACCCTCTTCTGCAGCGAGCGCGGTCAGTTGATCCCGCTGGTCGCGGCTCATCCTGACGAGTACGGCAGCATCTTTCTCATCGGACATGCGACGAGGGTCGCACTCGGGGCAGCTAGCGGCTATCAGCCACGCCGAGAGGACGTCCACTTTCCTCATCAGATTCCGATCGGCAGGGTTGGCGACCCCGGCGTCGGCGTGCGGCGTTGGTGACGCCTCCGGGCGGGCGGGCTGGTTTCCCAGCAGGGCTCGGTCGCTGTGATTCCGCCGTAAGCGAGGGCGAGTCTGCCGTGGTGTGCTCCAAGGCCTGGCTGGACCGCCCTGTCCAGCGCCTGGGACGCCCTTGTGAGCGCTGACGAGGCCAACCACGATGCGTTCACGAGTTCGTCGGGGGCGAGCACGTCCTGCGTCCGCTGAAGGACCCAGCCGACGCGTCGAGCGAGGTGTCTGTCCAAGTAGCTGTCAGGTAGCGCGGCCACGGCTACCCAGAGGGCGCCGCTCGCGGCCAGCCTGGACAGCATGAGCCGGTGGGTGTAAGCGACATCACTGGCCAGGTGGACCGCGGACCATGCGGCCGCGGCGCGGTCAGGAAGTGGCAGGGAGGAAAGCGGCTTGCCCCGCAGCGCGGCGTCGAGATCCGAGGCGCTGGCCCTCACCTCGGGGTTCCGTCCGCCGAGTCGCCAGTGGGTCGGCCAGATCGCCGCTTCCCGCCAGCGGTCCGCCGCCGACCGCAATGCCCCGAACGCATCTGTTGCCTCACGGTCGGCCAGCAATCCGCGCCGGGATGCCTTCCCGGTCACCTCGGCCGCCGCGGTGCAGATCGCGGCGATGCTCGTCGCGGCCCTCTGCAGGGCATAACCCGAGACCAGCTCCTGGCTCCGGAGCACCCCCGTGACCGTGGCTGCCCAGCGACGCACGGCGCCGTCAATGGTGTCCGCATCCGGTACCGGCGGGGTCAGGTAGTCGAGGATCGACTCCCGCGCCGAGGGGGGCACGAGCGCAGCGACCTCGGTGGCATCGCTGAGCCGGGTGAGAGCCGCATGCGCACGCTGCTGAGCTGGCTGCGGGCCAGCTGGCAGGCTCAGGGTGGCCTGGGCGCTTGCATAGAGGGCGGCCTGCACACTCAGGTGGAGTCGGTGCCTCGCGACCAACGGCGCGCCATAGACGGTCGCTTTGTCGGCATCGATCAGGTCGGCCATCGCACCCAGCGTCTCTCCGACCTGCAGCACCCGCCAGTCGGGGGCGGTCAAGGGCTGGTGGAGACCTGCCACCTGCTCCAGGAAGACGTCGACGTTGTGCTGGACTCGCAGTGGCCCGAGCGCCCTGGACGCCGACTCCGCGACCTCCCGCCACGCTCGCACGTGCCCCGCGAAACTCTCCCCCTGCTCGGGATGCCGGACCCGCACCAGCTCCCACGCCTGGATGTGGAGGCGGCTCCGCAGATCCGCGATCGCGGCCATCAGGACTCGACCCGGGCCAGCAGCACCTGAAGTCGAACCCGCAAGCCCAGCGGTGCCCGGTCGCAGGCATCCACCAGCGCGGTAGCCGCGCGCAGCGAGCCTGCCGCGCCGCCTGCACATGGCCGCACGTACGTCGGCACAACTCCGAGGTCGTCGAGGACTGATTGGAGGTCCAGCGCCGCGGTCGCCAGTGAGAGACCCTCCGGATCCGCGAGCAGGGCGTTCACCGCCACCCTGAGATGGCCATAAGCATCGGCAAGCACGTCCATCAGCAGCTCCTCTCTCACCCCGTACACCTCATCCGCCGGTCGATCCGGACAGGTGCATGCAGACTGTGGAACTCCTGGGCAGGGAGGAACATACACAAGCGTGATGTATGCTTGATCTGTCGTTGATCTAGAGCATCTGAATGAGGTGACTCCGATATGAGTCAGACTGTTGATCCGCTGGTTCAGAGCCGGCAGGCCGCCCACCGCGAGAGCATGCGGACGTCGTGGGCAGATCTCGTCTCGGTGCTGAGTACCCACATCGGCGCCCAGGTGGTCGCACAGATGGCTGGCGTGACCCCGGAGACGGTGAGCCGCTGGTCCAACCCGACCCGCACCAGCAGCCCCAAACCGGACTCGGAACGACGCCTGCGCGACGCCTACGCGATCTACACCGACCTGCTCAAGGTCGACTCGCCGCACACGATCCGGTCTTGGTTCATCGGCAGCAACCCCTACCTCGGCGAGGCATCGCCTGCCGAAATGATCGGCCAGGGCGAGCTCAGCGCCGTGCTCGCCGCCGCGCGGAGCTTCCGGGATCTCGGATAGTGAGGGCGCTCGATCCTCGCGGTGTAGCGGTCGTGGACCCGCCCACGCCCCTCTACCGCGTCGGTCGGGACACTGCACCGGTCGCGTTCTCCTACATCGCCCCAGAGATCGATGCCCGCGACGACCTCGGCTACCGCTTCGACGTACTCGGCGCCGGAGTCATGTACGCCGCCACCACCGATCAAGGTGCGTACACCGAAACCGTCCAGAAGTTCCGCGTGAATGCTGAGACCGCCGCGGCGGCGAAGCGAACCCAACCGGACCTCATGACCGCGGGCAGTCTTCCCGCCGACTGGCGCGAGCACCGCCGACTGCACTCCTTCACAATCCGGAACGGTCTTCCCTTCGTCGACGTCGACGACACTCGCAGCCACACTGCGCTCACCCACCACCTCGCCGGCGACCTCGCCGCGCTGGGCTACTCGAACCTCGACGTCTCCGTCGTCCGGTCCGAGCACCGCCTCCTCACCCGGCTCATCGCGACATGGGTCTACCTCCAGGAGGACTCGAGCGGGACACCGGCCTACTCAGGCATCAGGTTCGTCTCCAAACTCGGCGACCATGAATGCTGGGCCTTGTTCGAAGGCGTCCCGGTCGCGGACATCCAGAGCACCCTCATCCCCCTGCCCGACCTCCGACAGGCCTGCGATTCGCTCGGCATCTGGGCACACTGACCCACGCAGGTGACACGATTCCCGCAGAGGGGTCGGCGTGTCTGTGCCCCCAGACCCACCCTCCTGCAGTACGTTTACATTGCAAACATTGCAAACACTCGCTTTGGGAGGTGGCCCGAATGCCACGGACACGAGGACTCGCCGGGGGCACGGCGGTACGAACCGAACGCAAGGCCAGCAGCGTCGTCGACACCATGCAGAGCGCGACGACCGCCGGATTAGTCGTCCACGTCGACGACGTGGCGGCGAATCCGCGCAACCCTCAGGCGCGCGCGGTCAAGGTCGAAGACCTGGTGCCGTCGGTACGCGAGGTCGGCGTCATGGTGCCAATCCTGCTCACTCCGGTCAGCGAGTGGCTCGCCGTGCATCCCGAGGATGCCGACGCAGTAGCCGGCAAAGCGTGGATCGCCCAGGATGGTCACCGCCGCCTCGCGGCAGCCAAGCTCGCCGAGCGGCCCGAGGTCCCGTTCGTGGTACGTGGCGTCGACATCGATGAGGCGATGATCCGCCTGCACACAGCAAAGGCGATGCGGCTGACCCCGATCGAGGAGGCCACCCAGTACAGCCGGCTCGTGGAACGCGGGATGACCCAGCAAGAGATCGCGAGGCAGACCGGAGTATCGCAGAGCCACGTGGCGAAGCGGCTGAAGCTGCTCACACTGCCGGAAGCGATCCAGACCGCGATCGACTTCGGTCACATCGAAGTCGGAGAAGCGCTGAAGCTCGCCAGCACGGGGGCAAAGGACCCGGACCTGCTCGAGCGCGCCGGAGAACAGGTCGCACTGGAACTCCGCGCTCCTCAGGCGGACAGCACCGACCGCGAAGACGGAGAGGACAACGATGACGACGAGGCTCAACGGCCAGTGACCGTGAGCCTGTCGACGGTCGTGCGGCGCGTAAGTGAAGAACGCGAGCTCGAAGCGGGCAAGCACGCTGCGGTCGCCAAAGCTGAGGAACTCAATGCTGAGTACTGCGAGAACGTCTACAGCCGACTGGGCGAGGCCCGCTGGCACAACCAGATCTTCACACCAGCCCAGATCCGGGAAGCCGCCGCGGAGAAGAACCTGCTGGTCACGCCGACTCACAGTGAGCCGAACTACTACCTGATCCGTCGGCCGCGGCCCGTAGCCGACGACAAGCAGAAGATCGAGGCACGCAACCGACGGGCAGCCATCGAGGCGCGAGGGCGGGCACTGAGGACCGCGGTCACGGTGAAGGTCTCCGCGGCCACTCTTCAGGATGCGCTGGTGGCCATGACCCTCAGCGGGCTCGCGCTCGGCAGCCAGACCACCACTTTGGCCTATGACCTCGCCCGTGAAGCCGACCTCGCCCCGTCTGGGCTCGGCGACTGGACCTGGCGCAAGACGCTGGCCGAACTGCCCGAGTCCCAGCGCGCCAAGACCGCATGGGTGATCGCACTGGCCGCGTTCGAGAGCTACACCCGCTCCGAGCACCTCGCTTGGGGAGCGTTCCACCGGTGGTACTTCGACCTGCTGCGCGACGTCGTGGACTACGTGCCGACAGCATGGGAGCAGGCCCGCATCGACGCCATCACCGCCGAGGAGGAGTAGTGGCCACCATCATCGCTGTCGCCAACGCGAGCGGCTCGGCGGGCAAGACCACCACGGTAGTCACGCTCGCTGACCTCATCGGCCGCACCCGCAGCGTCGTCGTCGTCGACGCCGACGCCCAGGGCACCGCCAGCGCCTGGCTCGGCATACAGCCCGAGACCGCCCAGACAACTCTCGGCGATGTCCTGATGCGTCGAGCGGGCCTCGCTGAGGCACTGGTGTCCACCCGCACCCCGGGTGTGAGCCTGCTGCCCTCGAACCGATCTCTGGACGCGGACGCGATCGCACTGAACAGCGTGATCGGCCGCGAGCAGCGACTTCGGCTCGCGCTGGAACGCATCGATGCCGACGTGGTCCTGATCGACTGCCCAGGATCGGTATCCACCATCACCATCTCGGCCCTGGTCGCTGCGAACGCTATCCTCACTGTCACACAGCCAACGATGAAGGAGATCGCCGGCGTCCCGGAGATGCTGGACGCCGTCGCCGCCGTCCAGGAGGCATTCAATCCCACGCTCGCGTTCGCCGGCATCGTGCCATGCATCGTGCCGCCGGCCACCCACGGCCGGATCTACAGCGACGTGATGACCCTGCTGCAGGACACCTACGGCGATCAGGTGGGCCCGCCGGTACGCCGCAGCGCCAGAGTCGCTGAAGCACACGCACAAGGCGTTCCGCTGCCCACCTGGTCGCCCTCGGACAAGGTGACCGACGACTACGAGGCGGTCTACGGGTGGCTCAAGGAGAGGACCACCCTGTGACCGCACAGCGAGTCCCCTGGGCGGCCCGTATCGATCCGGTGGTCGCTTCACGGGTCCGAGCCACGGTCGCCGGCCTACAGCAGCTCGACCCCAGCTTCACCGCAGGCCGGTTCACCGAGCAGGCGATGATCGCGTTCTGCGAGCGGATGGAGGCTCAGTTCAACGACGGGCGCCCATGGCCATCAGAGCCGACCGGCCTGCGGCCGGGAGCACGCCTTAGCCCCTGAGCCAGACAGCGGGAGGGCGACTATTCCGCGGAATAATCGCCCTCCTGTGATAGCCGGCGGGCTTCGCCGCCTGCCAGGCTCCCCCGCCACCGGGCGGTGAAGCGGAAGCCCGCTGGAGTGTGGGCTCGGCCCACGCTGACCATCACACGTCCATGCGCAGCTGGTGGTACCGAGCGACCAGCGCCTCGATCTCTGAGGTGGGAGGAGGCGCGGCATCGTTGTAGTTGTGGTCGGCCTCCCACAGAAGATCAGCCAGGACCAGCGGTCCGTCCCTCTCGGGTAGCTGCACCGACATCATCCGACCCCTTTCCTGTGGGAGCCCTGTCGTTGCCCCCGTCTGCCTCCGTATGCCCCTGATGTTGGACGATCCGGACACCGTCAGGCATGTGCAGGGGCTAGATCGCCGGCGACCTGGACGTGCTCCGGTCGGGTGAGGCGCGTCGGCGCTCGGCCCGTCTCGCCGGGCTCGCCGGCGCACCCACAACTTCAGGCTGGTCTGCCGCTGGCTGCTGCTGCATCTCGGCGAGCGCGCTGGTGAGTGCCGAGTATCGCTTTCTTGCGGCCCCGAGTTCTGTGGCGTGCTGGAAGGGTCGGCCGCTGATCCGCTGGGCTTGGGCGATGGTGTGCTCGAGCTCGCCGGCGTGGTGTCGTGCCCTCTCGATTGCGGCGGGGATGCTGGCGACCAGGTGTTCGAGCCGGGTGATCAGGCCTAGATCGGCGTGGAACGGAGCGTGCCCGGGGCTGCTGGTGATGGTATCGATGTCGGCGCCGAGGCTCCATCGGGTGTTGCGCCACATGCTTCCGTGTTTGTCGTAGCCGATGCTGCTGGTCGCGGTGACGGTGTGGCCGCCCAGTGTGATCTCGGTGGCCCGGGCGGTGTTCGGCGCGTATTGGGTGAGCGCGGCCGCGGCCGCGGCGCGATCGGTGTAGACGCGGCCCGTGGCGGTCAGAGTGAGCCTGAACTGATCGCCGGCGGTAGGGATGGTCATGGTCTGCATCTGCTCGAGGGCTTCGATCCGTTCGCGGGTGCTCGCCAGACCCCTTTGGGAGTGGTCGAGAGTGGTGTCGAGCGTCCGGGCGGTGGTGGTGTGGGCGCGCTCGAGGCGGGTCAGGCGCGCGAGGTCCTGCTCGGCGATCGCCAGCTCGAGCAGGAGCGGGTTGCCTGAGGACAGTGCTTTGACTTCGGCGGCGTTGAGGGTGGCGTCGCCGATGTCGCCGGTGGACCGATTGACCCCGTGTCCGGTCATGATCTGGTCGATGAACGCCGCCTTCCGTTCCAGGGTCTGCCACATGTAGGCGTCGAAGGACTTCTCAGTCACCACCTGGGTGATCGACACGTCGGGGTTCTGGTTTCCCTGGCGCAGGATCCTTCCGTGCCGCTGGTCGACGTCGGCCGGCCGCCAGGGCGCGTCGAGATCCATCAGGTGCACCGCGCGGCGCTGGATGTTGGTCCCCACGCCCATCTTCTCGGTGCTGCCGATGATCACCGAGACGTGTCCGCTGCGGCAGGCGGCGAACAGCTTTGCCTTCTCCGCGTCGGTGCGCGCGTCATGGATGTACCGGATGCCGGCTGGCGGCAGACCGCGCACGATGAGGGCGTCCTTGAGCGCGTCGTAGGCGTTCCACCGGTCCCGCGAGGGTGTGCCGAGGTCGCAGAACACGATCTGGAGAGCGCCGCGGACCGGGGATTCCTCGCCGGTGTCGTCGTCGATGTAGCGGTTGTCGCGGGTGTCGGCCCAGACGCGGGCCAGCTCGTCGGCGGCCGCGGTGATCTTGCCGTCCTCGGTGCTGGTGGGGTCGACCAGCCTCATCGACAGCGCGGCCTTGCGGCCGTCGCCGCTGATCTTGAGCATGTTGTCCTCGCTCGGGTCGACAGCACCCTGGCTGACCTGGTCGCTGCGCTCCCCCAGCTGGGCGATGTAGTCGAGCAAAGCTTCGCTGGGCGGCACCAGGATCGTCCGCGGCGCCCGCTGGCCGTCCGGGCGGGCCGCGATCTCCGGTTTGGGCAGGTCGAGGTCGGAGGCGGTCTTCACGTCGCCGAAGGCGTGGAACATACCGAGGAGTTCGGGGACGTTGGTGAAGCGCGCGAAGCGGGACTTGACCTTGAACCGGCCGCCGCCGGCGACCGCAAGTTCGGGTGCGGTGATGACCTCGCCGAAGGTTGCGGCCCACGAGTCGAAGTCGTGGATGCCGGCCTTGGTGAGCCCTTCGGGGTCGAGGTAGCGCTGTACCACGTACATCTCGGTGATGCTGTTCGCCAGCGGGGTGGCGGTCGCGCCGGTGATGACCCGATCGCCGTTGGTCTGGCGGAGGTAGTCGACCTTGGCGTGCAGGTCGGAGGCGCGTTTCGAGCCGGTGATGTTGGCGTCGGGGATCGCGGAGCTGGTGGCCAAGTTCTTCATGTGGTGCAGCTCGTCGACCACGAGGTAGTCGATCCCGGTGTACTCGAAGTGCATGTCCGGGTCGGCGTGGACGTCGCGCATCGCCTTGAGCCGCTCTTCGGCCTTGAGCACCGCCTTCTCCAGGCGCTTGATGCCGCTGGTTTCCCCGCGCGCGGCCCGGACCTTCTCCAGTCGGTCACGGATCTGTGCGAGTTCGCGCTCCTGGTAGGCGGCCTCGTTGTCCGGGGTCAGGCTGAGCCGCTCGAACGCGGTCCGGGTCAGGACCACTCCGTCCCAGTCGTTGGTGGCGACCCGGGCGACGAACCGACGCCGGTTGTCGGCTGTGAGGTCTTCGGTGGACGCGGCGAGCACCTTCGCTTGGGGGTACAGGTGCAGCCAGTCGCTCGCGAACTGTTGCAGCATGTGGTTGGGCACCACCACGGCGGGCTTGCGGATCAGTCCGAGCCGGCGAAGCTCGGACACTCCCATGATCATTTCAGCGGTCTTTCCCGCTCCCACTTCGTGGAACAGCCCGACGCTGGGTTCGTTGATCATCCGTGCGACCGCGGTCCGCTGGTGGGCGCGCGGGGTGAAGCTCCGGTTGAGTCCGGGCAGGGTGAGGCGTTCCCCGTCGGCTGTGTAGTCCCGCAGCACGGTGGAGTTGAACCGCCGGTTGTACTCGGTGAGCAGCCTGGTGGCCCGTTCTGGGTCTTCCCACACCCATTCGCCGAACCGGGCCTGCATCAGCCGCGCCTTCTCCTGGGCGGCTTCGGTCTCGGTGGGGTTGATCACCTGGCTCTTGTCCTCGAGGGTGTCGTAGACGAGGATCGGCCGCTGCGCGATGAGCGCGGCCATCAGCCGGTGCGCCGGCATCCGGTCGGTGCCCCACTCCTTGGTCGACTCCACCCCCCACGTCGGCCCCTTCACGTCCCAGTCCGACCCGGACAGTTGCACTACCCGAACCTGGCCGCGGTCGTGCAGCAGTTCCTTCAGGAACCGTTCGTGGTCGGTGTCGGGAACCCACACCGCCCCGAGTCGGGCTGTGATGTCGCCGGCGCCGATCGGCTCGGGAAGCACCTGCTCGAGGGCCTTGACGTGGCGTGCCCACCGGCCCGGCTCGCCGGCCGAGGCCGCCCGGGCGGCCTCCAGCTTCTCCCTCACGTTCCCGGAAAGGTAGTGGGCGCGGGTCTGCCAGTCGTCCTCGCCACCGGGCACCTCGAAGACCATCTCGCCGAGTTCGGCGATCGCCTGGTCCCGGCCCACGCCCATCAGGTCGGCGATCCGGTCGATGTCGACCCGCCCGAGGGAATCCAGTACCACCGCGAGCCCGTCGGCGGCGGAATCGACTCCTTGGACGGGCTGGCGGGGCACGATCAGCCGGTGTCGCATCAGCGAGGCTGGCTCGGCGGTCTGGGAGAGGTCGTCGAACACCTCCAGGGCCGACACGATCGTCCCGAAGGTCGCCTTCGTGACCAGCCGCACCGCGGGCGGCATCACGCGGGCCTGCACCGCCTCACCCGTGTCCGGATCGACCCGGCCGGTCTTGCGCAGTGTGAACCGGTTGATCGGGCCGTATTCCTCGACGTAGGAGCGCCACGACGTCGCCAGCCGCTCTCGTGCCCGGTCCAGGTCCGGGGTGTCGTCGAGGCTTGCCGCCTCGGCAGCGATCAGGGCCCGTGCCTGTCCCTGCAAGTCCAGCAGGGCGCGGACCTCTTGTGCCTGCGTCTTCGGGACCGTGACCGGAACCTCGCCGCCGTCCTCCACGACAGCGAAGCTGCCATCGGCCCGGGCCACCAGCTGCCCGTCAACCGTGCCCGTCACCGCCGGCACCCAACCCGCGGCCGCCGTGGACTGTTCGGTGGTGCGTTCCGTCACGGTCAGGCCACGAGCGCGGGCCGCCGCCACCGCCAGCTCCAGACGCTCCTGGAGCTGGGCAGGCACCGCCTCGATCGGCCCTTCGGCATCGATCCGAAGCCCTGGCGCCCCGTGCATGCCGATCGCCACAACCGGCCGGCCGAGTACCTGGTCGGGATACTGCTGCCAGTAGTCGTTGATCCGCGCCGGTTCGAGCGCCCCGTCAGGTCCGGGCAGTTCGACCGGACTGGTGGTGAGCCAGTCAGCGTCCCTGAGTTCACGTCCCGGCTCGCGCCGGCGCAGGAGGAGCAGATCGGTGATGGCCTCGGTGCCGGCGGCGCGCCGATGTGCCCCCGACGGCAGACGGACCGCGGTGACCAGGTCAGCCCGCTCCGCAATCGCCCGCCGCGCAGCGGGATTCGCGGCATCCATCGTCCAGCGCGAAGTCAGGACCGCGACCACGCCGCCGGGCCGCACCAGGTCCAGACTCTTCACGATGAAGTGGTTGTGCATCGAGAGCCGCTGGGAGTTGTAACGGGGATCGTGCAGCACCACATCGCCGAACGGCACATTCCCCACAGCGGCGTCGAAATGGCCGCTCGGGAAGCGGGTCTGGGCGAAGCTCTCCGCACGGATCACCGCCGAGGGGTACAACAGCCCGGCGATCGCCGCAGTCGTCGGATCCAGCTCCACACCAGTCAGCTCAAGCCCATCAGGGGCCAAGCCGATGAACGTGCCGGCGCCGCAGCCAGGCTCCAACACCCGGCCCGACTCCAGACCAAGACCCTCCACCGCCGACCAGATCACCCGCACCAGCGCGGCATCGGTGTAGTGGGCGTTGATCGTCGTCAGCCGCGCCGCGTCGAACTCCGCTGGCGACAACACCTGACGCAGCTGCTCACGCTCGGCCGCGAACTCGGTGTGTTCCTCATCGAGAACCTGCCACAGGCCCTGAGCGCCCCAACCGCCCCACCGGGCCAGCACCTGCTGTTCCTCGGTCGTCGCAGGCCGGCCCTCCTCCTGAACCAGCCGCAAGACCTCCAGCGCGTCCAGGTTCGCCCTCAGTCGGCCACGAGCCCCCGACGGGGCCAGATCCGCCTGGCCCGAGGGCCGGAACGAGACTCCCGACTCCTCTACTCGCCCTCGTCCATCAGATCGCGCCAGGCCTGCCGCACCTCGGCCAGCGGATCCGGCTCCGGCTCGTCGACGTCCTGCTCCTCCACGGGTGGCGTCAACAACTCCGCCCGGATCATCTCCTCCGCCCGCATCTTCGCCGCCTCGACCCGGCCCGCCTTGCTGAAGAAGTCCTCCCCCGGTGCGTCCGGCTCCAGCATCTGGGGCCACAGGCTCGCCCACTGGCTCTCCGCCCGCTCCCCCAGCTCCGAAAAGTACATCCTGGGATCCGTGATCCGGGCCAAGGCCGCCGGTGCCGCCTCCTGCCACGCCGCCATCGCGTAGCGGCCGAACCTGTTCAACCCGAACCTCCTCCGGCTCCGACCACCACGCATCCAACGTGGGCTGTGCATCAACACGTCGTCGAGCCATTCTGACCCCTCCCGCACCGGCAAGAGGCGATCCCGTCCGCGCACCGAACCCTGCTGCACGTCGCTACCTCCCGCTCAACCCCCGCGCCACAACAGCGCGCCTACCCCCATACGCCGTCCACCGCCGGCGATCCGGACACCAAACCCGGCATTCGCCACCCAGCGACCTTCGTCACCCGGCCTCCGAGCCTTGACGCGAAATCGAACATGCCACCTATTCTTTTCCTGTGGCCGACCACCTCTCCCCCGCGCCCCTCAACGCGCTCGGCCCGCCACGAGGCCCCGGTGCGGCCAAGGAGTACCAGGGCAGACGACTCGTCCTCGTGCGACTCGTCTGGCGCAGCTTCACAGAAGTCCGGCCAGGAGTCGCGGTGTGGGCCGAGGGCGGACGCGTGTGCGTCGAATGGGAACCACGCCGAGGAACCAAACGACTCACCTGGGTCGCACAAGACGACGTGCGGCCCCGCCTGCGCTACAACGCCTGACTGTTCGTGCCCGATACTCTCGGCGCATGACCGGACAGGTATGGGCGGACTGGAAAGCCCTGACTCGGTTCGCTGAAAGCGGCCGAATCGCCTTTGAGCGGGAGGCGAATCTATGGGGGACGCTGCAACTTGCGGACAGGCACGAGGCTAAGGTCACGAGTTCTGCCGGCCAGGGGAGGTACTCGATTTCCCTAGACGACCACGTGTCAACCATGCGCGACTTGTCGATCTTCCACGCCTCCATACTCATCCACACCTACACACTGGCCGAGTTCGCGGCCTGCGATCGACTCGCGATCGACTCGCGGCAGGCCGGCGGCATTGAGGTTTGGGGGACTCAGCTTCTGACCGCCAACTCAAAGTCTTGGCAAGATGTGATGGACGGCCTCCAGGGGGCAGTAGAGGTAGCTGTCTACCGTAATGCGTTCGCCCACGGATCGCGGGTGGTGGACGCGCAGGCCGCGAAACGTCTGCTTGCGGCGGGATCTACCGAGCTGGGCGAGGGCGATTCATTGAAACTCGACCACGACCGACTCAAGCTGTTCCGCGATCGCCTCAGAAGCTTGCTCCGGCTTGGGGCAATCAAGTGAAACCAGTGGGTCATCCCTGACCCCCAATCCCGTCGCGGCAGATGGCGCGCGCCGCTCCCCCATGCTGAGGCACTCCTCTCGGACCAAGGAGCCGTGCCTGAGGTAGACCCTCCGTAGCGGGATTCTGACCGATACCGTGACTTCAGCACCCGCGCGCGAAGGATGAGCTGTGGCCACAAAGACGACCGTCCACGATGTCATCGAGCAGTTCCGTACCGCCCCGTCGAACGTGGAGCGTGGCGAGAAGTTCGAGAAGCTGATGGTCGACTACTTCAGGTTTGATCCGACCCTCAGCGTGGAGTACGACGAGGTCCAGCGTTGGCCCGACTGGCCGCACCGCGAGAACACCCACGACACCGGTATCGATCTGGTGGCGCGGAACAAGCTGACCGGGGAGTGGACAGCAATCCAGTGCAAGTTCTACGACCCGAAACACACGCTGCCCCTCGGGGAGCTGGCCACGTTCTTCACTGCGTCCGGTAAGTCGTGGGACGGGGTCAGCTTCACGAACCGGATCATCATCTCCACCACCGACCGCTGGTCCAGGAACGCGGAGCAGGCATTGGAGAACCAGGCGATCCCGGTGCAGCGGATCGGGCTCGCGGAGATCGCCGAGTCCCCGATCGACTGGATGCGGCTCGCCCCGGGCGGGCTCGACTTCGAGTTGAAGAAGGCCGTCAAGTACGGGCTGCGCATACACCAGAAGGAAGCGATCGCGAAGATCACCGCCGGTTTCGCCGAACACGATCGGGGGAAGTGGATATCGGCGTGCGGTACCGGGAAGACGTTCACGTCGCTGCGGCTGGCCGAGCAACTCTGCAGCGAGAACGGCGGGCATCTACGGGTCCTGTTCTTGGCACCGTCGATCTCGTTGGTGTCGCAGTCGTTGCGGGAATGGATGGCCCAAGCCCAGACCGACATCCGGCCATTCGTCGTGTGTTCCGATACGAAGGCGGGCCGGCAGGCCGAGGACATCACCACCCACGACATCCCGCTGCCGACCACGAACGCCGCGAAGCTCGCGGACGGTTTGGCGTCGGTTGGTAAGCGGATGCGCGGCATGACGGTGGTGTTCTCCACGTACCAGTCGATCGACGTCGTCGCCCAGGCCCAGAAGTCATCTTCCCAGCAGTTCGACCTGATCCTGTGTGATGAGGCGCACCGCACCACCGGGGTTCAGCTGTCAGACGACAAGCGCGAGTCCGATTTTGTGAAGGTCCACGACAACACATTCCTACCCGCTGCCAGGCGGCTGTACATGACCGCAACCCCGCGGATCTACGGGGACGCGGTGAAGAAGAAGGCCGACGAGGCCGCCGCCGTCCTCACCAGCATGGACAACGAGGACCTGTTCGGGCCCGAGTTCCACCGGCTCGGGTTCGGCGAAGCCGTCGAACAGCGACTCCTGTCCGACTACAAGGTGATGGTCCTGGTTGTGGAGGGAGACGCGATCGCCGAACCGCTCCAGGCTGGCCTCGCGGACGCGAACTCCGAACTGTCCCTGGATGATGCGGCGAAGATCGTGGGCTGCTGGAACGGCCTCGCGAAGCACACTGTCGATGCGGACTTCGGGCCCAACCCGGTCCCGATGAGACGCGCCGTCGCGTTCCTTCGTGACATCAAGTCTTCGAAGGGTTTCGCTGAGGCGTTCCCTGACATCGTCGACGCCCTCGCCGACGACGGGGACGAGCGAGGCCCCGAGCTGGACTGTGACGTTGAGCATGTCGACGGCACCATGAACGCGCTCGTACGGGCCGACAAGCTTGCCTGGTTGAAGGCGCCGATCCCGGAGGGCGAGTGCCGGGTGTTGTCGAACGCCCGCTGCCTGTCCGAAGGCGTCGACGTGCCGGCCCTGGATGCGGTCCTGTTCCTGCACCCGCGGAACAGCCTGGTCGACGTCGTCCAGTCCGTCGGACGGGTCATGCGGAAAGCCCCCGGCAAGGACTACGGCTACGTCATCCTGCCGGTCGCGATCCCCGCCGGACTGCCTCCGGAGGAGGCGCTGAACGACAACAAGCGGTTCCGGGTCGTGTGGGACGTGCTGAACGCGCTGCGGTCCCACGACGACCGGTTCAACGCGATGATCAACAGCATCGATCTGGACAAGAACACCAAGGGCAAGATCAGCATCGACATCATCGGCAAGGGCGGCCCCACCGACGACGAGGAAGGCAAACCGCTCGCACCGAAGGTCGACACCGGCATCCAGCTACCCCTGTTCAGCCTGGCCGAATGGCGGGACTCGATCCTTGCCCGGATCGTGAAGAAGTGCGGCGACCGCGAATACTGGGACGCCTGGGCCGACGACGTCGTCGACATCACCGCCAACCAGACCGCCCGCATCAACGCCATCCTTCACACCGCCAGCCCAGCCCTGACAGAGGAGTTCAACCATTTCCTCGACGGCCTCAAAGCCAACCTGAACGACTCCATCGACACAGATGACGCCGTCTCGATGCTCAGCCAGCACCTGATCACCAAACCGGTGTTCGACGCCCTGTTCGAGCACGACAGCTTCGCCGCCCACAACCCGGTCTCCATCACCATGCAGGGCATGGTCGACGCGCTCGCCGGCCACGGCCTGGACGCCGAAACCGCCAAGCTCGACAAGTTCTACGAGTCCGTCCGGAAACGCGCCTCCCAGATCGAAACCCCGGCCGGCCGCCAGACGGTCATCCACGAGCTGTACGAGAACTTCTTCCGCAAGGCGTTCCCGAAACAGTCCAGCTCACTCGGGGTCGTCTACACGCCTGTCGAGATCGTCGACTTCATCCTCCGCGCCGCCGACCAGGTCTGCCGGCAGGAGTTCGGCTACGGACTCACCGATCCCGGTGTGCACATCCTCGACCCGTTCACCGGCACCGGCACCTTCATCGTCCGGCTGCTGGAGTCCGG
>CAYNLD010000015.1:0-66502 GCA_964397985.1 uncultured Propionibacteriaceae bacterium | reverse complement strand
ATGCTCCTCATCGCCGGCGGACTCGACCAGCCCCCACCTCAGGTGTGAAGAGCCGTCATACGCCGCGACCACGTCTCTGCTCAGCCGCCCTCGGGCGGGCACATAGATACCGACGTTCGTCGCCCAACTTCGGATCGCTGCCGTTCGTTCCCGATCGGCACGCGTCCTCTGGCTGGCCGGCCGCGTCGGCTTCGGAGGTGCCTGGTCGGCCGGCTTGCTCTGCGGCTTGCGCGGCCGGTAGTCGATGAGGTCCATCTGTTCCGCCTGGTCGTCGGTAGCCTCGGCGGCCATCTCCGAGATCCGGTTGGCGAGGGACCGATCGCGGTGTGCGGCGACGTGCTGATAGCGCAGCGCCATGTTGGGCGTGGTGTGCCCGATCCGGGCCTGCAACTCGGCGATGGTGGCGCCCTGCTGGGCGGCCATGGTCGCGCTGGTGTGGCGAAGGTCGTGGATGGTGAGCTTGGGCATCTTGATCGCCTTGCGTGCCTTGTAGTGCGCTTCTCGAAGGACGGAGTCGTTCAGGGGCGTGACACCATCGCTGGCGGGAAACAGAAGCGCTTCGGGATCGCGTCGAGGCTGGGCGGCCATCCACGTCTGCAGGGCAGGAAGCAGATGCGGCGGGATGGCGACGTCACGGACACCGGCCGCCGTCTTGGGGGGTTGGATGATCAGCTCGCCGACGAGCCGGACGATCGCCTGCCGCACGTGAACGACACCGCTCTTGAGGTCGAGATCCTGGACGCGAAGTCCGCGCACCTCACCGGATCGCAGCCCGCACCAGCCTGCTAGCAGCAGCGGCACCCGACGCGCCGCTGGGACCGCTTCGAGGTAGCGGGCGAGCTGGGTGGGCGTGAGTACCTTGATCTCGTGGACGGCGTGTTTGTTGCTCCCTCCCTTCACCCGGCACGGATTGCGGTCGATGATCCCCTCCTCGACCGCGTCCTTCATCAGCGACTTGAACAGGCCGTAGGCGTTCGCCTGCTGGGTTGGGCGCTCGGACATCGCCAGGTACCAGTCGGTGACCTCGACAGCGCTGATGTGAAGGATCCGGTGGCTCCCGAAGACGGGCAGGATCTCCAGCCGCAGGAGCTTGTCGTACAAGGCGGCGGTCCCCGGACGAAGCCGACGCCGTGACAGCGACTCACGTGCGAACTCCTCGAACCGGCCACCCTCGGCGACGACTCCCACAGGTGGCGTCCAGTCCCCCGAGCTGACCTTGCGAGCCTGGGCCGACAGCCAGGTCTCGGCGTCCATCCGGGACAGGAAGGTGACCGGCGCCGGGTACCGCTCGCCGTCGGGGCCGCGGTACCGCGCCCGGTACCGCCCGCTCGGCAACGGCGAGATCTCGCCGAACGTGCGCTTCTCCTGCCTTCGGGCCATATCCGTTCCTCAGACCGCGATCGGACGGCCATAGCGCGGCTTAAGCAGCCGGTCGACATCCTCGGGCCGCAGGCGCAGGATGCGCCTACCGGTCATGAACGCGGGCAACTCGCCGGTGGCGATCCTCCGACGCAGCGTGTTGCGGCTGATCCCGGTCCGCTCGCACGCCTGGGCGATGGTCTCGTAACGCTGGGTGGGCATGGCTACTCCTCTCTGGCTCCTTAAGCCCTGCAATGCCGTCGATCCGGACAGCGAGGCACCGAGAGACTTGAGAGAAGAGCGCCGGTCACACCCGAGGAGACCAGGGCCACCCACAGGGCCGTGCGGGAATGGCTGACCCCTCGCCAGGACCCCGGGGGTATCCGGCATGAGAGAGGACATGAGAGAGGACGCGCGGCCGATACCCCTTCGGGTATGCCATTCCGTACCATTTCCGTGGGGCATACGTGGGGCAGCGTGGGGCAAACGTGGGGCACGAAGAGCCCCCGATGGCACTTCCTGGGTACACCTGAGCAGAGCCAAATCGGCCCGAAACCGCTAGTCAGATGCTGTTTGCCCTCATCAGGGGCACATGACCAATAAGTGCGCGAGAGAGGAGTTGAACCTCTATTTCGCGGATTGTGAGGACTGCCTATCAGGCCTAGTGAAAACGCTTCTGGCTAGGTATGATGGTCCCGAAACAGGCCCATAATGGGTGTGCAGGACTGGGCAGAAACGGGCTCTCGTGGGCTCGTATGTTGTGCATATGTTGTGCAAGATTCGGAGCCTTCGATGGCCCGTCGGGGGCCCGGACGGCTGGGGGTGGTGGCGATGACGCAGCGACGAAGAGGATTCGGACGGGTTCGCCAGGAGCGCTCCGGCCGGTACAGCGCAGCCTACGTCGGCCCGGATCTCCAGCTCCATCGAGCACCCGAGACCTTCGTCGCCCGGATCGACGCTGAAGGCTGGCTGGCGGCCGAGCGCCGCCTGATCGACCTCGGCCAGTGGTCGTCCCCGCATTCCCGTCGGCCGACCTACGTCGACCCCGACGCGGAGCCGCGCGGCGTGACAGTCGGAGAGTACGCGACCGCCTGGTTGGAGGACCGCTGCGAGCGTGACCCGCACGATCCGCAGGCGCTGCGTCCCTCCTCGGTGAAGGACTACCGGCTGCTACTGGCCAACCACATCGTGCCCGGGCTCGGAAGCATCCCACTGGCCGAACTGAACGCCGCCCACGTCGAAGCCTGGTACCGGAAAATGGGCGCCCGCCGGATTCCGCGGGCGCGGGCGAAGGCGTACAGCCTGCTGCGGACGATTCTGAACGCGGCGAAGAATGATCCGGACGTGCCGCTGGCGGAGAATCCGGCGCACATCAAAGGCGCGGGACGGGTGCCGCGCTCGACCCAGATCCATCCCGCCACGCTGGAGGAACTGGCGACGATCACCGACGGGATGCCCGCCGAGCTACGGCTGGCCGTTCAACTCGGCGCCTGGTGCGCCCTGCGCTACGGCGAGGTGTTCGAGTTGCGCCGCAAGGACATCGACGCCGTTCAGGGTGTGGTCCACATCCGGCGTGCGGTGGTGTGGACCAGGGGCCAGGTCACCAACGACCGCCCCAAGACCAGCGCCGGCGTCCGCGACGTCACCATCCCGCCGCACCTGCTCCCGATGGTGACCGACCACCTCGAGCGGTATGTCGCCAAGCGTCCGGACGCGCTGCTGTTCCCTGACTCCGAGGGCCGCAACCTGCGTCCCTCGGGCTTCCAGGCCGCTTGGCACACCGCCCGCGCGGCCGCCGGTCGCGACGACCTGAAGTTCCACCACCTGCGCCACACCGGCGCGGTGCTGGCCGCGCAGTCGGGCGCGACCCTGGCCGATCTGATGGGACGCCTCGGCCACACCACCCCGGCGATGGCGATGATCTACCAGCACACCGCGGCCGACCGAGACCGGCTGATCGCCGAACGCCTCTCCCAAGTCGCACTGTCCGTCTCCGGCGAGCCGACTGCATCGACCGGAGGCCGGGCAAAGCGTCGGCGACCCGCCGGGTCCGGACAGCCCAGCCTGCTTGACGCATGATGGTCCCCGCGCATGCAGGGCATCGAACGCTGCGCATGTCACACTGGGATCGAGACTCGCTTCAGGAGGTGATCATCGTGTCCACCAACCCGCAACCGCTGCCTGCGCAGGACGGAAGTGACCGCGTCGACCTCGATGAACTGTTCCGCGATGTCAGGCCGATCGGCGACGGCTCCGACCTCGCCGCGCCCGGCGTCTTCGAGTCGACCGACGAACTTTACGAGTTCCTCACCTGGCTCCGCGCCGATCGCGCGGCAGGGCTCGCCTGAGACCCGATGCGGATCGTCCTCGACACC
The DNA here is from genome assembly GCA_964397985.1 of uncultured Propionibacteriaceae bacterium. Classification (GTDB taxonomy): domain Bacteria; phylum Actinomycetota; class Actinomycetes; order Propionibacteriales; family Propionibacteriaceae; genus Propionicimonas. Next base: position 62,768 of record CAYNLD010000015.1, on the reverse strand, counting down.
GACGTGTCGTCCCTCCTGCTAAAACGCACCCTCCCACCTGCGGTGTTGGCCGAGTTGGCGCCCCACGAGCCGGCGATCACCTTCGTCACGGTCGGCGAACTCCGCAAGTGGGCCGTCGTCCGTGAACTGGGCCCGCGACGCGCGACGGAACTTGAAGCGTGGGTGGCGGCCCGACCGACGATCCCAGCCGGCGCGGACGTGGCGCGCACCTGGGGTGAGATCGTCGGCTACGCCGAACGACGCGGGCGCCCACGCCCGGTGAACGACTCCTGGATCGCCGCCTGCTGCCTGACCTACGACCTCCCGCTCGCCACCCTCAACGCCGCCGACTTCCAGGACTTCGCCGACTACCAGGGTCTCCAGATCATCACAAGCAAGGTCTGAGCGCCACGCCCGTTCATGGGCGCCCGATCCTTGTTCACGCTCATGCCGATGACCGCTCGTGTTGTGGGTGCTGAGGCGGGCCGGGCAGGCCGGGTCGGGGTTCAGGGTGTTGTTGGTGCTTGTTGCCGGGCGGCTTGGATCAGGGTGGTGGAGTGCGCGAGGTGGGCTCGGACGGCTGCGCCGCCCTCTTGTTGGACGGCGGTGAGGTAGTTGCGGTGCTCGACGGTGAGGGTGCCGGCTGGGTAGTCGGGTCGGATGTGGGTGAGCAGGAGCAGGATTTCGGAGTCCAGTTGGGTGTATGCCTGCGTGATCCGTGGGCTGCCGGCTGCGGCGACCAGGGCCTGGTGAACCGCGGAGTGGGCCCGGTTCACCGTTGGCCAGCCGTCGGATGCCTCGACACTCCCGAGTCGGTCGAGCGCGGTCCGCATGGGGGCGGTGATCTCATCGGGCCAGTTGGTCCCGTGGGTCGCGCGCAGGATTCGTACTGCTTCGGTCTCCAGGGCCCCGCGCAGGTCTTGGAGGGCGAGGAGCGCGGTGTCGTCTAGTTCTGCAACGCGAGTGCCGCGGTAGGGAATGCTGTGCACCAGCCGTTCGGCGGTGAGCACGGTCAGGGCGGCCCTGACGGTGTGGCGGGAAACGTCGTAGCGCTGGGCGAGGTCCTCCTCCCGTAAGGGAGTGCCCGGTGGCGGGTCGCCGTCGAGGATCCTGGCCCTGATCTGGTCGACCAGCTCAGCGGCTGCCGTCGGTCCCGGCTCATGATCACGCCGTCGCGGGCACATCAGTCTTCGTCCGTCGCTCGGGCAGGGCCAGCAGTGCGACCCCTGAGGCGATGACAATAATGCCGGCCAGCGTGGCCGGTGTGAGTTGTTCGTGGAGCACGATCAGGCCGAGCAGGGTCGCCGACATCGGCTCGGCCAGGGTCAGGGTCGACACGGTGGTGGCGTTGAGCCGGGCAAGTCCCCAGCCGAACAGGAGGTAGGCCACGGCGGTACTGACCACTCCGAGCCAGCCGGCGAGCAGGGCGCCGGCGGGGGTAGCCAGCCAGGACGTGCCGGCCAGCAGGAGAACCGGGAGGCTGAGGACAGCCGCGGCTCCGAAAACTGCACCCATGCTGTCGGTAGGCGTCCAGGCCTGGGCGAGCAGGGCCTTGCTGGCAAGGGTGTATACGGCGTAGGACGCGCCCGCGCCGACGGAGGCAAGAACGCCGATGGGCTTGACGGAACCCAGGTGGGTCGGGTCGACCAGGCCGGAGACCAACACCACACCAGCGATCGCCAGGCCGGTCGCGGCCAGCCAGCCGGGCTCAGGCATCCTTCGCCGAATCAGGCTGTCCACCACCCCGGTCACGATCGGCGCTGAGCCGAGAGCGACGACCGTCCCCACAGCAACACCGTTCAACTCGGTCCCGAGGAAGAACGTGGGCTGGTAGGCCAGGACACCCGAAGCTCCCACCGAGACCAGCAGCCAGGCACGGACGTCGGCCCGGAAACCCACAGGGCCCGGGAACCCCCTCCCGGCGCTCCGGAAGAGGCTCAGAAGACCGAGGATTCCGCCGCCGATCAGGATCCTGGCAGCACCAACCGCGACCGGCGATGCATCCACCCCGGCCAACGCCCGCGCTGTGCCCGTGGTGGCGAAGCACAAAGCGGCGGCCAGCACCGCCAGAGTCGCCCTCACCGGAACATTGTTACACAATCTGAAGTGCTGGACGAGCGACCCCCCATCCTCCAGCGATCCGGCACCCGAACCAGGATCACGCCGTCGAGCTACCGGGTGGGGCCCTCAGGACCAGTACGCAGCCAATCGGATTTGGCCTCTCGCAGGACCGCGAGCGACTTCATAGCCACGACACTCGACGGTCACCAGCAGCAAGACGCAGCCGACGGGACCTCCTCGCCGCTGCGGTCGCCAACCAGCCATCCGCGCACCATCAGGACCAAGGCACTCTCCCAACTGCCGCCGATCACGACGCTCGACCTGCGGCCGATCAGCCGGTAAGGCGACAGCGGGTTGTCCCGAAAGGGTTCAAGAAGGGCTGAAAGTAGACCCCGATGTTGCGCCGCCCAACATCCTGTATTGCCGCGACACGCGCTGCCTACGACGGGCTAGCCTCATTTGGGGAGCAAGAGGCATTGGAGGGCACCGTGGTCACCGTGAATTACGATCCGATGCCGGCTGTTCGGTTCGATCCGGTCGGGTCGTGTATCTACTGCGGTGCCGTCGACGACCTGTCGGATGAGCACATCATCCCCTTCGGGATGGGCGGACGGTGGGTCCTTCCAGCGTCAAGTTGCCTAGGGTGCGCGGCAATCACTTCGGCATTCGAGCGCAGACTGCTCCAGTCGGGAGCATGGTGGCCGCTTCGACGCGCCCTCGAGATCGGAAGTCGCCGCCCGCGCCGACAGCCAAATGCATTTCAGGCGACCGAGAAGACCTTGAAGGGAACGCGGTCTATCACCGTTTCGATTGGCGATCATCCCCTGTGTATGGTCCTTCTGAGGTTCGAGCCGCCGGCCTGCCTGTCTGGACGTCCATTACCCGAGGGCGGTGAGCTGGCCGTGATCGCTCGCGGGATCGACGTGCTACCGCTCCGACCGCTGATTGGCACGAACGACAGTGAGATTGGCTGGGCTGGGTCCCTCACCCAATCGCGATCCGTGACGTTCGACGTGGGCTTGGACGCAGGAGACCTAGCGCGACTTGTAGCGAAGATCGGGTGGTCCTGGGCTGTGGCAACGTATGGGTTGGACGCCTTCGATGAGGTCTTCGTTCTTGATCTCATCCTGGGCGACGTGGGCGGAGGTAAATCCTATTGTGACCTTGCTGTGCGGCATTCCGACGCGGGTACCAAATGGCCCGGGTCGTGTGCACGACCCGGGCCACGGTTTACGCTGTGTCAGCGGCCGCGGAGCTCTGGCTGTAGAGACTTCGGCGTGTCGACGGGAGCCTTGTCGGCATTCATCGTGGCGTCGTTTCCGATCACTTGGACGACACCATCGCTGACCCGGCGGTGGCCGTTGTTGTCAGAGACGATGGCGCGGAACGTGACGGGTGTTCCCGATGGAATGCCCGCCGGGTCGAACCAGACCGACCAGTTGGGGTTGTCGTCGGTCCCGATGGAGGTCCAGGCCGCGTTTCCAACTTTGGCGACGAAGGTGACCTGGTCGTTACTGCCGCCCTGGTTTGATGTGCGGGCTTTGATCTGCCATCGGTCGGTGACGGTGGCGCCGGGCGTCATGCCGTCCAAGGTGATTGAGGGTGCGGCGCTGCTCTTCGCGACCGGCTTGGCCGCTTTGAAAACGATCACGGACATATGGGGGACCGTGACGGTGAGCTTCTTGTCGATGTCGGTGTACTGGGTTTGGCTCCCGGCCGGGTAGAGCTGGGTGAATGCCATGTCGCGGCTGTAGGTGGGGATCTTCACCTGCTTGTCGCTCCATCCGTTGTTGACCGCGACGACGTACTCGACGCCTTTGGCGGCATCAGTTCGACTCATGGCGAACACGCCCTGGCCCTCGTCCACGTAGCGGGTGACCTGCGCGCCGTCCTTGAGGGCCGGGTTGGCGTTGACCACCGACGCGAGGCGTTGGATCTGCCTGTACATCGGCGCCGTGGTGCTGTAGTTGTCCTGAGCGCCGGTCCGGTCGGTGCCGAGCAGCTTCTCCTTGGCATACTCGGGAACCTGGCTGGCGAACAGTGATTCGCGTGCCCCCGTATCGTTTCCGTCACCGACGAAGCCCTGCTCGTCGCCGTAGTAAACGATGGGGTTGCCGCGGGAGAAGAACAGCACCGCGTTGGCCACATTCAGCCGTCGCAGCAAAGCCCAGTCGGGTTGCGACGGGGTGTCGGTCCGCAGCATGTTCGCGATGCGGCCCATGTCGTGGTTGCTCACGAAGGTAGCCAGGTTGTAGGCGTTGAACTTCTTTGTGGTGTACATGTCGTCTTGGGCGAACAGGTCGGCCAGGGTCGAGACTGGGGCGTTCTCGGACAGCGTCTTGCGGATCGCACCCTGGAAGGCGAAGTCGAGCATGGATCCACTGTTGCCCTTGGTCGACCACCACGACACCTCCGGCGCCGTGGGCGAGGCCACCTCGCCAAACACGTAAAACTTCTTCTTACCCACGGAGGCCGCGTACTTCTCGACGTCGGGCATCACCTGCTGCCAGAACTCGATGTTGACGTGCTTGTAGGTGTCGATGCGGAAGCCGTCGACCCCGTAGTTCTTCACGTATCCCTTGAAGATGTCCTTGAAGCCCTTGACCACCTCGGGCTTTTCGGTGAAGACGTCGTCCAAACCGATGAAGTCGCCCCACACCGAGCTCTCGCCGGTGAAGGTGGAGTCTCCTCGGTTGTGATAGTTGAGCGGGTTGTTGAGGAAGGCCGGAGAACGTTTTGTGGCGTCGGACGCACTGCGCAGCACCGGCGTGTAGGGCATGTCCTCGACCTTCATCTGCGGGAACGTGCCGCTGGCCGCGTACTGGTGGGGGTCGAAGGTGTTGCCGTTGATGTCCTTGTACGGGTACTGGTCTGAGCCCCGGTAGGTGTACTCCTTCTGGGCGTAGTCGAACACGTCCGCGGTGTGGTTGGCCACCACGTCGAAGATGACCTTCATGCCGCGCTTGTGGGCCGCGGCGATGAAGGCCTTCACCTCCGCCGGCGTGCCGACATGCTTGTCCATCTTGTCGAAGCCGGTGATCCAATAGCCGTGGTAGGACGCCGAGGTGTAGTTGGGCAGGATCTGTACCGGGTCGTTCTCGTAGGGCGGGGTGATCCAGATCGCGTTCATGCCGAGGCTTTGGATGTAGTCCAGCTTCTGGGTGAGGCCCTTGATGTCGCCGCCGTTGTAGAACTGCTTCTTGGTCGCGTCGAACCCGTGCTGCAGGGGTCCGCCGGAGATCCCGCCGGTGTCGTTGGACGGGTCACCGTTGGCGAACCGGTCCGTCATCACCGAGTACATGTTGAGAGTCGTCTCCTGATTGCGTGCACTCTTGCCGGCCAATGATTTGGCCTGGCTTGCAGAGATCGGCGCAGCGGTGAAGTCACTGGGACCGGCTGTGGCCGTTCCAGGCCCGGAGGCCAGGGTCAGGCCGGTGGTGAGGGCGCACACGGCGGTGAGCTTGATTGACTTTTTCATGAAGGTCACTTCCCCTCAAACGCGATGGTGACGTTGGCAGCAGAGATCGGCACCCGGACGGTCACGGTGCCTTTCTTGGCGTCCACCTTGGTGATCTTCACACCCTGGCTGGACGCGTCTGCATTGATCGAGGCCTCGGATGGACTGACCTTGGCTCCGGCGGCACCGCCGAACACGGGCAGGTCGCCACGCAGCACCACGTCGTAGGTCTTGAGCTTCGATGAGTAGCCGGCATGGGTCTTCTTGGTCGACAAGGAGACCGAACCGTTCGCTGTGGTCGACACGTTGATGCGATAGGTGTTGTAGCCGCCCTTCTTGTACGCCTCGGTCTTGCCGTCGTCCTCGTACAGGGTTCCGGTGGCCTTGCCATTGCCGAGAAACACGTTGAAAGCGACATTGGTGAAGTCGTTCTGTCCGGTGTGCTGCTGCACTTCGCGGGTGGGGATGACCGATCCGGCCGCCACGTAGATCGGCATCACGTCCAGTGGCGCGTCCTTGGTGATGGTCTGGCCACCGGTGTGCTTCTCGCCGGTCCACCAGTCGATCCAGTCCTTGCCGGTGGGCAGGTACACCTGCCGCGAGGTGGCGCCCTTGGTGACCACTGGCGCCACCATGATCGAATCGCCCCACATGAACTGATCGGAGATGTTGCGTACCGCCGGGTCGTTCTGGAACTGGTACACCAGCGCCTGCTGGACCGGTCGGCCGTCCCTGGTCGAGTTGTGGAACGCCGTGTTGGTGTACGGCAGCAGGCTGTAGCGCAGGCTGACGTACTTGCGGGCGATGTCCTCCACCTCGGAGCCCAGGCACCAGGGCTCCTGGCACTGCTGATCGGGCTGGAAGTTGTTGTCGTAGTGCACGCGCGCGAACGGTGCGAACGAGCCACTTTCGATCCACCGAGCGAACAACTCGGGGGTGGTGTCACCGACGAACCCGCCGATGTCGTTGCCCACATGCGGCACGCCCGACAGCCCGACGTTCATGTTGAGCGGCAGAGTCAGGGCCAGATGGTCCCAGTTGCTGACGTTGTCGCCGCTCCACAACGCTGCGTAGCGCTGCGATCCGGCGTACATGTCACGGCTGAACACGAAGGCCCGTTCGTTCGGCTTCACCTTCTTCAACCCCTCGTAGGTGGCCACCGTGTTCCAGAACCCGTAGATGTTGTGAACCTCGGTGTGCTGCTTGGTGCCGTTGCTGAACTCGACCTCCAATGGCAGCGTGTGATTGGGGCCGATGAAGTCGGCCGGTTCGTTCATGTCGAGCCAGATGCCGTCCACGCCCTTGTCGGTGAGCTTCGGCATCTGGTTCGCCCACCATTCGCGCACGTCGGCGCGGCTGAAGTCCGGGAAGTAGGCGGTGCCGGGCCAGACGGCGCCCTCGTAGTTGCTGCCGTCGGGGTTGGTCGCCCAGTAGCCCTTGGCCGTGCCCTCGTCGGACATCCAGTAGCCGCTCTCTTTCTTGACGCCTGGGTCGTTGATGGCGATCGTCTTCACCCCCATCGACTCCAGCTGATCGTCGATCTTGTTCTGGTCACCCCAGTTCTTGCCCCAGGTGAACACTCGCCAGCCATCCATGTAGTCGATGTCCATGTTCATCGCGTCCAGCGGGATCTTCCGTTCGCGGTAGCCCTTGGCGACGTCGACGATCTTGCTGCCCGGGGAGTATCCCCAGTGGCTTTGCTCCCACCCCAGTGACCATTCCGGAGGCTGCTGGTAGCGCCCGGTCAACTGGGTGTATCGGTCGAGCACGTCGCCCATCTTGGGACCGTTGATGAAGTAGTAGTTCAGTTCGCCGCCGTTGGCGTAGAAGTAGTAGTAGTCGGGGGACTCGCTGGCCATCTCCCACATCGAGTGGTGGGTGTTGTCGAAGAAGATGCCGTAGGCGCCGTTGCTCTTCAGTCCGGTGAAGAACGGGATGGACGTGTAGATGTATTTGGCGTCGGCCTCGTAGGCGTAGTGGTCGGTGTTCCACATGCCGATGCTGTCCCCGCGCTTGTTGAGACCCTTGGTCTGCTCACCGAAACCGTAGAACGCTTCGCTCTTGTCGGTCTTCTTGAATACGTAGGGCTTGCCGTCCTCGTAGCCGCTGCCGAAGCGCGAGTCGTCGGCGTTGATGACGTTGCCCTTCTTGTCCAGCATGGTGACGCCAAACTTGCTCAGGCTGATCCGTACCGTGACGCCCTTGGTTTTCATGGTGTAGGTGGAGCGCGACTTGCTGCGTTTGATCGACACCTTGTTGATCCGGTTCTTCACCACAGCCACGCTCTGGTAGGCGGGTTGTCCGGCAGCCTGCAATGTGACCTTCACCACATCAGCGCTGACGAAGCGCACCAGACCCACGAATGACCCCATCTCGAGCTTGACGCCGTCGCTGGTGGCGGTGGTCTTCGTGACCTTGAGGTTTTGCAGGTTGGATTTGTCCAGTGGCACCTCCTCGCCCGGATTGGTTGCCCGTTGCGCCTTGGCGTCGTCCGCGGCCAGTTGGGCACGACGCTCCTTCTCCAGCTTTTGAGCCTGCTGTGCGCTCAGGTCTTTGTCGGGTGTGGGGACGGGCTCGGCGGACGCGAACATGGGCACGGTGAGGGTGCAGGCCAGTGCAACACCGGCAGTGAGGAGGGAAAGTCGGCCACGGGCGAAGGGGGCGCCGCCGCGCTTGGTTGACGTGATCGACTGGTTGTCTGGAGTATTCATCAGCGAACCGATCTAGGAGTGGGATTTGTGGGGTGGGCGTGCTCGGCGTGATGCCTGGCACGGTGACTGCCGGCGGTGCATCGAGCTGTGCGGTGATGGCTGGCGGGGCCCTGCTCCGGCTCGGGCGGAACCTCATCCGCCGACTTCGATGTGTCGGGACAGGATTGCCGGTCGTCACTGCCGCCCTGATGGCGAGCCAAGCCGCGGCGCGCGCCCACAGCTCATCCCCGCTGCGATCGATCACCAAGCGGCACTCCGACCAGCCTGCAGAGAACGTGTGGTCGGACGTCGCCCGTCGCAGTGGCTGCTCCATGAAATCCATCCCGCTCGCCATCTCACCGGCAATGATGACCAGCGCGGGATTTACGAGATTCACCACCGACGCCACGGCGCGGCCAAGCAACTCCCCGGTACGAGCCAGCCCATCCAAGACGACTGGATTGCCCGCCTCAGCCAGCCGCAAGATGTCGTGGAAGTCGCGAATGTCGATGCCAGGCAGTCGCTCACGCAACGCCGCGACGACTGCATGGTCTGATACAACCGCCTCCAGGCATCCCCGGTTGCCGCAGCCGCACAAAGGCCCGTCCGGCAGCAACGGCAGGTGGCCCAGTTCCCCGGCAGACCCTGACGTGCCCACATGCAGCCGGCCGCCGAGAACCAGGCCGCAGCCCAGCCCTCGACCGATTGTGATCACTGCGAGGTCATCGACGCGGCGTCCTGCGCCGAGCCAGTGTTCGCCGGCAGCGAGCGCGTTGACGTCGTTCAAGGTGACTGTCGGTAAGCCGGTGGCCCGCGCAACCGTCGAACTGACGTCGACCTGGCGCCAGTTCAGAATGTGTGAATCTACGACCAACCGGCCCTCGACGACATGGCCGCCGACCCCGATGCCCAACCCGATAATGCGCGCATCGGCGGCGTCGACCAACTCCAGTCCTCGTCGGGTCAACGCCTGGGCCATCTCGGCGACCATGCCAAGCACCCCGTCGGGTTCACGAGAACTTAGTGGGAGGCTGTCGGCGACGATGACGCCGCCGGCAATGTCGGTTACCGCACCGGTCAGTTTCTCGGGGCCGATCTTCACCCCGACCGCCAGGTGGTGAGCGTCTCTCACCCTGACCCGCTTACCTGGCCGGCCCCGCGCTGGCGTCACGGGCCTGTCGGCCGATTCCACGACCCATCCGTCGGCGGCAAGTGCAGGAACCGTCCGGGCGATGGTGGAGGTGTCCAGTCCGGTCGAATGGGCGAGTTGCTGTCGGGACTGGGGGCCCGACCGCATCAACGCGGCCAGAATCCCGGCATGGAGTCGAGCAGGGGGTTCGAGAACACGGGCGCGCACCGTCGATCACACCTCGATGAAGTTCAGGTTGATGGCGCCGACATCCTGGCTCGAACGACCGATCGTGATGAGATTGAGCCCGCGGCCCAGGTTGATTTCCCCGGGAACGGTGCCCCAGACGTCCCACGCCGACAGATGCGGAAAGCCGACCTGAAAGGGTGCGGCCACCGTTGAGCCATCGACCCGCTGGACGGTGACGGTCATGGTGGACCGGTAGCCCATCGAGTTCGCGTAGCGGTACCGAATCGGACGAATGCCGGCGGTTGGCGAGTTGACCGCGAAGGTCACCTGTGGTGCCTCCGACGCGGCCTCCAACTTGTCGACGAAACCGATCGCGCGATGATGCAGATGGTTGTTGTTGAAGTTCGCGCCACCGCCCCACGCGGCAAACACAGCCTGGAAGCGGCGACCGGTCTTCGGTGTCACCCGAAAGATGCGCGAGGTATGCGGAGCCAGCGAGACGCTGATGCCGACCTGATCGGCCTGTTCACTGTGCGTCCACAGATCGCGCACGGTGGCGCCCCCGTCGAAGCCAAGGTCGGCGGCGAAATCAATACTCTTCGTGACCGTCTCGGTATCGCCACGATTGAACAGGGCCACCGCCCAGCCGCCGTCCGGCAGTTGCCCAGCCCAGCGTTCGGTGTCGCGCGAACCGGGGTCGTCCCAGTACCGGCGGCCGTTGAGGAACAGGGGGCGCCCGCTCAATCCCGCCGCATTGAGTTCCAAGAGCTCCCTGTTCGTGAATACCCACCCATGCCCATCAATGGTGGCGTGGGTATCGCCGATCGTCAGCGGAGAGCCTGCGATGACCATCAGGTTCATCATCGTCTTGCGCTCTTCGTCGGTGGAGAACGTACTGGGCATCAAGAAATCGCCATCCAGGATCAACTGCCCCCGACCCGCACGATGCGACCAACCCGTGAATCCGCAAAACGGGTTGTGCCAGTTGGGCCACACCGACTGGTAGCTCTGGCGGCCACCGCTGAGTCGGGCCCAACCACCACGGTCCGCATCGGCGTTGATGCGCACCATGTCCCCGTGTCGCAGCTCCAGCTTCGCATCCTCGTGCAGATGTGGCATCACCAGCGAGAGCATCATGTCCGCGCCGGCCGCTTCGTCCATCCAACGCAGCGCGGTGTCGTACGCCTCGCGACCGTGCGCGACGCCGACCCGGCCAATTCCAGCGTCAGTGCCGCTCTCGAACCAGGACAGGAAATCTACCCGCAGGTAGCGCACACCCAACGCCGCGAAGTAGCGCACGTACCCTTGCACGTACTCCTTCGCGCCCGGCCGCGCGACATCGAGCCAATAGAGCCCGAGTCCCGCGCCCTTGGTCGAGAAGAGATCCCCGTCGGCCACCAGGTCTGCGACGGCGACGTCCGGCCGCCCAAGCACCTTTTTGGACCGATCCCGCATTGACGACTCGGTGACCCACAACGGGTTGTAGTAGACGCCGAGCTCCATGCCGCGCTGTTCCAGATAACCCTTCCAGTACGCCCAATCATGCTCCCACTCGTCGTTGTAGCTGATCACGTACCCGTTGGGAGTCGTCCTGGTCGACCACTCCACCCAGCCGTCGGTATTGGCCATGGTGTACCCGAACGGGGCGTACTCGCGGGCCAACCAGTCGATGTTGGCTTGCCACTCCGCCTCTGGGATGGGCGCGTCGTGCGGAAAGTTGTAGCCGTAGGTGTTCCAGTACAGGGGACCGGCCCCCCTTCTGCTCCACACCGCGTCCCGGCTTGTGGGCGATAACTCAACGGCGCCTTGAGCTGCGGGTGTGCTGACGACGGCGGCGGCGCTAGCAGCGGCGGCCGCCATGCCGCCGAGGAAGGTGCGCCTCGAGGTCGGGACCACGGGGACTCGCTCTCTTCGAGAGACCCTTGAGGGTGCTGTGGGTCAACTGTGGAATAGAGTGTCTACGGCACAAAAGTCAGTCAAGGCCGTGCCACGGGTCGAGACGGAACCTGGGCGACGAAGCGGCCCCTCGGCGAGCGATCAACTCCATGGGTCGCCGGTGTTGGCGCTATCAGTGAGGCCGATCCGGATGGGCCCGGGACGGTAGTCACCGGTTTCGCTGAGTGAAGTGCGCACCGTGACCGCGTGCAAGCGCGGAACCCAGGGACGCCCGACCCCCCACACATGCTGCCCCCGGGGATTCCACCACGGAAAGGGCAGCCCCACTCGTTCCGTCGGCTCTGCAGTAGAACGGCGAAGCGCCCTCATCGGCACGGTCGACCGCGCCGCGTGCGGCAGATCCGGATGTTTGCGCAGCGAAATTGGCAACCACGACCGCTTTGGACACCACCATAGCCTGTTCGGTGCGCACATGCAGATAGGTGGCGTCCAGATACACGTAGGGGAAACCGGTGTGATCGAGCCGGCGGGTGCGGAACGCACCGACGGTCTCATCCAGCCCGGCACAATCCTGGACACCTCAGCGATCCGGGCCACGGTCAGGTGCTGCACCACCAGGCCTTCCAACGCCCACCGCAGCGCCCGCCGCGACAACCTCGCCCGCGGCTCGGCCGCTCTTGTGGTGTCCTGGCGCCACACGTGACCGCAGCCGGTGCAGCGGTAGCGGCGGATCGTGACCTCCAACACGGTCGGTCGCCAACCGAGCGGTTCATGAGCGAGCCGACGCACCACCGTGTCACGCCCACGCCCTCGCAGCCGCACCGTCGACACCACTGATCCCGCTCGACGACCCGACAGGCGAGCACCGCCCGCTGCGGCTCCAAGCGTTGCCCGACCACCACCCCCAGACCAAGCTCATCCACGCGGCAGAACGTGGTCACATCAGGGCTCGCGAAGGTAGCGTCAGGCACGTCGAAGTCTTCCGGATGGGTTGGAGTGAGAACCCCCATCCTCGGAAGACCTCGACCCCTACCGGCAGAACGACTCGCCGATCACGCCCACGCCCTCACCACACCGTCGATTGTGATGAGCCGGTAATCGGTGGTTTGGGGAACTGTACTCGCGTCCGTTCCTGCAAACGCGTGAGCTCCACACGGTCGGCTGCATTCGGCATGGAGATGACCTGGCTGTCTGGATTCAGATGTTTCGATCTGACGCAGCCACTACCGAACCCTGGCCCGCCTACCAAGCCGTCGTTGCGCGCCTTCGCAGTGACGCAGGTGCACCGCGAGGCTAGTTCGGCCCGAACATCCGTATCTGCCGCGGCGGGGCAGGCTGGTCAGAAGTCGTCCTCGGACAAGCCGAGTTCTGACCACTTGACGCCGGCCTCGTCGGGCGTAAGCCAACTGAACTCGTACATTTCGGCCCCGCCACTGTCTGAGTAGTGCTCGAAGTAGCCCGCGTCGAGTTCGCGAACGGTGAGCCATTTGGGACCGTAGTCCTCGAAGGCGCGGTCCTTACCTCCGTCAGTCCAGACAATGACGAACCACGGCCACCACTGCCGAGCAGGGAACGACATCTCCAGGCGCACGCTGGCCAGGTAACCCTTCAGCTCGCCATTGAGGCGGAGCTCGCCCAAACCGTGATCGTAGGCTGCCAAGTCGGGGTCTGGCAGCTCGTAGTCCGGAGGCTCATCGTCGCCGAACCATCGCTGGAACCAATCGACCACAGCAGGAATCGTCGCACAGGCTTCCGCGCACCGTGAGCAACCAGGCCTCAGACCTGTGGCGCAAGACATCCGGTTCTGCCGCGCCTGGTGCGTTGAGTCCGATCAAGTTGGCGGTGCTGTGAGCAGGTCGCCCGATTGCCAGTCCCTGGCGATGATCCGACCGTCACTCATCCTGACTGCTTGCAGTGGCTGGCGGCCGAGGTGGTGTGACGCGACGATTCTCAGTGGCGACGGCGCAACCTCGAGAACGTCGCCGGCTCCTGGCCGTGCTACCAGAAAGTGGCCGTTGGCCGGGTCCAGCCAGCCGTCGCCAAGGAACATGCGAAGTCCGTCGACCGCTGGCTGGGCCAGGAGCGTCTGCTTCCCCTGAAGCCTCGCGTCCAGGCGCACGATCGTGTCGTAGTCGATCACCCACAGCCCGCGACCATCGCTGTCGCTGATCGGTGCAGGGTTTCCTCCACGGTCCGCCAGCCCGACGAATCGAACACGCGAGACGTCGTCGAAGCTGGCAAGCGCCAGCTCGGAACTTCGCTGCACTCCGAACAGGTATCCGTGGTCGCCGATCGCCAGCACCGACCCGACACCTTGGTAGCCGTGATCGAACCCGTCATCGAACCAATCCAGACGATCCACCCGTGCATGGGACTCGGTCACCCGGATCAGGTAGTACCCGGCCGCCCCGGTCGCGGAGTCTCCGAGATAACCGACGAACAGCCACTCGTGGCCTGCCCACACCTCGGCCGCACCGGTCATGCTGGCGGTCCAGCCAGGCACTTCGACGCTCGCTACCACCTTGGCGGGCTCCGCGTAGGTGTGCGCTGTGATGCGAAGCAGGGAACCGTCGAGGTGATGCATCACCGCGAAGACGGTCTGATTCGACAACCCGGGATGCAGCGAGAGCCATTGGGCGTCACCGAGCCGGATCTCGTCCGGTGTCAGCGAGTCGGACCTGAGAGTCCACAGGGCACCATGGTCGACCCAGGCCAGGCACGAAACGGCCACTGAGCACGCCGGGTCGGTAATCACCGAAACAGTCTGTACCTGCACACGACCGGCGCGGGCAAGAACATCCGGACATCAGCGACCCGACGGTGCGGAACGTCGGTCAAGAGCCGAACGTGTAGGTCGCGTGGGACTCGACCCAGGCTCCAGGCTCGCGCTCGCCCCACTTCAAGGACTCAGGCTCGGAAGGGCAAAGTTCGACATGGACAGTGCCGGACCTCTCCCAGCTCTGGCCCTCGTATCGGAGCTCTAGGACGAGATGGGAACCTGTGAGAGTCTCTCGGTGACCGCCAACTGCCCCCTCCGCTGTGAGCGGGCCCGCGAGCAGCACCACGCATGCCGGCTCTGTGTTCTGGCCGGGTATCCACCGCAAGATGACGCCTTCGACGCTGGATCGGCCACCAAGCCACTGGGGCTCAAAGTCGTATCCGCCACCAACCACCACGCTCGCACCCGCATTGAACTTCACTGCCCCAGCTTCTCAGCCACGGAGCCCGTGTGCGCATGAAAGGCAACAGGGAGGGAGGGGTTGGATGCACTCAAATGCCGCGCTGTGCACGGGCGATGGGTCCGCTAGCGTGGGCGCCGTGGTGAGCCAGCAAGTTGTTCCTGTTGACAAGTTCGACTTGGCTGCTGTGGAACGGGCGGTGGCACTCGGATGGCCGGCTGTCGAACCGGTGATCGGCGACCTTCTGGCCTGGGTGCAGGACTACAACTGGCCAGTCGCTCATTCCTTGACGCCATTCCTGAAGTCAATCGGACCACCATTGGCGCCGTACCTGGTCCCGATCCTTGAGGGCGACGATTATGTTTGGCAGTACTGGATCATTCAGTACCTTCTGACGGATGCCGACCCTGATCTTGTTCGGCAGTTCCGCCCGCTGCTTCAGCGAATCGCGGATGACCCATCGGACGACGAGCGGCTTGAGGGGCTCGACGAGGTTGCTGCAGCCGCACTGGGCAGGACAGGCAACGGCCCCCAATAGTCGCGACGTCCGGACTTGCCGCGGTCAGTCCGGCTCGCTCGCGGCTCGCACGGATCGCTGGGGGATGTCGAAGTCAGATCTCCCGTCCACCGATTCGACCGAGTGCGCGAGATGGACGGTGAAGACACCCTGGTCTTTGCTGAGGACAGCGGCCTCGATCCAGGTTTCGCGCGGGTAAGCGGTGGAAGAGCTCAGTTCCTGGTCGCCCAGCACCGGGACCTTCTCGTGGATGGTGTGTCGAACTCCGTCGGCGTCCGTCAGGGTCAGCTCAACAAACCCCGGGAAGTCGTCGCTGATCCAGCGTGTGGCTGTCGCACGCACCGTCGCCATGTCGTGATTCTTCCAAAGCGGGGATCCCGCGGTGACGGAACTCGCGAAGCGTCCGGTTCTGCCGCACCTCGGACGGTCGTTCCCATCCCGAGTCAGACTCAGGCGCCGCGACGCGAACCTTGGCGACGACTGTCCGATCGGCGCAGAATGCCGCCATGGGCCATCATTCGGATCGGGATGGGCTGCGCGGCAATCTCTACGCCGTCGACGTCCCTGCCCTGATCGACGCCCTCAACGATCACGTCTGGCCTGAGGATGCCTTGCAGCTGATGGGTGAGGCCGTCCTGGTCGTGGCATGCGAGCGTGCCAACGGCGTTGGGCCGGCCGGCCGCCGTTGTGCCGTCGCGCTGCGGGATCGCGGCTGGGAGGGAGACGACGAGCTTGCCGATCAGATCGACGCCGCACTCGGCGTCGGGCCGGCCCAATCCCTCAAGAGCCTCGCGGTGGACCTCGAGGAACTCGCCGGAATACTCGAAGGCGACCCGGTCATGGGTGGTGGGCGGATCGACCTTCGGACCGGTGAGGTGTGGCCGCAGTCGGCGATCGAGTACTTCGAGGAGGTGGGCGAACTCGACCCCGACGATGACGAGGACGATGACGGGCGATGGCTGGACGTCGACTGCGAGGGATCCCGCGCGCCCTACCGCGACATGGAGATCTTCATCGACATGATCACCGACGACCGCATCGCCGATCGGCTCTCCCGGGCCATCCACGGCAGGGGGGCCTTTCGGCGGTTCAAGGACACGCTGGCAGGCTGGCCAGACCTGATGACCCGCTGGTACGGCTTCAGTGATGAGCGCCATCGCGGACGGGCCCGCACCTGGCTCGCCGGTCAGGGCTACACCCCGGCACCGCCGACACCCGAACGAGCCGACGGACCCTGATCCCGACGTCCTGCCCATCCAGGCGACTGTTCAATCAGACCCCCGGAATCTCGGACACACCCGGTGCAATCCGGCTCGAACAAGTCGTTGCGACGAAACTGAAGCCCAAGCCTGCCGCAGCCAGCATCGCCGGCACTGCAACGGGCACACACAACGTGCATCTTCGGTTGCGCGCGAAGCGCCGGTCACCAGATCGGCGCAGGTCAGGCGGTACGCAGGGGTTCGATCTGGTCGAGGGCGCTGCCGAGGTTGTCCTTCTCAGTCTCCAAGTCGAAGCGGGTCTGGAGATTGAGCCAGAACCGGTCGGTGGTGCCGAAGTAGCGTGACAGGCGCAGTGCGGTGTCGGCGGTAATCCGGCGCTTGCCGTGGACGATCTCGTTGATGCGGCGCGGTGGGACGCCGATGGCGACGGCCAGCCGGTTCTGGGAGATCTCCAAGGGCTCGAGGAACTCCTCGGCGAGGATCTCGCCGGGGTGGATGGGTGCGATGGTGGCCATGGTCACCTCCTTCAGTGGTAGTCGACGATCTCGACGTCGGCCGGTCCGGCTTCGGTCCAGGTGAAGCAGATCCGCCATTGCTGGTTGATCCTGATGCTGTGTTGGCCGGCCCGGTCGCCGTGGAGCGCTTCGAGTCTGTTGCCGGGTGGAACCCGCAGGTCTTCGAGTGTTTCGGCGGCGTCGAGGATCACCAGCTTGCGCAACGGGGCGCGTTCGATCCGGGGATCGAGTGACCGGCTGTGTTCTCGTGACCAGAGCTTCTCCGTCGCAGCATCCCGGAACGACCTGATCACGACACCACTATAACGCGACGCGTCATAGACCGCGACCTTCTGGACTCAGGCGGGCCGCAACCCCCCGAATTCGACGATCCTCATGTCCCACACACCTCTGGCATCCGCATGTAAACATATCGTTGTGACGATAGAGTTTCCGCCAACCGAGACCTGGAGCAGCGATGCAATATGAGCCATCTGGCCATGTAGCCAAACCAGGGGGACATCGACGTCCAGAACAGGAAGTCGTGTGTGGTTGGTGTGGCCGCAGTGTCCCAATTCCGTCGCGCGGACGCGTCCCGAAGTGGTGCTCGGCAACCTGCCGGAACCGCGCGTGGCAGGCCAACCGCTCGCCCGGCGATCGGCCTGTTCGGGTCGTTCAGCAGCGTGTCGAGGTGCCGGTTGCGTTCACCCCGCGCGACGTGGACGGCTGGGCCGAACTCATCGAGCTGCTTACCGCGAGACTCGCCCAGGGCCGCATCTACAAGCGCGACCTGCCCGCCCTGGTGCCACCGATCAGCCACCTGCTCGAAGTGATGGAGCGGCGACTTCGAGAACGCTGATCGGCCGACATGGTAGGCAGCGATGGGGGTCTCGACAGGCTCGACGGTCGTCCGACCGAAGCACCGGAGCGACATTGGCGAGAGCATCCTTGTGCCCACATCTGCCCACAACAGCGCCTCCGACCCGCAGAGATGTTGTGCATATGTGGTGCAAGGCCCCGGACGTGACGATGGCTCCGACTATTTACCCTAGTCAGAGCCATATTCGTGAAGTGCGCGAGAGAGGAGTTGAACCTCCACGTCCTTTCGGACACACGGACCTGAACCGTGCGCGTCTGCCATTCCGCCACTCGCGCCCGGCTCCCTGGGGAGCCAGCCGAAAGAGGGTAGCACAGGAGGCGCTCCAGCTCCGATTCGCCGCCAGACGCCGGCACTTCGTCCCGGGCGAACGCACCCCGGATGCCGGCCCGAACGACCATCCGCGCCCGTCGCGTAGGCTGAAGGTTCGGCGCTGGATAGTCTTGACCGCGCCGACAGCATGGAGAGGAGGCGCGGATGGGGGTCTTTGACCGCGTCGAGAAGAAGCTCGAGAACGCCGTCAGCGGCGCCTTCGCGCGTGCCTTCAAGGGCGACGTCCAGCCAGTGGAGATCACTGCCCGGCTGCAGCGCGAGCTCGACTCAGAGGCGAAGCTGCTCGACCGCGACCGCAAGCTCGTGCCGAACGAGTTCCGGATTGCACTGTCCCAGCACGACTACGACCGCCTCACCCCCTACAGCAAGACCCTGAACTCCGAGATCGCACCCCAGCTGCGCGAGTACGCCGGCGACTCCGGCTACATCTTCAACGGGCCGGTCACGATCGACTACGTCCTCGACGCGAGCCTGCCCGTGGGCCGATTCACCATCACCTCCGCCGCTGTCGCCGGCGTGGACGCCTCCGAGGAGCCCAGCCCCAGCGAGATCCGGGCGGCGAACCTCGTTGTCGAGGTGAACGGCGTCCGGCACCCCCTCACCCCGCCCGGCATCACGATCGGGCGCGGCACGGACGCGGACCTTCGGATCAACGACCCCGGCATCTCCCGCCTGCACGCCCGGATCGGAGTGGTCGGCACCGGTGCCGCCCAGCAGATCACCATCGAAGACCTCGGTTCCACCAATGGCGTCACCGTCGACGGCCAACGTACCCGGCACGCGACCCTGACGCTCGGCAGCCGCATCGAAATCGGCTCGACGAGGTTGGCGATCACGTCGCCGGTGTCCGATGTCTGAACTCGCCGTCCTCGGCCTCAAGGTCGGCTTCCTCGCGCTGCTGTGGTTGTTCATCCTGTTCACCGGGAACGTCGTGCGCACCGACCTGTTCGGACGCAAGGTGAGCGCGGCTGAACTCGCCGCCCAGGGCGGTGCCCCCGGCGCGAGGCCCCAGAAGATCTCCCGGCGCGCCCTGCGCCAGCTGCCGAAGACGCTCACCGTCACCCACGGCAAGCAGGCCGGCCTGCAACTCCCCCTTGGCGAGGGCATCCTGATCGGACGCGCCAGCGACTGCCAGTTGCTGCTCGACGACGACTACGTCTCCACCCGGCACGCCCGGATCAGCCGCACCCCGACCGGCTACCAGGTCGAGGACCTCGGCTCCACCAACGGCACCTTCGTGAACAACCAGCGGGTCACCGCGCCCACCCCGTTCGGAATCGAGGACACCCTGCGCATCGGCCGCACCATGATGAGCGCGGAGAAGTAGATGTCGCTGGCGCTGCGCTACCTCGCCCACTCCGAGATCGGCCTGGTCCGCAAGAACAACCAGGACTCCGCCTACACGTCCCCGACCATGCTGGTCGTCGCGGACGGGATGGGCGGCGCCGCGGCCGGTGACCTCGCCTCGGCGATCGCCGTCCGGGAGCTCAAGGAGGCGGACGGCACCCACTCCGGCGAGGAGATGCTCGACGTCCTCGGCGACGCCATCGACTCCGCCGGAGCAGCGATCAGCGACCTGATCGCGTCCGATCCGAGCCTGGACGGCATGGGCAGCACCGTCTGCGGCGTCATGTTCGACGGCGATCGGCTCGGCCTCGCCAACATCGGCGACTCCCGCGCCTACCGCTGGGCCGACGGGCAGCTCACCCGGCTCACCCGCGACCACTCCTGGGTGCAGGCCCTCGTGGACGAAGGACGGATCACCGAGGCCGAAGCACTCGAACACCCGCACCGCTCGCTCATTCTCAAGGTGGTCAACGGCCAGCCCCAGCACACCCCCGACCTGGCGATGGTGGACGTACAGGCCGGTGATCGCCTGCTGATCTGCTCCGACGGCCTGTGCGGCTTCGTCACCGACGACGTGATCGCCGCCTGCATGGACGGCGAGCGCGAAGACGTCATGCACGCGCTGGTCGGGCTCGCCCACCACGAGGGCGGCCAGGACAACATCACGATCATCATTGCCGACATCGTCGAAGGTGAGCCCGAGGGCGTCACCGAGGTGCTCGGCGCAGCGGCGGACCTCGACCTGGACAATCCGACGGAAAACACCGCACGACTGGCCCTCCCCGCCGGAGCAGGTCCGCGTCCCGATCCTTCCGCCGGCGAACTCGCCCGCTACTCCCCGCTCGCTCGGCGCCGCCCGTCCACCTGGGTGAAGCTCGTGCTGCTCGTCCTCCTCCCCCTGCTCGCGATCGGCGGCGGCGGCTGGCTCTGGTACTCCTACACCCAGCAGCAGTACTACCTGGCCGCCAACGGCGAGTACCTGGCGATCTTCCAGGGCATCCCCGAGCCTGTGTTCAGCCTGCCCCTGTCCCACGTGGTCACCACCGACACCACCCGAGTCGCCGACCTGCCGCTCTACTACCAGGAGCAGGTGCGCAGCACGCTCCCGGCCGAGTCCTACCAGGCCGCCGAGGAGACGCTCGCCACGTTGCGGCTGAAGGCCGAGGCCTGCATCCAGCAGCGCCAGGAGCGGGAGAACCCGACGCCGACACCGACGCCCGCCCCGTCCGAGACGGCGAAGGGCACCCCCAAGCCGACCGGCTCGGCCGGACCGAGCCCCAGCGCCGCGCCCTCGCCGAGCTCCACCCCGTCCGACACCTCCACCCCGGCAGCGCCCACGGAGTGCTGATGAGTGACGTCGTCGGCTACCGCAAGCGCCGTGGCGTGGAGGCGTTCATGCTCGCCTTCGCGATCATCCTCGGCATGGGCGGGTACCTGCTCACCCACCTCAACCGGGACGCCGCGCTACCACCCGAATGGCCCTGGGCGCTCGCGGCGCTGCTCACGATCGGCGTCGCGCTGCACGCCGTCATCCGCTGGCGGTTGCCGTACGCGGACCCGCTGATCCTGCCGCTGGTGATGCTGCTGAACGGCATCGGGCTGGCCATGATCCATCGCCTCGACCTGGGGACGTCCCCCCGGATGCACTCCGCCGAACTGCAGTTGATGTGGACGGCGATCGCTGCGGTGGCGTGCTGCCTGGTGATCGCCTTCCTGCGCGACTACCGGGTGCTGCAGCGCTACACCTACACGATGTTCCTCGCCGGCATGGCGCTGCTGATGCTTCCGCTGGTCCCCGGCCTGGGCACGGAGAAGAACGGCGCCCGGATCTGGATCCACCTCGGGCCGTACAGCTTCCAGCCCGCCGAGCTGGCCAAGCTGGTCCTCTCGATCGCCTTCGCGTCCTATCTGGTCGAGAAGCGCGACGTGCTCGCCCTGGCCGGCGGGCGGTTCCTCGGCATCGAGCTCCCCCGGCCACGCGATCTCGGCCCGATCCTGCTGATGTGGCTGGCCAGCCTGGCCGTATTGGTCTTCCAGAAGGACCTGGGCACCTCGCTGCTGTTCTTCGGCCTGTTCGTGATGATGCTCTACGTCGCCACGGAGAAGCCGAGCTGGGCCATCCTCGGCCTGCTGCTCTTCGCCACCGGCGCCTACCTCGGCTACCTCTTCTTCTCCCACGTGCAGGTGCGGGTGTCGTCCTGGCTCAACCCGTTCTCGAACTACGACCAGAACTACCAGGTGATCCAGGGCCAGTTCGGCATCGCCTGGGGCGGAGCGCTGGGCACCGGCTGGGGTCTGGGCCGGCCGAACCTCACCCCGCTGGCGAAGACCGACTTCATCGCCGCGGCGATCGGCGAGGAGCTGGGGGTTGCCGGGCTGACCGCGGTGATGCTCATCTACGGCCTGATCGTCGCCCGCGGGCTGCGCGCGTCCCTGGTCGCCCGGGATCCGTTCGGCAAGCTGCTGGCCGCCGGCCTGTCCTTCGTCTTCGCGATCCAGGTGTTCGCGATCCTCGGCGGCGTCACCCGGCTGCTGCCACTGACCGGCCTGACCACGCCGTTCATGTCCCAGGGCGGCTCGTCCCTGGTCGCCAACTGGGTGATGGTCGGGCTGCTGCTGGTGATCACCCACCAGGTCCGCAGCCCCGTCGCCGAGGTGCCGGCCGAGCCCGAGCAGTGGCTCGCAGCCGAGGCCACCCAGATCGTCCCCGTCGGCGCGTCGGTGGACGTCGCTGCGGGCTCGCCGCGCAGTGTCACGGCGACGAGCCCTGTGGCGGTCGCGGACGACGTCACCGTCCCGGTCACACCGCCTGCCGATGACGTCACCGTCCCGGTCGCGTTGCCTGCCGACGACGTCACCACGGAAGTGACGTCGGGTCCGAGCGGCGGAGCAGGCGACCCTGGCGGCAGCGAGGGCGACGACCCGACCACCGAAGTCCGCCTGCCGCCCGAGGACAGGGGAGCGCTGTGAACCGCCCGATCCGCGCCGTGGCCGTGACCGCGATGGTGATGTTCTTCGCGCTGATGGCGAACCTCAGCTACCTCTACATCGGCCAGCAGGACTACCTCAACGAGCGGTCAGAGAACCGCCGCGTCGCCGACGCACGGTTCGGCCAGGACCGGGGGCCGATCATGGTCGGCAACACCCCGGTGGCACAGTCGGACGCGGTCAAGGACAAGTACAACTTCCAGCGCAGCTACTCCTCAGGGAAGCTCTACGCCCCGGTCACCGGGTTCTACTCCTACCTGTACCGCACGTCCGCGCTGGAGGCGTCGTACTCGGCCCAGCTCTCCGGGGTCGACAGCTCCCAGTTCTGGACGCGCCTGGTGAACACTCTCTCCGGCGCCAGCCAGCGTGGGGGCACCGTGCAGACCACGCTCGACGCCAAGGCGCAGAAGGCGGCCTGGGACGCTCTGGGCGGACGCAAGGGCGCCGTGGTCGCGATCGACTACAAGACCGGAGCGATCAAGGCCCTGGTCAGCTACCCCAGCTACGACCCGAACTCGCTGGCCACCCACGACCTCGCCGCCTCCACGAAGGCCTGGGACAAGCTCAACGCCGATCCCGGCAGGCCGCTGTCGAACCGCGCCACCCGGGAGATCTACGCCCCCGGATCCACGTTCAAGCTCGTCACGGCCGCCGCAGCACTCGAGTCCGGGCTGAGCGCCGATTCCCTGGTCGACGCGTCCTCCTACAAGCTGCCCGGGTCGAGCAAGGTCATCTCACAGAACTGCGGCGGCAGCAAGATCACCCTCTCCCAGGCACTGCAGCGGTCCTGCAACCCGGCGTTCGCCCGGCTCGGTGCCGAACTCGGAGCCGAGGCGATCAGCGCGCAGGCCTCGAAGTTCGGCTTCGGCACGAAGTTCCTCACCGACATCGGCTCTGCGGCCAGCGTCTTCCCCGATCCGGACACGCTGGACGCCGCGCAGACCGCGATGAGCGCGATCGGCGAGTACGAGACGCAGGCCACCCCTCTCCAGATGGCCATGGTGGCGGCGGCGGCGGCGAGCGATGGCAAGGTGATGGACCCCTATATCGTCGAGCAGGTGCTGGACAGTGATCTGAAGGTGGTCAGCCAGGCTCACCCGGACGTCGTCTCGGAGGCGATGAGCAGCGCGGACGCCGCCGAACTGCGCAAGATGATGGTCGCGGTGGTCGAGCACGGCACCGGCCACCGGGCGCAGATCCCGGGCGTGACCGTCGGCGGCAAGACGGGGACGGCCCGCACGAGCGCCGACCGCAACCCCTACGCGTGGTTCACCGCGTGGGCGGACGACCCGTCCGTCGCCGTCTGCGCGTTCGTCGAGGACGCGGACATCCCGGCCACCGAGATCGCGGGCGGGGCAGTCGCCGCACCCATCGTCAAGGCCGTGATCGAGGCGCTGCGATGACGCGCCTCCCGCTCAACTTGCGCCCTCGGCCACAATGGAAACGTTGCGCGGGCCCCTCGGCCGTTCGGGCTGCTGTGAAAGGATGCGACGGATGACCGAAGAACCCAGGCTCCTCGGGGGCCGCTACCAGCTGGGCTCCGTGCTCGGCCGGGGTGGCATGGCCGAGGTGCGCCGGGCCCGTGACCTGCGGCTGGGACGCGACGTCGCGATCAAGCAACTCCGGATCGACCTCGCCTCCGACCCCACCTTCCAGGCGCGCTTCCGCCGCGAGGCGCAGGCGGCGGCAGGCCTGAACCACCCCAACATCGTTGCCGTGTACGACACCGGCGAGGAGCCCGACCCGCACTCCGGCGTGCAGGTTCCCTACATCGTGATGGAACTCGTCGAGGGGCACACGCTGCGGGAGATCCTGCGCACAGGTCGCCAGATCATGCCCGCCAAGGCGCTCGAGTTCACCCAGGGTGTGCTGGACGCGCTCAGCTACAGCCACAAGGCCGGCATCGTGCACCGCGACATCAAGCCGGCGAACGTGATGCTCACCCCGACCGGCCAGGTGAAGGTGATGGACTTCGGCATCGCCCGCGCGGTCGCCGACACCTCCGCCACGATGACCCAGACGGCCGCCGTGATCGGCACCGCCCAGTACCTCTCGCCGGAGCAGGCCCGCGGCGAGACCGTCGATTCCCGCAGCGACATCTACTCGGCCGGCTGCCTGCTCTACGAACTCCTCGTCGGGCGTCCGCCCTTCCAGGGCGACTCCCCGGTCAGCGTCGCCTACCAGCACGTGCGGGAGGCCCCGGTGCCGCCCAGCCACCTGGACGCGGAGATCACCCCCGCGATGGACGCGATCACGCTCAAGGCGCTCGCCAAGGATCCCGCCGACCGCTACCAGACCGCCGCGGCCATGCGGGCCGACATCGGCCGGCTCCTCGCCGGCCAGGACGTCACCGCCCGCGTGCCCGCGCCCATCCCGGTCCCCCTGCCCGCCGCCGCCGAGCCCACCACGGTGTTCGACCCGTCCGACCATGCCGCGGCCCGCGCTCTCGAGCCGGAGCCCCCGCGCAAGCGCCGGGGGCTGGTCGCGTTCCTGGTCGCGCTGATCCTGGTCGCGGCCGGGATCGGGATCTACTTCCTGCTGAACTCCTCCCGGGTGGAGACCGTCTCGGTGCCCGCGGTGATCGACAAGCTGCAGGATGACGCCGAGCAGACCCTGATCGCGGCGAAACTCCAGCCGCGCGTCCGCCAGGTGAACGGGCCGGACGACACCTCGCTGGGCCGGGTCACCGCGCAGAGTATCCAGCAGGAGACCGTCGTGCCGATCGGCACCGAGGTGGAGATCACCGTGAACGTCGGCCCCAGCAAGGGAATCATCCCCTCGGTGGTCGGCCTCGACGTCAAGGACGCCCAGAAGCTGCTTGCCGACAACAGCTTCGGCAACGTGCAGGCGCTGCCGTCCCCCAACGAGTCCAAGGACGACAAGGCGAACGAGGTGCTCAGCGTCGATCCCGGCGAGGGCACCAAGGTGGCCCTCGACACCCCGATCACGTTGTACTACGCCACCGGCAAGAGCCAGGTGCCGCTGGTCAAGGGCTACGCGCAGGACGACGCGATCGCGACCCTCGCGAATGCTGGCTTCACCAGGACCGATGTCCAGGAGCAGACGACCGACGATCCGACGCTGGTGGGCAAGGTGGTCAAGCAGTCGCCGGACGCCTTCACGCTGGTGAAGCGCACCACCACGATCAAGCTGTGGATCGGGGTCGCCGCACCCCCGCCGCCGTCGGAGACCCCGACCGCGCCGTCGACCCCCTGAGCGGTCAGCGGGTCGCCATCAGGGGCGTCAGTCCCTCCGCGCGCCGCGGCGCGTCCGCGTCCCCGCAGCTGACCAGCCAGTTCGCGAGCATCTGGTAGCCGCCCTCGGTCAGCACTGACTCGGGGTGGAACTGGACGCTCTCGATCGGAAGGCTGCGGTGCCGGACGGCCATGATCACGCCGCTGTCGGTCGTTGCGGAGACCTCGAGCTCGTCGGGGACGGTGGCGGGGTCGAGCGCCAGCGAGTGGTACCGGGTGGCGGTGATCGGGCTCGGCAGGCCCGCGAACACCCCCCGTCCGTCGTGGTGCACCAGTGAGGTCTTGCCGTGCAGCAGCTCCGGCGCCCGCCCGACCACGCCACCCAGCGCGACCGCCATCGACTGCAGGCCCAGGCAGACACCGAAGATCGGCACCCTGCCCCCCTGCTCCCGGACGATGTCGATGCAGACCCCCGCGTCCTCTGGGGTGCCCGGGCCGGGCGAGAGCAGGATGCCGTCGAAGCCGTCGGTCCAGCCAGGATCGGAGAACCGCGGGTCGTCGTTGCGCCACACCTCGACCTCGGCGCCGATCTGGCCGAGGTACTGCACGAGGTTGTAGACGAACGAGTCGTAGTTGTCGACCACGAGGATCCGAGCCATGCGACCCATTCTCCTCCATCCGGCTCAGCGCCCGGTTCCCGGCCAGCCCCTGCTCTGAAGTATCCTGTGGTGGTTTCCAGTCAGGGAGGATGACGGTGCCCGAGTCCAGGATCCGCAAGGCGGCTGCCGAAAAGAGGAAGCAGTCCGACCGGGCGGCGATCGCCGAGAAGCGCGACGAGCGGCAGCGCACCGTCGCCGCCCCCGGCAGTCGCCAGTGGGTGCCCCCGACCTTCATCACCGTCGGCCTGGTCGGCGTCCTGTGGCTGGTCGTGTACTACATCACGGCGTCGGTGGGGATCACGATCCCTGTGATCACCGACCTCGGCGGCTGGAATGTCCTGATCGGCATGGGAGCGATGGCCGCAGCCTTCGGCATCGCCACCCTCTGGAAGTAGTCCTTCCGCTCACTTCACCAGAGCTGTTCGAGGCCGCTGCCCGCTCACGGGTGGCGGCCTCGCCCACGAGAGCGGCCGCAGGGCTCAGGCGTGCGGCTTGAGCAGCGGGAACAGGATCGTCTCGCGGATACCGTGGCCGGTGAGCAGCATCATCAGCCGGTCCAGGCCCAGCCCCATCCCGCCCATCGGCGGCGCGCCGAACTCCAGCGCGGCCAGGAAGTCCTCGTCCAGCTGCATGGCCTCGGGGTCGCCGGCCGCAGCCTGGAGCGACTGCACCACCAGCCGTTCGCGCTGGACCACCGGGTCGATCAGCTCGGAGAAGCCGGTCGCCCGCTCAACCCCCCCGATGATCAGGTCCCAGGCCTCGATCAGGTCCGGATCGCTGCGGTGCTGCCGGGCCAGCGGCTGCGCGATCGGCGGGTAGTCGCAGACGAAGGTCGGCTGCAGGAGCCCCGGCTCGACCAGTTCGCCGAACAGCTCCATGACGAACTTCTGCGCCGGCCACGCCGGGTTGTGCTCGACGCCACGGTCCTCCGCGATGCCGCGCAGCACGGACGCGTCCGTCCCCGGCGTGATCTCCGCTCCGACGACCTCCGACAGGGTCGGGTAGACCGGCTTCCACTCCCACTCCCCGTCCAGGTCGACCTGGCCGGCGGGGGTGTCGATCAGCCGGGTGCCGAGAGCGGCGTCCGCCGCGTTCTGGATCACCCGCTGCGTCATCGCCGCGATCGTGGCCTGGTCGCCCCAGGCCTGGTACGCCTCGAGCATGGTGAACTCTGCCGAGTGCGAGGAGTCGATGCCCTCGTTGCGGAAGATCCGTCCGATCTCGTAGACCCGTTCGGCCCCGCCGACCATGGCCCGCTTGAGGAACAGCTCGAGCGCGATCCGCAGCGTCATGTCGATGTCGAAGGCATTCAGGTGGGTGTTGAACGGACGCGCGGCCGCGCCGCCGTGGACCAGCTGCAGCACCGGGGTCTCGATCTCGAGGTACCCCTCCTCGTGCAGCGTCTCGCGGATGCTGCGGGTCACCGCTGCCCGCAGACGTACCATGTCCCTGGCTTCGGGGCGGGCCACCAGGTCGGCGTAGCGCTGCCGCACCCGGGTCTCCTCACCGAGCTCCTTGTGCAGGGTGGGCAGCGGACGCAGCGCCTTGCTGGCCAGCGTCCACTCCAGCGCCAGCACGCTCAACTCGCCCCGCTTGGAGGAGATCACCCGCCCGGTCACGGACACGAAGTCGCCCAGGTCGATGTCGGTCTTCCACGCCTCGAGGCGGTTCTCGCCGAGCTCGGCCAGGGACAGCATCACCTGGAGCCGGACGCCGGAGTCGGCCGCCGTGAAACCGTCCTGCAGGGTCGCGAAGCACAGCTTGCCGGTGTTGCGGATGAACACCACCCGACCGCTCACGCTGATCACGTCGGTGGTCTCCTCGCCGGCCTCGAGGTGGCCCCACGCCGCATGCACCTGGGCGGCGCTGTGGGTGCGCGGCACGGAGATCGGGTACGGCGCCACCCCGTCGGCGAGCAGCCGGGCGCGCTTGTCGTGGCGCACCTGCTCCTGCTCGGACAGGGAAGGGGTCACGGGCGTCGGTTCAGTCACGGCGATTAGGTTAGCGACTCCTGCGCGCCGGCCCGCACCGCGTGTCCGCAGGATCGGCTCGTGCACGAGACCGCATGAAGGTGAGCACAATGCTTGACGCACGGTCAATCGATCGATGACGATGGCCGTCTCCCACACCCCCGAAGGAGAACCATGAAGCGTCAGGCACTCGGCGGCGCAGTCGCGCTCGCAATCATCCTGACCGGAGCGCTGAACCCCACACCGGCGGCCGCGGACAGCAATGACGGCACGGGCCACGACACCACGGCGTCGTGGCTCACGCCAGAGCAGCGTGAGGGCCTGTTCCGCGCCGAATCGCCGATCAATGTCACGAGCCGGGCCACGGTGGGCCGCCTGCCGATGGGCGGCGTGCGCGTGGCGGCGGCGACGTCGTGCGGGAAGAAGGGGATGAAGACCACGCTCTACCGCGGAAACGTCATGATGTGGGCGGAGGACACCCTCAAGTTCCAGTACTCCTCGTGCAAGAAGAAGATCTACTCCTCGTCGCTCTCCCAGCGCGCCGGCTACGTCTTCCCGAACATCGCCAAGGCGGAGGGAACGTCCAGGTACTACAGGGCGAAGGCGAAGCACACGTGGCACGGCCGCTACACGATCGGTGCCGGGCTCGTGACGCCGTGGGGCGACGTGACCGTCTACTCGGTCGACGTCAGGAGCGACTGGACGGCAGGGGTGATCAAGCTCCCGGACGGGCAGGTGATCGGTCACGCGATCGGTGAGTGGGAGTGACTGCGGCACGCCTGCAGGAGCGCCCCCGTGATTGAAGCACGCAAGCTCAGCCGGGCGTACGGGGCGCGATCTATCCTCGATCTACTCAGTTGGACATTCCCGACCGGAACGAGAACCCACATCGATGCCCCGAACGGGACCGGGAAGACCACCCTCTTCCGGTGCCTGCTCGGGTTGGAGGAGTGCGGCGGGAGCGTGGCGTACCAGGGTGGTCCGCTGGACGCCGTCCGGGACACCGTGGGGGTGGTATTCGACGAACCCGTCGCGTACCCGCGCCTCACGGGGGCGCGGAACCTCGCCCTTCTCAGCGCGGCGGCACCCTCCGACGAGGCCGTCCTGGCGGCTCTCGACCTCCACCCGCGACTGCTGGCCCGGCGAGTGTCGGACTACTCCGCGGGTGAGCGGAAACGGCTGGCACTCGGAGTGTGCCTCGCCTCGCGCCCCAGCTACGTTCTCCTCGACGAGGTGGACGCCGGGCTCGACGTCAGCATGCGGGGCCGGGTCGCCGAGCTGCTCCGGCAGCTCCCGTGGCGACCGACGGTGCTCCTGGCCGGCCACAACCCGCCCTTCTTCGAATCGATCGCCGACGAGGTGGTGAGACTGAATGCCGGCAGACTCGAGCGAGCTGCGTAGCGCGCGCTCCCGGTGGCTGCGGGCGGTCCGGCTCGAGACGGCCTTCGCGTGGTGGTCGCGCCATTTCGCCTGGGCCCTCCTGGTGGGTCTGGCCGCTGGCATCCTCTCGGTGACGAGCCTGAACCAGGCGGCGCTCACCGAGATAGGGGTGTTCCAGGACACCGCCGCCGAGGCGCGGGCGGACGGAGTGGACGTCGACGCCGAACTCCGCGCTCCGCTGCGCGTGCAGGTCGACGGCGACAGCACTACGGTCGACAACCCGGTTCGGTACGACTACGAACGCGCCCGCGAAGCCCTCGGCCTGCTGCAGCCCGCGGGGTACGCGGCCAACGCCGCACAGTCCGTCGGATTCCTGCTCTCGCCGCTGGTCGCCTCCGGCACCGCACCATCCGCCTGCGCGCGATCCGGTTCCGGTTGGGCCAGATCGAGTCGGCGTACACGCTGACGGCCGCGCTCCTGGGGATCGCTACGGCGGTGGCGGCGATCGCCACCGCCTTGGTCGCGGGCCCCCTCTCCCCCCGGCCCACGAAGCCGGGGCTCTCACCCGCGGTGTTCGAGCCGATTCCGAACGCGGTCGGCCTGGGCGGTGCCGCGGCCTGGGCCTGCTTCGCCGTGGCCTCGTCCTTCTTCTTCGCCGCCTGCGGGGTCTCGGTCGGTGTGATCACCCGCGCGCTGGTCGCCCCGATGGCGGTCTTCACCGCCTTCCACCTTGTGGCGCCGATCCTGGGGCCGTGGGATCCACGAGCCATGATCCAGTCTGTGGGCGCCGCGCTCCACCCGATCAACGGAACCCTCCATCTGCGCCCGCCCAGCGGCGCTCTTCCTCCGGACTGGAGCCTGGTGCTTCTCGCCGCTCAGGCCCTGGCGCTGCTCCTGCTGGCGAGGATCGCCCTGGCCGCGCGGCCGCGGTGGGGCGCCCCCTGAGGGGCCTCAGCCGACCGGAAGGTACCTTCCCCACCAGCGCAGGATGTGCTCGAAGCGTGCCTTGCGGTGCTGCGGGGTACCGGATCGGGACAGCTCGTGGTTCTCCCCGGGGAAGATCAGCAGCTGCGTCTCCACGCCATTCAGCTTCAGCTCCGTGTAGTACCGCTTGGCCGTGGCGAGCGGGCAGCGCAGATCCTGCTCGGAGTGGATCACCAGCGTGGGCGTACGGACGCGGTCGACCATCAGCAGCGGCGACTGTGCGTCCATCTGCTCGCGCGTGCCGTGGCACGCCTCGACGAAGTACCAGCCGATGTCTGAGGCACCCACGAAGGACGCCATGTCGAGGTAGCCGCGCTCGACGACAGCTCCGGCGAACCGGGTCTCGTGGGCGATCAGCCAGGCGGTGAGATAGCCGCCGTACGAGCCTCCCATCACCCCGAGCCGCCCGGCGTCGAGGCCCGGGACCCTCGCCAGCGCGTGGTCGAGGAAGGCGAGGACGTCGTCGGCGTCCTTGCCCCCGAATTCGCCGCGGATCGCGGCGGCGTGCGCCTGGCCGTAGCCCGCGGACCCGCGCGGGTTGCACATCACCACCGCGTACCCCGCGCCGGCATACACCTGGGCCTCGTCGAAGAAGGACGGGCCGAACGCGGCGAACGGCCCGCCGTGGATGACGAGCAGCACCGGGTGCGGACCGCTGCCGTCAGGACACACCACCCAGCCGTGCACCGGGTAGCCGTCGGGCGCCGTGGCGGTCAGCTCGATCGGCGTGATCGGCGCCGCCTCGGCGCGCAGGCGGGCCGAGAAGTCGGTGAGGGGTCTGGTCTCGACAGGCTCGACCAGCGGCGCGGACGGCTCGGGGAGCAGCACCAGTTCGCCGGTCGAGGCCGCGTCCGAGACCACGGCGACCCGGACCCCGCCCGCACAACCAACCGACTCCACCGAGCCGGTCAGGTTCCAGCGGGCCTGCGTGCCATCGGCGTCCAGGTGGAACGCGACCCCTCGCCCGCGCACCAGGTCTACGCCCAGCACACCGTCACCGTCGGCGACCAGGTGGGCGGCGTGGACGGTCTCCGCGTCGGTCAGCCGGCGCGCGGGTCCCCCGGAGCGCGGCACGACGAAGACACCAGGGTTCTCACCGAAGAAGTCGAGCCCGGCGATCCCGGTGTGCCCGCCGATGAAGAAGACCGAACCGCCCACGACCACGGGGGGCTCGAGCACGCTGTCGCCCGCTGCCGAGTCGGTCAGCCGAACCGGTTCGCCGCCGTCGGCCGCGAACCGGTAGAGGTCCCAGCGGAGGTCAGCGTCGGCGGTCTCGTGGCGCGCCGCCATGACAATCACCGCGTCGCCGTCCCAGGTGGGGTACAGGTGGTCGTGATCGCCCGTGGACACCTGCCGCGCCTCGGGCACTGCGTGGAACTCGCCCGCGCCGACCGCCGCCCGGCCAACCGGCCGTACCGGCGGCTCGCCGTGCGGGTCGGGCACGTCGACGACGAACAGCTGGAACCGCTGGTCACCGGTGTAGCCCAGGCCGTTGAACTCGAACTGCAGCGAGTCGATCAGCCGAGGGTCCTCAGCGCCCGGCCCGACGCCGTCGAGGGTTCCGTACCGTCCAGCCTCCGGCACCCGCGCGGTGAACGCGAGGCGGGAACCGTCGTCGCTGAAGGCGAAACCGCACACGCCGAGCTTCTGGTCGGTGACCACCATCGGCTCGCCTCCGGCCGCCGGAACGACGGCCACCTGGGGCGGCCGGTCCGGCTCCGCCCTCAGGAAGCCGAGCAGCCGGCCGTCCGGCGAGAACCGCGGACGGGTGTCCCGGAAGCCGCGGGTGATCCGCACGGGTTCACCTCCGCCGAACGGCACGCGCCACAGCTGGCCGACGTAGGCGTCCGCATCCAGGTCCGGCCTGGTCACGGAGACCACGGCATGGCTGCCGTCGGGGTGGACGGCCGGGGCGGACGGCGAGGGGATCAGGGGTAGGTATTCAGCTCGCACGGGTGCAGCCTAACCCCCGGGAATTCCGGCCGCGTGATCGCGCCCGGATCCGTACGAATCCCTGTTCACCGGATCAGCGGGGCCGGCGACGGCGCAGAATTGCGACTCCGTCCGGTTTGATGAGTGAGTGCTCACTCACTTATACTCCTCCCGTGAGCAGAGCAACCCCGATGTCGCCGGAGGAGCGCAGGCAGGCGATCATCGCCGCCACCCTCCCCGTGCTCCTCGAGCGCGGACCCGAGATCAGCACCCGCGAGATCGCGCGGGCCGCGGGCGTCGCCGAGGGCACCATCTTCCGCGTCTTCGAGACCAAGCACGACCTGATCCACGCCACGATCCACGCCGCGCTCTCCCCGGACACAGCCCTCGCAGAGCTCGCCGCCCTGCCCACCGACCAGATCCTGTCCGAGCGCGTCGCCGCCGTCCTGGATGTTCTGGTCGCGAACACCGCGCGAACCCGGGCGCTGTTCGCGACCCTCTTCGGCGGCAAGGACGGCGGACCGCCACCCCATCCCGGCAAGCCACCGGGCCACCAGAACGACGCCAGGCTACGGATCCTCGCCGGGGCCGGCGAGGCGCTCACGCCATATACCGACCAGCTGCGCATCTCGCCAGCGGCCGCCGCCCGGATCCTGTCGGCACTGGCCTTCACCGCCAGCTTCGGCACGGCCCAGCCCGAACTCGAAGACTCCCACCGCCTGGCCGACCTGGTGCTGCGCGGCATTGCGGAAGGAAACCAATGATCCGACTCCTGGGACGATTCCTGCGTCCCTACTGGCCGCACATCGTGGCCATCATCCTGCTGCAGTTCGCCCAGGCGACCGCGGCCCTGTTCCTCCCGAGCCTGAACGCCTCGATCATCGACAACGGCGTGGCCACCGGCGACACCGGCTACATCTGGCGGATGGGCGCGGTCATGCTCGGCGTCTCGCTGCTCCAGATCGGCGGCCAGGTCGGCGCCACCTGGTTCGGCGCCCGCACGGCGATGTCGTTCGGGCGCGACCTGCGCCAGGCCATCTTCGACCGCGCCCTGTCCTTCTCCGCCAAGGAGGTGAACAGCTTCGGCGCGCCGAGCCTGATCACCCGCAACACCAACGACGTCCAGCAACTCCAGATGATGGTGCTGATGACGGCGATCATGATCGTCGCCGCTCCGCTGATGATGATCGGCGGGGTGTTCATGGCCCTGCGTGAGGACGTCGGGCTGAGCTGGCTGATCCTGGTCGCGGTGATCGTCCTCGGCACGATCATCGGCATCCTGATCGCGCAGATGACCCCCCTGTTCAAGTCCATGCAGGGCAAGATCGACACCCTCAACCGTGTGCTGCGCGAGCAGATCGCGGGCCTTCGGGTGATCCGGGCCTTCGTCCGCGAGCCCACCGAGGCGGTCCGGTTCGATGCCGCCAACCACGACCTCGCCGACACCGCCATCCGGGCCGGCCGGCGGATGATGACGATGTTCCCCTCGGTGTTCTTCGTGATGAACCTCTCCAGCATCGCGATCATCTGGTTCGGCAGCTTCCGGATCGCCGACGGCCACCTGCAGGTCGGCCAGCTGACCGCCTATCTCGCCTACATCGCGCAGATCCTGATGAGCGTGATGATGGCCACGATGATGGTGATGATCGCACCCCGCGCCGCCGTCGCCGCCGACCGGATCAACGCGGTCCTGGACACCTCTTCGTCCGTGGTGCCGCCAACCGAGCCCGTCACCGCCGTGACCCTGCACGGCGAGCTGGCGCTGGAGAACGTCAGCTTCGCCTACCCGGGAGCGGACGAGCCGGTACTCTCCGGCGTCTCGTTCACGGCCAGGCCAGGAGAAGTCACGGCGATCATCGGTTCCACCGGCGCAGGCAAGACCACACTGGTGAATCTGATCCCCCGGCTGTTCGACGCGTCCGCGGGTGCGGTGCGTGTGGACGGCGTGGACGTGCGGGACCTCGACCCCGACCTGCTCTGGGGCCGGATCGGCCTGGTCCCGCAGCGCGCCTACCTGTTCAGCGGCACGGTGGCGTCCAACCTGCGAATGGGCAACCCGGACGCGAGCGACGCCGAGCTGTGGCAGGCGCTCGAGGTCGCACAGGCCAGGGACTTCGTCGAGCGGATGCCGGACGGGCTGGACTCAGCGATCAGCCAGGGTGGCACGAACGTGTCCGGCGGCCAGCGGCAGCGCCTCGCGATCGCGCGGGCACTGGTTCGGCGCCCGGAGATCTACGTCTTCGACGACTCGTTCTCCGCCCTCGATGTCTCCACCGACGCGGCCCTGCGCGCCGCACTCGCCACCGAGACGGCGGACGCAGCGGTCATCGTCGTGGCGCAGCGGGTCTCCACGATCCGCAGCGCCGAACAGATCATCGTGCTCGAGGACGGCCGGATCGTCGGCCTGGGCACCCACGACGAACTCCTCTCCTCGTGCCCGACCTACGCCGAGATCGTGGAGAGCCAGTTCAAGGCCTCGGAGGTGGCCGCATGAGCAACAGCACAGAACCCGGCAGGGTCGCGAGCGGACCGACCGTCGATGCCGGCGCGTCGGCCACCACTCCCGCAGCACCGGTGAAGGCGAACGAGCGGCCGAAGTACGGGCCGCAGCACCGCGGCGGCGGCCCGATGGGGCACGGTGCAGGCACCGGGGAGAAGGCGGTGTCGTTCGGCCCGTCCATGCGCCGGCTGCTCGGCCACCTGCGTCCGGAACTGCCGCAGATCATCGCAGTGATCGTGATGACGGTCATCGGCACAGCACTGAACTCGATCGGCCCGGTGATCCTCGGTCAGGCGACCAACCTGATCTTCGACGCCAGCGTGGTGAACCAGACCGCCATTCCGTTCGACGCGCTCGGCCGCGTCCTGATGCTCGCGCTGGCCGCCTACGTCACGTTCTTCCTGCTCTCCTGGCTGGCCGGCTTCATGATCAACGCGATCGTGCAGCGCTCGGTGTACCGGATGCGCAAGCAGGTGAGCGAGAAGCTCACCCGGCTGCCGCTGAAGTACTTCGACGGCCAGCCGCGCGGAGAGCTGCTCAGCCGCGTCACCAACGACGTCGACAACATCTCCCAGAGCCTGCAACAGACCCTGTCGCAGATCCTCACCAACCTGTTCACCCTGCTCGGGGTGCTGGTGATGATGTTCTACGTCTCCTGGGTGCTCGCCCTGGTCGCGCTGGTCACGATCCCGGTCGCGATGGGGGTCACGATGGTGATCGGCAAGCGGTCGCAGAAGCTTTTCGCGAAGACCTGGAAGTCGACCGGCGAACTGAACAGCCAGATCGAGGAGGCCTACTCCGGCCACGAGCTGGTCACCGTGTTCGGCCGGCGCCGCGAGGTGGCCGATCAGTTCCGCACCAAGAACGCCGAGCTGTTCGACGCCTCGTTCGGTGCCCAGTTCATCTCCGGGATCATCATGCCGGTGATGTTCTTCGTCGGGAACCTCAACTACGTCGTGATCGCCGTCGTCGGTGGCCTGATGGTGGCCGGTGGCACGCTGAGCCTCGGCGCGGTGCAGGCGTTCATCCAGTACTCGCGGATGTTCACCCAGCCGATCACCTCGCTCGCGTCCATGGCGAACCTCCTGCAGTCCGGCGTGGCGTCCGCCGAGCGGGTGTTCGAGGTGCTGGACGCCGAGGAGGAGACGCCGGATCAGGCCGGGAGCCTGCCCCAGCCGGCGCGGGGCCGGGTGGAGTTCGAGCACGTCTCGTTCAGCTACAGCCCGGACAAGCCGCTGATCACCGACCTGTCACTGGTCGCCGAACCCGGTGCGACGATCGCGATCGTCGGGCCCACCGGCGCCGGCAAGACCACCCTGGTCAACCTCGTGCTGCGCTTCTACGACATCCAGAGCGGGCGGATCAGCATCGACGGCGTCGACGTGGCGTCCATCCCACGCCGTGAACTGCGCGAGGAGATCGGGATGGTGCTGCAGGACACCTGGCTGTTCGGCGGCACGATCCGCGACAACATCGCCTACGGCAAGGACGGGGCGAGCGAGGAGGAGATCCTCACCGCGGCGAAGGCCACCTACGTCGACCGGTTCGTGCACTCACTCCCGGACGGCTACGACACGGTGATCAACGAGGAGGCGTCCAACCTGTCGGCGGGCGAGAAGCAGCTGATCACGATCGCGCGGGCCTTCCTGTCCGACCCGACGATCCTGATCCTGGACGAGGCCACCAGCTCGGTCGACACCCGCACCGAGCTGCTCGTGCAGCGGGCGATGGGCAAGCTGCGGGCCGCCCGGACCTCGTTCGTGATCGCGCACCGGCTGTCCACCATCCGCGACGCCGACACGATCCTGGTGATGGAGGACGGCGCGATCGTCGAGCAGGGCGACCACGAGACGCTGCTCGCTGCGCACGGCGCGTACTACCGGCTCTACCAGGCCCAGTTCGCCGCCGCGATCACCGAGGAGGACGCGGCCTGACGCCGGGGCCGGCCTGGCGACGGACGCCCCGTCCGGGCTCCCGTCGCGTCGGCTGGTCCTCGCCGCACTAGGCTCGCGGCGTGGGACGCACCTGGCGGATCGGGGAGGTGGCGGAGCGCACCGGGCTCACCCGGCGGACGCTGCGCCACTACGACGAGCTCGGGCTGCTGGTGCCGTCCTCGCGCAGTTGGGGTGACTACCGGCTCTACGACGAGGCGGATCTGCTGCGACTGCTCCAGATCCAGAACCTGAAGGCGCTCGGGTTGAGCCTTGCCGAGGTCGCCGCGGCGCTGGCCGACCCTGATCTGGACGCCGGTGCGACCCTGCGCTCACACCTGGCCCACGTCGAGGACCGGATCGAAGCCGAGCGCCGGCTCGCCGACCGCCTGCGCGGGTTGGCCGGCGCCGCCGAGCGCAGCTGGGAGGACGTGCTGGACGCCATCGCGCTCGTGCGGCAACTCGACCACGCCGACCCGATCGTCCGGATCCGCGCGGCGTTCACCTCTCCGGGCACCACCCTCGAACTGCTGGACGCGCTGCGCGGCGAGCCCGACCCCGCCGTCCAGGAGGTGCTGGTCTGGGCGCTCGCCCGGCAGCCGGATTCCGGCCGCGCGGCGCTCGCCCGGCTGGAGGATCCCGACCCGAACCTGCGCTGCCTGATGGTGCGCCTGCTCGCCAAGCGCGGCGAGCTGGACGCCGCGCCCGCCCTCGTCCGGCTGCTCGACGACCCCGTGCCCCGCGTGGTCGCCGGCGCGGTGCAGGCGCTGGGCACCCTCGCCGCGCCGGGCGCCGCGTCCGCGGTGGCCCGCCTGCTCGGCAGGGAGATCGTCCCTGACGCCGACCTCATCGATGCTCTCGGGGCCATCGGTGGCCCCGCGGTCGAGCCGCTGTCCGGCGCGCTCGCCACCGGCGATGCCGCCGTCCGGGCCGTTGCCGCGGAGGCCCTGGGCAGGATCGCCGCGGGGTCGCCCGCAGAACCGGTCGGACGGATCCGCACCCTGCTGGAGCCGCTGCTGGCCGACCCTGACCACCAGGTCCGCATCTCCGCACTGCTGGCTCTCGGCGAGCTCGGAGCGCCGGCGCGTCCGGCCATCGAGGGCGCCCTCGCCGACCCGGGTCTGGCCGGGGTGGCGCGACGCCTGCTTGACCTTCCCGCGACGTGAACCTTTAGCGTCCTCCGTATCCGATGAGAGGAGGACGTGATGAAGCTGTTGGACTACCTGCGCGGGGATCTCGTGCGACTGATGAAGCGCCGCGAGAAGGTGGGCCTGCGGGCCGTTCGCGACGCGATCAGCGCCATCCAGAACGCGGAGACCAGCTATGTGACCAGCCCGGCGACGATCGCCCCCGCCAGCGAGTTCGTCGCCGGCGGGGTGACCTTCGGGCAGGCCGAGCGGGTGGTGCGGGAGCTGTCGGAGGAGCAGGAGATGGCCCTCGCGCGCGGCGAGGTGACCCGCCGCCTCGAGGACGCAACCCGCTACCGCGACCTCGGTGACGTGGACCGCGCCCTGATGCTGAAGGCCGAAGCGCTCACCCTGGCCGACCGCCTGGATGCGTATCCCCCGGATGTCCGGTGAGGGTTGGCCGATAAGGGGACGGTTCTCCTTTCCGCCCACCGGCACCTCAGCCGGGCCCCGGTGAGGGTTGGCCGATAAGGGGACGGTTCTCCTTTCCGTCCACCGGCACCTCGGCCGGGCCCGGGTGGCCGAAAACGGGAACCGTCCCCTTTTCGGCCACCGTCCGGGCCGGGGGTGGGCGACCCGTCGCTACCGCGCCTCGATCAGGGCCCTCAGTTCACTGACGGCGCGGTCGAGGTCGTCGCGAGTGGCGGTCCGCTCGCCAGGCTTCAGGGTGACCACGATCTCCCCCTCGGGCTCAAGAGCGGCCCGCTGCACCTCGGTGACGTCGTCGGCACCCTGACGCCGCAACGCGAGGTCGAGTTCGCTCTGATTGAGCCCGAGCCGGGCAAGCTCGGCGGCGTCCACTCGCCCGTCAGTGATCAGGTCGGTGCCACGACCGAGGAGCAGCCACCGTCCGAACGCGTTGAACGCCGCCACCCGGTCGAGCACGGCGTTGAAGCCGATCAGGACCACCGCGCCGACCAGCCCGCCGAGCACGGAATTGTCCGGGCCGATAATCGCGTTCTGGACGACGTTGCTCAGCAGCAGCACCACGACCAGGTCGAGGGAATTCATCTGCGCGAGCAGGCGCTTGCCAGCCACCCGGATCAGGATCGCGATACCGAGGTACACCACGACGGTGCGCAACACCTTCTCCCAGAAGGAAATGTCCATGCTGACGAAGGGGGCGAGCCATTCGGGAACGGTCATGGC
Source organism: uncultured Propionibacteriaceae bacterium (assembly GCA_964397985.1). Classification (GTDB taxonomy): domain Bacteria; phylum Actinomycetota; class Actinomycetes; order Propionibacteriales; family Propionibacteriaceae; genus Propionicimonas. Next base: position 23,526 of record CAYNLD010000015.1, on the reverse strand, counting down.
CCAACGCTAGAACTGCCCGTTCCCGCAGAGGATCAGACCCGACGGACGACCTGCAGAGCGGCCAGCACCTCCCGACGCTCCTCAGCAGAGAGCCGGCTAAGCAATTCTTCTACTTCGGTACGTACTTCGGCCACGCGGGACCGCGCGGGACGGTAGAACCATGCTCGTCCGTCCAGGCTGCGCACCGCGACCCCTTTCTTGGCCAAGCGATCCAGCACGGTCATCACTGTGGTGTACGCAAGATCGCGATCAGCGCTTATCAATTCGTGCACATCGCGCACGGAAAGCGCATCGGGACGGGACCACAGAATGTCCATCACCGCCTGCTCGAGCTCTCCGGTTACTGCCACGAGGACATGCTAAGCCACTCGTTGCGGTCTACGACAGCCCGTAGTAGATTGCGCGCCATGAGCGCGGAAACCCTTGCCAGATGGCAGTTTGGCATCACGACTGTCTATCACTTCTTCTTCGTGCCGATCACGATCGCACTGTCGCTCCTGGTGGCGGTGATGCAGACGATCTGGGTACGCAGCGGCGATGAAAAGTTGCTCCGACTGACCAAGTTCTTCGGAAAGTTGTTCCTCATCAACTTCGCCATGGGCGTGGTCACGGGCATCGTTCAGGAATTCCAGTTCGGCATGAACTGGAGCGAGTACTCCCGCTTCGTCGGCGACATCTTCGGTGCCCCCCTCGCGCTCGAGGCACTGATCGCCTTCTTCCTGGAGTCGGTATTCATCGGCCTGTGGATCTTCGGCTGGGACCGGCTGCCCAAGAAGGTGCATCTGGCGATGATCTGGCTCGCAGCCATCGGCACCATGATCTCGGCGATCTTCATCCTCGCCGCGAACTCGTGGATGCAGAACCCGGTCGGCGCCCACTACAACCCGACCACGGACCGCGCCGAGATGACCTCGCTGATCGACGTGCTCACCAACCCGGTCGCGCTGGTCACCCTGCCGCACGTGCTCACCGCGGCCTACCTGACCGCGGGCGGCCTGATCCTGGGCATCGCCGGCTGGCACCTCGCGAAGATCGGCAAGCCCGACACCGAGAAGCAGAAGAAGGACGCCTCCGCGTACCGCTGGGCCACCAAGTTCGGCGCCTGGGTGCTGCTGGTGGCCGGCGCGCTGAGCGTCATCACCGGTGACATCCAGGGCAAGATCATGACCGAGGTGCAGCCGATGAAGATGGCCGCCGCCGAGGCCCTGTGGGAGACCGAGCAGCCCGCGGCGTTCTCGATCCTGACGATCGGAACCCTGGACGGCACGCAGGAGGTCTTCTCGATCAAGGTGCCGGGCGTCCTGTCCTTCCTCGCCACCGGGTCCTTCGACGGCAAGGTCTACGGCATCAACGACCTGGTCACCAAGATGGAGTCCGAGGCGTTCACGAACTCCAACGTCCAACTGCAGAAGGAAGTCTCCGACCGGCTGGCCAAGGTCGGCGTCGAGAACTGGGTGCCGAACCTCCCGGTCACCTACTGGAGCTTCCGGCTCATGATGGGCCTCGGCTTCCTGGCCATGGCGATCGGGCTGTGGGCACTGTGGGTGACCCGCAAGGACGGCGTGCCGAAGGCCGGCAAGCTGTGGACGGCCATGATGTTCGCCGCCCCGCTCGCCCCGCTGTTCGGCAACTCGTTCGGCTGGATCTTCACCGAGATGGGCCGCCAGCCCTTCATCGTGTTCGGCGTGCTGCCCACGGCGTCCGCGGCGTCACCCGGGGTGAGCGCCTTCGAAGTGGGCCTGTCCATGGTCCTCTACACCGTGATCTACGGCGCCCTCGCCGTGATCGAGGTCGGACTGTTCATGCACTACGCCAAGCTCGGGTTGCCCGACGTCGTTGAGCCACAAGTGATCACCGACGAAGACGCTCCCCTGACCTTCGCCTACTGAGAGGACCTGACCCACCATGTTCATCCTGGAAGTTCCTCCCACCGGCGCAGCGTTCGGCCTGCAGCTCCTGTGGTTCATCCTGATCGCCGTCCTGTGGACCGGCTACCTCGTGCTCGAAGGCTTCGACTACGGCGTGGCCATGCTGATCCCCTTCCTCGGCAAGACCGAGAAGGAGAAGCGGGTCATGATCAACACGATCGGTCCGGTCTGGGACGGCAACGAGGTCTGGCTGCTCACCGCCGGTGGCGCCACCTTCGCCGCGTTCCCTGCCTGGTACGCCACACTGTTCTCCGGCCTCTACCTGCCGCTGTTCCTTGTGCTGGTCGGCCTGATCATCCGCGGCGTCTCCTTCGAGTACCGCGCCAAGCACCCCGACTCCCGGTACCGCACGCTGTTCGACTGGATGGCCTCGATCGGCTCGTTCCTGGTCCCGCTGGTGTTCGGCGTCGGCTTCGCCAACTTCATCCTCGGCCTGCCGGTGACGACCGACGCGGCCAGCCCGAACCTGTTCGTGCTCAGCCCGAGCCCGTACTTCTGGCAGCTGTTCAGCTGGTTCGGCCTGCTCGGCGGCCTCACCCTGGTGGCGCTGTTCCTGTTCCACGGCTCGCTGTTCCTCGCCCTCAAGACCAAGGGCGAGATCCACGACAAGGCACAGGCGTTCGCCGCCAAGGTCGGCCTGGTCGCGATCGGCCTCGGCGCGATCTTCCTGATCGCCCAGAACCTGCTGCACCCCACCGGCGCGCTCGGCTGGGTGCTGCTCGTTCTCGCAGCGGCCGGCCTGGCCTCGGCCTGGTGGTTCAACGGCAAGGGACGCGACGGCATCGCCTTCATCTCCACGACGGCGACCATCCTGTTCGTCGCGGTCGGCATCTTCCTGACCATGTGGCCGGGCCTCGGCTTCCGTGACGCCGCCGGTGGCGCGGACTCCCCGCTCAACGCGATGAACGCCTCGTCCAGCCAGCTCACCCTGACGCTGATGACGGCCTTCGCCTGCATCTTCGTGCCCATCGTGCTGGCCTACACCGCCTGGGCCTACTCGGTGTTCCGCCGCCGGCTGGGCACGGAGAACATCCCCGACGACGACCACGCGCCGGCGCTCGCCGGCTGATCGTGGCGGGGCCGATCGACCCACGCCTCCTCCGCAGGGCCCGCGCGACCAGGGCTTACCTGGTCGCCGGGGTCGCGGTGGGCAGCGCAACAGCCATCCTGACCCTTGGCCAGGCATGGCTGTTGTCGCGTTCCGTCTCCGACATCTTCGCCACCGGCCAGCTGACCACGCTGGGCTGGGCGGTCGGCGGACTCGCCACAGTGTTCGGGCTGAAGGCACTCCTGTCGTGGCTGAACGAGTGGCTCGCGCAGCGGGCGTCCGCGGCCGTGAAATCCCAGCTGCGCCGCGACATCATGACCGCGCGGATCGAACGTCCGCTGGAGTCGACCTCCTCCGGCGGACTCGTCACGCTCGTCACCCAAGGCCTGGACGGGCTGGACGGCTACTTCAGCAAGTACCTGCCTCAGCTGCTGCTCGCGGTGACCGTTCCGCTGATCGTCGGGGTGGCGATCCTGACCTCCGACCTGCTCTCCGCGGTGATCCTCGCGATCACGCTGCCGCTGATCCCGGTGTTCATGGCGCTGGTCGGCTGGATGACCGAGTCGATCACGAAGCGCCGCTGGGCGGTCCAGACCCGGCTGGCCAACCACTTCGCCGACCTCGTCGCCGGCCTGCCCACCCTGCAGGTGTTCGGCCGCGCCAGGGCGCAGGCCCGGGGGCTGCAGGAGAGTGAGGGCCGGCACCGCTCGGAGACGATGCGGACGCTGCGGGTCTCGTTCCTTTCCGCGCTGGTCCTGGAACTGCTCGCCACCCTGAGCGTGGCGCTGATCGCGGTCACGATCGGTTTCCGGGTGGTGTACGGCCAGCTCGACCTCGCCACCGCACTGTTCGTGCTGATCCTCGCCCCGGAGGCGTACCTTCCGGTACGGCAGGTCGGCGTCCACTACCACGACGCGGCCGACGGCCTCGCCGCCGTCGAGTCGGCGTTCGCCCTGATCGACCCGGCCCCGGTCGACCTGCCCGACCGGCCGGCCGAGCAGGCCGGGACGGCCGCGGGTGACCCGAGCCGGTCATCGGCAGCCCTGCTCAGCGTCCGCGACGTCACCCACACCTACCCCGGCGGCACCGGCCCCGCACTCGAGCCGGTCTCCTTCGACATCCAGCCCGGCGAAGTGGTCGCGCTGGCCGGGCCGAGCGGGGCCGGCAAGACCACCCTGCTCAACGCCGTGATGGGCTTCCTGGCACCAACCGGTGGCACGCTGACCAGCGAGGGCGAACCGCTCGGACGCCTGCCCCGCTGGCGCGAGCGGATCGCCTACGTCGGCCAGGAGCCGGGCCTGCTGTCCGGGACGGTCGCGGACAACGTCCGGCTCGGCTACCCGCACGCGACCGACGCGGCGGTCGTCGACGCACTGCGCCGGGCCGGTGCCGGGGACCTGCCGGCGGACCAGTCGGTGGGAGACGACGCCGAGGGCGTGTCCGCGGGCGAGCGCCGCCGGATCGCCGTCGCCCGCGCCCTGCTCCGGGTGACCCTGGGCCGGGCGAAGCTCCTCGTGCTGGACGAGCCCACCGCCGGCCTGGACGCCGACACGGAGGCCGGCCTGCTGCACACCCTGCGCGAACTCGGCGTCGCCGCGCTCGTGGTCAGCCACCGCCCCGCCGTACTCGCCGAGGCCGACCGCGTGGTGCGGATCGAGCCGGCCAGATCGCCCCTGCCGACGCCTGTCCCGGTCGTCCCCGCGGACCCGGTGCTCCCCGCAGCAACAGCAGCGAGCGCCACCGGGTCGACCGCCGGATCCGCCGGAACGACCCCGGAGGAGCAGCCGGCGGGCGGACGCATCGCCGCGCTCACCGGAACCGACGGGCCGCCGCCCGCGGACGGGCGGTCGCTGCTGCGTCGCCTGATGGACGCCGTGCCGCACGCGAGGCTCCGGCTGACCGGCTCGGCGCTGCTGGCGTTCTGCGCGACCGCTGCGTCCGTGGCGCTGATGGCCGTCTCGGCGTGGCTGCTCTCCCGGGCAGCCGAGCACCCGCCCGTGCTGTACCTCGAGGCCGCGGCGGTCGGCGTCCGCTTCTTCGGCATCTCGCGGGGGGCGTTCCGCTACACCGAACGGATGGCCAGCCATGACGTGGCATTGAAACTGCAGTCCGCGTTGCGGCTGGAGACCTACGCGAAGCTGGCCCGGACGACCCTGCTCGGCACCCGCCGCGGCGACCTGCTGACCCGCGTCATCGCCGATGTCGAGGCGATCCAGGACCTGGTCGTGCGGGTCTGGATCCCGTTCAGCTCGTCTGCGGCCGTCCTGCTCGCGACCGTGTTCGCGATCTCCCTCTTCTCACCCGGCTCGGCGCTCGTCCTGCTGGGCACCTCCGTGGTCGCCGCAGCGCTCGTCCCGTGGCTGGCCCGGCTCGCCTCCTCCCGCGCGGACGCGGCCGGCATCCCGTTGCGGGGCGAGCTCGCCGACTCCGCCCGCGAGTTGTCCCGCACGGCCGCCGACCTGGTCGCCTACGGGGCAGACACCGACCGGCTCGAACGGTTCACCGCGATCGACGAGAAGCTGCGCGTGGCGTCCGCTCAGTCGGCATCGGTGCGCGGGATCGGTACGGCCGCGCAGGTGATCGCCGCAGGACTTTCGGTGATCGGGGCCCTGGTGATCGGCGGCAACCAGGTGGCAGGGCACACCATGGCTCCGGTGATGCTGGCTGTCGGCGTGCTCACGCCACTGGCGCTGCACGAGGCCCTGTCGACGCTGATCGCTTCCGCCCAGACCCGCACCCGGGCTCGCGCCGCGCTGCGCCGGGTCGAGGAGGTGCTGGATGCCGAGCCGGTCGGCTCCGGCGACGTGACCGACGCGGGCCGTCCGGTCGAGGTGCCGAGCCTGATCGTGCGGAGCCTTTCGGCGGGCTGGCCGGGCGCGCCGTCGGTGGTCGAGGGCCTCGACCTGGAGGTGCACGCGGGCGAGAAGGTGGCCCTGGTCGGGCCCAGCGGCATCGGCAAGACGACGGTTGCCGCGACGGTGCTCGGGCTGATCCCCCCACGCGCGGGCTCGATCGAAGTGGACGGACGGATCGGCTACCTCGCCCAGGACGCCCACATCTTCACCACCACCATCGAGGAGAACGTCCGGATCGGGAACCGCGACGCCACCACCGCCGAAGTGGTCGATGCGATGGCCAGGGCCGGGCTCGAGCTCGAACCGAAGCGGATCGTCGGCGAAGGCGGCGAGGCACTCTCCGGTGGGGAGGCGCGGCGGGTCGCCCTGTCCCGGCTGCTGGTCGGCCACTACCAGGTGCTGCTGCTTGACGAGCCGACCGAGCACCTGGACGCCGCCACGGCAAGGGTCCTGATCGACGACATCTGGGCGACGAGCGCCGACTCTCCCGTCCTGGTGATCACCCACGACCCGGACCTGGTCGCCCGCTGCGACCGGGTGGTGCGGCTGGGGTGATCCTCGGGCCTCAGTGGCCGGAGATCAGGTCCGCGAGGTGCGCCACCGGCGCGGTGGCGGAGCGCCCCGAGGCCTCCTGGCGGTCGGCCGCGTGGTAGGCGGCGTAGATGGCCTGGACGCCGAGCCAGCGCACCGGCTCGGGCTCCCAGCGTCGCACCCTGCGCCCCACCCACGGCAGCCGGGTCAGGTCGGAGTCCCGGCGCAGCAGGAGATCGGCCAGCGTGCGTCCGGCAAGGTTGCTGGCCGCGACGCCGGTGCCCACATAGCCACCCGCCCAGCCCAGCCCGGACGCGTGGTCGAACCCGACGGTCGCCGTCCAGTCCCTGGGCACCCCGAGCACGCCTGCCCAGGCGTGGTCGATGCGTGCGTCCGCCGCCGCGGGGAAGAACTCCCGCAGCAGTGCGGTGAGTCCTGCGATCGTGCGCGCCTGGGTCACTCCGTCGGTGTCGACCCTCGATCCGTACCGGTACGGGACGCCCCGTCCACCGAAGGCGATCCGGTCGTCCGCGGTGCGCTGGGCGTACATGTAGACGTGCGCGTAGTCGCCGAGAGCCTCGCCGCGGGCCCAGCCGATCCGTTCCCACACCCCGGCGGACAACGGTTCGGTCACGATCATCGAGGAGTTCATCGGCAGCCAGGTACGGTGCTCGCCACGGAGGTTGGCGGTGAATCCCTCCGTGGCACGGACGATCGCTGCCGCCCGCACGTCCCCGACGTCGGTACGCACCACACCCGGGGAGATCTGGCGGACGGAGGTGCCCTCGTGGATCCGCACGCCGAGGCGCTCGGTGGCCGTGGCGAGGCCGCGCACGAGCCTGGCCGGATGCAGGGTCGCGCAGTGCGGCTGCCAGGTGGCCCCGAGCGCGCCGTCCACCGCGAGCCGTTCGGCCACCTGCGCGGCAGAGAGCAGCTCGACGTCCGCGCCGGGCCAGCGGGCCTCGCCGGCCTGGAACTCCCGCATCCGGGCCGCCTGGGCCGGGGTACGGGCGACGTAGAACTCCCCGCCCTGCCGGAGGTCGGCGTCGATCCCTTCCGCCGCGGCGACCCGCGCGACCTCAGCGACCGTGTCGTTCATGGCGGCCTGGAACCGGACCACGGCCTCGCGGCCGTGGGTGGCCGCGTAGCGTTCCCGCCCGCCCGTGATCGAGTTCACGCACCAGCCGCCGTTGCGTCCGGATGCGCCGAAGCCCGCGAAGCGTTGCTCGAGCACCACCACCCGGGCGTCCGGCTGGAGCCGCTTCAGGTAGTACGCAGTCCACAGTCCGGTGAAGCCGCCGCCCACGATGCAGACGTCGGCGTCCGTCGGGCCGGGCAGCGCGGAACGCTGCGGTGGCGTGCCCAGCTGGTGCCACCAGAACGAGATCTGGCCGTTGAGGGTCACGGGCGCCTCCGGGTGCGGTGCTGGGCAGAGCCTAGTGGGGCTCTGGCACCCGCTGCGCCTCCGCGGACAGCCCGCCAACGCGTCGAGCGCTCGTCCCCGGGTCGAGCCCTCGACGCGCGGGGTGGCGCTCGGTGATTTGACAGCCCGGCAACTACAGATGAGAATGATTCCCATGATGATTTGGGGGAAGCCACTCGCCGTCCTTGCCGCCGCCGGACTGCTCAGCCTGTCCGCCTGCTCGGCCTACTCCGATGCACCCGCGGCGAGCGCGTCGGGCAGCACCGACGCGACGAAGCTGCAGGTCGCGGTCGCGTTCTACCCGTTCGAGTTCGTCGTCGACCGCGTCGGCGGCGACCAGGTGGACGTGGAGAACCTGACCGCACCGGGCGCCGAGCCACACGACCTCGAGCTCACCCCGCAACAGGTGGCGTCACTGTCAACGGTCGACCTGGTGGTGTTCCAGTCCGGCTTCCAGCCCGCAGTGGACACCGCAGTGGAGCAGGCCCGGCCGAAGCGGACGATCGACACGGCGTCCTTCCTCACCATGATGAAGGCCAGCACGGACGGCGCCGACACCGGGAACAGCACCAGCGCAGAGGACCCCCACACCTGGCTCGACCCGACCAACATGGTCGCGATCGCGGAGCACGTCCGGGACGCGCTCACGCAGGCCCGTCCCGCCGACGCCCGGACCTTCGCCGACAACACCACGAGGCTCGTCGCCGATCTCAACGGCCTGGACGCAGCGCTGAAGTCCGACCTCACCCACTGCGCGATCACACCGTTCATCACCTCGCACGCCGCCTTCGGCTACCTCGCCAAGCGGTACGGCCTCACCCAGGTGGGCATCAACGGGGTCGAACCGGACGTCGAGCCGAGCGCTGCCCGGATCGCCGAGGTGCAGAAGATCGCCGAGGCCAACCATGTCACCACGATCTTCTTCGAGACCCTGGTCTCCCCGGTCGTCTCGGAGTCGATCGCCAACGACCTCGGCCTGAAGACCGACGTCCTCGACCCCCTGGAAGGGATCACCGCGGACTCGCGCGGCACCAACTACCTTGAGGTCATGGCATCCAACGGCACCGCCCTGCAGAAGGCGAACCAGTGCTCCTGACCGAGGCTCCCGCTTCGACGGACGCGGTCGTCGAGGCCGCGTCCGTCGACGTCGTCCTGAACGGCGTCCCGATCGTCCGCGGCGCCTCCCTGGCGATCCGGCCGGGCGAGATGGTCGCGATCCTCGGCAACAACGGCTCCGGCAAGACCACCCTGATGCGGGCACTGCTCGGGCTGATCCCGCACCACGGGGAGATCTCCCTGTTCGGCACCCCGCTGGACGACTTCACCGAATGGAGCCGGCTCGGCTACGTGCCCCAGCGGGGCGGCATCCTGGTGCAGCAGGCCACTGCGCGCGAAGTGGTGGCGAGCGGACGCCTCGCCACCCGGCGTCCGTTCCTTCCTGCCTCCGCCGCCGACCGCAAGGCTGTGGACGCCGCGCTCGCCGAGGTCGGCCTGACCGACCGGGCCGGCTACCCGTTCGTCCGGCTGTCCGGAGGCCAGCAGCAGCGGGTGCTGATCGCGCGGGCCCTTGCCACCGGCGCCGACCTGATGGTCTGGGACGAGCCGCTGGCGGGCGTGGACCGCAACACCCAGGAACTGCTCGCCGGCGTCGCGGCCCGGCTGAAGCAGCGGGGCGCGACGATCGTGATGGTGCTGCACGAGCTGGGCTGCTTCCGTCCACTGATCGACCGCACCATCGTGCTCGCCGACGGGCGCGTGATGCCGCCCGGCTACAGCCACCACGAGCACGACCACGGCCATGCGGACGAACCCGGCCACGACCACTCCGACCACGACCACCGCGCGATGCACGGTGGCCACGAGACCGGGGAGCTCGAGCGCCCGCACACGACCCACACCGGGCTGGAGGAGGTGAACTGATGGACTGGTTCTCGCTCGCGTTCATGCAGCGGGCGCTGCTCGCCGCCCTGATCACCGGCGTGACGGCTCCGGCCATCGGCACCTTCCTCGTCCAGCGCCGGCTGAGCCTGCTCGGGGACGGTCTGGGCCACCTCGCGGTGGCCGGCGTCGGTCTCGCCCTGCTCACCGGCACCGCGCCGCTGCCGCTCGCCGTCGCGATCTGCGTGGCCGGATCGATCGGCATCGAGTTGCTCCGCGAATCAGGTCGGGCCAGCGGCGACGTGGGTCTGGCGATCCTCTTCTACGGCGGCCTTTCCGCCGGCCTGCTGCTGGCCGGGCTGGCCGGGCAGGGAACCGGGACGCTGTCGGCCTACCTGTTCGGTTCGCTGCTGACGATCAGCGCGGCCGACCTGTGGTACATCACCATCCTCGGGGCGATCGTGCTGGTGGTCACCATCGGCCTGCTGCCGCAGCTGTTCGCGGTCAGCGCGGACGAGCCGTTCGCCCGCTCGATCGGGCTGCGGGTCCGGTTGCTCAACGTCGTCGTGGTGAGCCTCGCCGCGGTCACCGTGACGGTCTCGATGCGCACCGTCGGGCTGCTGCTGGTCAGCGCGCTGATGGTCGTACCGGTGGCAACCTCCAACCATGTGGTGGTCGGCTTCCGGAACGGCCTGTTCGCCGCGATGGGGCTGGGCGCCGTTGCGGCGATCAGTGGCACGGTGGGCTCCTACTACCTGAACACCGCCCCCGGATCGTTGATCGTCGTGATCGCGATCGCCGTGTTCGCGCTCAGCTGGCCGGTGTCGCGGGCTCTGCAGCGGCGACACCGCCCCGTGGTCGAGCTGCCGGACGACAGCGCTCCCGCCGTCCACGAACTCGCCGAGACGCACCCGCACGTCCACGACGCCGACTGCGGGCACCTGGCCGTGGAGCACGCCGGGCACACCGACTACATCCACGACGGCCACCGCCACGCCGCCCACGGGGATCACTATGACGAGCACTGACCGTCAGGGGAGCCCGCGGCACACCCGCCAGCGCACCGAGATCCGGCAGGCCGTGGAGGAGCAGGAGACCTTCGCCACCGCCCAGGAGATCCACGACCGGCTGCGGCACGACGGCTCCGGCGTGGGCCTCGCCACCGTGTACCGGACCCTGCAGGGACTGGCGGCGGCGGGAGAGGTGGACGCGATCCGCACCCCGGACGGCCAGGTGGCCTACCGGACCTGCTCACCGGGCCACCACCACCACCTGATCTGCCGTTCCTGCGGACGTACGGTCGAGGTGAGCATCCCGTCCCTGGAGTCCCTGATCCGCGCGCTCGCCGCCGAGCAGGGCTTCGCAGAGGTCGAGCACGAGCTGGAGTTCTACGGCACCTGCACCGCCTGCGCGAGGGTCTGACCCACCGCCACAGCGGACGCCCTGATCAGGACGCAGGCTGCTCGCTCACCAACGGCTCGACCAGGACCCCCGTCGCGGTCGGTTCGCCCGTGCCGAGCCCGGCCAGCAGTACGGCGGTGACCTGCTCGGTCGTGCCCGTGCTCGGGGAGAGCGGATCGACGAAGTCGTGCATCCACTTCAACTCCGGATCGAGGAGAGCCTCGCCAAACTCGGCCGAATTCGGAGCGAACACCCGCTCGGCGAAGCTCTTGGCGACGTCCTTGCGGATCGCGAAGTCGCCGGGATTGGTCACCAGCACCGTTCGCTCGAGTTCGTGCCCGACCGCCACCGACCCGTCGTAGAGCCATTCCGACAGGTGCAGGAACGGCATGATGCCGCGCAGCGGGAAGCCGGGGTAGGCGTGCGGACTGCCGGTGATCTTCGCCTTCACCCGAGGGTCCCACCACCAGTAGATCCCTGGCACGATCCGCGGAAACTTCACGAACAGCCGGACCAGCGGCTGGGGGAACCCGACCGGGGCGACCAGTGGTGCGGCGAGCACCAGCCGGGTGACCTCCACACGGGTGGCTGCGGCCCAGCCCGCCATCGTCGCGCCGGCGGACAGGCCGATCGTCCAGACCGCGTCGCCGAATCCGGCAGCGATGTCCACGCAGGCGCCGACGTGGTCGACCAGGATCTCCGGGGTGAGCTTCGCCAGGTCGCGGGTGAGCGTGTCGGCCGCGCCGTGGTACGGCATGCGGGGGACCAGCACCCGGTAGCCCAGCGTCCGCAGACGTTCGGCGATCGCCGTGAACTGGGACGGCGCATTGGTGAACCCGTGCCAGATCACGAGGGTGGCGACGGCGGCACCGTCCGGTTCGAACAGCCGCGACCGGGTGGCCTCGGGGATGCCCTCGTCGAGCGTGGCCAGTTCATCGAACCGGGCCAGGGCCGCGGCCCGGTCCACTGCGGGGCGGGGGGTTCTTCGCGGCGGAGGCCCCCGCCGCAACCGGCGGCGGAACCAGGCGGTGTTGTCCGGCTGGACGGCGGTCATGTGCGGTTCCCGATCTCTCCGACTGCCGGGAGGCTAGCACCCGGGGCGCCCCGGCGGCAGCCTGCTTAACGACACCTGAACGTGCCTTGGTGATCCCTTGAGGTTGCCTCGCTATGCTCCGCTGCGCGGGCGGCAGTCCGCCCGCGGCCGTATTCGCCAACGAAAGGTTCGAAGTGCCCGACTTCTTCGTCAATCTGGGCAGCATCATCTGGTACACCCTGACGATCATCATCTTCATCTCCTACCTGTTCGCGATCTTCGCGATCATCGGAGACCTGTTCCGCGACCGTGAGCTGAGCGGTGGCTGGAAGGCGCTGTGGATCTTCTTCCTGGTCTTCCTGCCGTTCCTCACGGCGCTGGTCTACCTGATCGCCCGCGGCGGCGGCATGGCGGCCCGCGCAGAGGCGCAGGTGCGCCAGTCGAAGGCCGTGACGGACGAGTACATCCGTTCGGTCGCCGGTAGCCCCGCCGACGAGATCGCCCGGGCCAAGGCCCTGCTCGACGCCGGCACCATCACCACGGAGGAGTACGCCGCGCTCAAGGCGAAGGCGCTGTCCTGACCCGTCCCCACCGAGAGCCTCCGTTCCGGTCCGGCGCCCTGCCCTGGTGCAGGCGTTCGGCCGGAGCGGAGGCTCTCGGGCCGTCCGGTGACATGAGCTGACATCCTGACAAGTACCCCAGGCGGTATTAACGGACCCTCCGGGTTACATAAATGTCCTTGTCAGCATGGGAGTGCAGGCGGGGGTAGATTGCTGCCGAAAGCCAGAATCCCACCTGAAGGGCGTGCCCATGGCCCGCGATATCACCGGTCTTCCCGACCTGGCTGTGGAGGGTGGCCGCGTCGCCCCCGTCCGCACCCGGATGCCCGTCTACGTCGACCTGCTCCCCCCGTGCAACAACGCCTGCCCCGCCGGCGAGAACATCCAGGAGTGGCTCCGGCTGGTGAAGGCCGGCCAGGAGGAGGCCGCCTGGCGGGAGCTGGTGAAGAACAACCCGTTCCCCGCCATCCACGGACGGGTCTGCTACCACCCGTGCGAGACAGCCTGCAACCGGATCGAGCTGGACGGCGCCGTCTCCATCCACTCCGTCGAGCGCTATCTCGGCGACCTCGCGATCCAGAAGGGCTGGACGTTCACCAAGCCGCGGTTCACTTCGGGGCGCCGCGTGCTGATCATCGGCGCCGGACCGTCCGGCCTGAGCGCCGCCTACCAGTTGGCCCGGATGGGCCACGAGGTGGAGATCCGCGACTCCTCCGACCTTCCCGGTGGCATGATGCGCTACGGCATCCCTGAGTACCGGCTGCCCCGCAGCGTGCTGGACGCGGAGATCGCCCGGCTGCTCGACCTGGGCGTGCGGATCGTGAACAACTACACGGTCAAGGACCTGATGGCCGACCAGGCCGAAGGCGGATTCGAGGCCACCTTCGTCGCGATCGGCGCGCATCTGTCCAAGCGGGTCGACATCCCCAACCGTGACGCATCGAAGATCGTGGACGCGGTCAGCTTCCTGCGCGACGTCGCCTCCGGCGAGCGCCCGATGATCGGACGCAAGGTCGCCGTCTACGGCGGCGGCAACACCGCCATGGACGCCGCCCGCGTGGCCCGGCGCCTGGGCGCGGAGGAGTCGATCATCGTCTACCGCCGCACCGAGGACCAGATGCCCGCGCACGCGGACGAGCGCGAGGGCGCCCTGCGCGAGGGCGTGAAGATGAACTGGCTGCGCACGATCAGCTCGATGGACGAATCCGACCTGACCGTCGAGATCATGGAACTCGACGAGAACGGCAAGGCCCACGGCACCGGGCGCTTCGAGAAGCTCGAGGCCGACACCGTGATCCTTGCGCTCGGCCAGGAGACCGACTCCAACTTCCTGCGCCGAATCCCCGGCATGCACTTCGAGCACGACGTGGTGCGGGTTGATCCGCGCACCCTGATGACAGACGTCGACGGCATCTTCGCCGGCGGCGACGCAGTGCCGTCGGAGCGCACCGTGACCGTCGGCGTCGGGCACGGCAAGCGGGCCGCCACCCAGATCGATGCGTGGCTCGGCCATCGCGACGCGCCCGGCCGACCGAAGCACGACCTGGCCAGCTTCGACAAGCTGCACCTGTGGTACTTCGGCGACGCCCGCCGCAGCACCCAGCCCGAGCTGGAGCCATCGGAACGGATCACCGACTTCGACGAGATCGTCGGCGGCCTGTCCGACGAGCAGGCGCACACCGAGGCGGCCCGCTGCCTTTCCTGCGGCAACTGCTTCGAGTGCGACGGCTGCCTCGGCTCCTGTCCTGAGGACGCGGTGATCAAGCTCGGCAAGGGCTTCCGCTACCGCTTCGACTACGACAAGTGCACCGGGTGCGCCACCTGCTACGAACAGTGCCCCGTGCATGCGATCGAGATGGTGGAGGAGAACTGATGGGCCGCATCATCATGGACGGCAACGAGGCCGCGGCGTCGGCTGCGTACCGGCTGAACGAGCTCTGCAGCATCTACCCGATCACGCCCAGCTCCACCATGGCGGAGCTCGCCGACGAGTGGTCGGCGAAGGGCCGCCGGAACGTCTACGGCACGGTCCCCTCGGTCATCGAGATGCAGTCCGAGGGCGGCGCGGCAGGGGCGCTCCACGGCGCGCTGCAAGGTGGCGCGCTGAGCACGACGTTCACCGCGTCGCAGGGCCTGCTGCTGATGATCCCCAACATGTACAAGATCGCCGGCGAGCTGACCTCCACCGTGCTGCACGTCGCCGCCCGCTCGCTGGCCGCGCAGGGCCTGAGCATCTACGGCGACCACCAGGACGTGATGGCCGTGCGGCAGACCGGCTTCGCGATGATCAGCTCGTCCAGCGTCCAGGAGGCCCACGACACCGCGGCCATCGCCCAGCTCGCCACGCTGCGCTCGCGGGTCCCGTTCGTGCACTTCTTCGACGGCTTCCGCACCAGCCACGAGGAGAACTCCGTCGAACTGCTGAGCGACGAGCAGCTGGCGGCCTTCGTGCCCAAGGAACTGGTCCGCGCGCACCGGCGCAGGGCGTTGTCGCCGGAGCACCCCTACATTCGCGGCACCGCGCAGAACCCCGACACCTACTTCCAGGGCAGGGAAGCGTCCAACCCTTACTACAACGAGGTACCGGCGATCGTCGCGACCGCCATGGAGGAGTTCGCCGCGATCAGCGGACGCGCGTACTCCCTCGTCGAGTACCACGGGCACCCCGAGGCCGACCGGGTGGTCGTGATCATGGGCTCGGGAGCCCAGACCGTCCGCTCAACCGTGGACTACCTCAACGAGCACGGCCAGAAAGTCGGCGTCGTGCAACTGCGGTTGTACCGGCCGCTGCCGACCGAGCAGATCCTCGCCGCGATCCCCTCTACCGCCCGGGTCGTCGCGGTGCTGGACCGCACCAAGGAGCCGGGCTCCGGCGGCGAGCCGCTGTTCCTCGACGTCGCCGCAGCGATCGGCGAGGCCTCCGCTGCGGGCCGGCGCCCGAAGCTCCCCCTGCTGGTCGGCGGCCGCTACGGCCTGAGCAGCAAGGAATTCACCCCGGCGATGGTCGTCGGCATCTTCGACGAACTCGCACTGCCCTCGCCCCGGCCGCGGTTCACGATCGGCATCAACGATGACGTGACCATGCTGAGCCTGCCCTACGACCCGACCCTCGACCTGGAGGACCCGGCCACGCTACGCGCGGTCTTCTACGGCCTCGGCTCGGACGGCACCGTGGGAGCGAACAAGAACTCGGTCAAGATCATCGGCGCGATCGAGAACACCTACGCGCAGGGCTACTACGTCTACGACTCCAAGAAGTCCGGTTCGCGCACGGTCTCGCACCTGCGCTTCGGGCCGCACCCGATCGAGGCTCCCTACCTGGTCAGCCAGGCCGGTTTCGTCGGCTGCCACCAGTGGTCGATCCTGGAGCGGGTGGACGTACTGGAGTTCGCGCGCCCCGGCACCGTCCTGCTGATCAACACCCCCTACGAGCCGGACCAGGTGTTCGCCCACCTGCCCGTCCCGATGCAGCGCAGGATCATCGACCTCGGCATCGAGCTGTGGGCGATCGACGCGAACCTGGTCGCCCGCAAGGCCGGCATGGGGCGGCGCACGAACACGGTGCTGCAGACCTGCTTCTTCGCGATCAGCAAGGTGCTGCCGCGGGAGGAGGCGATCGAGGAGGTCAAGCGGACCATCCGCAAGACCTACGGACGCAAGGGCGCTGACGTGGTGGCCAAGAACGAGGCCGCCGTGGACGCCTCGGTGGAGAACCTGCACCGGATCGAGGTGCCGACGGCCCCGGTCGGGGAGAAGGAGATGATCCCGCCGGTGCCGGCGAAGGCGCCCGACTTCGTGAGGGACGTGACCGCGTCCATGCTGCTGGGCACGGGCGACAGCCTGCCGGTCAGTGCGCTGCCCGTGGACGGCACCTACCCCTCCGGCACCACGAAGTACGAGAAGCGGAACATCTCCGACATCATCGCCGAGTGGGACCCGGACGCCTGCATCCAGTGCGGCAACTGCGCGTTCGTCTGCCCGCACGCCGTGCTCAGGGCCAAGTACTACAACGACTCCGCGCTGGATGGCGCACCCGACAGCTTCCAGTCCGCGCCGCTCAACGCGGCCGGCTTCCCCGGTTCGCGCTACACCCTGCAGGTGTACGCGGAGGACTGCACCGGCTGCGGGCTGTGCGTGGAGGCGTGCCCGGTGAAGCCGCTCGGCTCGGGGGGCTCACGCAAGGCGATCAACCTTGCCCCGGTGCTCGAGCGCAGCAAGCAGATCCAGAACGTCAGCTTCTTCGAGTCGATCCCGGTGAACCGCCGTTCGCGAATCGACTTCGCGAACGTGCGCGGCGCCCAGTTCCTTGAGCCGCTTTTCGAGTTCTCCGGCGCCTGCTCGGGCTGTGGCGAGACCCCCTACCTGAAGCTGCTCACCCAGCTGTTCGGTGGCCGGGCCACCGTGGCGAACGCCACCGGCTGCTCCTCCATCTACGGCGGCAACCTGCCGACCACCCCGTGGTCGTCCAACAAGTACGGCCGTGGTCCGGCGTGGTCGAACTCGCTGTTCGAGGACAACGCGGAGTTCGGGCTGGGCCTGCGGCTGGCCGCCGACCTGCACACGGCCACCGCCCGGCAACGGCTGGAGGAACTGCGCGACGACCTGGGCGATGAGACCGTGGACGCGATCCTGAATGCCCCGCAGCAGTACGAGTCGGAGCTGAGCCAGCAGCGGGCCCGGGTGGACGCGCTGAAGGCGCTGCTCGACACCATGTCCGGCCCGGGCGTGGAGGACCTGCGCTCAGTGGCCGACCACCTGCTGCGCCGCAGCGTGTGGATCGTCGGCGGGGACGGCTGGGCCTACGACATCGGCTCGGCGGGCGTGGACCACGTCCTGGCGTCAGGGCGGAACGTGAACGTGCTCGTGCTGGACACCGAGGTGTACTCCAACACCGGCGGGCAGGCGTCCAAGTCGACCCCGCTCGGCGCGGTGGCGAAGTTCGCCGCTGCCGGCAAGCCGACCAACAAGAAGGACATGGCCCTGCAGGCGACCGCCTACGGCAACGTGTACGTCGCCCGGGTGGCGATGGGCGCCGACCCGCAGCAGACGCTGAAGGCGTTCCGCGAGGCGGAGGCCTACGACGGGCCGAGCCTGATCCTGGCCTACAGCCACTGCATCGCCCACGGCATCGACATGCGCAAGGGCCTCGACCAGCAGTACGCCGCGGTCGCCTCCGGCCACTGGCCGCTGATGCGCTACAACCCGGTGCTGCGGGCCGCCGGCAAGAACCCGTTCCTGCTGGACTCGCCGCGTCCCCGGATGCCGCTGCGCGACTACCACATCAAGGAACTGCGCTTCCGGATGCTGATGAACTCCGACCCCGAGGCGGCCGAACAGCTGCTCACCCTCGGGCAGGAGCAGGTCAACCGGCGCTGGGCGGAGTACGAGGAGATGGCGACCCGCGGCGCCGAACGGTTCGCAGAGGTGGCAGGAGGCTGACATGGACACGACCTATCTCGGAATGGGGCTGCGCAGCCCGCTGGTGGCTTCCGCGGGGCCGCTCTCGCAGACCGTGGACGGAGTGCGCGAGCTCGCCGACACCGGCATGGGAGCCGTGGTGCTCTACTCGCTGTTCGAGGAGCAGGTGCTGGCGCAGGCCGAGCGGGACACGCTGCTGGAGGAACTCAACTCCGAGTCGTTCCCCGAGGCCACCAGCTACTTCCCCGACATCGTCGACCCCGAGGCGACCAGCCCTGCGCAGGCCTACCTGAGCCTGGTCGAGCGGGCCGCGGCAGCGATCGACGTCCCTCTGATCGCCAGCCTGAACGCCTCCGGCACCGGCAGCTGGGTGGGCTTCGCCCGGCAACTGGCGGACGCCGGCGCATCCGCCCTGGAGCTGAACATCTACTTCGTGCCCGGTGACGTGACCGTGCCGGGGATCGATGTGGAGGCCCGGCACCTGGAGATCGTGGCAGCGGTGAAGCAGGCCGTGGACATCCCCGTGGCGGTGAAGCTGTCGCCGTTCTTCTCCAGCGTCGGCAACTTCGCTCTGCAACTGATCGAGGCCGGTGCGGACGGGCTGGTGCTGTTCAACCGGTTCCTGCAGCCTTCGGTGGACACCGAACAGCTGGCCGTCGTGCCGGGCGTGAGCCTTTCCTCGCCCGCGGACGCGAAGGTGCCGCGCACCTGGATCGCCACCCTGCGCAACCGGACGTCGGCCTCGCTGGCCGCGACGTCGGGCGTGGAGACCGCTGACGACGTGGCCGCCTACCTGCTGGCCGGGGCCGACGTCGTGATGACCACGTCCTCGCTGGTCCGGCATGGCGCCGGCTATGCCCGCAAGCTGATCGAAGGACTCGACGACTGGATGCTGCGCAAGGAGTTCGGCTCGGTCGCCGACTTCCGCGGCCTGCTCGCCGTCCCCGCCGACGCGGATCCGAGCGCGAGCGCGAGGGCCGGCTATGTCGCCGCCCTGGAGCGGGCGAAGTCCACCTACGGTTCGCTGCGCGGCTGAGCCCCCGTTGACCGTCCCGCCGGGGCTGGGCCCTGCCCGCGCCCGGGCGCTGCTCGTCATCCTGCTCGGCCTTGTCGGGTGGGGGATCGTGGGGTCCGCGTCCGCAGGGCCGGTCAGCACGACGTCGCAGGGCAGGTTCGGCGACGTCGCGCTCTACCAGGAGACCGCAGCGAGGGTGGCCGCCGGCGCCGACTACTACTCCGCAGCGATCGCAGCCCAGCTCGCCCACGGCTACCCGACCACACCGTTTGTCGTGGTCCGGCTGCCCACGCTCACCGGGCTGCACCTGCTGGTCGGCGAGACCGCAGCCACCGTCCTGCTCGTACTGCTCGGGCTGGCCGGGCTGCTCGCGATGGCACGGCGCCTCGACCGGACCGGAGTGGGCCGGGCAGAGCGGCTCGCCGCCGCGGCCCTGCTGGGGCTGGGCGTGGCGATCCTTGCTGTCGGTCCGGTGGCCTGGTTCCACGAAGCCTGGGCGGGCGCCCTGATGCTGCTCGCGCTCGGGGTGCACTCGCCGCGTCGGTGGTGGCCGAGCGTGCTGCTCGGGCTCACCGCCGTCTGTTTCCGCGAACTCGCCCTTCCGTTCCTCATGGTGATGGCCGTACTCGCGTGGCCGCGGCGGCGCCGGGAGAGTTACGCCTGGCTGGGCGCGATCGCGGCGTTCGGGGTCGTCTACGCGCTGCACTCCCTCGCCGTGACGGCCGCCCAACCACCCGCTCCGGTCGGCACCAACGGCTGGCTGCAGCTCGGCGGATGGTCGTTCGTACTGGCCTGTGTCCGGACCGGGTCGCTGCTCTCGGCGCTGCCGTTCGCGGTCGCCGCCGTGCTGGTGCCGCTGGCGCTGTTCGGATGGCTGTTCGCCGGCGCCCTCGCCCGTCCGGTGGTGGCGACCTGCGGGCTGCTGGTCTGTGCCCTGCTCGTGGTGGGGCGTCCGGACAACACCTACTGGGGGCTGATCTTCGCCACACTGCTGCTCACCGGCCTGGCCTTCGCTCCACGGGGCCTGGTCGCCTGCGTCCGCGCCGCTGGAAGTCGGGACCGGCCTCCCGGCACTTCGGGTCCGGCCAGTTCGCCACTACAGTGAACGTGGTTCGCCGCTCAGGAAGGTCAGCCCAGACAGCATGACGCAGGAACTGCAGGACGATGTCGTCCCGGCCACAGCGCCGGCCAAACGAACGAAGCCGCTGACGATCGCGGAGTTCACCGACAACTACGGCCCCGCGCACAGTGGGCTGCTCTACGCCGTCCAGTTCCTCGAGGAGCAGGTGCTGGCCGCGGGCCACAAAGTGCTGCTGGTCGCGCCGGAGGCGAAGGGTCCCAACCCGCACGCGGGCAACCCGAACCGCCGCGAGATCCGGCTGCCCAGCGTGCCGATCCCGGGCACGCAGATCCGGCTCAGCATGGGCCAGGACTTCGACTACCGGCTGGCTCAGCTGGTCGCGAACCCGCCGGACATCATCCACGTGCACGGCATGGGCGCGATCGGCCTGCTGGGCATGTGGGCGGCGCAACGGACGGGCAAGCCGCTGGTGATCACCTGGCACACCGACCTGGAGGCGTACGCCGAGCACTACTGGCACGTGGTGCCGTTTCTGAACGCGGCCTACAAGGTGTACGCGATGCACCTGGAGAAGAGCTGGGCCCAGGTCAAGAAGATGAAGCTGAAGCCCCCCCGGCGCGGCCGCGCCCAGGTGGAGCTGCTCACCCTCGCCGCGAACATGCTCACCGACGCCGACCTGGTCACCACGCCTTCGGACAAGACCGCCAAGCGGGTGCTGGAGATCGCGCCGTCGGCGAAGGTCAGGGTGGTGCCGAACGGGACCGACGCCCTGCCTGAGCTGCCCCCGATCTCGAAGGGACGCGGGCCCCGGCTGATCTATGTCGGCCGAATCTCGCTGGAGAAGGGGATCGGGTTGATGCTCGATGCGTTCGAGCTGGTCCGCGACCAGATCCCCGACGCCGAGCTGATGATCGTCGGCGACTGGAAGGAGACACCGCAGAAGCTGCGCCGGCAGCTCCAGCGGGCCGCCCGGTTCGGCGGGGTGAAGCTGCCCGGCCAGATCCCGCGGGAGAAGCTCGGCGCCTACTACGCCTCCGGAGACGCGTTCGTGTTCGCCTCGCTCACCGACACCCAGGCACTCGTCCTGCACGAGGCAGCCCACGCCGGCCTGCCGTTCGTGATGGTCGACCACGAGCTGCGCCTGGTCATAGACCCGGGCGTGAACGCCGTGCTCGCCCGGCCGAACCCGGTCTCGCTGGCCGGTGCGATGGTCAGCATGCTGACCGCCCTGAAGGACCCGGCCTTCGCCGCGTCCGCGAGCGCACGGAGCAGGGAAATGGCCGCCCGCTGGACGATCGCCAACCAGTCGAAGGAGTTCGTCGAGATCTACGAGGCGCTCGCCGCCGGACGGCCCGTCCCGCTCACCGAGGGACTCGAGCCCGACTACGGGCGCAGGGTGTTCCCTGGTCGCACGGTGACCGCCGAGTACGACCCGCCGGAGTGAGCCGGTTTCACTCCTGGGCGATCACGATCAGCTGGTCGCCGGGGCCGAACCGGACGCGGCGACGCTTGTCCGGGTTGAGCCGGACGCCGCCGTCCGGCCCCACCAGGCGATAGCCGATCGCGGTCTCCTCGCGACGGCGCGCGGCTTCGAGCACCGTGTAGAAGTCCACCTCGGCACCTTCGGTCACGTACCGGCTTGCCGGGCGCAGGTACATCTCGCAGCCTTCGGCCGCGAGCAGCGTGCCGAACACCGCGTCGAGTCCGCTGTTCTCCGAGATCTGGGCGAGCAGCAGGGCGACCAGCTTGTCGCTCACGATCAGATCGTCCACCTGGGCGACCTCGGCCAGTTCCCGGTTGGAGTCATTCAGCATCTCGCTGACGATGCTCAGCCGCAGGTCGTGCCGCTCGGCGATGTCGCGCAGATGCAGCAGGGTCACCAGCGTCCGGCTGTCCACCTGCTCCGCGTCTCCGCTCGCGGGGTCGGCCAGCAGGATCACGTGGTCGAAGCCGCCCACGTCCAGCCGGTCGAGCACCGCGCGCCGGGCAGGATCACCGGCGACCGTCGTCGGGGCCAGGCGGTTCAGGCCGGGGAGCTCGACCGGTTCGCCGGGCGCAACCAGCACCACCTCCGATCCCGGCGCCACGTAGGCGTCGAGTTCTCCGACAAGCACGGGCAGCACGGCATTGGTGCCGAGCACGAGCACCCGCTCCGGTTCGCCCGTGACCTGCGCGTCCGCCACGATGTGGGTCTCGTCGATTACCGGCGGCGCGCTGCCCACCTCGATCTCGCTGTCATCGGGCGCGATCACGATCAGCTGGTCGTCCTCGCCCACCACGATGTCGGCCGGCGGGTTCAGCACCGGAACGCCGCCCATCACCACTCCGGCCACCGTGCAGGTCTCGAACGCCAACTGCGCCTCGAAGTAGGTGCGTCCGGCCAGGCCCTGCTGGGACGTGAAATAGAACTCGTCTCCGGCGAAGTCGAGCAGTTCCTGCCACACCGTCGACATGCCGGACTGCCTGCAGCTCTGCACTGCGATCCTGCCGATCACCTCCGGGCCGAGCACCCAGTGCACCTTGTCGCGTCCGACCAGGTGGGCGGCCACCGCGTTCGCGGGATCGCACAGTTCGGCGACGATGTGGCAGCCCTGGACGGACTCGTCGTTGGTCAGCGCGAGGGCCGTCTTGATCACGTCGGCGTCCGGGTCGGGCGCCTCGTCCGGGGCCAGCAGGATGATGCTGCGCGCCCACTGGGGGCTGCCCAGCACCAGGTCGACACGGGTCTTCGGATCGCCGCTCCGGCAGATCACCACGGTGGTGCCCAGGTCGCCGCAGCGCGCCCGCAGCTCGTCCTCCATCGCCACCTTGTCCCGGTCGGCCAGCACCACGACCACAGCCCGCCGACGGGACGCGTTGGCGATCACGAGCTCCCGCACGATCGCCGGTGTCTTGTTGTTCCAGCCGAGGATCAGGGTGTGATCGTGCTCCAGCACCCGGGAGTGGCCCTTCCGGAGCTCGGCGATGCGGTCATCGAACGCTCCGGAGATGATGCCAATCAGGCTGGCCACGATGATCAGCCCGCCGATCGTGATCAGCAGCATGAAGAACCGGAAGCCCCACCCGCTGTCGCCGCCCATCGTGCCGGGGTCGAAGGTGCGCATCAGGCCGCCCCACCACAGGTCGAACAGGTCGCCATCGGTCGCGTCGTCGGGGAAGGCGTGGAAGATCCAGGCCAGCGTCCCGACCACCACGACCAGGGCCACCGTGGCCAGCCCGAGCAGCCCGATCAGGGCGATCGCGCCGCGGGACATCCAGCCGTCGAACCAGTAGCGCAGCCGCTCGGAGAGTGTGGGCCGGTCCATTCCCTCGCCTCCTCGCGCCGGATGCCCGGATCCTATCGATCAGCCGCGTC
>CAYNLD010000014.1:57735-70993 GCA_964397985.1 uncultured Propionibacteriaceae bacterium | reverse complement strand
GCGGTGACCGCGCCGGGCAGCACCGGGACGCCGTGGTGTGCGCACCGCTCGACCACCGCGCGGGAGAGGCCGGGGGAGACGACGTAGCCGGCTCCTGCGGCGACCGCCGCGTCCACCTGCTCTGCGGTGAGCACCGTGCCGGCGCCGACCAGCACGTCACCCCGGGCGGCGATCACCCGGATCGCGTCCGCGGCGGCGGCGGTGCGGAAGGTCACCTCCGCAACGGGCAGCCCGCCCTCGATCAGGGCGGACGCGAGCGGTGCGGCCTGCCCGGCGTCGTCGAGGACGACCACCGGCACGATCCGGTGGCGGCCGAGTTCTTCGAAGATGCCGACGGGCATTCCGGTCTCCTCTCGCGGGGGCGACAGCACCGCCCGCAACAGCTATCGTGGAAACGGTACCGCAACTTTTCATCGGAGGGACATGACCCGGTCGGATGTGCTGCTGCTGGCTTCGCAGGACGACGTCGCCGTCGCGCTGCGCGATCTCGCTTCCGGAGAACGGGTGGGCGCCGCGGGCGCGGATGTCGTGCTGCGGGCCCGGGTGCCCCGGGGCCACAAGCTGGCCGTGCACCCGGTCCCCGCGGGTGGCATCGTGCGCAAGTACGGCCAGGTGATCGGTGTGGCCACGCGCCCGATCGAGCCGGGTGATCATGTGCACACCCACAACCTCGGCATCGCCGAGGTGGCTCGCGACTACGAGTTCGGCACCCGCAGGATGCCACCCCGGCCCGCCTCCGGCCGGCCGCGCAGCTTCGCCGGCTACCGCAGGGCGAACGGCTCGGCCGGCACCCGCAACTACGTCGGCATCCTCACCTCGGTGAACTGCTCGGCCTCGACCGCGCGGTTGATCGCCGACCAGTTCCGCGGCTCCGCGCTCGTCGACTTCCCCGGTGTGGACGGCGTGATGGCGTTGACCCACACGACGGGCTGCGGGCTGGTGCCCTCCAGTGAGGGCGGCCGGATCCTCCTGCGAACCCTCCGCGGCTACGCACGCCACCCCAATTTCGGTGGCCTCCTCGTGCTCGGCCTGGGGTGTGAGATGGTCAGCGTCGATGCGCTGGTGGCCGAGGCCGGAATCCCGTCCGACACCCTCGTCCGCCGGCTGCTGATCCAGGAGGAGGGAGGCATCCGGGCCACCGTCCGCGCCGGGGTGGAGGCGATCCGAGGGATGCTCCCCGAACTCGATCACCGTACCCGGGTGCCGATCGGCATCGACGAACTGGTCCTCGGCCTCAACTGCGGCGGCTCGGACGGCTACTCCGGCATCACGGCCAACCCTGCGCTCGGCGTCGCGTCCGACCTGCTGGTGGCCGCGGGCGGGACGTCGGTGCTCGCCGAGACCCCTGAGGTGTTCGGCGCGGAGCACCTGCTCACGCAGCGGGCGGCCTCCCGGGAGGTGGGGGAGCGCCTGCTGGGCCGGCTCGACTGGTGGCGGGAGTACGCCCGCAACGGTGGCGGCAGCCTCGACAACAACCCGTCCCCCGGCAACAAGGCCGGTGGTCTCACGACCATCCTGGAGAAGTCGCTCGGCGCGGTGGCCAAGGCGGGGACCGCCGAACTGTCCGCGGTGTACGAGTACGCCGAGCCGGTCCGCACCCGGGGGCTGGCGTTCATGGACACTCCGGGCTATGACCCGGTGAGCGTGACCGGCCTGATCGCCGGCGGGGCGAGCGTGGTCTGCTTCACCACCGGACGGGGTTCCGTCCTCGGCGGCAAGCCTGCCCCGGTGCTGAAGATCGCCACCAACTCCGCAACCTTCACCCGGATGCGTGAGGATATGGACCTGAACGCCGGCGAGATTGCCGACGGTGCGGCCAGTGTGTCGGACGTGGGTGCGCAGATCCTCGACTGGATCATTGAGGTGGCTTCCGGAGCCCGGACGGTCAGCGAGGAACTCGACCTCGGCCAGGACGAGTTCGTCCCCTGGCACGTCGGCGTGGTGACGTGAGCGGCATCGGCGTGGCGAGGGAGATGAGGTAGCCGTGGGATCGACCATCCGTGACGTCGCCCGGGCAGCCGGGGTCTCGGCATCGACGGTGTCGCGGGCATTGAGCGAGGGGGGATCGGTCAGTGGCGAGACGCGCAGCAGGGTGATCGCCGCAGCCGAGCGACTCGACTACCGGCCCAACCCTACGGCGAGGGGACTGATCACCGGGCGCACCGGAAACCTCGGCCTGATCGTGCCCGACCTGCTCAACCCGTTCTTCGCGGACGTGGCCAAGGGCGTGCAGAGCCGCGCCCGTGCGACCGGGTTGTCGGTGTTCGTTGCGGACGCGGACGAGGATCCGCGCCTGGAGCTGGAGGCCGTGCAGTCGCTCTCCCGGCAGGTGGACGGGCTGGTGCTGTGCTCGCCACGCAGCGACGTGGCCGAGCTGGTGCGCCAGGCGGGGAGGCCGGTCGTGCTGATCCACCGCCGGCACCCGGGGCTGTCCAGCGTCACCGCCGATGTCCCCGGAGGCACAGTGAAGGCGGTCCAGAACCTGCGCGCGCTCGGCCACACCACCATCGCGTACGTGGACGGACCTGCCGCCTCGTGGGTGGGTGCCCAGCGCAGGGAGGGCCTGGCGGAGGCGGTCCGGGCCACGGGTGTCGAGGTGATCCAGCTGGGCAACTTCTCCGGCACGTTCGACGGCGGGTTCGCCGCGGCGGACCTGATGCTGGCCTCGCCGGCGACAGCCGTGCTCGCCTACAACGACATCGTCGCGTGCGGCCTGCTCAACCGGCTGGCCGCGAGGGGCGTCCGCGTCCCCGACGACGTGAGTGTTGTGGGCTACGACGACGTGACCATTGCGATGATGACCTACCCGCCGCTGACCACCGTCCACCTGCCCCGCCAGTCGGCCGCCCGCGCCGCCGTCGACCTGCTGGTCGCGGCGATCAGGGATCCCGACGTCGCGCCGCGCGAGGACGTGCTCGCCACACACCTGGTCGTACGGGCCAGCACAGGGGTGCCGGCGCGCCGCTGACCTGTTGGACGAAAAGGGGACGGTTCTCGTTTCCGTCCACGTCTCGACCGATCGAGCCGCACCGGCCGGATCGCGGTCGCTCCCGATCGCGGTCGGGGACATCCGCACCGAGTCAGCGGTCGACGCGGGCCCCACCGCCGGCGGCGAGCTTGAGCACCTCGGCCTTCGTGGCCATCGACGTGTCCCCGGGCGTGGTCATGGCGAGGGCGCCGTGGGCCGCTCCCCACTCGACGGCGACACCCACGGGTTCGCCATCGAGCAGTCCCGCGATCAACCCGGACGCGAAGGAATCCCCGCCGCCCACGCGGTCGAGGATCTCGAGGCGATCGCGCTGGGCTGCGGCCACCACGCCGGTTCCGGGCGACCAGCCGATGGCCCCCCAGTCGTTGACCGACGCGCTGCGCACGGTCCGCAGCGTCGTCGCGATCACCTCCAGGTTCGGGTAGGCCCGGGCCACCTCTGCGATCATCGCCTCGAAGCCGGCTGTGTCCAGGTGCGCGAGCGAGGCGTCCACACCCGGCACGTCGAAGCCGAGCGCTGCGGTGAAGTCCTCCTCGTTGCCGATCATCACGTCGACGTACGGGGCGATCGCCCGGTTCACCTCCTGAGCCCGCGCCTGCCCGCCGGTAGCCTTCCACAGGCTCGGCCGGTAGTTCAGGTCGTAGGAGACCACCGTGCCGTGGGCGCGCGCGGCCCGGACGGCGGCGAGCGCGGTCTGCGCCGCCGTCTCCGACAACGCGGCGTAGATGCCGCCGGTGTGCAACCAGCGGACACCCACCCGTCCGAACAGGTCGTCGAAGTCGACGTCGTCCGCCCGCAGTTGCGAGATCGCCGTGTGACCCCGGTCCGAGACGCCCACGGCGCCGCGGACGCCGAAGCCGCGTTCGGTGAAGTTCAGCCCGTTGCGCACCTCCCGGCCCACGCCGTCGTACGGCACCCAGCGAATCCAGGAGGTGTCCACTCCTCCGGTGAGGATGAGGTCCTCGACCAGCCGGCCCACCTCGTTGTCGGCGAGCGCGGTGACGATCGCGGTACGCAGGCCGAAGGCGCGCCGCAGCCCGCGGGCGACGTTGTACTCCCCGCCGCCTTCCCAGGCGCGGAACGACCGTGCCGTGCGCACCCGCCCCTCGCCGGGATCGAGCCGGAGCATCACCTCGCCGAGACTGACGACGTCCAGTCCGCATTCGGCCGCCGGTCGCAGGGTCAGGGTCATTCCGTACCTCCTGGAGGTTCTGTCCTCGGCGCGGTCCCGCCTGAAACACTATGCATTCGTTTTCAGTGCTACGTCAACAGAAATCGTGCGGATTCGCCGACGAGACCCGATCTCGGGGTCGTTTCAGACACGTAACTACTTGTGAGCGAGCTTTCAGGGCACAGAGAGGCAGTGCTGTTGGTCGGTGGAACACAATGGAACAATGCGCCAGACCGGTGTGGTTCCGATCGCTGGCGGAGGGCGATCGGCCCGCCGGACATCGGTGCGACGCGCCAGGCCATCCGGCTCCGGCCGGCGGTGGGGCGCAGTCGTGGTCAGGGCACAGCTCGCGGGGGGTGCTGGGAGACAGCGCGAACCGGAGACCGGGCCCAGGCGGGGGAACGTCCGGCCTGCGTGGTGCTCCGGCTGGAGGAGGCCGGGGCGCCCCGAGGGGAGGGGGCGACCCCGTCCGGAGTACACCGAGGCAGAACTTACCGGTGGCACCGGTGGGGCAGCACCCCAGTCCACGGAATCGGCCCATTGCGTGGGATGCCGGATCATTCCGGGGGACGCCGGCTCCCGCTGCGCCGAAGTTCCCGCTGCGCCCGGGTCCGGGGCATCCGCGTCCAGGCCGGGTTCGCGGAGATCCAGGCCGGGTCGGTGATCATCCGGGCGACGGCCAGCCCCGCGGCCAGCGATACCACGATCCCTACGGCCGTCATGCCGTTGGTGAGCGCGTTGAGGGCGTCCTTGTTGATCATGGCGACCAGTGCGCGGTAGGTGCTCGCGCCAGGCACCATGATCAGTACCGTCGGCACCGACAGGATGATCCGCGGCGCCAGGATGCGTTGGGACGCCCACCCGGCGAGCAGGCCGACCACGGTGGTGGCAGCAGCCGCGCAGAGCAGGGTGTTCCAGCCCGCATCGACAGCCGCGAGCCGGCCGAGGTTCGCCACCGTGCCGATCACGGCGGCGGCGGACGCGACCCGCAGCGGGGTGTTGAAGGTGACCGCGAAGCCGAACACGCCCGCGAAGCTGGCGCCCAGGCGCAGGCCGAGCAGCAGCCAGGCCGGAAGGGCGGTCGGCTCGATCTCGCCGAGAGTGAGCCCGAATCCCCACGCCACGACCCAGCCGCCCAGTGCGGCGGCGAGGGTGATCATCGCGGAGTAGAGCAGCCGCGACACCCCCGAGGTGAAGTCGAAGCGGGCGAGGTCGAGCGCCGCGGTGAGGAGTGGGAAGCCGGGCACGAGGAACAGCATCGCGGACGTGAACGCGGCCTCGTGCGCGGGGCTCACGCCCCCGGGCAGCCACTGCAGCAGGCCGGCGAAGAGCATGTACGACAGGCAGGCCACGGCCGCGGCGAGGGCGACGATCGCCAGCTGGTTGAGCCGGAACCGGCGCAGGGTGAGCTGGACGAGCTTGCCGAGGCCCGCGCCGAGGCCGGCCGCCACGCACTCCTGCCAGCGCCCATTGTTCAGGAACGCGAACGCCGCGCACGCCAGCGCCGCGCCCGCCACCACCACCGGCAGCGGGTAGAGCGGGCGACGCGTCTCGATAGCGTCCAGCTCGGACTGGAGCTCCGCCGGCGTGCTGCCGGACTCGGCTCGCAGCGACACCCGCATCAGCTCCCCGATCCGGTCCGCGTTCACCACCGGCACGGGCACCTCGAGCACCTGGGTGCGGAAGGTGCCGTCCGCCCGGGTGGTGGCGACGATCTCGTTCAGGCTGACCTGCGCCTCGAGCTGCTCGATGCCGAGCCCGGCGGCGGTCCGTCCCATCGCCGCCTTCACCCGGTAGGAGCCGGTGCCCGCGCTGAGCATGAGCGAGCCCATCCGGCAGACCGCGTCCGACTTCGCGGCGAGCGCCGCGTCGCGTCCGCCCGTGGTGTCGTTCGTCGCGCTCATCGCCGTCCTCTCGTGGGTTCGACCAGTATCGGGGAGATGCGTGCCTGCGGGGGCGCGGCCCGAAGCGGGCCCTCCGGGCTGGACGCTGACCACTCTCTCCCGCTCTCGGCGTCCCGGCCGCTGGCGCACCCGCAGCGCGTGGCGTCTAGACTCACGGCACCAGCGGCAGGGCAGGGAACTGGAGTGGTGAGGCGAATGTCGGACGAGCCGGGCTCCGCTGAGCCCCGCACGGGCCCCTCGGCGCTCGCCGTCGTGGCGATTGCGGTCGCGTTCTGTGTCGCTCTCGTCTCCGCGGTCGCGGTCGCGAACCTGCTCGCGGTGCTGCCGCCGCTTCCCGGACGCCAGGAGGCCGACGCGGTCACGGGGTTGATCTCCAGCCTCGGCGACGCGGTCGGCCGGCTCACCTCTGCGGCGACGCTGGGCCTGCTCGCCGGCATGGTGGCGTTCCTTCCCGGCGAGGCGGGCGGGACGCTCCCTGCTCCCGCGTTGCGGCTGGGCCGCTGGGCCGGACGCGCCGCGCAGCTCTGGTTCGTCGCCGCGCTGCTGATGACCTTCGCCAACCCGGCGTTCACCACGGGTGTGCCGATCGCGTACACGATGCGTCCGGACATCTGGTGGTACCTGCTCACCTCCACGCCCAGCGCGCTCGCCTGGCTGGTCTCCGCGCTGGTCGCCCTGGCCACAGTGGTTGTCGCCTACCGGGCGAAGCGGGCCTCGGCGTTCGTGGTGTGCTGGATCGCCGGAGCACTGAGCACGGTGTACATCGCGGTCACCGGCAACGTCTCGGTCGGCCTTGACCACGACTGGGCCACGGACGCCTCAGGGGTCGCGACCGCAGCCCTGGTGCTGCTCACCAGCGGGGCGGTGGGCGTGGCGGCCGCCCGCTCGGAGGATGGCGTGGCCCGCTACCACCGCGTGGTGCTGCCCCTGCTCGCGCTGGCCACGGCTGGCTACGCGATCGTGGCCTGGCAACAGCTGGCCGGCGTCTCCCCGTTCGACACCGCCGCCGGTGGGC
The DNA here is from genome assembly GCA_964397985.1 of uncultured Propionibacteriaceae bacterium. GTDB lineage: Bacteria > Actinomycetota > Actinomycetes > Propionibacteriales > Propionibacteriaceae > Propionicimonas. The sequence continues at coordinate 63,914 of CAYNLD010000014.1, read as the reverse complement.
CGGTGCTGGTCGGGGCCGCCCTCGCCGTCCTGCTGCTGGCCAGCTGGGTCTGGCGCCAGCTCGACCGGCGTGCCCCCGTCCGCCGCCGGATCGGCTCGGTGGCCAGGGACGTCGTGCTGTACGTCCTCGGGATCGCGACCCTGGGCGCGGCCGCGCACCTGCCGCCGCCGCGGTTCCTGGTCCCGCAGTCGAGCCAGGTGAACTACCTCGGCTACGACGTGGAGGTGCCGGCCACCTTCGAGCGGCTCGCCGGGCTGGGCCGGCCCAACCTGCTCTGGGTGCTGCTGTCGGTCGGCGCGATCGCCGCGTACCTGTGGGGCATGATCCGCGTGTATCGCTCCGGCGGCCGCTGGCCGGTCTCCCGCCTGCTGTTCTGGCTGGGCGGCTGGTTGCTCACCCTGTACCTGGCCACGAGTGGCCTGTGGATGTACTCCACCGCCGTCTACAGCTGGCACATGCTCGTGCACATGACCGTGAACATGATGGTGCCGGTGCTGTGTGTGCTCGGCGCCCCGTTCACACTGGTCGAAGAGGCGTCCCGGCCCCGGTCGCCCGGCGGGCTGCCCGGCCCGCGTGAACTGCTCTCCGGCCTGGCCGCGAACCGGTTCGTCCGCTTCCTGCTCAGCCCCCCGGTGCTGTGGATCAACTACGTCGCGAGCCTGTTCCTGGTCTACTTCACACCGCTGTTCGGCTGGCTGATGCGCTACCACTGGGCCCACCAGCTGATGCTGCTGCACTTCATGCTCGCCGGCTACCTGTTCTTCAACCTGCTGATCGGTCCGGACCGGAGCCCTTGGCAGCTGCCCTACCTGGTGAAGTTCGCGTTGCTGGTCAGCGTGATGCCGTTCCACGCGATCTTCGCTGTCGGCATCATGATGGCCGAACACGTGATCGGGGAGACCTTCTACGAGACCATCGCGGTGAGCTGGGTCGGTGACCTGCTCGCCGACCAGAACATCGCCGGCCAGATCACGTGGTTCACTGGGGAGGTGCCGGTGTTCGTCGCCGTGATCGTGCTGGCCGCGCAGTGGTTCCGCAGTGACAGCCGCGAGGCCGCAGTCTCCGACCTGCTGGCCGACACGGGAGCGGACGGCGACGAGCTCGGCGCCTACAACGACATGCTCGCCCAGCTGGCCGAGCGCGACCGGCAGCACGGAGGTGATGGGGAGTGAGCACCGACACCACGGCGGACGCCGGGCCGGAGGCGCGCGTCGAGTTGGACATCTCCGGCATGACCTGCGCCGCCTGTGCGAACCGGATCGAGAAGAAGCTGAACAAGCTGGACGGCGTCCGTGCGACAGTGAACTACGCCACCGAGCGTGCCGTGGTCCTCGGCATGCCGCCCCAGCACGTCTCCGAGCTGATCTCCACCGTGCAGGCGGCCGGCTACGACGCGAAGCAGGTCGTCGAGGGCGCCGAGCCGGACGGCTACAGCGACCGGGTGAAGCTGCTCCGGACGCGGCTGCTGGTGGCCGCCCTGATCACGTTCCCGCTCGGCGACGCGGCGATCGTGCTCGCACTCACCCCGCAGCTGCGGTTCCCCGGCTGGGAGTGGGCCTTGATCATCGGCGCGATCCCGGTGGTGTTCTGGTGCGCCTGGCCGTTCCACCGGGCTGCCTGGCGGAACCTGCGCCACGGCGCGACCAGCATGGACACTCTCGTCTCACTGGGCGTGCTGTCCGCGTTCACCTGGTCGGTGGTGGCCACGGTCCTCGGCTCCCCGCAGGAGACCTCGTACTGGTTCGGCTACGGCCTCGCCCCGGCCGGAGCGGACACGCTCTACCTGGAGGCCGCGGCAGCCGTGACCACATTCCTGCTGGCCGGGCGCTACGTCGAGGCGCGCTCGAAGCGGTCGGCGCGCGGCGTGCTGGAGGCAATCGGCCAGCTCGCGCCGAAATCCGTCCGGGTGATCAGGGACGGGGTCGAGCAGACCGTGCCGATCGGATCACTCACGGTCGGTGAGCGGTTCGTCGTGCGTCCCGGCGAGCGGATCGCCACCGACGGCCGGGTGCTGGTCGGCACGTCCGCGATCGACACCTCCGCGATGACCGGGGAGCCCGCTCCGATCGAGGTGGCGGTCGGCGAGCGGGTGCTCGGGGGCACCACCAACACCACCGGCGCCCTGATCGTCGAGGCGGAGAAGGTCGGCGCGCACACCCAGCTCGCCCAGCTCGCCGTGCTGGCCGAGCAGGCGCAGGCGCGCAAGGCGTCCGTGCAGACTCTGGTCGACAAGGTGGTGGCCTGGTTCGTGCCTTCGGTGCTGGGCATCGCGCTGGTCACGCTGGTCGTGTGGCTGGCCATCGGGGCCGGGTCTCGGGCTGCGTTCAGCGCGGCGATGTCGGTGCTGATCATCGCCTGCCCGTGCGCACTGGGCCTGGCCACCCCGACCGCTCTGCTCGTCGGCGTGGGCCGCGGTGGCCAGCTCGGCATCCTGATCAAGGGCCCGGATGCGCTGGAGGCGTCCGGGGTGATCGACACCGTCGTGCTGGACAAGACCGGCACCCTCACCACCGGCACGATGGCCCTCGCCGGTGTCCACGCCTTCGACGAAACCGACCCGGACGAACTGCTCGCCCTGGCCGCCGGCATCGAGCACTACTCCGAGCACCCGGTCGGACGCGCACTGGTCGCCGGGGCGCGGGCGCGGGGGCTCACCCTCCCCGAGGTGGGCGAGGTTGCCGCGCTGCCCGGTCACGGGGTGCGCGGGGCGCTCTCCGGCGGGAAGTCGGTCGTGGTGGGCAACCAGGGCCTGATGGCGGGGCAGGGTTTCGACCTGCCCGACGCCGCCCGGCACGTGGCGGACGCGGCCGCGGAGGCGGGGCGCACGGTCGTCCTGGTGGCTGTCGACGGGGTCGTCCGGGGAGGCTTCGACATCGCTGACCAGCTGAAGGACTCTGCTCCGGGCGCCGTGGAACGGCTGCGGAAGCTGGGCCTGCGCACCGTGCTGCTCACCGGCGACCGTCGCGGCGCGGCCGAGAACGTCGGCCGCCAGGTCGGCGTGGACGCGGTGGTGGCCGAGGTACTGCCTGCAGAGAAGGCTGCGGTCGTCGAGCGGCTGCAGGCCGAAGGACGCCGGGTGGCGATGGTGGGCGACGGGATCAACGACGCCGCCGCGCTGGCCACGGCGAACCTCGGCATGGCGGTGGTCAGCGGCACGGACGTGGCGATGAAGTCGGCCGACATCATCCTGGTCCGTCGCAGCCTCGACGTGATCCCCGACGCGATCCGGCTCGCCCGGCGCACGCTGGGCACGATCCGGGGCAACCTGGTCTGGGCGTTCGCCTATAACGTTGCCGCGATCCCGCTCGCCGCGACGGGTCGGCTCAACCCACTGATCGCCGGCTTCGCGATGTCGCTGTCGAGTGTGTTCGTCGTCACCAATTCGATGCGCCTGCGCAGGTTTGAGCCCGGCGCCTGACGCGATCCGGCCGCCCCTCCGCCCGGGCGTGACTCCTGGGCACGGGGGGACGGGGAGAGCGGTCAAATCGCGACAGCCCCCTCGCTGAGCCGGGCGTGCCGCAATTCGGCCACCGATGGCGCCCCACAGTGCACAACCGTCACAGGACAGCCTTCCCGCGGCCGAATCGCGACTCACCAGCCGAGGCGGGCGGCGATGACGTCCGCGGCCCGGGACGGGTAGTCCGGCCAGCCCGGTTCGAGCAGCTCCCGCGACGCATCGAACAGCCCTCGGGCACAGGTCTCCACGTCGGTGTCGAGGAGAGCGGCCAGCCGGTCCGCCACCCCGGGCAGGGCTCGCTCCAGCCGGCGCAGCGGGTCGAACGGGCTCCGCGGAGCGTCCGGGGCGAGCCGCTGTCGCAGTGCCTCCGCGAGGCAGATGAGCGCGTAGGTGCGTACGTGGGCGTTCCCTGCCACCCGCTCGCCGCGCCGTACCCGTCCCACCCCGATGTAGAGCTTCGCGAGGAACACCCGCACCTGCATCGCCGCCTCGGGCAGCGGGTCGGGCGCGGCGAAGGCCAGATCGCCGCCGTCGAGCAGCACCTCGTGGTCGGGGTCGCGGATCGTCCAGGGCTGGCCGGCGCCGAACTCGTACACCATCCCGTCCGCGTAGAGGGCGACGCCCCCGTTCTCCCCCTCGTGCGCGGTCATCACGAGCTGGTCCGGGTGGGGAAGGAAGGGCCACGCGCTGGCCAGTTCCGGCGCCGCATCGGCGGCGAGGAACAGGTTGAAGTCCAGGTCGGACCACTCGTCCCTGCGGCCCGCCCCGTCCCCAGCTGAGGATCCGAAGACGACCAGGCTCGTCACCCCCGGCGTCCGGCGGCAGGTCTCGAGCAGTGCGTCCCGGTGTGCGGCGAGCTCCATGCCGCGATTATCGCCCGCGGTCAGGAGGTGTGGCAGGTGCAGCGCGGCCCACACTGGCAGTCGGCGCACAGGCATTCCCCGCCCGTGCGGCAGTCACACAGGTGCACATCCACCGAATTCACGACCCGCTCGCCGAGGGCGCTTTCCAGCAGCGGAAGGGTGCGCAGGCCACGGTTCACGGCGGTGGCGTCGTCCAGCCAGTCCGAGCAGGACCGGCAGGCGGCGAGGTGGCCCATGATCGCGGCCATGCCGAAGGGCGGCTCTTCGCCGTCCAGAAGCGCGGAGAGGGCTGCGCGCCAGCTCTCCTCGTCCACGACCGCCGCCGGATCCATCCGCGCAGCATACGCGCCGGGTTAGGGTGGCGCATGGCCGACGACACCACAGCCCTGGCGCTCGCCGCCGGAGGCGGCGACCGGGCGGCGTTGGCCGAGTTCATCCGGGCGACGCAGGCGGACGTGTGGCGGTTCGTGGCGCACCTGGCCGGACGGGACGTGGCCGACGACCTCACCCAGGAGATCTACCTGCGCGTGATCGAGGCGCTGCCGTCGTTCGAGGGACGCTCCAGCGCGCGCACCTGGCTGCTGGTGATCGCCCGCCGGGTAGTGGTCGACCGCGTCCGCTACGAGACGGCGCGGCCCCGGCTCGTCGCGATGGACGCAGCGGTGGCCGACGCCTGGGCGGTACACCCCGACCCCGTCGGCGACCTGCACCTGGCCGACCTGCTCGGCACGCTCGAACCCGAGCGCCGCGAGGCCCTGGTGCTCACCCAGCTGATGGGCTTCAGCTATGCCGATGCCGCCCGGGTGTGCGGCTGCGCGGTCGGGACGATCCGTTCCCGTGTCGCCCGGGCGCGGGCGGACCTGGTCGCAGTGCTGGACCGGGCCCCGTCGGGTGAGCCCTAGGCAGGATTGCGCAGTCCGGGAACTTCTCCGCGGGGCCGTCCGACCCTGTGATCGAACCCTCGCGGAAGGAAGCCATGTTCACCCTTGCTGCCACGCCGGTGAAGTTCGTCGCGCTGCTGGTGCTGTTCGCCTGGTGTACGGCCTGGTGCGTCTACGAACTGACCCGTCCACAGAACACCCGACAACGGGTGTCGAACCTGCTGCACCTGGTGATGGCCGTGGTGATGCTCCTGATGGTGGCCGGGCCGACCTGGCAGGCAGTGACGATGATCGTCCCCGAGCCGGTGATCGTGGGAGTGTTCGCCCTGTCGACGCTCTGGTTCGGCTGGTTGTCGATCGATGCCTTCCGGGCCTCGGACCGCAACGGCGGCCTGCACTTCGCCGGGCACACGATGATGTTCGGCGCGATGACCTGGCACCTCTCGGCGATGGCGGTGATGGCGGCCCGGATGTCCGGGATGGGTGGCATGGGCCACGGCGGCGGGATGGGCGGCATCGAGCAGGCCCGGCAGCCGGGTGGGGTGCTGTGGGTGTTCGCGATCGTCGGACTGCCGTTCATGGCCTACCTCCTGGGCGCGAGCGTGGTCGCCGTTCGCAACCTGGCGCGTCCGCGGGCCGCGGTGAACGATGCCTGCCCGTGCGGCGAGGGCTGCACGTGCGGCCCGGATTGCGCGTGCAGCGTCACCCATGCCAACCCGGTGCAGACCCTCGAGCGGGAGCTGGTCGTTGTCGGCGCGCCGGCTCCGTCCGCGGTGACCGTTGCCGCTCCGGCGGCGATGGCTCACAGCTGTCACGAGGAGCGACCCGTCGGCAGCACGAAGTACCGCCTCGCGGCCCTGAGCGACTTCGCGATGAACTTCGGGATGTTCTGGATGAGCACCGGCCTTCTGGTCGCGATCCTGCCGTTCTTCGCCCTGTTCGCGTTCTGATTGGCCGGAAAGGGGACGGTTCTCCTTT
>CAYNLD010000014.1:0-57635 GCA_964397985.1 uncultured Propionibacteriaceae bacterium | reverse complement strand
CCTTTCCGGCCGCGGCGCGGGTCAGAAGCCGTGCCGGGAGCGGCTCTGCTGCTCCTGGGCCCGGAACAGGCCGAAGCGCGGCATGAACTTGTCCCAGTCGATGGCGTGGCCGTCGATCTCCGGGCCGTCGATGCAGGCGTGCTTGCGAATCAGCTTGCCCTCCTCGATCACCGGCACCATGCAGGCACCACACATGCCGGTGGCATCCACCATGATCGAGTTCAGGGACGCCACCGTCGGCACCTGGTACGGCTTGGTCAACTCCGACACGGCGCGCATCATCATCGGCGGGCCAATCGTCACCACCTCGGCGATCGGACGGCCCTGGCCGGCCTGATTCGCCTTCAGCATCGCCTCCAGCGGCGTGGTGACGAAGCCCTGCACACCCACCGAACCGTCGTTGGTCGCATAGATCACGTCCAGCTGGTCGCCGAAGGCCGCCTTGATCCGTCCGATCCGCTCATCGGGGCCGTCCCAGAACATCAGGTCGGCGCTGCGGAAGCCAGAGATCAGGGTGACGTGGTTACCCAGCCTCAGGTGCTCGCGCATGATCGGGTACACCGGGGGCAGGCCCAGGCCGCCCGCGGTGAACACGACCGTGGTGTCGTCGGGGTACCGCTCCAGATCGCTCGGACGCCCCAGCGGACCGGCCACGCCGGCCAGGGCCTGGCCCACCCGCATCTGGTTGATCATGATCGTGCTGGAGCCCATGCTCTGCACCACCAGCGTGATCGTTCCCGCCTTGGCGTCCCAGTCGGCCAGCGTGAGCGGGATCAGCTCCCCGTTCGGAGTGGGCAGGACGCGGACGAACTGCCCGGCCTGCGCGGTGCGCGCGATCACGGGCGCCCGCACGGTGAACTCCTCGATGCCCACGCTGAGGTGTGTCTTCGCCACGATCGTCGGCGCCTCACCGGCGAGCTCGGTGTACGCCAGTGCCCGTGCGACCCGCGCGGTCACCTCGGCAGCCTCGATGTGCTCGATCGTGCGGACGATCTCGCGTGCCGCCGACTGGCCGTCACCAGCCGCACGGATCGCGGTCGAACCGCCGCGGGCCGCGTCGCCGCCGGTGAAGACGCCCGCCAGCGAGGTCTCCTTCGAGCCCTCTCCCGGCTGCTCGATCGTGCCGTACCTCGAGGTCACCAGTCGCGGCTCGGAGTCCTTGATGATCGGGTTCGCCGAGTTGCCCAGCGCCATGATCACGAGGTCGGCCGGGATCCCGGTCGTGCGCCCGGTGGCCACCGGACGACGGCGCCCGGATCCGTCCGGCTCGCCCAGACCCATGATCTCCACCGTGGCGGAGGTCACGAAGCCCTGCTCGTTGCCCTCGAACGCCACCGGCGAACGCAGCACGGCCAGTTCGATGCCCTCCTCCAGGGCGTGCTCGAGCTCCTCCACGCGGGCCGGCATCTCCGCCCGGGTGCGGCGGTAGACGATGGTCACGTGGCCGCCGAGGCGGCGGGCGGTGCGGGCCGCGTCCATCGCGGTGTTGCCACCGCCGATGATCAGCACCTGCTTGTCCGTCACCATCGGCAGCGGCGTCTCGTGGTCGGCCCTGTGCGCCTGCATCAGGTTCACCCTGGTCAGGAACTCGTTCGCGCTCATCACGTTCAGCAGGTGCTCGCCCGGCACGTTCAGGAACCGCGGCAGGCCGGCGCCGCTGCCCACGAACACCCGGGCGAACCCGGCGTCCCGCAGCTGCTCCAGCGTGGCCGTCTTGCCGACGACGAAGTTCGTCACGAACCGCCCGCCGAGCTGGCCGATCTTCGCCACCACGTCGTCGATCAGCTCGTTCGGCAGCCGGAACTCGGGGATGCCGTACCGCAACACGCCGCCGAGCTCGTGGAACGCCTCGAACACGGTCACGGGGAAGCCCTCTGCGGCCAGCAGGTAGGCGGTGATCAGACCGGAAGGGCCGGAGCCGACGATCGCGATCGGGGGACGCAGCGCCGTCGCCCACGGGTCCCTGACCCCGGCGTAGCGCGAACGGGCCCGCTCCGGATCGGCGAGCTTCTCCCACTCGGGCAGGAACCATTCCAGCTGGCCGATGCTCATCGACTGCTTGTGGATGCACTGGCCCTGGCACTGAAGTTCCTGCGGGCAGACCCGTCCGGTCACGTCGGGCAGCGGGTTGCACGACTCGAGCATCTCCAGCGCCTCGCGGAAGTGCCCGGTGCCGATCAGCTCGAACATCTTCGGGATGTGGATCTGGACGGGGCAGCCGCCCTGCGGCTCGACGTGCCCGGCCAGCAGCACGCCCAACTCGCAGGGAGCCTCGGCGCACTGCTTGTCGCGCAGCGCCTCCAGCCACACGAACAACTCGACGTCACGCCGGGTGTAGCCGAGGTCCATGTAGCCGAGGAACCCCTTGTTGACCAGCTCGAAGTCCTCCCAGCGCTCGGACGGCTTGCGGATGTACGGGCCGATCGCGTTGCCGGCCGGCCAGTTCTCGCTGAGTCCCGCGAACATCGGGTAGCGGCCGGAAAGGTGCTCGTCCAGCGCCCGGATGAACATCCGCTTCTTGCCCACCGGCAGCTGCCAGAGGAACCGCATCAGCAGGCGGCTGGAGTCGTCGTCGCGGCTGAGCACCTCCCACAGCTGCCGGGTGAATTTGGCGCCGAGGGCGGGCTGGCGGAACTCCCACGCGACCGCCTCCATGCCGTCGGCCGTGAACAGCTCCCGGAACGCCCGGGGATCAGCGACCAGTCGCCGCTCCAGCAGACCCAGCTGGTTGCTGAACTCCTGGGTGGTCACTGGATGATCTCCGCGTCGCAGGTCGCCCTGACCCGGGTGATCCGGGCCTGCAACTCCGGGGTCACCTCGAGGCCTTCCAGGGCGTCGGGCCTCATCCGGCCGACCGTGCGGGGACTTCCGTCCACCACGATCGTTGCCTTCTCGAACAGCTGCGGCAGTTCCTGGTAACAGGTCGCGCAGTCGTTGCACCTGGGCAGGTCCTCGGCGTCGAGCCAGATCGGACGATCGACCACCGCGGTCGTCGCGGCCGCAGTCTCGGTCGCAGGCGCTGCCATCGGGGCTCCGAACAGCCCCAGGTTGAGCGCGCCGCCGGCGGGGGCGCCGGACGCGGTGGCCAGGTCGGCCATCGCCTTGGCGATCACGTCGAGCGCCGACTCGCGGGCGTCGATCGCCTCGCCGTAGCGGGACGTCCACTCGCTGACCTCGATCCGGTGCTGCGCGTTCAGCACGTTCACCGACTGCCCGGCAAGGAACTGCAGCGTCTGCCAGTTGCGCTTGCGGTCCTCCACCAGCGCCACGATGCTCGGCGAGCAGGCCATCTTGACCAGGTGCCGCTTGCGGTCGGTGGTGTAGATGAACGGCGTGCGTCCGGTGCGCTGGTGCAGCGGCAGTTCGACGTACTCGGCGATCGGCACCGCGCCGTCCTCCTCGTGCTGGGCCAGCCAGCGGAACTGCTTGCGGAACCGCACCTCGCCGATCGCGAACTCTGCCGGCGTCAGTGGCATCGTCATCAGCTGCAACTGGCCGCGGTCGTCGCGGTAGGTGAGGGTGGTCTCGGTCCACAAGCCGTCCGGCTCGGGGTTGCCGTCCAGGCTGAACCGCTCCGCGATCGTTGCGCCCTTGCGCGGGTCGTGCACGAACAGCGGGCTGACCCGACTCTCGACGGCGAGCCGCGAGCGGGCGTTGGCCAGATCCTCGGGCATGCCGTTCTCGGTGTCGCAGGGGGCGTAGGCGATCATCAGGCCGGCGCCCTCGTTGTAGCCGATCAGCTCGGCGGACGCCTGCAGGAAGTGGCTGTGGAATGCGGTCGAGACCGAGGAGACGTACACGTTCGGGTGGAACGTCGCCAGCAGACCGAGTTCCTTGCGGGACTCCTGCTTGCCGCCGTGTGCGCTGCCGTAGCGGGCGAGGTCGGCGTCCTGGCCGGCGAAGGAGGCTGTGGACGCCTGCCCGCCGGTGTTCGAGTAGCCGCCGGTGTCCAGCACGAGCGACTTGATCGGCGTGCCGCCGGCGAGCACGCGCGACATCGCGCCGAAACCGATGTCGAACGCCGCGCCGTCGCCACTGATCGTCAGCACAACCGGCACCAGGGCCCGCTCGGCCGGGGTGAAGTCACGCCAGGAGAGCGTGGCGAGCGCCTGGTCGTGCGTCTCCGGATCGTAGGCGCCATCCAGCTCGAGCCGCGCGACCCGCAGTGCCTTCACCTCGCCGACGAGCCGGGAGACCAGCCCCTCGTACATGCCCATGGCCAGCGGCTGGGCGTCCTGGAACAGGCCGTTCACCCACGGGTTGAGATACGGCGAGAACGGGACGGTCGAGGCGTACACGCTTGAGCAGCCGGTGGAGTTGGCCATCACGGCGGTGGACGGGCCGTCGCCGGTCGGGCCGGACTCGTAGAGGTACAGCCGCCGCTCCAGCTCGGTCATGGTGGCTGCGACACGCTCGCGGCGGGCGCCCTCGGGAAGCGACTCGTGCAGCGCGGCCAGCTGGTCCAGCATGGCGTCCAGCTCGCGCAGGTGCGCCTGGCGGCGGTCCTCGCCGATCCGGTGGCTGAGCGAGTTGAGCAGGTGGATCGCGGTGACCTCGCCGCAGCCGCGGCAGGCGCCGTGACCGCCGGTCATCGAGTAGTAGTCGGAGCGGTTCAGCATGATCCGCTTGATGTCGCCGCCGGGGGCGGTCGCCTCTGCGGAGAGCCGTGCCGGTGAGTCGGGCAGCTTCGTGAGCCGCTCGAACCGGGTCTCGAGCATGCCGAGCAGCACGTCGTCCTGATCGGCGGAAGTCAGTGCGCCCGGCCCGCAGACCTCGATGCACTGCAGGCAGCCGGTGCACTTCCACGGGTCGACGACCGCGGAGAACAGGACGCCCGAGCCCGGCGTGGCCTTCTCCGCCACGTCGTAGAGCGGACGGGTCCGCGCGACAGGGAAGGCGGCGATGGCGGAGACCACCGCGTCCAGCTGGCCATCCGGGAGCTGGTCCTCGGGCAGGGTGCCGGCGGCCGTGCGGGCGACGGAGGCGAAGTCGGTGGCTGCGGAGTCGGCGGCGAAGGCGGAACGGATCGCGGCCGTCCACTCCGGCACCAGGTCGTACCAGACGGCCCGCTGGCCCTCGCTCAGCCCGGCGGCGTCGATGGCCGCGCCGAGCAGGTCGCCGACCTCGTGGCCGGTGTTCGGGATCGCGTTGTCGGGGCAGGCCAGCGCGCACTCCATGCAGGCCGTGCAGGAACTCGGGTCGAACACGGGAACGGTGCGCCGGAAGATGCCCTTGTTCTTCGCCGCGCCGGTGCCGACGGGCATGAACAGGCCGGTGCCGGGCAGCACGGGGGCCTCGTCGATGGTGCCCTCGCGGAACGGCCGCGCCACCATCTCCTCGTAGTAGCCGGGGTCGAAGAGTCCGCTGGTGCGCTCCCGTCCGACCGTCGGGGTCATCACGGCGGACAGCGACCCCCGCACGCCGGCCAGGATCGGGTCGGCCTCGATCGCCTCAAAGGCAGGGTCGGCGTAGTCGACGCGGACGGCCTTCATGCCGTCCCGGATCACCGCGAGGTTGGCCTCGATAACGGTCTCGCCGCGGCGGCCGAACTTCTTGGCCAGCTCCGCGCGCACCTCGGCCTCGATCTCGCCGGCGCCGCCCTCGATGCCCACCTGGCCGAGGATCGCGCCGATGAAGGCGATGCCCATCATGCGGGTCTCGAGCTCGGGGTTGGGGGCGTGGGCACGGGCGATCGTGAAGGCGTCCAGCACGAGGAACTTCACGTTCCGCTCCCGGATCGTGCGGCGGGCGAAGGCGGGCAGTTCCCGCCAGACCGCCGTCGGCTCGGAGTCCGACTGCATGATCAGCGTGCCGCCCTGGACCAGTCCCTTCAGCGGGTTGGTGTGGGAGAAGACCTGGTGGTCTGGGCAGACCACCAGCTCGACGTCCTCCAGCTCAGCGTTGGTGAGCAGGACGGGCTCGGGCGAGAGGGTGATGTAGTAGTTCGTCGCCGCTCCGGACTTCTCCGAGCCGTACTTGGGCGCGGACTTGGAGTGCATGCCGAGCAGGGAGGACAGCACGTCGGTGAGCAGTTTGCCGGTGGCGACCGTGCCGTAGCCGCCGACGGAGTGGAACCGGATCCGCAGGCTGCCCAGTGGCAGCACCACGGGGTTGGGCTCGGTCTCCAGCGCCATCAGCTCGGTCTCCGGGTACGCCTCGCGGAGCCGGTCCTGGATGGCTGCGACGGCCGGCGTCGGGTTCGGCGTGAAGAACTGCGAGCCGAGGTAGACCAGCGGGGACGGGGCGGCCTTGGCCATGTTCCGGAACGCCGCCACCAGGTAGCGGGGCTGGATGTCGTGGCCGCCGAGGCCGAAGATGCCCGTGGTGAGGCGCGGGATCGCGGCCAGGGCGGGCACGCCCGGGTACGGGGTGTCGTCGGCCGCCTCGGCGTTCGAGCGGGCGTGGAAGAGCGCCTGGGTGACCAGCCGGGTGAGCGCGGTGTCGTCCGAGCGCTCGAGCACGGTGATGGCCTTCGCGTTCCGCAGGGCGGCGACCAGCTCTGCCTCGGGGAACGGCTGCAGCAGCTTCACCGACACGACTCCGACCTTCAGGCCCTGCGAGCGCAGGTAGGGCAGGACGGCGCGGACGTCGTCGGTGATCGAGCCCATGCCGACCATGACGTAGTCGGCGTCCTCGCAGTCGTAGGCGACCACGGGGGAGTACTCGCGTCCGGTCAGCTCGGAGTACTCGGCCATCGCCTGCCGGACGAGCGCGGGCACGGCGCTGGCGAAGTGGGTGCGGTGGTCGGCGGAGCCGGCCTGGAAGTCGGGCTGGTTCTGCACGGGACCGGTGAGGCCCGGGTTGTGCGGGTCGACCAGAGCCGGGACCAGCTGGCGGGTGCCGGCCGGCCAGGCGTTCAGCCACTGCCGCCGCCACTGCGGCTGCAGCGAAGCCGGAACGCGACTGAGCGTCTCCTCGAGAAGGTCGCCGTCGTTGTCGGCCTCGACGCGCGGACTGCGGGCACCCAGCCAGTTGCGCAGGGCGGTGAGGTCGGCGGGGGTGAAATCGTCGGCGTGGCGGTCTAGGTAGCGGTTCAGCTGGAACACCCTCCCCTTGGCGCCGAACAGCATCTCCTGGGCGACCGTCGGGCAGGGGATCCGCTCCGAGGGGTCACCGAGGTAGGTGCGCAGCAACTCGGGCTCGGGGAGCAGCACTTCGCTCATCACGTGGCTCGTGGCGAAGCCGTCCATCGCGTTGGCGACCGGGATCAGCGACAGCGCGGAGGCGCGGTAGGAGATCGCGGCGAGGTCGGCGGCCTCCTGCGGGTTGGAGCCGAACAGGATGGTGTAGCCGGTGGGCAGCAGCGCGTACACGTCGTCGTGCCCGGCCATCACGTTGAGGGAGTGCTTGGTGACCACCCGGGCGGCCACCTGCAGGACGAAGCCGCCGATCTTCTTCCCGACGCTCACGTAGTGCGACTCCAGGCCGTAGAGGATTCCCTGGCTGGAGGAGGCATTGGAGATGAAATTGCCTCCGACGAGCGCTGCGCCGAGCGCCCCGCTCTGCGCGGAGTGCTCGCCCTCGGTCTCGACGAAGAAGGGGTGCTTGCCCCAGACGTTGAGCTGGCCCTCAGCGCGGGCCGCCTCGAAGATCTCCGAGATCTCGGTGGAGGGGGTGATCGGGTAGCCGATCACGCCGCCGCAGACGTGCTTCATCACGTACGCGACCGCACCATTGCCGTTGATGACGTCGGGGACGCCGGGGTACTGCGCTGTATTGGTGGACATGCACACTCTTCCTTGAGTCGGGCCGTGCCCGAGGTTACCCCGTCAATGGGGAGGATTGCTCACGGGCACAGATGAGAGCATTATCCCTCCGATGCACACCCCCGGGGGCATATTCGCGCTATTCGAAGAGGGCTTCCCGCTCGCCGTCCACGTCGTCCTCAGTCGAAGCCCGGCGCTCGGCGCGACGGACGGACGCCAGTGAGGCGACGGCGATCAGCGCGGCGAGCGCGGCGAAGCCGGTGACGACGCTGAAGCCTGCCGGGTAGCCCCCGGTGTCGATGACCGCGCCGGCGATGCTCGACCCGATGGCGACCCCGATACCGATGCCTGTCCCCATCCAGGACAGTCCCTCGGTGAGCCGCTCGCGGAGCACGAGGCGTCCGATCAGGGTGTTGCCGTTGATGAAGGTCGGGGCGACGGTCAGTCCGATCAGGACGCCGATCGCGCTCAGCACCAGCACGGAGCTGGTCAGGTGGAGCCCGAGGGTCGCGACGAAGAGCGCGATCACCCCGGTGGCGAAGCGCCCGGGCAGGGGCGAGTGCCACTGGCGGGCGCCGTAGAGCAGTCCGGCCACGCCGGACGCGCCGGAGAACGCCGCCAGGATGATGCCGGAGGCGGACCGGAAGCCCCAGTCTGTGGTGGCGGCGACCACGCTCACGTCCACCCCACCGAACACGCATCCGATCAGCAGGTTCACCACGACGATGGCCGCGACGCCCGGGGTGAGCAGGATGAACCGGCGCATGGCCGCGGGACGCTCGGTGCCCGGCTCGGGCGGCGGCGCGACGGGCGGCTCCGTGGCGCGCTGGGAGTAGAACAGTTGCGCGCCGAGCAGGGACAGCACGATCGGGGCGATCAGTCCGGCGGCGGGGTGCACGCTGGTGGACAGCGCGGTCGCGAGCACTGGCCCGACGACGAAGGTGACCTCGTCGAGGGTCGACTCCAGCGAGAACGCGGCGTGCAACTGGCGGGCGTCGGAGGTGACGTGGCTCCAGCGGGCACGGACGAGGGCGCCGGGCGAGCCTCCCGTGGCGCCGCTGATGATCGCCGGCGCGAACAGGGTCCAGGCAGGGAGCTGCAGGATGGCGAAAGCGACGAGGACGGCGAGAGTGGCGGCGGAGGCGATCGTGGCCGGGTACATCACCTTCCGCTGGCCGTACCGGTCGACGAGGTTGGACAACACGGCCGTGCCCAGCGCCCAGGCGGCCGCGTTCGCCGCGACGAGTGCACCGGCCAGCCCGTAGCTGCCGTACAGCGCGGAGACCATCAGCACAATGCCGAGGCCCATCATGGCGCCGCCGGAGCGGGCCAGCAGACCCGCCGAACTGAACCTGAGCGCACCGGGGATCGCAAGGATCTCCCGGTACGCGCGCACCTGCCGAGTCTCGCACACCGTGCCGACAGTCTGTAATCGCTCCCAGCCGGAGGGCCAGCAGGCACGCACAGCGCACGAGCCGAGCCCTCCGGGGAAGACCGGCCCTGGAGGCGTGGCCGCGCTCGCTAGCCTGTCACCGTGATGATGATGTGGGTGGTCGCCGCGATCGCCGTGGCGATCCTGGTCGTGGTCGCGATCCCGACCGTGCTCGCGATCGTCAGCGCGTCGCAGCGCCGGGCGCGGAATCTCGCCGCGCCACGACTCGAGGCGGAGGCGAGGGTCGTCGACAAGCGCAGCCTGGTCACCGGGGGCGGGCAGTCGCCGGCCGACCAGCGGTACTTCGTGACCTTCCAGCTCCCTGACGGGAACCGTTTCGAGTTGCGCGTGCCTGCCTCCGAGTCCGGACTGCTGGTCGTCGGCGACGAGGGACGCCTCAGCTGGCGGGGCACCGACTACCTGGGGTTCGCGCGCGAGATCATGCGCTGAGCGGCGCCCCGTCCGCGGTTTCCCTCCCCTGCGATTCCCGGCGACGATCGCGCGTCTCCTCCAGTTGCTGAGGAGCGTCTCGAGGGAGGGCGCGTTTGTCGGGCTGCGCCTCGTCCAGCGAAGGTTGACGCTGCCCGCGTTGTGCCGGGCGCGCGGGACTGGCCCTCGGCTCGGCGTGACAGGATGGCGCCATGGCCGAGCCGGTGCACTCCGTAGCCGCGACGATTACCGGTGACGACGCCCCCGGTGTTCTCACCCGCCTGCTGGACGCTGCTGCGTCCGACGACGTCGAGATCCTCGACCTTGAACAGACAGTGGTCCGCGGCCGGCTCAGCATCGGCCTGCTGCTCGGTGTCCCGCCGGAGGGTTTCGCCCCGCTGGAGGACCGGCTCGCCGGCACCTGCGCCCGGCTGGGGCTGGCGATCACCATGTCCGAGGGCATCGGCGACAACCCGCCGCGGCGCAACCGGGCGATCGTGACCGTTCTCGGCCAACCGTTGCTGACCAGGCACGTCGCCCTGGTCACGAGAGTGATCTCCGAACTGGGCGGCAACATTGACCGTTCCCGGCGGCTGTCGCGCACGCCACTGACCAGCCTCGAGTTGTGGATCTCGCAGGTGGACGCGAGTGTGCTGCGTCCAGCCCTGGCCCGCACGGCCGCCGAGGGAGGATTCGATGTCTCTGTCTCCCCGGCAGGCATCGGACGGCGCGGCCGGCGCCTTGTGGTGATGGACGTCGACTCGACCCTGATCCGGGACGAGGTGATCGAGCTGCTCGCCGCCCGGAAGGGCTGCGAGAGCGAGGTGCGGCAGATCACCGAACGGGCGATGCGCGGCGAACTGGACTTCGAGCAGAGCCTGCGTGAGCGAGTGCGGTTGCTCGCGGGCCTCCCGGTGGAGGTCGTCGACGAGGTGCGCGCAGAGATCCGGCTGACCCCGGGTGCCCGCACGCTCGTCGAGACCCTGAAGGACCTGGGGTTGTCCATCGGCGTGGTCTCCGGCGGCTTCATCGAGATCGTCGAGCCGCTCGCCGCCGACCTGGGGATCACCTACGCGCACGCGAACCGCCTCGAGGTCGCCGACGGCCGGCTGACCGGCGGGCTCGTCGGGCCCGTGGTGGACCGGGCGACCAAGGCAGCCAAGCTGCGGGAGTGGGCCGGCCAGGAACGGCTGCCGCTCGCCCGCACCGTCGCCATCGGGGACGGTGCCAACGACCTCGACATGCTGGCCGCGTCCGGTCTCGGGATCGCGTTCAACGCCAAGCCGGCGGTGCGGGCGTCCGCGGACACCGCGCTGAGCCTGCCCTACCTCGACGCCGTCCTGTTCCTGCTCGGCCTCTCCCGCGAGGAGGTCGAGGACGCCGCAGCAGCGCGGAGCGAATAGGGGAGCGCTCAGCCCTCCGGGTCCTCTGTCGCCTCGACGCGCTTGGCGATCCGGCTCAGCGCCACGTCGGTCACGTTCAGGTAGGCGGCGAGGTCTCTGCGGCTGATCCGTGCGACCAGCTCGGGCCGGGACTGCAGGAGCTGGCGGTAGCGCTGCTCGGGCGAGTTGCGCAGCGTCACCGCGTCCGCCTGGAGGGTGATCGCGTAGGCCATCGAGAGTGCCGTCGCCAGCCGCGACCAGGGAATGTGCCGCGTACCGAGCCGGTCGATCAGCCGGTAGTCGAACCCGTGCACGACGGACGGCTCGACCGCGACGACGGTGTGGATGCTGACACCCTGGACGGCCACCATCAGGTCGTCGGCGCGCGGATGCAGGTTGCGCTGGACAACCTGACGGATGCCCTCCGGCGCCAGCGCGGGCATCGAGACCAGCAACTCACCCTCCTCGGCGAAGAAGGTGATCACCGCGCGTCCCCTTGCGTCCGTCATCTGCGCCTTCATCAGGCCCTCCTCCACGTAGTACACGTAGGGGTGGACCTCGCCGGCCGAGAACAGGGTGTCGCCGGGGTCGAGGTGAACGCTACGAATCGTTCTGGCGAGCGCCTCCCACTGCGGCAGCTCCGCGCCCGCATACGCCTCGAGCAGGAGCCTGACACTGCGCAACAGATAGGCGCGCGCCGTGGCGGATCGAATCATGCGCACCTCCTCGACCGGAGCCCTTTCGGGCCGCAACCTGGGCCGCTGTCCGTGACCGGGTCAGCGGGGTTGCGACCCGCCATCAGGGTAACGCGGCCGGGGTGCGGAGCCAGCTCGCGCGATCGGATCCACCCCTCCCGATCAGCCGCGGACGTTGACGGCGATCCGTCCGTGCGCGCCACCGGCCAGCAGTCGTGACGCGGCGTCGATCGCTTCGGCCAGCGGGACGGTCTCGGTCAGGCCGTCAAGGACGTCGGGATCCACGTCGCGGGCCAGCCGCGCCCAGGCCGCCTCGCGGTCGGCCAGCGGGGCCGATACCGAATCCACACCGGCAAGGGTGACCGCCCGCAGGATGAACGGGACCATGCTCGCCGGCAGCGCTGCGGAGCCCGCCAGGCCGCACGCGGTGACCGTACCGCCGTAGCGGGTCTGGGAGATCGCGTTCGCGAGCACCTCGCCGCCCACCGTGTCGACGACCGCCGACCAGCGCTGCGACTGCAGCGGCCGCCCTGCGCCGAGCAGATCGGCACGCGGCACCACCGTGGTCGCCCCGAGGGCGCGCAGGTAGTCACCGTACTGCTGCTCGCGCCCGGTGAGCGCGGCCACGTGGTGTCCTGCTGCCGACAGCAGCAGGATCGCGATCGAGCCCACGCCGCCGGTGGCACCGGTGACCAGGACCGGCTGTTCCGGTGACGAGGCGAGCCCAGCTCGCTCCAGGCGCAGCACGCACAGTGCGGCCGTGTAGCCGGCCGTGCCCAGTGCGGCGGCCCGGGCGGGTGTGAGTGCGGCGGGCAGCCGGACGAGGAAGTCGCCGGACACGCGGGCCTGCTCCGCGAGCCCGCCGTTGCGGGTCTCCGACAGGCCGGTCCCGTTCAGTACCACGACGTCGCCGGGACGCCAGCGGACGTCGGCGGATGCGGCGACCGTGCCGACCAGGTCGATCCCCGCGACCAGCGGCGGCGTCCGGACCACGCCGGGACGCCCGGTCAGCGCCAGCGCGTCCTTGTAGTTGAGGTCCGACCAGGCCACGTCGACCAGTACCGGACCGTCGGACGCCGGGGGCGCTCCGACCTCCTCCAGCACGGCGGTGTTCACCGGCTCCCCGGCGGCGGCGGACTCGGACTTCCTGATCACGATGGCTCTGGGCATGCCCCCATCCTCCGTCGGACGCCGGGTTTCGGAAAAGCGGGGTGCTCCGAGCCCGGGCAGCAGAGATCAGGCGCGTGCGGAGGGCCCGGCGTCGGGCCCGGCTGTCCGCGGCTGCGTGGGCGGGCTCGGGATCGGGATCGGGATCGAGGGATGCTCGGGCAGGACCGGGCTCACGATCGGCCGCGGCGTGGGCGGGTGGGTGGTGAGCGGGGATGGCGGCGGCTGTGCCTTCGCTGGCGTGGTCCGGCGCGGGGAACTCGTGTGGCTCCTCGGTGTGGGCTCCGACGTGGTTCTCCGGGGACTCGGGGTGGGGACCGGCTGCGGTTCCGTGGCCTGCGGTTCCGGCGGGGGCGGCGCGGCGGTGGTCGGTGCCGGCTGGGGGGAGATCGCTGCGTCCGTCACGGTGCCCGGCGCCACGCGGGCATCCTGTGCCGACCCGAGGGCGATCGCCACCGCGACCAGAGCGGTCGCGGCCACGGTGAGGCCCGCAACCTTCGCCGGGTGAGTGGTCAGGTTGCGGAGTCGGGTGCGCACGCTGTCGATGGTCCGGGCGAGCCAGGCACCGAGGCGGCCGATGACCGGGATTGTGGCCGGCTGGAGGCCGCCCAGCGCGGCGCCGCCCGTCGCGCCGAGGGCGGCCCTGGCTGCCAGCAACGTCGCCCCCGTGCCGACGAACGCCGTGGATGCCTTGAGCGCGTCCGCGATGAACGCCAGCCGGGCCCGCGTGGTCGCGCAGCGCGAGCACTCATCGAGGTGCTCATCAACACGCTGGCGCGGGCCGGACGCCAGCTTGCCGCGGGAGTACGCGCCGAGACGATCGAGGACCCACCGGCACTGGGGGTCCTCGCTGCGGCGCCGCACGTGGGCCTGCAGCCAGGCGGTCCGCAGGCCATCCCTGGCCCGCAGGCAGAGCGCCGACGCTGCGTTCGGCGTCATCCCGGCGGCCCGGGCGAACTCCGCCAGCGGCTGGCCCTCGACCTGGGTCATCCACAAGGCCTCCTGCCAGCGCCGGGGGAGGCGGGAGAACGCGGCATCGATGGTCGCGACCTCGGCGATCGCCGTGCTGGTGAGATCCGGCTCGGAGACCAGCTCGCCGAGCCGGGCGGGGTCGATGGCGAACTCGCGGTTGCCGCGTCGCCAGTTCAGGGCGACGTTGCGGACGGCCGTGGCCAGGTACGGCCGGAAGGCGTGGTCAGGGCCTCCGCCGTGGCAGATCGCCGTCCACACCCTGGCGAAGGCCTCCGCGGCGACGTCCTGCGGATCGAAGTCGGCACTGGTGCGGGCCGCGATCCTCACCGCGGTGTCGTAGTAGCGCCGAAACAGCTCGGCGAAGGCCGCCTGGTCGCCGTCGCGGCTCAAGGTGAGCAGGATCGAGTCATCGAGCTCGCTGGGGACGATCGGTGCGGAGGCGCCGGTGAGGGGCTCGGTCGCCGGTGTCATGTCCTGGGTGTCCTGCGGGTTCGATGGATCCTGTTGGTCCGATGAGATTACGGCACGCTCGCTTCCCCCGTCAGTTCCCTTCCGGGCTCACTGGTGCCGGGCGGCGGGGGTCAGTCTCCGCCAAGAGGGATCCCCTCCGCCCGGCAAGCGCGGCCGTTTCCCCTCATGGATGGCGCGCGCTCGTTCTGAAGACACCTGAGGGCAGCGGATCTGACGCGGGTCGGAGAATCTCTCCAGCCGATAGGCTGCGGGCTGTGGAGGATCCGAAACGCCAGGCATGGATGTACCTGATCGCCGGAGTGGCGGCGATCATCGCCGCGATCTACTTCATCTCCACTGCTTCGAGCGGCGCCGGCGACTCCTTCGGGATCCTCGACTACGCGATCCTCGGCATGGGCATCGTTGCGGTCTACCGCGGCGTGAAGGGGTTCCTCGACATCCGGCGCGGGGACGCGGCGTCGGGCGAGGGGCCGAAGCGGATCATCAGGCCGGGCGGCCGGTCGTCCGACGACACGGGGAAGAGCGGCAAGCCCGGCGATTCCTGAGGCTCCTGGTGGTAGGGCCTACGGCGTCAGGAGTGTCGGCACTGACCCGAGCAGCGCAATGCCGAGAAGCGTGACCACCAGCAGGGCGAGCGCAAGCCCCGGGAGTACCCGGGAGCTCTGCCCACGCGTCGTTCGGTCGGACGCCGACGGCGACCCGGACAGTGCGGATCGGGGTGCCGGAAGGGGGGCGGAGATCATCCCCCGGCAGTGTGGGAACCGCGTGCAGCCCCAGAACCAGGTGCCGGACTGCCCGGCGTCTCCTGCGGGGCGCTGTTCCATCGGCGCGTCGCACAGCGGGCACGGCTGAGCCCGGTTCATCGGGTTCCTCGCCGCGGCTACGCGACGAAGCACCGACACGGCCACGGCTACCACGACCGTCGGCCCATTGCTCGGGGGGTGTTCATGTCATCCGAAGGCTAGCGGCCGTCCGCGCGGCACCGCAGTCCCCCGGAAGGGGTCTCTTCTCAGGTTCCTCTCAGCGTTTGTCGGCCTCCTTGAGTGCTCAGAAGCATGTATTTGGAATGACCGGTCAGTTCAACTAGTCTGGAGGTGACGAGAAGGAGCACGACCTGTGAGCACCACCCTCACCCGTTCCGGGGAAGGCATCACCGGAGCCGAACCGGAGCCATCCACGAACAGCGCGGCGGCCGGTTCGCCCGAACCGGTCATCCGCGCGTCCGCCCTGCAGCTGGACGGCAGGCGCGGACGGATCTTCGGCCCGGTCGACCTCGACATCGCACCGGGCAGCCTGACCCTGGTCACCGGCCGGTCGGGCAGCGGCAAGACCTCCCTCCTGCTCACCCTGGTCGGACGGCTGCGGCCCAACCGCGGCTCCGACCTGACCGTGCTCGGGCGACGGCTCCCCGCACGGGCGGCCGGCGTGCAGCGGCGCAGCGCAGCGGTGGGCGTCCATGGCCTCGACGACCTGGACGAGGAGGTGACCGTCGCCGCCACCATCCGCGAGCGCGAGGCCTGGCTGGCACCCTGGTACCGGATCGTCCGCACTCCCGACCAGTCCCGGGTCGACGAGGTCTGCGCCGGGGTGTTCGGACGCAACCCCACCCCGGGCGCCCGGCAACTCGTCCATGAACTCGACGAGGCGGCCAACCTGCAATTGCGGCTGGCTCTCGCCCTGCTCGGCGACCCCCTGCTGGTCGTGGTCGACGATATCGACGCCCTGCACGACACCGACAGCCGTCGGCTGGTCTGGGAGTCGCTGCGGGCGCTGACCCGCCGGGGAGTGACGGTCGTCGCCGCAGCAGCCACGGCTGGCGAACTCTCCCGGCTCGGCTGGGACACCCTGCCGAACCACGTCCCGCTGCCTGGCCGATAACGAGAACCGTCCCCTTATCGGCCACGCTCGCGGCCTGGCCGAAAAGGAGAACCGTCCCCTTATCGGCCACCCGGGCCGGACCCACCTACTCACGAAGCAAGAAGAAGACGATGTTTGCCTGGACCTCCCACGGAACCGAACTCAAGCGGTTCACCCGCCAGCCGATCACCCGCGCAGCGATCGCGGTGATGCTGCTGATCCCCCTCCTCTACGGCGCCATGTACGTGTGGGCCTTCTGGGACCCGACCACCCGCATGGACGAGCTGCCGGTGGCGCTGGTGAACGCCGACCTGCCCGCGAAGGACGACGACGGCACGCTGCAGCACTACGGCCAGGACGTGGTCGACCAGCTCCTCGACGACGGCTCGGTGGGCTGGACGGTGCTGGACGCCGACACGGCGGCCGCAGGCGTCGAGGCAGGGACCTACTACTTCGCTGTCACCATCCCCACCGGCTTCACCGCCGACGTCCTCTCCCTCGGCAAGGACGACCCGACCGCGGCCCGGATCATGGTCAGCTACGACGACAGCAACTCCTTCCTCGCCTCAACCCTCGGCCGCACCGCGATGCTGGAGGTCCGGGATGCGGTGAACAAGAAGGTCGGCAAGGAAGCGGTGAACACCCTCCTGGTGGGGGTCGGGGACGCGCGCGACGGCTTCGCCAAAGCCTCCGACGGCGCTTTCGAACTGGCGGACGGGCTGGGCGATGCGGCCGACGGCGCCGACCGGCTGAACGTCGGCGCACAGGATCTTGCCGACGGCGCGGCGAAGCTGGCGGACGGCACCAGCGACCTCGCCACTGGCAGCAGCACCCTTCGCGACAAGCTGAAGGAGTACGTCGCCGGAGTGACGAAGGCAGGTGCGGGCGCGGATCAGCTCTCCGCGGGCGCCGCGAACCTGACCGCACTGCAGAACGGCCTCGCGCAGGCCGCGGACCCCACCACCGGCGCGCCGGCCCTCGCCGCAGGCGTGAAGCAACTGGCGTCCGGGGTGACCACGCTGGCCGACGGTGCCACCAGCTACGCCCAGGGCGCGACCGGCTACGCAACCGGCGCGGGCACCTGGACGACGGGAGCGAAGCAGTGGCTGGCCGGGGCATCGGCGGCGACCGCGAGTGACGGCCAGCTCGCTGTGGGCACCAAGCAGCTCGCCTCCGGGGCGTCGGGCCTTGCCGACGCCACCGCATCCGGCTCGCAGCTCGGCCAGGGCGCGGCGTCGGTCGCCAAGGGGGCCGGCGACCTCGCCGACGGTCTCGACAGCATCGACGGCCTGCTCGCCAAGGCGCAGTCGGCACTCGCGGACGGCGACACCGACACCGCGTCCGCCTACCTCACCGCAGCCCGGCAGGCGACCGGCTCCGCGCACTCCGGCGCGACCGATCTCGCCTCCGGAGCCGCGCAGGTGAAGGGCGGCATCGCCGAGGTCCACTCCGGCGCGGCGGACCTCTCGGACGGCGCGTCCGCGCTGCAGGAAGGCTGGAGCGGCATCCATGCCGTCCTCGCTTCCGACGGCCAGCTCGGGGCTGGCCTGGACGCGCTGGCGGCGTCCCAGCAGCAGCTCGTCGCCGGCGCCGCGGCCCTCACCACCGGTGCGGCGCAGCTCGCCGATCCTGCGACGCTGACCCAGGTGCAGCAGCTGAGTGCCGGGGCGGACCAGCTCGCCAGCGCGCTCACCACGATGAGCGCGGGGGCCTCCGACCCCACCAGCGGCGTCCCTGCCCTGCAGTCCGGCCTGCAGCAGCTGGTCTCCGGCTTCGACAACGCCGATCCCGAGCAGGGGCTGATCAGCGGGGCGACGGCACTGCACAGCGGCGCGTCCGACCTCGCGGACGGCCTCCAGCAGGCCGACGCCGGCGCGACGAAGCTCGACGCGGGCAGCAGCGAGATCGCAGCGAACACCCCCGACCTGGCCTCGGGCCTCGCGGACGCGAAGTCGGGTGCCACGAAGCTCGGCACCAAGCTGGACGACGGCGCGCAGGACATCCCCGACGACAGTGCGACGCTCCGGAACCAGCGCGCGGAGGCCGTCTCCAGCCCGGTGGAACTGTCGAACAGCCACGTCTGGGAGGCGGATTCCTGGGGCGAGGGCTTCGCGCCGTTCTTCATCTCACTGGCGCTGTGGGTGGGCGCCCTGATCACCTGGCTGTTGCTGCGTCCCCTGCAGACCAGGGCGCTGATGACCTCGGTGAACGGCTTCCGGATGGCGTGGGGCTCGCTGAACTCTGCGCTGCTGCTCTCCCTCGGCCAGGTGGTGATCATGCTGTCGGTGATGCACTTCGCGATCGGGCTCGACCCGCAGAACGTGGTCGCGACCCTCGCCTTCACGATGCTCGCCGCGGCAGCGTTCTTCGCCCTGCAGCAGTTCTTCCAGGTGACCCTCGGCTCGGCGGTCGGAAAGGTCGTGATCATCGTCCTGCTGATGGTGCAGCTCGCCTCCGCCGGCGGCACCTACCCGATCCAGACCACGCCGTCCTTCCTGCAGGCGATCAGCCCGTACATGCCGATGACCTACGTGGTGAACGGGCTGAGAGAGGCCATCACCGGCGGCATCGAGACCCGGTTCTGGACCAGCGTCGCCGTGCTGGCCGCTATCTTCGTGGTGTCGCTCACAGCCACCTCGATCGCGTCCGCACACAAGCGGATGTGGACGATGTCCCGGCTGCACCCGGCGCTGAGCATCTAGGAGGTCGTTGATGAGTGCGTCGGCACAACCGAAGCAGGACGGACGGGTCGCCCGCCGGACCGGCACCCGCGAGGCGATCATGGACGCCGCAACCGAACTGTTCGCCGCGCGGGGAGTGACGTCCACCTCGATCGACGACATCGCGGCCGCAGCGGGGATCGCGAAGGGCTCGATCTACTACAACTTCGAGTCCAAGGCCGGCCTGGTCGAGGAGATCATGGCTCGCAACAGCGAGCTGATGGCTGCCGCGCTGCGGTCGGCGACCCGCGGCAGGACCGGCCCCGACCTGCGGGACGAGGTGGTTCGCGCCCTGCTCCGGCTCGTCCAGGAGCACGCCGCGGCGGCCCAGGTGATGGTCACCGAACTGTTCCGCACCGAGAGGTCCTGGCGTGAGGCCATCGAACGGTGGCGCGGCCTGGCGCTCTCGCCCCTGATCGACGACCTCAGGGCGTCCGGGGCCGAAAGAGTGGTCGCGGACGTGCAGGCGGCAGCGATCGTCGGCGCCACCTTGATGGCCGGCCTGGAGTGGCTCGTCTTCCATCCCGAGCGCAGCTACGACCAGGTGATCGGCGCGGTCCTGGGTACGCTCGCCCGCTGACCCCCTCCGGACCCCGGGGTCAGCGCATCGGCGGCTGCGGCTGCTGGGCCTGCTGCGCGACCACCCCGGCGGACTGCTTGGTCGCGCCCGGCTGGCCGCCGGCGATCGGCTCGACCACCACGGCGGTGCCGTAGGCGCAGACCTCCGAGAACGCCTGCGCGATGTCTCCGGTGTCGAAGCGCATCGCGACGATGGCATTCGCGCCCCGCGAGGTCGCGTCCTGCCACATCCGCTGCATGACCTGCTGGCGGCTGTCGTAGACGAGCTTGGTGTATTCATCGACTTCGCCACCGCCGATCGAGCGGAAGCTGGCAACGATGTTGGCGCCGATATTCGCAGCGCGCACGGTCATGCCCATGACCTCGCCAAGCACGGCCTCGATGCGGTAACCCGGAATGTCGTTGGAGGTGACGATCAGCATGCGGCGATTCTAGGGCCGGGGCGCCAGTTCGCGTCCAGCGGCCGGAGCGACGGCGGGCGCCGCGGACGCGGCCGAAACCCGGCGTGGCTCCGCGGCATTACCGCGCGCCGGCGGCTCGGGAACTCGGTGTGGCATTTAACGGCGCCCGCTATTGGATATTGCGCGGCTCCCGCACTGCGCACGAGAAGGTCGTTAATGGACGAATCGCGACGACCGAATGCCCATTGTCGGGCGAAGCGCCGCGGTGCCGGGTGCGGGCGGGCGGCGTGCGACATCGCTGGCGCGCCCCCCGGCGCCCCGGCGTGCGTCAGCTGCGCTTGTAGGCGTCGCGCAGGTTGTCGTCCGAGCGCTGCCGGAGTTGGACGAAGACGCCGAGTCCCGCCACCACGACGAAGGCCGCCGACCACGCGGCGTGCCTGATCAGGTCGAACTGCCACGCGGCCTGGCTGATCCAGTCGAGCCGTCCGCCGAGGAGTTGCTGGAGGCCGTCGATGACTGCCCCCGCGCCCAGGACGGAGGTCATGACGATCAGCAGGAGTCGGGGCAGGTTGAGCGTCCAGCCCACCATCACCAGGCCTGCAGCGACCACGAGGCCGGTGGCGAAAGCGATCCAGCCGGGCATGTGGGCGGCGCTCGAAACGATCTGGCCGAGGCCCCACCCGACCGCGCCCATCGAGATCAGCACGCCGACCGCGTAGAACGCGAACGACAGCCAGGCCCCGAGCAGCGCGACCACGATGGCGGTCGCCCACCAGGGCACCACGTTCATGAGCCCACCGGGAATCCACTCGAGCAGCAGGGAGTGCAGCATGATCCCGCCGACGAACCCCACGAGTGCGCCCCACAGCGCCAGGACCACCCTGGCCGCCGAGTAGCCGATGAAACAGAAGATGAGACCGAGGCCTATTTGGGCCAACGCCATCCAGACCTGGTCCAATGCGGGAACCATGGGGTGAGGCTACCCGGCATCGTCCCGGAATCCCATCCATTCGCGGGACTTCCCCCGGCGGAAGCGGGTAATCGGTCGGGAAACCGGCGATATCCGCGATTCCCGCCCCCTTTCGGGGGATGGCCGCAGACCCGGTCGCGGCCCCGCCATCCGGCGGGGGAGGGGATCCGCAGCGCGTGCCGGTCGGCACAGCGGCGGGCGGGCGTCAACTGGCTGCTGCGGGACGAGACCCGGACCGGCGGCCTGCGCGGCGCGGGTAACAATGGGCGCATGGCCCAGATCGAATCCGCTGCCATCTACCTCCGCCTGGCCCAGCTCGGGCTGCCGATGCCGGCCGACGTCCAGGACTCGGCCACGGCGAAGCTGGTCGCGCCGATCCTCGCCCGCCAGCGCGAGCTCAGCAGGCGTCTCGCTGATCGCCTGTGCGCGGCCGACGGCCGAATCCAGAACTGGCTCGACGACTACCTCGCCGACACCGGCGTGACGCCGAAGCTTCCCCGCCGGACCTTCGTGCTGGACGAGCCGGGGCTGGCCAGGACGCTCTCGCTGCCGCGCGGCTCAGACGAGTTCACCTCGCCGCTGCTGAGCAGCTACCGGCTGGCCAACGGCGTCCTGCACAACCCCGCCAACGACCGCCGTACCACAGCGGGCGTGTTCCACATCGCCGAGGGCGGGCTGCCCATCCCCGACGACAAGATCGCGGTGCCGAAGGCGGTCTTCGCGCGGTTGCTCGAGCTGGCGTTCCGCCCGCCGGAGGTCGACCTCGTGCTGCCGTACACGGCGAACCAGCCGCAGCCGGCGGCCTGCTTCGTCTCGCTGCAGCTGCGTCCGCTGGTCGCGCCCGCCGTGCCCGGCTGGGTGCGGGAGAAGCGGATGGAGACCCGGTTCATCGTCCCCGGCGGCCTGGTCGCGAACCTCGACTTCGTGGAGGGCATCTTCGGCAACGGCGGCGACCCGTACCTGCCGGAGAACGACGCGTCGCTCGCCCCGGAGACCTGGACGGGCCACACCGGAGCGATCGTCCTGGCCCCGCACCTGACGAAGGTGACCAAGAAATCGCTCGGCCTGCCCCACGTCAGCACGGCCAGTGAGCGCCAGAAGCGGGACGGCATGTGCTGGGCGCACGAGGACGAGTGCTACAACGCCGGCCAGGCGTTCAAGGCCTGCGCCCGGGACGAGCGCGGCGTGATCGTCACGGTGATCGCCGACAACTACTTCGGCTACTGCAAGAAGGAGGTGAAGACCCAGATCTCCTACTCGGCGAACCTGTTCGGCAACGCGGAGGAGGAGCACGCCGGCGGCGCCCTGGTCTTCCCCAGCTACAACCTCGGCCAGGAGTACACGGTCAGCGCGCGCAGTGAGGAGTCCTACGCCCTCTCCGACGTGCTCGACCGCGACCCCGACCGGTTCCGCCTCCAGCCGGAGGGTCACGCCGTCGACGCCGAGCAGCCGCACATCGTGCTGGTGCCGATGGAGTCGAACTTCTCGCTGCGCACCGGCCGGGTCAGCTGGACGAACCCGAACGGCGCCGAGGCGTCCATCCCGCTCCGGGCCGACACGTACTACCTGACCCCGGACGGCTACCAGGTGCGGATGCTGCAGCAGCCGGCCGACCGCACCCAGTGGAGCCTGCGCGGCACGGTGCCGATGGCCACCAGCTGCCACAAGCCCGCCACGGTTTCTGGCGGCGGCAAGTCGGAGATCTCCAAGGCGATCACGGACGCGTTCATCTTCGGCAACGCGTACTCGCCCGACTACGACGCCGACATGGACGCCGTGGCGGCGATCCTCGAGCGCGACTTCTGCGACCGCTTCGCCGACCCGGCGCTGTGCACAGACCGCCGCAGCCTGCTGGCCAGCGACCGCTCGATCGGCAGCGTGATCAAGCTGCTCACCCCGGGCGCGGAGTACACGCCCGCGTACAACGACTGGCTGGAGTCGATCCCCCAGCACGTTCGTGAGCTCGTCTACGTCGTGAAGCGGTTCTACCGTCCCGAGTGGGGCACCGACTGG
This sequence comes from uncultured Propionibacteriaceae bacterium, assembly GCA_964397985.1. Taxonomy (GTDB): domain Bacteria; phylum Actinomycetota; class Actinomycetes; order Propionibacteriales; family Propionibacteriaceae; genus Propionicimonas. The sequence goes on along the minus strand of CAYNLD010000014.1, from coordinate 34,841 downwards.
CGCAGCCACTTCACCGTGGGCATCATCAACGGCCGCCGCGGGATCAACCTGCGCCTGGACGGCGACAAGATCATGGTGAACATGCTGCGGGTCGGCTTCGACACCGACGGTTCGTGGCGGCTGTTCGGGCTGCGGCACGACTTCAGCCCGGCCGTGAAGGTGCAGACCGAGGACGACATCACCGCGTCCACCGTGATCAGCGGGCACATGCTGGGCCTGGACCCGTGCCGCTCCTACAAGCTGGTCGAGAACTGCGAGGAGCTGCTGTTCCAGCGTCCCGACGACGCCATCCACCGTGGCTACGACAAGCAGGCCGAGCTCGACATCGCCTCGCCCGGCACCTTCTTGTCGAACTTCGCCCCGCTCACCCACGCCGACGCTGTTGCGATGCGCGACGACGCGGTGGCGTTCAGCCAGTTCACCGCGCCGATGCGCCAGCTGATCAGCGCGGTGGCCGACTCCGCCCCGGACGCGTCGCCGAGGTTCTTCGTCTCCTCGGCGAACCCGCGGCTGGTGGGCGGAAAGCCGAGCAAGAACCCGCGCTACCTGCAGAAGCGTCCCGACCGGACCAACGCGGACGCGACCGCGGTCGCCGACCTGGCGTCCCACCTGGTCCGCAAGTTGCCCTCCCACCAGCCGCTGCCGCTGCCGGTGGACGTGGTCGCGGCCGGACGCCGGAACAACCCGCCCGACGGTGCGGTGCCGCCGCTGTGCTCGTACAACCCGCTGCACTACATGGAGCTGCCCGAGCTGTTCGCCGAGTTCATCTCCTCGATGACCGGCAAGTCGCCGTCCACCACCGGCGCGGGTTCCGAGGGGGCGATGACGAAGGGCCCGTTCAACGCGATGCCGGCCACCCTCGACCTGAACGCAGCGTTCCTGTCGTTCGCGCTCACCGGCTACGACGGCTGGGTCTCCTGCGCCGGGTTCGTGGGTCCGCGGGTGCGGGTCGACCACGACATCTCGATGCTGGTGCCCGAGGTGTTCAGCCGGATGACCCCCGAGGAGCGGACGGCGGCCAACCTGGTCGCAGAGGGCGCGCTGGAGAAGATCGAGGACTTCGAGTTCGACGGACGCACGGTGCTGGCCAGCCGGCTGGGCTACCGGATGACCCAGGCGTTCGCCCGGAAGTACTTCGGCCGGATCTTCCTGCACCCCCACGCCGTGTTCACCGAGGCGATGCTGCGTCCCGAGCTGCAGGACGAGGCGATCTTCGCCGAGTCCGTCGACACCATCGTTGCCACCCACGAGCGGGTCGCGAAGGCGTACTTCGACGACGGCACGATCGAGCTGGCGATCCCGCCGCTGCGGGCGTTGCTGGAGATCATGGCCCACGGACACTCGGCCGAGGGCTGGACGCTGGAGACCCCAGAGTTCCGTGAGCTGTTCACCCGGGAGGCCGTCGTCGGTGCGGACTGGTACGTCGCTCGCCTCGACGCCAAGCAGCAGGCTGCCGCCGCCCGTGCGGACGCCGGCCTGAAGGCGTTGCAGAAGTTCATCTCGACCCCGGGCAACGAGGAACCGTCGCAGCGCCTCGACGTGCCGAAGCGGATCGAGGCCGCCCAGGCCGAGTACAACAAGTTCAGCAGTGCCGAATATCGGGCGGGCATCGTCGGTACCGTCGGACGCCAGCCCTTGTGACGGACCACAATGGCCCAATGAGCTGGGCAACACTGGACGGCAACGAGGCGGCGGCGCGGGTCGCGCATGCGCTCAGCGAGGTGATCGCGATCTACCCGATCACCCCATCGTCGGCGATGGGGGAGTCGGCGGACGCATGGTCGGCCGAGGGCCGGACGAACCTGTGGGGCGCGGTGCCCGAGGTGGTGGAGCTGCAGTCGGAGGCCGGCGCGGCCGGGGCCCTCCACGGCGCGGTGACCAAGGGCACGCTGGGGACCACGTTCACCGCGTCCCAGGGCCTGCTGCTGATGCTGCCGAACATGTACAAGATCGCCGGCGAGCTCACCTCCGCGGTGATCCACGTCGCAGCCCGGACCGTCGCCACCCACGCGCTGAGCATCTTCGGCGACCACTCCGACGTGATGGCGGCCCGCACCACCGGCTGGGCGATGCTGTGCGCGTCCAGCGTGCAGGAGGCCCACGACTTCGCGCTGGTCGCGCACGCGGCCAGCCTGCGCACCCGGGTGCCCTTCGTCCACTTCTTCGACGGCTTCCGCACCAGCCACGAGGTGAACACGATCCAGCTACTGGCCGAGGCGGACCTGCGCGCCCTGGTGCGCGAGGAGGACGTGCTGGCGCACCGCGAGCGCGGGCTCACCCCGGACGCGCCCGTGCTGCGGGGCACGGCGGCGAACCCGGACACCTGGTTCCAGGCCGCCGAGGCCGCCAACCCGTTCCACTTCGCCGTGCCCGCCGTGGTCGAGGAGGTGTTCGAAGAGCTCGCCGGGCGCACCGGCCGGCGATACTCCCTGGTCGACTACCACGGCGCGCCCGACGCCGAGCGGGTGGTGGTCGTGATGGGGTCGGCCGCCGGCTGCCTTGCCGAGACGGTCGACGAGTTGGTGCGCCGCGGCGAGAAGGTCGGCCTGCTCACCGTCCGGCTGTACCGGCCGTTCCCGGTCGAGGCGTTCCTCGCCGCCCTTCCGGCCACGGTCGCCTCGATCGCCGTGCTCGACCGGACCAGGGAGATCGGCGCCCCGGCAGAGCCACTGCACTCGGACGTCCTGGTCGCGCTGGCGGGCGCGATGCAGCGTCCCCGCGTGATCGGCGGACGCTACGGGCTGTCCTCGAAGGAGTTCACCCCACAGATGGCGAAGGCCGTCTTCGACGAGCTGGCCACGGCGTCGCCGAAGCCGCGGTTCACGGTCGGCATCACCGACGACGTCACCCACCTCTCGCTCTCCCCGGACGCGGAGTTCCGCCCGCCGGCCGAGCAGGCGTCCGCGGTGTTCTTCGGCCTCGGCTCGGACGGGACCGTCGGGGCGGCGAAGAACTCGGTGAAGATCCTCGGGGCGCAGCCGGACGTGCACGCGCAGGGCTACTTCGTCTACGACTCCCGCAAGTCGGGCGCGGTCACGGTGTCGCACCTGCGGTTCGGCCGCACCCCGATCCGCTCCACCTACCTGGTGGACGCGGCCGACTTCGTTGCCGTCCACCAGTTCGAGCTGCTCACCTCGATGAAGACCGTCGACGTGGCCAAACCGGGCGGAACCCTGCTGCTCAACTCCCCGTGGGGCGAGGACACCTGGGACCACCTGCCGGTCGAGGTGCAGGCCGAGATCGCGGCCAAGCGGCTGCGCACCTGGGTGATCGACGCGGAGGCGGTTGCGCGGTCCGCGGGGCTCGGCAAGCGGATCAACACCGTGATGCAGCCCTGCTTCTTCTACCTGTCCGGGGCACTGCCGGCCGACGAGGCGATCGCAGCGATCAAGGCCTCGATCGAGAAGACCTACGGACGGCGCGGGCGCACCGTTGTGGAGCGCAACTTCGCCGCAGTGGACGCAGCCATCGCCGCGCTGCACCCGCTGCCGGCCGGGCTGCGTCCTTCCGGCCACGGGCATCGGCTGCCGCCGCTGCCCGAGCCCGCCGGCGACTTCGTGCGCCGGGTCACCGGCGCGATGCTGCACGGCCAGGGCGACCTGCTGCCGGTGAGCGCGCTCCCGGTGGACGGCGCGTGGCCCACCGGAACGGCGCAGTGGGAGAAACGCGGCCTGGCCGCCGAGCTGCCGATCTGGGACCCGTCGCTGTGCATCGACTGCGGCAAGTGCGCAGTGGTCTGCCCGCACAGCGCGATCCGGATCAAGCTGGCCCGCCCGAAGGACCTCGCCGGTGCGCCGGAGGGATTCAAGGACAAGGAGTACAAGGACCGTGCGCTCCCGGGCCGGCGGCTGATCGTCCAGGTCGCGCCCGACGACTGCACCGGCTGCGGGATCTGCTCCGACATCTGCCCTGCGCGCTCGAAGAGCGAGCTCAAGCACAAGTCGCTGGACATGGAGCCGGCCCGCGAGCACCGGGACGCCGAGCGGGAGCGGTTCAGCTTCTTCCTCGGCCTTCCCGAGACCGACCGGACCCAGGTACGCCTCGACCAGGTGAAGGGCGTGGCCCAGTTGCAGCCGCTGTTCGAGTTCTCCCTGGCCTGCTCCGGCTGCGGCGAGACGCCCTATATCAAGACGCTCACCCAGCTGTTCGGCGACCGGATGGTCATCGCGAACGCCACCGGCTGCTCGTCCATCTTCGGAGGCAACCTGCCCACCACGCCGTACACCACGAACGCGGACGGCCGCGGCCCGGCGTGGTCGAACTCGCTGTTCGAGGACAACGCCGAGTTCGGCCTGGGCATGCGGATCGCCTGGGAGAAGCAGCACGACGAGGCCCGGCGCCTGCTCGGGCAACTGCGCCGCGAGGTCGGCGCCGAGCTGGCGGACGCGATCCTTGGCGCCGGTTCGACCGATGAGGCCGGCCTGGCGGCCCAGCGCGCGCGCGTCGCCGCGCTGAAGGAAGTGCTGGCCAGGCACGCCGGACCCGGAGCAGATGCCCGGGACGAGCAGGAGGCGTCGCTTTCGTTCCTCGCCCGGCGGTTGCTCTCGCTGGCCGACGAGCTGGTGGAGAAGTCGGTGTGGATCGTCGGAGGCGACGGCTGGGCCTACGACATCGGCTACGGCGGACTCGACCACGTGCTCGGGAGCGGCCGGAACGTGAACATCCTCGTTCTCGACACCGAGGTGTACTCCAACACCGGCGGGCAGGCGTCCAAGGCGAGTCCGCGGGGGGCCACGGCCAAGTTCGCCACCGCAGGCAAGGGCACCCCGAAGAAGGATCTCGGCATGCTCGCCCAGGCCTACGGCGACGTCTATGTCGCGCAGCTGGCCATCGGCGCGAACCAGCAGCAGGCGGTGCGGGCGATGCTGGAGGCACAGGCCTGGCCGGGCCCGTCCCTGCTGATCGCCTACTCCACCTGCATCGCGCACGGCATCGACATGGCCACCTCGATGAGCCACCAGGCCGACGCCGTGGCCAGCGGTTACTGGCCGCTGTACCGGTTCCGGCCCGGCGAGGCCGGCCACCCGCTGCACCTGGACAGCAAGCCGCCGACGATTCCGGTGCGCGATTTCATGCTGAGTGAGGCGCGATTCGCCATGCTGGCGAGGGCGAATCCGGCCCGTGCCGACGAATTGGCAAAACTCGCACAAGCGGACGCCGACGAACGCTGGCACTATTACACGCAACTGGCCGGTGTGGAGCGCACCCTGCCGACGGTCAAGGAGGAATCATGAGGCCCCAAATGGCAACGACCTACCTCGGGTTGCCGCTGTCGGGTCCGCTGATCGTCTCGGCGATCCCGCCGACCGGTCGGATCGACGCACTGCTCGAGATGGAGGCGGCAGGAGCGTCCGCGGTCGTGCTGCCCTCCCTGTTCGAGGAGGAGGTGCTCTCCGAGGAGGGCAGGCTGTCGGAGTTGATGTCGACCGGTGAGGACTTCGCCGAGTTCACCGGCGCCCCGCTGCCTGACCTCGAGCAGCCCGAGTTCGGCGCGGCGCGGTTCGTCCGCCTGGTCCGCGCGGCCAAGGAGCAGCTGAAGATCCCGGTGATCGCCAGCCTCAACGCGACCCGGCCGGGCTCCTGGCAGCGCTACGCGAAGGAGCTCGCCGACGCGGGCGCCGATGCGCTGGAGCTGAACCTCTACACGATGGCCGCAGATCCGCGGATCGGCAGTGCCGACATCGAGCTGTCCCACCTGGCGGCGATCGAGGCGGTGAAGATCGCTGTCGACATTCCGCTGTCGGTGAAGCTCTCGCCCTACTACTCCGCGATGTCGAAGTTCGCCTCGCTCGCGGTCGACGCCGGCGCCGACGGCCTGGTGCTGTTCAACCGCTTCTACGCGCCCGACATCGACCTGGAACGGCTCACCCTGCTGGCCCGGGCGGACCTCTCCGAGCCCGACGACCAGCGGATCGTGCTGCGCTGGCTGGGCATCCTGCGCGGGCAGCTGCCGGAGGTGTCGCTGGCGGCCACTTCGGGCGTCCATTCCGGCGCGGAGGTGATCAAGGCGATGCTGGTCGGTGCGGACGTGGCCTGCACGGCATCGGCCGTCCTGCGCCGGGGGCCCGAGGCGATCACGCTGATGCTGGCCGAGGTGGAGACCTGGCTGGCCGCCCACGAGTACGAGAGTGTCATGCAGTTGCGCGGCTCGATGAGCGCAGCGTCCGTGCCCGATGCCTCCATCTATGAGCGGGTCCACTACCAGAACGTGCTGCACTCCGGTAACTACGCCTGACCGCCGAGCCGGGGAAGGCTCCGAACCCGCTCCCCGCGTGGAGCGGGTCGGATGCGGTGCCAGCGGGTACAAAGGAAGCATGGGCGCGCGCTACCTGATCATCGGCGGCGGCCTGGCCGCCGCGAAGGCCATCGAGGGAATCCGGGAACACGACCGGGACGCCCCGATCACGCTGGTCACAGAAGAGGACCACCTGCCCTACGAGCGTCCGCCGCTGTCGAAGGACGTGCTGCTCGGCACGGCGGGGATCGACGCGGTGTTCCCGCACCCGCCCGGGTGGTACGCCGAACAGGGCGTGATCCCCCTCATCGGCGATCCCGTGGTGGCCCTGGACGCGTCCGGGCGCACGGCGACGCTGAGGGGCGGCACCGAGTTGTCGTGGGATCGTGCGTTGCTGGCCACCGGCTCGGCGGTGCGGACACTGCGCGTGCCGGGGGCCCACCTTCCCGGCATCCACTACCTGCGCACGGTGGACGAGTCGCTGAGCCTGCGCGAGGCGCTCGGGGATGGCCGTGATGTGGTGGTCGTCGGCGGCGGCTGGATCGGGCTGGAGGTCGCGGCGGCGGCGCGGGCGAACGACTGCCGGGTGACCCTGATCGAACCACAGCCGGTTCCGCTGGAGCGAGTGGTCGGTGCAGAGATCGGCGCGTGGTTCGGCGACCTGCACGCTGCGCACGGGGTGGAGCTGCGGCTGGGCACGGGCGTCGTGGGCTTCACCGGCGAGCACCGGGTGAACGGCGTGGTCACCGAGGGCGACGTGACCGTCCCGGCCGACCTGGTCGTGGTCGGCGTCGGCATCCGGCCGCGCACCGAACTCGCCGAGGCCGCCGGCGCGGTGGTCGAGGACGGGGTGGTCACGGACGCACGGCTGCGCACCAGCCTGAACGGGGTGTGGGCTGCCGGGGACGTTGCCCGCTGGGACAGCGCGCTGTTCGGCCGCCGGCTGCGGGTCGAGCACTGGGCGAACGCCCACGACGGCGGCCTCGCCGCCGGCCGGTCGATGGCGGGAGCCGAGATCAGCTACGACCCGGTCCCGTTCTTCTTCTCCGACCAGTATGAGGCCGGCCTGGAGTATGCCGGCTACGTTCCGCCCGACGCCGCGATCCGGCTGGTGGTGCGCGGGGATCCCCGCAGTGGGGAGTTCATGGCGTTCTGGACGGAGCCGACCGGCTCCGGCGTCCGCCTGCTCGCGGGCATGCACGTCAACACCTGGGACACCATGGACGCCGTCCAGTCGCTGATCCGCGGCCGCACGGTGATCGACCCGGCGGTGCTGGGCGACCCGTCCGTTCCGCTGGCAGACCTCGCGGGCTGAGCGTGGGGTGCCCTACCTGCGGGCGGTACCCCACATGGTGCGCACGATGTCGCCGCCGACCCGCATCGCCTGGTTCCAGAACGTCGGCGAGCTGAGCACCTTTTCCACCCCCGACTTCGGCGCGCGGCGGGACGAGGAGGTCTGTCGCGGGGCCTGACGGGCCGCGGCTTTCTCCTGTGCCGCGCGCTCCTTCGCCTCTGCCGCGGCCTGCTGTTCTGCCTGGGCCTTCGCCGCGCCCGCCTCGAGCTTGCGGGTCAGCATCTCGTAGGCGGAGTCCCGGTTGATCTCCTGACCGTACTTGGCCTGCAGCGCCGAGGACGCGACGCCCTTGGCCAGCCAGTCGGCCGGCATCGGGCCCATGGACGCCTGGGGGGCCAGCATCCGCGTCCACGCGACCGGGGTGGGGGCGCCGTCCGGGTTCAGCACGGTCACGATCGCCTCGCCGATGCCCAGGCCCTGCAGGGTCTCGGCCAGGTCGTACTGGCTGGTCGGGTAGGTCTGGACGGTGGCCTTCAGCGCCTTCGCATCGTTCGGGGTGTGGGCCCGCAGCTGGTGCTGGACGCGTGAGCCGAGCTGGGCCAGCACGTTGTCGGGGACGTCGGTCGGGGACTGGGTGACGAAGAAGATGCCCACACCCTTCGAGCGGATCAGCCGGACGGTCTGTGCGATCGCGTCCAGGAATGCCTTGGACGCGCCGTCGAAGAGCAGGTGCGCCTCGTCGAAGAAGAACACGAGTTTGGGGATGTCCACATCCCCGATCTCGGGTAGGTCGTGGAACAGGTCGGCCAGCACCCACATCAGGAAGGTGGAGAAGATGGCCGGGCGATCCTGAAGGTTCGGCAGCTCGAGCAGCGAGATCACGCCCTTGCCGTTGAAGGTGCGGATCAGGTCCGCGGTGTCGAACTCCGGCTCGCCGAAGAACTCGTCCGCCCCCTGGGTCTGCAGGGTGACCAGGCTGCGCAGGATCACGCCCGCGGTGGCGGCGCTCAGCCCGCCGATGTCCTTCAGCTCGGCCTTGCCCTCATCGGAGGTGAGGTACTGCAGGACCTGCTTCAGGTCGGCGAGGTCGAGCAGCGGGAGGCCCTGGGTATCGGCGTAGTGGAAGACCAGCCCGAGGCTGGACTCCTGGGTCTCGTTCAGTCCCAGTACCTTGCTGAGCAGGATCGGGCCGAAGGACGAAACGGTCGCGCGCAGCGGGACGCCGGTGCCCTGGCCGCCGAGCGCGTAGAACTCGGTGGGGCAGCCGGCAGGCTTCCAGTCCTGGCCGATCTTCTGCGTGCGGGCGAGCAGTTTCTCACTGGGTTCGCCGGGGATGGCGATGCCGGACAGGTCACCCTTGATGTCGGCGGCGAAGACGCTCACGCCCGCCGCCGAGATCTGCTCGGCCAGCAGCTGCAGCGTGCGGGTCTTGCCGGTGCCGGTGGCGCCGGCGACGAGGCCGTGCCGGTTCAGCATTGAAAGGGACAACCGGACCCTGACCTCGGGGTGCGCCTCGGAGTCCACCATCAGGACGCCCAGGTCGATGGACGGAGTGGTGAAGGTGTAGCCGTTCTTGATGGTCTCGATGGCATCGGACTGCGCGGTCATGCGCCCAAGACTGGCACAATCGCGCCCGGGCGGACACGGATTCGCCCACCGATTCGCGATCCACACCGACCTCCCCTTCGCAGGTTCACCGTTCCCGTCCGGGGTTCGCTGCCCGGCGTGTGCACGGCTGGCGAGCCTGGCCGATGGCAGGGTTGCCGCCCGGCGCTGGTATCGTTGCGCACCGACAGGGGAGCGCCACGGGGCGCTGAGAGTGCGGGAGGCCGCAGACCCTCGAACCTGATCCGGTTCGCACCGGCGTAGGGAGTCGGGATTTCTCCCCGGGGTCGTTCCCGGGCCCTCCGAAGCTGGAGGAGTCGAAGGATGTTCATTCGGAAGTCACTGGTGGCCGCTGCCGCGGCCGTCCTGCTGGCGGGGTGCGCGGGAACCGCGAGCGGAACGGGAACCTCGGTGGGCACGGACACCCCGTCCGCGCCCACCCAGAGCAAGACCCTGACCGTGGTCACCCACGACTCGTTCGCCCTGGACAAGGCGACGATCGCGAAGTTCGCCTCCGAGACCGGCTACGACGTGACCTACGTCGCGCCCGGCGATGTGGGGACGGTGGTGAACCAGCTGATCCTGACCAAGGACGCCCCGATGGGTGACGTGGTCTACGGCATCGACAATACCTTCGCCGGACGCGCGATCGGCGCCGGCATCCTCAGCCCGTACGCCTCGCCCGACCTGCCGAAGGGCGCGGAGGCATACGCCGCGGACGGCTCGAACTCGCTGACCCCGATCGACTACGGCGACGTGTGCCTGAACGCCGACACGACGTGGTTCAAGAACAAGGGGATCGCTGTTCCGCAGACGCTGGACGACCTGCTCAAGCCCGAGTACAAGGACCTGCTCGTGGTGGAGAACCCGGCGACCTCCTCTCCGGGGATGGCCTTCCTTGCCGCGACGGTCGGCGCGAACGGCGAGGACGGCTACCTGGACTACTGGAAGGCCCTGAAGGCGAACGGGGTGAAGGTCGTGAAGGGCTGGACGGACGCGTACACCGTCGCGTTCTCCGGCTCGTCAGGGAAGGGCGCCTACCCCCTGGTGGTGTCGTACTCGTCCTCGCCGGCCTACGAGCACGCCACCCAGGCCCTCACCAAGACCTGCTTCCGGCAGGTCGAGTACGCCGGCGTCCTGGCCGGCGCGCAGAACGAGGTCGGGGCGCGCGCGTTCGTCGACTTCATGCTCTCCGAGCAGGTTCAGGCACAGATCCCCGAGCAGATGTACATGGACCCGGTCGACCCCGACGTGAAGCTGCCCGCCGACTGGGCGACCTATGCTCCGGTCGTGACCGACCCGATCCAGGTGCCGGCCACCGAGATCGGAGCGAAGCGCGACGAGTGGATCAAGGCCTGGACGGCAACGGTCATCGGGTGAACGGAAACGGGGACGGTTCCTTTCCCGTTCAGGCGAGCGGGTGAGCAGGTGAACGAAAAGGGGGACGGTTCCTTTTCCGTTCAGGCTGCGGGCCTGAACGGAAAAGGAACCGTCCCCGGACCTCGGACGCGGTACCGCGGGGTGGGCGGGAACCCGTGGGTGTGGGCGGCGGCCGCAGCCCTCCCGGTGGCGTTCCTTGCTGCGTTCTTCGTCTGGCCGGTGACCGCCCTGGTCGCCCGCGGGTTCGTGGTGGACCGGGAGTGGTCGCTGGCCGGCGTCCAGGAGTTGCTGGCCGCACCGCGCACCTGGCGGATCCTCGTCCAGACGCTGACCCAGGCGGTGCTGGGTACCTTCGGCTCGGTCCTGCTCGGCGTCCCCGGCGCCTATGTGCTGTACCGCTGCCGGTTCCCCGGACGCCGGCTCGTGCGCGCGGTGGTCAGCGTCCCGTTCGTGCTGCCCACTGTGGTGGTCGGCGTCGCGTTCTCGGCACTGTTCGCGCCGGCAGGGCTGCTCGGCTCGCTCGGCCTGCAGGAATCGCTGGCGGGCATTGTGGCCGCGCTGGTGTTCTTCAACTACTCGGTGGTCGTGCGGACGGTCGGCGCGCTGTGGTCGCGGCTCGATCCGCGTGCAGAGGACGCCGCACGCACGCTCGGGGCGGGACGTGCCCGGGTGCTGGCCACGGTCACCCTGCCGGCCCTGGCCCCGGCGATCGCCTCGGCAGCCGCTCTGGTCTTCCTGTTCTGCGCGTCCGCGTTCGGAGTGGTGCTGGTGCTGGGCGGACAGAGCTACGGGACGATCGAGACCGAGATCTGGTACCAGACCACCCAGCTGCTCGACCTGTCCGCCGCGGCAGCGCTATCGATCCTGCAACTGCTGGTGGTGGGCGCCTCGCTGATGATCGCCGGCGCCACGCGGGCCCGCCAGGAGCGGGCGCTGCGGCTGTCCGGCAACCGGGTGGACGCACCGCTGCGCGCGTCCGACCTGCCTGCGGTACTGGTCACCGCGGCCGTCGTGCTGGGCCTGCTCGTGCTGCCGATGGTGTCGCTGGTCTGGCGGTCCTTCGTCACAGCGGACGGGATCGGCGCGGCCAACTACGCCGCCCTGTCCGGTGCTGCAGGGGCGTTCACGGTGAGCGTCTGGCAGGCGCTGGCCAACTCGCTCGTGATCGGGCTGGCCGCCACAGGGATCGCCGTCGGGCTCGGCCTGCTGGTCAGCTACGTATTGTCGCGGCGTCCCGCTTCCGCGCCCGGACGGAGGGTGATGCGGGGGGTGGACGCGGTGTTCATGCTGCCGCTGGGGGTGTCGGCGGTCACGGTCGGTTTCGGCTTCCTGATCACGCTGAACCGGCCGCCGCTCGACCTGCGCTCCAGCTGGGTGTTGATCCCGATCGCCCAGGCGATGGTGGCGCTGCCCCTGGTCGTGCGGACACTGCTGCCGACCCTGCGCGCGATCGATCCACGGTTGCACGAGGCCGCGGCCACCCTGGGCGCCGGTCCAGGGCGGGTGATGGCCACCATCGATGCCCCGTTCGCCCTGCGCGGCCTGGGCCTGGCCGTCGGCTTCGCGTTCGCGACCAGCCTGGGCGAGTTCGGCGCCACCTCCTTCCTCTCCCGCCCCGACCGGCCCACGCTGCCGGTGGTGATCTTCCAGCTGATCGGACGGCCGGGCGCGGAGAACTTCGGCATGGCCATGGCAGCGTCCGTGGTGCTGGCGGTGCTGACCGCGCTCGTGATGGGGTTGGCGGAGTGGATCGGGCCGAAGGAGGTACACCCGTGGTGAGTGCGGGGCTGTCCGTCCGCGACGCCGTGGTCCGCTACGGGCCCGTGGCTGCGCTCGACGGCGTGTCGATCGATGTCGCGCCCGGCGAGGTGGTGGCGGTGCTCGGCGCCTCCGGCTCGGGCAAGTCCTCCCTGCTGCGGGCGATCGCCGGCCTCGAGCCGCTCGTCGCCGGCTCGGTCAGCTGGAACGGGGAGGACCTGGCTGCGGTGCCGGTGCACAAGCGCGGCTTCGTGGTGATGTTCCAGGACGGCCAGCTGTTCCCGCACCTGTCGGTCGCGGGAAACGTCGGCTACGCGCTCGCGGGGAGGCCGCGACGGCAGCGCGAACGGCGGGTGGCCGCACTGCTGGAGCTGGTGGGGCTGGACGGGTACGGCCCGCGTCCGGTGACCGCGTTGTCCGGGGGCCAGGCCCAGCGGGTCGCGCTGGCCCGCTCACTGGCCGCGGATCCGCGGCTGCTCCTGCTCGACGAGCCGCTGTCTGCGCTCGACCGCGGGCTGCGCGAGCACCTCGTCGGGGTGCTGGACGACACCCTGCGGGCGGCGGGCGTCCCTGCGCTCTACGTCACCCACGATCAGGACGAGGCGTTCGCGCTCGCCGACCGGGTGGCGGTCCTGGCTGAGGGTCGCCTGCTGCAGGTGGACGGGCCGGCTGCGCTCTGGCGGCGCCCGGCCAGCCAGGAGGTCGCCGCCTTCCTCGGCTACGGGCCGTTCCTTGCGGCGGAGTCCGCGGCCGCGCTGGGCTGGACCGGGGCTTCGGGAGTGGTCGCGGTCGGCCCGGACGGCCTGGTCGTGGACGCGGCGGGCACGGACGTTCCGGTGCTGCAGGGGCAGGCCCGCAGGGGCGGCAGCGAGTTCACCGTCCGTCTCCCCGACGGGTCGCAGGCGACGGTGCGGACGCCCGACGGCACAGCCCACGGACGCCCCCCTGCGAGCCTTCCGGTGCGCCTGGACCCGGTCGGCTGCGCGCTGCTGGCGGGCCCCGGCGGGCTTTGTTCGTGACCGGTTCCAGGAGTTTTTGGACGGCAGTCACCCGGATGTTGAATTCCGTCGGAGCAGACCCCACAGGCCCACCGATCCCGGTGATCGTTTGACGCGAAAGCCAAAAGGCAACTCGCGTCTGCGAAAGATCTGTCCTGCGGCGCCCGACTGGAATCGCGGGGTCGGTGCGACGGTGCGGGTGCCGTAGTGGCACGCACAATGGGCGCAACGGTGACCCACAGCGAACCCACAGGGACAGGCGTCCGGTGTGGGTTCGGCGACCACCCGGCCGGATCCCCGAGCCCTGGCTCGGATAGCATTCAAACAAATGCACGGGCGGGTACGTGAGAAACAACACAAATGGCCCGCCAATGGTTGTTTTGTGACCTTTTCGCAAACACTTCTTTGTTCTTCTTTGGTGCGATAGATTCCGCATCGGGTACCCGCATTGATCCTTCCAAAGAAGAAAGGCAACAGATGTTCCGCAAACTCGCAGCCGCGGTTGCGATCACTCTTCCCTTCGTACTCGCCGCCTGCAGCTCCGGAGCGGCCGCGCCGTCCGCCGGCGGCAGCACCGGAGGCGGCTCTGACAAGGTCGTCGTCGGACTGATCACCAAGACCGAGACCAACCCGTTCTTCGTCAAGATGCGCGAAGGCGCCCAGTCGAAGGCCGACGAACTCGGTGCGACGCTGATGACCGGCGCCGGCGCCAAGGACGGCGACAACGAGGGCCAGGTTACGGCCATGGAGAACATGATCAACGCGGGCGCCAAGGGAATCCTGATCACGCCCAGTGACACCTCCGCCATCGTCCCGTCGATCAAGAAGGCCCGGGACGCGGGCGTCGTCGTGATCGCACTCGACACGGCCACCGATCCGCAGGACGCCACCGATGCGCTGTTCGCAACGAACAACTTCAAGGCGGGCGAACTGATCGGCCAGTGGTCGAAGGTGAAGTTCGCCGGCAAGACCCCGGTGATCGCCACCCTCGACCTGCAGCCCGGCATCACCGTCGGTGCGCAGCGCCACAACGGGTTCCTCCAGGGCATGGGTCTGGTCTCCGGCGTTGCCGAGGACTCCACCGACCTGGCCACCAGCAAGGAGGTCGTCTGCTCGCAGGACACCCACGGTGACCAGACCGAGGGCCAGACCGCGATGGAGACCTGCCTGCAGAAGAACAAGGACATCAACCTCGTCTACACGATCAACGAGCCGGCAGCTTTCGGCGCCTACACGGCCCTGAAGAACGCGGGCCTGGAGAAGAACGTCACCATCGTCTCGGTGGACGGCGGCTGCCAGGGCGTGCAGGGCGTGACTGACGGCAAGATCGCTGCGACCTCGCAGCAGTACCCGCTGAAGATGGCCTCGCTCGGCGTCGAGGCGATCGTGAAGTACGCCAAGGACGGCACCAAGCCGTCCGGCTACACCGACACCGGCGTCACCCTGATCACCGACCAGGCGCAGACCGGCGTCGACAGCAAGGACTCCACTTTCGGCGCAGCGAACTGCTGGGGCGAGAAGTAGTCGGATCCGGACGGGTGGTGGCGGCTACGCGCCGCCACCACCCCGACCCACGGGAAAGGTCACCACAGCAATGAGCTCAGCGCAGAGCGCCACCGTCCGCACTCGCCCTGCCTTCGTCAGTACCCTCCTCGCCTCGCCGATCTTCGGCCCGGCCGCGGCCCTGGTACTGGTCAGCGTCTTCTTCGCCATCACGGCACCCCGGTTCCTCTCGCCCGGAACCTTCTCGCTCATCCTCCAGCAGGTGATGGTGGTCGGCGTGATGGCGATCGGCCAGACCCTCATCATCGTCACCACCGGCATCGACCTGTCCTGCGGCATGCTGATGGGCCTCTCCGGGCTGCTCATGGCCGGCTTCGCCGTCCGTGGTGGCCTCAACCCCTGGCTGGCCATGCTCCTGGGCATCGGCGTCGCCGTCCTGTTCGGCTTCCTCAACGGCGCGCTGGTCACGGGGGTGGGACTACCAGCCTTCATCGTGACCCTCGGCACCATGAACATCGCCTGGGCGCTGAAGCGCATCTACAGCACGTCCACGATCACCCTCACCGACGAGCAGGCCCCGCTGCTGTTCCTGGGCACACCGATCAAGGTGGGCGGTACGGAGTTGCCGCCACCGGGCATCCTGCTCCTGCTGATTCTCTACGTCGTGGCCTGGTTCATGATGAAGTACACCGCGGCGGGGCGCTCGGTCTACGCGGTCGGCGACAACATCGAGGCCGCCCGGCTGGCGGGCATCAACACGAAGCGGGTGCTGCTCGCCGTGTACACCGTCGCAGGCATGGCCTACGGCATCGCTGCCCTGCTCCAGATCGCGCGCACCGGGGTCGGCGACCCCAATGCGGGTGAGTCGTCCAACGGCAACATGGACGCGATCACGGCAGCAGTGATCGGTGGCACCAGCCTGTTCGGCGGCCGGGGCAGCATGGCCGGCACCCTGATCGGCGTGATGATCGTCGGCATCCTGCGCGCGGGGCTGCAGCTGATGGGCATCCCCACGACGTACCAGGTGCTCGTCACCGGCGTCCTGGTGATCGCGGCCGTCTCGGTCGACCAGCTCACCCACCGCAAGTGAGGCGGTCGCGATGACGGCGCAGGCCACGGAGCACCTGCTGCTCCAGATGCAGGGCATCGGCAAGGAGTTCCCCGGCGTGAAGGCGCTCGAAGGGGTGCACCTGAGTGTGCGCGCCGGTCAGGTGCACGCGCTGCTGGGCGAGAACGGTGCTGGCAAGTCCACCCTGATCAAGATCCTCTCCGGGGCCTACACCAGGGACGAGGGCGAGATCCTCTTCGAGGGCAGTCCGGTGGACATCCGCACCCCGGCGGACGCCGAGCGGCTCGGGATCTCGACGATCTACCAGGAGTTCAATCTCACCCAGCACATGACGATCGCCGAGAACATCTTCCTCGGCCACCTGCCGAAGAAGGCCGGCCGGGTCGACTGGTCGACGGTGCGACGGCGGTCGCGGGAACTGCTCGACAGCCTGGACGTGGGACTGGACGTCGACACGCTGACCGGGTCGCTCACCGTGGCTCAGCAGCAGATGGTGGAGATCGCCAAGGCGCTGAACCGGAACACGCGCGTCCTGATCATGGACGAGCCGTCCGCAGTGCTCGGCGAGCGGGACATCGAGCGGCTCTTCGACGTGGTGCGTCGCTTGCAGGCCTCCGGGATCGGGATCGTCTACATCTCGCACCGATTGAAGGAGATCTTCGAACTCGCCGACGAGGTGACCGTGCTGAAGGACGGACGCTACGTCGACACCAGAAAGGTCGCCGACGTCACCATGGACGACCTGGTCCGCCTGATGGTCGGCCGCGACCTCGTCGACGTCTTCCCGAAGCGCCGCACCGAGCCCGGCGAGGTCGTCCTGGAGGTGAGCGGCCTGGCCCAGCCGAAGCTGGCCCGCGACGTGAGCTTCTCGGTCCGCTCCGGCGAGATCGTGAGCCTGGCCGGCATCACCGGATCGGGCCGCACCGAGGTGGCCCGGGTGATCTTCGGGGCCGACAAGGCCACGTCCGGGCAGATGCGGCTGCACGGCCAGCCGTATCGACCCCGTTCGCCAAGGGACGCGATCAACCACGGCGTGGCGCTGGTGAACGAGGACCGCAAGAAGGAGGGGCTGCTGCTCAAGCTGCAGGTGTTCTTCAACATCACGGTCTCCGGACTGGACCGGCTGGCCCGGTACCGCGTCCTCCGGTTGAGGGAGGAGAAGAGCCTGGTCGCGAAGTGGATCGAGAGCCTGCGGATCAAGACGCCTGGCCAGAACTTCATGGTGGTGAACATGAGCGGGGGCAACCAGCAGAAGGTCGTGCTGGCGCGGTGGTTGAGCCTCGGCATCAAGGTGTTCATCATGGACGAGCCGACCCGCGGCATCGACGTGGGCAGCAAGGCCGAGATCTACCAGATCATGTCCGACCTTGCCGAGCAGGGCGTGGCGATCATCATGATCTCCTCCGAACTGCCGGAGGTGCTCGGGATGAGTGATCGGGTGATCGTGATGCGGGAGGGCCGGACGGTGAAGGAGATCAGTCGCGCGGAGGCGACCGAGGAACTGGTCATGCAGTACGCGGTGGGCCACGAGGAGGCGGTAGCGGGGTGAATCCTGGTGTGCTGCCGGTGGACCTGCCGGCGCTGGCTGCCCGGTTGCGGACCCGGGCAGTCGGCGCCTCCCGCGTGGTCGTCGGGCTGTGTGGGGCGCCCGGTGCGGGCAAGTCGACGCTGGCCGGGCTGCTCGCCGACGAGCTGAACCGGAACGCTGAGGGCACGGCGGTCGTCGTGCCGATGGACGGGTTCCACCTGGCGGCGTCCGTGATCGCGGGCGATGCCAGGGCGGGCCGCCGCGGCGCCCCGGACACCTTCGACCCCGCGGGGTACGCCGCCCTGCTGCGCCGCCTGCGGGACAACGCCGGGGAGGTGGTCTACGCCCCGGAGTACCGCCGCGACATCGAGGACCCGGTCGCCGGCGCGATCGCCGTCCCGCCGGAGTGCCCGGTCGTGGTGACGGAGGGCAATTACCTGCTGCACCCCGATCCCGTCTGGCGGGCGGTGCGTGAGCAGCTCGACGAGGTGTGGTTCGTCGAAGCGCCCAGCGATGGCCTGCGGGTGACCCGGCTGATCGAGCGCCACGAGCACTTCGGCAAGTCACCCGAACACGCCCGCCGGCACGTGTTCGGCTCCGACGAGCGCAACGCGGCGCTGGTCGCCGCGCACAAGGAGTCCGCCGACCTGGTTCTGCGCTGGCCGGGCTGGTAGCGGACGCCCGGGGTGTGACCGGCGGTCATCGGCGAGGGGTCTGGTCCCCGTCGTGAGGATGGCGGGGCGACCTCCCGGCGCAGGGGGTCGGCTGAGGCGTTCAGCTCCTGGCTGCAGTGACCGCGGCGAGGACGGACGCCTGCGCGTCCCCGGGGCTGGCCGGCAGCAGCGGGATGCCCATGGTGTGCATCACGCGCTGCATGCCCTCGCCCATGTGGTCGACCACGACGGCCTGGATGCCCTGCTCCTTGAGGAAGCGGACGATCCGGGCGTGGTGGGAACCGTGCGTGCCCTCGTCGTGGGAGACGTCCCAGGCGACCTCGTGGATCTGCCAGGCGCGTACCTGCCCGTCCTCGACGTCCGCGACGCCGATCCAGTGGGCCTTGCCCCAGGCTGCGGCGGAGAGTCCTGCTTCGGTGACGGGTGTGGCGACGATCACGGGGGTCCTCCTGTGGACGATCGGGTGCAGGCACATCGTATGGCCGTGCCCATAATGGCCTCATGCGCTACGCACCTCTTGGAAACAGTGGACTGATGGTGTCGGTGGTCGGGGTGGGCTGCAACGCCTTCGGAGCCCGGATCGATGCCGACCAGACGAAGGCGGTGGTCGACGCGGCGATCGAGGCGGGGGTGACCCTTTTCGACACTGCGGACGCCTACGCCGACGGGGCCAGCGAGGAGTTGCTCGGCCGCGCCCTGGGCTCCCGACGCGAGGACGTGATCGTCGCCACCAAGTTCGGCATGGGCGAGCACACCGCCGAGCACTTCGGCGCGCACGGCAGTCGTCGCTACGTGCGTCGGGCCGTGGAGGGCAGCCTGCGCCGGCTCGGCACCGACTACATCGACCTGTACCAGCTGCACCGTCCCGACCCGATCACGCCGATCGAGGAGACCCTCGAGGCGATGAGCGAGCTGGTCGCCGAGGGCAAGGTGCGTTACCTCGGCTCGTCCAACCTGTCCGCGTGGCAGGTGGTGGACGCCGACTGGATCGCGCACAGCTCGGGCCTGCAGCGCTTCATCTCCGCCCAGAACGAGTACTCCCTGTACAACCGGGCGGCCGAGGACGAACTCGTGCCCGCCTGCGAGCGGCTCGGGGTCGGCATCCTGCCGTACTTCCCGCTGGCGTACGGGCTGCTCACCGGCAAGTACCGCCGCGACGAGGTCGCCCCGGAGGGGACCCGGCTGGCCCGCACCGACCAGGCGAAGCGTCTGGCCGGCGCCGACTGGGACCGCATCGAGGCACTCCAGGCATTCGCGGACGCCCGCGGCATCACGCTGCTCACGCTGGCGATCGGCGGCCTGCTCGCCCAGCGGGCAGTCGGCAGTGTGATCTCCGGCGCGACCCGCCCGGAGCAAGTGCGCGCGAACGTCGAGGCGGCCACCTGGCAGCCGTCCGCCGACGACCTCGCCGAACTCGCAGGACTCCGCCGGCCCCCGGCCTTCAGCTACACCACCTTCGCCTGACGGACGAGATTGGGGACGGTTCCGAGATTCGCAGCGCGTCGGCGAAACCCCTTGCCGACGGCGGGTGGACGGAAAGAGGAACCGTCCCCTTCCCGTCCAGCGGCTGACCTGGGCCCCAAGGGGACCGTCCGCGGGGTCAGCGGAGTGCGGCCTGGGCGGACTTCACCGACGCGACGAGTTCCTCCCACGACCTGGCGAACTTCTCCACGCCCTCGTTCTCGAGGACGGCATTCACGTCGTCCAGGTCGACGCCGGCGGCGCTGACCTCGTCGAGGACGGCTCTGCCCTCCGCTGTCCGGCCTTCGAGCGGGAGCCCGGGCTCACCGTGGTCGCCGAACGCCCGCAGGGTCTTCTCCGGCATCGTGTTGACGACGCCGGAGGCGACCAGTTCGCTCACGTAGAGGGTGTCGGAGTACGCCGGGTTCTTGGTGCCGGTGGACGCCCACAGCGGGCGCTGCACGTTGGCGCCCTGCGCCGACAGCGCGGCGAACCGCTCGGAGCCGAAGGCCTCGGCGTGCGCGCCCAGCGCGAGCTTCGCGTTCGCGATCGCGGCCTTGCCGGCCAGGTCCGACCGGCTCACCGCGGCCAGCCGGGAGTCCACCTCCACGTCGACCCGGGAGATGAAGAACGAGGCCACCGAGTGGATGTCCGACAGCTCGCGTCCCGCGGCAGCGGCCTGCTCCAGGCCGGCAAGGTAGGCGTCGATCACCGCGCGGTAGCGCTCGATGGAGAAGATCAGGGTCACGTTCACCGAGATGCCGGCCGCGATGGTCGCCGTGATCCCCGGCAGTCCCTCGAGCGTCGCGGGGATTTTGATCAACACGTTCTTGCGGCCGACCAGCGCGTGCAGCTCGGCCGCCTGCGCGATCGTGGCGTCGGTGTCCCGGGCCAACGCGGGTTCGACCTCGATCGATACCCGGCCGTCGAAGCCGTGGCTGGAGCGGAAGGTGGACTCGAACAGATCGCAGGCATTGCGGACGTCCGTCGCGCACAGGTGCTTGATCGCCTCCGAGGTCGGCACATCGCCGAGCGCGGTCAGCTGGGGGGTGTACGCGTCGCCCCTGCTCAGGGCGGCGGCGAAGATCGTGGGGTTGGTGGTGACGCCCACCACCGAGTCGTTCTGGATCAGCCCGGCCAGGTTGCCGCTCTCGATCCGCTCGCGGGACAGGTCGTCCAGCCAGATCGAGACGCCGGCATCGGCGAGGGCCTTCAGGCGGGTGTTCATCGCTTGCTCCTTCGTCCGGTTACGTCTCCCAGTGTTGCCCGCGGCCCGAGTCGTGCCCGGGCGGTGGGTACTTCTCCGCAGCCAGGGCCCGGAGCGGGAATCTCCCGGCGGCGGCCACGGCGAACGGCAGCACGCGGATCCTCTGAACATTTGTCTAGAACGTTTGTTCACGGCTGCTAGAGTCGTGACCCTGCAGGCAGGTGCAGGCAGTGTGCCTGAATCCCTCTGCAGGGAGGAGCGAGGGTGGCTCAACGAGGCGAGAACGGCGATGCGAGGCCGTCGCTGCGGTTTCCTGCCGACATGCTGTATCGCGGCGCCCGGCTCTACTACGAGGAGGACCGCAACCAACAGGAGATCAGCGAGTTGCTCGGCATCAGCCGGGCCACGGTGAGCCGGTTGCTGGCCGAGGCGCGCGCCTGCGGGGTGGTGCACATCGAGGTTCGCGATCCGGCCGCCGGTGAACTGGAGTCCCTGGCCGCGGCCCTGAAGGCCCACCTCGGGCTGCTCCGCGTCGTGGTCACGCCGAACGTCCTGGGCGCCCTGCCGGCCGCAGTGCAGGCACCGGCCGTGGCGACGCTGCTGGAGGAGGCCGGGTTGCAGGCGGGCGACGCCCTGCTGGTGGGTCCCGGCGCGACCATGCTCGGGCTCGCCCACGAGCGGCTGGTGCCCCTGCCGGGGGTGTTCGTCGCGCCGATCGTCGCCGGCATGGACGAGCCCGAGGAGTTCTATCAGACCAACGAGATCGCGCGACTGCTGGCCGTGAACGCGGGGGCGACGCCGGTGCTGCTGCACGCCCCGGTACAACCGGCCGAGGTGCTCTACGAGCTGCTCCAGGAGGATCCCGGCGTGAAGCGGGTCACCGGGCTGTGGCGGCAGGCGAAATGCGCCCTGCTCGGCATTGGCGAACCCCCGCGCGTGCGCTCATCCCTGCCGACCGTGCTGAGGAGGGTCATTGCCGACCTGAGGACGGCGGAGGCGGAGATCGGCAACCGCACCTTCGACGAGTACGGAGCCCCGGTTTCCTACCCGGGCTCCGACCGGATGATCTCGATGCAGCTGGCCGATCTGCCGCGGGTGCCGCACGTGATCGGTGTGGCGGTCGGCGCGAACAAGGCGAAGGGGATCACTGCGGCGGCACGCGCCGGCTACGTCAACCGGCTGGTCACCGACACCGCCACCGCGCATGCCGTCCTCGAGCTGGCCCGGTGATGGCCGGCGTGGTGGTGGTGGGGTCGGCGAACGCCGACCTCGTGGTGCACGTGGACCGGCGTCCGGTCGGAGGCGAGACGGTAACCGGCTCCGAGCTGACGGTCACGCCGGGCGGAAAGGGCTCGAATCAGGCGATCGCGGCCGCGCTGCTCGGTGCGGACGTGGCGTTTCTCGGGTGCGTGGGTCAGGACGCGAACGGCGACCTGCTCGTCTCGGCTCTGACCGACGCGGGCGCGGATGCGTCCGGGCTGGGCCGGGTCGCGGCGCCGACCAGCGTCGCGCTGATCACACTGACGCCGGACGGGGAGAACTCGATCATCGTCACCGCCGGAGCCAACGGGCGGGTGACGCCGGACTTCCTGGCCGACCGCGAGCACCTCTGGCGTGCTGCGCGCCTGGTGGTGATGCAGCTGGAGGTGCCGCTGGAGACGGTGTCGTACCTTGCCGGGCGGTGCCGCGAGCACGGCGTCCGGTTCCTGCTCAACGCCGCGCCGGCCGCCCGGCTCGGCGCGGACGTGCTGGAGGCCTGCGACCCGCTGGTGGTGAACCAGACCGAGGCTGCGTTCCTGCTCGGCGGGGATGTTCCCGACCGGGAGCTGGTTGAGCGGCTGCTCGGGCTCGGCCCGGCGAGTGTGGTGGTCACCCTCGGCCCGGCCGGAGCCATCGCCGGAACGGCGGCGGGGGAGCGGTTCGTCCAGCCGGCGGCGGTGGTGGAACGGGTGGTCGACACGACTGGGGCGGGAGACGCGTTCGTCGGTGGCCTGGCGACGGTGCTGGGCCGTGGTGGCGATCTCG
The DNA here is from genome assembly GCA_964397985.1 of uncultured Propionibacteriaceae bacterium. Lineage (GTDB taxonomy): Bacteria > Actinomycetota > Actinomycetes > Propionibacteriales > Propionibacteriaceae > Propionicimonas. The sequence continues at coordinate 12,104 of CAYNLD010000014.1, read as the reverse complement.
CCGAAGGCCTTGCGCACGGCGCCAGGGCGGCGGCGGTCGCCGTCGGCTCGAGTGGGGCTTCAGCGTCGTACGCCGGGCTGAGGGACCTGCGCTGACGCGGAGGGGCGCAGTGCCGAGGCGCAGCCGGCCAGGCGGCTCCCGCGCTGCGGGGTCCGGGTCTGACCGCCGGTCATCCGCTTCGGCCGACCCGACCGAAGCGAACGACTCCGCACACCGACTGGCGGTGCCGTCGGCAGCATCCCGCGAGAGCTCAGCCCCGTTGGAAGCGACCAGGTAGTCCCGAGGGCCCATCCGGCCAGCGGGACAGCGGCGCGACCAGGGCTGATCGAGCACCCAGAACCTCGCCGATCCTCGTGTGGACGGGCTTGCTGATGCCCTGCGCCCGTGCCACACCATTCGGACCTGCCCGGAGGCGGCCATGGCCCGAGCGACCGGGTGGGTTAGGGTTGATGATCCGTCCAGAAGGCATGTGAGGCTGGAGCCGGGGGTGCATCGATGCGGCGACTGGTAGCGATTGTTCTGCTCGGGCTGGGCCTGGCGGTCGCCGGGCTCGGGTTCCTCGCCGTTCCGGCCGCGGACGCGTCGGGCGGTGCGCTCGAGGACCTGATCGATCGCGAGTTGCCCGCGTCGGGCGTGCCCGGGCTGGCCTACGCCGTCGTGGGCGAGAGTGGGATCAGCGCGGTCGGCAGCCGGGGTGTGGTCGAGATCGGGAGCGCCGAGCAGGTCACACCGGATACGCCGTTCGTGATCGGCTCCATCTCCAAGAGTTTCACGGCGCTGGCCGTGATGCAGCTTGTCGAGGCAGGCGTGGTGGAGCTGGACGCCGGCATCTCGCGCTATCTGGACGGCTTCGCCGGCCGGCCAGCGGGCGCCGCCACGGTCCGGCAGTTGCTCAGCCACACCAGCGGCTTCTCGACCTTCCAGGGGAACTCCTCCCACACAGACGGCGACGCAGGCACGGACGAGCTCGCCCACCGCGTCGACCTCCTCGCCGGGGAGGCTCCGGCCCACCCGGCCGGCGAGCGGTGGGAGTACTCCAACGCGAACTACCTGATCCTGGGCCGCCTGATCGAGGTTGTGAGTGGTGAGGACTACCAGGCCTACCTCACCGAGCACGTCCTCGAGCCCATCGGCATGCCGCACAGCTTCGTCTCGGACGGAGAGGTGCACGCATCGATGGCGACCGGGCACACGCCGTGGTTCGGCAGCAGGCGACCCGTCACCGACAGGCGTACCAGCCGAGGCATGGCCCCCGCCGGCGGGGTGGTCGCGAGCGCGGCGGACGTTGGGCGCTACCTGCAGGTGATGATGAACGGCACCGACGATGTGCTGAGCGCCGAGGGCAAGGCTGCGATGATGCGATCCGCCGGGGACGCCGCACCGTTCTACGGGCTCGGGTGGTTCATCGACTCGACCATGGGCAGCGTCTGGCACTCGGGCTCGACCCCCGGCTTCGAATCGCTCGCGACCATGATCCCCGCCGATCACAAGGCGGTCGTCGTGCTCGTCAACGGCGGCAGCGGCGTCGGCTTCGGCGAGACCGCGCAACTGCGTGACGCCGTCACCGCGACGGCGTTGGGCCTCGACGACCCTGCCGCGGACTCCGGATGGGCCCGGAAAGCCCTGTTCATCGCGCTGGTCCTGCCGCCGGTCGGCTACCTGCTCAGCATCGCCTGGGCGTGGCTGCGTCGCGCCCGGCTGCGCGCCAAGACGGGCCCGTTCGGTGTGTTCAGCCTGTGGTTCCCGCTGATCACCACGCTCGTCGCGGCCTGGGTCGTGCTCGGCCTGGTGCCGGGCCTGCTCGGCTCGCCGCTGCACACGATCGCCCTGTTCCAGCCCGACCTTGGCGTGGTCCTGATCGCAACGGCGATCACCGGCGTCCTGTGGGCCTCGCTGAGGCTGAGCATCGCCTACACCGGCAGGTCCAGCGCTGCCCGACCACGGCGAAGCTGACCGATCCGCCCGCGGACGCTGCGATCCTGCGGGAGCGAGCGGTCCGGGTGCGGCTAGGGCTGATCGGGTACGGACGGCACCTCGTCGATGCTCAGGTAGACGGGTTTGCCCATCTCGCGGGCCAGGTCGCACTCCAGATCGGCGCCGCGGGGCGCACCGGGGATGCGAAGCACCGCGTCGCACTTCGCGAGCAGCCGGTGAGCCACCGGGTACTGGTAGCGCGCGAACTCCTCCGACTGGTGAGAGTCGCCACCGGCCGCCGCGATCACCGGCCACGCGAGCCACTCGCCGACAGCGGCGAGGTGACCCTTCTCGAACAGCGGCAGCGACATCGCCTCCATCCGGGCCAGGTTTGCCCGGATCTTCGCCTCGTCCCCGTCGGTCCCGCTCAGGTATGGCCCGGAGACCAGGACCAGCATCGATTCCACGCTCATCGCGTCACTCTCCCACGGCTTCTGGGCCGGGCGCTCGCGGCACACCCTGCAGCGGGCGCGGCTGTGGCAGTGGCGGTCCGGGCGGTCCATGTTCGCGGTCTGCACAAATGTGGTGCACATTCTTTCACGCCGTGCTAGCGTGAGGGCACCGCGCGGCGCGGCGTGGGGTCGTCGGCACCCGTGCGAACGAAGAAGGTGGGTCGAAATGTCGAGCGTCCTCAAGCTCCCCGACGAGCTGTACGACGCCTACGTGTTCGACATGGACGGCACGATCTACCTCGGCGACCACCTGCTCCCCGGCGCCGCCCGGATGGTCAAGGAGCTGCGCCGTCGACAGATCCCGGTGCGCTTCCTCTCGAACAATCCCACCAGGGACCCCGAGCAGTACGCAGAGAAGCTCACGACCCTCGGGCTGCCCACCGAGCTGGACGACATCGCGAACACCGTCGTCACCACGACAGCCTGGCTGAAGGCCCACCACCCGGACGCCGTGGTCTTCCCGATCTCGGAGGAGCCGCTGAAGCGGGCGTTGGCGAAGGCCGGCATCCGGATGAGCGAGGACCCGGCGGAGATCGACATCGTGATCGCGTCCTACGACCGCGGGTTCGACTACCGCAAGCTGCAGATCGCCTTCGACGCGATCTGGTTCCACAAGCGGGCGTTCCTGATCCAGACCAACCCCGACCGGTTCTGCCCGTTCCCCGGCGGACGCGGCGAGCCTGACTGTGCGTCCATCACCGCGGCCATCGAGGCCTGCACCGGCACCACCTGCCGGCGCAGCTTCGGCAAGCCCGACCCGATCATGCTGCAGACCGTGATGGCCTCCCTGCCCGGTGCGACCCTCGGTCGCTCGGTGATGGTGGGCGACCGGTTGCAGACCGACATCAAGATGGCGCTCGACACCGACATGGTCTCCGCGGTCGTGCTCACCGGAGAGGCCACCGCCGACGACGTCGCGGCGCTCCCGCCGCACCTCGCTCCCAAGCTGGTCCTGGATCGCATCGACCGCCTCATCCCGCAGCACATCTGGGGAGAACTCGGCTGGTCCGAGTCGGACCCCGACTGACCCTGGGGGTTTGCATCCCGGGGTGCCCGGGTGCTGGACTCGATGTGGACGTGTCCGACGGAGCCGTCCGACCAGGAGGCTGATGTGCTCGCGGTGTGCCCGAACCCCACCATCGACCGGCTGGTCGTCCTTGCCGAACTCCTGCCCGGGACCGTCGACAGGGCCAGGGAGAACAAGGCGTTCCCTGCCGGGAAGTCGGTGTCTGCGGCTCGGGGGAGCCGGGCCAACGGTGCCCATCCCGAAGTGCTGGTGCTGCTCCCCACCACCGGAGCCGACTGGTACCTGTCCACGTTGCGCGCTGAGGGCGTGGACGTGGCTGCGCACGCCTACCCGGGCGCGGTGCGTGAGTCGATCATCGTGATCGAGGACTCCGGGCGGGTCACCGTCCTGAACGGCACCGGCGCGCAGGTGGACCAGTCCGACTGGGACGCCTTCGTTGACGCCGCGGTGGCACGGACGCGTCCGGGCGACTGGGTGGTGTGCAGCGGCAGCTTCCCGCCAGGGGTGGGTCCGGAGGCGCTCGCCGGGTTCGTGGCTGCGGTGACCGGGGCTGGAGGACGGCTGGCGCTCGACACCGGGCCTGCATGGATGCCGCACGCGCTCTCGGGGCCGACGCTGCCGTCCCTGGTCACGCCGAACCTGGCCGAGGCTGAGGCGATCCTTGCCGGTGGCACCCCGGTGGAGAGCACATCGGTGGGCGCGGGCGCGCTGACGCGCGCCGAGGTTGCGGCTGCGGCGCTGCACCGACGCGGAGTCGAGTCGGTCGTGGTCACGGCGGGCTCGGCCGGGCTGGCCTGGGCGACCACGGACGGCTCCGGACGCCTGCCCGGCCAGCCGGTCGCGGTGCGCAACCCGATCGGCGCCGGAGACGCCTTCATGGGCGGCCTGGTCGCCCGCCTGGAGCAGGGCACGCCGTTCGCCGAGGCCGTCGCCTGGGGCATGGCCACTTCGTGCGCCGCGATCGAGCAGTGGTCGCCCGGCGGGGCGTCCGGTGATCGCGTGCAGCACTTCCACGACCTGATCGTGTCCGCCGACCGCTAGGGGGTGGCCGAGAAGGGGACGGTTCTCCTTTTCGGCCAGCGGCCAGCTGGTCTGGTGGACGGGAAGGAGAACCGTCCCCCTTTTCGGCCACCCCCCCGGTTGGCACAACGGGTCGCCGTGGACCGGTGGGTGACTCATGGACGCCCCGCGGGTACCTTGACGCCATGGTGTCGGCTGAGCCGGTGGAGCTGGAGGTTGGGCCCAGGGTGGTCCGGCTGACCAGTCCCGACCGCGTCTACTTTCCTGCGCATGGCTGGACCAAGCTCGACCTGGCGAACTACTACCTCTCGGTCGGCGACGGGATCGTACGCGCGCTGCGCGAGCGCCCCTGCATGTTGCACCGGTTCCCGTCCGGACTGGCGGGGGAGAAGGTGCACCAGAAGCGGCTACCCGCCGGCGCGCCGCCGTGGGTCGAGACCGTGCAGGTCTACTTCCCGCGCTACGGACGCACCGCCGACGAGCTCTGTGTCACCGAACTCGGCGCGGTGATCTGGGCGGTGCAGATGGCCACTGTGGAGTTCCACCCCTGGAACTCCCGCCGCGCGGACGTCGAGAGTCCCGACGAATGGCGGATCGACCTCGACCCGATGCCGAATGCCACTTTCGGTCAGGTTCGAAGGGTCGCAGGGGCGGCGAAGGAGCTGCTGGACGAACTCGGCATCGCCGGCTTCCCGAAGACCTCCGGTGGCAACGGCCTGCACGTCTACGTGCGGATCGTGCCCGAGTGGGGCTTCGGCCAGGTGCGCCGCGCTGCCCTCGCCTTCGCCCGCGAGCTGGAACGGCGCCTGCCCGGCGACGTGACCACAACCTGGTGGCGCAAGGACCGCGACCCGCACCACGTGTTCGTCGACTTCAACCAGAACGCCCGCGACCACACGATCGCCAGCGCCTGGTCCGTCCGCGGGGTGGCGGACGGGACGGTCTCGACTCCCTTCGCCTGGGAGGAGCTGGACGCGATCGAGCCTCGCGAGCTCACCATCGCCACCGTGCCGGACCGCTTCGCGAGAACCGGCGACCCGCACGCCGCCATCGACGACGTCGCTCACCGTCTCGACACGCTGCTGGAGTGGGCCGACCGGGACGGCCTGCCCGAGTAGCCGCCGGCGGGTGGTGAGGAGCTCCTTGACCCGGCCCGGTGGTGCGTGCACGGCGGCGAGCTGGGAGACCAGCTACCAGCGGAACGGGTTGGCGAGGGAGGCTAGCCCGAGGGCGTCCCGCCCTGCCGGGCGATGGCGTCGGTGAGCAGCGTGATGCCGTAGGCGAATGCGTCCGACACGTCCTCGCCCAGCTGGAACCCGCCCGCCAGCTCCATCCGGAGGAAGCCGGACGCCCAGGCTGTCACGGTGCGGGCCGCCGCCAGCGCGTGGTCGGGGCCGGCGAGTTCGCTGGTCACGCGAAGGAGGGGCCAGACAGCGGCCGCATAGGTTGCCGCGTCGGGGGCGCTGTGGGCCGGGAGCGGCTGGAACAGCAGCCCGAAACCGTGCGGATCGCGCACGGCGAGGTCACGCAGTGCGTACGCCATGGCGCGCAGGTCGCTCGCCGGATCGCCGTTCGACGCTGCGACGGCCAGGGCGGCGGCGACTTCGGCGACCACGTCCGCAGCCACCAGCCGGACGAGTTCCGGTCGGCCCGACAAGCGCTTGTAGAGCGACGGCGCACGCACGCCTGCTGCTGCCGCCACCTTCTCCATGGTCAGGCCGTCAAGGCCTTCTCTGGCCAGGACCATCCGGCCGGCGGCGATGATCGCCTGTGTCGACGTGCGGGCGGGGGTCGGCATCAGGCTCTCCTTTATGGCTATTGACACTAGCCATCATAGCTAATTAGATTAGCCATCGCAACGAAAGACGAGAAAGGAAGGGGCACCCATGATCGGCGCCAATCTCGCTCTCCGGTTCCTGCTCGAGCTCTTCGGCCTGGCAGCCGTCGGCTACTCGGGCTGGCAGGTGTCCGGCGGACCGTTCCGCTGGGTCGCCGCGATCCTCGCCCCACTCGCCCTGGCCGCGTGCTGGGCGCTGGTGGTCGCCCCCAACGCGTCGAACGGCATCCCGCTCCCGACTCGGGAGCTGATCGGCTCGGCGCTGCTGGTCGCGGTCGCCGGTGGCCTCGCCCTGGCCGGGCAGCCGTGGCTCGGCGCGGCGTTCGCGGGGTTGGTGATCGCCAACACCGTCGTGCTGGCCCTGCTCGGACACCCGGGGGTGCCGGCAGCGGAGGTGATCCGGTGAAGCTGGCCGAAGGACTGCACCGCATCGGGAACGACATCGTGGCCTGCTACCTCGTCGACGACGGCACCGGGGTCGTCCTCATCGATGCCGGCATGGCGGGCCTGTGGCGTCCGTTCCTGCGTGAACTGACGGCGATGGGACGCTCCGTCAGCGACGTTCGGGCGGTCCTGCTCACCCACGGCGACGAGGACCACATCGGATTCGCGGAGAGGCTGCGCGGCACCTACGGCGTCCCGGTCTGGGTGCACGAGGCGGATGCGGGGAGGGCCCGGGGCGAAGGCAAGCCCGAGACCCCCTGGGGACACTTCCGCGTCCTGCCCCTGCTGCGCTTCCTTGCCTACGCGACCTTCCGTGGCGGGCTGCGGACCCGGTACCTCGCCGACGTCCGCACGTTCGCCGACGATGCGGAGGTCCTGGACCTACCGGGCTCCCCCCGCGTGATTCCTCTGCCCGGGCACTCACCGGGAAGCGTCGCCTTCCACCTGCCGGTCGTCGATGCGGTGTTCGTGGGGGACGCGCTGACCACCCGTCACGTGCTCACCGGCGCGGACGGCCCCGGCCCTGCGCCGTTCACCGACGAACCCGACCGTGCGCTCGGCTCGCTCGAAGCACTCGCGCAGGTGAGCGCAACCTGGGTGCTCCCTGGACACGGCTCCCCGTGGGCCGGAGGAGTCGCGGACGCCGTGCGCCAGGTGCGTTCCGTGGCCGCGGAGTAGCGCCGCAGCACGGTGAGGGTACGCAGCTTCACCATTCCCGGGTTCGCGGAAGGTGGGTAGAGTCGGGGTAACGGCGATGGGGCTCGCCGAAACCGCTGACGCTGACGGTCCCTACTGGACGAGACCAGAGGAACCCGTACGTGCGCAGCCGTCACCATGGAGTCGCCGATACGGCGAAGGCCGAGTTGGCCATCCAGACCGGCACGGTGTGGGTCGACAACGACCCTGCCCCTGGCCGGCATTTCTGGAACAACGACCGGTCGGACCTCAGCCCAGAGGAGGATGAGCAGATGACCGACATCTACTTGTGCCGGCACGGCCGCACCACCATGAACGTCAACGGGTTGCTCAGGGGGCGACTGGATCCGGGTCTCGACCTGGTCGGGTACGCCGAGGCCCGGGAGCTCGGTGAGCTGCTCGGCGGCCTCGGCCTGACCCGGGTGATCTCCAGCCCGCTGGTGCGAGCCGTGGAGACTGCGCGGCCGATCGCCGAGCGCGCCGGGCTGGAGGTGGAGACCGACGATCGCCTCCTCGACCGCGCCTATGGGCAGTTCGACGGCACCTCGTCCGAAGAACTGGTCGAGAGGTACGGCTCGCTGGACGCGGCGCCCGGCGTCGAACCGGCCGAGGAGGTCGTCTCGCGGGGGCGCGCGGTGCTGGAGGAACTCGCCGCCCAACCGGACCGCGGCCCGATCGTGGTGGTCAGCCATGACGCGGTGATCCGGCGGCTGCTGGACGAGCTCACGCCCACCCCTACGCGCACCGAGCACGTCCAGCCCCGCACCGGCTGCTGGAGCCTGCTCCGGATCGAGGGCCAGGGCTGGAAGCTGCTGATGGCCGACAGCAAGGACGACCCGGTCGAGACCGCGCTGGCCGTCCGCTCGGTGCACCATGAGCCCGTGTTCACCGCGGGACAGCTCGCGACGTAGCCACCACACGTCAGCACGCGGTCCCTCCCACCGAGTCAGTGGGAGAGATCGCGCGCGGCTGCCCTCAGCTGCCCAGGCCGTAGGGCAGGCCGGTGTCCTGCGCGGAGATCTGGACGAGCCGGTTGTACTTCGCGACCCGCTCGCCCCTGGCCGGGGCGCCGGTCTTGATCTGGCCGCTGCCGGTGGACACCACGAGGTCGGCGATGAACGTGTCCGGGGTCTCGCCCGAACGGTGGGAGACCATCTGGCCGTAGCCGGCGTCGTGGCAGATCTGCATGGCCTCGAGGGTCTCGGACACGGTGCCGATCTGGTTCACCTTGATCAGGGCGGCGTTGGCGATCCCGTCGGCGATCGCCGCGGTGATGATCGCGGGGTTGGTGCAGAAGTTGTCGTCGCCGACGAGCTGGATGCGTCCACCCAGCTCTGTGGTGAGCTTCTTCCAGCCCTCGGGGTCCTGCTCGCCCAGCCCGTCCTCGATGCTCCAGATCGGGAACCGGTCGACCATCTCGGTGTAGCGGGCGATCATGTCCTCGCTGGACAGCCTGGCGCCGTTCACGACGTAGCCGCCGTCGCTGAAGAACTCGGACGCCGCCGGGTCGAGTGCAATGCCGACCCCGGCAGGGCCGGTCGCGTAGCCCGCGTCGCCGATGGACGCGACGATCAGCTCCAGCACCTCCTCCGGGGCGGCGAGGTTGGGCGCGAAGCCGCCCTCGTCGCCCAGCCCGGTGGCGTGGCCGCCGGCGGCGAGCCGCTTCTTCAGCGCCTGGTACACCTCGGCCCCGGCGCGGACGGCCTCGGCCATGGTCGGGGCGCCGAGCGGGCAGATCATGAACTCCTGGAAGTCGAGCGGGTTCGCCGCGTGGGCGCCGCCGTTGAGCACGTTGAAGCACGGGACGGGCATCCGCCGGGCCTGCCCGGTGATGCCGGGGAGCGACTCGTAGAGCGGCTTGCCCGCCGAAACGGAGAGCGCCCGCGCCAGTGCCATCGAGGTGCCGATCAGCGCGTTCGCCCCGAGCCGGGCCTTGTTCGGCGTCCCGTCGAGGTCGCGCATGGCCTTGTCGACCTCGGCGAGGCTGGCCCACGAGCGTCCCGAGAGTGCCGCGTTCAGCTCGCCGTTCACGTTTCCGACGGCCTGCCTCACGCCGGCGCCGCCGAAGCGGGAGGCATCGCCGTCCCGCAGTTCGACCGCCTCCCGGGTGCCCGTGGACGCCCCCGAGGGCACGCCGGCCTCGGCCACGGCACCGTCTGCGAGGCTCACCGTCACGGTGAGGGTCGGGCGCCCGCGGGAGTCCAGGATCTCGATCGCCTGCACACCACTGATCTCGAAAGCCATTACTGGCCCCTTTCGCATCCACCGGCCCCACCATGGAGCTCGGGAGCGTGCGCGGACCGACCGTTGGCAGCTACTGGCGGTTCGGGGGAACGTCCCACCTCCGCATCCAGCCGGGCTGTGCACGAGGTAGGGACCGTTGGTCGCTGGGCGACGGTTCTGAGTGGGCGAGCCCCACCGCCCGACTCGACTCTAGTCGACCTCCGGACCGGTCGCGGGACTCGGGTGTTCAGACATCGCCGGCGATCCCTCCGTCGCGGCGACTCCAGGTCCGGTCGCGCACAGGACGGTGCGCCGGCTGTTCGGTTCAACCGACGCACCTGCCGGCGAAGGCACCCCGGGCCGCCTTCGTCGGATGCCCTCCTCGTACCCGGTTCGGGCGTACTGGACGACCTTTCTGGCTCCGTGAAGGCTTCCCCGGTTCGATTCCGCCGGCGCCCGCCGCAGCCGGTGCCTGGAGTCTGCTCCAGGTGTGACACTGGGATCATGGCTCGTGCACTGACCATCGCCGAAGCAGCCGCCGCGACCGGCCTGAGCATCGACACCCTGCGGTTCTACGAGAGGGACGGGTTGTTGCTGCGCCCGGTACCGCGCAGTTCGGCCGGGCATCGGCGCTACGAGCCGCAAGACCTGAGCTGGATCGAGTTGCTCAACAAGCTCCGGGCGACAGGCCTGCCGCTACGAGACATCGGCCGGTACGCCGAGCTGGTGCGCGCCGGAACCGGGAACGAGGCCGAACGTCTGGAACTGCTTCGCGCGCACCGGCAGCGGGTCCTGGAGCAACTTGCCCAGACCGCAGAGCACCTGGGTGCGATCGATCGCAAGATCGGTATCTACGAGGCCACGCTTGACATGGAGCGCACTCCAGCATCTGAGATGGCCTCATGATCACAACGCGCACTCTCGGAACCGCCTCGCCCCTCACCGTGTCCACCCTCGGGCTGGGCTGCATGGGCATGTCGGAGTTCTACGGCACCGCCGATGAGGCCGAGGCAACGGCGACGATCCGCCGTGCCCTCGATCTCGGCGTCACCCTGCTCGACACCGCGGACATGTACGGCCCGTTCACCAACGAGGAGCTCGTCGGACGCGCGATCGCCGGACGCCGCGACGACGTGCAGCTGGCCACCAAGTTCGGCAACGAGCGGCTGGCCGACGGCACCCGCGTGGGCATCAACGGACGCCCCGAATACGTGCGACGCGCGTGCGACGCGTCGCTGCGGCGGCTCGGGGTCGAGTACATCGACCTCTACTACCAGCACCGGGTCGACCCGTCCGTCCCGATCGAAGACACGGTCGGCGCGATGGCAGAGTTGGTCGCGGCCGGAAAGGTCCGGCACCTTGGCCTTTCAGAGGCGGCTCCGGGGACGATCCGGCGGGCTCACGCCGTCCATCCGATCACCGCGCTGCAGACCGAGTACTCGTTGTTCACCAGGGATCTCGAGGACGAGATCCTGCCTGCCTTGCGTGAGTTGGGCATCGGGCTGGTGCCGTACTCCCCGCTCGGACGGGGCATTCTGACCGGTGCCATCACAGCGGGATCCCTGGAGCCGGGCGACAGCAGGGCGACCGCCTACTTCCCCCGCCTGAACGGGGAGGCCTTGCAGGCCAACCTGGCCCTGGTCGACCGGGTGCGTGCCGTGGCGGAGACGAAGGGCTGCACGCCGGGCCAGTTGGCGCTCGCCTGGGTGCTCGCCCAGGGTGAGGACGTGGTGCCGATTCCCGGCACCAAGCGCGTCCGCTACCTGGAGGAGAACGTCGGCGCGACCGAGGTCGTGCTCAGCCCTGACGACCTGGCCGCGCTCGCCGAGGCGGTCCCCCGTGGCGCTGTGGCGGGGGCCCGCTATGGCGACATGGGCTCCATCGACGTCTGAGTTCTGCGGACGGGCAGCCCGGCCAGCTCGCGTTGCCGGTACTTCGGCAGTCGCGCGACCACCGCGTCGTAGGCGAGGTCGGCGAGTTCGAGGATGTCGTCATCGGGTACGGCCCCGGTCAGCGGCAGGGTGTTGAAGTACGGCTGCTGGACCGGCGGGCAGTGGTAGCCGCGCACGATCACGCCCGGGTAGAGCGCGCGGTACTCCTGCGCGGTGGCAGGGTCGCAGCTGAGCGTGGCGGAGGAATGCCCACGCAGGGTGAACACCTGGGCGAAGATCCGCCCGGACGGCTGCGACGGGGCCTTCACCTTCACGGCGGCCACGCCCGGCCCGAAAGGGAAGTCGAGGTAGGCGCCCGGCTTGGCCAGACAATGGTCCAGCAGCGTGTCCGATTCCACGACCGCAATCTAGCCGGGGGCGCCGACAGCCTTGGGGTCAGGGACGGCGGGCGCAATCCGGCCAAGCCGACTACTCCGCCAGCCTGGTGAATTCGTTTTCGTAGGAGGTGCCTTTGGCGCGGGCCCAGCTGTTCTTGATTT
>CAYNLD010000013.1:0-73776 GCA_964397985.1 uncultured Propionibacteriaceae bacterium | reverse complement strand
CGAGGTCCTTGGTCAAAGAGTGTGGTAACTCCTGATCCTGAGGGCCTCGACCCCCTACCTCACCGACCGCACCCCCACCGGCGTGTCCCGCTCACCCCCACCGCAGATCCCAAGAGCCGCTTTGGCCCGGGGTTATCGGATCCGGCGCACCGTGGTCCAGGTTGTTCGTGCGGGCGAGGAACTTGGTTGCCTCGAGCCGGCGAACGCTGCGCAGGGATGCCGCACCATCGGCGATCCATTCGCGCCACGATCCTGGAGCAAACTGAAGCGTCGCTTCAGCCGAAAGCCAGGGCTTGCGGCGGGCGTCCACCCACCGCCAGTCGAAGCGATCCTCCTCCAGGGACAGCACGGCGAGGTCGGCGACGTAGTTCGGGAAGGCGCGCCCCGTGGTCGGATCCACGAGGATCACTTCCTGGACGTCCTCGATGACGACGAGTCCGCAGAACTCGATGAACCCCTTTTCGCGCGCGCCTTGAGGCGTCTCGACGGTGACTGTGCGGAACACCAGGGCGGGTGGTGCGCCGGCGCGGACCGAGGCAGAACCACTGCGGTGCTTCGCCCAGACGTCGAGCAGCCGCCTGTTGCCCGTGGTCTCCCCGAGCGGAACCCGACTGGTGACCTTGTGGTCGCCGTAGTAGCGGATCTTCCCCGCGCCCATCCGATAGTCGTCGTGCCAGGGCGTCTCCACCGTTCCGGACTTGATCGGTGTTGACCGCAGCGAGAGCAGGGGCAGTCGCTGTCCGTCCGGAGCAGAGACGAGTCGAGGGGCGTTGATGCCGGCCTCCTGGAGCACGTTGGCTGCTTCGGGATCGGCTGGATCCCGCTGAATGCCCCAGTAGTTCCGATACGGGTGGGAGAGCCGATCGATGGCCTGGGGTTTGGTGTACCTGAGGATCTCGTGGACGGCGATGGTTCGGTTCATTCGGGGTTCGTCTCCTCGCTCGATCGCGGATTCCGCAGGCGGGTGTAGGCATCGGTGATGGCGTCAGCGATGGCTTGGGTAGTCTCGTGTTCCCAGAAGCGCACGACGTTCCAGCCCTCCGCCCGGAGCCGTTCGGTGGTTTCGGCGTCACGGGCCATGTTCTTGGCCCGCTTCTCCGCCCAGAACTCCGGGTGGGTGGCCGGGACCGTGTAGTGCTGCTCGCAGCCGTGCCAGAAGCAGCCGTCGATGAAGACGATCAGGCGTGCCCTGGTGAAGACGATGTCTGCCCGGCGGCGTCGGTCGAAGTCGAGCGGTTCGTCCACGCGATAGCGCAGCCCTCGGGCGTGCAGGAGCCGACGGACCGCGAGTTCGGGGCCGGTGTCCCTGCGGCGGTTCGACTTCATGCTCGCCCTGGTTCCGGGGGAGCTCGCCCAGGACTCGGTCACATCTGGGTCAACCCGCTGAAGAAGCCTGCTCGGGGGTCGCTCGGGACGCCGATGAGCAGAGCTCGATCGAGGAGCGTGTTGCGATGTTCGCAGCTGGTTTCCGGGACAAGCAGGCAGGCATGGCAGGCGGCGAGATTGAGGTTGTCGATGCCCGTCCCCTGCGATTCGATGCAAACCGGGTCGGACGTGCACCACAGCGCTCGCTGCATGGCGTTGCGGATGACGTCGGTCAGTCGTCCGGGTTCGCTCTGGGCGCAGAGTCCGCCGAGGCTGCCTGCGGAGTCGGCGGTGGCGGTGTAGATGAGGACTCCGGCCTGCCCGTCGGCGGCATAGATCCGCTCCCGGAGCGAGGCCACCGGGTAGCCGGCGTCCATGCTGAGTTCGTTCATCAGTGCGTGGGCGAACGAATGCACCAGCAACAGCCGCGCCGAGACCGTCGGACGGTAGAACGACGTCGCGGCGGCCCCGCGGATCAGCCCGGTACGCCTCTGGGCGAAAGCGCGCGCCGTCCAGTCCGTGACTCTGCCCTCGTCCAGCTTCACGAAGATGCCCTCGCCGAACACCTCCACCGCCGGCAGCCAGTCGATCGGTGCCGCGGAGAGCTTCGCGGCGGTCGCGTCGCTCTCGCCGGTGGGGAAAAGGCGGCTGAAGGATGTCAAGGCCGTGACCTCGCGCAGCCGGCTGACCTCGCGGACCTCCTCCACGAAGGACGCGAGCTCGGACCCGGTCGGCAGTTCGACCCGATTGCAGACGAACTGGTCCGAGGGATCCTTTTCCGGGTGGCCGGACCGGATCGCGTCGTACTCCTGAGCGCGGAGCTTCTCCTCGTCGAGGGGTTCGCCGTTCCTGATGTCATTGACGATCTCGACGAGCTTCTCCACGGTCCAGTGGCTTCCCGGCGGAATCCAGTCGCTCTGGGCGAAGACAGCGCTCAGCGTCGCATCGTCCAAGCCCTTGAGCCAGGCCCACGACATCTTGATCTTCGTGTGCACCTCCGACCATGGCGGGATGGAGATGGCGGATCGGAGATTGCCGAACCAGGTGCTGGAACTGCCTCGCTGGAGTGTTCGCGGGATCTCTTTGCAGGTCTCGTCGGCCGCCCCTGGCAGCCATGGCCGTTTGCCCTCGCACCAATGGATGCCGACAAGCGCTTTGGGGGAGAACGATCCGTCCATGGTCCGACGGGCCCCGCACGAGCAGCGGACCTCGATGTCGGCCAGGGAGGACGTTTCGCCCTTGGTGACCAGGCTCAGGCTGGCCTTCCCCCCGACATGCTGCTGGTTCGGGGAGTGCGCCCACTGGTAGTAGGGGAAGTCGGAGATGTGGCCGAACTTGCACGCGACCACGAAACGTGACGGCACCACGACATGATTGTCGTCGGGGCAGCGCGGACTCTTCTGGGTCGTGTCGAAGTGCTTCCACACATCGAGTCGGCGGCATTCCGGGCAGAAGTAGTAGCGGGGGAACCGGACGACCGGGATGTCGCCGCCCTTGCTGCGGCCGGCCGACGGGCTACGCAGGAGCGACACTCCGAGGCTCTTCGCCAGCCGCGGTTCAGCGATCTCCGGGCAGTGATCGGGATGCCAATGGTCGATCCCGCAGATCATCAGGCTCTGTTCCGGCGCTGGGAACATCGCGCCGACACCGAAGGTGCCGATCAGCTGGGAACGTCGAGACTCACCCAGAATTCTGGCCACAGGAGTCACCCCTTCTCGGAGATCTCGTAGAAGCTGCTGACCGCATCGACATCCCGAAGGCTGGTTAGGGTCGCCCAGGGTGCGCCCTCGACGGGGAATGCTGGCGGACTGTTTGTGTCGGTGAGCGTGCTGTCGGCCTGGACCAGAAGCGCCCCGGCGCCGTTGAGCCACCCGGCGTACTTGAGGTTGCCGTGCTGACCGGCTTCTGCCCACGCGTGAACGAGCTGCCGCAACTGCGCCTCGGTCGCGCTGACCTGTTCGGGTGCGACCCGTTGAGCGCGCTCCAGGATTCGCTGGACGACCGGATCCAGGACGTCCGGCGTCGTCGAGACCAGCGCCGCGGCGATGTCGGCCGAGAGTTTCGGCTCGGTGTTCCGGGCGTAGGCGACCAGACAGCCGTGCAGGCCGCGGTCCCTGGCGCGTGGCGAGAACGGTGTGGCGCTGTTCGGCTCCACCTGGCGGTACAAACCCCGGTGGTAGGTCGAGAAGGACTCGTAGTGGGACAGGTCGCGGGACCGGGTGGAGTTGTAGATCACCACGACCAGGCCCGGATTGCGGCGCCCGACGCGGCTGGTCGCCTGGATGTACTCCGCCGTGGCCTGTGGCTGCCCCATCACCGCCATCAGCCCGAGCCGGTCGACGTCGAGGCCGACCGAGATCATGTTGGTGGCGAGCACGACGTTCAGTGGTTCGTTCTGGCTGCCGTAAGCCCAGCCGAGTTGCATGAGCCGTTCGGGGATGTCGGAGGAGGCGATTCGGGACGTGAGCTCGGACGGCTCTCCCGGATCTCGCTCCGTCGTGCCGTGCCGGTTCGCGATGACCTGCATCTGCGCGGGCACGTCATCGGTCACCTGCATGGCCGCGCCGCCGAGCACTCGCAGGCTGTTGAAGTAGCCCATCAGCGTCCAGTAGGCATCGCGCACCTCATCGGGGGCATCCAGGTCGGCCGCGGCCTGAAGCAGCGCAGCATAGGTGCGGACCATCAGGTAGGTGTGCGTGACGCCCTGGGCCATCACCCCGACGTACTGCCGGGTTCCGGTGTTTGCCGGGTCGGCGTCTGTGGAGAAGAAGGAGTCACCGGCGTCGAGGCCCGGTGGCGGGAACTGCCGCGCCTCGCGGTCGAAGACGCTCGCCATCTGAGCGGTCGCCCGGCGAATGGTGGCGGTTGAGGCGATCAGCTTGGGGCGGTGACTGCCCTCGTCCGTGCACGCGGCGTCGACCGCGGTCTCGTAGAGCCCGACCATGGTGCCCAGCGGCCCGCTGATCAAGTGCAACTCGTCCTGAACGATCAGATCCGGTTTCGGATGCGCTCCATCGACCGAGAAGAGCGACTGTGCCTCCGCCCGCCACGCCATCATCGCGAATTTGTCCACGGTCCCGATCACCAGCGAGGGGCGAACCGCATAGACCTCCGAATCCACGACGTGGGCCGGAATACCGCTGTGGAACTCACAGGTGGTGTTCGGGCAGCGGATGGTCATCTGCGCCTGTGGGAACTGCTGGATCCAGTAGTCGTTGGGTGAGAGGTGGGTCCCGCACCAGGGGCAGCGTGTCAGCTGCATGGGGTTGTTCTCGTTGAGCGACTCGCCCCTCTTCAGCTTGGCGAGGGCGGTCTTGGCGTCCTGGAGGTTGTTCGGTGTCGCCGCCTGTCCCACCCACAGCCCGAGGCTGATCTCGGCACTGGAGGGTAGTTCGCTCTTGCGGATCAGCTCGAGGGCACAGATCAGCCCTGCCGCCCGTTCGAACTGCTGCAGCGTTAGAAGGCGGAGTGTGTAGCGCATGAGCACCGAGACGCCGCCGTCCTGCGGGTTCTTGATGCGGCGCAGCAGGATCGCGAACCCGATCAGGCCAAGGTAGGCCTCGGTCTTGCCGCCGCCGGTCGGGAACCAGAGAAGATCGGCGAGGTTCCGCTCCGGGTCTGCCGGGTCGGCCAAGCCACGGACGTTCATCAGGATGAAGGCGATCTGGAACGGGCGCCAGTACTGTTCAGCCGGAGCGGCGCCGTTCCGAATCCGTTCCTGCTTGTTGCGCTGTTCGTACATGGCGCGGTTCATCAGCTGGAACGCCCGCATGACCTGGGCATCTTCCTTGAGCCGATTCAGCCCACCCTCCATTCGGTCGGCGGCCTTGGTCGCCAGCGCCAGATGGTGCTCGGCGGTCGCGGCGAGGTCCTTGTCGCTCAGGCCGGGGATGCGGCGCCGTTGAACCTCGATCCATTCGCGGTACCGCTGGACGAGTTGCTCGATGAGCGCGAGCCCCTGGCCGTCGGCGAGTGCCGACATCGGGAGCTTCGGAACCCCGGCGACTCCGGTGTCGGCGCGAGGAACGTCGTGAGCGGGGATGAAGGACATCCGCAGTTCGGTGACGACGTCGGCATCGATCCACTCCACAGCGCAGCCGTGACCGATCGCCAGGTTGCGTGCATCGCGGAACAGCAGCCGGTTGCTGCCGACGTCCGCATCTTCGAGCCCGGTCGAGGTGTGGGTCGGACGGTCGAGGAAGCCGTCGGGGCAGGTCACCTTCAGCTCCACCTGATACCAGGCGTAACCGTCCCGCAGTCCCTGGGCGGGCGACTCGACCGTGTTGACCAACGCCAGCGTGATGGGTCGGGCACCCGACCGGGTCTCGCGGACGACGACGTGGAGCTCGAGCGTCGGGGCGATCGTGATCGGGCGCAGCGCACCGGTCGAGTCGACCGACACGGCGACGGGGGGTGGTGTGATGGGGCGGCGGTGCCACTTGCCGTCCTTGTCCTCGTACCGGGCGGCCGCCACCTGGACGCTGAGCTCTGTCGTGGCCTCACCGACGCTGAACGACATTCCGAAGGCGGACGGATAGCGCACGTGGCTCAGCGACACCGGTGTGTCGACGGCCTCGAAGGTGTCGGTGCCCTCGTCGTCGCTGTCAGGATTCTGACGATCGGCCTCGGGGCCCGAGCCCGCCTCGTCCGCCTCTTCCGTGGGTTTCCGCGGAGGCTCCTGGGGGAACAGGATCCCGGTGACGAACCGGTTCATCGGTGTCTCCGTGACGACGGCGTCGTTCGCCGACCCGATCAGCTCGTCCCTCAGTGCCTGCACCATGAAGTCGCGGGCGGCGTAGAAGGCCGCTGTTTCACTCATGCCTTTCTCCAATCGAGGTCTGCGGGGCCGACGATGAGGGGGCTCAGCCATAAGCCGTTGCTTCCGACGGGCCCGGCCTGGGGTGGGCCGGCCACCGTTTCGACGCCGGCAAAGTAGGTCCCGGCGATGTTCGGCCAGCCGTCGTGTTTGCCCAGCCGCCTGTTGAACGCTTCGATGAAGCGCTCGCCCAGCGTGCCGATGTGGACGTCGTCGACGTAGGCGTCGTATCGCGGTCGGCTCAAGGTGGACTCGTATGCGTTGAACCGGATGTCTACAGGGGCGGGGGTGCCTGCGCTGGCCAGTGTTCGCAGGAGCTCCTGGGCGCTCCGGGGATCCTCATCCGCAGCGGGCGGTTGCGGTTCGCGCCAGTCGGAACCGCGGATCTCGAACCCGGTGGTGCCCTTCCCCTTGTAATTGGTGCGGAAGGCGCGCTCGGTTCTGTCGTCGGTATGCCAGTACTGGGAGGCCTTGTCTCGGGTGAAGGTGAACAGCCGGCGGCGGGGTCGTGTGATGGCCACGTAGAGAACCCGGCCGTAGACCGCGTCCTGCTCGCCGTACCACTCGCCCGGATCCAGGAGCATGACCTGATCGAACTCGAGTCCCTTGGCTCGGTGGACGGTCGACACCGCGATGTGTTCCCGCTGGCGGGTCAGCGCGACGGGCACGATCCCCGAGGCGAGCCGTTGAGTCAGTTCCCTGACGTTCAGGTACTTCGTTGTGCCGCTGGTGATGCGGCGGCAAAGGCTCCACGCCTCGCTCGGATCGATGGGAGCCACCGCCACCGCGAGCTCTTCGAACTGATCGCGTGTGAGCGAGCCCGGCGCATCCGCGAACGCCTCGGCCAGCCAGGGATCGATCGAGCGATCGGCGGCCCGGGCGAGAAGTTCGATCTGCACGCCGCGCTCCTGCAGACGGCGGGCGACGGTGAGCGCTTGGGCGTTGGACTGGGTGAGGATCGCGACATCGCCGGCTGATCCATTCAGCTGTTCGGCCAGACCGTCGAGATCGAAGCTCGGCTTCGCCGTCACGAACCGCTGCATCTCGTTGATCCAGGCGATGTCCGCCCGATCCGTCCCGCGGAGTGTCATTGCGAGACGAGCATCGTCTGTCTGCGCGCGGTACTGGCCTCGGAGCTCGACGTCGACCGCGTGCAAGTCCTGAGCGGCCTGCAGGAGGAGGTCCGGATCGTCGAAGTTCTCTTCGAGCTGGAAGTCGTAGATGCCCTGCCGGGGGTCTCCGAGCATCGTAAACCCGACGTCTTCGGGGAGGCTCTCCAGCAAGAGCCGGACCAGGGCCGCACGAACTCCAACGACATCCTGTGCTTCGTCGATGATGACGTGGCGGACGTCCGGGAGAGGATCTTCGATCTCGTCATTCGCCAGTAGTTGCGCCAGCCTCTTGATGCGGGTGTCGAACCCGAGACCGGTGATGTCGACCTCCGTGTCGGAGAGAATTCGGGTCGCAAGGCTGTCGAGCGTGGTCACCCATACCCACGATCGCGCGCCGTTGAGCCGCTGTCGCCGTTGGATCGCCTCGACGGCCGCGCGCGAGAAGCTGATCACCAGAACCTCGTTGCCGCTCAGATTCTCCGCCTCGAGGAGGTACTGGATACGTGCGCTGACCGTCTCGGTCTTGCCGCTCCCTGGCCCCGCAGTGACGTAGAGCCGCTCCTCGGCTGGTGCTTCGGCGACACGCCGCTGTTCGTTGTCCAGTTCGATGGTGCGGTCGTCAGTCGTGATCGTCACTGATCTGGCCTCCACAGGTAGTCGAAGTGGTGGAACGCGAGCTGGCCGCCGTACTGCTCAAGGTTGTCGGCGACGTTGACGATGAGCACCTGCTCCGAGCCTCCGTTAAGCGGCCCTCGCAGGCCGCGTCCGATCATCTGTTGGTAGAGGTTGGGGCTGAAGGTGGGTCGGGTCACATAGACCGCCTGGACCTTCGGCGCGTCGAAGCCCTGTGTGAGAACGGCGTAGTTGGTGAGTACGCGGATGTCACCGTCGCGGAACTGTTCTATGTACCGGCGACGCAGAGCAGGATCCGTCGCCCCAGAGATCGGTCGAGAGGCGATGCCGTAGTAGCTGAGTTCCGCCGCGAGTGCTCGGGCGTGTTCCACCGAGCTCGCGAAAAGGAGCGTCGTCCACTCATCCGGTTGGCGGGTGATGGACTCCAGGATCACCTGGTTGCGCTCGAAGTTCTGACCGACCGAGTTCTCCACATCGCGGGGGAGAGTGCCGAACTGTCCCAGGTGCCTCTCCAACTCGGGCGTCCAGGCGATGTTCATTCCGCTCAAGACCTCCTGCTGAACGTGCGCGAGCATTCCGCGCTTCTGCAGGTAGTGGTAGGGCTCCTCTTCGCCGAAGACGCCGTCGTCGAGCTGGTTGTGGCTGTAGCGGCCGACGAGGCGCTTGGTCTCCTCCTCATTGTGGCCCCGGTACGCGGTCGCGGTGAGCCCGAGAAGAGGCGTCGTCATGCGAGTGGTGATGCTCTCTCCACCCAGCCAGCGGAACACGTTCGTGTAGCTCGGCGCGATCGACGTGTGCGCTTCGTCGACGATGATCAGGGCGGACTCCTTGAGCCATTCGTAGGCCGGCTTGTCGATGGCTTCCCGGAGCTTGTCGATCGTCGCGACGACGACCTGGAACGTTTCGGGCCCGGCCTCGCTCGCTTCGTTCCCGCGCCAGAAGCGGGAGATCGTCATCGAGCCGCGCCCGATGGCCCGCCAGACATACGCCCACGCCTGCACGGCCTGTTCGCACAGCTCCTCGGACTGACCGATCCAGATCACAGGGCCGCCCAAAGGCTTCGCCGCGGCGATCTGGATGACCGCTTCCACGGCGACGCGGGTCTTTCCCGCGCCCGTCGGGAGCGTGACCATGCCGCGCTTCTCTGTTCGCGGCAGGGTGAGCAGATCGCGGATCCTCTCGACGACCCTCTCCTGATAGTCGTGCAGGGGGCTCAGGGTGACCGGCCCGTCCACGTCGAGGACGGGGGACAGGTTCGCGCCCGGGAAGCCTGCGTACTCGGGCGGGAAACCCAGCCCTTCCACGAACTTTCGGGCCTCGCGAGATCCGGCCCACACGCGAGGGGGCTCCAGGCCCGCTTCGGTGAGCTCGGGTCGCAGCTCGCTCAACACGAGGTAGCCGTGCACCGACAGTGCGAGTTCGGCCAACTCGGAGGGGCTCAGTGGGGATCGTTTGGCCCGCTCGAGGTCATCGATCGCCGTCTTGGGCAGTCGAGCGCGCAACGTGTCCTCGCCCACGGCGATGACAAGCTTCTCGGCGAGATCGTCGGCGGCGCGGATGTCGAGCCGTAGCTTGCTCCGTGCCTGTCGCTCCATCTGGTCGATGACCAAGTGAACGTTCACCCTGACCCGCAAAGCGTCGGCCAGGCGTTCGAGGATCTGTTGTTCGCTTCCGTTGATGACGTGCAGCACGTCTTCGGAGCGGTGGAACAGGACAGCTCGAGTCTCCTGGCCCTTCGGCGTGGAGATGAGTACGTCGATGGCTGAGCAGGTCTGTACGAGCAGGTTGTCGAGGTCGGCGATCTCCCGGTCGTAGATCCGTAGCGGCGGGTAGCGGTCGATCAGCAGTGTCGGTTCGCTGTCGGGGTGGGCGACGATCTCCTCCCGCAGCATGTCGCGGCCGTCCGCCAACCCCCAGTGATTCACGAGATCGGCGTGGTCTGCGGCGTCGGTGGTGAGAAGCGCAGGGATCCCGGCGAGCATGAGTGACGAGTAGACCTCGGCGTCATCCGTCGCCGCGGCGTCGCCGGGAGCGACGCGCATCGTTCCGTTCACCGAGCGTTGGGCAAGGATGGACTGGGGTGCGGGCACGCCCGTCCGAGCCGCGAGCGCATACACCGTGGTGCGATCCGCGGGCCGCCGCGTCTCGGTGTCTCTGAGGAACGCCTCCCATTCCGCCTCGCCCCATCCCGAACAGTCTTCGGGAAGCTTGAGTGCTTCGGCCCAAGACGTCGACACGTCGGCTTTCGGGAAGCAATCCGGGAGCGGCGAATCCGGGCTCAGGCAGATCGAGGGGTCGACCGGCCCGATCGATGTGGGTAGCGCGCCGTAGTTGACAATCCGCACTGCGGCCGGATTAGGGATGCTCTTGACCGGGAAGTGGTTGCTGGTGGCGTGCATCACTTTCCATCGCTCGTAGCAGGCGAAGTCGAGGATGCGTCTGGTGATCGCAGCTTTGCCGGGCAGGGTGAGAGACGACATCAATTCCAGTGGCCAGGGAACGTCGGGTCCCACTACTGCCACTCTGTCTGGTTGAAGAGCGTTCTGCGATGGAAGCTGGTTGCAGTAGCGCTCCGCCCGTTGGGCCTTGTATCCGACCAGCCAGGGTTCGTCCGGTAGCCCGCTCACCAACCGAGGTGAGGACACCGCACCGCAGCGTTCAAGCAGAGCTTCGTCCCTCGTATGGAACACCGGATCGATCAGGTACTCGGCATCCCGCGAGCCATCCCCCGGGATGACCTCGCCGGCGAGGAAACAGCGCTCCAAGTGGCGCCACTTCCCACTCTTCATCCGCGCAGCGACGGAACGGGTCAGAGGTGGGGGCAGCTCCTCCCGAAAGATGAGCAGTGCGGTCTCGACGTCCACCTCGCGCGAGAGGTGCCAGATTCTTGTCCAGGCGAGGGACTCAGGTGCTGCTTGGAGCGCTGCTCTGAGCTCTCCCGCCGGGTTGAGCACCTCGATTCCCAGTGTTGCGAGAGCATCGCCGACCCCGGTGATCTTCGCCAGGTCCGGGTGGATGAAGTCGTGGTCGCTGGAACCTTCCTCGCTTCTGAGGAAGATCTTGCCTCTCTCGGGCCGTGCCAGCTGTCCGTCCTCCAACAGCACGATGTGGGCGCGGCGTACATCGGGCAGGTAGTCGCGGTTGGTGCTGATGATCTTGGCGGCCAGCCGAAGCGCGGCCGCGCTCGCGTCTGGTTCCCCGTCCGCAGCTACTGCGTCGATCCAGGATGTCAGGCTGACCGTGCTTCCCCTGCCACCAGCGATGAGGCGCTCGGCCTTGAGTCGTCGCTCGGCGGTGCGGTCGACCGAATGGTGCACCCAGGAACCTGGGCGCGACGTCGACCATGCTTCCTTCCAGGCCTGTGGCAGGCCAGCTGGGTGAAGAGTGAGCTGGGCGGGGCGCCGAAGCGTGCCATCTTGATCGGGGACACATGTCGCCTTGGACGTCGCTTCGAAGATCGGCTCGTTGATCTTGTCGTCTGCCCACGATCGAGCCTCTTTGCCGCGGGCCGGCAGTGCGTCCAGCAGGGCCGCCGGGTCGCCGGATGACTTCATCCTCGCCAACCCGCGTGCCACGAGGCCGGGCAGGACCTCGATGAGCAGCTCCTCGTTGTAGTCACCCGGCACCATGGCCAGACGATCAGAACTCAGCTTCCAGGGCGCATTGGCGATGCCCGAAAGCGTCGTCTGGATGTTCGTGGGGAAGTAGGCCCAGACGCTTCCCAACCCACGCGCCCCAGGCACTGGTACCGCCCACGAGACCTCCACAACGGGTCGCCTGATGATTTCCCCGGCGTCCTCGAGCGCCCTCCTGGTCAGTTGGTGGATCGTCGATTCGACGATCCAGCGAGACGTCTGTTCGTTGTCGGAGATCAGGACCTCGCCGACGTCGTTGGTCGACCTCCGGAAGGTGCGGTGGAGCGAGGCGCCTCGATCATCCAGGTGCATCTCGGTGATGTCCGGCGAGAACAGCAGGAATGCGGCCGGAAACTTCTCGATATCCTCGGCCAAGGTCCTCTGACCCGCCTTGAGCGACACGCGCACGATCGTGGATGCCCACGTCATGAGGCTCGCGAGTACGGGGTCTCGCTCCGACTCTGGACCAGGCTCGATCACCTCGGCCAGACGCAGCATCGGATACCGCGGAGAGGCGAGGCCCGCGGCGGAGATGGTCTGCGCCGACCGGTCTCTGTCGAAGGTGAAGGAGGCGGATCGGCTGAAGATCGCGACATGGTCGCTGATCGCGGTGACCGACTTGAACCCGAGCCCGAACTGGCCGATGTCTTCGCCCGACTTACGTGAGAGGTGGCTGGCCAACAGGCTCTGGGCGCCGACCTCTGTGAAGGGCTTGCCACCGTTGGCGACGTAGAGGGACTTGTCCGTCAGGATCGCGTCGATCCTGCCTGGGGAGCCACGCAGGGCGTCGGCAGCGTTCTGTAAGAGTTCGAACAGCTGCTTGCGCCCGTAGCCACCCTCGGCGGCGGTGACCTCGATGGCCGCGTCCTCCTCGACGCGCCGGGGGTCTTCTCGGTACACACTCAGGCAGGCCTGGGTCTGACGGTTGATGAACTCTCCGAGGTCCGCCCCGGGTCCTGCCCAGTCCTGCACTGCAACTCCTGCGCGCCGTCGCTTCCAAGATCATCAGCATTCAATCAGATGACTCCGACAGAAGCCGGACGTCGCTCGAGTTTCAGGCCTTTTGTCACCCATGGGGATGACAAAATATCGTTCGCGAAGCGGTGCGACTTGCGCCGAGCCCGCGGCGCTCAGGCGCCCGGCGTCGTGAGTAATGCTGCGGCGCTCTTGCCGATGCGTTGACCGATCGCCTTTCCGAGGGGGATCGGCACTGCGTTTCCGATCTGCCGGGCGATCGAGAGCCTGGAGCCCACCCACTGGTAGTCGAGAGGGAAGCCCTGGAGGACCGCCGCCTCAAGATGGGTAATCGCCCGATGCTCCTCGGGATGGAGGTAGCGACCCTTCTCGGGCTTGAAGAACTCGGTGCGGATGGTCACGGAGGGTCGATCCCAGTACAGGCGACCCATCACGTCTCCGGAACCGGATCGGTGCTTCTTCCAGCAGGGAGCCAGCAAGCGCTCGTCGATGTCGAAGCGGTTCCCACCTGCAGGTATGCACGCGAAGCGCTGGAGCGAGAGGTCGGAGTAGTTGCGTCCGACATGGAGCTCCGAGGTCCGGAAAGGGCCGGCATAGTCGCGTCCGCCGACCGTGATTCGGCGCTCGGGAAGATCCCGCTTGGGTTGGGCCACGATGTCGCGGAAGGCGTCCTCCACCGACCTGTGGCAGCTCACGTGGGTCTTCACCGGCCAACCGGGGAAGGGTAGGTCGCGGCGGTGTCCGATCAGGACGGCGCGGCGACGCGCCTGGGGCGCGCCGTAGTCCGCCGCATTCAGAACGGCGGCCTGAAACGCATAGTCGTGCAGCGACCCGCCGTCGGAGAACTCGGATTCGAACTGCTTGAACTGAGGGGACTGCAGGAAAGCGGCGACATTCTCCACCACGAAGTATGCGGGCTCGGTGACAACAATCGTGTGGGCGTATTCGCGCCACAACGCGTTGCGCTCGTCTTCGACGTCCTGTTTTCCGAGTTGAGAGAACCCCTGACAGGGCGGGCCACCGATGATCACATCGATTGCAGGCATCGTCGCGGTCTGCAGCCAGTCCTCGATCGGGCCGACGTAGATGTCTGCCTCGGGGTGGTTCAGTGAGTAGGTCGCCGCAGCTTCGGGATCCATCTCTACCGCCTGAACGGCTTCGAAGTATCCCGAGTGACGAAGACCCTCGCTGAGGCCGCCGGCCCCGGCGAATAGATCGAGGACCCGCAGCTTCGTCGTCGGTCCGGCCCCCTCGATGCTCACCCCTTGATCCTAGAGGCAGGGGCCGACTCAGCTCTCCGAGACGCGCCCGTCGCGGCCTGCGAGCGCAGCGAGCAGCGTGGAGTAGGTACGACCCCGGCCCTGGGGCTCGATGACTTCCGTGACTAGCGACGCGTTGCGAAAGCGCATTCTCGTGGGCGGAGCAGCGACACACGTCGCGCACACCGGCGACCGTCCCATCGCGATCACCTGGAAGCCAGCCAGCCCGATGCCTCCCGACCTCTACTCAGAGACAGCCCTGGCGATTGGATGAGTACGCATCACTCCGGCTTGGTGCAAGCCTGGGCGACGTCGATCGAGACCATCAATCCGCGGATTTCAAAAGTTGAATCTTGTACATTTGGCGTGCACGAAAATGGTTACGCAACCGTAAGTTACCTAGGGAAAACGATTTCCGGGACGGTCTTTTAATCCGCTGGGTGTCGGTTCGATTCCCTAACCCATTCAGCTCTTCCAGGCCCGCGGGGCCGGGCTGGTCGTCCCGGCCCAACGCAGCAACGATCAGGTGTCGTCGAAGGGCCGGATGGCGCGGGGGTCGCTGAGCCGGTGGGTGGCGGCGTAGGTGCGCCGGATCGCGTTCATGGACTGCTCGTAATTGCTCTGCGCAACTCCGATGAACAGGCAGTCCACCACCATGAGTTGGGCGATCCGGCTCCCCAGTGCGCCGGAGCGGAAGCCGGTCTCCCGGGCGGCGGTGGTGAGCACAATGTCGGCGTGGGCGGCCAGGGCAGAGCGGGCGTGGTTGGTCAGCGCGATCGTGGTGGCTCCAGAATCGTGCGCCATCTCAAGGAACATCACCGTGTCGGAAGTGGTGCCGCTGTGCGAGATCGCCAGGGCCACGGTTCCGTTGTTCAGGGTGGCGGCCGACGTCCAGGCGGAGTGGGTGCTCGACCAGTTCAGGACGGTGCGTCCGATCCGGGTGAGCTTCTGCTGCAGGTCGAGTCCGACGAAGGAACTCGCGCCCACGCCGAAGACGTCGACCCGGCGGGCGCCGCTGATCGCATCCACAGCCTGCTGCAGTGCCGTGGAGTCCAGGGTCTTGGCCGTGTCCGCGATCGACATCGTCTCGGCGAGGGAGATCTTCGCCACGATGTCGGCCAGGGTGTCGTCCTTGTCGATGTCGCCGGACGCCTCGGGAAGCCCGGCGGTCTCGATCGATTCCCGGGTGATCTCGCGGAGCACGTCCATCCGGAGATCCCGGAAGTGGCCGTAGCCGAGGCTCCGGCAGAACCGGATCACCGACGTGGTTGAGGTGTCGCATCGGACGGCAACATCGTTCACCGACAGCTCGGCGGCCCCGGCCGGATCCGCAAGGAAGAGCTCGGCGATCCGCCGCTCGCTCGGTCGGAGTTCCGGCAGGAGGGCGCGCATGCTGACCAGGGCGTGCCGGCTGGCGTCCGGCCACTGCGGGGATACGGGCATCTGGGCTCCTACCCATCGACGCGGCGACTGTATTGCAATTCTGTAACAAGCTGGGGGAAGACAGTTACAAGATCCTAGCCAGTCGCGTACTTTTAGTACATCAACAACACCGGGTGCTCCCGACGCCGCAGTCAGGATCGCCTTGTTCTGAGGAGTTTGCCCATGATTGCAGGTCGCCGCGCCCGCCGCGGAACCGCTGTTGCAGTAGGACTTTCCCTGGCCGTCGCGCTCGTCCTCTCGGGGTGCGCGCCGGCCGCTACCTCGACCGGGAGCGCCGCGCAGAGCGGCGCCGCCGGTGCCGGAGGAAACCTGGTGGTCGGCGTCACCAGTGAACCCGACACCCTGTTCCCCTGGAAGGCGACCCAGTTCCAGGCGGTGAACGTGCTGCAGAACATCTACGGCACCCTCACGGAGTTCGACAAGGACCTCAACGTGGTGCCCGGCCTGGCCGAGTCCTGGGACACCTCCTCGGACGGGCTGACGCTCACGCTGCACCTGCGCAAGGGAGTCACCTTCGACGACGGCAGCGCGTTCGACTCCGCCGACGTCAAGTTCTCCCTCGACAAGATCAAGGACGAAGCCACTGCTGCCGTCGCCGCGGCGTCCCTGGCTTCGGTGAAGAGCGTGGACGCCACCGACGCGCAGACCGTCACCCTCCACCTCAGCGCACCGGACGCGGGCCTGCTGGCCAACCTCGGTGTGGTGAACATGGCGATGCTGTCCTCCGATGACACCGAGGCCGCGCTCAACACCACCCCGAACGGCACCGGTCCGTTCATGTTCAAGGAGCGCAAGGCGAACCAGTCGCTCACCCTGGTGCGCAACGACGCCTACTGGGGCGACAAGACCAAGCTCGACGGCGTCGAGTTCCGGGTGATCCCCGACGAGTCGTCGATCGTCTCCGCGATGCAGTCCGGCAACGTCCAGTTCGCGGTCTTCGACGATCCGCTGGTGGCCCAGACCGCCGAAGCGGCAGGGCTCGCCGTGGCCAAGACCCCGCAGCTGAGCTACCACGTGCTGCAGCTCAACGCGAAGAAGGGCCCGCTCACGGACGTGAACGTGCGGCTGGCGATGCAGTGCGCGATCGATCGGCAGCAGGTCCTCGATACCGCTGCCGCGGGCGAGGGCGAGATCACCGGCCCGATCACCTCTCCTGCCTTCCGCTCCGACCCCAACTCGCGTCCGTGCCCGACCCGCGACCTGACCAAGGCTGCCGAATACCTCGCCAAGGCGGGCAAGTCGGATGGGGTCACGATCAAGACCATCGTGTCCCAGGGTGAGTACTCGACCTCGGTCAACGAGGCGCAGAACCTCAAGGCCCAGCTCGCCGAGGCCAAGATCACCCTCGACCTGGACGTGCTCGAGTCCGGTGCCTATGTGGACCGCTGGATCGGTGCTGACTTCGAGGCGGCGGTCGCCCTGAACGGCGGACGTCCCGATCCCGACGGCGCCTACTCCCGCTACTTCACCAGCACAGGGAACCTGAACAAGGTCGCCGGGTACTCCTCGCCGGAGCTCGACCAGTTGTTCGCAGAAGGCAGGCAGACCTCCGATCTCGCCAAGCGCAAGGAGATCTACACCCAGATCTCCAACAACCTCGAGGACAACGCGGTGTGGATCTGGATGTTCACCAGCTACACCTACACCGCCACCACCTCGAACGTCACCGGGTTCACCCCCATGGCGAACAGCTCGCTGCAGTACCTCCGCGAGACCGCCATCGGCTGATCAGCGCGACGGTGTGGGCCGGGCGAAACCGGCCCACACCGCGGTGCACTATTCACCATGAACCTTGTCAGAGCCGTCGCGTCCAACCGCGTGCTGCGCCCGGTCATCTCCGCGCTGGGGACGTTGCTCGGCGTCGCCGTGTTCGTCTTCGTCATGCTGCGGGCCATCCCCGGGAACCAGATCACCGCGGGTCTGGGCACAGAGGCCGCTGCGCTGACCCCGGCCCAGCAGGCTGCGCTCGAGGCCTACTACGGCCTGGACAAGCCGCTGGTCGTCCAGTTCTTCAACTGGCTCGGCAACGTCTTCACCGGAAACCTCGGCTTCTCCTCCCGCGCCCAGCAGAGCGTCCTGGAGTTGACGGCGCAGTCGCTCCCGGTCACGCTCGAACTTGCGGTCTTCTCGATCGTGCTCGCCCTCCTGATCGGCATCCCGCTGGGCATGCTGTCGGCGTCCCGCCCGGATTCGCCACGGGACGCGTTCGGTCAGGCCGTGGGCCTGATGGGGCTCTCGATCCCGTCCTTCCTGCTGGCCACGGCCCTGCTGGCGATCCTGTCGGCGACGGTCCGGTTCAACCCCAACGGGCAGGCCTTCGCCTACTTCAGCGAGAATCCGCTGCTCAACCTGCAGCAGATGCTGCTGCCTTCCCTGGTGCTGGGATTCGGCATCGCCGCTCCCATCATGCGCACCACCCGCACCGCCGTGCTCGAGGTGCGGGGTCAGGACTTCATCCGGACGGCGCGCGCGAAAGGCGTCGGCCCGAGGCGGCTGCAGGTCCGCCACGTGCTCAAGAACGCGCTGGTCCCCATCGTCACCATGACCGGCCTCCAGTTCGGCTACCTGCTGGGCGGCGCGGTCGTGGTCGAACAGATCTTCTCCCTGCCCGGGATCGGACGGCAGGTGCTGCTCGGCATCCAGCAGAAGGAGTACGCGTTGGTACAGAGCACCGTGCTGCTGATCGCGCTCGCGTTCGTGGTGGTCAACCTGCTCACCGACCTGCTGTACCGGATCATCGACCCACGGGTGCGTGCCGAATGACCGAGATCTCCGAATCCGCGCCGGCCAGCCTTGTCGGCGTCCAGTCCGGGCAGCGCCTGCGGCTGCTGCTGAAGAGCCGCAGCGGCGTGGCCGGGCTCATCCTGGTCGGCCTGCTCGCGATCCTGTGCGTGCTCGCCGCCTTCGGCCTGCTGCCCTACGACCCCCTGGCCCAGGCCCCACAACAGAGGCTGCTGCCACCGTCGGCCGCGCACTGGTTCGGCACCGACCAGTTCGGACGCGACGTGTTCTCCCGGGTGGCCGCCGGCGTCGCCAGCTCTGCGCTGATCGCCGTGGTCGCCGTGGCCTTCGCCACCGTGGTCGGCACGCTCGCCGGAGTCTCGGCCGGCTTCTTCCGCGGCGTCTCCGACGCGGTGGTCAGCGGGGTCACCAACGTGTTGTTCGCCTTCCCCCCGCTGCTGCTGGCGCTCTCCCTCGCTTCGGTGTTCGACCGCAACTGGTTCACCATCGCTGTGGCGATCGCGATCGTCTACGTCCCCATCTTCATCCGGGTCACGCGGGGCCCGGTGCTGTCGCTGCGCGAGATCGACTTCGTGCGGGCCGCGGTGAGTTCGGGGCAACGGCGAGCCGCGATCATGTTCCGCCACGTGCTGCCGAACATCACGTCGATCCTGATCGTCCAGGTCACGCTCTCGCTGTCCTGGGCGGTGCTCACGGAGGCGTCACTGAGCTTCCTGGGTCTCGGCACCCCGCCACCGGCGCCCTCCCTCGGCTCGATGATCTACGAGGCCCGCACCCTGGTCTACATCGCGCCCTGGACGATGGTGGCCCCCGGCGTCATCGTCGTTCTCTTCGTCGTCGGCCTGAACCTGCTCGGCGACGGCCTCCGCGACTCTCTCGACCCCAGGAACAGAGGTAGGAAATGAGCACTCTCGAGGAGGATCTGGCCGACCTGGTCACGGAGGCGGTGAACCCCGACAACGCCATGCTGGACACCATGTCCGTCGCGGAGCTCGCCGACCTGATGAACCGGGCGGACGCAACGGTGGCCGGAGCCGTCCGGGCCGCGCTGCCCGCCATCGTCGCCGTGATCGAGGCGACGGCCGCCCGGATGCAGGCCGGTGGGCGCCTGGTCTACGTCGGGGCCGGCACGGCCGGGCGGATCGGCGTCGTGGACGCGTCCGAGTGCCCGCCGACGTTCAGCTCCCCACCGGAACAGGTCTTCGCGATCATGGCCGGCGGCCCGAACGCCATCGTCACCCCGACCGAGGGCGCAGAGGATGACGCGCAGGCAGGCGCGAGTGCGGTGGAGGCGGCCGGCATCGGTCCCCTCGACACCGTCGTCGGCATCGCGTCGAGCGGACGCACGCCGTACGTGATCGGCGCCGTCACCCGGGCGCGCGAGCGGGGCGCGCTCACGGTCGGGTTCTCCTGCAACAGCCATACCCGGCTGAGCGCTGCGGCCGAACTGGCGATCGAGATCGAGCTCGGTCCGGAGGTGATCTCCGGCTCCACCCGGCTGAAGGCGGGGACCGCCCAGAAGATGGTGCTCAACATGATCTCGACGATCGTGATGGTCCGTCTGGGCAAGACCTACGGCAACCTCATGGTCGACCTCAAGGCAACCAACCACAAGCTGCGGGAGCGGGCGATCCGGATGGTCGAGCTGATCGCCGATGCGTCGCGGGAGCAAGCGGTCGCCGCCTTGTCCGAAGTGGATTACGACGTGAAGGTGGCCTCCCTGATGTTGATCGCCCCGACCGACGCGGCCACAGCCGTCGCCCGGATCGCCGCAGCCGACGGACGCCTGCGGGCGGCCCTGGAGATGGCGTGATGCGCGTCCTCGGCATGATTTCGGGAACCTCCCACGATGGCATCGATGTGGCCGTGGTCGACTTTGCCCAGCGTGCGGGCGTGCTGGAGGGCACTCTCGGGTTCAGCGGCTCACGTCCCTACGACCCGTCGTTGCGCAGCCTCCTGATGGACATGCTGCCCCCGCGGCCCACCACCCTCGCCGCAGTCTGTGAGATCGACACCCGGATCGGGCAGGCCTTCGCCGACGCGGCCGAGTGGGCCGTCGGTGAGGCCGGGTCGGTGGACGCGGTGTGTTCCCACGGCCAGACCGTCTTCCACTGGGTCGAGGACGGTCGTGCGCTGGGTACGCTCCAGCTCGGCCAGCCCGCATGGATCGCCGAGCGAGTGGGCGTCCCCGTGGTCGCCGACATCCGGGCGCGGGATCTGACCGTCGGAGGTCAGGGCGCACCGCTGGCCTCGCTGGTCGACTTCCTCCTGCTCAACCAGCGCAGCGGCGTCAGCGGAGCGCTCAACCTGGGCGGCATCTCGAACCTCACGGTCGTCTCCCCGGAGGGGGCGTCGGCCTGGGACATCGGGCCGGCGAACGCCCTGATGGACGCCGTGGTGGCGGACCGCGGACTGGACCCGCGCGGGTACGACGCCGACGCCAGGATCGCGCGCGACGGGACGGTCGACGAGCGGCTCCTGGCCCGACTGCTGGCCGAGCCCTACTACGCACAGGTCCCGCCCAAGAGCACAGGGAAGGAACTGTTCAACCTGGCCTACCTGCAGCGGGAGCTGGACCTGGCCGGGTCTGCACCGTCCGATGCCGATCTGCTGGCGACGCTGGTTGAGCTCACCGCCCGGACGGTCGCGGACGCCGTCAGGGACGCCGGGGTGGAGTACCTGGCGGTCTCCGGTGGTGGCTGCCGAAATCCGCTCCTGATGGATCGGCTGGGCGTCCTGCTGCCCGGTGTCGACCTGGTCCTCACTGACGTCCTCGGGATGCCGGCCGACACCAAGGAAGCCATCCTGATGGCCCTGATCGGCTGGTGCACCCTGCACGGCGTCCCGGGGACGGTCCCGGGCGGCACCGGTGCCCTCGAACCACGGATCCTGGGTTCGATCGTCCCCGGTCGCGGCCCTCTGGTGCTGCCGGATCCGGCACCGCCGATCACCGGCCTTCGGCTGTCCGGCGAGCGGGCGCGGCCGTGAACATCGTGCTGCGCGAGGCAACGTCGGCGGATCTCGACGCCGTGGTCGAGGTCTTCCTTGCGTGCTGGCGGGGCAGCTACGCCGCCGTCCTTCCGCAGAGCCTGGTCGCCTCGATCTCCGACGAGCGGGCCGGCGAGATGTGGACGCGGGCACTCGGCTCCGCGCGCGGCCACACCGTGGTCGCCGATGATGGCGAACGGATCCTCGGCCTGACCCGCTGGGAGGTGTCCGGCGCCGTCGGCCAGGTGCACTCGCTGTACGTCTCCCCGGCCGCGCAGGGCTCCGGGCTCGGTACCAGGCTGCTCCAGCATGCCGAGGACGCCTTCGTCCACCAGAAGGCGACGTCGGCGTCGCTGTGGGTGTTCGCAGCGAACGGCCCCTCGATCGGCTTCTACCGCAGCCGGGGCTGGCGTCCGGACGGTGCCACCCGGGTCGAACCCGAGTTCGGGGAACCGGAACTGCGACTGCGCAAGGACCTCAGGGGAGGGGAACCCGGGTGATGGCCGTCACCGAGGCGCTGGACCGGCTGCTGGCCGGTCCGTCGGCGCCGCCGGGCGCCGTGGTGGGGATGGCGGGCCCCGAGGGCCGCCGGATCCGCGCGGGCGGCGTGTGCGCGTCCGGCGGCGAGCCCGTCACCGAACGGACCCGGTTCGACCTCGCCTCGGTGACCAAAGTGGTCGCAACCACCTGTGCCCTGCACCGGCTCGCGGTCCTGGGCGAACTGGAGCTGACCGATCGACTGTCCCGCTACCTCCCGGGGACGCGGCCCGGCGATCCCACGCTGAGCGACCTTCTCCACCACCGCGCCGGCCTGTGGGAGTGGCAACCGCTCTACCTGGCCGCGACGGAGCCACTGGCTGCACTGGACGGGCTGCCCCTGCGCTACCCGCCGGGCCAGGAACGGCACTACTCCGATCTCGGGTTCATCCTGCTCGGCGAGGTGATCGGCGCGGTCACAGGGCAGGGACTGCGGCACGCGGTGGCGGAGCTGGTCGCCGGGCCGCTGGGGCTGGACAGCATCGGGTTCGGACCGGTGGACGCCGAGGTGGCCGCCGGCGGCGTGGGCGATCGTGTCGAGGCGACGATGGTGCGCAGCGGCGAGCCCTATCCGGTGTTGTTCTCCGACCCCTCCTTCGCGTGGCGGGACGAGCTCACGGTGGGCGAGGCGAACGACGGCAACGCCTTCCACGCCTTCGCCGGGGTAGCCGGCCACGCCGGACTGTTCGGCGCTGCGGACGACCTGCTCACCCTCGCCCTGTCGCTGGCCGACCCCGCGGCGGTGGAGCTGTGGGGCAGCGACCTGCGAGAGGCGATCTTCCGCGACGGGCCGGACGCCGGCCAGGCGTCCGGATGGCGGACCGGGCCGGTGACCCGCAGCGGTCGGGTCGGGCGGATGCTCTGGCATCCGGGCTTCACCGGCTGCGCGCTGGGCTTCGTGCCGGAGTTCGGCGTCGCCGTGGTGATGCTGACCAATCGGCTGCTCGCCGCGCGTCCCGCCGCGACCGCGGACTTGTGGCATTCGGTCGTGGGGACCGTAGGGCTGGCTGTTGTCGGCCAGGAAGGACTGTGACCGTGACGAGTTCGGTTGAGCCGGTGCTCCAGATCCGAGACCTGTGCGTGTCGTTCCGGACCGGGGCGACGCTCGTCCCTGCGGTGATCGACGTCAGCCTCGACGTGGCCGCGGGTGAGACGGTCGCGGTGGTCGGGGAGTCCGGGTCGGGCAAGAGCACCACCGCGTCCGCGGTCAATCGGCTGCTTCCCGACAACGCCGTGATCACCGCCGGAACGATCCGTTTCGAGGGCAGGGAGATCGCCGATCTCGGTGAGCACGAGATGATCGGCCTGCGGGGAGCGGGCATCGGGCTCGTGCCCCAGGACCCGATGTCGAACCTGAACCCGCTGATGCGGGTGGGCGAGCAGATCGGCGAGGCGCTGGAGGTGCACGGCCGCACGCGGGGGCGGGCCACAGAGGAGCGCGTCCGGGAGTTGCTCGAAATGGTGGGCATCCCGCAGCCGGCGGAGCGGGCCCGGCAGTACCCCCACGAGTTCTCCGGTGGCATGCGCCAGCGGGCGCTGATCGCGATGGGCCTGGCCTGCGGTCCCCGGCTGCTGATCGCCGATGAGCCGACCTCGGCGCTCGATGTGACGGTGCAGCGCAGGGTGCTCGACCAGCTCGGCTCGCTGACCCGCGAACTCGGCACCGCGGTCTTCCTGATCACCCACGATCTCGCGCTGGCTGCCGAGCGTGCGGACCGGGTCGTGGTCATGTACCAGGGGCGGGTGGTCGAGGAGGGCCCGTCCACCCGAGTGCTGGTGAATCCTCACCACGACTACACCAAGGAGTTGATCGCTGCGGCTCCGAGCCTGGCCAGCCGTCGCGAGCCCGTGGTCAGGGACAGCGCGGCAGCCGAAAGGTCGCCACTGGTCGAGGTCGAGGGACTGGTCAAGGAGTTCCCGCTGCGCGCGCGCACGACTCAGGGGCCGCGCACGTTCACGGCGGTGGACGGAGTGAGCTTCTCCATCCAGCGCGGCACCACGGTCTCGATCGTGGGGGAGTCCGGTTCGGGCAAGTCGACCACCGCGAGCCTGCTGCTCGGCCTGGACGAGCCGACGGCCGGCCGGATCCGCTTCGACGGCGTCGACCTGACCGGCGTGCGTGGTCGGCAGATGTTCGACTTCCGGCGCAGGGTTCAGCCGGTGTTCCAGAACCCCTACTCATCGCTGGACCCGCGTTACTCGGTCGGCCAGAGCATCGCCGAGCCGCTTCGGGTGCATCGCCTGGGCGACGCGGCCGAGCGGCGCGCCCGGGTGGGAGACCTGCTGGAGCAGGTCTCGCTGCCGCGGGACTTCGCGACCCGGCTTCCACACGAGTTGTCCGGCGGGCAGCGACAGCGGGTGGCGATCGCCCGGGCGCTCGCGCTGAAGCCTGACCTGGTGGTCCTCGACGAGGCCGTGTCGGCTCTCGACGTCCTGGTGCAGGCCCAGATCCTCGAACTGCTCGCCGATCTCCAGTCGCAACTCGGCCTGAGCTACCTGTTCATCAGCCACGACCTCGCCGTGGTGCGAATGATCTCCGACCAGGTGCACGTGATGAGTCAGGGCCGTTTCGTCGAGAGTGGGACGCCGGAGCAGATCTTCGAGCATGCGGTCGACCCCTACACCCAGGAACTGCTCGCCGCCATCCCCGGACGCGGACTTGTCGCCTGAACCGCGCCGGTCGCGGCGTCCTCGACTGGCCAGGCCGTCACGCGTTCACCGGTGACCGGTGCGACCCGCGGCGCGCCTGCGGTCCCGTCCTCGGAGGGGTACGAGGACGGGACCGCAGGCGCGGCCGCCTACTTGAGCAGGCGGCCGAGATCCCCGGAGAGCTCGTCGCAGATCCAGGGCGCGCTGCGGGTGCCGATGCGCTCGACGCCGAGCAGAAGGCAGCCGAGCGCCACCATCGGCGTCCAGAAGCTGCCCGTGCCGGCGATCTTGACCTTGACCCCCTCCGGGGCGGTGTCGCACATGATCTTGACTTGGGCGAACTGCGGCCCGCCGTGGCGGCCGGTGGAGGACTTGACCCAGTCGACGCCGGCCTCGCTGGCGAGCTCGACGGCTGCGCGGAGTTCGTCGTCGGTGAGCAGTTGGGCCTCGAGGATCGCCTTGCACTCGGCGCCGCCATCGTGGGCGGCCTTCACGACTTCGGCGATGTCGCGCCGGTAGCCGTCATAGTCCCCGCTCTTCAGCATGCCGTGGCTGGCGACCATGTCGATCACCCAGGGCCGTCCGTTGAGGACGCGGGCGCCTTCCTTGGCCTCGGCGACCTTGGCTGCGGTGGACAGGCAGCCGAAGGGGAAGGCGACCACCCAGCCGGTCTCGATGCCGGTGCCTTCGAGTTGGTCGGCGACGTACGGCGCCCAGCCGGGGTTGGTGTGGAATCCCTTGAACCGGTAGTCCTTGCTGATCGCGATGCCGCGATCGATGTCAGCCTTGCTGGCGTCGGGGTTGAGGACGGAGAAGTCCATCAGGGAGGCGAGGTGCTCCCGGGACAGATCCAGTTGGCTGAGGGTGATCGGCTGGGGCATGGTGGGCACCTCTCTGTGCATCGTCGTGAATGCCGTTTCACCTACAGATATACCTGTCTGTACCAGCTTGTGCAACCCTTACGGGCGCGGCTGCGCGTCCTGGTCAAGCCGCAAGCCTCGTTCCGGGGCGGCCGGTGTTCGCGTCCTGTCGACGGGTCGGTAGTGGGGGACGTCGCGGGTAGCGCATCCCAGGTTCGCGTGCACACCCGCGCCCTGGCCGGGCAGCGGGTCACAGCGGATCCCTACAGCTTGTACTCGAAGTCGAGCCGGATCTTGTCGCCCCTGAAGACGATCCGGGTGAACTCGAAGGTGGTGCCGTCCTGCGCGCTGATCACATCCTCCAGCTGGAGCAGGGCAGCGCCACGCGGGACGCCGAGACGCTTCGCCTCTTCGGCCTGGGCTGCGGCGACTTCGAGGGACTCGATGACGCGCTTCATGCGCAGGCCGTACTGCCCCTCGAGAATGACGCAGAGCTGCTCGTTCACCAGATCCTGCTCCTCCAGCCCGGGCGCGAGGGCCGCGGGAATGTAGGAGCGGTGCAGGCTGATCGGCTCGCCGCTGGCCAGACGAAGCCGATGCACGGCGTACACCGCGTCCGACTCGGCGAGATTGAGCCGTTCCCGGACGCGGCGGGTGGGTGCCTCCTGGGCGACCCGGATGAGCTCGGTCCTGGTCTCGTACCCCATCGACTCGAGTTGCTCGCGCACCCCGCGGTAGGCCGGCGAGATGGTGCTGATCTTCGTCGGAGAGACGAAAGTGCCCTTGCCAGGCACCCGGAACAGGACGCCGTCGTTGACCAGCTTGGTGAGCACGCCGCGCGCGGTCATGCGGCTCAGGCCGTACTCCCGGTTGAGTTCGTTCTCGGAGGCGATGCGTTCCCCTGGCTGCCACTCGCCCGCGCGGATGCGTTGCCGCAACGCGTCCTCAAGCTGTTGATACAGCGGCACGGACGAGTCGCGTTGGAGCTCAGCCACGGTCGCGCCTCCTCTCTAGGGCTGCCTAAGCCTGCCTAGCCTAGCAAGGGATGGACGCAACTCCGCGCAAAGGCACGCGGCTGGTCCACGCGCGCACTCAGGTGGACCAGCCCCACCGGACACCGTGCGCTCCGGCGGCGGAA
Source organism: uncultured Propionibacteriaceae bacterium (assembly GCA_964397985.1). Classification (GTDB taxonomy): domain Bacteria; phylum Actinomycetota; class Actinomycetes; order Propionibacteriales; family Propionibacteriaceae; genus Propionicimonas. Next base: position 47,624 of record CAYNLD010000013.1, on the reverse strand, counting down.
GCGGGCCCGGCGGCCATCGGCTTCCGGGCTCGCGGACGGCCGTTACCCGCTCACCCCCGGAGCCACCGGACGACTGCGGGCCCCCGATGCGGCGAAGGCCCTGATTCGTGCGGCGATCCCTTCCGGGTCCAGCGAGAACCTGGCTGAAAGCTCGTCGTAGCGGCCGCTCGGCACATAGTCGTGTGGTACCGCCACTCGGTCCACCACCACTCCCGGGACGCCGGCGAGCAGCTCGCACACGGCGCTGCCCAGCCCACCGGGGAGGTAGTGTTCCTCGACCGTGAGCACGCGAGAGGTGCGCAGCGCCGAGTCCAGAATCGCTTCGGCGTCCAGAGGCCACACCGTGCCCAGGCCGAGCAGGTCGACGTCGACCTCGGCACCAACCTGGTCGACCGCCTCCAGTACCCGGGGTGTGACGTAGCCGGTGCTGACGACCGTGAGATCGTTCCCGCTGCGCAGTCGCTTCGCCCGTCCGATCACGAAGCTGTCGTCCGGGAAGATCTCGGGCAGCGGTTCGCTCCCGATGCGCATGTACACCGGCCCCTCGTGGGCCAGCATGGCCGTGACTGCGCCCCTGATCTCGGCGGGATCCTGAGGGGCGAGCACGGTGACTCCGGGGATCATCCGCATCAGCGCGTAGTCCTCGAGCGAATGGTGGGTGGCCCCGAGGTCGGAGTAGGTGAACCCGCCGTTGCGGCCGACGATCTTCACGTTCTGGCGCATGTAGCCCAGGTCGTTGCGGAAGGCCTCGAAGTTCCGGCAGGTGACGAACGGCGCGATCGCGCAGAACACGGGAACGTAGCCGCACGTGGCCAGTCCCGACGCGACGCCGGTGACGCCGTGCTCCTGGATCCCGAACTCCAGGTACCGCTCCGGGTGCGACCTGGCGAAGCCGCCCAGGCCGGAGGAACCTCCGCTGTCGGCCGACAGCACAACGACCTTCGGGTCGAGCGCCGCGGCGTCGGCGACCGCCTGGCCGAAGGTGATCCGTGGGTCCAGCAGGCTGCCGGTCATGACGCCGCCACCAGAGCCTCGAGCCGCCTCGTGGTGGTATCGCAGTACTCGATCGCCGCAGCGAGCTCGGCGGCGCTCGGCTTCCAGTAGTGGGAGGCGACTGCGCCCTCGATCGATGGGATGCCGCGTCCCTTCACTGTGCGCGCGATGATCGCCGAAGGCCGCCCCGGGGCGAGGGGCAGCTCGTCCAGGACCCGAACGATGCTCGCCATGTCGTTGCCGTCCACTTCCGTGGTGGCCCAGCCGAAGGCATCGAACTTCGCGCTGATCGATTCCATGCCCATGACCTCCCGGGTCGGACCGCTGATCTGAAGCCCGTTGGCGTCCACGAACACGACCAACTGGTCGAGTCCGTGGTGGGCAGCGATCGCGGCGCCTTCCCAGTTCGAGCCCTCGGGAAGCTCGCCGTCGCCCATCACGACGAAGACCCGGGAGCCGAAGCCGGACAGACGTGCTCCCAGCGCCATTCCGCATGCGATGGCGAGGCCGTGCCCCAGGGCCCCGGTGTTGGCCTCGACCCCGGGCAGCTTGTGCATGTCCGGATGTCCGGGCACGGCGGAGCCGGTTGTGCCGTAGCTGTCGAGCACGACACGGGGAATCAGCCCGGTCTCGGCGAGCACCGCGTACTGGGCCAGCGCCTTGTGCCCGGCCGAGAGCAGGAACCTGTCCCGGTCGGGCGCCGTGAGCCCAGCGACGGTCAGGCGCATCGCTCTGCGGTAGATCGCCTCGACGAGGTCAATCGCGGAGAGTGCGCCCCCGACGTGCCCGGCCGGATGTGCCTCCAGCATTCGTAGCACCAGCCGCCGCGCCCTGCTCGCGGCGAGCTCCAGTTCGAGGACGCTGGGGGACATCAAGCCCGCCCGCGCTCGTAGTCGGTGATCGCCGCCACCTTGGGTGCACTTCGGGAGCCGGGATCGAAGGACTCCTTGAGGTACTCCTCGAGGAGGCATTTCGCCAGCTCCGGTCCGATCACCTGTGCGCCCATCGCGATCAGGTTGGCGTTGTTGCTCAGCTGTGCGCGCCGGGCCTGGTACACATCGGAAACCAGCGCGCAGTACGCGCCGGGAACCTTGTTGGCCGCGATCGAGACCCCGATTCCGGTGCCGCAGACCAGCACGCCGCGGTCGAGGCGGCCGGCCACGACCGCCTGGGCGACGACGATCGCGGTGTGGGCATAGATCGGGTCGTCCGAACCGAAGTCGACCACATCGTGCCCGAGGGCGGACGCGCTGGCCATCAGCTCCTGGCGCAACAGCGCTGCGTTCGGGTCGGAGCCGAAACCGAGAATCATGCGTTGATCCTCACTCCCGGTCGGGTGGCCGTCGCCGCGGCCGCCATGAACCGCCGCTGGTAGCTCACCACGTGGCTCGCGGAGGTGAAGCGGGCCAGGTAGCTCGGCTCCGCGGTGATCACCAGCCGGTCGATCACGTCGGCGAACTCGGGCTCGGTCGCGAGCTTGTCGATGTCGGGGTAGTTGCGCGGCCCCTCCATGCTGCACACGATCACCCGGGTGTCCGGCAGGTTGCACTGCTTGAGGAGCCTCAGTTCGTGCCGGAGGGTGTCCAGGCCGTCGCTGCCCTCGGCGTCGTCGTGGTGGCGGTAGCGGATCAGGTTCTCGCTGTACTGGAGCACCTCGACCAACTCCGTGCCCGCGTTCTCCGGGAGATGATCGGTGCTGATCAGGTAGGTGCGCAGCTCCTTGAGGTGGCTGATCTCGCCGGTCTGCCTGAACGCGGAAACCAGCTGGGCGATGCGGCCGGTCTGGATCAGGCGGTGCCGGACGAAGGAGTTGATGAAGTAGGGGCGGGCCTGGAGCGCGAGGGCTGCCTGGTGGGGTTCGAACATGAGCGTGTAGTTGACCCGGTACCCGTGCTCGCGCAGGCGCAGCGCGAGATTGTGCGACCGGAAGGCATCCTCGGTGGCGGGCTTCAGGTAGGAGCTGCTCAGCCGGCCCGAGCCGGTCAGCAGCTCACCCACGTTGTCGCCGTTCACCGGACCCATGTGCGGCACCTTCACGACGAGGCGGTACGGGGAGAGGATCTTCTCGTAGGGCTCGATCTCGGCGAGGATGTGGTCGAAGTCGGGGTCGAACGGGTTCTCGAGCTCAACGCTCACATCGCAACCCGGGCCCAGGACGCGGCCCAGTTCGGTCATGACCTCCTCGAGGGTGTTGAACCTGTGGCCCACATTCGCCTCGGGGTTGTTGATGAACAGGTCGTAGACGATTCCTGGGTTGCAGGTCAGGTTCCCCAGCAGTCCCGCCACTGGTGCGACTTCGTAGGGGTTCGCCGAATCGGCCGAGAAGATCGTCCTGGTCGGACGCCTTGCGGAGTTGCGGCCGAAGCTGATGTCGCGGACCAGATCTGCCTCCAGCAGGCCGTCGCTGCTCAGCTGGGTCTCCACGCGGAACCCGGGCGGCGTTTCGCCGGCCGGTGTAGGGAAGGTGCTCAGCACGTCGTGGAAGCGGTCGCTGCCGCCCACCGAGATGGCGCGGTCGCGGAGCAGGGCGTATTCCTCCGGATCCAGCGGGAGGTGGGCGATCCGCGGCAGCACGTCTTCCTGGCCGCGGGCGGGGGTGAGGCCGAGGCTCCCCACCGAGTAGCGCACGCGCAGTTCGGCGTCTCCATTCCGCGGCTGATTGACGGTGATCATCGTTGAACTCCTTCGCGGGCCGGATGCCCGGTCCTCTTCGCGTGTGCTCGAATGTACTTGTACATACGAGCATAGTCAACGATAGGGCTATCGACACCACCCGTCAATAGGGGCGCTGGTCGCCGGGGACTCAGGAGAGGGTGTCGAGCACTGCGTCCAGTACCATCAGGACGCCGCGGTCCTCGTTGGATGGAGCCAGGTAGCGCGCGCGTCGAAGAACCTCGGGGTGGGCGTTGGCCATCGCGAACGAGTGTGTCGCTGCCTCCATCAGCTCGAGATCGTTCGGATAGTCGCCGAAGACGATGGTCTCCTCAGGGGTCACTCCGAGTGCGGCCTGGAGATCGCGGAGTGCGACACCCTTGTTGGCCTCAGGGTTCATGATGTCCAGCCAGTGCGGGGTGGAGACCACCAGTTGCGCCGGTGAGGACAGCGGCCGCAGCAGGCGGGCCGAGCCGCGTTCGGCGTCGCCGAAGTCGTAGACGGCTATCTTGATCGCCTCATCGCTGATCCGGGTGAGGTCGTCGACGAGTTCGAGGCTCCGGTAGAAGGCAGCCACCTCCCGAAGGAAGGGTGCATCGCTGCGCTCGCAATAGGCCACCTCCCGGGCGCACCACACGGCGCCGAGGTTGTGGCTGCGGGCAGCAGCGCGAACGTCGAGCGCCGCCTTCCGTGCTACCGGGAGGGGGAGCGGTCGAGCGCTGATCTCGACTCCCGCGTGCACGGCGTAGCCGCCGTTCTCTGCGATGTAGGCGACTCCCTCCGGTGCGGGGTCGAAGTAGCTGCGGAGGGTGGGGTGCTGACGTCCGCTGGCGACCGCGAACACGATGCCCGCCCGTCGCAGTCGCGCCAGCGTGGACCAGAGGCCATCCGGCAACTGACCCGCTGCGGTCAGCAGCGTTCCATCCATGTCGGCGACGACCAGGCGCATGGACGCTAGTCGGTGCACCTGTTCGGTCCAGTTCGAATCGTCCTGCATGCTGCTCCTCTCGACGCTGCTGGTGGAAGGTCTTCCTGCCGGCCGGGCCGGGTCTGGCCTGAGATCTGCCGGAAGACCGCTCGGCTACGGGAGGCGCCCGTGAGACGGAGGACTCATGTCGCGGCTGACATCCAACCATAGACCTGTCTGTACTGGAGCCGGAGGCACGCCGGGAGGGCTCAGGGACGGGGTGGCGGCGGTGGCTTCCGCCGTCGCGGTAGCGGGAGTGGGCGCCTCTTGACCGGGTCGGCAGGGGTCAGTAGTTTGCTGTATGTACAAGAACATACTAGATAGTTAAAGCGTGTACAGGTCGGCAGGCTGACGTCACCGACGTCGAGGATCGTGAGACAGGGGAGGTGTTCAGCCAGATGGTGGACCTCAGCCAGATGGGCGCGTGGGAACTCGGCAAGTGCTTCGACCATTCCGTCCTGCCCAAGGACAGCACGGAGGAGTCGATTCGCTCCGGTTGTCGTGAGGCTGTCGCCTTCAACTGCGCGGCGTTCTACTCCTCCTCGACCTACTGGACTCCCGTTGTTCGGGAGGAGCTCGCGGGCACCGACGTTCTTGTCGCCACCGGCGTGGCCTTCCCCTTCGGATCGGCGAGCGTCGCGGTGAAGATGCGCGAGGTGGAGGAGGCGGTGGCCCTTGGCTGCACCGCGGTCGACCTCGTGATGAACATCGGAGCCCTCAAGAGCGGTCGCATCGCCGACGTCGAAGAGGAACTCAGGCAGTTCAGGAGGGAAGCCGCTGGCGCGATCACCAAGGTGATCCTGGACACGTGCTTCCTCACCGACGAGGAGATCGCCACCGGATGCACGCTGATCGCCGAGGCCGGCATCGACTACGCGAAGACTGCGTCCGGGCAGTTCGAGGGACCATCGATGGACCAGTTCCTCATTATGAAAGAGACTCTGCGGGGCAGCGGTGTGAAGCTCAAGGTTGCCGGCGTGAAGTTCCCCCGCCCGCAGAACGCCTATGCCTTCCTCTTGGCCGGCGCGGACCTGATCGGAACGCGCGCTGTCCCGGAGATCATCAGCGCACTCGACACGATGCGGGCGATCGGTCTTGTTCCGGCCGACGCTCGTGCCCTGTAGGGGTCACAGCACGATGCTCACTGTTGGACAGTTCGCCAAGGTCTTCGACATGGCCGTCCTGGCCCAGGACACCCAGGAGGCCGCGATTCGCCTGGCCTGTGAGAAGGCCCGCCGATATCAGCTCGCGGCCCTCTACACGACCCCCTGCTGGTCGCACGTGGTGGCCGACGAACTGGCGGGCAGTGGCGTCCGGGTCGGGGTCGGCATCGGGTTTCCCTACGGCACGCCGACCAGCCGGATCAAGCTGGCCGAGGCCGAGGAGGCGCTCGCCCTGGGTTGCACCGCTCTCGACATGGTGATCAATATCGGCGCCCTCAAGGACGGAAACCTCAGCCTGGTCAGGGGCGAAATACGCTCGCTCGTCCAGTTGTGTGGCGACGATGCCCTGGCGAAGGTCATCTACGAGGTGTGTCTCCTGACCGATGACGAGATTCGCACGCTCACCGATATCTGCGTGGAGGAGGGCGTCGACTGGGTCAAGACGGCGACCGGCACCGAAGGCCTGCCCGATGTCCATCACCTCGAGGTGATGAGGGAGCGGCTCGCCGGGAGCCGGACCCAGCTCAAGCTGTCCGGCGTCCCGCGCCAATTCACCCTGGCGGCCTGCCTGTGGATGCTCGACATGGGCGTCACCCTGATCGGCACCCGGTCCGCACCGGTGCTGGTCGACCAGTACCAGGACTACCTCGCCCGTCGCGCCTGACGGGTGATCAACCAAACAGAGAGGAATGCTTCAATGGCGAAGTACTTGGTGGGAATAGACGAAGGCACGACAGGCTGCAAGACCTGCGTCTTCGACCTCGAAGGAAACATCATTGGTCAGGACTACCGGGAGTACCCCTGCCACTACCCCAAGCCGGGGTGGGTCGAGCAGGTTCCGGAGGAGATCACCCCTGCCCTGTTCGCTTCCTGCAAGGCCGCGATCGAGCGGTCCGGTGTGGACAGTGCGGACATCGTCGCGCTCTCGCTCTCGACGCAGGGCTCGGTGATCGGTCTGGTGGGCGAGGACGGCAACCTGATCCGTCCGTTCGTCGGTTGGCAGGATCTGCGCGGAGGACCAGAGTCGATCGCAACGATCACCGACAAGATCAGCGTCGAGGACTACTACGCGATCACCGGTGATCCGCTGGGGTTCGTGTTCTCGAGCGGGAAGCTCGCCTGGCTGCGGGACAACGAGCCGGAGAACTGGGCGAAGACGGCTCTCTTCTCCACGCATCACGACTACTTCGCTCGCGAGTTCGGGGCGACCGAGCCGTGGACGGACCTCTCCTCGGCCAGCCGCGAGGGCATGTTCGACGTGAACAACCACTGCTGGTCGGAGCGGGTCCATGACGTGATCGGCATTCCGCTGAGCAAGCGTGCACAGGTCACGAAGGAGCCGGGCAAGGTCATCGGACGCATTCCTGCCGACGTGGCCGAGAAGACGGGTCTGGCCGAAGGCACCCTGCTCTGTGTCGGCGCGCATGACCAGAACGCCTGCACCTTCGGTGCTGGCGCGGTCGACGACGGCACGGCGGTCATGGTGATCGGGACGTTCGGCTCCTGCTTCGTGGTCAGTGACACGCCCATCCGTGACCCCAACGGCAAGCTCGTCGTCAAGGGCAACCACGGTGTGGGCAACTGGACGATTGAGGGCTTCGCCAACGCATCGGCGTCGGCGTTCCGCTGGTTCCGCGACGTCTTCGGGGACGTCGAAGTCGCAGCCGCGAAGTCCATCGGCGTCGACCCGTACGAGTTGTTGACCCAGGAGGCCAGCGCCTCCGTGCCGGGCGCCAACGGCATCACCTACCTGCCCTACCTGCAGGGTGCTGCCGGAGCTCGACTCAACGGCAACGCACGAGGGGCCTTCGTCGGCATGACGCTGGGCACCAAGAAGTCGGACATGGTCCGGGCGGTGCTGGAGGGCATCTCGTTCGAGATGCGGGAGATCCTTGAGACCGAGGCTGCCGCGGGCATCAAGGTCGAGCGGATCCGCCTCACCGGAGGCGCGGCGAAGTCGCCGTTCTGGTGCCAGTTGCTCGCCGACGTCTTCGGTCGTCCGATCGAGCTCCTCCAGACCTCCGAGACCGGCTGCCTCGGTGCTGCCCTGTACGCCGGAATCGGAGCCGGCCTGTACGACGGGCCGCACGACGCCGTTGCCAAGGCGGTCAAGGTGTCGGCGGTGTACGAGCCGAACCCCGAGCTGGCCACCCACTATGACGAGGCGTTCGCCCGGTTCGTCGCCACCATGGATGCCCTCAACGACACAGTCTTCGCCTAGGGTCCATCCTTGTCAGGGTCTGGGCGTGTTCGTTCGGGAGACCGGGCGAACACGGCCCAGGACCGGGAATCATGAAGGGAGCAGGATGAGAGCTTCGACACTGGAGTTGGTGCGGAACGCGCAGGAGCACGGCTATGCCGTGCCGGCGTTCAACATCGTGGACGAGGTCAGCCTCCGGGCGCTCATCGAGGCTGCCGAGGCCGCCGACTCGCCGGTGATCATCCAGGTCTCGCTCAAGACGGCGCGCTCGATCGGTGTCGAGCTGGTCGGCGCGATGTTCGACACGGCGATTCGGGGGACGTCGGTGAAGGCGGCCCTGCACCTCGATCACTGTCCCGATCTGGCCTGGATCAACAAGGTGATCGACGCAGGCTGGTCCTCGGTCCTCTTCGATGCCTCGGATCGCGACTTCGACCGTGCGGTCGCCGAGACCGCGCAGGTCGTCAGGGCCGCTCACGCCGTGGGCGTCGAGGTTGAGACCGAGATCGAGAACATCGTCGGTGTCGAGGACGGGGTCGGTTCGGACGTGCTGGTGCACTCCTACTCACCGGAGTCGCTGGTGCAGGCTGCCGAAGACTGCGGTGCCGATCTGCTCGCCCCGCAGCTGGGGACGGCCCACGGTGAGTACTCCGGGCGACCATCGCTCCTTCCCGGCAGGGTTCGTGAGATCCGTGCGCTGACGGACAAGCCGGTCGTCCTTCACGGCGGCACCGGCCTGACCCAGGCGGAGTTTCGTCTCCTGATCGCGGCGGGGGTATCGAAGATCAACATCTCCACCGACCTCAAGCGCACCTACATGCGCGCCGCGCACAAGTTCCTCCTCGACGCGGCCGAGCGGGACGAGTGGGATCCGCCGTCGATGTTCCGCAGCATCTCCGGCGCCGTGCGGGCAATGGCGACGCACTACTTCGACCTGTTCGGCTCGGCCGGGCAGGCATCGGGAAGCACCCGTGCCTAGGGCGCTTGTCTTCGACTGCGACGGGGTGCTCGCCGACACCGAACGAGACGCGCACCTCGTCGCGTTCAACCAGGTGTTCGCCGAGAACGGGCTTGCGGTGCACTGGGACGACCAGGAGTATGCACGCCTGCTGAAGGTGGGCGGGGGCAAGGAGCGACTGCTCGCCTACTTCACCCCCGAGCGCGCGCAGCGGTGGGGACTGCCGGCCGACGACGAAGGAAGGAAGGCCCTCTTCATCCGGTGGCATCGGCGCAAGTCGGAGATCTTCACCGAGCTGATCCGTGGGGGGTCGGTCCCGGCCCGGCCGGGGGTGCGCAGGCTCATCGACGAGGCGCTCACGCTGGGCTGGCAGGTCGCCGTGGCCTCGACCTCGGCAGAGTCATCGGTGCGCGCCGTCCTCGAACACGCCGCCGGTCCGTCCCGCGCCGCCGAGGTGTCCGTCTTCGCCGGTGACGTGGTGGCCGCCAAGAAGCCTTCCCCCGACATCTACCTGCTCGCCGTGAGCAGCCTCAAGGCCCAACCATCGACAACCTTCGTGGTCGAGGACAGTGCCGTCGGCCTGGCCGCCGCGCGGGCCGCAGGGTTGAGCACTCTGGTCACCCCGTCGACCTACACCGTCGACGACGACTTCTCCGGCGCGGTCGCGGTCATCTCCGATCTGGGGGAGCCCGACGCGCCGGCGACGGTCATTCGCGACGAGCTGGGGCTCGCGAAGGGCGGCGTGGTCACCGCGGCGAACCTGGTGCGATAGGACCGAGACGCAACGGCGGGCCCCGCGGCGCCGCGGGCGGACGGCTCAGGCGCAGTGAATCACTTCGAGGAGTTCGCCGGGGGAGTCGACCAGGGCGTCCGGGTCGCTCTCCCGCAGAGCGGACGTCTGCCCGTACCCATAGGTGACACCGACCGTATGGGTTCCCGCAGCCTTCCCTGCCCGAATGTCGGTGGGCATGTCTCCGACCATGACGGCCGCGCCCGGCTCGACGCCGAAGCGGGCCAGGACCAGCTCGATGCTCTGCGGATCGGGCTTCATCCGCTGCATGTCGTCAGCGGTCACGATGCAGTCGAAGTAGTCGATCACGCCCAGGGTTTCGAGCAGCTTCACCGTGGCCGGGCGGATCTTGGCGGTGGCGAGGCCCACGCTCACCTTTCCGTGGAAGTGTTCGAGCACGTCGCGGACCCCCGGATAGAGCCTGGACTGCTCCGCGCAGTGCTCGGGGTAGTAGTCGCGGAAGTGCTCCACGGCCGGCGCGACGAATGCGCGTCCGGACTCGCCGAAGACCGCGGCAAAGGCCTTGCGCGCGCCGCCGCCCACCTTGTTCTTCGTCTGTTCGTCGCTGAGTTCCCCGTATCCGACTGCTCGTGCGGCGGCGCGCAGTGCATCGACGATGTCGGGCATGGTGTCGACCAGGGCGCCGTCCAGGTCCCAGATGATGGCGCGGACGCCGATGCGTGTGGTCACGGGTCTCCTCTCGATGCGGGTGGCGCTGCCCTGCGCTGACGCCGAGGCTGCGGGACCCGATGTTCGGCAAATGCCCTTGCGTAACTTGCTCAACTATACAGGTACATGCTGGAAATGCGCCCCCGGTTGGCGTACGGTATCTATACAGGTATAGCAGTTGAGTTCCTGGATCACTCCCGCCGCCGGATCGGCGGGAGGCCGACAAGAAACGGAGGCGCAACGATGCGCACAGTGGCAGATTTCGCGCAGCACTTCGACCTCGCCCTGCATCAGCAGGACGCAACCAAAGAGGTCATTCTGGGCTACTGCGACGTCGCCCGCGAAAAGAAGGTCTCCGCCTTCTACACCAACCCCTACTGGTCGCCACTGGTGGCCCAGGAGCTCAAGGGGAGCGGTGTGCGCGCGGGAGGTGCGCTCGGCTTCCCGTTCGGGGCCTACCTCACTGAGACCAAGCTGCTGGAAACCGAGCGGCTTCTCGAAGCCGGCTGCACCACCATGGACATGGTCATCAACATCGGTGAGTTGAAGGCGGGAAACTGGAAGATGGTGAGCGAGGAGATCGAGGCGTTCACGGCGCTGTGCCACCAGGCGGGCGCGTGGGCGAAGATCATCTTCGAGGTCTGCTTCCTGACCCAGGAGGAGATCGCCCGCTTGACCAGGATCTGCTGCGAGGCCGGGGTGGAGTTCGTCAAGACGGCGACAGGGCAGGAGGGGTTCCCCGATCTTCAGGACGTCGAGACGATGCAGGCCAACCTTTCCGGCACAACGAAGATCAAGGTCTCCGGAGTTCCCCGGACCTTCTCGATGGCTGCAGCGCTGTTCCTGTTCGACAACTACGACGTGGCCCTGATCGGCACCCGCAGCGCCGGCAAGATCGTGGACCAGTACGCCCGGTTCCTCGAGAACCATTCCTGAGACACCGCTTCGGGCCCGGGCACTCTCACCCTGCTGCCGCCGGAAGGCCGGGTGAAGGGCCGGGATCGGCGCTGTTCCTGCCGCCGTCCTGGTGGCAATCCGTCCGTGCGGAGTGTTCAGGTGAGCAGGTGGTCGGGTACCTGTCCCGGTCCGTCGAGGTAGTCCAGCAACTCGGGCAGGCCCGCGCCGGTCACCGCGCTCACGCTGAAGACGTGCTCGCAGCCGGTCAGGCGCAGCCAGGCCACGGCCTGCTCGGTGTCGGCGTCGGGCCGGTCGATCTGGGTGACGACCCCGATGACTTCGCGGTTCACGGCGCCGATCAGGTTCGGTGGATAGAGCGACTGGGTCTCGGTTGCTGAGAGCAGCAGCCCGACCACGTCGGCCTCGTAGCTGTACAGCGCCAGTCCGCGAGCCAGCGTCTTGGTCTGGGCGTACTCGCCGGGGGTGTCGATGATCTTCGCGTGGTGGTTGATGTACTGGGTCTTGTGATAGCGGAGCTGTGTTCCCTGCATCGCCTGGGTCAGCGTGGTCTTGCCGCAGCCGACCCGGCCGACGAACATGATCTTGCGCATGGGCGTCAGGAGCGGGTGATCGGACAGATCGCGAACCCCAGCGTGTTCTGGGTGAAGTTGAGGATCTCCTTCAGCGCCGTCTCGACGTGGGACAAGGTGCCGGTGAAGATCAGGGTTCCGCTGAAACGGTCCAGGAAGCCCAGGTCGATGTCGGAGGCCTTGGTGGCGAGGTCGGAGCCGATGATTGCCATCTCCGCCGGCGACATGGTGAGCACGCCGATCGCGGACTGGGTGTAGTCGATCGAAGGGTTCAGGCCGAGTTTCTTGTAGATGATCGGACGAGGCTTCGCGATGATGTGGGCCAGGGTGATCTGCCGGCCGGGCACGGTCTCCTGGATGATCCGCATCAGTTCCTCAGCCACCGTCGTCCCTCTCCCGCCGGGATCCGCGGCCTCCACTGTGGGTCCGCCTGATTCAGGCTAGTCAGCACCGGCTTCCCGGCGAGCTAACGGGCCGAGGAGGACCAGATCGTGCTGGTCGGCGCCGGTTTCGTGTGAGTCGGGAGCGCGTGGAGGCGATGGCCCGGCACTGCCGCTGCCCGGGCCGGAACTCAGCCGAGTTCCAGGATGACCTTGCCGGTGGTGGCGCGCCCCTCGAGCGCCTCGTGGGCGCCACGTGCCTCGGCGAGCGGGAAGCGGGCTCCGATCCGGACCTGGAGCGTCCCGGCCAGGACGGCGGCGAACAACTCCCCGGCCCGGCCGCGCAGTTCCTCTGTGGTGGAGATGTAATGGCCAAGGGTCGGACGGGTGACGTACAGCGAGCCGCCGGCGTTCAGTCGCTGGAGGTCGAACGGCGGGACGGGGCCGCTGGAGGCACCGAAGAGCACCATCAGCCCGCGCGGCCGCAGGCAGGCAAGAGAGGCGTCGAAGGTGGAGCGTCCGACGCCGTCGTAGACGACCGGCAGCCCGCCGCCGGCGAGTTCGCGGACGCGGCCGGGCAGTTCGGCGGTCAGGTCCTTCAGGAGGTCGTAGCGGATCACCTCGGCTGCGCCGGCGGCTCGCGACAGCCGCTCCTTCTCGGCCGTGGACACGGTGGTGATGACCCGCGCGCCGCGAGCGGTGGCCAGTTGGGTGAGCAGGAGGCCGACACCGCCGGCACCCGCGTGGACCAGGATCGTGTCACCGGCCTGCACCGGGTAGGTCGACGTGGCCAGGTAGTGCGCGGTGAGTCCCTGCAGGGGGAGGGCTGCGGCGACGTCGAGGCTGACGCCTTCGGGTACGGGGATCGCGCGGGCGGCCTTCACGCGGACGAACTCGGCGTAGGAGTCGGGGGAATCGGCCCAGGCGACCCGATCGCCGACAGTGAGGTCGGTGACCCCGTCGCCGACGGTGGTCACGACGCCGGCGCCCTCGCTGCCCGGGATGTGCGGGAAGGGCATCGGGTACACGCCGCCGCGGCGGTAGGTGTCGATGAAGTTGACGCCGGCCGCGGCCGTCCTGACCAGGACCTCGCCGGGGCCGGGGCTGGGCTCGGGCAGGTCGGCTGGTTCGAGGACGTCCGGGCCGCCGGCCCGTCCTGCCTGGATCGCGCGCATGGCTCGACACTAGCCCGCCCGGGGAAGCTCCACGCATCGTCTTCCCAGCAGACGTCGGCGACCCGCGGCGGCCGGCCGATGTCGGACCCGGCGTGCCGTCAGCGGAACCGTCGCAGCGCCGGGTGTAGTGTGCCGGAATCTGTCCCGTCCCGCTCACCACAAGGGGTTCGATGCCCAGCGACACGGACGTCGTGCCCGGCCGGCGATTCGGAGTCCCGGGTCGCATCTGGGCGGTGGTGGTCCTGCTCGGGCTCGTCGGGCAGGTCGCCTGGACCGTCGAGAACATGTACCTCAACGTGTTCATCTACAACACGATCACCACCGACCCGAACGTGATCGCGATCACCGTCGCGGCATCGGCGGTCGCCGCCACCCTCGCCACCATGCTGGTCGGCGCATGGTCCGACCGTGCCCGCACCCGGCGTCCGTTCATCGCCTTCGGCTACGTTGTCTGGGGCGTCCTGACCGCCCTTTTCGGAGTGATCCGGCCGGGCGCGGACACCGCAGCCGCGATCGCCGCCGCGGCCATCGCCGTCGTCGCGCTGGACTGCGTGATGAGCTTCTTCGGCTCGGGTGCCAACGACGCAGCGTTCAACGCCTGGATCACCGACTCCACGGTCCCCGGGAACCGGGGCCGGGTCGAGTCGGTGCTCGCGATCATGCCGCTGATCTCGATGCTGCTCGTTTTCGGAGCGCTGGACGGGCTCACCCGGGCCGGCGAGTGGACGGCCTTCTTCGGCACCGTCGGCGGGCTCGTCTCGGTCGTGGGAGTGATCGGCTGGTTCCTCGTCCGGGACGCCTCGACCCTTGCCCCGCCGACGGAGGGCTACCTGACCACGGTCCTGCACGGCCTGCGCCCGGCCAGCATCCGCGAGAACCCGCGGCTGTATGTGCTCCTCACCGGTTGGGCGGTGATGGGCACGAGCACGCAGGTGTTCCTCCCGTACCTGATCATCTACATCCAGCGCTACCTCAAGATCGAGGGCTACGCGATCGTGCTCGCCAGCGTCCTCGTCCTCGCCTCGGTGATCAGCGTGCTCGGCGGCCGGGTGATCGACCGGATCGGCAAGGTGCGCGCGATCCTGCCGTCCGTCACGATCATGGTCGTCGGCCTGGTCGGCATGTTCTTCGCCCGCGGCATGCTGCCCGTGATCGTGATCGGCACCGTGATGATGGGCGGCTTCATGCTGTCGGCCGCGGCGTTCGGGGCCAGCGTTCGCGACGCCACGCCCACCGACAGGGTCGGCATGGTGCAGGGCCTGCGGATGATCGCGATGGTGCTGGTCCCGATGGTGCTCGGGCCGTTCATCGGGGCGTCGGTGATCCTCGGGGCCAACGAGACCTACACCGACCTCGGCGTGGTCAGGCAGGTGCCGACGCCGTGGATCTTCCCCGCCGCAGCGGTGGTCGCCGTCCTCACCGTGTTTCCGATGGTGGCCCTGCGACGGTTCCCCGCCGGGCAGCCGAACCCGGCGGAGGCGGCGCGTCCATGACCCTGACCACGCCGTGGGGCGAGCAGCTGGACGCCGAGGCGCCGCTGCCGGAGTATCCGCGACCCCAGCTGGTCAGAGGTGACTGGCTCACCCTGAACGGACCCTGGCGCTACGCCGTCACCGGCTTCGCCGACGCCGACCCGCTGGCCGTCCCTGACCCCACGGGCGCGCCCGACTGCGACGGCACGATCGTCGTCCCCTTCTCACCGGAGACCCCGCTGTCGGGGGTTGGACGCAGCTTGGGGCCTGCGGAGGCACTCTGGTACCGGCGCAGCTTCGGCCTCCCGGTCGCGGCCCACGGGCGGCGCGTGCTGCTCCACTTCGGAGCGGTCGACCAGACCTGCCGGGTGGCGGTCGACGGCGTCGAGGTGGGGGGTCACAGCGGCGGCTACCTCCCGTTCTCCTTCGACATCACCTCCGCCCTCGGCGCGGGCGAGGTGCATGACCTGGTCGTGGCCGTCCGGGATGTGACCGACACCTCGTGGCTGGCCCGCGGCAAGCAGTCCTCCCGGCCGGGAGGGATCTGGTACACGCCGCAGTCGGGGATCTGGCAGACCGTCTGGCTCGAGGTCGTCCCCACCGTCGCAGTGGACGCGCTGGACCTCGTCCCCGACCTCGCGGCCGGCGCGGTGGTGGTCACCGTCCGCAGCGATCACGCGCCGTCCGGCGCGACCGCGACGATCACGCTCGCCGCAGGCGGCGAACAGGTCGCCGAGGCCACGGTCCCGGTGGGGATGCCCACGCCGGTGACGGTTCCCCAGCCCAGGCTCTGGTCGCCGGAGGACCCGTTCCTCTACGACGTCGCGGTCCGGCTCGCCGACGACACGGTGACGTCCTGCGTCGGGATGCGCTCCTTCGGCACCGGCAGCGACGAACGCGGGCACCCCCGGCTGCTGCTGAACGGTGAACCGTACCTGCCGGTCGGCCTGCTCGACCAGGGCTACTGGCCCGACGGTGGCTACACCGCACCCTCCGACGAGGCGCTGGTCTTCGACATCGCGCTGGCGAAGCGCCTGGGCTACACGATGCTGCGCAAGCACATCAAGGTCGAGCCGCTGCGTTGGTACCACCACTGCGACCGGCTCGGCATGCTGGTCTGGCAGGACGCGGTGAGCGGCGGCACCGGCTACAACGCGCTGGTCACGCAGGGGCCGGTGGTCGGAGGGCCCCAGTTCCGGGACCACCGGTACCGGCTGTTCGCCCGTGCGTCGGCCGAGGGCCGGGCCCGATTCGAGACCGAACTCACGGCGATGATCGAACACCTGCGCGGCGTCGTCTCGGTGAGCCTGTGGGTGCCGTTCAACGAGGGGTGGGGCCAGTTCGACGCGGCCCGGATCGCCGAAGCGGTGCGCGGGCTCGACCCGTCCCGTCCGGTCGACCACGCGTCCGGTTGGCACGATCAGGGTGCCGGCGACCTGCGGAGCCTGCACGTCTACTTCCGTGCGGTGAAGGCGCCGCGGAGGCGGGATGCGCGGGTGCTCGCGCTGACCGAGTATGGCGGCTTCAGCCTGGCGATCCCGGACCACACCTGGAGCCCGAGGACCTTCGGCTACAAGACGTTCGCCACCATCCAGAGCTGGCAGGACGCCGTGGTGCGGCTGCACGACGAGCAGATCGTCCCCGCCATCACCGGGGGCCTCGGCGCGACCGTGTACACCCAACTCAGCGACGTGGAGGACGAGGTGAACGGCCTGGTCACCTATGACCGCCGCGTGGTGAAGGCGGACGAGGCGACCTTCCGCGCGATGAACGACCGGCTGCGGGCTGCGGCAGCAGGCTCCGGATCCCGGTCACCCTCCTGAGCTGGGTGCCGGCGCGTGCCCGACCAGCGGCGTCGTCGCCGGCCGGTACGACGAACGGCACCGCCCCGGGGGACGGTGCCGTTCCTCGCGAGCCTCAGAGGGCGCGGATGTTGGTGGCCTGGAGGCCCTTCTGGCCGCGCTCGGTGTCGAACTCGACCTGCTGACCCTCGAAGAGGTCGCGACGACCGGAGCCGACGATCGCGGAGAAGTGGGCGAACACGTCCGCCGAGCCGTCCGAGGGGGCGATGAAGCCGAAGCCCTTGTCGGAGTTGAACCATTTGACAGTGCCAGTGGCCATGTCGATCTTCCTTTGTGTTCCTGGACCACTGTGTGCAGTCCGCTTGACCGCACCGACGGCGCCGGTGCGGGGATCTTGGGTGGGGGAGTGCCTGGTCGCGCGGCCGGGGCGCGTCCGCGGGGTGGCGGCAGAGCGCACGGCGGCCTGAACCTCTGGGGTCGCCTGTCGCCGGATGACAGACCTGGTGGGTGTAGCGATGGTGATGATTCTGTTTCCGTTGTGTGCGCAGCTCGGCAGCGAACTGCAGAGAGGGATGGTCGGTGGAATCCGGGCCACGGATCGCTCCGCGGTTGTCCCGGGGTGGCAGTGCCGCCGACTCGTGAGCCTGGGCGAATGCTCGAAGGACAGTGGTCGCCCGAAGGCGAGAACGCAACGCTACCACGCCGGGGCCGTCCGGGCCGATTCGGGCCCGACGGCCCCGGCACGCCGCACGGCGACCGGCGCCGCAGCTAGGGTCGTGCCATGAGCGGGCCCGAACCACTGGAGTGGCGTGCCGTGATCGCGCTCCTGGCCAACGCCCGGACGCGGACGGCGTTCGCCGAGGTCGTGGGCGGGGTGGTGCCCTCCGGCCCGGAGGGGGAGCGTGCGCTGGCGCGCCTGGCCGCGGCCGGGCTGGTTGAGGAGGACACACAGGGTCGGCTCGTGGTGGCGGAGGACCGGCTGCGGGCAACGCTGAAGGCGGCCGCGCCCGAGCCGGCGTCCGGTGCCGGGCGGTTCCTGACCCGGGACGGCCGGATCGCCGACTACCCCTCGCGTTGGAGCGACCGGTACCTGCTGCTGCAGCTTCTCGCCGGACGCCTGCTCGGGCCGGAGGAGGACCTGACCGAAGAACAGCTCGGCGAACGGCTGCACCGTGTCACTGACGACGGGGCGACCCTGCGCCGCTACCTCGTCGACGCCGGCCTGCTCAGCCGTTCTCCCGATGGACGCAGCTACCGGCGGGAGCCCGGGCCGGCCGGGGAGTAGCACGGAGGGTCCCGGCGCGCGGCTACCGGCCGCGATTCGGGGTTGGGGGGTGCGGCGTGCGACACTGGAGAACAGGACGCGGCAGTCGCGTCCCGACATCGCACCACATTCGTGCACTGCGCCGATGGTTCTCACCATCCCGAGCGCGAGCCGACTTGGACCGTGGTGACCCGCCTTTGCTGAAAGCTGTTCCCTCTTGTCCCCATCTGATTCTGCCCAGACGTCGTTCGCGTCCCTGGGCGTTCCCACCACGCTGATCGATCCGCTGTTCCGGCAGGGCATCAGCACCGCCTTCCCCATCCAGACCGCAACCCTCCCCGACACACTGGCCGGTCGCGACGTCCTCGGCCGCGGCCGCACCGGCTCGGGCAAGACGCTCGCGTTCGCGCTGCCGCTGGTCGCCCGCCTGTCCCACCAGGTGCCCTCCGGCGCATCGATCAACCGGCAGACCCGCGCCGGCGCCCCCCGGGGTCTCGTGTTGGCGCCGACGCGTGAACTGGCGAACCAGATCCTGGCCACGATCGAGCCGCTCGCCGCGGCCGGCGGGCTGAAGGTCATGACCATCTTCGGCGGAGTGAGCCAGTCCGGCCAGGTGCGGCGGTTGCGCGAGCGCGCCGACATCGTCGTGGCGACGCCGGGACGCCTCGAGGACCTGATCGGCCAGGGCCACGTGCGGCTGGACGACGTTGCCGTGACCGTGCTGGACGAGGCCGACCACATGGCCGACCTCGGTTTCCTGCCCGGCGTCACCCGCATTCTCGCCGCGACTCCGACGGGCGGCCAGCGGATGCTGTTCTCCGCGACGCTGGACGCCGGCGTGGACAAGCTCGTGAAGCGATTCCTGAACCGTCCGCTGGAACACAGCGTCGACACGGCGTCCTCGCCGGTCGTGGCGATGACCCACCACGCGCTGCTGGTCGCCGACCCCGGCCAGAAGCGTCAGGTCGTGCGTGAACTCGCCTCGGGTACCGGACGGCGGCTGCTGTTCACCCGCACCAAGCACCAGGCGCGCAAGCTGGCCCGCGAACTCACCTCCGACGGCATCCCCGCGGTCGAGCTGCACGGCAACCTGTCCCAGAACGCGCGTGAGCGTGGCCTGAAGGCGTTCGCGGACGGCCGGGTGCGGGTGATGGTCGCCACGGACATCGCGGCGCGCGGCATCCACGTCGACGACGTCGAGCTGGTCGTGCACGTCGATCCGCCGGCCGAGCACAAGGCCTACCTGCACCGCTCCGGACGCACGGCCCGCGCCGGCCACGCCGGTGACGTGGTCACGCTCGTGCTGCCCGAGCAGCGTCGGGACTTCCACGCTCTCGTCCGGGCGGCGAAGATCCAGGTCAGCCCGACTCCCGTGCGTCCCGGCGACGACGAGGTGACCCGGCTCGCCGGGCCGTCCGCAGAGAGGGTGGCGCCCGCCGACGCCCCGACGGCGGCCGCGCGTCGCGGTGTGGCCGCGCCCACGCAGCGTCCCGCCCGGCAGGACTCGCGACCGGCGGCCAGGAAGGGCTCGTCGAACCGGAGGCCCCGCGCCACGCAGGGCGAGACACGCTCGTCCCGTCCGGCGACCTCTGCGGGACAGGGCGCGATCGCGTTCTCCCGCCAGGGAAGCCGCCGCCGAAGCAGCACGCGGCGCGCCGCGTAACGCCGTCGGCGACGGTTCGGCCCGGCAGGGGCCGGTACGGCTCACTTCCGGTTGAGCCGCCCCCGCACTCAGGGGCAGGCCCGCTCACTGGGCGTCTGGTCTCCAACGACGCGCAGCCATTCCGCTGCCGTGATCGCTCCGCCGGCACCCGCACAGACGCCGGAAACGACCGCCGCGGTGTCGAGGTCCTGGACGATGGCGCGGGCCGTGCGCCGATCGCCGCCGAGGTACCCGGTGACCAGCGTGTGGCCGTCAGGGGCGAACGCGTAGGTGCGTGGGACCGTCTCGAACCCTGGTGTCACCGGAACGGTACCGACCGGCTGCAGCGAGTTCAGGTCGTACAGCTGGAGCCCGGACCGGGTGGGGAAGCCGACCAGTCCGTCCGCGCCGACCACGGGCGGGTTGCGCTGGAACGAGCCGGTGCTGGTGCGGGTGCCGCTGGTGGAGACCCGTGACGGGACGCCGCGACCCAGGTCCGGCAGCACGTCGATCGAGCCGTCCGTGTGCGACACCAGCACAGTCGTGCCGACGAACTCGACTCCGACCGGGTCGGTGGCCTGCGGCCACTGCTGCTCGTGGACGACGACCCCCGTCGCGTTGTCCACGACCCGCAGCGAGACGCCGCGGGTGCCGGTGTCGTCGCCGCGCGCCGCGGCACGCAGCAGGGCCAGGTAGCGTGCGTCCACGCTGAACCGGGCCTGGCTGTACGGCCCGGTTCGAGCGCCGGGTGCGGCGTCGGGCCCGGACTCGGAGACGAGTTCCCCGGTGGCCGCCCGGGTCTGAACCCGCCCACTCGACGTGGCGACCAGTACGGAGCCCGCTTCGGTGCGGACCGCGGCGAGTGGGGTCTCGCGATCGCCGTGGTCATCGATCGGCAGGCCGAGGTTCCAGCGGGCCACACCGGCGACCGGCCCCTTCTCGACACCTCCGGGGTCGGAGTAGAGCACGAGAACGGTGTCGTCGTCCAGCCACAGCGGTCCGTACAGGGCGTCCAGCTGGTCGCTGGTCGGCAGGCTCGTCCTGCCGAGTGCCGTGCCCTCACGGCCGGGCAGCGGGACAACCTCCAACTCGGCGTACTCCAGTTCGAGCACGGCGAGCCTGGACCCGTCCGGAGACACCGCCATGCCGGAGTTCCGGTAGTCGACCGCGTAGTCGGGCACGTTGCCGACGCCTCGCGGGAACAGCGCGACGGCGGCCGAACCTCGCCCCGCCCCTCCAAAGCGGAGGAAGACCAGGTCCGTGCGCGCCGCCGCCACAGCCCCGGTCTCACCGGTGAACTCCATCGCCGTGACCCCGCTGAGCCCGGCGATCCGGGTCGCGGGCACGACAGGCAGGCGGTCTTCGCGCCGCACCGGCGCGACGGAGAGCCCGGTGGAGGAGTCGTTCACCATTACCAGCCGACCGCCGGGGCTGATCGCGAGGCCGAGCGGATCAGTCAGCTGGACGCCCGCGACGAGCGGGCTGTTGTCGCTGCCGGTCCGGTCCAGCGGCCAGGCCCGTACGGCCTGACCGCCCGTGATCGCGGCGGAGAGCAGGTAGTCGCCACGGCCGGAGGCGGCGTAGAGGTTGGCGTACGGCTCCCAACGGGCCGAACCGGCCCGACTGGTTCGGCCCGTGCGCAGATCGAGCTGTCGCCAGCGTGCGTCGATGCCGATCAGGCGCATCGTGGAGTCATTGAGGAAGACCAGGCGGTCGGTGTACTGCGGCGAGACCACCGGGGTGTTCGGCCTCGGCGCCAGCGGGTCTCGGCGGCGCAGGACCTCCGCGCCCGTCCCTGCGTCGTAGACCCTGATCATCGCCGACCCGTCACCGGTGATGATCGCCGCCCGACGCCCCGAGGCGGACAGGGCCACCGCATCAGGGGTGGTCAACGGGCCGTCCACGAGCGCTCGCAGGCCCGTCGCACCGACGAGGCTGATTCCGGAGGGCGTGCCGACCAGCAACGCCGAGCCGTCGCTGCTGGCCCGCAGGGTGGTCACTGGCGCGCCGGCCGCACCCCGGAGCACGGGTGTCGAGTGGCCTTCGGCGTCCACCGTGAAGACCCGGCCGTCGGCGAGCCCGACAGCGACCGTGGAGCCGTCCGGGCTGGTCGTGAGCGCCGTGATGTCGGCGTCGAAGCTGGTGAAGTGATCGATCAGCGGCGAGGCGAAGGCAGCCTGCAACAGCGCGTCCCTGGTCGTGGCGGACGATTCGGTGCGGTAACCCTGAACCGCGAGCAGCTGCGCGAGGCGCAGGTCGGAGTCGAGCAGGCCGGTCGCGGTGTTCGCCAGTCCCCGGGCGCGGAGCGTGACGGCCTGGCGCAGCACGTCGTCGCGCTGCTGGATCGCGAGCGCGGTGGAGGTGATCGAGACCACCAGGAGGAGCGCGAGCAGGCTCACGGCCCCGCGGGCCAGCCGTCGGACGCGGCGGTGCTGGGTGAGGTCCTCACCGACGAGTTCGTCACGTGGCAGCCCCCGGATCGGGGCGGACAGGTCCGCGACGGCGGAGGTGAAGCGCGGATCCGTGGCGGGTTCGGGGGAGGTCCGCATCCAGCGCAGGTCGAGCCAGCGCGGCTCCTCCTCGAACGCATCGCGCAGGCGGGGCGGGACGGCGCTGTCTTCGGAGAACCGGTTGAGGTCTTCGTCCCAGTCGAGGCCGCCCGCGTCCAGCACCAGCAGGATCGTGTCCGCCCCTTTGTGGTCGAGCCACCAGCCGACCTCCCTGTCGACGTAGGCCGAGTCGCGAGCGGCGGGGCTGATCAGGACGATCAGGTTCCGGGCCTGGGCGAGCCCGTCCTCGATCGCCGACCACAGGGCGGGATTGGTCGACATCGCCGAGTCGTCACGGAAGACGCGCACAGCGCGGCGCTGGTTCCAGGGCCGGGCGAAACGTTCGAGGCCACGCTGGATCGCGACGGCCGTCCGCTCGGAGTCGGCGCGGGCGTAGGAGATGAAGGCGTCCCACGCTGTGGCCATCCCGCATTCTCGATCCGCACGGGACCGTGCGTCATCAACAACGGGCACAACTCCGCATCCGGGCTGGCCCGGCGAGCGCGGATCACGACAAATTCCACCATCGCCGGGCCCGCGGCGAGGCCTAGCATGACCCGAGACGTTCGAAGGGGGGTCGAATGCCAGCCGGACCAGCCGGCAAGATCTTCATCAGCTACCGTCGCCAGGAGACCGCCTGGCCGGCCCGGCAGCTGTACGAAGTGCTGGTGTCCCGGTTCGGGGCCGAGTCGGTGTTCAAGGACGTCGACGACATCGACCCGGGAGATGATTTCGTCGACCGGATCACCGAAGCTGTCGGTGCCTGCGACGTACTTCTGGCCCTGATCGGGCCCCAGTGGCTGGCCATGACCGACGACAAGGGTCGGCGTCGCCTCGACAATCCCGACGACTTCGTGCGGATCGAGCTGACCGCGGCGCTGAGCCGCGGGGTGCGCGTGGTGCCCATCCTCGTGGATGGCGCGAGAATGCCCGAGGCGGCAGAGTTGCCCGGCGAGTTGGCATCGCTCACGCGTCGGCAGGCCGTGGAGATCAACCCGGTGGGGTTCAACACCGATCGGCTCCTGGCAACTCTCGCCACGTCCCTCGCCCACCCGACTCCCGCGGACGAACCGGGCGTCGCGCAGCCCGGGGTCGAAGCGCCCAGCCCCGTCCCCCCGGCTCCGGCGCCGGCACCCCCTGAGGAGGCTGCCGCGCGCGCGAGCCACGCAGCCCCGATTCCGCCGACCCACATCGAGCCTGCGCCACACCTCCCTGCGGACGGGGGGCCCGACGCGCCACTGGCGGTCCCGCATCGCCGCACCCGGTCCCGTCCGGCGATCCTCGTCGGCGCTGCTGCACTCGCGCTCGCTCTGATTCTTGCTCTGATGGTCTGGCAGCCGTGGCGGCAGGTCGCGGCGACCAGCACCGCGCCGTCACCGTCGCCGATGGCCCCGACCCCGGTCCTGACGCCGAGCCCGGGCCCGTCGTCGACCGGCGCGGTCGCGGCCGACCTGCCGAACCCGCCGATCCTCGCCCACCGGGGCGGGCTCGAGGAGCACCAGTTCGAGACCCAGCCAGCGATGGAGTCGGCTGCTCGATCGGGCTTCGCCGTGGAGACCGACGTCCGCTACACCAGCGACGGGGTCGCGGTGCTCGTCCACGACGAGAAGGCCACCAAGGGCCTGGACTGCGGTGGCCAGGAGATCCGGGTCTCGCAGGTGACGTGGGCAAAACTGAGCTCGACCTGTCGATCGAAGCCGACCGCGGTCGATCCGACGAGCTACGAGGTGCCGAGGCTCGACGCGACGCTGGAGGGGATCGCTGCGGCGAGCCCTACGGCGTGGGTCTTCCTCGAGGCGAAGACCGACATGTCGCCCGCGAGGCTGAGCGGCCTGCTCGCCGAGCCGGCGAAGTACGGCCTCGCCGACCGAACGGTGTTCACGTCCGCGGACAGGGCCCGGCTGGAGGCGATCCGTGCGGCTGACGCGGGGTTCCGGCGGATGCTGTTCGTGTCGGGCACGCGCATTCCCGCAGCGGATCTGGCCGCGGACCAGCTCTGGGCGGTCGCGGTCGAGCAGGGGATCGCGGACGCAGGCTACGTCGAGGCGCTGCGGGCGATCGGCCTGCGGGTGATGGTCTGGGTGCCGAACGACGAGAAGCAGTGGGACCGGGTCAGCCGGGTGGAACCCGACCTCGTGATGTCGGACTACCCGGCGAAGTATCAGTCCTGGCTCGCCGGACGGTAGGTCGCCCTGAGCTGGGCATCGGGGACCAGCCATCGGTGACCGTCGGCGTCCGATGCCACCCAGCTGTCCGTCCCCGCCACGGTGCGGCCCTCCTGGGTCCGCACCTCCTCGCCGGGAACCGCGCGCCGCGCCCGGACCGTCCCGACGCGTCGCCAGCGGTCCTCGGTGAGGTGCTCGTGGCCTGCATGGAAGCTCGCGTCCGTGACTGTGCGGAGGCTGTCCGCTCCGTCGGTCACGAGCCAGTCCCCGGGTGCGCCGACCAACTCGTCGCCACCCTCCGTCCGCCACTCGTGAGGCGCGTCCAGCCGCGTGGCGGTGACCTCGCCGATCCGCTCGAAGAGCGTCCAGCCGCCGGCCTCGTCCGGCCGGACCGCCCGGTAGCCGAGCGCGCGGAGCGCGAACAGCGTGTCGACCACACCTGCCGCCGTCTTCAGCCGCGCGTCATCGTCCAGTTCTGCCCACGGTCGCAGGTCGGGATGACGGCGTCCGGCGGTGTCCCGTTCGGCACCGTACCGCCACCCGTGGCGAGTGAACAGCGCCGCCCACGACTCGTGTTCCCGTTGCGCCACCTCGGCCAACTCGGCCTCGGAGAGGCCGAATCGGACCAGGCCGGCGGCCACGCGCTCCGACGCGGTCCCCGTGGCCGGGGAGTCATCCTCCGCGCCGCCGGCCGGGTCGGGCACGGTGGGAGCCCACGTCCGGCCGAGTGCGGCCACGGAGTCGAGGACGGAATGCAGCTGCCGGCGGTTCGACTCCCGGTACAGCTCGCTCGGCAGCTCGGACCAGGGCACCGAGAGCGGCGCGGTGGGGAAGCGGCGCCGGTACCTCTCGTGCAGCGCCTGCGCCGCCCGCTCCCAGACATCGGTGATGCTGCCCTCGGCGTCGGTCAGGCCGAGGCCGAAGGTGTGCAGGCGACCGACCGGTGACTCGTCGACATGGTTCACCCCCGGTTCGCCGGCGAGTTCGTACACGAGCAGGTCGGGGTGTCGCAGGGCGAGCCGGCTACCGAGGCGCGTACCCGCAGACGCGATCACGACTGCACACTCCTCGTTCTCGCCGAGCCGGGTCAGGTGCTCCTCGACGGTCGCCAGCGATGCGGCGGCGTCGACGGCGCTGATCGGCACGGGGTCGCTCACGAACCGGCTCTGCCGCAGGCGGTGGTCCGCCACGAGTTCCGTCGCGTCCGGATCGAGCACGGTCACCGCGGGCAGTGCGGCGGCGCCGTCCAGGAACCGGGCCTCACGTCCGTGCTGGGAGAGTTCGGCGCACAGGCCCAGCACGAGTGGTGCGTCGCCGGTGACGAGCAGGTGCGCGGGAGCCGGACCGTCCGTCAGCCGGGCGACCAGCAGGTCCGCCGTTGCCTCGAACGTGCTCACGGCATCGAAGACGAAGCCTGGGTCACCGATGAACCTCTTGCGCCAGTCGTCGGCCTGCCACGGATCATCGATCCGGGCGACCACCCGGATCCGGCCGGCACGCCGCAGGTCGTCCGGAACACCCGAGAGCAGCCGTCGCAGCTCCAGCGCTCGGGACCGGTTCGTCGAGGGGTCCGCGGAGAGCAGGTAGCACGAGGTCACCTTCGCCCACGGCATCGCCTCGCTGAGGCCGAGCGGATCCTTGGCGCCGGTGGCGATGACGAGGGCGCCGGCGAGCCGGGCCGGTTCGGCGAACTCGTCCGCGCCGGCAGTCAGCAGGACCGTCCTGCCGCCCCGGCCCTTTCGGGACGCTGATCGCTGCAGAAGCGGCAGGGCCGCCGCGTCCATGTCGACGAACACGGTGAGGCTGCGGGAGCGGATCAGCCCGAATCGGTCGAGCTGCGACCTCGAGACCGCGAAGAGCACCGAGGTGGCGCCGCTCAGTGTGGCGCCAATGGCCAGCAGTCGTGCCAGCTGGAGCCCGAGGGGTATCGGATAGCTGCATGCCTCGCTGGTGCCGAACGGGACGTCGAACGATCCCAGGAACAGCGCGAGGGTCGAGGAGACGGCGGTCCAGAACGGCGGCGCGCCGCCGGCGCAGGGGAGATAGGCGGCCATCGCGAGCGGGAGGGCCCAGACGGCGCACCAGGCAGAGAGCAGGAAGGGGATCCGAAGGGTGGCCGGCTTCCTGCCAGCGAGCAGGGCACCGAACGCGCCCGCCGCCAGCAGGAGACCCAGCGTCATCGACGACAACGAGCCCGGGTCACCGATCGAGCCGAGCCACGACGGCGCCGCGCCGCGGAGCGCGGGCTGGACAGCGATCGCGGCCAGCCAGCCCACGTAGAGCAGGCAGCAGCCGGTGAGTATGCCCGCGATCCACCCCCACCGCCCCTTGCTGTCGTCGGAGCTCATCCCACCTCCCGGCTGGGCCCACGATAGGGCGGTTCGAATCCGGTTGGCACGGGCCCGCTCAGTGCGGGAATTGCCCCGGGGACGGGGACGGGCGGGCGACACCGGAACGTCCTGGCGACCAGTTGGTGTTGTTCGAGCCCCGGGTGGTCGCCCTGCGCACCGCCCGATCAGTAGGGTGAGGCTCGTGCAGGGGAGACGGCCCCTACCCGGACCTGCCAACGGCGGCAGGCAGGGACCCGACACACGAAGGAGCCTTTGATGGGACTCATTCAGGCAGCGATCGGAGCAATCGGCGGAACGCTTGCCGATCAGTGGAAGGACTTCTACACCGTCCCGGGCGGTCTGGCCCCGACCGCAGCGCTGTTCGCGGCGGTTCCGCAGGGGCAGAACGCCGGGCGCGGCTCGAACACGCACGGCTCCGAGGGTGTGATCACCAACGGCAGCCGCATCCTCGTTCCCGAGGGCTACGGCCTGGTCCTGATGCAGGACGGCGCCATCACCGGCTTCGCCGCGCAGGCGGGCGCCTACGAGTGGAACTCCGAGGCCCAGGACTCCCAGTCGATCTTCGCGGGCAACGACCTCGTGAGTTCCACCGTCACCACCTCGTGGGAGAGGTTCAAGTTCGGCGGACGCCCCGGCACCCAGCAGCGCGCCTACTTCGTCACGCTCAAGGAGCTGCCCAACAACCGCTTTGGCACCCAGTCCGAGATCTACTGGGACGACGCCTACATGAACGCGCAGGTCGGTGCGGTCACTCGGGGCACCTACACCCTGAAGATCGTCGACCCGATCCTGTTCATCAAGTCGTTCGTGCCCGCGACTTACCTCGAACCGGGTCGGGTCTTCGACTTCACCGACATCGAGAACGACGCCGCCGCCCAGCTGTTCAACGAGGTGGTGGCCTCCCTTGCGCCGGCCTTCTCGATGTACACCAACGACCCGGCGAAGGGGCGGATCACCAAGATCCAGCAGGACTCCGACGGCTTCGCGCGGAGCCTTTCCGCCGCGGTCGAGGAGAACTACCAGTGGCGCGCGGAGCGCGGCCTCGCGATCGTTGCGACGGCGATCATCTCGATCGAGTACGACGAGATGACCCGCGAGCTGCTGCGCAATGTGCAGCGTGCTGACGCCCTCTCCGGCGGACGGGGCAACTCGAACCTGCAGGCCTCGGTCGCGGCCGGCTTCGAGGCCGCGGGTGAGAACGCCGGCCCCGGAGGGCTGGTCGGCATGGGCATGGCGGCGGGCACGACCGGCATCGGCGCGCTCCAGCAGCCCGTGCAGGCGCCCGCTCCGCAGGCTCCCGCCGCGCCGGCCACCCCGCAGCCTGCGGCCGAGGATCCGGTGGCCAAGCTGGCGAAGTTCAAGGAGATGCTGGACGCGGGGCTGATCACGCAGGCGGACTATGACGCGGCGAAGGCCAAGGCACTCGGTCTCTAGGATTCCGAGATGACCGACTCCCAGGCCACGCCCGAGGCGGTGACCGGCCCGGGGCAACCCGGCGCCGTGCCACCCGGGGCGCCCGGTCCGCAGACCGTGGACACCGCGAACCAGGCCCTCCACGACGGCCTCAACCGGTGCCCGAAGTGCGGCTCGACCGAGATCCAGCTGCGCGTCTCCGCAGGCAAGCTGGTCTGCCTGTTCTGCCGCTACGAGTGGTCCGAGGCGAGGATCGAACCGGTGGTGGCCGGGGAGGGCGCCTTGCAGGACCTCACGGGGACGGTCGTCGCCTCGGGTGCGACGGACATCTCGCCGGAGGTGTCCGGGGTGATCACCCTGAAGTGCCCGGGGTGCGGTTCGGAGGTCGTGGTGAACACCGCCGAGGCGATGTCGTCCCGCTGTCACTGGTGCAGGCACATCCTCACCATCAACGAGCAGGTGCCCAACGGCGCTGTGCCCGACGCGGTCCTGCCCTTCGGCATCACCCGTGACCGGGCTCTGGCGCACATCCGGGAGTTCGCCGGCGCCCGCAGGTTGTTCGCCCACCGGAAGTTCCGCCGGGACTTCGCCCCGGAGAACGTGGTCGGCGTCTACCTGCCCTACATGGTCGTCGACGGCAACGCCAGCGCCGACGTGCAGGGCTTCGGCGAGGTCGAGACCAGGCGCTACACCCGCACGCACGGCGATCAGGAGGAGACCTACTACGACGCGGACGTGTACCAGGTCGCCCGGCATGTCGATTTCGCCGTCGACGACCTGACCATCGAGTCGTCCGCAGAGCGCGCGAACATGGACGCTTTCGTCAACACGAACAACGTGATCAACACGATCCTGCCGTTCGACACCAAGAACGCGGTGCAGTGGAACGCCAACTACCTCGTCGGCTTCACCTCCGAACGCAGGGACCAGGACGTGGCCCAGGTTCAGCCCGTCCTGGAGGACCAGCTGCTCTCGATCGCGCGCTCCCAGGTCGAGGGTTCGGTGTCCCGGTACAACCGCGGCGTGCGCTGGGAGAACGAGCACCTCGTCGTCCACGGAACGCGCTGGGTGTCGATGTACCTCCCGGTGTGGCTGTACTCCTACTACTACGAGGAGAACGGCCACGCGATGGTGCACTACATCGCGGTGAACGGACGGACGGGCGAGACGATGGGCAGCGTCCCGGTCTCGCAGGGACGGCTGATTCTGGCCGCGCTGGCCGCCGGGACCGTGCTGGAGGGCGTCGCGTTGTGGCTCCTGGCGGTGATGTCATGACGACGCTGCTGATCGGGCTGCTCATCCCGCTCGCCGCGAGCGGCGACACCCCGTGGATCCTGCTGCTCGGCCCGGCGGGGGCGGTCGCTGTCTACTGGGGGTTGTTCCAGTTCTACCGCAACACCGGCAGGTCGCACTCTTTCGAGCGGGAGACGCTGATCGAGTCGAAGCCGATCACCGGCACCGACCAGAAGGTGGACGAGGTGCGTGGCACCCAGCGCACCGCGATCGACGGCAACAACGTGAGCAATCACCGCCAGCGCGTGCGGCGGTGGTGACGGGGCGCAGACCCGACCGCGGGTCTGCGTCGGGCCTCAGATCGCGCGGCGCCCGACCGGCGAATCGGTGTGCTGATCCTCTGCAGCACCGGGCTCCTGGTCGGAGCAGGCGCGCCTTCGGGGAAGATCCGCTGCCACGGACGTCGGTTCTCCCGCGGCTTCGCGGATGGGCGCGGACTCCTCCTCGCGGTGCGGGACGTCGGCAAGGCTGTGCCGCGGCGCATACGTCGTCGCCGCTGCTACGCCACACGCCTCGCGCAGCGCGGCGTCGAACCTGGTCTTCAGTTCCGGCAGGGTGAGGCTCCGGTTGCCGGTGTCGAGGTCCATCCAGCCCACGCGTTCGCCGTCGCCCGTGTTGACGTAGAGTCGACGCAGCCCCCACCGGGACGAGGGGACGACCATCAGCCCGGACTCGGTCGTCCGTCCCTGCTCGCTGCGTCGTGGGACGTACGGCACGGGCTGCGGCACCCCGGCGGAGTGGACGACTGTCGACGTGGTGGAGGTCAGGATTGACACGCCTGCAGCTTGCCGAGCCCTGGCCGGCTCCCACCAGACCCCCAACGGGCGACACCTGCCGTGCGGCCCGAGAGCTCGCTAGCGGTCCAGCTCCGCGAGGTCGTCGGCGCTGAGCGTCACCTCGGTCGCCGCCAGGTTCTGCTCAAGGTGGGCAACACTCGACGTCCCCGGGATCAACAGAATGTTCTCCCGGTGCGCGAGTAGCCAGGCGAGTCCCACCTGCGCCGGTGTCGCGCCCAGCCGGGCGGCGACTGCCCGGACGGCGGGGTCGTCGCTCACTTTCGGCAGGTGCGGGAACGCCGAGCCGAGCGGGAAGTACGGGACGTAGGCGACGCCCTGCGCCTGACACAGGTCCAGCACCGCGACGTCGCTCTGGTCGAGCAGGCTGTAGGCGTTCTGGACGCAGACGATGCGTGCCTGCTCGATCGCCTGTTGCACCTGCGGCGCGCTGGCCGTCGAGATGCCGACTCCGGCGAGCTTGCCCTCCTCGCGCAACGCCACCAGTTCGGCGAGCTTGTCCTCCAGTGGCACCCGCTGCGCGGGGTCGTCCGGCTCGTGGTCCATCAGCCGCAGGTTCACCGCGCCGATCCGCTCGATGCCGAGGGTGCGCAGGTTGTCCTCAACGGCCGCGCGGAGCTGCTCCGGGCGCTGGGCAGGGTTCCAGTTCCCCTCTGCGTCCCTCAGCGACCCCACCTTGGTGACCAGCACGAGGTCGTCCGGGTAGGGGTGCAGGGCCTCCCGGATCAACTCGTTCGCCACGTCCGGGCCGTAGAACTGTGCAGTGTCGATGTGGTTCACGCCGAGCTCGACTGCGCGCCGGAGCACCCGGATCGCCTCGTCGTGGTCACGCGGCGGGCCCATCACTCCGCGTCCCGGCAGCTGCATCGCACCGAATCCCATCCGGCGCACCGTGAACTCACCCAGGTGGAAGGTCTGCATGCCACGACGATAGCTCGGGTCGGCCCGTCCATCCGCCATCGCCCCCGGGTCACCAGCGCGCCCGGCGCTCAGGCAGACAGCTTGACCGTGGCCACGCCGAAGTGGGTGGCGTTGGCGTCGATGGTGTAGTCGCCGCTGAGGTCGACGTAGTCCGTGAAGTGGCCCTTGATCTGCTTGTCGGCCGGACACTTGGTGACGTTCCACTGCGCGTCCTGTGCGAAGCAGTACCCGCTGATCTCGAAGGCGGCGAGGCCCTTGATCTTGTACATGGCGTTGCTGCCCGAACCGGTGGTCTCCTCGAAGATCGGCACCAGCACCGGCTTGCTGAGGAGCGCGGTCCAGTCGAAGTCCTTGCACGAGGTCGAGCCGTCGTTGCCCGGGTCGGAAAGCACCCAGTTGTCGGCGTACACGGTGGCGGAGCAGTTGATCCCGGTGAGCCACCCGAACCCGCCGGCGACCTCGTTGTGCGCCGGGGGAGTGCAGGTCTTCTCGATGAGGTGGATGGTCGTCTCTGTGTCGGGGAGCTTGTCCCCCAGGGCGACGTCCCAGCCGCCTGTCGCCTCGCGGAAGGCGCACCAGGAGAAGGTCAACGGCAGCGTCGCGCCGCCGGACGGCCAGCCCCACTCGGCGGTGGCTCGTGCGGTGAGGGTGCTCGTCGGGATCCCGATGACGGCGCCGAACCAGTTCTTCCGGACGCTGCTCGTCTCGACTGTGACCGGGGAGGTGATCGTGCCGACGACCTTACCGGTGGCCTGGCCGTCCAGCTTGTTCGCCTTCGCGTACTTGTCCGAGCCGTCGACGCAATCGCCGAGCGCGCAGGACTGGGCGATCGCGAGCGCCCCGGCATCGGCCCCGTTCTGCAACTGCTGGTGTTCGGCGTAGGCGCCGCCGAGGTCGATGGCGACGGCCGCGAAGCCGAGCATCGCCATCATTGAGATCGCGACGATCACCGCCGTTGCGCCGCGTTGGCGGGACGCCGGTCGGATCAGCCTCCGCATTGCATGCTCCCAATCCCCTTCAGGTTGACCGAACTGCCAAGGATTCCGTCGAACCACCCGGTCAAGGAGCGGTAGCGGTAGAGCAGGGTGAGCGTCGTCTGCTGCTGCGGGGCGCAGTCCGCGGAAAAGCTGCCGGAGACCACGTTGGCTGGGACCGGTGTGGTGTCCGTGGCGACCTGGATCGCGGCCTGCTGGAGCGACGCCTGCGACTGCCCGGTCTTGATCGCGATGGAGTAGTTGATGGCGTAGTTGCGCGCACCGATCCGGGCGGCGTTCGCCACCGAGGCCTGCATGAGGAAGGCGTAGCTGAACTCCACGATGCCCAGCATCAGGATCATCAACACGGGCACCACGAGGGCGAACTCGACCGCCACCGCCCCTCTGTTGTCCTTTCGGTTTCGCACGGGGGTGCTCCTTATGGCCGCTCTGGAAAGTGAGCCTGGGGTCGCCGAAGCCGGGGTCTGCGAGACGGCGAGAAACGACCTCAATTGCTAAACCGCTGCAGAGGCGGCCGGCGTTACGTGTCGGGACGACCTATTCCGGAAACAGTGTCGTCGCGGCACGGACCTTGACGGTGGCGGTGGCTCAGGCGGGGTCGGGAGCGGGCCAGTCCATGTCGTGGGGACGGACAGCGGTCTCGAAGATCGTCAGGCCCTCCATGCCCGGCAGCTTCGCGATATTCGCGTCGATTCGCCGGATCTCCGCCAGGCCGTCGTGGCCGCTGAACAGGTGTCGCATCACGTGGTCGAGATCCTCCGGCTCGGAGATCGAGGAGCCCACCGGGCGCCAGGCCTTCGCCAGCACGAGCCGGGTCAGCACCCGCGCCATCTTCGAGGTCTCCAGCCGCTTGCGCGCCTGGGTCGCGTAGAACGCCGTGTGTCGGGTTTCCTGCTGGCCGATCCGCTGCAGCAGCGGCGAGAGCGCGGGGTGCTGCTCGAGCTGCGCCAGCCGCCGGTAGGCCGCGGTGGCGCTCCACTCGTTCGCTGCGCCCCAGCTCATGTGCACAGCGACGAAGTCGTCACCGACGATGTTGCCCAGCACCGACTGCTTCAGCGGCGCCAGCTTGTCGCGCCACTCCAGCTTCACCCGCGCAGCCTTCAGCTCGTCGTAGCCCACGGTGATGCCGTGCCGGGCCAGCACGGCGGCCAGCGCCTCGCCGTGCCAGTACTCCTCGCGGTTCCACATCGTCATGAAGGCGTTCACATCCCGCTCCTTGTGGGACGGGGTCACCAGGAGGTCCCGCAGGTAGCAGATCGTGTGGTACTCCACGGCGCACATGTAGCGCAGCGTGTGCAGTGTGTCCTGCGACAGCGGCTGGCTCTCGAAGCTGTCGAAGTCCAGGTCCTGCCAGGTCACTCCCGCAGAGGTCTCGGCGTAGGAGTCCACGTCGAATGCCATCTATCGGCCCTCCTTGGCTGCGGTCGCGGGGGTTTGGACGGGTCGGACTGGCGGGCGGGCGCCCGTCTGTCGCCACTCGACGACATCCCAGTGGTGGGTGCGGGCATAGCCGTAGAGCCTCTGGTCGGGGTTCACCGCCACAGGGTGGCCGAGCAGCCGCAGCCAGGAGGTGTCGGCCTGGCTGTCGCCGTAGCCGTAGGACTTCGCCAGGTCGAAGCCTCCGGAGGCCGCATAGCCGCGCAACCACGCCGCCCGCGCCTCGCCCACCACTGGCGGTGCCGCCAGGTAGCCGGTCAGCACCCCGTCGCGGGAGTGCAGTCCGCTCGCCACAACTCGGTCGAACCATGGCGCCGCCACATCGGCCAGCAGGTCCACCCCACCGGTCACCAGCACGGTGTGGTGGCCGGCCGCGCGATGCTCCTCGACCCGCGCCAGTGCGTCCGTCAACAGGTGCGCGCGCAGCTTGCGTCCCGCGCGTCCGTCGATGTATCTCTTTATGTCGTCAACAGACATGCCCTTGTGTAGCCGCAGGAAGCTGCGGATGAACTCGCTGCGGTCCCGCCGCTCGGCAGCGAGGTAGCGGGGGAGCAGCGCCAGGATCTTGGTCAACTCCCGTGGCACTGCCGTCACGTCCCGCTCCGCGTCCCGCAGCCACAGGTACTGCTGGATCAGGTTCGCGTGCAGCACCGTGCCCTCCAGGTCGAACACCGCCAGCACGTCCGGGGCCGGGGACAGCGGTGCCTGCGTCCGCTCGGGCCGCGACCCGTGCGACGGCCGGCGGGGGAGTGCCGCGATCGAGGGCAGGTGGATCTCCTGCAGGTAGTGCGCCCAGTCGATGGCGGTCACATCGAACCCCGCATCGTCCTGCGGTCCGGCCGAGGTCTCGGCGTCCAGCGCCCGCGTGGCCGCGTCGTCGAAGACCACCTCGGCCTGGACGTAGGCCTGGTACAGCTCGGAGAACCGGTGCAGTGCCCGCAGCTTCTTCTGCGCCGACGCCAGTGAATCCGCCAGGTCGCGAGCTTTCGGCGTCGTCGGCAGCCGGGACAACACGGAGGCGCCGAGCGTCGCCCCGACCTCCTTGCGGCTCAGGCTCGCCTCGAACCGGATCCCTCCGGGGAACTGCCACGCCGGCACGCTGGTGGGCCTGTCCGCGCCCGGGATCGGGTGCGCCGTGTAGTACGCCCGGATGTTCTCGTACATCTGGTGCATCGGCAGCGGGTTCGACGTGCCGGAGACCACGTGGAAGTAGCGCGCCCGGTCACGCGGCGCAGCGGTCGCCGCAGCGGCCAGCGCCGCATTCACCACGAAGTCCACCGGCACCACGTCCAGCACGCTGTCGGGAATCCCGGGGAACTCCGGCAGGTGACCCCGGCCGTACGCCACGATCAGGGGGTCGGCCACCTTGAAACCGTCGATCCAGCCCGGGTACGGGTGCCGCAGCGCACTCTCGATGATCGAAGGGCGCACGATCGAGAGCCGGTGCCCGCCACCCAGCCACAGCTCCTCCGCCAGCCGCTCCGCGAGCGCCTTGGTCAGGGTGTAGGCGTCGGTCCAGCCCAGGCTCTGCGCGCGGGCGCGCCCGTACTCGACCAGTTCGGCGTCCACCCAGGCGCACCGGGCCGCCTCGGTGGCCTCTGCGACCGCCTGCGGACCGATCTTGCCGACGTCCTGCCGCGCGGCCCTCAGGAACCGACGCAGCTCTTCGGGGGCTCGCGAGCGCGCGTCCACCCGGGTCCGGGCCGACCGTGCCGCTTCCTCCTCGGCCCGCCAGTCCACCTCATGATCGACGGGGCCCTCCGTTGCCGGTCCCTTCCGCGCCGCGTTCACGTAGGCGGTGGAGATGTGGACGACGTGGGGGTCGGCGCCCGCGTCCAGCAGACCCTGATAGAGCCTCGCCACAGCCGTGACGTTGGTCGCGAACGCGGAGTCGATCGGGTCGTCGAAGTTCACCGAGGACGCACTGTGCAGGACCAGGTCGAGTCGCTCCGGCTCCGGCCCGAGCGCGCCGAGATCACCCTCGACCACCTGCACCCGCTCGGCGAACTGCCGCCGGGCCTCGTCCTCGCCGACGGCCTCGCGCCAGCGGGCGAAGACCGCCTTCTCACGCAGGTAGTCGACCCGCTGTTGGGCGCTCAGCTCGCCCTTCGCCCTCGCCAGCACCAGGACCGTGGTGCCGGGGTGGCCGCTCAGCAGGCGTTCGAGGATGGCCTGCCCGACAAAACCCGTCCCACCAGTGAGCAGGATCCTCGCGGTTCCGAGGTCGACACTCACCGGGCCGCCGCCCTTCGGGCTCTCTGCGCCGCAGTGGAGGCCAGGTGCAGGCCGGTGAGGCCGGGGAGCGCGTCGACCCGGGCGTCGATCAGGGCGAGGCCGGATGCCGGCAACAGGCCGTCGAGGATTCGGGCTACCAACGCGGGCGGCTCGGTGGCCGACCCGAGCGGCCAGGTGGTTCTTGAGAGCCGTCGGCGGGCCAGCCCGACCGCCCGCGGGGAGGCCGCGAGGCGATCGCCCGCATCCGCGGCGAAGAAGGCGGCGTGGGGACGCTTCACCGCGAGGATGCGATCGAGCGTGGCGGCAAGTTCGGGGTGGGGGGTTCGGTCGCGGAGCTGTTCGTAGCCGGTCTGGGTGATCCACTCGTCGATCGCGCCCGCCGCGGTGTGGGTGGCGATCAGGTCGTCGCCGATCAGGTTGGCGACCACCGATTCGGTGATCGGCTCGAGCCGCTCCGCGAGCCCGAGCCGCAGCCGCTTCGTCCGGGAGATGCCGCGGACCGGCGGTGGCGCCGGGTGGGCCGCGACGACCTGTTCGATGGCGTCCGCCACCCAGTACTTCTCGTAGGCCCAGGTGACCAGGAAAGCGGTGACCCGGGCGTCCTTGTGGGTCGGGGTGACAAGCACGCTGCGCAGGTAGCTCAGCGCGCCGTGTTCGAGTCGGGCGAGCAGGTGGAGGATCGCGACGGCGCCCGGGTCGAGCGGGTGCTCGCGATAGGCGTCCAGGTCGAGGGACGCGCGGTGGCTGCCGTGCGCCGTCCGGGCGAACTCTGAGACGCTGAACCCCGCGGCAGGAACCACCTCCGGGGAGAGGTTCTGGCGGGTCATGCGGCCTCCTGGGAAACTCGTTGCTGGGGATCGGCCGGAGACGTCCGGCCCGCGGGCGTTCTGCACGCTACCAGCGGGTTCGTTGCCTCGAACGTGCGTCCGACAAGGGGGGAAACAGTACGTACTTGGCTGCCCGGATGGGCTTCTCCTGTCTGCGGGAGTCGGCTGCGGAGCAGCGTGGACGGAAAGGGGACGGTTCTCGTTATCGTCCACCTGACCGACGGAGAGCAGCCTGGACGAGAAGGAGAACCGTCTCCTTCTCGGCCATGGACGAAAAGGAGAACCGTCCCCTTTTCGGCCACCCGGCCGATGGCTAGGAGCCGAAGATGTTGTTGGCGATGCCGAAGACGTTGTGGGGGTCGACGGCTTGCTTGAGCGCGGTCACGGCGGCCACCGATTCGGTGGACGCGACGCGGTCGACGACGTGCTTGCGGAGCTTGCCGACACCGTGGTGGTGCGAGATCGAGCCGCCGGCGTCCATGATCGCGGTGCGGATGTTCCGCTCCATCTCGGCGAACTTCGCATCGCCGTCCTCCACTCCGCGGTGGTACAGGCCGTGGGTGAAGTAGAGGCAGACGCCACTGTGGTACATCTGGGTGAGCCGGGGTGAGGTGAACGGCGTGCCGGGGAAGCCCAGCCGGGCGTGCTCCGACCTCGCCGTCCGGTCCACCGCAGCGCAGACGTCGTGGATCCGGTCCCACGGCACCGTCGTCTCGTACGTCTCGCCGATCACGAAGTAGTCGGCCAGGAAGTCGCGAAGGTAGGCGATCGCGTAGGTCAGCATGTAGCCTCGCTCGCCGTTGCCCGAGCCCCCCTGCAGCCCGCCGAAGCGCCTCGCCGTGGACGCGACCGCCTTCTCCTGCATGGCAACCTCGGCCGCCGCGCCCTCGTAGACGATCGTCGCTGCGACCATCGTGTGCGTGTCGAACTTCTTGATCTTCGTGACCAGGATTTCCTCGGCCCGGCTCTTCAGTACCTTCGCCCTCCCGCTCGGGGCGGCCTTCAGCGACTGGCCCAGCCGGAACTGCAGGTTGTCGACCAGCCGGATGCTGGCCGGGCGGGCACCGGTCCGGTTCAGCGCCTCCATGAAGGACACTCCGGTGGGCCAGTCCGCGAAGATCACCGAGCCGTACTTCTTCACCTCCGGTAGCGGGTGGACGTGGACCACGGCCTTCGTGACCAGGCCCAGGTTGCCCTCGCTGCCGAACAGCGCCTTCTGCAGCTGGATGCCGGGGGACTGGCGCGGGCTGGAGTACTGCTGCTCGATCACCCCGGCGGGCGTGACCAGCGTCGCGTTCTCCACCAGGTCCTCGATGTTGCCGTAGCGGTTCTTCTTCATCCCGCTGGCGTTGGTGGCGATCCAGCCGCCGAGGGTGGACAGCTCGGAACTGTCCGGCTCGTGGCCGCAGGTGAGCCCCTCCGTCGCGAGCAGCTGCTCCAGGCGTCCGCCCGTGATCCCGGCCTGCACGGTGGCGGTCAGGTTCGCCCGGTCGACGTGCAGGACGCGGTTCATCCGCCGGGTGTCGACGGAAACCACCATCCGGGTCTCGGACGCCGGCACGAGCAGCGCGCTGCTCACGTTCGTCCCGCCACCGTACGGGATCAGGCACACGCCGTGCACGTCCGCCGCGGTGACGACCGCCTGGCAGTCGGCGTCCGATTCGGGCCACACGACGAGGTCGACGCAGCGGTCGAGGTCGTCGTACAGCACCCGCGAGACCTCCTCTGTGGTGGTCTGTCCGTGGCTGTGCAGGAGGCGTTCCGGGTCGTCGGCCCTGAACTGGTCGGGGCGCAGCGTGCCGGCCAGCGCGGCGAGGAAGGCCTCGTTGCGTGCGGCGGGCGTGACCCTCGGCGCCTCGGTGAGTGGACGGTTCGCGGTGAAGTCGATCTCGACGCCCAGCTCCTTGTTGATGAAGGGGACGAGGTAGGGCATCCGGTAGCCGCACAGGTTGTACCGCTCGCCGGTCATCTCCACCGAGCCGTCCGGGTGCAGGAACAGCCTCGTGTCCTGGAAGCCCCACCGGTGGCCCCACAGGGTGGGGTCGAGCGTGCCGGCGTCCCGGTTCAGCGTTCTGTCAGCCAATGTGTCGTCCTTGCTTGTCGCGGGGCACTCCGGTGGGCCGGCCGCCGGCTCCGGCTGGTGCCCGCAGAGTAACGGACGCTTCGGCGCCTGCCGGGTGGGCCCGGGTCGCGAAAAGTACTCCCTGTTCCGGAACGGATCGCCATCGGCTCTCCCTGCCAGGGCCGGGGCCGCGTCGGCGGCCCAGCCGTGGTGGTCCGGTGGTCAACGGGCGGCAGCGTGGGCCGATGCGTGTGGTCCCCCTGGCTCAGGTCCGGATCGCTCGACGCCGGATGCACTTTCGGGCGCGTCGACGGGCGCCCGTCACCGGTCCCGGTTGCGTCGCCAGACCTCGGTGGCGAGCGCGGTTGCGAAGCAGGTCCACGCCGCGTAGGGCGCCATTGCGACGCCGAACCGGCGGCCCACCCGGGCGGCCCGGCGGGCGAGGCTGACCGAGTTGGCCGCGAGCAGGCCAGCGCCGATCGCCGACGCCAGCAGGTTGTGGTTGCGGAAGAACAGCCAGCTCCAGGCGCCGTTCAGGGCCATGTTGCGGGCCAGCGCCCTGCGGAATTCCGCGACGGCGTCGGCGTCGCCCTGCCGATCCAGTTCGTTCAGGACCGCAGTGGAGTTCGCGGCGATGGTTGCGTACAGGGTGCTCCACACCACGGGGAACACCTCGCCGGGCGGCTGCCAGGAGGGCTTGTCCAGGTCGGTGTACCAGTCATCTTCGGGATCGGACGCGATCGAGCCTGCCGCGGCCGCGCCCCCCACCAGGCAGAGGGCCGTGGCGACGTTGCGCCGGTGGTGGATCGTGCGACGTGGTGGTGGGAAGAGGTCGAATTCGGCGTTCATGGTGTTCTCCTTACCCCCAGCCTGCCATGCCGGTGGAGTTCTGCGGGGGCTGTCAGGAGACTCGCGTGACCGAGATCACCCTCGTCACCGTCCAGATCGTCACCAGCGACGACTGCGGCGGGTTGGCGGTGTTCCTGCGGGTCTGGGTCGAGACGTCCACCTGGGCGACGACCTCGTAGAGCGCCTCGCTGCTGCCCTCGCTGCGCATCTCCGGCTTCGCCGCGAACACCAGGTCCATGCCTTCGACGCACGGCCTGCCCGGCTGGTCCTCCGCGAACCAGCTGCAGAAGCCGCCGACCATCGGCACGGCGCGGGTGCGGAAGGTGACCGCACCCGCATCCTCCGCGGTCGGGCTCGGTGCGCAACCGCAGGCCAGCAGGGTGAGGGCAAGCAGTGCCGCCGCAACGACGCGGACGCGAGTCATGCCGCAATCATGCCCTTGGTGGGCCGTCGGGGCGAGGCTCGATAGGGAGTGGGCAATCCCGACTGGCCGCTCGATGGATCAGCATCCTTGCCCACTGCGTTCGCGCAAGTTTGCAGTCGTGCAATCTTGCGCTACCGTAAAGATGCGCTGCTGCAGGAAGGGCAGCGCTTTTCGTTTGTAGGAGGAGATGTGGCAACCGCCACTGTCGAGCGCACGGCTCCGATAGAGATCACCCAGAGCCCGATCATGAACCATCGGCAGATCATGTTCGTCATGTACGGCCTGATGGCCGGCATGTTCCTGAGCTCGCTGGACCAAACCATCGTCGGCACAGCGATCCGGACCATCGGCGATGATCTGAACGGCCTTGACCAGCAGGCCTGGGTGACCACCGCGTACCTGATCGCGGCGACTGTCACCACGCCGCTGTACGGCAAGCTGTCCGACCTGTTCGGACGCCGCCCGCTGTTCATCATCA
Organism: uncultured Propionibacteriaceae bacterium; assembly: GCA_964397985.1. Classification (GTDB taxonomy): domain Bacteria; phylum Actinomycetota; class Actinomycetes; order Propionibacteriales; family Propionibacteriaceae; genus Propionicimonas. The sequence continues at coordinate 7,217 of CAYNLD010000013.1, read as the reverse complement.
GCATCAGCATCTTTGTCGCGGGTTCGTTCCTGTCCAGCTTCTCCACCTCGATGCTGATGCTGGCGGCGTTCCGCGCCTTCCAGGGCCTCGGCGCCGGCGGGCTGATGTCGCTGCCGCTCGCCATCATCGGCGACATGCTCGCTCCCCGGGAGCGCGCAAAGTACCAGGGCTTCTTCCTGGCCACCTTCGGCATCGCGTCCGTGATCGGCCCGCTCGTCGGAGGTCTGTTCGCCGGAACCGACACGATCCTCGGCATCGCCGGCTGGCGCTGGGTCTTCCTGGTCAACGTCCCGGTCGGCATCATCGCCCTGGTTGTCGTGTTCCTCTTCCTGCACCTGCCGCACATCCCGCACGACAAGCCGCGGATCGACTGGTGGGGGGCTGGCCTCGTCGTCGGCACGCTCGCCCCGATGCTGCTGGTTGCCGAGCAGGGACGCGAGTGGGGCTGGGCCTCGGTCGCATCCATCACCTGCTACGCGATCGGTGCGGTCGGACTGCTCGCCTTCATCCTCGTGGAGCGGGCGATGGGCTCGAGCGCGATCATCCCGTTGCGCCTGTTCAACGCGAAGGGCTTCTCCCCGGCCATCGTGCTCAGCATCCTGATCGGCTTCGGGATGTTCGGAGCCATGCTCACCATCCCGCTGTACCTGCAGATCGTTCTCGGGTTCAGCCCCACCCAGTCGGGCTTCGCAACCCTCCCGATGATGTTCGGCGTGATGCTCGCCTCGGTCGGCACCGGCCAGCTCGTGGCGCGCACCGGCAAGTACTCGGTGTTCCCCAAGACCGGCACCGCCACCACAGCGATCGGCTTCCTGATCCTTGCGTTCATGACCCTGGACAAGCCGTTCTGGTACATGGCGGTCGCGATGTTCATCATTGGTGCCGGTCTCGGCCAGCTGATGCAGACCCTCACCATGGCCGTCCAGGCCTCGGCCGAGGCCAAGGACATCGGCGTCGCTACCAGCTCGGCGACCTTCTTCCGCCAGATCGGTGGCACCCTCGGCACGGCCATCATGCTGTCGCTGCTGTTCAGCATCCTGCCGACCAACATCTCCAGCGCGATGACGGACGAGCGGACGACCTGGAACGCCCTCGACGCCGCCCTCACCCCGAAGGTCGCCAACGACCCGGCGAACGCGGCGATCATGGACAAGATGTGGACGCCGATCACCGACAAGGTCAAGAGCACCGTGGACGACAATCTCGCCGATGCCACCAAAGAGGTGAAGAAGCAGGTCAAGGCGGCCGTGAAGGCGAAGGTGACCGCGGCGGTGGCGAAGAAGGCGGCGCAGGGCACGGGCAAGATCGGCGACGGCATCTCGGCACTGAGCTCCGGCCTGGCCCAACTCAGCACTGGCACCGGCGCGTTCGTCGACGGCGTCAGCCAGATCGGCGATGGAGCGCAGGCGATCGCCACCGGGCTCAAGGGTGTCAGCAAGGGTGAGTCGGCCGCGGCCGCCTACGCCCGGAGCGCGACCGGCGCCTACGGCTCGCTCTCCGCGGCGATCGAGACGATGACCGGCGACCAGAAGGACTGCCTGGCCGGCGACCAGACCGCCTGCGACCAGCTGGACGGGGACAAGGGCAAGGTCGACGACGCGATGGCCGCGCTGCAGGGCGACGTGTACGCCACCAGCGGCATCCTGAACGGCACCGACCAGAACCCCAGCCTGGTGACCGCGCTGAAGAAGCTCGCGGCCGGCACCCAGCAACTCGCCACCGGCGCGAAGACCGCTGCCAGCAAGGGCAGCGCGATCCCGACCGGAGCGGCTGCTGCGGCCGACGGCGGCCAGAAGCTCGCCGGTGGCGCGAAGAAGCTGTCGAAGGTGCAGAAGATCATCGACAAGGCCGTGAACAAAGCACTGCCCGACGCCTACGACAAGGCACTGCAATCCGTGGCCCTGGAGCGTAGCCTCAGCGTCAAGGACGGCCGGCTGGTCGTCGACTGGTCGGATCCGGTGCAGCGCTGGGCGATGGTGGACGAGCTGGCACCCACGATGGTTCAGACGATCAAGAACGGCGACGCCGGCGACAGCAACGTGAACACCGACAACAGCACCTCCGACACGTCGTTCCTCACCGGCGCGGACCCGCGGCTGACCAGGCCGTTCATGACCGGCTTCAACGACTCGGTCGTGACCATCTACTGGGTAGGGTTCGGCGTGATGCTGGTGGCGTTCGTGATCGCCTGCTTCTACCGGGTCCCGCCGCTGCGGACGCGCTCGGCCCTTCAGGAGAAGTCGGACCTGCAGGAGAGCGCCGCGCTGGAGGCCCTGGCATGACCGCCGACGCCACCACCGACCCGCCCTGCACCTCGCTGCGGGAGCGCAAGAAGGCGGCCACGCGCAACGCGATCCACGAGGTCGCGCTGCGCCTGGTCGCCGAGCGGGGGCCGAACGACGTGACCGTGGAGGAGATCTGCGCAGAGGTGGGCGTCTCGCCGCGCACGTTCTTCAACTACTACTCCAGCAAGGTCGCTGCCGCCTTCGACCTGCTCGTCGCCGACATCAGCGACGCGGAGCGGGACCGGTTCCTCGCCGCGTCCGGAAGCCTGATCGGGGATGCCTGCGTGCTCGTCGCCCGCAGTGTGAACCTGCCGTCCGACTACCCGCGGGTGAAGTCCCTGCTGCGCGAGCGCCCCGAGCTGTCGATGGACTTCTGGACCCAGACCATCACCCGGCTGCGCCCGCTCTACCGGCTGATCGAGCAGCGCAGCGGCGACCAGCACCGGGCGAAGGTCGCCTTCGGGGTGATCCTTGGCGCGGTCAGCTCGGCCATGTCGAACGCCGAAGGCGCGACGGATTCGGCGATCGGCGAGCGGCTGCTCACCGAGATCCGGATCATGCGCGACCTGATCGCGGATGCCGCGCCCGAGCTGGGCTGAGCCCGCCCGGTTGTCCCTCGATCTCAGCGTTCGGTGATTCGCGCCAGAGGGGCGTAGGTGTCCGGTCGCCGGGTGGTCAGGAACGGGAACAGCTCCAGCCAGTCATCGCGCTGGGTGAGGTCCAGCGATGCGACCAGCGCGACGTCGCCCGAACGGGACGCCCGGACCAGCACGCGTCCGTACGGGTCGCAGATGAACGACGAACCGTAGAAGCTGATCAGGCCCTCGTCGCCCCACCGGTTGGGCACCACCATGAACAAGCCGTTGGCGATCGCGTTGCCGATGATCGTCTGGCGCCACAACGGCTCGGTGTCGAAGCCGGGGTGGTCGGGCTCGGAGCCGATCGCGGTCGGGTAGGCGAGCACCTCCGCTCCGGCCAGGCTGTACGCGCGGGCGAGTTCGGGGAACCACTCGTCCCAGCAGGTCGGCAGCCCCACCCTCGCCGCGGAGGGCGTCTGCAGCGTGGTCACCGGGTAGGGGTCGTCGGCCGGCCCGGGACGGAAGTAGTTGTCCTCGTAGTAGCCGGCGGTGACCGGAATGTGCAGCTTCCGCGTCCGCGCCAGCAGGCGCCCGTCGGGGGACACGAGGATGGCGGTGTTGAAGCCGCGTCCGTCCGGGCCGTCCGCCCGCTCGTACAGCGACGCGTGCACGATCACCCCGCTCGCCGCGGCGCACTGTGCCGCGAGGCGGAAGGTGGGGCCATCCTCGAGCGGCTCGGCGAGCGAGGCCGGCTCGGCGTCCGGCCTCACGTCGGCCGGGTAGCGCAGCAGGGTCAGCTCGGGCAGGAACACCACTTCGGCGCCCGCGGCGGCAGCGGAGGCGACGCCGTCGGCCAGCACAGTGGCGTGCTCGTCCGCGTCCGCGTGCCAGCGGGTCTGGACGAGGCCCACGACCAGCGGTGGACGGGTGCCCTCGCGAACCCGGGCGGGCGAGTCGAGCGGACCCGCGACGATCGTCTGCATTCGGGCTTCCTATCCGCCGGCGCGCGGCTGTTGCTGGGTGATGCAGTGGATGCCTCCGCCCCGGCTGAACAGTGGGCGGGCGTCGACAGACACGACCTCGCGTCCGGGGTAGGCCGCGGCGAGGATCTCGCGCGCCTCGGCGTCCGCCGGATCATCGAACGCGCAGGCGACCACCACACCGTTGGCCACGTAGTGGTTCACGTAGCTGTAGTCGACGAAGCCCTCCGCGTCGCGCAGGACGGACGGGGCGGGTATGGCCACCACCTCGAGTGGCGTCCCGGCGGAATCGAGGGCTCGGGCCAGTACCTCTCGCAGCCGAGCGGAGACGGTGTGGTCGGGGTGCGCAGGATCCCGCTGGTCGTGGAGCAGCACGGTGCCCGGCGCGGGGAAGGTGGCGACGATGTCCACGTGCCCGCGGGTCCCGTAGGTCTGCGAGTCGCGGGTGAGCCCTTGCGGCAGCCAGATCACGGCGCGTGCGCCGACCGTCCGGGCCAGTTCGGCCTCGACGTCCGCCCGCGTCAGGCGCGGGTTGCGGAACGGGTCGAGCTGAACGGTGTCGGTGACCAGGAACGTTCCGGCGCCGTCGGTGTGAATGCCGCCGCCCTCGTTCACCAGCGGTGAGCCGATCCGCCGCGCTCCGGTGGCGGCGATCGCCACGGCGGCGGCGTGCTGGTCGGCGTCCCAGCGCGCCCAGTCCTGTTGGCCCCAGCCGTTGAACACCCAGTCCACCGCGCCGAGCCCGCCGTCGCCGTCCAGGACGAAGGTAGGCCCGGTGTCGCGGTACCAGGCGTCGTTGAGCGGGCACGCATGGAGCTCGATGGCGCTGTCGAGCCGGCGGCGCGCCTCTTCGTGTCCTTCCGGTGCAACGAGCATCGAGACCGGCTCGTACGCGGCGATCGTGTTGGCCACGGCGGCCCAGGTGCGCCACGCCTCGTCCGCGTCTCCCGGTCCATCACCGAGGGTGTACGGCGCAGACGGCCAGGCCATCCAGGTGCGCTCGTGCGGCGCGGTCTCGACCGGCATCACCCACGCGCTCATGCGCAGACTGTATTGGAGACCGCCTCCGGGTAGCTGTCGGACCCGCCCGATCCGGCGGCCGGCGCGCGGCGAACGGTGACGCGGACGAACGCATGCAGATGTCAGATCCGCGTAAGGAGCGGGTAAGCCCCGGGTCATGGAGCCGATCCGGCGTCGCGCGTTGACTGACCGGTGTCCACGCAACCTTCCCAAGGAGCGCCACCGATGAAGTACCCACGCCTGTCCGTCGTGCTGACCGCCGCAGCTGCAGCCGTCACCCTGTCCCTCGGCGCGGCACCGGCCGTCGCCGCCGGATCCGTTCCCACCAAGGCCGCGGTCGGGGCCGTCTTCGTCCTGACCAATGACGTCGCCCACAACTCCGTGATCACCTACAACCGTGCCCCCGATGGCTCGCTGACCAGGACCGGCACCGTCGGGACCGGCGGCTCCGGCGCGATCGTGGACGGTGCGGTCGTCGACCCGCTCGCGTCCCAGGGTGCGCTCACCCTCGACCGCCCCCACCGTCTGCTGTTCGCCGTGAACGGGGGCAGTGACACCGTCACCGTCTTCGGCGTCGACGGCAGCAGCCTCACGCGCCGTCAGGTGCTGCCCACCCACGGTGACCTGCCGGTCTCGGTGAGCGTCGTCGGCGACCTCGCCTACGTGCTGAACGCCCGTGGCGGCGGCTCGATCACCGGCTACCGGATCGGCGCAGGACGCGTCGTGCCGCTGTCGGGCAGCACCCGCTCCCTCGGACTGACCCCGAACGGCAAGCCTGAGTTCCTCCAGTCGCCGTCGCAGGTGGCGATCACGCCCGACCAGCGCGCGGTCGTGGTGGCCACTAAAACCCATGGGACGCTGCTGAGCTACCCGCTCGATCACAGCGGACGGCCCGCCACGGTCCCGGTCACGACGGCCTCCGGCGCCGTGCCCTTCGCCCTGTCGTTCGACCGCAGCGGTCACCTGCTGGTTGTGGACGCCACCGGTCTCGCGTCCAGCTACCGCGTCGCCGGTGACGGCCGACTCACCGAGCTGTCCTCGGTTGGGCCGACGGGCCAGGCCGCCGCCTGCTGGTCGGTCGTGGTGCGAGGCACCCTGTACGCGGCCAACGCCGGTTCGAACAGCATCTCCGCCTTCACCGACCGGCACGGCCGGCTGCGTCTGTCAGACGCCACTGCGGCCCACACCGACGACGGGCCGATCGACCTGGCCGCGTCCAGGGACGGCCGGTACGTGTTCCAGCTCAGTGGCGCCGACGGCACCGTCGAGACCTTCCGCGTCGGCCACGGCGGCGCGCTGACCTCGCTCGGGTCAGTCGGCACCGACCTGGGCTCGGCAGCCGGGCATCCGCTGGAGGGGATCGCAGCCAGCTGAGCGCTGGTGTGCGGTGGAGGGGCCGGTGTCCGCGTTTCGGGCACCGGCCCCGCCTGCGAGTGCCCGGAAAGGGGGACGGCTCCGGTGAACGGAAAAGGGACGGTTCCGGTGAACGGGAAAGGGACGGTTCCGGTGAACGGGAAAGGGACGGTTCCGGTGAACGGGAAAGGAACCGTCCCCGTGAACCGGAATGGGGACGGTTCCTTTCCCGTTCACGCGGAGGCGCGGACGACGTTCTCCAGCGGTTCGCCGGCGAGCAGGTGCCCGAGTTGGCGGCGGAGCAGCGCGGCGACCCTCGGGTAGGTGGCGTCGCTGTTGCCACCCTGGTGGGCGGTGATCAGGGTGTTCGGCGCGTGCCACAGTGGATGGTCGGACGGTAGCGGCTCGGGATCAGTGACGTCGAGCGCAGCGCGGAGGCGTCCGGCCCGCAACTCTGTGAGCCGCGCATCCTGGTCGAGGACGCGGCCGCGGGCGACGTTCACGACCAGCGCGCCGTCGGGCAGCGCTGCCAGCCCGGACGCGTCCAGCAGGTGGTGGGTGGCGGGGGAGTACGGCACGGCGAGCACCACGATGTCGGCGAAGTGCAGGAGCGCAGGCAACTCGTCGACGCCGTGGACGCCTCGCCTCGCGGTGCGACCGACCAGGCTGACCTCCACCTCGAACGGGCGCAGGCGCTGGACGATCGCCTCTGCCACCGACCCGGCCCCGACCACGAGGACGCGGCGGTCGGCCAGCGATGGCAGCTCGGGATTCGACCAGCGGCCCTCCTGCTGCGCCACCACGGCGTCCGCCAGGCCACGCTGGGAGGCCAGGACCAGTGCCAGCGCCAGTTCGGCCGTGCCGGTCGAGTGAACTCCGCGCCCGTTGCACAGGGTGACGTGCTCGGGGATCAGCGGCAGCGCGTGCTCGAATCCCGCCGAGGGCAGCAGCACGTGGCGCAGGTTCGGCAGATCGTGGAGTCGAAGCCAGCGGTCGGGCTG
>CAYNLD010000012.1:0-79595 GCA_964397985.1 uncultured Propionibacteriaceae bacterium | reverse complement strand
CTAGGTCGCCAGGTACTCGTCCCCGACCCGCTGCTGGATCTCCAGCGCCTCCAGCAGCAGCGGGGCGGCCTGCCTGGCCAGGCCGGGCCCGAGGAACGGGACGTTCACGGTGAGCTCGCCGTCGTAGGAGAGCACCGCGCCACGGCCGCCCTCGACGAGGGTGACGGTGCCGATCAGCTCGGCCGGCAGCCCCTCAACTGTGATGTGCGCCGCACCACGACGCGAAGGGCCCACCCCGTCCGGCTCCCAGGTGATCTGGTCAACGATCGCCATCGTCGGTCCCGCGAGCCGGCTCACCACGGACGGGGTCGGCATCACCCGCCGGGTGGAAGTGCGCAGCCCGTCCACGTCGACTTCGTGCTCCAGCGGGTCGGTCGCCAGGCAGACTGCGCGCAGGAAGACCCGGTCGATGAGCATCGCGAACACGGTCGGGACCGACGCGGCGAAGTCGTTCGTGGCGTGTATCTCCATGTCGCCCATTGTGGCGTGGATAGGGTGGACGAGGCGTCAAGCTGCGAAGGAGCAGGCGTGTCCAGTCTCGTGCCGGGAAGTTCGGAGGGGTTGCGTGAGTCGCTCGGATCGGCCGCGGTTGCGGCAGGGCCGGCGGACGTGCTCGGAGCCGGCCTTGTGGCCGCCTACCTCCAGCACGTGCCCGATCCGGACCTGGTCGGCATCGACGCGGCCACCCTTGCCGCGACCGTCGGGGCGCATCTCGCCCTCGGACGCACCAGGGCGCCCGGCGAACACCTGCTCCGCGTGGTCCCGCCGGGCGCGCTTCCCGGGGTCGGCGGGGACGGCTCCGCGCTGGCCCTGCTCGTCACTGATGATCGGCCGTTCCTGGTCGACACCATCACGATGGAGCTCACCCGGCAGGACTGGAGCGTGCGAAGGCTGTTTCACCCCCAGCTGCGCGTCTCCCGGGATGCCGAGGGCCGCCTCGCCGAGCTCGTCGCTGGCGCGGACGGGTTGCCGGAGTCCTGGATCGCGGTGGAGATCTATCCACCGCTCGGCGAGGCGGCCGACCTGCTCGCGGACGCCCTGGTCGCGGGGCTCCGGCGCGTGCTGGACGCCGTCGCGATCGTGGTCGACGACTGGCAGCCGATGCTGGCCCGGGCGCGGGCGGCCTGCACCGAGCTCCAGGCGGACCCCGGTGCCGAGGCGGCCGAGGCCGTGGCGCTGCTGGACTGGCTCGCTTCCGACAACTTCCTGTTCCTTGGCTGCGCCGACTACACCTTGGCGGGCGGCCGGCTGGTGCCCGTTTCCGGCACCGGGCTCGGTCTGCTCACCGACGTCAGCGATCCGGACGACACCACGGTGCCCACGGCCGGAGAGCGAGACCCCCTGGTCCTGCTCCGGGATCCGCGACGCTCGCCGGTGCACCGCCCGGTCTACCTCGAGCACGTCGCCGTCCGTCGCTACGACGCCGACGGCGCCCTCGCCGTGGAGCACCGTTTCCTCGGCCTGCTGGCGGCCTCTGCGTACACCGAGTCGGTCGCGAACATCCCGGTCCTTGCTGCCAAGGCGGAGCGGCTGCTGGTCGGATCGGGGTTCGAGCCGCACTCTCACGGCTGGAACGCTGTCCGGCAGGTGATCGCCACCTACCCCCGTGACGAGCTGTTCGAGGCCGGCATCGACGAGTTGGCCCCGATCGTCGCCTCGGTCGCGGCGCTGCGTGAGCGCCGGCAGACCAGGGTCTTTCTGCGTCGCGCCCGCTACGGCAGCTTCGCCACGGCGATCGTGTACCTGCCGCGGGACCGGTTCAACACCGACACCCGGTTGCGCATCCAGCAGATCCTGCTCGACCGGCTCGGCGGGGAGGAGCTGGAGTACAGCACGCTGGTCAGCGAGTCGGTGCTGATCCGGCTGTTCCTCGTCGTCCGGCTGGCCCCCGACGCGCCCGCGAACCCGGACGCCGAACGGATCGCGGGCGAGATCTCCGCGGCGACCAGGAGCTGGGAGGACGACTTCGTCGCCCTCGTCGACGCGCTGCCCAGCGAACAGCGTGGCGTGGAGTTCAGCGAGGCCTACACCGCCGACTACCCGCCTGAGGTCGCCGTGGCCGACCTTGCCCTGGCCAACCAGTTGCGCGGGCCGGACGACCTCCGGCTGGCCCTTTCGGCACCGCTGGAGGCTGACGACCCGTCCGACCTGCGCCTGAAGGTGATCTCCCACCGCTCGATGTCGCTGACCCAGGCCATGCCGCACCTGAGCGTCCTCGGCGCCGAGGTGATCGACGAGCGCCCCTACAGCTGGGACCTGCGCGGCAGCAGGGTGATGGTCTACGACTTCGGGCTGAAGCTGCCGCCTGACCTGTCCGAGACTGCCCACGTGGTGGGGCTGCGGCAGCGGTTCATGGATGTGTTCCGGGCGTCCTGGACGGGCCGCTGCGAGGCCGACGACCTGAACCGCCTCGTCGTCGCGGCCGGGCTCGACTGGCGGCAGGTGAGCTGGATGCGCGCCGTCTCGAGGTACCTGCAGCAGGCCGGGGTCCCGTTCAGCCAGCCCTACCTGGCCACCGCGTTGAACGCCCATCCGGAGATCGCTGCAGGGCTGGTGTCCGCGTTCGCGACCAAGTTCGACCCTGACCTGGTCCTGTCCGAGGAGGAGCGCGCCGCGAAACTGGAGGCTGTCCGAGCGCGCCTGGCCGCCGAACTGGACGCCGTCGCGAGCCTCGACCATGACCGGATCCTTCGGGCCTTCCTCGCTGTGGTCGACGCGTGTGTGCGCACGAACGCCTTCACCGGAACCGAGACGCTCGCGGTGAAGGTCCTGCCCGCGCAACTGCCGCTGCTGCCCGAGCCGAGGCCGGCGTTCGAGGTGTTCGTCTACTCGCTGCGGGTCCAGGGCGTCCACCTGCGCTTCGGCGCGATCGCCCGTGGCGGACTGCGCTGGTCGGATCGACGCGAGGACTTCCGCACCGAGGTGCTCGGGCTGGTGAAGGCCCAATTGGTGAAGAACACGGTGATCGTGCCCAGTGGCGCGAAGGGCGGTTTCGTGCCGCAGCAGCTACCGCCGGCGTCCGATCGCTCCGCCTGGCTGGCCGAAGGCAAGACCTGTTACCGGCTGTTCGTCGACGCATTGCTCAGCGTCACCGACAACATCGTGGACGGTGAAGTGGTGCCGCCCGAGCGGGTGCGGCGCTACGACGGCGACGACCCGTACCTGGTGGTGGCGGCCGACAAGGGCACGGCCACCTTCTCCGATCTGGCCAACCAGGTGTCGGTGGGTCGCGGTTACTGGCTGGGTGACGCCTTCGCGTCGGGCGGGTCGAGCGGCTACGACCACAAGGCGATGGGCATCACCGCCCGCGGCGCGTGGGAGTCGGTGAAGCGTCACTTCGCCGAGCTGGGCCTCGACCCGGCGACCGACGAGTTCACCTGTGTCGGCATCGGTGACATGGCCGGCGACGTGTTCGGGAACGGCATGCTGCTCTCGGACCGGATGCGGCTCGTCGCGGCGTTCAACCACCAGCACGTGTTCCTCGACCCCGACCCCGATCCGGCGGCGTCGTTCGCCGAACGGAAGCGGCTGTTCGACCTCCCCGGCTCGACCTGGGCCGACTACAGTCCCGCTCTGGTCTCCGCCGGGGGCGGGGTGTACCGCCGCGACGCCAAGTCGGTACCCGTCAGCGACGGCGTGCGGGCAGTGCTCGGGCTTCCGGCAGGCACAGTCCGACTCACTCCGGCGGAGCTGATCAGCGCCATCCTTCGCGCCCCGGTCGACCTGCTGTTCAACGGGGGCGTGGGCACCTTCGTGAAGGCGTCCACCGAGTCCCACGCAGAGGCGGGCGACAAGGCGAACGACGCAGTGCGTGTGGACGGCGGCCAGGTGCGGGCGCGCTGTGTCGCCGAGGGTGGCAACCTGGGCTTCACCCAGCGTGGCCGGATCGAGTACGCCCAGTCGGGCGGGCGGATGAACACCGACTTCATCGACAACTCTGCCGGCGTCGACACCTCCGACCACGAGGTGAACATCAAGATCCTGCTGGCTCCCGAGGTGGCCTCCGGGAAGTTGACCGGCCAGGCGCGGGACGCGTTGCTGGCGTCCATGACCGACGAGGTCGCGCGGCTCGTGCTGGCCCACAACTTCGACCAGAACCTCGCCCTGGCCAACGCGATGTACCGGCGCACCGTGCTGGCCGGCCAGCACGAGGCCTGGATGCTCACTCTCGAGGAGGACGGCCTGCTGGACCGGGCGCTCGAGGCGCTGCCGACCAGCGCGGAGATGGCGTCCCGGATCGCCGCAGGCGAAGGCCTCACCCGGCCCGAGTTGGCCGTGCTGCTGTCGTACACCAAGATCGTGCTGGACCGCTGGGTGCTGGCCTCCGACCTGCCCGACGACCCGTACCTGGCCGACCGGCTCGTCCAGTACTTCCCTGAGCCGCTGCGGGAGCAGTATGCAGACCGCATGACTGGCCACCGGCTGGCCAGGGAGATCATCGCCACGGTGGCGGTGAACCGGTTCGTCAACAGCCAGGGCATCACCGCCTACCACCGGCTCTCCACCGAGACCGGCGCCGGGATTGCCGACATCATCCGGGCGCAGTTGGCGTCGCGGGCAATCTTCGCGGTTGGCCTGGACGAGGTGCGGCTCCGGCGCAACGCCGGGGTGGGTGCCGCGGACGCCACGGCGCTGCGGGTCACCCTGCGCCGGATGGTCGAACGATCCACCCGGTGGCTGCTGCACCACCAGCGCGGTCCGCTCGACGTGGCCGCGACGGTGGCGGCCTATGGTCCTCAGATCGCCGCGTTGCGTCCCGAACTCGCCCGGCTGCTCACCGGCGAGCAGGCAGAAGCGGCCCAGGCGTACCAGCAGCGGTGGGAAGAGGCGGGACTGCCGGAGGAACTCGCAGTCACCATGTCCACCACCAGCCAGGCGCACACGCTGCTCAGTGTGGTGGACGTCGCCGGACGGCTCGGCCTCGAACCGCTCCGCGTGGCGGAGGTGCACTACCGGCTGGCCGCGGCCGTCGGGCTCGACGAGCTCGTCGCGGGGGTGGACGGACTGCCCCGCCAGGTGCGGTGGGACGCGATGGCCCGGGCAGCACTGCGCGACGAACTGCTGGCCGCCCATGCCGAACTCACCGCGGAGGTGCTCGCCGGGGCCGATCCGGACGGCGCGCCCGAGGCCCTGATCGAGGCGTGGCTGGCGTCCCGTCCCGGCAGCGCGGGTCGGGTCGAGACGATTCACCACCTCGCCGACGGTCCCGCCGACGTGGCCAGGATGAACGTGGGACTCGCGCAGGTGCGCTCGATGCTCGCCTGAGCCAGCACCTCCGGCCCGCCCCTCCGGAGGTGACCGCCGCGGGCGACGGCGCACAGCGAATCGTCGGGGGGCCGTAGGCTGCCGGGGTGGTCACCGAACTCGAGGACTGGTGCGAGCGCGAACTGGGATCTGGTTGGGCAGAGGTGTTCTTCCGGGCCGACTCGATGTCGTCGGTGTCCGGCGTGCGTCTCGCCGACGGACGCCGGATCGCGCTGAAGGTCCGGAACGCCTCCGACCGGGTGCTGGCCTGTGCACAGGCCCACCGGACAGCGACCGCAGCCGGCATCGACGCGCCCGAGCTCCTCGCCGGACCTGACCAGCTCCGGCCCGGGGTCTGGGTCAGCGCAGAGACCTGGCGGCCGGAGGGCTCGGAGCGGCCGCAGGGCGACCCGGCCGCTGCCTACACCGAGCTCAGCCGCCGCCTGGTTTCTGCGCTCGAAGGTATGGATCCGTCGCGATTCGCACCCCCTCCGCCCTGGGCCTGGTACGACCACGGCAGTCCTGGCCGCGTGTGGGCGCCGGCAGCGTCGGAGCGCTGGGATCCCGAGTCGCCGGTCGTGCCGGGTCGCCTTCGCCGGTTGGCGGCGGCCGCGCGGGACCGTCTGCTCGCCGAGACGCTGCCGTCGGTTGTCGGCCATTCGGACCTGAATGGGCTCAATGTGCGCTGGGTCGATGGCCCGATCGTGCACGACTGGGATTCCCTCACCGGTCGTCCCGAGTGCGTCCTGGCGGGGATCGTTGCGGCGAACCATGTGGAGCTCCCCGGGGCGGGGGCGATCGCGGACCTCTCCGGCACGCAGGCGGCGCTCGCCCGGTATCAGGAGCTGCGGCCGTTCAGCGCGGCAGAGGTGGAGCTCGCCTGGGCGGCCGGGGTCTGGGTCGCCGCCTACAACGCCGCCTTCGAGTACCTCCACGGCGGTGCCGGGGCGGTGGCCGCGCAACTTGAGCGGGACGGAGCGCAACGGCTTCGACGCGCGGGTTGCGCGTGATGGGCAGGATGGGCGGCATGCGCATCGACCTGCACACGCACAGCTCGATCTCCGACGGTACGGACACACCCGAGGAGTTGGTCGCGGCCGCGGTGTCGGCCGGTGTGGACGTGATCGGGTTGTGTGACCACGACACGTTCGACGGTCTGGACGCTGCCGGTGCGGCGGGGGAGCGACTCGGCGTCCGGGTGGTGCGGGGGATCGAGATCTCGGCGGACCACCACGGTGTGTCGGTACACCTGCTCGGTTACGGCTGCCGGGTCGAGGACGGCCCGCTGAACGACGAACTGGCCAGGATCAGGGACGGCCGGACGGGTCGCATCCCTGCGATGCTGGACCGGCTGGCAGCGGCGGGTATGCCGATCGACGACGTGCTGGACGACTTCGTCGGGGACAGTCCCTCGGTCGGGCGTCCCCACGTGGCCGACGCCATGATCGCCAAAGGCTACGTGAGCGACCGCAGGGAGGCGTTCGACTCGTACCTTGCCGATGGCGGGCCGATGTTCGTCGCGCGCTACGCCACACCGCTCGAGGTCGGCCTCGACCTGGTCCGGGCCGCCGGAGGAGCGAGCGTGATCGCGCACCCCTGGGGACGGGTGAGTCGTGACCAGCTGTCGCCGGACCTGCTGGCCGGCCTGGCCCGATCCGGGCGCATCGACGGGCTGGAGGTGGACCACCAGGACCACGACCCCGCGACCAGGTCCGAGTTGCGCGCCCTTGCGGCGGAGCTGGGCCTGCTGGCGACCGGGTCGTCGGACTACCACGGGACCGGCAAGCAGGACCACGACCTCGCCTGCAACACCACGGCACCGGAGGTGCTGGCTGAGCTCGCCGCCCGTGTCGCCCGGCGCGGCGGCCGGTTCGTCTGATCGGCGTCCGCTCTCGCCGACGTGCGGGACGGAGCTGCGCCGGTGGTAGATTGTCGGCGTGCAATCGGGAACCTGCTGGTGGCGGCCGTAGCGGCGGCCCGTCCCTGATTCCCACCAACCCACGGCCGTCCGTCGCAGGCGGCCGTTTTGCGTGCCTGAGCCGGGTGGCGACCCAGTCGAGGAGAACGATGTCCGAACAGACCACGAGCGTGGCCGACACTGCCGGTGACGATCTCGCGCAGTCGACGTCGGAGGCGTCGCTGCGTCGCACCGAGGCGCGCAGCGCCGAGATCGAGGCACAGATCGCCAAGGACCCGACCGGGTTCCGCGTGATGACCGGCGACCGGCCCACCGGCAACCTGCATCTCGGCCACTACTTCGGCTCGCTGGCCAACCGGGTCCGGATTCAGGATGCGGGCGTCGAGACCTTCATCCTGATCGCCGACTACCAGGTGATCACCGACCGCGACGGCACCGGTCCGATTCACGAGCGGGTCATGGGCATGCTCGCGGACTACCTCGCCATCGGGCTCGACCCCGGTCGCACCACCATCTACGCCCACTCTGCGGTTCCCGCGCTGAACCAGTTGCTGCTGCCGTTCCTCTCCCTCGTGACCGACGCTGAACTACGCCGCAACCCCACCGTGAAGGCGGAGCTGGAGGCGACCGGCGATCGGCCCATGTCGGGCCTCCTGCTCACCTATCCCGTGCACCAGGCTGCGGACATCCTGTTCTGCAAGGCCAACCTGGTCCCGGTCGGCAGGGACCAGCTGCCGCACCTCGAGCAGACCCGGGTGGTCGCCCGCCGCTTCGACGAGCGCTACGGACGGGTCGACCCGGGCCGTCCGGTGTTCCCGCAGGCCGAGGCCCTGCTCAGCAAGGCGTCCACGGTGCTCGGTCTGGACGGCACCAAGATGAGCAAGTCCAAGGGCAACGTGATCGAGCTCGGCATGGACGCGGACACGACCGCGAAGCTGATCCGGAAGGCTGTCACCGACTCGAACCGGCAGATCACCTACGATCCGGATCACCGTCCGGAGGTCTCCAATCTGCTGATGCTGGCTTCGCTGTGCACCGGACGCGACCCGGTCGAGATCGCCGACGAGATCGGGGACGGCGGCGGTGGTGGCCTGAAGAAGCTGGTCACCGAGGCGGTCAACGAGTTCTTCGCACCGATCCGCGCGCGGCGGGTCGAACTGGCGGCCGATCCCGGCTACCTGATCGACGTGCTGCGCAAGGGCAACGCCCGTGCCAATGAGGTGGGCGACGCCACCCTGGCCGAGGTGCGGGCGGCCATGAACATGGTCTACTGACGTCCCGAGGCGGCAAGCACTCCGGTTCCCGTCGAACGCCGCCGCCTGAGTGGGGGCGTTCGACCGGAACGGCGGCGCTCGCCGGGTTGGGTCAGGACACGTCGGCCGACGAGCTGCTCTCGGCGTTGCCGCCGGAACGACGACGGCGACGCCGACGGTTGCGGGACGCGCCGGAGCCGGAGGACTCGCCCTCGCCGACGGCTGCCGTCGCCGGCTCCTGCGCAGCGTCGGTGGCGGTGTCCGGACCGTCCGTCACGACTTCACCGTTGCGCAGCCGCCGCCGGCTGCGTTCGCGCTTGGGTCGGTCCTTGCGCTCCCCGTGATCCTTGTGGTGGCCGTCCTTGTGGGCGTCCTTGTGACGATCATGGTGCTCGCGCGGCGGGGCGTCCACCAGTCGGCCCCTGGTGCCCTCGGGGATACCGAGGTCGCTCAACAGGTGCGCCGAGGTGGAGTACGTCTCGGGGATCTCAGGGAAGTCCAGCTCGAGCGCGCGGTTGATCACCTTCCAGCGGGTGACGTCCGCCCAGTCGACCAGCGTCACCGCGGTGCCCTTCGCGCCGGCGCGGCCGGTGCGACCGATCCGGTGCACGTAGGTCATCTCCGAGTCGGGGCACTCGTAGTTGATGACGTGGCTCACGTCGGTGATGTCGATGCCGCGAGCGGCGACGTCGGTGGCGACGAGCACGGAGACCTTGCCGTCGCGGAACTTCTTCAGCGCCTTCTCCCGGGCAACCTGATTCAGGTCGCCATGGATGGAGGTCGCCTTGAAACCGCGATCCTCCAGTTCGTCGGCCAGTCGTTGGGCGGCCCGCTTGGTGCGCGTGAAGATCATCGTCCGGGTGCACTCGGGCGCCTGCAGGATGCGTCCGATGATCTCCGGCTTGTCGAGATCGTGCGCCTGGTAGACGAACTGGGTGGTGTCCGGGACGGTCAGCTGTGCGTCGTGGCTTTCCGCGCGCACATTCACCGGCTGGTTCAGGTGCATTCGGGCCAGCGCGACGACCGCGGCCGGCATCGTCGCGCTGAACAACAGCGTCTGGCGCGATTTCGGCGTCTTGGAGATCAGACGCTCCACGTCGGGCAGGAAGCCGAGGTCGAGCATCTCGTCGGCCTCGTCGAGCACCAGCACGCGCACGTGCGACAGGTCGAGGGAGCGGCGGTTCGCCAGGTCCAGCAGGCGTCCGGGGGTGCCGACGACGACGTCGACGCCGGAAGCGAGGGCCTCGAGTTGGGTCTCGTAGCCGACCCCGCCGTAGACGGTGAGCACGCGCGCCTCGCGCACCGTGGACGCGTCGGCGAGATCGCGGGCGACCTGCAGGGCGAGCTCGCGGGTGGGGCACATCACGAGCGCCTGGGGTGCACCCGGCACGAGCAGGTCTGCGTACTCCGGGTCGGTCGGGACGGCGATGCGCTGCAGCAGGCTGATGCCGAACGCCAGCGTCTTGCCGGTGCCGGTGCGCGCCTGGCCGATCATGTCGGTGCCGGCGATCGCGATCGGGATCGCCAGCGACTGGATCGGGAACGGGCTGAGGATGCCCAGCTTCGCGAGCGCTTCGCTGATCTCGGGGATGACACCCAGGTCGGCGAACGTGAGTTCGGGAACGACCGCGGGCAGGGTCTCGGTGGTGATATCGGTCAGGGTCTTGCCTTATCTGTTGCTGCAGCCGGCTACGGCGCAGTCATATCGGACCGCCGGCGGCGCGCGTTCGGCCGCTCGAGGCAGGCACGCACAACTGATGTGCTGCGGGGACAGTCTAGCGTGCCCGGCTTCCCCACTCGCAGCGGGCACGTCGGGGCTAGCCTGAAACGTATGGACGTCGTGGACTGGTTGCTCGACGGCGAGCCTGCGGTCGAGCTGGCGACCCGCGTCCGGTTGCTCGGCGAGGACGCGGCATCGCCAGTCTGCATGAACCTCCGCCGCCGGCTGATGCGCGAGGGCACCGTGCCGGCCATCCTCGCGGCGCAGGGACCGGACGGGCGCTGGGGTGAGCGGGATCGGTTCTACACAGCGAAGTACACCGGCACCGTCTGGTCCCTGGTGATCCTCGCCGAATTCGGCGCGGACGGGGCCGATCCACGCATCCGCGCCGCCGTCGAGGCCATCCTTGCCGACAGCTGGCACCCCGCGTCCGGCGGCTTCGGTATGAGCAGGTCGCGGCGCGACGGCGGTGGTACGGCCGCGTCCGTGATTCCGTGCCTCACCGGCAACATGGCCTTCGCCCTGCTGCGGCTCGGCCAGGCGGACGACCCGCGGGTGGGGGCGACGATCGACTGGATCACCACCTACCTGCGCTTCGACGACGGGGACGGCCCGGCACCCACCGGCTGGCCCTACGACACCTACGAGATGTGCTGGGGACGCCACACCTGCTCGATGGGCATCGTGAAGGCGCTGAAGGCGTTGGCGGAACTCCCGGAACCGCGCCGCACGCCTGCGGTCCGCGACACGATCGCCTCCGCCGCAGAGTGGCTGCTCGTCCACCACGTGCACAAGCGCAGCCACGACCTGGCGAAGGTCTCCCGGCCGGGCTGGACGAAGTTCGGGTTCCCGCGGATGTACCAGACCGACGCGCTGGAGATCCTGCTCCTGCTCACCCGGCTGGGGTACGCCGACGAACGCATGGACGAGGCGCTCGACCTCGTGGCGGCCAAGCGCGACGATTCCGGACGCTGGCTGCTGGAGGACACCTTCAACGACCGGTTCGTCGCATCCGTCGAGACGCGACGCGAACCCAGCCGCTGGGTGACCCTGCACGCTCTCGAGGTGCTGGCACCCCGGGCAGCTCCGGTGTGCTGAGCGGGATTCGGATCAGACGGTGCCGAAGCCGACCGGACGGGTCTTCTCCTGGCCGAGGTCGATGTAGGCGACCTTGTCGGCGGGCACGAGCACCCGGCGTCCCTTCTCGTCGGTGAGGGTGAGCATGGTGCCGTCGGCGAGGGCCTTGCGCAGGTCGGACTCGACCTCTGCGCCGGTGGCTTCGGTCTCGACCGTGAGCTCACGGGCCACGTGCTGAATGCCGATCTTGATCTCCACCGGTTCCTCCTCGTTGTCGCGGTCGCCAAGCTACCAGCGCCAGTGGGAAGAACGGACCTTCGTACGCCGAGAGCGCAACGGGGCCGGGGTGGACGAAAACGAGAACCGTCCCCTTATCGGCCAACGGGCCGACGGTCGGTGTGGACGAGAAGGGGACGGTTCTCCTTATCGGCCAACAAGGGGAGGATCAGCCGGCGAGCGCTTCCTTCTCGTCGTCGGTGGCGCGGCGGATGACGATCCTGGTCCAGGCACCCACGTAGATGCGCTGGCCCGGCGTGAGTTCGACGCGGCCCTGCGGGATCGGCATGGCCGGCAACGGGCCGGCGGCACCCCCGACGAACGTGCCGTTGGCCGAATCGAGATCCTCGATCCACCAGCGGGTGCCATCCGTGGTGAGCATGGCGTGGCGGCGGCTGCACCCGGTATCGAGTTCGCAGTCGACGTCGGGGAAGATGCCTCGACTGTGCGAGACCCGGCCGATCAGGTTGCTCTCCTTCACCAGCGGCACGATGTCGGGCAGGCCGGGGGAAGGAAGCGGGTCGGTCGAACCCTGGGCGGCGTACCAGTCCGGGTCGATCCACAACTCGGCGACCCATTCCACCGAGGGACGGGCCGCAGCGAGCGAGGCCTGCGCCGGCGCATCCACCTCGTGCGGCGCCGGAGACTCCGCCTCGAAGACGGCCTCGGGGTCGCCTTCGGTGACCACGTCGTGGGTCACTGCGGCGTCGTGGGGCCGCGGTACCGCAGTCGTCATCTCCGGAACCTCGGGGTCGGAAGCAGGCAGGGGCACCGCGCCCGTCCCCTGCGTGGGATCCGGCGCGGGCAGGCCGGGCCAGGACAGCGGGGGAGCTGCGGGCATCGCGCCGGTGGTGAAGTCGAAGCCGCACGCCTCGCAGAACAGCGCGTCCGCAACGTTCGCGGTCTGGCAGTGTGGGCACACCACCGGGGTGGGCGCAGCCTGTGGCGCGACCGGGGCAGGGGACGCCTGCGCCGCGGACACCGGCAGTCCGCAGGTGTCGCAGAAGTCGGTCTGGCTCGTCTCGTGCCCGGCCGGACAGATCGGCATGTCAGCCCCTGATCCTCGTGGTCTTGGTCGAAGCCGTGTCCAGCGCCATCTCGTCTGCCTTTTCCACGGCCTTCTTCAGCCTCACGGTACCCGTCCGGGCGTCCGCGATGTCGACGACCTTCCGCAGTTTCGAGGTGGCCTCCGTGTTGCCGCTCTCCGTGGCCAGCTGGACGGCGCGGCCCAGCTTGGTGGTCGCAGTCGCCTCGTCGCCGACCGCCTTCGCCGCGAGCCCCTCCTGGATCACCTGGGCCAGCTCGGCCTGCCCGGTGTAGTGCGCCACCTCGGGGTTGATCTGGGCGGTGAGGTTCGTGTCCGCTGACCATTTCGCCTTGACCAGGCCCTGGGTGAGCAGGTCGGGCCCGACCGCCAGCTGGACGCGCGCGGCCAGCTGCTCCTGGCCGACCGACTTCGCTGCGAGCCGTACCGCGACGTGGTAGTCGCGCTCCTCGTCGGCCCACGCGCCGGTCGGGTAGCTCATCGTGAGCTGGTTCACCGGGGTGCCGCGGTGGGTGAGATCTTCAACCGTGGGGGAGACCTGGCGGATGAACAGCACCTGCGCGCCCTGCGGGATCCACACCCGCAGGTCTGCGTTGGCCACGCCGCGAGCCATCGACTGGCGCATCAGCTCGGCGAAGACCGCACTCATCTGGCCGGGATCGCCGATGATGTCGACCGTGCCCAGCATCGCCTGGGCGATCTTGCGGATCTCGGCCACCTTCCAGTCCACGCCCACCCCGCGGGCGTCCACCTGGAAATCGCCCGCGCAGTTCGCGATCGCCTGGTCGAGCTGCGTGGCGGTCTCGTTGTGGTTCTCGCCGTCGGTGAGCAGGATCACGTGCTTCTGGGCGAGGTTCCCGATCGAGGCGAACAGGGCCTTGCACAGGTTCAGCCAGGTGCCCATCGCGGTGCCGCCCTCGGCGCGGAAGAAGCTGATCGCGCGCCGGGCCTCGGCCCGCGTCCTGGTGTCCATCCGGACCATGCCGGCGCCGGTCTGCACCATCGGGTAGGCGAGGTAGGCCTTGTGGTTGCCGGCGACCACGGCGAAATAGGTGCCGTCGAGGATGTTGTCCAGCGCGATCATGGCCGCCTGCTTGGCTGCGTTCATGTTGGCGACGCCCATCGAGCCGGACGTGTCGACCACCACGATCTCACCGGCGTCGCCGCTCCCGGTTCGCCCGGCCGATCCGGCGCCGGTGCAGCGGATCGTCACGATCGCGTTGACGTCGGTGCCGCCGTCGGGCAGGAACTCGTTCTGGTAGACGGCGGAAGTGAACTCAGCCATGCTGTGGCTGCTCCTTCTCTTCTTCGGTGGGGGCCGCACCCAGAGTACCGGGCGATCCGGGCACCACCGGAGCCGGGACCCGCGCGAGCGCGACGGTCACGTTGTCGTGCCCTCCCTGGCCGTTCGCCCAGGTGACGAGGTGCTGCGCGACCGCGAGCGGGTCGGTGCCGGCAGGCAGCTGGGCGGCGAGCTCTTCCGGTGTCGAGGCGTAGTTCCACAACCCGTCAGTGCAGACCAGGAGCCAGCCGGGCTCGGTGACCTGCAGGACGCCGGTTCGCGGGATGGTGTCGACCGAGTCCCGGCCCAACCACTTGGTGATCGCGTGGGCGCGGGGGAGCGCTTCGGCCTCCTCCCTGGGCATGCCCTCGGCGATGAACGCCTGGGCCATCGAGTCGTCGACGCTGAGCAGCCGGTGCGCAGTCCCGCCGAGGAAGTACACGCGCGAGTCGCCGAGGTTTGCGAAGTGGACCCGATCACCCACGACCACGGCGGCGGCGAAGGTGGCGGAGGCGGCATTCGTGCTGTCCGCGGCTGTGGTCGCGATCACCGCTCGGTTGGCCTCGGCGACGGCCTCGACCAGGGCTTGGGCCATCGCGGCATCCTCGCCCTGATCGCCGGCCACCGCCGAGGAGTTGCGGGCCGTGAGCACGTCGCAGGCGCGCCCTGCGGCGGCCATCGCAGCCACGTCGGAGTCGATACTGGTCGAGACGCCGTCGCAGACCACGAGCACGGCTCGGGCGCCCCCGGCCCACAGGGCCATCGCGTCCTCGTTGCGGTGGTGCTGGATGCCGCGGTCGCAGACGCCGCCCACCCACGGCGCGGGAGCCACGGCGAAGTGGTCGCGCAGGCTGGGCGCCTTCGCCCCGCACGTCTGGCAGTAGCCGTCCGCGCCCACCGTGCCGCCGCAGGCGGGGCAGGCGATCACCTGGCTGGCCCTGGAACCGAGCCGTCTGGTCTGGGCGGACGCGTCTCCGGACGGAGCGGCGGGCGCTGGGGGAGCGGCAGTGGGCAGCAGCGGGCCGCCGCAGGCCTCGCAGTACCACGCTGCCGGGTCGACCGGCTGCCCGCAGCTGGGACAGCTCGACCCGGTGGGGATGCCGCCAGGGGCCGCCGGTTGTGCCGGATCGGGCACCAGCCCGGGATCCGGCTCCCCGGAGGGGGGTGCGGGGGCGGCGGAGTTCGGCTCTCGGGGCTGGCCCTGGTCCATCACAGGCCACTCGGGTTGGGTCACAGCAGGCTCCACGGACGCAGGGAGTTGGCCACGTCGACGTACCCGGCGCGGACCTCAGGGACCTCGGCGAGCCTGCCCAGCTCGCGGTAGCTGGCGACGAGCTGGTCACGGATCATGCCCGGGGTGTGGGTCTGGCCCCCGAGCTTGAGCGAGTTGGTACCGGCAAGGGCGAGCGCGCGCCGGTAGAGCAGCGCACGGTACTCGGCGTCGGTCTTCGGATCGAGCTTCGCCTGCGCGAGCGCCCGGAAGGCCTCGTCCAGTCCGGCGGCGTCCCTGGCCAGCGAGACCAGGTGCCGGGCCTTGAGCCGCTGCGACTCCGGGTAGCCGCGGGACGTGCTCGGCACCAGTTCGAGCGCGGCGAGCGATCCGGGCAGGTCGTTGCGGGCAGCCCGCACCCGGGCCAGACCGAAGGCCGCCGGCGTCACGTAGGCCGCGTCGGTGCTCGCGCAGGTGCGATAGAGCGTCTCCGCGATGTCGAGTTCACCACCGAGCTCACAGGCCACGGCGAGGGCCAGCTTCGGGGCGAGCTCGCCCGGTACCTGCCCGTACACGGCGTTGAACGAGCTCTGCGCGGTGCGATAGTCGCGGGCCTGGAGGGCGCCCAGTCCGGCCAGCCAGACCGCCCGCCACTCCCACGGGTCGTTGCTGAGCAGTCGCCGGACGCACTCGTCCACCAGCTGGGCGTTGTTGGCCTCGAGCGCGGCCTGGCCGCGGGCGAGCAACACGCCGGGCGAGAGGGCCGGTGGCGCCGACAGGGCGGCGAGCCGCTGTACCGGGTCCTCCGCACTGATCCGGGACAGCCACGCCGCCTGCGGGTCGGACGGGTCGGGACGCAGCTGCGGCAGCTGCCGCTGGCCGTGCTGCTCGCTGGCCACCGTGGGGCCCTCGAACAGCATCGACGTGGACGTGGTGGTGCCGACTCCGGGGGTAGCGTCCGCCACGACCTCGCGCAGCACACCGAGCATCTGCAGCCGAAGCTCCTCGGCGGAGGTGAAGCGGTCGTTCGGATCGATGGCGCACGTCTTGAGCAGCAACCGGTACAGCGAGTCGTGCGCAGCGAACGCTGGCAGCTCCTCCGCGGGCGGGATCCTGAACTCGTAGGTGCTCTGGTAGCCGGGGACGTCCGAGGTGAGCACCAGCAGCGTCCGGCCCACCGTGAAGATGTCCGAGGCGATGGACGGCCCGAGCGTGGCCACCTCGGGGGCCTGGTAGCCGACCGTGCCGTAGATCGCCGAATCCTCGTCACCGATGTGCCGCACGCCACCGAGGTCGATCAGCTTGAGCGAGTCGCCCACCTGGATCACGTTGTCGGGCTTGAAGTCGCAATACAACAGGCCCAGCTCGTGCAGGTACCCGAAGGCGGGCAGGATCTCGATCAGGAAGGCCAGCGCCTGGTCGACCGGCAGCGGGTTGCTGACCCCGTTGTTCGTCGTCATCCGCTGTTTGAGCAACTGCTTGAGCGAGCGTCCGCCGACGTACTCCATGACGATGTAGCCGGCGTCGTCATGGGTGACGAAGTTGTAGATCTCGACGATCAGCGGGTGCTCCACCCTGGCCAGGAACCGCTGCTCGCCGATCGTCGCGGCCACCGCGTCGGCGTCCCCGGCATTGAGCAGGCCCTTCAACACCACCCAGCGTCCGGACACGTTGCGGTCCTGCGCCAGGTAGATCCAGCCCATGCCGCCGTGGGCGAGTGCGCCGACGACCTCGTACTGGTTGGCGACCACGTCGCCGGGGTGCAGCTTCACCGTGAACGAGTAGGGCGCGCCGCAGGACGGGCAGAAGCCTTCCGAGCGCGACTCGACCTGGTCGCCACCCTGGCCGACCTTGGTTCCGCACCGCGGGCACACCCGGGCGTCGAGGGGCACCTCCGGGTTGGCGAGCACCGCCTTGGTCGGGTTGATCGCAGGGGCCGGCGGGACCCGGGTGAGGCCCGCCCCGATCCGGCCACTGGTCAGGCGGTCGGCGCTGGTGTGCCGGGTCGGCCGCCCGCCGAACGAGGTGGCCCTGGCCGAGCCGAGTGCCGTCGAGCCGAGGTGGATCGAGGTCCGGGTCGCGGTGGAGCCGGGAGACGACGGCGTGGCCGCGGCCGGTGCGGGCGGGACGTCCGGCGAGCCGCACACGTCGCAGTAGCCGTCGATGATGTGGCCCGGGCACCCGGGCTGACGGCAGGCGCCGGTGGACCGGGTGGACGGACGCGCGCCCGGTGAGCCGTGACCTGCGGGCATCGACACCCCCGGCATTCCGCAGACGTCGCAGTAGCCGTCGACGATCGTTCCGGTGCAGCCCGGCTGGAGGCACTTCATCGGGTCTCCCGGGAGAGATAGTCGAGCTGCGCGGAGAACGCGGCGAGCAGCTGCTGCGTGACCGGCAGAACCACCGGTGTGGCGGCCAGCGAGCTCTGGATCGCCGGGACCATCGCGACCAGTTGGGGATCTGTGGCGTGCCCGAGCGCCGCAGCCTTGGCCTGCAGGGCGGAGAGCAGCGCGGCGGCCGCATCCCGGTCGGTCAGGGTCTTGGTCAGCGCGGCGTGGATCTCGGTGAGTTGGCTGTCCACCCTGGTCAGGGCGTCCACATACCCGCCCAGTGCCGCGCGCGTGTTGGGCACCGGTCCCAGCCCGGCGACACTCGGCACCACGGCCGCGGGGGCCGGCCAGACCGCCGCGGCGACCTGAGCGGAGAGCGCGCGCACCGCCTGCTCGCGAGCGGAAGCCTCGGCGAGCTGGTCGCGCGCCCTGGTGAGCAGGTCACGGGCCTCGCGGCGCTGGGCAGCCCCGACGATCAGGTCACGTTCCAGCCGCGCCGCATCGATCTCAAGGCTGCCGAGCAGGCCGCCGATGTCGCCACCGCGCTGCCGCTTGTCGGAAAGGTCCTGGAGGCGCGCGGCGAGGGCGGCGAGCTTCACCTGGGACGAGGGCGCAAACGCCGGCGGCTCCAGCTTCACCTGGTCACGGATCCGCTCCAGTTGTGCGCGGAGGTCACGCAGCCGGATCTGTTGCTGCTCGGCGTTCGGGTCAGTGTCGAGCCGGGTGCGCAACTGCGCGACCAGGGCGTCACACAGGCGCCCGGCTTCGGGGAGGGAGACCGCCATCGACTGCAGCTGGGCGACCTCGCTGCCTGCGGTGTCGAGGCGTCCCCAGATCAGGGCGGAGAGGCGCTCCAGCTCCTGCGACCCCACCCGGCCCGAATCCCAGGTGGCAAGGAGCAGGTTCTGCCGGGTCTTCGCCGCCTGCCACAGGGCGAGGGCAAGGCCCATGTCGCCGGTGAGCTCCCCCTGCCGGCCCGAGCCGACGATCTGCTCGTCGAGTGCGTCGAGTTCGGCCCGGCGCTCACCCAGCCAGGCGTCCAGCTTGCCGAGATAGTCGAGCAGGTCGGCTGCGCGTGCCGCGACGCCGAGGCTGCCCGGAGCGGCGGGGGAGACGGTGCTCATCGGTACTCCGTGAGTCGCTGGTAGAGGCCGAGGACGCCGAGGGCCGCACCGACCAGGGCGACCACGATCACGAGGACCAGCTGGACGACCAGGGTCGCGCGGGCGCTGGTCGGCGCTGCGGACGCGATGGTGACCGCGCCGTCGGAGACGCTGCGCGCGTTGTCGCGGACCGCCTGCGCCGCGCCGGAGAGGGACTTCTTGGCAGTGTCGGTCAGCGCGGACGTTGCCGCCTTCCATTCGCCCTTCGACATCTGGGTGCCGAGGGAGTCCCGGGCGTTGGTGAAGCTGCTCAGGCCGGTCAGGTTCTCCTTGCTCGCCGCGGCGGTCGCCGACTTCACCTCGGTGGTGGTGTTGGCCTGGGCGGTCGCGTCCCACGTCTGGGTGAGCACCGCCGTGGTCAGGACCTGCTGAGCGGCGTCGAGGTGCCGAACCGCCGCGGTGGTGTTCACCACGCGCGCGAACTGCGTCGACCGGCTCGCCTCCGATGCGCTGACGGCCGCACCCTGGGCTGCCGCGGTGATGCCGATCATCGACAGCAGGGCGACGACGGCCGCGGCGAGCCCGAGGTTGACCACGCGGTGGCTGCGCTGCGCCACGAGCCAGGAGGCCCACACCACGACGGCAGCCATGGCGAGGCAGACCAGCCAGACCGCCGGGGTGCCCTGGCTCCAGGGTCGGGCGTCCGCCTCCGCGGCGAGCTGCGACTGCAGATCGTCGAGCTGGCCGAGCAGGGCGTCGAGCTGCTTCTGGGCGACAGCAAGGCGGGGCAGAGCCTGGGTGCGAGGGGAGCCGACCGCGGAGGCCAGGGTGAGGGAGTACCGCAGGGTGTCCCCGCCGATGGCCTGCAGCGCCGCGGCGTCCTGGGGGCGCTCCTTCGCCGACTCGACCAGGAGGCCGGACGCTGCGACGACCTGGTCGATCGCTGCCGCGGCGTTCGCGCCGTCCGACGCCTCGCCGAGGATCACGCTCACCTTCGCGAGCCGTGCGGCGGCGCTGAGGTCGTGCTGCACCTCTCCGAGCCGGGCGTACTGCTGGGCCAGGTTCGGCGCGGAGGCGAGATCGCCGCGCAGGTCGGCGATCACCCAGGTGCTCATCGCACCGGCGATGAGCACTGCCAGCGCGACCACCACCTGAAGGCGCTGCAGCAGCCGCGGCGTCCGGCTCGGCACCGGCGGGGCGATGTCGAAGGATGACGTGTCGGCGGGGACGGGCGGGCTGCCGGTCGGCGGGGGTCGTACAGGCGTCGGGCCCGGAGCCGACACAGGTGCGGGTTTCTGGCTCACGGCTGCACCGCCGGCGGCGCGGGGAACTCGACGGGCGGGATGGGGCCCGCGGCGTCCGGCGGGGTGAGGTGGGTCGGATCGTCGTCGCGTACCGGTTCCTGGGCGGTCGGGGTGTCGTCGATGAGGTCGTCGGGGATCAGCGTGCGGAGCTGTTCCAGCGTGGGCTCCGCGACCTCGCGCAGCCGCCAAGCGTGGCGCCCGACCGCGGCCTCCAGCAGGTTGCGCGC
Organism: uncultured Propionibacteriaceae bacterium; assembly: GCA_964397985.1. Taxonomy (GTDB): domain Bacteria; phylum Actinomycetota; class Actinomycetes; order Propionibacteriales; family Propionibacteriaceae; genus Propionicimonas. Next base: position 59,606 of record CAYNLD010000012.1, on the reverse strand, counting down.
GTAGCGACCGTTGCCGAAGTTCTCGTCGCGGACCTGCTCTGCCAGCTGGCGGTTGAACTCCTCGATCACGCCCTCGCCGAGGTCGTAGTCGGACTTCGTCGCCATGTGGCCGAAGATGGCCCGCAGCTCCTCATCGGTGTAGTCCTCGAAGTCGATGGTGGTCCGGAACCGGCTGGCCAGGCCCGGGTTGTTCTGGATGAACTCCGCCATCGGCACCGGGTAGCCGGCCACGATGACGACGAGGTCGTCGCGGTGGTCCTCCATCTCCTTGACCAGGGTGTTGATCGCCTCCTCGCCGTACTGGTCGCCGTTGAGGGAGTAGGCCTCGTCGATGAACAGGACGCCGCCGTACGCCTTGGCCGCGACCTCTGCGGTCTTGATCGCGGTCTGGCCGAGGTAGCCGGCGACCAGCTCGGAACGGTCGACCTCGACCAGCTGGCCCTTGCTGAGCAGGCCGATCGCCTTGTAGATGCCCGCGACGAGCCGGGCAACCGTGGTCTTTCCTGTGCCGGGGTTACCGACGAAGATCAGGTGCCGGGTGATCGTCGGGCTCTTCAGGCCGGCCTTGGTGCGCATCGCGTCGACGCGCAGGATCGCGGTCTGGCGGCGGATCTCGGTCTTCACCCTGGCCAGGCCGATCAGTTCATCGAGCTCGGCCAGCCACTCCTCGACGGTCTTCTCCGGCTCCTCAGTCTCCTCTTCAGGAGGTTCGGCGGATTCGGGTGCGGCGGTGGGCTGGGCCGGTTCGCCGGTCACGGGCGTCGCGCCGGCGGTCGGCGGGGTCGCCCCCGGGACGCCCGAACCCAGCGTGGGGGCGGGGAACGGGGCCCCGCCCAGGCCGGGGAAGGCGCCCCCCGCGCGCGGGTCGAGGCGGCTCACGTCGAGCAACTGCTGCTGGTTGCTCGCGGACAGCCGGGACAACACGTCGGTGAGGATCGCGGGGGCCTGGCGAAGGAACTCGCGCTGGGCCTCCTCGTCGGAAGGGGGTGTCGGCGTCGGAGTCGGCTGGTGGCCGCCGGCACCGGGGAGTTGCGCGGCGGCGGCGAGGCTTGCGGCGCCGAGCGCGGCCGGTCCGGCCTCGCCGAGCAGCGCGGCGGCGTGGCACACGTCGGCCAGGGCTTTCGCGTAGCCGGCGGCCCTCGGGCCGGCACCGGTCGCAGCCTGGCTGGCCAGCGGGGTGGGGGCGGCCCGGTAGCGGCGCCCGCGTACGGCCGCGTCCATGAACGTCTGTGCGGAGGTCTTGACGCCGACCTCGCGGCACCAGTCGACGAACGCACCCCGGCTGGACTCGGCGACCGCGGCGGACAGCACCAGGCCCTCCTCCGCGGCTGCGGAGGGGTCGAACCCGGCCTTGGCCGCGGCAGCGCGGAGGGCTTCGAGGGCAGCGGCGAGGGTGGGTGTGCTCATCAGGGCTGATCCGGGGTGGTGGGCTCGGCGGACCGAGGTGTCGGGGTGTCGGCCGGTGGTGCCGTCGAAGGCACGGCCAGGTTCAGCTCGGGGGCCTGGGCGTGGCCGAAGCGCTCCTTGAGGAATCGACCGTGGCTGATCAGCGCCGCGGCGTCGGTGGTGTTGGCGGCGTCGTAGATCGCGTCCATGGTGGTCGAGAGGAGGTCGAGCTGATCGATCAGGATCAGCAGCGAGGTCTTGCCGCCGTCCACCGGCCGCGAGTCGGCCCAGTCCCTCGGCAGCCGCAGGTACGCGCCGATCGCCTCGGGCAGGTAGTCGGTGGCGGTGGCGACGACCGAATAGGAGTCGTAGCTGCCGAGGCCGAGCAGGTCGAGCCGCGGCAGGGTCTTGCGGACGGCCCGGGTGACGGAGAGCGCCCGGGCACGCACCACCCCCGGCACGGCCGGATCGGCGACGAGTCGCTCCACGCCGTCGAGTGAGGCGTTGATGTCGGCCGCCGTGGGGGCGGCCGCGACCTCGTCCTGCTCGGCGGGCTGGGGCTGCTCATCGCGTCCCAGCAGCCGATCCCAGAGACCCATGCAGTGTCCTCTACCGGTCGATCGAGAGCGCGGGCAGCGTGGCCGCGCGGGTGTCCTGCTGCGCCACCCGCTCCAGGTAGGCCTTGCTCTTGGCCACCTCGGTCTCCAGGGTGCCGATCGTCGCCGACATCGTGTCGAGCGCCTTCAGCTTGAACTCGTCGATCGAGTCCATGGTCTGGTAGATGTTCTGGAACGCGGCCTGCAGCTGCTCCAGCCCGATCGTGGACGAGGCGGCCTGCTCCTGGATCTGCGCCGAGTTCTCCTTCAGCATCTCCGAGGTGCGCTGGATCATCTGCGATGTGGTGGTGTTCAGCGCCGTGATCTGGTCGAGCACCAGCTTCTGGTTGCCGAGCGCCTGGGCCACGATCACCGCCGTGCGCAGCGCGGACACCGTGGTGGTGGACGCGCGGTCGACGCCCTTGATCAGCTCCACGTTGTTCTTGATGATGATGTCGATCGCCAGGTAGCTCTGGATCGACACCGCCAGCTGGGTGAGCAGATCCTGGTGCTTCTGGCGCACATAGAACAGCACGTCCTGGTTCAGCGCCTTGGCCTTCTCCGGGTCGGCCAGCTCGAGCTCTGCGATCTGGGCGGCCAGCTTCGCGTCCAGCCGCTCGGCGATGTAGACGTACTGGTTGAGCCGTCCCATCACCGTCCACAGGTTCTGCTTCTCCATGTTCAGGGCGACGTTGTCCTTGGTCAGCTCGTCCTGGCCGGAGCGCAACGCGTGCAGGATCCCGTTGAGGTGCTGCTGCGAGCTCTGGTACTTGCGGAAGTAGTCGGTCACGTTGTTCCCGATGCCCAGCTTGGCGAAAAAGCCCTTGCTGCCGCGCGCGCCGGCGGGGTCGAGGTCCTCCACCGTGCGGCGCAATTCGAGCAGCGTCTTGCCGACCTTCGAGGTCTCGGCGAGGCCGCCGGTCTCGATCGCCCGCACCGGGGTCTGCAGCAGACGGTTGGAGGTCTCGGCAGCCTTGCGGATGTCCGCGTCGCCCATGCTGCGCACGGCGTCGGCCTGCGCGGAGAAGGTGGGGGAGTTCTCCTCCGAGGAGTTCAGCGCAGTGAGGAAGTCGTTCACCTTCGCGTCGAGGACCGGCACCTGGGCGGCGTCCACCTGCGGGGCCATGGCCGGTGCCTGGGTTTCGGGAACGACTGCCGGCGCGGCGGGCGCGCTGAGGTTGAGCATGTCGGGCGGTGCCAGCTGGACGGCCTGGCCCTGGCTGGACGGCTGCGCGGGTGTGGTCATGGACCGACCTCTCGACTCGTGGGCGTTCGGCCCCCAATCTAGCGGGCCGCACCCACCTCGGAGCAGGGTGCAGGGCGCACGCCGGCGGCGGGTTCGGGGGACGGCCGGGGGCAACCCTGACGAGGGCACCCCCGCCCGGGCAGCCCCGCGTGCGTCCAGGCCGGTCCCGGGCTCGAGGTCGCCGCGTTGGTCGACGACGCCCAGCTGCGTACGGCCCCCTCGCACTGATCCCCGATCCGGCCACCGGGGCCGCTCCCTCGGGACGGGGCGCGCAGTGTCAGGCGCGGATGGTTGCATAGTCGGCGTGACCGGTCTGCCGCAGCTCTCGCCCGACCAGGCCGCCGTGCTGGCGGACTGGTCGGGGTCGGTGCTCGTGCTCGGCGGTCCGGGCACGGGGAAGACCACGCTGCTCACGCACGCGATGGTGCAGCGGTGTCGCGCCGACGGGCCGGGTCCGCTGCTGCTGGCCGGCGGCCGGACGACGGCCAGCGCGCTGCGCAACCAGGTTGTCGCCGAGCTCGGGGACGGTGCGTGGCAGCCGGCGGTGACCACAGTCCACGCACTGTGCCGCTCCCTGTGGCAGCGCTTCGCCGGGCGTCCCGACCTGCGCCTGCTCGCTGCGCCCGAACAGGAGTACCGGGTGCGGGAACTGCTCGTCGGGGCGGGTCCGCGCGCGTGGCCGGACACGCTTCGGTACGCGCTGGGCACGCGCGGCTTCGCCGCCCAGGTGCGAGCCGCGCTGGCCCGTGCCCGGCAGCTCGGCCTCGACCCGGAGGATCTGGTCGAGTTCGGCGAGGCGGCCAACCGGCCGGAGTGGCTGGCCCTGGGCCGGTTCTTCGCGGAGTACCTCGACGTGCTCGACGCAGAGGGCGTGCTCGACTACGCCGAGCTTGTGCACCGGGTGCGCCTGCTGCTCACCGACGTCGAGATCGCCCGCATCGTGACCGGAGAGATCGGCGCGGTGCTGGTCGATGACTATGCCGAACTCGACCCGGCCCAGATCGGGCTCGTGGCTGCCCTCGCCTCGCACGCACCGGTGTTGGCCGCGACCGACCCCGACTCGGTGAGCTCGACCTTCCGTGGTGCCAATCCGCGGGCCGTGGCCGACTTCGAGCGGTTCTTCGGCCGGCCGGAGGTGCCCGTCCGGCGGGTCGAGCTGACCGCCGGTCACCGCTACGGGGCCGCCATCGGGGCCGCGCTGTCCGGGGTCCGGAACCGGCTGCCGCGTCCGCCGGGGTCGACCGGGTCCGGCGGACGCCCCCAGGGGGCACAGGAGGTGGCCACCGGATCCGCGGATGACGGGGTCCGGGTACTCACCTGCGCTGGCGAGGCCGACCAGGCGGCCGCGATCGCCACCGAACTGCGTCGTGCGCGGCTGGAGGGGGGCATCGATTACGGCGAGATGGCGGTGCTGGTGCGGTCCGGGCGTCGTCAGCTGGGTCCGATCGTCCGTTCGCTGGTCGCGGCGGGCGTTCCGGTGGAGGTGGCCGGCGACGAGATCCCGCTCGCCGAGGCGCCGTCGGTGCGTCCGCTGCTGCTCGCGCTGGCGATCACGGCTGAGGGTGTGGTGCAGCCTGACGAGACGGTACGGCTGCTCACCTCGCCGCTGGCGTCCTTCGACGCGCTGGGCCTGCGGCGGCTCGCGCGGCAGTGGCGTCGCGGGCGGACGGGGCTGGTGCCCGTCACGCTGGCCGACCAGCTCGCCGAGGCGATCAACGAGCCGGGGTGGCTCGACCGGGCGGAGACGACGCCGGAGGTGACCCGGTTGCGGGGTTTGCTCGCCGTGCTGGCCGAAGCCCGGCGGCGGATGGATGCCGGTGATCCGGTCGACCGGGTCGCCTGGGATCTGTGGCAGGGTTCCGACTGGGCCGACCAGCTGCGGCGTGAATCCGGCGCCGGCGGCGCTGCGGGCAGTCGGGCGGACGCCGACCTCGACGCCCTGTGCGCACTGTTCGAGACCGCTGCCGAGGCCGATCGACGCGGCGGTGTCGGCGGGGTGCGCGCGTTCCTCGCCGAGCTGGCGTCCCAGCAGATTCCGGCCGACCACGAGCGCGAGTCGCGGCTGCGCGGTCGTGGTGTGCAGGTGCTCACCGCGCATCGGGCGCGCGGTCGCGAATGGGATCTGGTCGTCGTTGCCGGTGTGCAGGAGGGGGCCTGGCCGGTGGGACGACGCGTCTCCACGGTGCTGGACGCCGCGGAACTCACTTCCGGTGGACTGGTCGGTGGCACCGACCACCGCGACCTGCTGGCGTCCGAGCGGCGGCTGTTCCACCTCGCCTGCTCGCGGGCCCGCCGCCGCCTGATCGCCACCGCGGCTGCCGGCACCGAGGGCGAGGCGGACGCTCCGTCGCGGTTCCTCGACGAACTCGGCGTTCCTGCGGCTTCGCCGGACCGGGGTCGCACGCCGCTCACCCTGCCCGCCCTGGTCGCCGAGCTGCGCCGGTGGGCCTGTGACCCTGCTGCCGCGCCGGAGGTTCGCTCGGCCGCGGTCTCCGAACTGGCCCGCCTTGCCGACACGGCAGACGAGACAGGACGCCCGCTGGTGCCGGCCGCCGACCCGGTGTCGTGGTGGGGCGTGCGCGACCTGACGAGTCGACCCGAACCCCTGCCGAGCGGTTCCCTGGTACGGCTCAGCCCCAGTCAGGTGGGCAGCGTGCTCACCTGCCCGCGGCGCTACTTCCTGGCCCGCGACGCTCGCGGCGAGGGCGAGCCCGGGCTGGCTGCGTCGCTCGGGTCGCTGATCCACCTCCTCGTCCAGCAGGCCGTGGCCGAGGGCTGGGGCATCGCCGAGCTGCGCGACCAGCTCGACCAGGTCTGGCACCGGCTGCGGTTCGAGGCGGCCTGGCTGTCCGCCACCGAACGGGTCGAGGTGGAACTCGGACTCGCCCGATTCCTGGCCTGGCGGCAGGCGCGCGACGCAGAGCTGGTCGGCGTGGAGGTGCCCTTCACCCTGAGCCTGGACGTTGACGGGATCACCGTGGTGCTGGACGGAAAGGTCGACTGGCTGGAGCGCACCGCGGTCGGGCTGCGGGTGGTCGACTTCAAGACCTCCCGCTCGACGCCGACCAGGGCGGCGATCGCGGGCATGGAGCAACTGGGCGTCTACCAGCTCGCCGTCGCGGCCGGCGGATTCGACGCGGTTGCGCCGGGGCGGGGTCACTGCGACGGGGCGGCAGCGGTCTACCTTCGGCTGCCGGACAAGCCGGAGGACCTGCCCCGGGAGTTCAGCCAGGAGTCGCTGGAGCGGGTGCCGTACCTGGGCGTGGATCCCGAGGAGGAGCGCTACCCGAGCTGGGCGCACCACCGGGTCGCGTCCGCTGCGAGGGTGATTGCGGAGGGATCCTTCCCCGCCACGCCGGGCGCGCACTGCCGGGTGTGCGCCTTCGCGTCGAGCTGTCCGGCGTCCGGACGGGGGGAGCAGGTGCTGCGATGAGACTCACCGACCCCCTGCAGCTGGGCGACGCGCTCGGCATTCCATTCTCCGACCAACAACTGTCGGCGATCACGGCGCCACTGGAGCCGGCGGTGATCATCGCCGGCGCGGGCTCTGGCAAGACCACCGTGATGGCGGCCCGGGTGGTCTGGCTGGTCGGGTCCGGCCAGGTGCGTCCCGAGCAGGTGCTGGGCCTGACGTTCACCCGGAAGGCAGCGGGCGAGCTGGGTGCCCGGGTGCGCCGGGCCCTGCGTCACGCCGGAGTGCTCGAGGAGGACGCGGAGGCGGGCGAGGAGCTGATCCTCACCTACGACGCGTTCGCGGGCAGGCTGGTCGCCGAGCACGGGCTGCGGCTGGGCATCGAGGGCGACGCCCGGATGATCACCGGCGCCGCGCGGTACCGGCTTGCGGCCCGCGTTGTGGCGGACACCCCCGGGCTCAGTGAGCTCTCCCGGCTGCGTCCGGCGACCGTGACCCAGCGGTTGCTGGAGCTGTCCTCGGAGTTGCGTTCGCACCTGGTCGACCCGCTCGACCTGGCCGACCAGGCCGAGCTGTTCACGGCTGCCCTTGCGGGCGCCCCGCGCAACCCGCGCGGTCAGGAGTACGCGGCCGTCCTGACCGCCCGCGCGGCGATGAACGAGCGCCTCGAACTCGCCACGCTCGTGGTGCGGTACGAGGAGCTGAAAGCCCGACTCGGCTACGTGGAGTTCGCCGACCAGATGGCCGCGGCGGCACGGCTGGCCACCGAGGTCCCGGTCGTCCCGGCTGCGCTTCGTCGCGAGTTCGCGGTGGTGCTGCTGGACGAGTACCAGGACACGTCGGCCGCCCAGGCCACGCTGCTGCGCGGCCTGTTCTCCGGCCCGGACGCCGACCACGGCCGAGGCCACCCTGTGACGGCCGTTGGCGATCCGTGCCAGGCGATCTACGGCTGGCGCGGTGCCGCGGCGAGCAACATCCTCGACTTCTCCCGGCACTTCCCGACCGGGGCGGGGGAGCCGGCGACCAGCTACGCGCTGACCGTGAACCGACGCAGCGGGCAACGGGTGCTCGACGCGGCGAACCAACTTGCCGAACCGGTGCGGGCTGAGCCCGCGCTGGCCGCACACGGCCTCGACCTCGATCTGGTCGCGCCGCCCGGCACACCACCGGGGTGGGTGGAGGCGGCATCGTTCGCCACCTGGCCCGACGAGGTGACCGCGCTTGCCGACCGGGTGGCCGGCCTGCACGACACGGGCGCTGTACCGGCGTGGTCAAGCATCGCCGTGCTGGCCCGCCGCAACAGCCAGGTGGCGGATGTGTACGCCGAGTTGGTGTCCCGCGACATCCCGGCGGAGATCGTCGGGTTGGGTGGCCTGCTCGACCTGCCTGCGATCGCCGATGTGGTGGCGACGCTGACCCTCCTCGACGACGCCACCGCCAATCCGTCGGTGCTGAGGCTGCTCACCTCGCCCCGGTGGGCGATCGGCATTCCCGACCTGGCGCTGCTCGGTCGTCGCGCGCGTGATCTGGCGGACGCGAGGGGCCCGAGCCGTGCCGCTCCGGATGCGCCCGCGGTGGACCTGGTCGGCACGGATCCCGCCGCGGTGCCCAGCCTGCTGGAGGCACTGGAGGATCCGGGACCGCTGCCCTACCACAGTGACGCGCGATCCCGGTTCGCGTCCTTCAGCGCGGAGTTGTCTCGGCTGCGCCGGCACGCCGGCGACGCGGTCACCGAGCTCGTCCAGCGGGTGATCGCCGTACTGGGGTTGGCGGTGGAGCTGGAAGTGACCGGGCCTGGCGGCAGCGCGCCACTGGCCACCTTCGTGCAGGCGGTCGCCGACTACACCGACATCGATGCCGATGCCTCGCTCGCGGGCCTGCTCGCCTACCTTGAGGCCGAGCGCGAGTACGGCACCGGGCTGGAGCAGGCGGTCGTCTCCGCGTCCGACTCGGTGAAGATCCTGACCGTGCACAAGGCCAAGGGCCTGGAGTGGGACGTCGTGTTCGTGCCCGGCCTGGCCGCCGACGTGTTTCCCACCGACAGGGTCACCGGCAACTGGCTGAGGAGCGCGTCCACGCTGCCTTACCCGCTGCGGGGCGATGCGGACGCGCTGCCGCAGCTGGCCCACGTCGATCATGCCTCGATGGCGGCGTTCGCCACGGCGCTCACCGACCAGCAACGCCGCGGCGAGGACCGGCTCGCCTACGTCGCGGTCACGCGGGCCCGCCGGCTCCTGCTGGCCAGCACGCACACCTGGAGTCCAGGGCTGGTGAAGCCCCGGCAGGCTTCCGACTACTTCATGGTGCTCGCCGAGCAGGCCCAGACCGTCCAGCTCGCTGACGACGTCCCGGAGGAGAATCCGCTGCTCGGCCTGGACTCGCTCGCCGCGTGGCCGGCGGTGGGCGGCACCGAGGCGTGGCAGGCGCGCCGGCAGGCGGCGGAGGGCGTGGTCGACGCGCGGCGGCGGAACGCGCAGGGTGCCGGCCACCCGTCCATCTCCGGTCTGAGTCTCGACCAGGCCGAGCGCGTCGAGGGCTGGCGTCGGCGGGCGGACGCGCTGGTCGCTGCGGAGCGGGACGCGGCGCGCGAGCGCGCCTCCGCACGGCTGCCCGACTACCTGTCCGTGACCGGGTTGGGCCGGCTGGCGCGTGACCCGGAGGTCTACGCGGCCGAGCTGCGCCGCCCCATGCCGCGGCTGGTCAGCGAGGCGCAGCGCTGGGGAATCGGCTTCCACCAGTGGCTGGAGCACAGGTTCCGCGACCAGTCACCGCTGCTGGACGACGAGCCCGAGGCGGAGCTGGCAGGCGCGGAGTTCGAGCGGCTGCAGCAGGGGTTCGTCGCCAGCCCTTACGCGGCTGCGGTGCCGATCGCCGTGGAGGCGCCGTTCACTCTGGTGCTCGGCGGACGGCTCGTCCGCGGCCGGATCGACGCGGTCTTCGAAGCGGGCGACGGGCGCCCGCAGGTAGTGGACTGGAAGACCGGTGACGCCCGGCGCGCCGACCCGCTGCAGCTGGCCTGCTACCGGCTGGCGTGGGCGGAGCTGAACGGGCTCGCCGTGCACGAGGTGGACGCCGTGTTCTACGACCTGCACACCGCGGAGATCGTGCGGCCGGCGTCCCTGCCAGACCGGCCAGGGCTTGAGGCGGTGCTGGCCCGGCTGCCGGGGTCGGTTAGCCTGACGTCGTGAGTGACTGGTTGGCTGGCAGCGCACTGGATCGCGTGGAGGAGCGCCGGGTGGATCCGGACTGGGTTCGGGCGAGCTGGGCCGATCCCGAGGCGGTCGTGCTCCCGGTGGGCGAGGTGGCGGTCGCCGTGACGCCGGACGGCACGCTGGCGACACGGCCGACCACCGGAGCCTACGACCCGGAACGCCACTACCTGCTGGGCCTGATCGAGGATCGGCCGTGGTTCGCGACCTGGGCCGACGGGGACGAGGTGACGGCATTGCGCTCGGTCATGGACGGGCTCTCGGCGAGCGACCTCCAGGCGGCGTTCACCGGGTCCGGCGTTGGCGCGCTGGCACGCCAACGCCGGCTTCTGCAGTACCTGCGGCGCGTCCACCAGGTCCGTCCGCGGCGGGCAGGCCCGGGAGTGCACCGGTTGCGGGCGCGAGCTCTATCCGCGTACCGACCCGGCTGTGATCGTCGCCATCGTGGATTCCGCCGGCCGGCTGCTGCTCGGCCGCCAGCCGAGCTGGGCGCCGGGCCGGGTGTCGGTGTTCGCAGGCTTTGTCGAGATGGGGGAGTCGCTGGAGCAGGCCGTGCACCGGGAGATGGCCGAGGAGGTGGCGCTCGAGCTGGCGGACATCACCTATCTGGGCTCGCAGCCGTGGCCGTTCCCGCGCTCGTTGATGGTGGGTTTTCGGGCGCGGGCCACGCACGCACAGTTCACCATGGCGCAGGGCGAGATCGAGGGCGCCCGCTGGTTCACTGTCGACCAGCTGCGCGAGGCGACCGCCTCAGGTGAGGTGACGCTGCCGCCGTATACCTCGATCGCCCGGCGGATGATCGAATCCTGGCTCGCCGGCACCCTCGGCTAGGGGTCATTCCCGGCCCTCAGAGCCGCTCCCGCAGGCCGGACGCGCGCCGCGCCCGCTGACGCACCGCCAGCTCGAGCGACTCCGGCGAGCCGATCAGGGTCACTTCCTGCTTGGCCCGGGTGATCGCCGTGTAGAGCAGCTCCTGGGTGAGCAGCGGTGAATCGGGGGCGGGTAGCACCACGGTGACCCGTTCGAACTGGCTGCCCTGCGCCTTGTGCACGGTCATCGCGTGGATGGTCTGGACTCCCTCCAGCAGGAACGGCGAGACCTGGTGGACGCGGTGCCCACGAGCGAAGCAGGCGTGCAGCACGCCGCCGAGGTTCACGACCACGCCGGTGTCGCCGTTGTAGACACCGAGGTCGGGGGAGTTCTGGGTCACCAACACGGGGCGGCCCGCGTACCAGACCGGTGTGGGGTCGAAGTCGTCCATCGCCGCGACCAACCACTCCTCAACCTGCCGCGACCAGAGCGCCACTCCGTATGGGCCGCGCCGATGGGCGCAGAGAAGCCGGTGCTCGTCCAGCGCCTGCAGTGCGGCCGCGACCCGTCCCTCGCGGGCGGCGGAGACCAGTTCGCGCCCGGTGCGCGCGGTGCGCTCGGCGAGGTCGGTCTGGGCGACGCCCGGTGCGAACCGGACGCCGTCGGTACCTGCCTGGGCCAGCTCCAGTGCGGCGTCCGCATCGCCGGCCAGCACGGCGTCGGCCAGTCGAGTGATGCCCGGCACCGAACGGTAGTTGTGCCGCAGGCGCACCACCGGGCCGGACGGCGGCAGGTCGAGCGCCGCCAGCGTCGCCGCGAGCGGAGCGCTCGCGGGCGCCGGGGCGGCCACGATGTCGGCCAGCACCGCGCCGGCCTCCACCGGGGCCAGCTGGTCGGGGTCGCCCACCAGCACCAGCCGGGCCTGCGGGCGGAGCGCATCGAGCAGCCGCGCCATCAGGGTCACGTTCACCATCGACGCCTCATCCACCACCACCACATCGTGCGGGAGCGGGTTGGCGGCGTGGTGGACGAAGCGCGAGCGGGACTCGGGCACCCAGCCGAGCAGCCGGTGGATCGTCCCCGCCTCGAGCCCGCCGAGCGCTTCGGCCAGATCGGCGGGCAGCGGCGAGCGGGCATCCGCAAGCGCTTCGGCCAGCGCCTCCTGCATGCGCACGGCCGCCTTGCCGGTCGGTGCGGCGAGCGCAATCAGTGGCGGTGTGGGCAGCGTGCGGTGCAGCACGCCGAGCAACCGGGCCAGCGTGTGGGTCTTGCCCGTGCCGGGGCCGCCGGCCACCACGGTCACGCCGGCCAGCGTGGGGACGACGGCCGCCACGGCCTGGTCGGGGTCGTCAGCGGTGAGCAGCTCATCCTTCGCGGTTCGCAGCGCATCGAGCGGGATCGGCGCGGGCAGACGATCCCGCCGGGCGTTGATCTGCCCGGCGACCAGGGACTCCTCCTGCCAGTAGCGCTCGAGGTAGAGCAGATCGCCAACCAGTCGCAGCGGACGCTCGCCGCCAGCGATCGCGCCGACGGTGACCAGCGGGCTCATCTCGATCGCTGCGCGCCAGCCGGCCGGGTCGGGCCACAGCTCGTCCGGCACACCCACGATCTCCTCGTCGGCCTCAAGCCGATCACGCCCGACCCCGGACAGCTCCAGGCAGGTGGACCCCGCCCGCAGGGCCCGGACGGCGAGCGCAAGCGCCAGCTGAACCCGCTGGTCGGGCTCGGAGTAGAGGAACGACACCTTCTGGGCGACATGCACGTCGGCCCACGACAGTGCGCCGGTCGCGTGCACGTCGGCGAGCAGACCGGGCGGGAGGCTGGTGGCCAGATCGGTCATGACGTGCTCCGATCGGCCATCAGGTCGGACAACTCGGTCACCAGTCCCGCAGGCGGGAACCAGTCGAACACACCCGTGATGGTGCCGTCCGGGCCGGGCAGGGCGTCGCGCCCGGCCATGCCGCGCACGAAGAGGTAGCCGACCCCACCGAGGTGCCGTTCCGGGTCGTAGCCGGCGAGGCGGGCAGCGAGGAACCGGTGCAGTGCGACCTCGTAGAGGATCGCCTGCAGCGGGTAGTGGGTGCGCACCATTTCCGCCACCATCGCGGCCCGGTCGTAGTGGCCGAGGGTGAGCTCGGCGGGGCCGAGACGGTTGGTCTTGTAGTCGATGACGACGAACCGGGCCCCGTCCGGGCCGGGCACCCGGAGCACGGAGTCGATGCTGCCGGTCAGGAAGCCGCGCAGCACCTGCCCGCCGAGCAGCGGGTGCGCCAGTTCCTCCGGGTAGCCGACCAGCGGATCGTCGGCAGGCAGCCAGCGCTCCAGCAGCGAGGCGACGTCGCCCAGCGTGGTGCGGGACGCGGCGTGGCCGAGCGCGAACTCGAAGGTGAGCTCACTGAGCCGGTCCGCGATGGGGATCGCGGCCAGCGGCAGCCCGCGGGTGAGCGCGCCGAGCGGGGTGAGCAGGCCGGGCAGCATCGCTTCGGAGAGCGCAGCCGGGGTGACACCGGCGACCGGCCAGCGCTGGGCGGCCGCGGTGGTCTCGGCCAGCAGCCGCCCGGCCAGCCCGGGCTCGTCGGAGACCGCGGGCGCGTACCAGTCGAGGTTCTCCAGCACGTGGTGCACGAGGCTTCCGAACGCTGTGCCGCCGGGCAGGTCGGCCATCGGGGACGGTGTGGCGTCCGGGCCCGGTGGAGCCGGCGAGTCGGTGACGTCCTCGCTGTCGGGCTCGTCGTCCACGGCGCCCTCGACGATGAGCCCGACCGGGGCGCGGGCGTGCACGGCCTCGGTCAGGCCCGAGTAGGACGTGCGCCGCCACAGGGCATCGATGGCGCGGGTGAACGGTTCGGCGCGCAGGCTCGGTGTCGTCGAGGCCGGCCGCGCTAGTCCGACCGACGCCGCCGGTTGGCAGTCCTCGGCGAGGATGCCGGCTTCCGCGAGCCACGCGAGGTCGCGAGGGTGCCCGTCGCCGGGCGGTTCGTCGAGCGGGTAGGCGGCTTCGGGCGCCTCGAACCGGTCGCGGCGGCGGAACAACAGCCGGTGCAGCGGGGAGGCGGCAGTGGTGCCCTTCGTGCGTGCCCACCACAGGGTGAGTTGCGACTGTGCGCGCGTGGCTGCCACGTACAGCGACCTCAGCCGGTCTTCGGCCTCCTCGCCGGCGGTGGTGTCCCAGCGCGCCTCGCGCCCGGGGGCGGAACTGCCGCCGAGGTCGAGCACGCGGGAGCCGTCGGCGTGGTACGCGAGCGCCGCATCCTTGTCGTCCTTCGGCACCCACAGGTCGGCGGCCTCCGGCAGCAGCACCACAGGGAACTGCAGGCCCTTCGCCTTGTGCACGGTCATGATCTGGACCGCGTCCCGGTCCGTCTCCAGCCGACGCACCCTGTCGGAGGTGGCGGCCGAGCGCGCGATCTCCTCGGCGAGCCAGGCCACCAGCGCCTGGCCGCGAACACCGTCGGTGTACCGGGTGTGGAGGATCTCGGCGAGGTGCCGGTAGTCGGTGAGGTCACGCTCGCCCCGCGGTCGCCGCAGGACCCGCTCCGCCAGCCCGTCCGCGCCCGGCCCGCCGTCGGCCTGCACCGCGGCGAAGAGGGCCGCGACCCCGTGAGTGGCGAGCACCCGGGACCACCCCTGAAGCAGCCCGGCCCAGCCGGTGAGCTGCTCGTCGGTCGCGGTGGCCAGGCTGGTGAGGTCGGCCCCAACGAAATCGGTGAGGGTCGCGGCGCGGATGGCCGCCCGCCGGGGCTGCTCGAGCGCCTGCAGCAGGGCGAGCCAGTCGGCGGCAGCGTGAGTGGCGAAGATCGAGTCGGCGCCGGAGAACGCCACCGGGACGCCGGCTCCGGTGAGCGCGTCCGCGATCGCGCGCCCGCGCTTGTTGGTGCTGACCAGGATCGCGACGTCGTTGGCGCGCAGCGCGCGTGGCACGTCCTTCTCAGCCACCTCGGCGCCACAGGTGAGCAGGTCGACCACCTCCGCGACGACGTCGGCGACGATCTCGTGGCGTGCGTCCCTGGCGCTGACCGGCTGATCGGGGGCGAGGCACCGCAACCGCACGGGTGCGGCCCAGGCCGAGCCGTCCGGAAGCCGGAGTCGGGAGCCCTGGTGGCTGGCCGTGACCGGCGGCACCCCGATGCCGTCTCCGAGCACCGCGTTGTGGAACAGGGCGTTCACCGCCGCCACCACAGGGGCGTCCGAGCGGTGGTTGCGGTCGAGGGAGTACTTCTGGTCGGCGACGCCCACCGCATCGGTGTAGGCGTCCACGTCCGCGCCGCGGAACGCATAGATCGACTGTTTCGGGTCGCCGATCAGGACCAGCGGCACGTGGGTATGGAACGCGGTGCGCAGGATCTCCCACTGCACCGGGTCGGTGTCCTGGAACTCGTCGACCAGCACCACCTGGCAGCGGCGGCGCAGTCGCTCCAGCCCCACCTGGCCGGACGCTCCGCGCAGCGAGTCCCGCAGCCGGATCAGCTGGTCGTCGAAGGAGTACAGACCGAGGCGGCGCTTGCGGCGGTTGAGCTCGGTGCGGGCAGCAGCGGCGAACTCGAGCCGCTCGGCCCGGGGCCTGAGCAGCCCGCGCGGCACCAGTGGTGCCTCGGCGCGCTCGACGGCTTCCCTGGCGAGCGTGCGTGCGGCGTCGAGGCCGAACGGCGGCTCTGCATCGGTCCTGGCGTAGCGGGCCAGGTAGAGATCGTCGACGACCTGGTCGAGCAGGGGCGTGAGGTCCTCGACGAGGTGTGCCTGAGGATCCTGCTCTGCGAGCACGCCGAGTTCGTCGAGCATCGCCTGGCAGAACTGGTGGATGGTCATGATGCTGGCCGCGTCGAGCCCGGACACGGCGCGGTTCAGTCGCGCCATGCGCTCCTTCACCTCGTCGGCCGGTGCGTCGATCAGCAGTGCGTCAGTGGGGTCGGGGGGGTAGGGGAGCGTGCCGGCGAGGTGGCGCTTGAGCACGTCGGCGGTACTGCGCAGTCGGTCACGGACGCGGGAGCGCAGCTCGGCCGATGCGATCCGGCTGAAGCTGATCACGGCGAGCCGGTCGGCCGGCACCACGCCCTCTGCGAGGTAGCGGGCGGCGAGCGCTGCGATCGCGTAGGTCTTGCCGGTACCCGCGCTGGCCTCCAGGACGGCGGTGCCCTGCGGCAGCGGGCCGGCCGGGTCGAAGGACATCATGACGGCACCTCCGCACTCATCACGGGGCCCCAGATGCTGCTCGCCAGCGCGCCGACGAGTGTGCGCTCGGAGGGTTCCGCACCCGGCACGGCGACCTCCGACGCCGGCAGCTCGAGCAGGTCGGGGTAGGCGAAGAAGGCGCGCGTCGCGTCGTCCGAGTCGTAGTTCCAGCACTGGTCGAACCGGTCGCGACTCACCCTTCGGTCCTCGGGATCACGCCGGCTCACACGGTACTGCGCCCAGGCGAAGCACAGCCTGGGTAGCGCTGGCAGCGGACGGGACAGCCCGAGTGCATACAGCTGCAGGTAGCGACCCAGGAGCGCGGACGCCACGGCCTGCGGCGGTGCCTCGTACAGCACGGTCCGGCCCCTGCCGATCAATCGCGCGCGCCAGTGGCCGTCCTCGGACGCAGCGAGGGCGAGCAGGCGCAACCACACGGACAGCCGGTGGCGGGCGTGCGCGCTGGAGTACTCGACCTGCACCAGCTCGCGGGCGTGAGTCGTGACCCGACCGGACAGGGGGACCAGGCCGTGCGCCGGCACCTCGACAGACAGGGAGAGGTCGTGCAGCACCGGAGTGGGCAACTCGGCGGGCAGCTGGCGCACGGAGCCGCGTGCCTGCGTGAGGACGTCGCTGATCAGGTTCTGGCCGAGCGCGAACGGTGGCACCTCGCCCCGCAGCCACTCGGCCTTCAGAACGGCCTCCGGATCGAGTCCTTCGCGCAGCCGGTGCAGCACCCGGTTGCCGATCTGCCACTTCTCGAGGGCTCCAGGCTCGATCGGGATGGTGTCGCTGATCGTCGGGTTTTCGGTGGGGCTGATCCCGGTTCGGACCTTGAGCAGGGTGCCGGCGGGGCGCCCGAAGAAGCCGATCATCTCCCCGAGGCTGACCCCGCGGGTCAGGTCCGGCTCCGGCAAGGGCTCGAGCGCGTACCGTCGCCTGGCCTGCACCGGCTCCGCGAGAAGGGCCGTGGCTGCGTCAAGGGCCAGCCGGTCGGCGCTGCGCAGGTCGGCGCGGGCGGGGTCGAAGTAGCCCGGGTCGAACGGCTGCAGCGGGTGCTGGACGGTGACCGCCTCGGACGCCTTCGTGCCGGAGGCGCTGGTGGCGGTGAGGTCGAGCACCTCGAGCAGTTCGCCAATCGGTGCGGACAGCGGGACGTTCTCGTTGGTGGCCTCGCTGCGTCCCTGGGCGATGATGACGAGTTGCTCGCCGGCCGCGTGGACGGCGTCCAGCAGCACCTGCCGGTCGGCCAGGGCCGGGGACGGATCGCCGATCCTCGGCTCGAGCCCCAGGAGGTCGTCGCCGTGCCGGCGGGTGGAGCGGGGGTAGCAGTTCGCGTCCCAGCCGAGCAGGACGATCACCCGGTGTGGCACGTGGCGCAGCGAGTCCAGCCCACACACCACCAGCGCGCCGTTGCCGAAGCCGCCGCGCGCCGGCGAGCCGGCGAACTCCTGCTCCAGTGCGCGCAGGGCGGCGTGCCGGGTGAGGAGCGTGTCGGCGGTGCCGCCGCGCTCGGCGAGCCGGGCCAGGCCGGACCACACGTCGGCGAGCTGCCAGTCCTGCCCGGAGGGAAGTTCGACGAGTTCCTCCAGGCTGGCCCGGCACCGTGCCGCCCAGTCCGTGAGTGTCGCGGGCCTGCCGAACTCGGCGATCATCCGCGACAGCCGTCCAACCAGCTCTGTGAGCCCGCCGACCAGCCCGACGTCGGAGGACTCCACGTCGTCCAGCGGCAGTACCGTGCCAGCGGCGACCAGGTCGGTCTCGGCGAGCGTGACACCCAGCAGCATGCGCTGGAGCCCGGCGATCCACGTGTTCTGCGGGAAGCCACCCAGGCCGAAGGACTCGCGCTGGGTGGCAGAGAGCCCCCATCTGATGCCGGCCCGTTCGACCAGGTCGACCAGGCGTCCGCGGGACTCCGTGCCGAAGCCGAACCGCTGGGCGATCGCCGGCTGGGCACACAGTTCGAGCAGCGTGGACGCCTCCGCCCGGCCGTCGGGCAGCCGGAGCAGGTCGAGCAGTAGCCCCGCCATCGGGTTCACCTGCGCAACGGAACGGTCGGCGACCTGCACCCGGAAGCGCTGGGCGGGGTGGTTCGGGGTTCCCGCGGGAGCAGTGAAGGCCGCAGCCAGCAGCGGGGCGAACGCGTCCACGTCGGGGGTGATGACCGCGATGTCGCGGGGCTCCAGGGACGGATCGTCGGACAGCACGGCGGTCAGCACCTCGCGCAGCACCTCCACCTGCCGGTCGCGGCCGTGGGAGAGGTGGACCTGCACCGAGTGGTCACCGGCGGCGAGCACGCGGCAGGTGGGCGACTGCACGTCCGCGGCCAGGTCGGCCTGCAGCCAGCCCAGCAGCGTATCGCCGGTCCGTCGAGGCGCGGCGGTCCCTTTGGCCGCCACCCGCAGCTCCCGGGGGAGGCCTTCACGCGGGCCCGACAGCAGCGCGGCCTCGTCGGCGACGGCCCCGAGGGCCTCATTCAGTGGGTGGCCGACCGGGCGCGTGAACTCGGCGCGGCGCAGGCCGGCGCTCCCGGGCACGGGCTTCCGCGACGGCGTGGGTGTGAGCAGCAGTGCGTCGAGCCGGTGGTGTGTACCGAGCGCCTGCATCAGGTCGAGCGTCGCCGGGTCGAGCCGACGCGGGGCGAGCACCGCGATCCGCCGAGGCAGTCCTTCGACCGGAGCCTCTCGAAGCCGCTCGAGCAGGGCGACCCGGCGCCCCACCGGGGTGACGCCCAGTTCGGCGACGAGCCGCCGGTACAGGTGGGCCTGCCACGCGTTCTCGGCGAGCGGGCGGCCATCCGGGCCGGCGTCCGCGCCATCGGCCCAGGCAGCGAGCATCGCCGGCCGGTGCCGCGCGTACCCGGCGAACTGACCGGCGATCCGGCGTCCGGCGCTGTAGGTCTCCCGCGAGGCGCCGAGATGACGGCGCAGCACTTCCAGTTCAGGCTCGGCGGAGGTCGTCGCCACCTGCTGCACCAGCCACGCGAGCCGCTCGGGTCGCCACGGGTTGTCGCGTCCGTCCAGCCGCCACTCGAGGGCGTCGAGGGAGGCGAACTCCACCCCCGCGCAGACCCCGGCCAGGTCGTCCGCCGTGGCCAGCTGCTGGGAGAGCCAGCGCTGGAACCCCGCGCCCGGGACGACGGCGAGATCGAACGCGAACGGATCCTCGCGCGGCCCCGACCACAGCGCGACGAGCTGTACGACGAGCTCTGCGGCGGTGCGCGCGTGGTGGAACTGCATGGTGCAACACACCCTAGACGCCAGGTACGACGGTCGCGGAGCGACCGGGAGCGGGAAGTCCTGACGACCGGTGAGGAACGAACCATGAGGAGCAGAGGTGGCCACCCACAGTTGTGTCACATCGACTCCGTAAGGTGGTCTCCCGTGATCGCCGAACCGTCCGCACTGCTCGCAGGGCTCGATCCCGAGCAGCAGCAGGTCGCAACCAGGTTCGGGGCTCCCGTGGTGGTGATCGCGGGCGCGGGCACCGGCAAGACCCGCGCGCTCACCCACCGGATCGCGTACGGCGTCGCCACGGGCACCTACACGGCGAATGCGGTGCTCGCGGTCACCTTCACCACCCGCGCTGCGGGGGAGCTGCGATCGAGGCTGCGCGAACTCGGCGTCCCCGCCGTACAGGCGCGCACCTTCCATTCGGCGGCGCTGCGGCAGGCCCAGTACTTCTGGCCGCGGGCGTACGGCTCACAGCTGCCCGCCGTGAGTGACGAGCGCATGGGCATGGTGGCCGAGGCGGCCCGCCGGCTGCGGCTGAGTCCCGACTCGAGCACGCTGCGCGACCTGCTCACCGAGGTCTCGTGGGCGAAGGTGACCAACGTCACGCCGTCGGATTATGCCGAGCTCGCCGAATCGGCCGGACGCGAGGTGTCCGGCCTCGACGCGGCCCAGGTGGGCCGGGTGCTGGGCCGTTACGAACAGGTGAAGTCCGACCGCGGGGTGATCGACTTCGACGACATCCTGCTCTGCACGGTGGCGATGCTCGGCGAGCACGCCGACATCGCCGAAGAAGTGCGGGCCACCTACCGGCACCTCGTCGTCGACGAGTACCAGGACGTGAACCCCGTCCAGCAGACCCTGCTCGACCACTGGTGGGGCACCGGACGCGACCACTGCGTGGTCGGCGACCCGGCCCAGACCATCCATTCCTTCGCCGGTGCCACGCCGTCCTACCTGACCGGGTTCTCCGGGCGGTTCCCGGACGCGACCGTGGTGCGCCTGGTACGTGACTACCGGTCCACGCCACAGGTGGTCGAACTGGCCAACAGGGTCGCCCGGAACACCCGGCTGGGCACGGTCGTGCTGGAGTCCCAGTGCGAGCCTGGGCCGGCGCCGCGGGTGCTGCCCTGTGCGAGCGAGTACGACGAGGCCACCGCGGTAGCGCGCTGGCTGGTCGAGCAGCACGAAGCGGGGGTGCCGTGGCGCGAACAGGCCGTGCTGTACCGGGTGCACGCCCAGTCGCCGCTGTTCGAGTCCGCGCTGGCGCAGGCCGGCGTCCCGTTCACCGTCCGCGGGGGCGAGGGGTTCTACGATCGGCCCGAGGTGCGCCAGGTGATCGGGACGCTCACCGAACGGTCCCGGCGCGACCCGGGCGAGGGCGCGGTGGATGCCTGCCGCGACGTGCTCACCCGGATCGGCTGGACGGAGCAGCCTCCGTCCGGGCAGGGGAGGGTGCGGGAGCGCTGGGAGTCGCTGGCCGCGGTGCTCGCCCTCGCCGAGGACGTGGCGTCCGCGCAGGTCACGGCGGGTGGGGGCACGGCCACGCTCGGCGGCTTCGTCGACGAGCTCACGGCCCGCGCCCAGGCCGAGCATCCGCTCAGTTCGGACGGGGTGACGCTGTCGACGCTGCACGCCGCCAAGGGGCTGGAGTGGTCGGCAGTGGCGCTCGTTGGCGTGCAGGAGGGCACGCTGCCGCTCTCGCTGGCGGCCGGACCCGGGCAGGTCGCAGAGGAGGCGCGGCTGTTCTACGTGGGCATCACACGGGCGAAGCGGCAGCTGCTGATCTGCTGGTCCCGATCGCGTCGGGGCGGCGGCGGTAACCGGCAGCCGTCCCGGTTCCTCGACGGCATCGCCGCCCGTCCGGCACCCGCTCCTGTGCGGGCGGGGAAGCGGGCGAAGCCGACGTCCGCGCTGAGCGCCACCTGCCGGGTCTGCGGCAAGCCGCTGCACACCGGTGCCGAGCGCAAGCTGCGCCGCCACGCCGACTGCCCGCCCGGCTACGACGAGGACACCTACGCCCGGCTGGTCGCCTGGCGCCTCGCGCTGTCGAAGGAGCGCTCGGTGCCCGCCTACGTGATCTTCACCGACGCGACCCTGATGGCCATCGCGGAGGACCGTCCCACGGACACCGCCGGCCTGCTCGCCATTCCCGGCGTGGGCAGGGTGAAGTGCGAGCAGTACGCCGAGGCCGTGCTCGCCATCCTGGCCGCGCGCTAGCCTCCCGCTGCCCGTCGGCGATCCGGCCACGACCCTGGCCGCGCCCGCAGGCCGCTACTGCCGGTGCGCGGCCCGGCCCCCGTGGCCGTTCAGGGCGTCGGCGGCGCGGACGAGGGCGAGGTGGGAGAGCGCCTGCGGCAGGTTGCCCGCCTGGCGGCCGGAGCCCGGGTCGTACTCCTCAGAGAGCAGGCCGAGGTCATTGGACGCGGCGCAGGCGCGATCCATCAGGGCCGCCGCGTCGTCGCGCCGCCCGCTCATCGCGTACTGCTCCACAAGCCAGAAGCTGCAGGCCAGGAACGCGTTCTCCCCGCCGCCGAGGCCGTCGGCCCCCGACGACGTCCGGTACCGGTGCACGAAGCCGTCGTCGATCAGGTCCCGCTCGATCCGCGCGACCGTGGCCAGCATCCGCGGGTCGTGGGGGGAGCAGAAGCCCACCTGGGGGAGCAGCAGGAGAGCTGCGTCCACGTCGCTGGAACCGTAGGCCTGCACGAAGTGCCCGTCGACCACGCCCTGGGTGTCGATCTCCGCTGCGAGGCGGTCGCGGGCAGCGGCCCAGGCGTGGACGTCGCCGGGGAGTCCGTCGCGTTCGACGGCGCGGACGCCCCGGTCGAACGCGGCCCACATCATCGCCCGTGACTGGGTGAACATCCGCGGCGCGCCCCGGATCTCCCAGATGCCGCGGTCGGGCCGGTCTATCCGGTCGAGAACGTGGTCGATGATCGCGCGCTGCAACGGCCAGGAGAACTCGTCCTCTGCGAGCCCGGCCTGGCGTGCCGCCTCCAGCGCCACCAGCACCTCCCCGGCCACGTCCGCCTGGTACTGGCCGACCGCGCCGTTGCCGATTCGCACCGGCGCAGCGCCCGCATAGCCGGGCAGGCTGTCGAGTTCGCGCTCGGCGAGGTCGCGCTCGCCGGCGATGCCGTACATGATCTGCATCTGCGCAGGGTCACCCGCGACGGCACGCAGCAGCCAGCGTCGCCAGCTCTCCGCGACGCTGAGGAAGCCGTGCGCGACCAGCGCCTCGAGCGTGAGCGCGGCGTCGCGCAGCCAGACGTAGCGGTAGTCCCAGTTGCGGGTGCCGCCGAACTCCTCCGGGAGCGAGGTGGTGGCGGCGGCGACGATCCCGCCGGTGTCGCGGTGGCTGAGCGCGTGCAGCACCAGCAGGGACCGCACGACCTCGGCGTGGTGCGGACCGGAGTGGTCGATCCGGTCGGCCCGGTCCCGCCACCAGGCCCCGGTGCGCTCGAGTGCCGCGTCCACGTCGAGCGGGCCCGGGTCTACGGTGTGGGACGGGTGCCAGGACGCCACCAGGTCGACCACTTCGCCCTCCGCGACCGCGAACGAGCCCTGGTGCGAGTGGTCACCCGGTTCCAGGCGGACGCCGCGAACGAGCAGCGCGTCCGGGCCGGCAGTGGCCTCGAGGGCGGGTCGTTCCCGGGTCCCGACCTGCCGCACCCACGGGGTCGCCCGCGCGTAGTCGAAGCGCATGGTCAGGTGGGTCTCGAACTTGACGCGTCCGCTCACCGCGACCACCCGGCGCACGATGTCGAGCCGCTCGTCGTCGATCGGCATCACGTCCCGCACCTCGGCCACTCCGGAGCCGGTCTCCCATCGCGTCACCAGCATGAACGTGTCGCGGTCGTAGGTCCGTTCCACCGTCGCGTCCGGGTCGCTCGGACGCAGCAGCCAGCGGCCGTGGTCCGCCTGCCCGAGCAGTGCCCCGAACACCGACGCCGAGTCGAATCGCGGCGGGCAGAACCAGTCGATGCTGCCGCCTCGCGACACGAGTGCGGCCGTGCGGCAGTTGCTCAGCAGCCCGTAGTCCTCGATCAGGTGGCTCATGTCTCGATTGTGCCTGCCGCGATTCAGCCATCGGTTCCTCCAGGTGGGACAGCCGAGCACCGTGGGACCGTTTCAGCGGCCGGATCACGTCACCCGGCCGCTGCCGCGATTCGGCCGTCCGCGTCGTCCCACCTGTCACGGGCGTCACATCTGGGAGCTCCAGTGGTCGGGTCGCGACGCACCGCTAGGGTGCCGCCATGGATTACCTGGAGGTGAACCGCGCGAACTGGGACAGCCGGGCACCGATCCACGCGGTCGGGTACGGGACCGACCGGCTGCTGGAGGACGGCGCCGCGATCTCCGATGTGGTGCGTTTCGACCTGCCGCGGCTGGGTGACATCCGTGGCCTCGACGTGCTGCACCTGCAGTGCCACATCGGCACGGACACGCTCAGCCTGCATCGGCTCGGCGGACGCCTCACCGGGCTCGACCTCTCGCCGGTATCCCTCGCCGAGGCACGAAGCCTGGCCGAGCGCGCCGGCGCGGCGATCGACTACGTGGAGTCCGACGTCTACTCGGCACCGCAGTCGCTGGCCGGACGCAGCTTCGATCTCGTCTACACCGGCATCGGCGCGATCTGCTGGCTGCCTGACATCGCACACTGGGCGCGAACGGTGGCCGGCCTGCTGCGTCCCGGCGGACGGCTGTTCATCCGCGACGGCCATCCCGTGCTCAACGCGTTGTCCCCGGTGGTGATCGGACGCGAGCCCGTCGACCGCGAGCAGCAGCCGTGGATCTCCGGCGCCGGCGCGACCGCCCTGGCGATCGAGTTCCCCTACTACGAGCAGCGGGAGCCGATGGTCTGGCATGACGCGGTCACCTACGGCGGGGAGGGCGAAGTCGCGTCGCCGGAATCGGTGGAGTGGAACCACGGCATCGGCGAGATCGTCACCGCCGTCGTGGACGCAGGTCTGCGGCTCACCTCGCTCACCGAGCACGACAGCGCCCCGTGGGAGGCGTTCGATGGCCTGATGGTGCTCGACGAGGCGACGGGCGAGTACCGCCTGCGTGAGCGTCCCGAGCGGCTCCCTGCGACCTTCACCCTCACGGCGGTGAAGCCGTAGCCGGTTTGCGCCGGTTGGTACAAAGGGGCGGTGGCGAGTGCTGACGGGTCCGGCTGGAGGAGAGTTCCCGAGCCGACCGTGGACTTCTGGCTGGCGAAGGCGGCGTCGACGGCTCTGGGGGAGGCGGTCTCGGACTTCTCGATCCGGGTGCTGCCACCCGTCGTCGCGGTCCTGATCGGCTTCGCGGTGTTCGTGGCCGCGCTCGCCTGGCAGCTTCGGATGCGTCGCTACACCCCCGGGGTGTACTGGCTGGCCGTGGCCGCGGTCGGCGTGTTCGGCACCATGGCCGCCGATGTGGTGCACGTCGTGCTGGGGCTTCCGTATGTGGTCTCGGCGAGCGTCTACGCCTCCGTCCTGGCAACGGTCTTCGTGCTGTGGTGGAGGCTTGAGCACGACCTGTCCGTGCACGACGTCACCACACTGCGCCGCGAACTGTTCTACTGGGCGGCGGTGATCTCGACCTTCGCCCTGGGCACAGCGCTCGGCGACCTCTCTGCGGTCGGCCTCGGGCTGGGCTACGCGCCCTCGATCCTGCTGTTCGGCGCACTGATCCTGGTCCCGGCGCTGGGGTATCGCCGGCTCGGCTGGAACAGCGTGCTCGCGTTCTGGTTCGCCTACGTGATGACCCGGCCGCTCGGGGCGTCCGTCGCCGACTGGCTGGGCAAGCCCGTCCGTGAGGGCGGGGTGGGCGTCGGCTCCGGATGGGTCTCGCTGGCTTTCGCCCTGGTCATGGTGGGGCTGGTCGTGCCGATGCACCGACGCCGGCTGGATCCGGTCGCCCCGTGACGGTTCAGCCCCGGAACCCGGGCAGGTAGTCGCGAAGGACCTGGGCGAAGTTCGCCTTCACGTCCAGCTGGGAGAGCACGGCGATGCCGCCCATCCAGACGCGGTAGATCAGGGCGTACTCCGGGGGAACGTTGAGCCTGGTCGCGATCCCTGAGGAGCTCATGTCACCGTGGACACGGGAGAACTGGCTGCGCGCCCACTCCCGGTTGAACCGGAACTCCTCCGCGCTGGCGGGCTCGACGAAGGGGGAGAGGTAGTCCAGCAGGGCCTGCCCGTCGATGGACGCCTCGATGAAACCCTCCTCCGCCAGCCCGGCGACCATCGGTGCGATGTCGCCGTCCACGGCGTGGCGGATCAGCCGTCCCATGGCCTCCGGCAGGCCGTTCGGCATCCGCGACACCAGCCCGAAGTCGACGATGCCGAGCCGGCCGTCCGGCATCACCAGGTAGTTGCCCGGATGCGGGTCGCCGTGCAGGACGCCGGCCAGCGACGGCCCGGCGAACAGGAACGTGACGTAGTCGAGCGCGCTGCGGTTGCGCTCCTCCTCGGGACGCTCGATCAGGCTGGTCAGCTTGGTGCCGTCCACCCAGTCGCTGACCAGGACGCGGCGGGTGGCCTCGTGCACCTTCGGCACCACGAATCGCGGGTGGCCCTCCAGCGCGAGGGCCACCTGCTGCTGGGACGCGCCCTCGAGGGTGTAGTCGACCTCCTCGTTGATCCGCGCGGCGAACTCCCGGGTGAGCGAGACCACGTCGAGGCCGCCGGACAGCGGCGACACGGCGGCGGCGAGTCGCTGGATCTGCCGCAGGTCGCTGGCCAGCGCCACGTCGGCGCCGGGGTACTGGATCTTGATCGCCACCGGACGCCCGTCCGTCAGCGTCGCGCGGTGCACCTGCCCGATGGAGGCCGCTGCGGCAGGGCGCAGGTCGAGGTCCGCGAAGCGCCGGCGCCAGTCTGGGCCGAGCTCGGAACGCAACACGGCCTGCGCGCGAGAGGACGGCATCGGCGGGGCCGCGTCCTGCAGCTTGCGCAGCCGCTCCCGGAACGGGCCGGCCAGGTCCTCGGGCAACATCGCCTCGAACAGGCTCAGCGCCTGGCCGAATTTCATCGCTCCGCCCTTGAGCTCACCCAGGACCTGGAACAGCTGCTCGGCTGCGGCGTCGCGCAGGGCTGCGTCCACCTCTTCTGCCGGCGCCCCCATCAGTCGTCGGCCCATCCCGACACCTGCGCGCGCTGCCGCGCCGAGCGGCAGGCTGAGCAGTCGGGCACTGCGGCCGAGTGTGCTCTCGGGGAGCACGCGGCCGGCGCCGCGATCGGTCGGTTCGGGTTGGGTGGTCACCTGCACAGTCTGCCCGGTCGCTCAACCCGGAGGCACGAGGCACCCGCAACCGGGGTGCGCAGGCCAGCTCCTTGTCGAGAGCCGGTAGTCGGGCAGACCGAGCTCGAGCGCTGCGCCGCAGGTGTCGGGGGTCGAGCCCGCCGACCAGGCCCGCACCTGGACCGCCGCCATGACGCCCGCCCAGGCGAGCAGTGATGCCTCCGGCCGGACCGGTTCGCGGGAGAGCTGCGCGAGCAGGTGCGGCCAGCCTGCGTCCATCCGGACGCGGGTCAGGTCCTGGCAGCGGACGCACGGTGTGCGGCCCGGCAGGACGAGCGGTCCCACAACGGCGCGGTCGGGCTCGATCCGCACCGTGAGGTGCGCGCGTCCCTCACGGAACAGGGCGTCGGTGAGGGCGCGGTCGGGCTCGGCCGCAGCGGGTGCCAGCACGACGAGCTCAGGGCCTTCCGGACGCGGCGGCAGCAGGGCGAGGCCGGCCGGATCGAGGCGCCTGACCGCGAGCCCCGGAATGGTCACCGCGCCCGCGATCGACTCGGCGAGTGCTCCGACACCGACGACCAGCAGCGAAGGGGTGGGCTTCGGTTCGGCGGGAGCAAGCAGCCCTGCGTCGGCCAGGCGGGCCAGCAGCCAGGAGATCCACTGCCGCTCGAGGTGCGGGAGCAGCGTGCCCAGTTCGTCCCGGGAGCGTGGGCGGGACAGCAGGCCGACCGCGTCGGCGAGTCCCCTGGGCACCCCGTCCAGGACCAGCGCCGGCGGGTCGATGCCCACTTGCAGCACCCCTGCGGACCGCCAGACGGCGGCTGCCGGCCGGACCAGAACCAGACGCGCGGTGGGTGTCATGTCGGGCAGGCTGCCGCCTCGCAGCGCACGCCGGCAAGGGTTCGGGACGGACGGACAACACCGCGGCCTGAATGGTCAACACTCGGCGGGTACAGCAAAGCGCCGGCCATCGGCCGGCGCTCTGCACGTATCGATTCAGGCCTTGGGCAGGAACCGCGTGAGGTTGGTGCCGCACACGGGGCACTTCGCCTTGGCGATCCGCGTGCCCTTTTCGTTGACCACGACATCGCCGGTTGCGTCCCGGTGGTCCTTGCACTTCACGCAGTAGAACGAACCACTGTAGGTGTCCTTGGCCACGTCTTTCCTCCTGTAGATCGGCTTCACCCCCGGGTGGGGCTCGGCAGCGGGCTGCCGGTCAGTCTATGCCCCACGCACCGCTTACGGCAGCGTACGGGGCCCGGCGTGCGAGAGCCCCCAGCCGCGGTTCCGCTTGCCTTCCCCTGCGAGCGGACCGGCCACCGGGGGCCTCGCGGTTAGAACGTAGTGCGCGCCTCGCCGTCGGTCAACTGGAGTGGGGGTGGCGTGTCGTAACGTGTCGGCCATGACGCAGCCCGAGGTGGAGGTCCGGCGGAGCGCGCGGCGCAGACGCACGCTCACCGTGTTCCGGGAGCGCGGACGTCTGGTCGCATTGGTCCCGGCCCGGCTGACCACAGCCCAGGAGCGGGCTCTGGTGCCGCCGCTGGTCGAGAAGTTCCTGCGACGCGAGGCCGGTCGCAGTCTCCCGCCCCAGGAGGACGACCTAGCGCGGCGCGCCCGCGACCTGTACGACACGTATCTCGCGGCGCGCACCGGGGCACCGTTGCCGGACTTCACGGTGCGGTGGGTCGGCAATCAGCAGCGGCGTTGGGGGTCATGCACGTCGGTGGACGGAAGCATCCGGCTCTCCTCGCGGCTGCGCACGATGCCACTGTGGGTCTCCGACTACGTGATCCTGCACGAGCTGGCGCACCTGTTCGAGCCCAACCACTCTGCGGCATTCCACGACCTGCTGGCCGGGTACCCGCATCTCGAGCGTGCCAAGGCCTTTCTGCAGGGCTATCAGCACGCCGCCGATTCGGGGCGGGTGGGGGAGGAGCCCGACGCGCCGTTCTAGGCCCGCCCCGGGCTGGAGCGCGCCGGTGTGGCCTCTGGAGGTCTCCCGGGGGGACCGTCAGAGGGTGCTGCCACCCTCCTCTTCCAGGAGCTTCGCGAGTTCCGCGTCCAGTTCGTCGAGGGCGCCACTGGTGTGGCCTTCGGCGGCGAACCCGAGCGGGTCGGCCAGGTCGGCGGTCGTCGGCAGCAGGTCGGGGTGGGCCCAGGTGGCATCCCTCGCCTCGGAGCCGCGCGCGGCGCGAGTCGCAGCCCACAGGTTCGCCGCGTCCCGGGTCCGCCGGGGCCGCAGTTCCAGACCGACCAGGGACTTGAGTGCCGACTCCGCTGGCCCGCCGGACGCGCGGCGCCGCCGCAGGGTCTCGGTGAGGGCGACGGCCGCGGGCATCCGCGTCCCGGTGACCTGCGCGACGACTTCGTCCACCCAGCCCTCCACGAGGGCGAGCAGGGTCTCGAGGCGTTCGAGTACTTCTCGTTGCTCGTCGGTCAGCTGCGGTGCGAACAGTTCCCCTGCCAGGGCCTGACCGGCATCCTCCAGCTGGCCGGCGGTCATCGCCGCGCCGAGCTGGCCCTGGATCGCCTGTTCCAGCCCGTCGGGATCGATCGCGATGTCACGGGCGTAGTGCTCGACGAGGGCGAGCAGCTGCGGGCCCAGCCAGCCGACCGCGCCGAACAGGCGCTGCCGGGCGGTCTCGCGGATGGCGAGGAAGAGCAGGATGTCCGCGGGATCGGCCTCCAGTCCGTCGGCGAACGCTGCGACATTCGTGGGCAGCAGGGCCACCCATGGCTCCTCGGTGAGTGGCAGGCCGATGTCACCCGCGCTGAGCACCGTGGTGGCGAGGCTGGCCAGCGACGCCCCGACCTGGGAGGCGAACATGCCCGAGAGCGCCATGCGCATCATCGGCTCGACGGCGGCCGCCTCCGCCTGGCCCTCCACCAACCCGCGCAGAGCAGTGCCCAGCTGGCTCACCACCGGACGCACCAGTTGCTGCCAGGTTGCGTATGTCGAGTCCACCCACTCCGCGCGGGTCCAGGCCGTCGCGGGAGCGCTGAGCCGCGGGAACGAGATCTCCTCGTCCAGCCAGAGATCCGCGAGCGCGACCGCGTCCCGCAGCCGGCCGAGGTCGGAGGAAGCCGGCGCGGGATCGGATCCCGCGGCAGCAGTCGCGCGCTGGATCACGTCCTTGGTGAAGCCCCAGTTCATGCCGCTGGCATCGGACTTGCCGAAGCTGGCCATCTGGGTGGTGAACGCGCCCATCAGTCCCTGCATCCGACCGAGCAGCTGCTCTAGGTCGAGCCGGCCGTCCGGACCCGGTGTGATGCCGAACTGGGCCAGGAAGCGCAGCAGTGCCTCCTCCCCGCCGTCCGGATCGGGGCGGTCAGGGTCGGCGGGGTCGGTCATCGCAGGCTCCTCACGTGATGTGTCCACCATTGTCCAACACCAGCCAAGCCGGAGGCGCGCGGGCAGGGTAGGGTCGAGGCTCGTAAGTGGGCGGACTGAGGCCGCGGAAAGGGCGCACGTGACCAAGCAGACATGGACGGCGACGGTGTCGGCCGTGCTGTTCGTCGTGCTGGCCGCGATCATCGCGCTCGTCCCCGTGCCGTACGTGACCTGGTCGCCGGGGGAGACCCACGACCTGTTCGGGAAGGTCGACGGCAAGGACGTGATCACGGTCACGGGCGCGCCGACCTACCCGACGTCGGGGCGGGTGCTGATGACCACGGTCGCGGTGACCGCGCCGGGGAGCACCCTGAGCCTGCCGGAGGCCTTCTTCGCCTACTGGCTGCCCGCGCGAGAGGTGCTGCCCCGGGCTGCGGTGTACCGCGAGGGAGAGGATCCCACCGACATCAACCAGGGCGAGTCGCAGCTCATGACGGACTCGCAGTCCGAGGCTGTCGTCGCGGCGTTGCGGCAGTCCAGCATCCCCGTGACCAGCGGGCCGATGGTGGAGTCGGTGACGGCGTCCGGCCCCGCGAACGACATCCTCAAGCCCGGCGACCTGATCGTGAGCGTCACCGTCAAGGACCGCGAGACGGCCACGACGACCATCCCGGACGTGCAGAGGGCGATCAGCTCTGCCGGTGTCGGCATTCCGGTGGACTTCGCGGTCCTTCGCGACGGCGTCCGGACGGTTGTCACCGTGACCACGCGCGCCACCACGGCGAATCCGGACAAGCCGGTGGTGGGCATCACGCTCACCACGGGCTACACCTACACGCCCACAGTGAGCTTCTCTGTGGATCCTGCGGTGGGCGGATCCAGTGCAGGCCTGATGTTCGCCCTTGCCACCACGGACAAGCTCACCAGTGGTGACCTCGTCGCCGGTCGCGTGATCGCAGGTACCGGCACGATCGCTGCCGACGGCACGGTCGGGGCGATCGGCGGTGTCCAGGAGAAGATCGCCGGGGCGGTCCGGGACGGCGCCACGATCTTCCTGTTGCCACGCAAGAACTGCGTCGACGTCGGCAAACCGCCGTCCAGCATCCGGCTCGTGCCGGTGGACAGCCTCTCGGAGGCGGTGGATGCGCTGGAGAAGCTGCGCGATCCCCAGGCGTCCAATTCGTTGGCAGGTTGCGGATGAGTGACGCTCTGGTCGCGGCCCTGCTGGAGGTCGAGCGGCACGTCGGACGGCTGGGCTGGGATCAGCCGGCCAGGCTCTTCGCCCTCGTGCCGACCGCGGAGCTGCTGGCCGCCGAGCCGAGCCTTGCCGGGCATCTGTCGGGGGCGAACCCGGACGGGTACAGCTCGATCGAGCAGGAGGACTTCCATCCGGGTTCCGACCTGGCTGAGGGGCTGGCCCGGATCGCGTGGCCGCCGACGGTGGCCGGGTGCGCACTTGCCCTGGAGCGCGCCTTCCTGCCCGCGGACGCCGAGGCCGACCTGCCCCACGATCCGGACGCCGCGGCTCGCCTGGTCGCCGAACACCCCCGGCGGCTGGACCTGAGGGTCGTCGTGGGCGTGACCAGGCAGGGCTCGAGCCATGGCGTGGCGCGCGTTCGCGGCGAGGACGGCGACCTGCTCTCGGGGGCCGATCTCGTGCCCGCACTGGCTGCGGCACTGGCGCATACATTGGAGTGACCGGCGCGCCGCCGCGCGGTCTGATGAGGGAGTGAACTGAGTGAACGTGTCGTCCCGGGTGTCGCGACGGGGTCCACTGGTCCCGACCATCCTGGTGCTGGCCGGCCTGGTCACCGCCTATGTGATCTTCTCAGAGCTGTGGACCACGAAGCTCTGGTTCGACTCGGTGGGCTACCCGCAGGTGTTCAGCACCCAGCTGCTGGCCCAGGTACTGCTGTTCGTGGGCTTCTTCCTTGCGATGGGCTCGATCGTCGGGGTGAACATGTGGATCGCCTACCGGTTGCGCCCGCTGTCGCGGCGTACCGGCCAGAGCGCGATCCTTGACCGCTACCGCGACCTGCTGGAGGCGAACATCTGGCTGGCGATCCTGGTGCCCTCGGTCTTCCTTGGTCTTGTCTCCGGCGCGTCCGCGGTCAGCCAGTCGCTGCAATACCTGGCCTGGTGGAACCGGGCATCGTTCGGCACCGCGGACCCGTTCTTCGGGCTGGACGCCAGCTTCTACGTCTTCGAGTTCCCGATCTGGCAGGACGTGCTCTCGTTCCTGATGGGCGCGGTGTTCTTCGCTCTGCTCGCCGCGGTCGCCGTCCACTTCGCTGTGGGGGGGATCGCGTCCGGCCGGGGTGTGGCCTCGAGCAGGGGGGCCCGGATCCACCTGTCTGTCCTGGCCGGCCTGTTGCTGGTCGGGTACGGACTGCAGAACCTGCTCGACCGGTACGCCTTCCTGTTGCAGCAGGGCACGCTGTTCACGGGGCTGCAGTACACCGATGACCACTCCCGGCTGACCGCCAAGATCGTGATGGCGGTGATCGCGTTCCTGTGTGCGGGCGTGTTCTTCGCCAACGGGTTCCTGCGGCGCTGGACGGTGCCGATCACCGCCCTGGTGCTGATGGTGGTGTCCGGGCTGATCCTCGGCCTGATCTACCCGTTGGTGGTGCAGAGCTTCCAGGTGAAGCCGAACGAGCCGGTTCTGGAGGCGCCCTACATCACCAAGCACATCGAGGCGACCCGCAAGGCTTTCGACATCGACAAGGTCGAGATCAAGCCGTACACCGCCAAGACCACCGCCACGTCCGGTCAGCTGAAGGAGGACGCCGAGACGCTGCCGGGGATCCGGCTGATCGACCCGGCCGTGGTGGCCCCGACCTTCGAGAACCAGCAGCAGTTGCGCGGCTGGTACTCCTTCCCCACGACGCTGGACGTGGACCGCTACACCATCGACGGCACCGAGACCGACGCGGTCGTGGCTGCGCGGGAGATCAACTACTCCAACCTGCCGGATCAGGCCTGGAACAACCTGCACACGGTGTACACCCACGGCTACGGGCTGGTGGCGGCCTACGGCAACCAGCGCAGCACCTCCGGCGACCCGGTCTGGATCGAGAAGAACCTGCCGCCCGAGGGCGTGCTTCCGGATTACGAGGGGCGTATCTACTTCGGCGAGAACACCTCGACGTTCGCGATCGTCGGACGCGAGCCGGACGAGCAGCCGATCGAGTTCGACACCCCTGACGGCGGCAACAACACCTACGCCGGCACCGGCGGCGTCCCGATGGGCGACTGGTTCACCCGGATCCTCTACGCCACCCACTTCATGGACCTGAACATCCTGTTGTCCGACCGGGTCAACTCCCAGTCGAAGATCCTCTACGACCGGACGCCGATCGAGCGGGTGGAGCAGGTGGCGCCGTGGCTGACCCTGGACTCGAACATCTACCCTGCCGTGGTCGACCACCGGCTGGTGTGGATCGTCGACGGCTACACCGTGACCCGCAACTACCCCGACAGCCAGGCGGTCAGCCTGCGGCAGGCGATCACCGATGCCGAGACGAACCCCGACCCCAGCACGGACCAGTCGATCAACTACATGCGGAACTCGGTGAAGGCTGTAGTGGACGCAACCAACGGGACGGTCGAGTTGTACGCCTGGGATCCGAGTGACCCGATCCTGCAGACCTACGACAAGGGGTTCCCCGGGGTGCTGAAGTCCGCCGACCAGATCAGCCCGGACCTGAAGGCGCACCTGCGCTACCCGTCGGACCTGTTCAAGGTGCAGCGGCAGATGCTGACCCGCTACCACATGACCGACACGAATGCCTGGTACCAGCAGTCGGACCTGTGGCAGGTGCCGGCGGATCCGGTCGGGACGATGCCGGGCCAGACCGACACGCCCAAGTCCGCGGCGGCCGAACCGCCGTACTACCTGTCGATCAGGTGGCCGGGGGACACCTCGCCGGTGTTCAGCCAGACGGCGGTCTTCGTGCCGTACGGCCGGCAGAACCTTGCCTCCTACCTGTCGGTGGTCGCGGAGGCGACGAGTCCCGACTACGGTCGGCTGAGAGTGCTGCGCATGTCGGACACGCAGCAGATCGCCGGGCCCAGCCAGACGGCCAACGCGATGACGACCGACCCGCAGTTCGCGACGCTGATGCGCTCCTACCTGAACCAGGGCTCGGCCAACGCGAAGTACGGCAACCTGCTCACGCTGCCGGTGGGCGGCGGTCTCCTCTACGTCATGCCGATCTACGTGATGCGTGAGGCGGGCAGTGGCTCCTACCCTGCACTGCAGTTCGTTGCGGTGCGTTTCGGTGACCACGTGGGCATCGCGGCAACCCTGCAGGAGGCCCTGGACCAGGTGTTCGCCGGCAACGCGGGTGCGAGCACCGGTGAGGGCGGGAATGGCACGACGACTCCGCCGCCCACCCAGCCGACCCAGCCCGGAGGCACGACGGCTCCGGACCAGACCGCAGCGGTCGAGTCGATGAAGAAGGCCCAGGCTGCGTTCACCGCGGCCGACACCGCGCTGCGCAACGGCGACCTGGCCGAGTACCAGAAGCAGGTCGAGATCGCGAAGACCGAGCTCGGCGACGCCCTGGCCAAGATGGGCGTGAAGTAGCTCAGAGCAGCCAGTCGAAGGCCTTCGCCACGAACGCCTTCGCCTGGCGGGTGACGATCGGCCCGTGAGCGAGCACGACGGTCTGGAAGGGCCAGTCCAGGATCCTCCGCACGGCCTTCCGGGCGGCGGGCCGGTCGAGGAAGGTGAGCCGGATGTCGCGGGACACCCCGCCGTCCGGGGCCATCAGCCCGCCGAGCCGGAACACGGCGTTGCTGACCGGGTGCCCGGGGATGGGCTCGTGCACCTGGATCACGTCCTCGACCAGCAGGGTGCGGCTCGGGGCGTGGTAGAAGACCGACTCGCGCAGCAGGGCGTCCCCGAGGACGACGTGATCGAGGTCGGTTGTCCAGGCCTCGGGGAGCGCGTCCCCGAGCAGCCCGGTGAGAGGCAGCTCGCCGCCCTTGAGCGTGATCGGCGTGATCGGGCTCGACCAGAGTTCCGCGCGCGGGAAGAGGGTGTGCCAGCGGGCCAGACGCCAGTGGTGGCGGGGTGTCGGTGAGACGAGGTACCGGACGGGGCCGAGCGCGGTGATCGCGGCCAGCACGGTGTAGGAGGTGGCGACGGGCGAGGAGATCCAGATCGCGCCGTCGCGGAGGCGGACGATCGACATCCGGGTGTCGAAGGGGATGCCCAGGTCGCGCACGGTGGGACCGTCCACGACGAACAGGCCTTCACCGAGTGGCGTCAGCGTCCCCATGGGGACAGCGTAGGCCGCGCGGGCGCGCTAGTGGCCGCGCCGGCTCCAGGCATAGACGGCGTTGATCAGGACGATGCCCATCCAGGCGACGAGGAGCCCCGGAATTCCCGCGACGGTGCCGGCGATCGCGGTCAGGGGGATGGCGACGGCCATCGACACGATCGCCAGCACGAACACGGTGCGGTCGACGCGTTCCGCAGGGACCGGCAACGGTGGAACGTGGTGCACGGGCGCGGGCACCGGCGGCTGCGGCACCGGGGCGAGCCCGTGCGGAGGCTGGCTCGGCTGCGGAGCCTGCGGCTGCGTCCACAACTCCTCGTTGGTCGGCTCGCGGTAGTCGGCGCTGCTCATGGATAGATCGTAGTCAGCCCCGGACGGCGGAGCGCAGTCCGGGGTGCCGATCCCGATCGGGCCGGCTCGACCCCCCCAGGGCCCGGTCAGGCGCAGGTCAGGTGCGGACCTCGACCAGCCAACCATCGGCGAGGAGCCGGTCGTGCAGCGAGGCGGCGTCGCCGACGACGACGAGGGTGAGGCCGTCCGGAGGCAGCAGCTCCATGATCGACTGGGTCGCCGACTCCGGCGTGACCAGGCCGATCGCCTCGAAGTTCGCATTCACGAACTCGACGTTCACCCCGTCGCGAACCAGGGCGGCGATCCGGTCGGTGATGCCCTGGGCCGTGGAGTACCGCAGCGGTGCGACGCCCTTGGTGTAGTTCACGGCGTCGGTCACCTCGGCCTGGGTGATCGGTGCGCTGGTGAGGTCGAGCAGGTCCCGGGCCAGTGTGAGGGCCTCCGGCACCACCTCGGTGCGGAACGAACCCTGCATGCTGATCAGGCCACCTTCGCGCATCGGCGTGTTCACCAGGTGCGCTCCGTAGGTGAACCCCTTCTCCTCGCGGAGCACCCGGTTCAGCCGGCTCAGGAACGCCCCGCCCAGTGCGTGGGTGGCCACCTGCACGTCCGCCCAACGCGGGTCGCCCCGGTCGATCCCGAAGCCGCCGAGCCGCACGTCCGCCTGGACGGCGCCCGGACGGTCGATCAGCCAGCAGTGCGGGGTCCGGGAACCGGGCACCTCGTGGCTGGTGTAGCCCTCGGCGGGGCTCTCCCAGTCGCCGAACGCGGTGGCGGCCTGGGCGAACTCCTGCCCGGACAGCTCGCCGGAGATGATCAGCGTCGCGGCGTCCGGGCGGTAGTAGCGCTCGTGGAACGACAGGACGTCGTCGTGGGTGATCGCCGACACCGTGGCCTGGCTGCCCCCGACCATGCGGGACGCGCGGTATCGGCTCGGGATGCAGGCTGCCCGGAATTCCACCGCCGAGCGGTGCGCCGAGTTCGCCAGCAGCTGCTCGATCTCGGCCAGGCGCAGCGTACGGTGCCGGTCGACGTCGTCCGGGCGCAGTTCGGGCTCGCGCACCACCTCGGCCAGCAGGGTGAGAGCCTCGCCGAGACGGTCGGTCGGCACCTCAACGGAGAGTTCGCTGCCCGGGTAGCCTGCGGACCCGCCCAGCACGGCCCCGATGTCCTCCAGCGCCTCCGCGAACAGGGGTCCAGGGTGTG
Source organism: uncultured Propionibacteriaceae bacterium (assembly GCA_964397985.1). Classification (GTDB taxonomy): domain Bacteria; phylum Actinomycetota; class Actinomycetes; order Propionibacteriales; family Propionibacteriaceae; genus Propionicimonas. Next base: position 23,142 of record CAYNLD010000012.1, on the reverse strand, counting down.
GCGCCGTGCCCTCGTCCAGGCACCGTTGCGTGATCGTGGCGACGCCCTCGACATCAACCGGCTCTGCGTTGAGCGGTGCGTCCAGAATCAGCGAGACGGCCGCGACGTGCTGGCCCTCGCGATCGCACGCCATCAGCTGCATGCCGTTGTCCAGCCACAGCCGCGTCGGGTCGGGGAAGCGCCAGCGCTGCGGCGCCTTCACCTCGGGACGCTGGTCACTGCGCCGCATCGACGACCTCCTGCCGGTAGTCGAGCTGGGCCCGTTGGCCCGGCTCAAGGAACGCGCTGCACGCCTCTGCGACCTGGTCGAGCGTGAGGCGCTCGACCTCTTCCAGCTTGCGGTTCACCCGGTCAGGGTCGTCGTGCAGCGTTGCGTAGGCGCCGATCAGGTCGGCGCGGGAGTCGAACCGGGCCAGTTCGGTGAGCCACTCGCGCGCGAACTGGGCTTTCGCGCGGTCCAGCTCTGCCTGCGTCGTTCCCGCATCCGAGAGCCGCTCGATCTGGACCAGAGCGGCGCGGTGAGCCGCGTCGATGTCCTGCCCCGGCAGAGCCCGCACGTTGACGACGCCGAACGAGGTGCCGCCGATCAGCGGCATCGCGGACGCTCCGACGCCTGCTGCCACCCGCTGGCTGCGGACCAGCTCCCTGTGCAGTCGCGACGTCTGCCCACCGCCGAGCACCGACAGGGCGAGTTCGCAGGCGTCGAACGCCCAGGTATCCCGCGCCGGTAGTCGCCATGCGTAGTAGGTGGCCGCGGCGGGGACGCGTCCGGTCACCTCACTGGTCGGGACGCCGGTGAGCGGCGCCAGTGCGACGGCCGCCGGACGGACCCGGCGGTTCCACGAGGGCAGGTGGCCGAAGTAGCGCTCGGCCCGCTTGAATGCATCCTTCGCGGTGATGTCGCCGACGATGGTGAGCACCGCGTTGTCGGGACGGTAGTGGTTACGGAAGAAGGTCGCCGCACCCTCGACCGTTGCGCCGTCGATGTCGGCCATGGAGCCGATCGTGGTGTGCCCGTACGGGTGGTCGGGACCGAAGACCAGCTCGACCAGCTGCGGCATCGCGTCCCCGTAGGGCACGTTGTCGTAGCGCTGTCGCTTCTCCTCCTTGACCACTTCCCGCTGGGTCTGGACGCTGGCCTCGTCCAGATGGTCGGGCAGAGTCGCGAGCCGGTCGGCCTCCATCCACAGGGCGAGGTCGAGCGCACCCACCGGCAGCGTCTCGAAGTAGTTGGTGCGGTCGAACCACGTGGTGGCGTTCACCGAGCCGCCGAGCGACTGGAGGGCGTTCAGGTGCTCACCGCTGGCGACGTGCTGGGAGCCGGAGAACATCAGGTGCTCGAACAGGTGCGCCCAGCCGAACTCGCCGGGACGCTCGTCCCGCGAGCCCACGTCGTACCAGAGGTTCACCGCCGCCAGCGGGACGCTGTGGTCGGGGCTCACCACCACACGGAGTCCGTTGCCCAGGGTGCGCTGGTGGATCGGGTAGTTCAGTCGATAGGGCACTTGCCCATCTCATCACATCGGCCGCCGCCGGACGTCATCGGTGGCGCGCACCGGACACGACGCTCCGGCGATGGGTCCAGCTACCTGGCGGAGCGCGGCAGCGGCGGCAGTTCGCCGGTCCGCTCGTAGCCGGTGAGCATGCCGATCCGCCGGGCATGTCGCTCGGCACCGCTGAAGCCGGTGGTGAGGAAGATCTCCACGAACCGGGTCATGTCGTCCAGCGAGTGCATTCGTCCGCCGACCGCGACGACGTTCGCGTCGTTGTGCTCGCGCGCCAGTCGCGCGGTCTCATCCGACCACGCCAGGGCTGCGCGGACGCCCTCGACCTTGTTCGCAGCGATCTGCTCGCCGTTGCCCGACCCGCCGATGACCACTCCCCGTGCGTCGATGCCGGCGGCCTGGTCGGCCACCACGCCCTGCGCGGCCCGCAGGCAGAACACGGGATAGTCGTCCTCGGGGTCATAGCTGAACGGGCCGTGGTCGACCGGCTCGTGGCCGTGCGCGGTGAGCCAGGCGATCAGGTGGTCCTTCAGGTCGAGCCCGGCATGGTCGCAACCCAGATGTACGCGCATGTCGCCAGTGTTCCACGCGCACGTCATATGCTCGCCAGCGAGAGGACGGAGGCTCGGGATGGGTGTGCTGGCGGAGCAACTGGAGAACGAGGAGCGGGAACTGCGGTTCGACGACTTCACCCTCGACGACGCCTGGCTGCTGGGCAGTCGGATGCGGCAGGCCGCTGCGGAGGAGGAGCTGCCGATCGTGATCGGGATCATGCTGGGCCAGCAGCGCGTGTTCCACGCTGCCCTGCCCGGCTCCAGTTCCGACAACGACGACTGGCTCGCCCGCAAGACGAGGGTGGCTCTGCGCTACGGGCAGGCGTCCCTGGCGGTGGGGGAGAGCTTCCGCAACGGCGGCAAGAGCTTCGACACCGACTCGCGACTGGACGCCAGCCTGTTCGCCGCGCACGGCGGGGTGGTGCCGATCCGGTTGAGGGGTGGCACGGTGATCGGCGCGGTCGGCGTTTCCGGGCTGCCCCAGCTGGACGACCACGCCTTCGTCGTGCAGCAGCTGCGCGACTACCTCGCCACCCTCGGCTAGCGTCTACTTCGGCGGCAGCGTCCGCACGAACGCGAGCCCCCGCTCGAGCCATCGCTGCAGGTGGCCACCGTCGACTGCCTCCGGCTCGAGGTACAGCCAGCCGGCCGGCTCGCGACCGTTCATGCGGAAGGGGCGCACCTGCGCTCCGTCCACCAGGTCTGCGGCCTCGGTCGGGTCGAGCCTCAGCATCACTCCGCCCCCGCTGCTGGCCGCAGCCACCATGTGCCCGTCAACCATGAACCCCAGCCCGCCGAACATGCGCTTCTCGGTCACTCCCTCGGTGAAGGAAAGGCCCGCCCTGATCCGCCCGGCCAGCTCCTCGTCGTAGCTCATGCCGGTCAGTATCCCGACCGCCTCCGACATCCGCCACCGTCGCTGAGACGGGCGCTGGACAGCACCCGCGATGCGGGCGTTGGCTGAATCGGTGAGCACGAAAAACCGGAGCTACGTGCACGGCTACTCCGCGAGCGTGATCGACTCGCACTCCCACCGCACGGCCGAGAACTCGGCCGCCTACCTGCTGCCCTCCCTGCGACCGGGCCTGACGGTGCTCGACCTCGGCTGCGGCGCGGGCACGATCACAACAGGTCTCGCCGCCCGGGTCGCGCCAGGCCGGGTGATCGCGATCGACATCGAACCGGGGGTGCTCGAGGTCGCCCGCGCCAACGCCGGACGCTCCGGGAGTGGCACGATCGACTTCCGGGTCGGCGACGGGTACCGGCTGGACGTTCCCGACGACAGCGTGGACGTGGCCCACGCCCACCAGGTGCTGCAGCACCTCGACGACCCCGTGGCCGCGCTGCGCGAACTGGCGCGGGTGGTGCGCCCCGGCGGGGTCATCGCGGTGCGCGACGGCGACTACGGCGCGTTCACGTGGTATCCCGAGCACGCCGGGCTGACCGAGTGGCGTGATCTCTACCGGGCCGTCGCGCGCCTCTCCGGCGGAGAGCCGGACGCGGGCAGGCACCTGGTCGCGTGGGCCCACGCCGCGGGCCTGACCGACCTCACGGCGACCAGTTCGGCGTGGACCTACACCCGCGGCGACGGCGCAGGGTGGTGGGCACGCACGTGGTCGGAACGGGTGCTGTCATCCGCCTTCGCCGGCCACGCCGTGGAATCAGGCCTCGCCACGCGGGCCGATCTGGAACGGCTCAGCAGGGCCTGGCTCGAGTGGGCCGGGCACCCGGACGCGTGGTTCCTGGTCCCGCACGGCGAGGTGCTGGCGACGGTGGCTACCTGAGCGCCCGGGGAAGGTCGCCCGGGCAGGTGGGTCAGAAGCTGCCGTGGGACCACACCGCGCCGCTGGGGCCGACCAGTTCGACGGCGACGGGAGCTTCCCCGCTGATCGGCACGAGCCACGATCCTGAGGCCCGCCCCGTGCCGTAGTCGTCGGAGAGGGTCCAGCTGCCTCCACTGGTGCGGCTCCCGTCCGCTCCGACCAGGACGCACTCGTAGGTGGTCCCCGGCCTGCCGGAGGTGACGTTGAGCACGAGGTAGGGGCGCCCCGACAACAGGGCCAGTCCGGCCGAGCCGATCGCGGTGCCGTCGGCGGTGAGCAGGGGGGTCGCGACGGGCGCGTGGCTGGTCGACGCCGGGGGGCGTTCGAGCCAGGCCGTCGCGGCGAGCGTGCCGCCGACACCGGCGAGCAGGCCGGCCAGGACGGCTGCGGCGACCAGCAGGCGCGAGGCCCGGCGAGGGCGAACGGAGGGGGTCGGCGCAGCGGTCATGGCATCGAGGACCCGGCCGGAGAAGCCGGCGGGCGGGGCGATGGCGGGGGCCGCGGCGAGGGTCTGCTGGACGCCGTCGGAAAGCCCGGCGTACTCGTCTCGGCAGGTCGCGCAGGACGCGAGGTGCGTGACCAGGCGTTCCTCGTCGCCGGGCCCGGTCTGAGCGAGGGCGAGCGCGACCAGTTCGTCGGGTTCCGGGTGCCACTCAGTCACGTTCCGCCTCCAGTGCCAGTCGCATTCTGCGCAGCCCCGACCGGATCCTGGTCTTGGCCGTGCCGAGCGGGATCCCCTCGTACTCTGCGACCTCGGCCGCGGTACGTCCACCGACCACGGCCAGAACGACCGCCCGCGCCTGCTCGATCGGCAATTCAGCGAGTCGTTCGGCGGCAGCCAGCGACTCGACCCGGCCGCCGGTGCCGTCCGGGGGATTCCCGCGCAGTGTCGTCGCGATCATCAGTTCGAGTTCGCCGGCCTCCACCGGGGCGGTGCGCCGGGCCCGAACGGCGTCGATCGACAGGTTCCGGGTGATCGTGAGCAGCCAGGTCAGCACCGAGCCACGCCGGGAGTCGTAGCTGGTCGCGGCGCGCCATGCTCGAAGGAAGGCCTCCTGGGCGACGTCCTCGGCGAGTGCACGGTCTCGGGTGATCGAGACGGCCAGGCCGAACACGGGGCCCTGGAACCGGCGGACGAACGCCGCAGCGGCGGCATCGTCGTTCACCGCGAGCGCGTGCACGAGCGCCGCATCGGGCGCCCGGTCTGCGAGGGAGAACACGCTCACACCAGGAGTTACGGACGAACGGCCCCAACGGATTGCGCCGCGCTGCAATCCGAATCGGAATCCCGCCCGTATCACCTGCAAGACCACCCGATCTGAGGAGGACCCCATGCTCGCACGATCCCGTCTCGCCCTGCTTGCCGCACCCGCTGCCTGCGCTGTTCTGCTGAGCGGCTGCACGCAGTCCGCCGCGCCGGCGTCGCCGGTGTCGCCGGCGGGGGCCGCGTCCGCACCAGCGAGCACGTCCGCGGCTCCCGCGGCGGCGGATCCCACCACACTCAGCCTCGCCATGGCCGACAGCAGCCTCGGCCAGATCCTGGTCGACGGCAAGGGCATGACCCTGTACATGTTCACCAAGGACAGCGCGAACACCAGCGCGTGCACCGCCCAGTGCCTGGTCGCGTGGCCTCCACTGCTCGGCACGCCGACCGCGGGCAGTGGAGTGGACGACTCCAAGCTCGGCTCGTTCCAGCGCACGGACGGTTCCACGCAGGCCACCTACAACGGCTGGCCGCTGTACTACTGGAAGGCCGACACGAAGCCCGGTGACGTGCTGGGGCAGGACGTGAACCAGGTCTGGTTCGTGCTGAACCGCGACGGCGACCCGGTGAAGAAGTAGCCGTGGATGTCCTCGGACTGCCCCTGCACCCGTTGGTCGTGCACGCAGCCGTGGTGCTGATCCCGCTGGCCGCGCTCGGCGCTCTCGCCGTCCTGGCCTGGGCACCGGCGCGGGACCGGTACGGCTGGCTGGTGGTGGCCTTCGCCGTGGCGGGTGCCGGCGCGGCCGTGGTCGCCCGGTTGTCTGGCGAGGCGCTGGCCGCGGGTCTGGGTGGCGGCCGAGCGGCGGTCGCCGCGCACCGGGCCTGGGGCGAGCTCGCCCCCTATCCTGCGGTGGCGTTGGCGCTGCTGCTGCCCGCGGCGCTGCTGCTGCGCGAGCGTTCGACGGGCCTGCGGTGGGCGTCGGCCGGGCTGGCCGGTCTCAGTGCGGTCGCAGCGCTCGTGCTGGTCGTGCTCACCGGCCACAGCGGAGCCACGGCCGTCTGGGGTGGGATCTGACCCCCTCGGCAGGCTCAGGATGAGCGGCCGAGGAACACGGCCAGTCCTTCGAGGACGCGGTCCACGTCCTCGTCGGTGCTGTACGGCGCCAGGCCGAGCCGCAGTCCGTGTTCGTCGGGCAGCGCCAGCCGCCGGAACGTCTCGTAGGCGTAGAACGAGCCGGCTGGGGCCAGGACCCCGCGCGTGGCGAGGAACTGGTAGGCGTCCCACGTGCGTCGGCCGGGCAGGCTGAGCAACAGGGTCGGGGTGCGTTCGCCGGCGCGCGAGTGCACGACCACGGCGTCGCCGAGGGCGTCGAGACCGTCCTCGAGGCGGGCTCGCAGGCGTCGTTCGTGGGCGTCGATCGCAGCGAAGGACGCCTCCAGCCGCTGCCGGCGCGTCCCGTCGGTGCCGCCGATGCCAGCCAGGAAGTCCACCGCGGCGGTGACCCCTGCGAGCTGCTCGTAGGGAAGTGTGCCCAGTTCGAAGCGCTCCGGCACCACCTCGGTGGACGGCAGCAGCTTGTCGGGGTGCACGGTCTCCAGCAGCTCCGCAGATGCGGCGAGCAGGCCGCAGTGCGGGCCGAGGAACTTGTACGGCGAGCAGACGAAGAAATCCGCGCCCAGTCGCGGCACGTCCGCGAACTCGTGGGCGGCGTAGTGCACGCCGTCCACCCAGAGCAGCGCGCCAACGGCGTGGGCCGCGTCCGCGATCGCGGGCAGGTCGGGCCGGGTGCCGATCAGGTTGGACGCGGCCGTGATCGCGACCAGGCGGGTGCCGGGGATGATCGCGGCGGCGACGCTCGCGGCGTCCACCTCACCGGTGGCGGGGTCGAAGTCGATCCAGCGGGCGGAGGCGCCCGCCGCGTCCGCAGCCTGCAGCCACGGGCGCACGTTGGCGTCGTGGTCGAGCCGGCTCACCACCACGCCGTCGCCGGGCGTCCACTGCTTCGCGAGCGCGCGGGAGAAGTCGTAGGTGAGCTGGGTGGCGCTGCGGCCGTGCACGATGCCGGACGCCGGGACGCCGAGCAGGTCGGAACCGGCGGCCCGGAAGCCGTTGACGGCGGCGTCGGCGTTCGCCTCGGAGGCACCGGTGCTGCCGCGGTTGGAGAGAGGGGCGCTGAGGGTGGTCGCGATCGCGGCTGCCACCTCGCGTGGGGTCTGGGTTCCGCCCGGCCCGTCGAAGTGGGCCGTCCCGGACGCCAGGGACGGGAAGTGGGTGCGCAATTCAGCCACGTCGTAGGGCACGGGATCTCCAGATCAGGACGGCAACGGCGACTCTATCGCCTGGTGGTGTGCGGAATGCCGGTGTCCCGGAATGGCTGCGCGCGTGCGGGGACGGGGTGATGATGGGGGAATGCGGGATGTGGTGACCCTGGCCGCGGAGGCATTGGCGGATGCCGGGGCGCGGCTCGAGCCGGGCCTGTCGGGTGCCGAGCTCTCCGCAGTGCAGGCCAAGTGGGGGATCGTGTTCTGCGCCGACCACGCCGCGCTGCTCAGCATCGGCGTGCCGGTGGGCGACGGATGGCTCGACTGGCGTCGCGACCCTGACGACCGGGTACGGGAGCGGCTGCGGGCGCCGGTGGAAGGGCTGCTGTTCGACGTCACCCACAACGAGTTCTGGCCGGCGTCCTGGGGGGAGCGTCCCGCCGACGGCGACGCGGCGACCGAGCGCGCGGCGATCGTGCTCGCCGGCTGGCCGCGGCTGCTCCCGCTGTACGCCCACCGGTACCTGCCGGCCGGACCCTACCCGTCCCCGAGCCCGGTGCTCTCTGTCGTGCAGAGCGACGTGATCTGGTACGGCTCGGACCTGCTCGAATGGGTACAGCGGGAGTTCCTGGGCGTGCCCTTGCCCGGGCACACCGCGCGTCCCGAGATCGCGAACTGGTCGAGGCTCGCTGACGGCTACGACGACTACGACTTCTGATCCACGACCACTGTCTGCTGCGTCCCGGCCGCTGTGATCGCCTGCTCGACCCCCGGATCTCGCCCGGGAGCCGACTCCATGAGCTCCTCCAGCGCCTCGACCCCTCCGCGGCAGTAGGCGACCCATTCGCGTCCCGAGTCCTTCGCCAGGTGCCGGGCGAGGTCGGCCTGCCAGCGCAGGTGAGCGTCCTGGAGTGCGGCGCCCGGCTCGGCGCCGCGCCCGATCTGGCGCTGGGCACCGCGCAGGGCCGCCCAGCGTCCCTCTGCGCGCTTCACTGCGGCCACGGAACGGTTGCGCCGGTCGGTCGCGCAGACCGGCGCCCCGGCGTCGGCACCCTGAAGGTCGGCCGCGGCGTGCGCGACCAGGGCGTCCAGGCGAGCGAGGGGGGTCGGGGTCATCGGCCCCGGTCGGCCGGCACGGGGCAGGCGATCTCGCCGTTGAGGCGGCGATGCAGCGCGTAGCCCAGCAGGAGCATCCCGGCGGCGGCGAGCCACGGCTGGATCGGGGCGAACCACCGCAGCGCTCCGGTGTAGCCGAGCGCGAGCAGGGCGAGCTTGTTGCAGACCGGACACCCGACCGCGAGGTAGCTGAGGATGCCGCCGGCGACCCCTGCCTTCGCGGCGGTGGTCCGCTCCGCCGCGGGCAGTCGGACGTAGGTGGCGCCGAGCAGCCCGGCGAGGACCGCTGTCACGGCCAGCACCGGCCATGCCCACCAGGTGGGTGGGGCATCGCGGCCGAACACCGGGTTGGGGATCAGGACGGTGGGTAGCCCGATCACCGCCACTGTGCCGGCTGCGCCGAGCGCGGCCGCGGCCCAGCGGCGCGCCGGCCAGGTGCGCAGTGTTGCCCAGCCGGCAAGGCGGCTCGGGCCTGCGATCTGTGACATGGACACCTCCTACGGCTAGGATAGCAAATACCCCCGGGGGTATGACGAGCGGAAGGACACTGATGAACGACGCGGCACCGCAGCTGACGGTGGACCAGGCGCGCTGGATGGTGGCAGGTGGCTGCCAGCTGCTCGATGTGCGTGAGCCTTACGAGTGGGAGGCCGGTCACGCCCCGCAGGCGACCCACATCCCGATCGGGCAACTCGCGTCCACCTGGTTGCCGCGATGGACGAAGCGCCGGGTGATCGTGCTGTGCCGCAGCGGCAGCCGCGCCGCGGATGCCGTCCGGATCCTGCGCAGTCGCGGTGTCGAGGCATTCGCCGTCAGCGGCGGCATGAATGCCTGGCGCGAGGCGGGCGGGCCGGTGGTCTCCAGCGGGGGAGCGCCGGGCCTGGTCGCCTGAGCCCTCCCCGGGGTCAGTCCTCCGGGTCGACGTAGGCGGGTTCGACCACCTTCCCCGTGAGCGTGGCCGCGTGGTCGGGCACTTCGTGCTGCAGGGAACGCGCCGTCCGCTGGTAGCCGGTCGAGGGCGGGCGCTCGGGAAGCACGATCTCCAGGTGCGGCACGTGCTCGTAGGGGATCGAGGAAAGCAGGTGGGCGATCATGTTCAGCCGGGCCCGCTTCTTGTCCTCAGCCTCGACGACGTTCCAGCGGGCCTCGGGGATGTCGGTGTGCACGAACATCTCGTCCTTGGCCCGCGAATAGGCCTCCCAGCGGGTCAATGACTCCAGGTCGGTGGGGGACAGCTTCCAGCGGCGCATCGGGTCGGTCAGGCGGGACCGGAACCGCTTCTCCTGCTGCCGGTCGGACACGGAGAACCAGTACTTGCGCAGGATGATCCCGTCCTCGATCAGCGCCCGCTCGAACGTCGGGCACTGGCGCAGGAAGCGCTGGTGCTCCTCGGGCGTGCAGTAGCCCATCACCCGCTCGACGCCGCCGCGGTTGTACCAGGAGCGGTCGAACAGCCGGATCTCCCCCGCAGCGGGCAGGTGTGCGATGTAGCGCTGGAAGTACCACTGCGTCCGCTCGCGCTCGGTGGGCGCAGGCAGCGCCACGATCTGGGCCACCCTGGGGTTGAGGTACTCGGTGATGCGCTTGATCGCACCGCCCTTGCCGGCGGCATCCCGCCCCTCGAACACGATCACGATCCGGGCACCGGTGGCCTTGACCCACTCCTGTAGTTCGACCAGCTCGGCCTGGAGCCGGAGCAGTTCGGCCTCGTACACGTCCTTGGGCAGCTTGGGCAGCTTGGGCGGCTTCTCGCTCATGCGCCCATCCTGCCCCTGCCCGACCCGCTCCGGGAGCACTTCGGAGGAGAGGTGTACTGGGGACTGTTGCAGCCGGCGCAGGTGTGATGGGCTGACGGCATGTTCGGAGCTGTGATTCATGCCCCCGGTGACGTGCGCTACGAGCAGCGTCCCGATCCCGAGATCATCGAACCGACCGACGCCGTGGTGCGCACGGTCGCCGCGTGCGTGTGTGGTTCGGACCTGTGGCGCTACCGCGGGCTCGCCCCGGTGCCGCAACCCGTGCCGATCGGCCACGAGTTCTGCGGGGTGGTGGAGGCGGTCGGCGACGCGGTCACCACGGTGAAGGCGGGCGACTTCGTGGTGGGCGGCTTCAACCCGTCCGACAACATCTGTCCGGTGTGCCGCAAGGGGGCGACGGCGAACTGCATCAACGGTGACCACTACGCCGGGTGTCAGGCGGAGAAGATCCGCGTCCCGCTGGCCGAGGGCACGCTGGTCGCTACTCCCGGCATGCCCGAGGCGGACCTGATTCCGAGTCTGCTCGCGCTTTCAGACGTGATGTGCACGGGTTGGCATGCGGCCGTCTCGGCGGGCGTCGGGCCGGACACCACCGTGGCCGTCGTCGGTGACGGCGCTGTCGGGCTCTGCGCGGTGCTCGCTGCAGTGCAGCTGGGCGCACCCACGGTGATCGCGATGAGCCGCCACGCGGCCCGCCAGCAGGTGGCCCGCGAGTTCGGTGCCACCGACATCGTCGCAGAGCGCGACGAGGCGGGCATGGCTGCGGTCAGGGAGCTGACCAACGGGATCGGCGCGGACTGCGTGCTGGAGTGCGTCGGAACCGAGCAGGCCCGGTTGCAGGCGATCGGCTGCGTCCGCGACGGCGGCAACATCGGACTGGTCGGCGTGCCTCACGGGGACCTGCCGGTGAACGACCTGTTCTGGCGCAACGTGGGCATCAAGGGCGGCCCGGCGCATTGCCGGACGTATCTTCCGGAGTTGATGGAGAAGGTGCTCGCCCGCACGATCAACCCGGGACTGGTCTTCGACCTGGAGCTTCCGCTGGCCCAGATCGGCGAGGCGTACGCCGCCATGGACGAGCGCCGCGCGATCAAGTCGCTGGTGCGCCCCTGAGTGTCGATCGCGGGCCCCGCTGGTTGCGGACGGCGTAGCGGAGAAGGACCGCACCGTTGTCGAAGCGTCGGTGATCCAGCAGTTCGAGGTCGAGCCGCGCACCCCGGGGAAGCGCTGGCTTGCCGTCGCCCACGACGACCGGGCACAGCAGGAGCACGCACTCGTCCACCAGGCCGTGCCGGAACGCTTCGGCCGCGATCTCGGCACCGCCGATGCTCAGGTCGGCGCGGGAGGCCTGCGTGAGTCGCCGAACCGCTTCGGGCTCGAACCGTGGTTCCAGCGTGGTGCGCGCGGTGGACACCCCGGCGAGCGAGGATGAGTAGACGATCTTGTCCGTGTCACGCCAGAGTGCAGCGAACTCGCGGACCACTGCGGGCTCGTCGGCCAGCCAGTCGTCGCTCTCCCACACCCGCATCGTCTCGTACATGCGTCGCCCGTAGAGCGCGGTTCCGATGCGACGCTGGTATTCGTTCCAGAATGCGTGCACCTCCTCGTCGGGCACGGACCAGTCCAGGGAACCGGCCTCGTCCTCGAGATAGCCGTCGAGCGAGACGTTCGCCGCGTAGATCAGGCTGCCCATGACACCTCCCGCCGGGTCGAGGGTTTCAGCCTGCTCGGCCCCATCCACACCGGCAATACCGGAGACTGCGACCCTGGCTCCGCTGTTCGAGGGCAGGGGGTTCCGCGGTTGCAGATACCAGAAGACCCGTACCTGACGGCTACATGCACACTCGTCAGGAACGGGTCTCCGTTCGTAGCGGGGATAGGATTTGAACCTATGACCTCTGGGTTATGAGCCCAGCGAGCTACCGAGCTGCTCCACCCCGCGTCGGCTTGTACAGCTTAGGTGAGACTCGCGAGGGACTCAAATCCTGCCCTCCTGGCGCCCCGCGAAGGTCCCCATCGCACACCCCCCCGAGCGGGGCCGAGCCGATCGACACGGAGGCGTTCGGCGGGACGGGAAGTCGGCGATCGTCCCTCCGCTAGACTCTTTGCGCTCCTCGCGTCGCGGGGAACCGACCACGCGTGGAGGGCACATGACCTACGCCGCTTCGTCCCGGCGTCCCCGCTCCTGGTCGATCAGGACCCTTTCGGTCCTGCTCGGCCTCGCACTGGCGCTGGGCCTGGCCGCGTGTACGCCGGGAACCTCCTCACCGACGGGAAGCGGCAGCGAGACGCAAGCCGATCGGACCCTGACCGTTGGAGCGACGCTCGAGCCGGCATCGATGGACCCGTGGCACAACCCGGCAGCGTCCATCCCGCAGGTGCTCCTCTACAACGTGTACGAGACGCTGGTCAAGGTCGACTCGGCCGGCGAGATCAAGTCGTTGCTCGCCCAGCGGTGGGAAATCAGTCCGGATCGCCTCACCTACACCTTCCACCTGAATCCGGCGGCGAAGTTCGCCTCCGGCAACCCGGTGGACGCTGCAGCAGTGGTCGCCAACATCGAGCGGCTGAAGGCGGACGCATCGCTCACGCCGACCCTGAAGGCCCAGCTCGCGGTCGTGTCAGGGGCGAAGGTCATCGACTCCCACCAGGTCGAGATCACGCTGCTGCACCCCTCGCTGATGTGGCTCTACGACATGTCCTCGACGCTCGGCATGATGCTCGACCCCAGTTACACCGGCGACCTGGGCACGACCAGCGCCGGCTCGGGGCCCTACCAGGTGAAGTCCCACATCCAGGGCGACAGCGTGGTGCTCGGCGACAACACCAACTACTGGGGCAACCCCGCCCGCTTCGACGAGGTGACCTTCCGGTACTTCAGCGATCCGAACGCGATGAACGCGGCCATGCTCAGCGGCGACCTGGACGTCATCTCGAACCTGCAGGCTCCCGACGCCCTGCCGCAGTTCGCCGACACCAGCCAGTACACGACGATCACGGGCACCACCAACGGCGAGGTCGTGCTCGGTCTGAACAACTCCAGCAAGGCGCTGTCCAAGCTCGAGGTGCGGCAGGCGCTCACCATGGCGATCAACCGCAAGGACCTGCTGGACACCGTGTGGGCCGGCCAGGGCACGCTGATCGGCACCATGAGCGTGCCCACCGACCCGTGGTACGAAGACCTCTCCGGGCTCTACCCGTACAACCCGGACAAGGCCAAGGCCCTGCTCAAGGACGCGGGTTACGGCAACGGTCTCACCCTTCGGCTGCGCGTCCCCGAGATCCCGTATGCGGTGAAGTCGGCCCAGTTCGTGGCCAGCCAGCTTCGCGACATCGGGGTGAAGGTGACCACGGAGGAACTCGACTTCAGCCGTTGGCTCGACGAGGTGTTCACCAAGGGCGACTACGACATGACGATCGTTGCGCACGTGGAGGCCCGCGATCTCGGCAAGTTCGCCGACAAGACCTACTACTGGCACTACGGGGACGCCAAGTACGCCTCGATGTACCACGCAGCGGACCAGGCGACCACCGAGGATGAGGGTGTCGAGGGGATGAAGGCTGCGGCCCACTACCTGGCCGAGCAGTGCGCGGCGATCTGGCTGTTCGCGCTGCCCAACCTGGTGATCACCAAGGCCACAGTCACCGGCATTCCCCAGAACGCCACGACTCTCAGCTTCGACCTCACCACCATCACCAACCGGTAGGCAGGATCGGCGCAGCAATGAACCTCGCCCTGAGGGTGGGCCGGCGACTGGGGGTGTTCGTCGTCAGCCTGCTGGGGGCGTCCCTGCTGATCTTCCTCGTCACCCACGCTCTGCCGGGCGACGTCGCGCAAGTGCTGCTCGGCACCGACGCGACCCCTGAAGCCCTCGCGCAGCTTCGCGCGCAGCTCGGCCTGGACCGTCCGCTACCCGTCCAGTACCTCGAGTGGATCGGCGGCATGCTGACCGGCGACTTCGGCCACTCGCACCTGAACGGCCAGCCGGTGCTGGCCCTGCTCGCCCCTCGGATCGCGGTCACCTTGTGGCTGGTGCTGTTCGGACTCGTCGGTTCGCTGCTGATCGCGCTGCCGGCCGGCATGGTGGCAGCCCTCAAACGGCGCTCCTGGCCAGGATTCACGATCAGTGCCGCCGCCCAGGTCGGCATGGCGATCCCTGTGTTCTGGGGCGGCATCCTGCTCGTGCTGGTCTTCTCCGTCTGGTTGCGCTGGCTGCCAGCGAACGGCTACGTCCCCCTGCTGAAGAATCCTGGCCAGTGGGCGTCCCACCTGGTGCTCCCTGCGATCACCCTCGCCGCGGTGCAGGCCGCGGTCCTGATCCGCTACGTCCGCTCGGCGTTCCTCGAGGTCCTGGACGAGGACTACTACCGCACCGCCCGCTCGATCGGGTGGACGCCGATGCGCGCGCTCCTGCGCCACGGCGTCCGCAACGCCGCGATCTCCCTGGTCACCGTGCTCGGACTGCAACTGTCCAGCGTGCTGGTGGGCGCCATCGTGGTTGAGTCGGTGTTCACCCTTCCCGGGCTGGGGAGCCTGCTGCTGATGTCGGTCGACCGACGGGATCTCGTCGTCGTGCAGGGCACGGTGATGTTCCTGGTGCTGGCCGTGTTGCTGATCAGCGCCCTGGTGGACTTCTCCTATCTGGTGATCGACCCGCGGCAGAGCTCTCGCAGGGCTGCGACCCAGGGAGCGGGTTCGCGGTGAAGCGGGCACAGCTGGTCGCGGGCCTGGCCCTGGTCGCGCTCGTCGTCGTCACGGCGGTGGTCTCGCTGTTCTGGACCCCCTTCGACCCGATCCGGGTGGTGCCGGGCCAGCGCCTGCTCGGACCGGGCTGGCCGCATCTTCTGGGCACGGACGGGTTCGGCATCGACATCGCCAGCCGGTTGATGGTGGGTGCACGGACGGTGCTGGCGGTCGGCATCATCTCGGTCGGGCTGGCAGCGGTGTTCGGCGTACCGCTCGGCATGCTGGCCGGCCAGACCGGCGGCTGGGTGGACGAGGTCGTGATGCGTGCCGGCGACGTGGTCTACGCCTTCCCCGCGTTGCTGCTGGCGATTCTGCTCGCCTCGGTGTTCGGCGCGTCGACGGTGACCGCGATGGTCGCGATCGGGGTGGCCAGCATCCCCGCGTTCGCCCGGGTCTCCCGGGCCGGCACGTTGCAGGTGATGGCGAGCGACTTCGTGCTCGCCGCGCGCTCTTCCGGAACGTCCCGGTGGGGGATCGCGCGACGGCACGTCCTGCCCAACATCGCGCCGGTGGTTGGCGTGCAGGCCTCTGTGGGCTTCGCGCTGGCGATCCTGGCCGAGGCGGCGCTGTCCTACCTGGGTCTGGCCACTCCGCGTCCCACGCCGACCTGGGGAAACATGCTGCGCGACGCCCAGCAGTTCCTCTTCGTCGCGCCGCTGCAGGCGTTGTGGCCGGGTCTGGCGATCGCCCTCGCCGTGCTGGGGTTCAACCTGCTCGGCGACGGGCTGCGCGACTACCTCGACCCGAGGCTCCGGGAGGTGCCATGAGCCTGCTGGATGTCCGTGACCTTCAGGTGAGCTTCGGGCGCAGCCGGACCGAGGCCGTCCGGGGCGTCAGCTTCAGCCTGGATGCCGGCCAACGGCTCGGCGTGATCGGGGAGTCCGGGTCCGGCAAGACCGTCACCGCGCTGGCGGTGATGGGGCTGCTTCCCGAGTACGCCCACGTGGACGGCTCCGTGCGGCTCGGCGGCAGCGAGATCGTCGGGCTGGACGAGTCGGGCCTGGCCCGGTTGCGCGGCAACACCGTCTCGATGGTGTTCCAGGAGCCGATGACCGCCCTCGACCCCACCATGCGGGTCGGGCGCCAGGTCGCGGAGGTCCTGCGACTTCATCAGGGTGCAGAGTCGGGCCCGGCCCGGCAACGCGTGATCGCCATGCTGGACGAGGTCGGCCTGGACGATCCCGAGCGGGTCGCGGACGCGTTCCCGCACCAGCTCTCCGGTGGCCAGCGGCAACGGGCGATCCTCGCGATGGCCCTGATCAACTCGCCTGACCTGGTGATCTGCGACGAGCCCACCACGGCCCTCGACGTGACGGTGCAGGCGCTCGTGCTGGCCAAGCTCGACGAGGTGCTGGACGCCACTGGCGCCGCCTGCCTGTTCATCAGCCACGACCTCGCGGTCGTCTCCCAGGTGTGCGACCAGGTGCTGGTCATGCTGGACGGGCGGATCGTCGAATCCGGCACAGTGGGTCGGCTGTTCACCGCGCCCGAGCACCCCTATACCCGTGGCCTGGTGGCCACCGCCCAGCTCGACCGCGCCGAGCCGGGCCAGCGACTGCCCACCGTGGACGACTTCTACGTGGAGGCCCCGCATGGCTGAGCCGCGAGCTGACGAGCTCTATCGCGCCGAAGGCCTGACCCGCCGCTACCGCAACGGCGGCCGGGACGTGCTCGCGCTGGATGCCGTCGACCTGAGCCTGGAACGGGGTCAGCGGCTCGGCATCGTGGGTGAGTCCGGCTCGGGGAAGTCCACCCTGGTCCGGCTGCTCGCGGGACTCGACCATCCGACCGCGGGCCGGGTCTGGTTCGAGGGCACCGAGATCACCGACCTGCCCGAGAAGCGGCTCGGCTTCCTGCGCGCGTCGGTGCAGATGGTGTTCCAGGACCCGCGATCCTCGCTCAACCCGCGGATGCGGGTGAGCGACATCATCACCGAGCCACTGCGTTCGCGGCTCGTCCGCAGCCAGCTCACCGATCGGGTGGACCAGGAGCGGCGCCTGGCCGAGGTGCTCGCGGCCGTCGACCTCCCCGCCGACGCGGGAGGCCGCTACCCGCACGAGTTCTCCGGGGGCCAGCGCCAGCGGATCGCCATCGCCCGCGCGCTCGCACCGGACCCAGAGGTGCTGATCGCCGACGAGCCGGTCTCCGCGCTGGATGTCTCGGTACGCGCCCAGGTGCTGAACCTGCTCACCGACCTGGTCGCCGCCCGCGGGCTCACCCTGATCGTGGTCAGTCACGACCTGATGGTCGTGCGGCACCTGTGCGACCAGCTCGCGGTGATGCGGCAGGGCCGGATCATCGAGCGCGGCGCGACATCGGCGGTGTACGCCGAGCCGCAGACCGGCTACACCCGCGCACTGCTCGATGCCGTCCCCCGGATCAGGGCGGAGGGACGGTGACCCGGTGCCGTTGACCGGCGGGCCGCCACGACGCTGGACGTGGCGGAAGGTGGTCGCCGGGGCCGCGCGCCTGCGGCGGACCTGGCCCGGCTGGGTGCGCCTCGCGGTCGCGGTCCTCGCCGCGGGCGTGGGAGTGGGTGTCGCCGGCACCCTGCTGACACTGCTGCTGCACGCCGTCCAGCACGTCGCGTTCGGCTACTCCGAGGGCAGCTTCCTTGACGGTATCGAGCAGTCCGACCGCCTGGTCCGGGTTCTCGCACCCGGGGTGGGTGGCCTGCTGTGCGGGCTCGGCTGGATGGTGCTGCGCCGCCGCCCGATCCCGAAGGTCGAGGACGGAGCGGCGCCGCGTCCGCGGCGGCTCCCCGCTGGCCTGCTGAGCCTGGACGCGGTTCTGCAGGTGGTCGCTGTCGGAACCGGCAGCTCGATCGGACGTGAGGGTGCGCCCCGGCAGGTGGGTGGTGCGCTCTCCTCGGTGGTGAGCACGCTCACGGGCCTGCCGGTGGAGCTGCGCCGGCGCCTGGTGGTTGCCGGCACCGGCGCCGGACTGGCCGTGGTCTACAACGTGCCGCTCAGTGGTGTGGTGTTCGCCGCGGAGGTGCTGGCCGGGGGATTCGGGTGGTTCGCGCTGCTCATCTCGTCAGCGGTGTGCGGCATCGCCGTGGTGGTGTCGTGGCCCGTCCTTGGCACCGCGGCCACCTACGCCTACCCCGAGGCTTCGGTCGACCTGCCGATCTGGTGGTGGGCGGTTCTCGGTGCGCCGCTGGCTGCGGTCCTCGGCCGACTGTTCGACCTCATGCTGCGCCAAGCGGGACGCCTGCGTCCGCGGCCCGGCTGGCAGCTGCCGCTGTGGGCGGGCCTGGGCGGGCTCGTGGTGGGCGCGTTGGCGGTGTGGTGGCCGAGCCTGCTGGGCAACGGCAAGGGCATCGTGCAGCTCGCACTGGGCGGCGGCACGGCACTGGTCGGGTTCGCCGCTCTGGTTCTGCTCAAGCCGTTGGCCACCAGCGTGTCCTACGGCACGGGCATCACGGGTGGGTTCCTGACTCCCGCACTCGGCACCGGGGCCGCGCTGGGGGCAGCGGTAGCACTCGCAGGCGCTGCGGTGGGACAGCAGTGGTCGGTGGCAGGGTTCGCGCTGGTGGGGGCCGTCGGAGTGTTGTCGGCGCGCCAGGGCACGCCGTGGTTCGCCGCCGTGTTCGGCTGGGAGCTGGCGCACCCGCCGGTGCTGATGGCGGTTCCGCTGCTGGTGGCTGCGTGGGGCGCTGTGCTCGTCGTCCGGCTCCTGCCGGGTCGCCAACCCGGGCGCCGCCCCGGTTGGGGCTGACGAGGCAGGTCGCCCGCACGAGGACTGATGTCGGAGGCTCCGGATGCGATGACATTGAGCCATTGACCCGCGGACCAGCCCGCCGGCCCTGCGGTGGGACTGGAGAGAAGGTGCTGACATGACCTCCCGAGCAATGGCCGGTGCCGTGATCGAGTGCGGAGCCCGGACGATCCGTCCCGGCCGGCTCTCCAGCGGTGCCGCCTCGTCGTTCCGCCGGCCGACGCAGGGTCGGTTCCGTCCCCGTCGACGGGCCGGACGACCGGCCTGACGCCCAGCGCGGGCGTCCGCCGGAGAAGCGGCCCGGGATCCTGCCTTCGCGATCAGACGTCGGTGGCGAGGCGGGCGACCACCTCGTCCTGCAGCGCACCGTTGGTGGCGATGGCACCCGGCCCGTGCGGGCCGTCGTGCCCGTCCAGGTTGGTGAACCTCCCGCCCGCCTCGGTCACGATCACGGTGAGCGCTGCCATGTCGTGGAGCGCGAGTTCGGGCTCGGCCGCCAGATCCACCGTGCCCTCGGCCAGCAGCATGTAGCTCCAGAAGTCGCCGAAGGCGCGCGTGCGCCAGCAGTCGCGCATCAGGTCGACGAACTGCTGTCCGCGACCGGACTCGATCCAGCCGTCGATGGAGGAGTACGAAAGGAACGCGTCCTCGAGGACGGAGACCTCGGACGTGCGGATCGGCGTGCCCTGCAGCAGCGTGCGTCCGGTGAACGCACCGCCGCCCTTGTGGGCCCACCAGCGCCGCGACAGCGCCGGGGCCGACACCACGCCGGCCACCACCTCATCGCCGACCATCAGCCCGATCAGCGTCGCCCAGACCGGAACGCCGCGCACGTAGTTCGCGGTGCCGTCGATCGGATCGATCACCCAGCGGCGAGGACCCCAGCCGGAGTCCTCGCGCTCCTCGCCGTGCACGGCATCACGCGGACGGGTGCGCCCCAGCATGCTGCGGATGGCGTCCTCGACGGCGGTGTCCGCATCGGTGACGTGGGTCAGGTCGGGCTTCGTGCTCACCACGAGGTCCGTGGACTTGAACCGCGCCATCGTGATCGCGTCGGCCTGGTCGGCCAACACGTGGGCCAGCCGGAGGTCATCGAGGAATGCTTGGTCGGGCATGGCCCTCAATCTAGCGGTGTCGGTCCGGGCGTCCGCGACGACACCACCGGGGCGGGCAGCGCCGCGACGTTCGGGGCCGTGATGCCGCAGGCCGACGGTGCGTTGTCTCCGGACGTGGGCCGCCCCAGGTCAGCCGAACGCCTTCTCCATGCGCCGGAACGACTCCAGTCGTTCGGCGGCGAGCCTGCCCTCGGCGACCGCCACGTCGAGCGCGCACTCCGGCTCGGAGGAGCCGTGGTGGCAGCCGCGTGGGCAGTCCTTGACGATCTCGGAAAGGTCGGAGAAGGCCGCGACGATCGAGTCCGGGGTGACGTGGCTGAGTCCGAAGGAGCGGACGCCCGGGGTGTCGATCACCCAGCCACCGGCATCCGGCAGTTGCAGGGCAATCGCGCTGGTGGAAGTGTGCCGGCCACGTCCGGTGACCTCGTTCACCTCTCCGACCTCCCGGTCGACACCGGGGATCAGCGCGTTCACCAGGGTGGACTTGCCCACGCCCGAATGCCCGACCAGGACGCTGCGGTGGCCCGCCAGCGCCTCACGCAGCGGAGCCAGGTCGGCGCCCGGCTCGACGGCCACGACCCGCAGCCCGAGCGGACGGTAGGTCGCCATCAGCCCGTCAGGGTCGGCAAGGTCGGCCTTGGTCAGCACGAGCAGCGGTTCGAGCCCGGCGTCGTAGGCCGCTACCAGGATTCGATCGATCATGCCGATGCGCGGCGGCGGATCGGCCAGCGCGGCCACGATCACCAACTGGTCGGCGTTCGCCACGATCGGACGCTCGAACGGGTCGTCGTCGTCTGCAGTACGCCGTAGCACAGTCTCGCGCTCGGCCACCTCGACGATCCGGGCCAGCGTGCCCTCGGCTCCGGACGTGTCCCCGACGAGGCGGACCCGGTCACCCACGATCACACCCGTACGGCCCAGGGTCCGGGCCTTGGTGGCGCTGACGATCGGCGCGTCGTCGCCGGGCAGGCACCGGTAGCGGCCGCGGTCGACGGTGACCACGGTCGCCTCGACCGCGTCGTGGTAGCTCGGACGGTCCTTGGTGCGCGGACGGGACCGGCGACCCGGGCGCCCGAAGCCTTCGTGCGGGTCGTCCGTGATCGCGTCCCGCTGATACCGGCTCACCCGGCAGCCCCGAGCAGGTGGGACCAGAGCCCGGAGAAGTCCGGGAGGGTCTTGGCTGTGCAGCCCACGTCATCGAGAACGATCCCGGGAGTGACCAGTCCGATCAGGGCGGCGGCGTGGGCAAGGCGGTGGTCGGCGTGGGTGTGGAAGCTGCCTCCGTGCCGTGGGCCCGGGGTGATCTCGAGCCCGTCCCGGGTCTCGCGGACGCCGACGCCCAGCGCGCCGAGTTCGGCGGTGAGGGCGGCCAGCCGGTCGGTCTCGTGCCCACGGATGTGCGCGACGCCGCGCAACACGCTCGGGGAATCCGCGACGGCCGCCAGCGCCGCCGCAACCGGAGTGAGTTCCGAGACCGCATGCAGGTCAACGTCCGCACCGTGGACCGCGCCCGTCCCGGCCACCCGGACCACCCGTGAGCCCTGCTCGCCGGAGAAGCTGACCTGCGCGCCGAACGCGGCCAGAACCTCGAGCAGGTCGTCCGCGGCCTGGACCGATCCCTCCGGCCAGGAGGTGCCGAGTTCACCACCGGTGACCAGGGCCGCAGCGAGCAGGGTGGCCGCGTTGGTGAGGTCGGGCTCGACGAGTTCGTCCAGGGCGGCGATCGGACCAGGCAGTACCCGCCAGGTGAGGTCGGCCGGCCGCTCGACGACCACACCGCGCCGTGCCAGTAGCGTGCAGGTCATCTCGATGTGCGGCAGTGACGGTGGGGTGTCGCCGGTGTGGTGCACGGTGACGCCCTCGGCGAAGCGGGCACCGGCGAGGAGCAGCGCGGAGACGAACTGGCTGCTGGCGGACGCGTCGACCGAAACCGGCCCGCCCCGGAACGACTCCCCGCCCGACACGCGGAAAGGCAGGCTTCGCGGCTGGCTGACGCACGCGCCGAGGCTGGCGAGGGCGTCGAGCAGCGGGGCGACCGGACGCGCTGCTGCCGCCGCGTCCCCGTGGAACAGCGTGGGAACTGCCGCGAGCGCTGCGATCGGTGGCAGGAAACGCAGGACGGTGCCGGCCAGTCCGCACTCGATGTCAGCGCCACCGGTCACCGGGTCGGCGGGCCGGACGCGCAGCTTCCCGTCCGGCAGGTCGTCGATACCGGCGCCGAGCGCCGTGAGCCCGGTGCGCATCAAGGAGGTGTCCCGGGAGTCAAGAACCCCGGAGAGCACCGACGGGCCGTCCGCGAGCGCGGCGAGCAGCAGGCTGCGGGCGCTGGCCGACTTCGATCCGGGCACCACCAGGTGCCCGTGGACGGGCGCTGCAGCGACCGGCGCCTGCCACGGGATCAAGAAAGCACGCCCGCCACGGCCTTGCGGGCCCTGTGAGCCTGCTTCTTCGCTGCCTTGGTCACATCCGCGGCGGTGGCGCGGGCATCACGCTCGAGCTCGGCCTTGTGCCGGGCGGCCTCCTTGCTGGCCAGCTCCTTCTGCATGCGCACCTTCCAGGCCAGGCTGGGCCTGCCCTGAGTGTCCTGTGAGGCGAGCAGGACGCCCCCGAGCAGCGCGACGTTTTTGCTCAGCTGGGCCTGGGCCACGGAGCGCTCTGCGCCCTTGGCCTTGAGCGGGTTGGACGCGAGCACGTGCGGCACCATCGTCGCGGCGAGGACGCCGGCCCCCAGCCGCCGGCCGATCCCGGTGGCAAGGCTCAGCCCGCCGACGACCTGCGCGATCCCGGTGCACTTCACGAAGCCTGCAGTGTCCTCGGGCAGGTAGCCACGGGCTGCCTGCGGCAGCAGGGAGGTGAACGCCGGCAGCACGGCGTCTGCGATCGGCTGGGCGTCCTCGACCAGATCCTCGGGGTGCCGGAAGGCCTTCACCCCGTTGATCACGAAGTAGCTGGCGAGCATCGAGCGCGCGACGAACCGGAGAAGACTCATAGGGCTATTCCTACCCCGAACCCCCCGGACTGCCAAGCGCGTCCATGCTGCGCGTGTATCCATTCGTGCACTTCGTGCGTCAGTGGAGATGAGAGCTCGAGAAGGAGACACACACATGACCAAGAACGTGGGTAACGCCGACAAGATCATCCGGATCCTCCTGGCCGCAGTGGCCGCCGTCCTGGCGTTCGTCGTGGGGGCCGGCTCGGTGGGCGGAATCCTGCTGCTCGTCGTGGCGGCCGTCCTGCTGGTGACCGCGCTGGTGGGCTTCTGCCCGCTGTACCGCCTGTTCGGGATGAGCACCAACCCTTCCACCCGGACGAAGTGAGCCGGGAGCCCACCGGCTAGAT
>CAYNLD010000011.1:91120-98207 GCA_964397985.1 uncultured Propionibacteriaceae bacterium | reverse complement strand
GAAGATGCTCTCCGCGGTGCGCAGCGGGGCGATGTTCTCTGTGGTCACGTGGGTCGCTTCCAGAAGTAGTTGAGAACTGAACTATATCAGCGTGGCAGCGCAAACCCAACCGTGATTCGGTTTGACGCGAAGGCCCAGGACTGATGGAATTGAGGTATCCCCGACGCCGCGGTCCAGCCTGGCTGGCCGAGGTGGAGGCCTGCGCTCCAACGTCGCCCTCCGACGCCTGCGGAACGGGACCTTCCCAACGTCGTCCCTAGCCAGCGGAGTAATCCCGTGTACAGGCAGTTCCTCGCCCTCACGACGCACGAACGTGCGCGCGTCGCCCTGCTGTGCACCTTCGCCCTGAGCGGAGTGATCTCGTTCTCCTGGCTGGCGCGCATCCCGAGCGTCCGGGACGGGCTGGGGCTGGACGCCATCGAGCTCGGAGGCATTCTGCTGGTCGGCTCGATCGGCGCGCTCGCCACCGTCTTCGCGTCCTCAGCCATCGTGGCCCGCTTCGGCAGCGCCCGCGTGTTCGGTGTCGGGACCGTCGTGATGAGCGCAGGATTCACCCTGATGGGGATCGGCCCCGCGCTGGCGTCCCTGTGGGTCTTCGGCGTGGGCATCGTGATCAACGGCATCGGCGGTGCCCTGCTGAACGTCCCCATGAACGTGGAATCGGCCCGGATCGAGCAGGCCTACCGCAGGGCGGTGATCCCCCACTTCCACGCCGCGTTCTCCGTGGGCGCAGTCGCGGGTTCGGCACTCGGCGCGGCCTGCGCGTCGCTCGGCATCCCCGTGGCGGTGCAGTTCGCGGCCGTCGGGCTGGCCGTCGGTGCACTCCGACTTGCCGCGCTCGCTGCGGGAATGGTCATGCCCGGTGCGGCCGTCCGCAACTCCCGGACGCCCGCGACGTCCGCGCTGTCGGTCTGGACGGAACGTCGCACCCTTCTGATCGGGGTGGTGGCCTTCGCCGCGGCGCTGAGCGAGGGCGCGGCCAACAACTGGCTCTCACTGGCCTTCGTCGACGGCTTCCGTTCCACCGAGGCGTTCGGCGGAATCGTGCTTGCGATCTTCATCGGCTGCATGACGATCGTCCGGATCATCGGCACCCGGGCGATCGACCGGCTCGGACGCGTGGCCAGCCTGCAGCTCTCCGGACTGTTCGGCATCCTGGGGCTCAGCCTGTTCGGGCTGGCCGACCTCCCGCAGGTCGCCCTGATCGGGGTGGCACTGTGGGGTGTCGGCGCGGCGCTGTGCTTCCCGATCGCCGTCGCCGCGGTCTCGGACGAGCCACTGCGGTCCGCCGGACGCGTGTCGGTGATGGCGTCCATGGGCTCGATCGCTGCGCTCACCGCTGCCCCGCTGATCGGCGTGGTCGCCTCCGCCCTTGGTGGCACCCAGCACGCCCTGCTCGTGGTCCTGGCGGCGATCCTGGCCAGCCTCCTGGTCTCACCCCAGGTCGGACCCGTGCTCACCCGGGTTGCCGATCCTCGAGAGGCGCTGGACGCGGAGTCGGTGCCCGCGGCCTGAGCGTCCGCGAGTCGGCATCACGCCGTAACGTGGCTGTCAGATTCCTCCGCTAACCTCGCTGCATGCCGAGGGCAGTGCGTGCGACGATCGTCCAGCCGGACCCGCATGTGCCGGTGGACCGGTTCGGTCCCTGGCTGGCGAGCAACCGGGTGCTGGTGCGCGCCGTTCCGCTGTGGCTGCGCGATGTGCCCGGGGTCGGCGAACTGGGCGACGGCCTGCTCGTGCTCGGCGGCACCATGAGTGCCCACGACGGCGCCGAATACTCGTGGCTGGAGCCGCTCAAGCAGCTGATGGTCGACGCTGTGGACGCCGGAATCCCCACACTCGCGATCTGCCTCGGCCACCAATTGCTGGCCGAGGCCTTCGGCGGCCAGGTGACGGTCTCACACCCGGGCGGCGGAGAGCACGGTGCCTACCCCCTGACCTGGCACGAGGCGGCCTCCGGCGATCCGTTGCTGGGTCGGCTCGCTGAAGGCGGACGTACCCTGCTCGCCGAGTCGCATTCCGACGCGGTGACCAGGCTCCCTGACGGGGCGGTGCAGCTGGCCAGCAGTGAGCGGTACCCCAACCAGGCCTTCCGGGTCGGCTCGGCCGTCGGAGTGCAGTTCCATCCCGAGGCGTCCCCCGACCTGATGGGTCGCTGGGCCGAACTCTCCGGTGGCGACGCCCGCACGATGCGGCGCTCGATGCACGCCCAGGACACAGAGATCTCCCGCAACGGGCGGCTGCTCGCACAGGCGTTCTGCGGTCAGTTGCGCGCGAAGGCCCTGGCCGCCTGAAAACGGGCCCGGATGGCCTATGGTGGTCGCCAGCAACCCGGGAGCCTGAATGATCCGCCTACTGCCCTACGTCGTCGAAGTCCTGATCCTCGTGTTCTGCCTGATCGACGCGATCATGGCCGACGATTCGAGGGTGCGGAATCTGCCCAAGTGGGGCTGGATCCTCCTGATCATCGTCATCCCGCTCGTCGGCGGCATCGCCTGGCTCGTCGCCGGCCGCCCGGTGAACGCGCCCCAGGGACCGCCGCCCCGACCCGTGGCGCGCCCCGGATGGGAGCAGCCCCCGCGGGCGCGGCCGAAGGCGCCCGACGACGATCCCGAGTTCCTGGCGAGCCTGAAGAAGTCGAACTCCGACCACGAGCGCATGCTCAAGCAGTGGGAGGACGACCTGCGCCGTCGCGAGGAAGACCTGAGCGGGCAGGACGGCACCGACCCCGACCCAGAGCCGAAGCCGGACGACCGCTGACCCCGAGTCGCGAACACCTCACCTCGTCAGTGCGACGCCGGACTCCGACCGGTCGGCGGGCGGCGGGGGCTCGACGGGGACGCCGGCACGCGGCCGGCGGGCTCCGACCAGGACGCCGGCCACCACCACGATGCCGCCGAGCAGCTCGAGCCAGGTAGGACGCTCGCCCAGCGCCAGCGCGGCCGTGAAGATGCCCACCACGGGGACCAGCATCGAGAACGGCGCCACGATCCCTGCGGGGTGTCGCGCCAGCAGCCACGTCCAGATGCCCGAACCCACCGCGGTGGCGACGATGCAGGTGTAGGCCAGACCGGCCCACGCAGGCAGGGCGGACGGGTCCAGCGACCCGGCCAGTGCGGCCCAGATCTGCCCCGGCCCTTCGAAGACCAGCGACAGCGCGAGCATCGGCACCGGCACGACCACGGACATCCACAAGGTGAGATGCAGCGGGTTCGGCGGCTGGGCCAGCCTGCTGGCGAGGTTGCCGAACGCCCAGCCGAGGCCGCCGGCGAGCACGAGCAGGAACGGCACCAGTGCCGCGGCCTGGGCGCGGGAGGCCCCGACCAGGGCCATGCCGAGGATCGCCACCGCGATACCCAGCCACTGGCGCCCGCGCACCCGCTCGCCGAGCAGCAGCGCACCGAGGATCAGGGTGAACGGTGCGGATGCCTGCAGCACGAGGGAGGCGAGGCCAGTGGGCATCCCGGCCGCCATCCCCCAGTAGAGGAACGTGAACTGGGCAACACCGAAGCCGAGGCCGTAGCCCACCAGCCACCGCAGACGGACCTGTGGCCGGGGCACGAACAGCACGGTCGGCACGGCGATCAGGGCGAACCGCAGCGCGACCAGGAAGAAGGGCGGGAACTGGCCGAGCGAGGCATGGATCGCCAGGAAGTTCACCCCCCACAGTGCGGCCACGACGATGGCGAGCAGGCGATGACGAACGGGCACCACTCCATCGTCCGGGAAATCATCTTGAAGCACCAGTGCATGATTGTGAATCTTTGCTTTAGGCTACCTTCATGGACGTGCGACACCTCGAGTTGCTCCGCGAACTGGCCGACCGCGGCACGGTCACGGCCGTGGCCGAGGCGACGTTCCGCTCGCCCTCGGCGGTGAGCCAGCAGCTGCGCAACGCCGAGCGTGCGTTCGGCACGGCGCTGGTCGAGCCGGACGGACGTGGCCTGCGGCTCACCGCGGCCGGACGGCTGCTGGCCGAGGGGGCGGTGGGGGTGGCGACCGAACTCGGACGGCTGCAGCGCGGGCTGGACGACCTGCGCGGCCACCCGTCCGGCGTGGTGCGGATCGCAGGCCTGCCGAGCGCCGTGGAGTTCCTGGTCCCGGGCCTGGTCTCGCGGCTGGCCGGCACCGACGTCGAGGTGGAGCTCACCGACGAGGACGTCGCCGAGGCGGATTTCGCGTCCCGGGCGGCCGACCACGACCTGGTGATCGGGCACAGCCTCGCCGATGTGCCCGCCGGCTCTGACCGCCTGCTCACCCGCGTCCTCGCCCGCGAGCCGCTCGACGTGGCCCTGCCGGCGTCCCACCGGCTGGCCGGACGCGCTGCACTCACCGCAGCCGACCTCGCCGGCGAGCGGTGGATCGGGGTGCCGCCAGGCTTCCCGTTCGACACCGTGCGGATCGCGATCGAGAACCGCGCCGGAGTGGCGCTGCAGATCGTGCAACGGATCCGCGACAACCGGGTCGTCGAGGCACTGGTTGCGGCCGGGGTGGCCTGCGCGCTGCTGCCGCGGTTCACCACCCGCCCGCGGGCCGGCGTCGTGCTGGTTCCCCTGGCCGACGTGCGCTCGGTGCGCTCGATCGTCGCGCTGGGTCGTCCGGACCGGCTCGAGCGCGCCGCCGTCCGGCTGGCCCTCGCCGCGCTGGTCGAGAGCGGCAGGGACGCCGAAGCCACGCGCTAGCCTCGTCCACGCAACGAAGGAGCCTCCATGGAGCAGAAGACGATCGTGATCACGGGCGCCAGCGACGGTGTCGGCGCAGCAGCGGCGCGCGAACTGGCCGGACGCGGAGCGCAGGTGGTCCTGGTCGGCCGGTCGCCGCAGAAGACGACCGCGCTCGCAGAGGAGCTCGGAGTCCCGCACCATCTGGCCGACTTCGCCTCCCTGGCCCAGGTACGACGGCTCGCGGCAGAGCTGGACGCGGCCTACCCGCGGATCGACGTGCTCGCGAACAACGCCGGCGGCATCATGGGGTCGAAGCGGAAGGTCACAGAGGACGGCAACGAGCTCACCTTCCAGGTGAACCACCTGGCCGGGTTCCTGCTCACCACACTGCTGATCGACAAGCTGATTGCGAGCAGGGCGTCCGTGATCCAGACCTCCAGCGTCGCCGCCCGGCTGGCCGGACGCGTCGACCTCGACAACCTGCAGCTCGAACACGGCTACTCCGCGCAGAGCGCCTACGGGGCGAGCAAGCTGGAGAACATCCTGTTCACCAGGGAGCTGCACCGACGCTTCCACGACCAGGGCGTCAGCGCGGCGGCCTTCCACCCTGGGGTGGTCGGCACGAACTTCGCCCTGGACACCGACAGCCCGATGCGCTTCTTCTACGCCGCCGGCGTGCTCCGGAGGCTGTTCACGATCACCCCCGAGCGTGGCGCCGACCAGCTCGTCTG
Organism: uncultured Propionibacteriaceae bacterium; assembly: GCA_964397985.1. GTDB lineage: Bacteria > Actinomycetota > Actinomycetes > Propionibacteriales > Propionibacteriaceae > Propionicimonas. The sequence continues at coordinate 92,812 of CAYNLD010000011.1, read as the reverse complement.
GCTGGCCGACGGCACGCCCGGCACCACCTGGCAGTCCGGTGGCTACTACGAGAAGCTCAAGCCCGGCCACACCGCAGCCCAGGCCGACGACGCCGAGGCTGCTCGCCGGCTCTGGGACGCGTCCGTACGCCTGGTCGACCCGGCCTGACGCTCAGCCCTGCTGGGCCTTGACCAGCGCCGCCTCGAACGGGCCGGCGTGGTAGGGGTCACCGTCGAACAGCGTGCCGTTGATCTTGATCGTCGGGGTGCCCTGGATCGTGGGCAGCCGGTTCGCGGTCAGCTCGTCCAGCCACGCAACGTACTTCTGGTCGGCGAAGGTGGAGACGACGTCCGCTGGCACGCCCACACCGGTGGCGAGATCGGCGATCTGCTGATCGCTCAGCCCGGTGGAGTTCTCCGCCGGCTGGTTCTGGTACAGCGCCTGGTAGAAGGCCAGAGCCACCGAGGGGTCGGCGTTGGCGACCGTCGCGAACGCGTTCGCAGCCCGGGTCGAGTACTTGGTCCCCTTCGAGGCGTCGTCGAGGAAGTTGAGCGGGAAGATCTCCAGCTTCACTGCGCCCGAGGCGACGGCCTGGCTGAGCACGCTGCCGTTGGCGCGATCGAACTCGCCGCAGTAGGGGCAGATGAAGTCGGTGTAGATAGTCACCGTCGTGGGCGCGGAGGCGTTGCCCAACACGATGGCGCCGGACGCGTCCACCGCGCTGGGGGCGCTCGCCGTGGTCTGGGCGACCGGCGCGCTCGCGGCGGTCGTGGCTCGCGAGGAGCCCATCGTGAGGCCGATGGCGGCGACCACCCCGACGATGGCGGCCGCGGCGACCACCGCGATGCCGACGCGGACGGCGACGGTGCGGCGGCGTGCCGCCTGTTGCTCGGCCAGGCGTTGCTGGCGCAGGGAATCGCGGCGATTGCCTGCCGCGGAGGGAGGGGTCGGGTTCTGTCTGGTCATGGGCTGTCCTTCACTGAGGCGGGGATCTCCGCCGATAGACGTCTGTTGGCGGCGAGAGCCGCCCGGGCGCGATGGCGCGCGGTCGCGCTGTTCAGCGCGAGGGTCGAGTCAGGTCAGGAAAGGCAGGACGGAGGGCCGCGGCGCGGGTTCTCCCGCGTCCGGATGACGCCCGGGTACCCGGTCTGGACGCGCACCGGCGCGGGCTGGCGTTGCGGCACGACCAGCCCGGAGAGCTGTACCAGCGCGGCGGAGAGCGCCCGTCCGGCAGAGGCCGAGAGCCGACGAGAGCCCCGCACGAGGAGCGCGCCGGCGAGGATCAGCGCAGGAAGCAGCACGAGCTGCACGAGCAGCGTGGCCGCAATCACCAGCGTCCAGCTCACCACTGGTGTCGGCGCGCTCACGCAAGCCGCGCCGGAGGTGTTCGGGACCCACTGGTAGAGCGGGTGGCCGGTGTCGAAGCAGGCCACGACACTGACCCTGGGCAGGCGGAGCAGCAGGGGGACGAGTGCGACCACGGTGAGTAGACCCGCGGCGAGGCGCGACCGGATCCCCGGACGGGGCAACCACTGCCGAACGCTCTGCACGAGAGGAACGATACCCGCCCGGACCAGCGCGGCGCCCGTCCCCCTACGGGTGATACGCGCACGCGGCGACCGGGTCGTGCCTGCGCCGCCGGGCCGAGACAGTGGAGCACATGTACGGACCGGCAGCAGGCGGAGATCGTCGGCCCTCGACGCTCCGTGTTA
>CAYNLD010000011.1:0-91020 GCA_964397985.1 uncultured Propionibacteriaceae bacterium | reverse complement strand
CACATGTACGGACCGGCAGCAGGCGGAGATCGTCGGCCCTCGACGCTCCGTGTTAGCCTCCCCGCATGCACACCAGCCGCAGGCTCGCCGTATCGCTGAGCTACCCGCGCGCCCTTTCGTGCATGTGTTGTTGTCACAGCCTGGCCTGACCGCAGCAGCCTGAGCGCCGCCTCCCGTGCGGCGACACCCATTGCTTTGCGGTCGCTCCACGACCCGACCAACTCCCAGACCGAGGAATCCTCATGCCCAGCACCACCACCACACCTCCGCTCGCGACCACCCGGATCGACCCCCGCGGCCCCCGCTTCGCCGCGTCCGTCACCTCCGTGGTGCTGGCTGGCACGCTGCTCGCCGGCCCGCACCTCGGGCTGCCGCTGCTTGCCGTCCAGGCGTTCGCCTTCGGCGCCGGCGCGCTGCTCGGCCTGCGCTACCAGCCCTACGGCTGGTTCTTCCGCCACTACGTCCGCCCGCGGCTGGAGGAGCCGACCGACCTTGAGGACGAGCGTCCACCACGTTTCGCACAGGCTGTCGGGTTCGGCTTCGCGCTGTTCGCGATCGCGGGTGCGCTCGTCGGCCTGGACCCCCTGTTCTACGTCGCGGCAGGCTTCGCGCTGGCTGCGGCCCTGCTCAACGCCGTGTTCGACTTCTGCCTCGGCTGCGAGCTGTACCTGCTCGGCGTCCGCCTCCGCCGCGGCCGTGCAGGAGGCTCGCGGTGACCGGAGTGTGGGTGGTCGGCGTGACCGTCCTGTTCGCGCTCGGCTTCGGCCTGTTCCGCCGTGCCACGGACGGACGGGTGGCGTCCGCCGTCCCCGCACGCGAGGGGGAACTCGTCCCGTCCCGGCTCGGCCGTCCGCTCGGTGAGCGGGCCACGTTCGTCCAGTTCTCCTCGGAGGTCTGCGCCCCGTGCCGGGCCACCAGCCGCCTCCTCGGTGAACTGGTCGGGCAGGAGCCCGGCGTCGTGCACGTCGAGCTCGACGCCGCGGCGCACCTCGACCTGGCCGGGGAGCTGGGAATCTCCCGCACTCCGACGGTGTTGTTGCTCGACAGTGAGGGAGCTGTGCGCCACCGGATCATCGGCGCCCCCCGCAGGCCGGACGTGCTGCGGGCCCTGCACAACATCCTCGAAGAACGAAGGCACTCGATATGACGACCCATCGCGACGACGTGTGGAGCCGCATCCGCACCGAGGTCGGAGCCGACGCGCAGGCCGAGCCTGCGCTGGCGAGCTTCCTGCACACCAACGTGCTCTCCCACTCCCGGCTCGAGGACGCCCTGAGCTTCATCCTGGCCAGCAAGCTGGGCAGCGAGACCATCACGTCGCTCAGCCTGCGTGAGCTGATCCGGCGTGCCTTCGACGACGACCGGGCGATCAGCGTCGCCGTCCGCGAGGACCTGCGAGCGGTCCTCAGCCGCGACCCGGCCTGCCGGGGTTACTCGATGCCACTGCTGTATTTCAAGGGCTTCCACGCCCTGCAGGCCTACCGCGTGGCTCACTACTACTGGACCCACGACCGCCCCGCCCTGGCCCTCTACCTGCAGAGCCGGATCTCCGAGGTGTTCGCCGTCGACATCCACCCTGGCGCCCGGATCGGCAAGGGGATCATGTTCGACCACGCCACGTCCGTGGTGATCGGCGAGACTGCGGTCGTCGAGGACGACTTCTCGATGCTGCACGAGGTCACTCTCGGCGGCACCGGCAAGGTCGGTGGCGACCGGCACCCGAAGATCGGCAAGGGCGTGATGATCGGCGCCGGCGCCAAGGTGCTCGGCAACATTCGGGTCGGCGAGGGCGCTCGGGTCGGTGCCGGGTCGGTGGTGCTGGAGGACGTCGCGCCGTACACGACGGTGGCCGGAGTTCCCGCGCGTCCGGTCAGCTACCCGGAGAACGCCCACCCGGCCTTGGACGACCTGGACACCATCGAGCGCTGACGCCGGCACCCGGGGACGGTTCCTTTCCCGTCCACACGGGCACCCGGGGACGGTTCCTTTCCCGTCCACCTGATCCGTCCCCTTTCCGGTTCACCCAGCTACACCCCTTGTCAGCGACCTGAACGGAAAAGGAACCGTCCCCGTGAACGGGAATCGGGACACACCCGATGAACGGGAAAGGAACCGTCCCCGGCAGTCCCGGGCGATCGTGGGGGCGGAGTCGGCCGGATAGGGTCGTGGCATGGCGTCCGGGGAAGCCAGCCTGAGGCGCCGCCTTGGCCTGGGCGGCGCCGTGGTGATCGGGCTCGGCTCGATGATCGGGGCCGGGGTGTTCGTGGTGTTCGCACCTGCCGCGGCCGCGGCAGGGCACACACTGCTGATCGGGCTCGTCATCGCGGCCGTGGTCGCCTACCTCAATGCGATGGCGTCCGCACAACTCGCCACCGCCTACCCGACCTCCGGTGGCACCTACGTGTACGGTCGCGAGCGGCTCGGCGAGTGGTGGGGCTTCACCGCCGGATGGGGCTTCGTCGTCGGCAAGACCGCCTCCGCTGCCGCCATGGCACTGGCCTTCGCTGCCTACGTTGTGCCCACGCCAGGACTGGTGCAGCGCCTGGTCGCCGCCCTGGCCGTGCTGGCCCTCGGCGTGGTGAACGTCCTCGGCGTCCACCGCACCGCGTGGGTCACCGCGGTGCTGGTGGGGCTCACCCTGGCCAGCCTCATGCTCGTCATCCTGGTGGGCTGGCCCGGCACAGGTCAGGGGCTACCGTCGCTGGCCTGCCTGGTCTGCGTGGACAACTGGTACGGGACGATCCAGTCGGCCGGCCTGCTGTTCTTCGCGTTCGCTGGATATGCGCGGATCGCGACCCTCGGCGAGGAGGTCGTCGATCCGCGCCGGACGATCCCCCGCGCAATTCTGCTGGCACTGGCCATCACGGTGCTGGTCTACGCAGGCATCGGCATCGCGACTTTGTCGGCTCTGGGTCCCGAACGGCTCGCCGCGTCCGCCGCACCACTGCGGGACGTGATGGTGGCGGCCGCGTTCGGCGCACTCGCGCCGGCCGTCCAGGTGGGCGCGGCCCTCGCCAGCCTCGGCGCCCTGCTCACCCTGATGGCCGGAATTGGCCGGACGGTCCTGGCGATGGGACGCAACCAGGACCTGCCCGGCTGGCTGGCCGCGGTCCACCCCCGCTTCTCGACACCGCACCACGCGGAACTGGCGCTGGCCGGCGTGATCGCGGTGGTGGCGCTGGCCACGGACCTGCGCAACGCGATCGGATTCTCCTCGCTGTGTGTGCTGGTCTACTACGCGATCGCCAACGCCGCGGCGTTCACCCAGGTCGGCGCGACTCGGCTCTGGCCCAGAGAGCTCAACGTTGCCGGCATTCTCGGTTGCCTGCTGCTCGCCGCCACCCTGCCCTGGCAGTCGGTGGCTACCGGTGTCGGCGTGCTCGGGCTGGGACTGCTGGGACGCCGGCTGATCCGCGCGGCCTGATCGCCGGTGACCCGGCGTCAACCCTCAACCCAACCCTGAACGCGGACTTGAGACTTCTCAGGAACAAAATACCTAGTCAGAAGCCTATTACCGGCTGCAGGACGAACACCAACCCTCAAGCGAACCCTTGCTTCACCCGTAGCACCTCGGTACCAAAGCACCTGTGAAGGTTGCGACGAGAGTGCTATCCGTGACGGTTGGGCTTGCCCTTGCGCTGGGTACTGCCCTGGTTCAATCCCCGACCGCTACCGCCGCGGTCTCCTCCAGCACCAAGACCAAGTTCATCTCCAGCCTGGTCAGCGTCGCACAGAAGACCCAGAACAAGTTCGGCGTCCCCGCGTCGGTGCTGATCGCCCAGGCGATCGAGGCGTCCGACTGGGGGACCTCCTCGGTCGTGTCCAAGGCGAAGAACTATTTCGACACGCCCTGCAGCGCCACCATGACGGCCAGCCAGTTCGCCCAGCTTGCCGACGACCAGGTGGGCAAGCCGTACGTGCTTGGCGCCGAGACCTCGATCAGCGACCCCAACCCGCCGAAGTTCGACTGCTCCGAGCTGGTCCAGTGGCTCTTCGGACGGTCCGGCAATCCGATCACCGACCTCGCCGCCTCGCAGTACAACGTGACCAAGAAGGTCTCCGGATCCCCGAAGGTGGGCGACCTGGTCTTCCTGCGCAACAACCCGGCCCGGTCCAACGGCATCGGCCATGTCGCGGTGCTGACCAAGCAACTCAGTAACGGGGACTGGCGGATCATCGAGGCCCGCGGACATGCCTACGGCGTGGTCCGCACCACCCTCAGCTACTGGAAGTCGCGCTCCTACTACGCCGGACTGCGCCGCTACCCTTCGTTCACCCTCGCCAACGGTGACAGCGTGACCGCATCCGCCTCCGGCATCTACAAGTCCGGCTGCACCACGATCGGCTCGACGACCTACTCGAAGTTCTCCTCGATGACCAACTCGTTCTACGGCAACGCCGCGGCCATCACCAGCGATTCCGCCTACGCCAACGCCCGCAAGGTCATGTCGAGCATCCCCAAGTTCGTCGACGAACTCGCCAAGGTCGTCCAGCCGAAGGATGCCAGCGGCTACGCCAAGACCCTCGACGACCTGATCGCCACCTACAACCTCACCGACTACGACGTCGTCCCGATCGGCCTCGTCCTCGAGTCCGGTGACAGCGGCTTCCGGGTCTCGGCCCTGCAGAACCTGCTGAAGGCTGCGGGCTACAGCACCAGCATCACGGGCAAGTACGACTCCGCCACCGTCTCCGCGGTGAAGAAGTTCCAGAAGGCGAAGGGGCTCACCGTGGACGGCCAGTCGGGCCGGTACACCCTGACCGCCCTGTTCTCCAAGCTCAGCTCGGGCACCAGTGGCACGCTGGCCAGCGCCCTCAACGCACTACTCGACGGACTCGGCTACAGCACAACCAGCGGCAGCTCGTTCGGTTCGGCCACCCTGGCCTCCCTGAAGTCCTTCCAGGCCACCGCCGGACGCACACCGAGCGGAAACGTCGACGCGAACACCTGGGCGGCGCTGTTCATGAGCCTGGACTCCAGCCAGCCGTCGCTCTCCGGCACGGCCAAGGTCGGCCAGACCCTCACGGTCGACGCCGGGACGTGGGGCCCCGGCACGGTGGCCCTCTCCTACCAGTGGTACCGCGACTCGTCGGCGATCGGCGGGGCGGACGGCACCAGCTACGCCGTACAGGCGGACGACGCCGGCTCGAAGCTGTCGGTGGAGATCAGCGGGCTCAAGGCCGGCTACACCGTGACCGCGCGCACGTCGGCGGCCACCGGCACGGTCGACAGCGCGTCCTTCACGGCGACCCCCGATCCCACCGTCAGCGGCACCGCGAAGATCGGTCAGACCCTCACGGCCAGCGCGGGAACATGGAAGCCGACCCCGGCGAAGCTCACCTACCAGTGGCTGCGCGGCGGCAAGGCGATCTCCGGAGCGACGAAGTCCAGCTACACCGTGCTGGTGGATGACGCCGGCGCCAAGCTCTCCGTCGCGGTCACCGGCAGCAAGGACGGGTACACCTCGGTCACCACCACCTCGGACGCGACGAGCGCCGTCAGCGGCACCGTCTCCGGTTCGACCCCGAAGATCAGCGGAACCGCGACGGTCGACAGCACCCTGAAAGCGTCCGCGGGGACGTGGGGACCGTCCGGGGTGAAGTTGGCCTACCAGTGGTACCGCGGCGCCGACGCGATCGACGGCGCGACCGCGACCAGCTACAAGGTGACCGCGCAGGATTCGGGCAAGCAGCTCTCCGTACGGGTCACCGGCTCCCTCGACGGCTACGCCGCGGTCACCAAGGCGTCCGCGCCGCTCGCCGTCGGCAAGCTCACCTTCACCACCACCTACACGCCGAAGATCAGCGGCACAGCGAAGGTGGGCAAGAAGCTCGTGATCGTGCGAGGCGTGTGGAAGCCGGGACCGGTCACCTACCGCTACCAGTGGTACCGCGAGTCGTCAAAGATCTCAGGCGCCACCGGCAAGAGCTACACGCTCAAGTCCTCCGACAAGGGCAAGACGATCAAGGTCAAGCTGGTCGTGTCCAAGTGGTACTACTCGACGGTCACGAAGGTCAGCAAGAGCGTCAAGGTCTCCTGACCAACGCCGCCGGCAGGAGCCGTCACCAGTTGGTGCCGGCGCACTTCGCGACGATGGTGAACGGCAGGATCTCCGTGCGCGTCTTGCCCTTCCTGGTCTCCTTCGACTGCAGCTTCCCGGAGGCGGTGTAGGTGCTGCCGGAGGTGCTCAGCTTGGCCGAGGTGCCCTTGACCGTCTCCGAGGAGGAGTAGGCCAGCTCCCAGGCGAAGCCCTCGGAGTCCTCGGCGAAGCTCGCCGTCACACCGACGAGGTCCTTCTTCGCCGCGTCGAGCACCAAGGTGGCCTCCACCTTGCCGTAGAAGTCGTTGTTGTTGTCGGCCAGCATGATCGTGGGGCCGGAGTCACCCGTCGCACAGGTGCCCGTGAGCGCCTTGGAGACCTCCCCGAAGATGGCCATGCTGCCGGTCGCCTTCACGCCCGCGTTGGAGGGAGTCTCGGACGGTGTGGCCGAGTTCGTCGACCCAGTGGGGGCCGCGGACGTCGGCGGGCTCGACGGCGTGATCGTCTGGATCGGCTTGGGCGTGAAGTCCGAGCCGCCCGCCTGCACGCAGGCGGCGAGGCTCACCGCCAGACCGGCTCCGAGGACGACGGCGATCGCCCTCCCCCAACGTCCCGCGATACCTCGGCCCGCGGCCCTGCGCTCCTGATCTGCCACGGTCTCAATGGTCCAACCTCGACCCAGGCATGCCCGTGGCGACGCGCCACGGGGGACCAAACTCGTACCAGGGTCAGTGCGAGGACAGCGCAACCACGCCCGCGATGGCGATCACGACCAGCGTGGACAGCGTGGCCAGCAGCACCGGTCGTCCGCCCGTGCGGAGCAGGACCGCGCGGTGCACCGAAGTGCCGAGGGCGAACATCGCGGCAGCCAGCAGCCAGGACTGGCCGAACTTCGCCACCGCGAGCACGCTCTCCGGCACCACGCCGAGGCTGCGCACCAGGACCATCACCAGGAAGGCCGCGACGAACAAGGGCACCAGGGGCGGGCGGGTCCGGCCGGCGTCGACGGCCTCGCTGCGCTGCCGCCAGGAGACCACGCCCAGGACGGGTGCGAGCATGAGCACCCGGGCCAGCTTCACCACCACTGCCACCTTCAGCGCCGCCGGTCCGATGATCCCGGCCGCGGCGACCACCTGCGCGACCTCGTGGGTGGAGCCTCCCGTCCAGATGCCCGCGGTGCGGGGGTCAAGGCCGAGCACGGCGCTCAGCGTCGGCATCACCGCGATCATCAGGGTGCCGAACACGACGACGAGCGCTACCGCCGCGGCGGCCTCCTCATCCTTGCGCTTGGTGAGCACGCCCTCCATGCCGGCGACGGCTGCCGCTCCGCAGATGGAGAAGCCGGCCGCGATCAGCAGGGTCTGGGTGCGGTCGATCCGCAACAGTCGGCCGAGCCAGAGAGTGACAGCGATGGTGCCGCCGACGATCGCGACGACGCCGACGACCACCGTCCAGCCGAGGGCGAGGATGTCGCCCAGCACGAGCTGGAGGCCCAGCAGCACGACCCCGAGGCGCAGCAACCGGCGCGACGAGACCGCCAGCCCCGGCGCGAGCACGTCCGGCACCCCGCCCGGCAGGAGATTCGCCAGCACCGCGCCGATCAGGATCGCGACGAGCATCGGGCTGAGCGCGGGCACGAGCAGATTCAGGCCCACGGCCAGGGCGGCTCCGAGCAGCGACACCACCAATCCGGGAGTGGTCCGCCGCACGCCGCGCAGTGCGGGTGCGGGTGCTGGTGCGGGCGCGCTGACGGTTCCGGAGTCTGGCATGGTCTTAGCCTATGAATGTTCCGGATATGCCAGAAGACCGCGATTCTGCATCCCAGTGATACGCTCTTGATATGGCCGACCTGGCTTCAGGGCTCCAGCGCTACCCGGCGGTCGGCGACCTGGTCGTTCTGGTCGCCGTAGCCGAACAGCACGGCGTCTCCGCAGCGGCCCGCGCCCTCGGAATCCCGCAGCCGAATGCCAGCAGGGCGCTGCGGCGGCTGGAGCGCCAGCTCCGGCTGACCCTGGTGGAGCGAACGCCCCGGGGTTCCGCTCTGACCGCGGACGGTGCGGTTGTGGTCGACTGGGCGCGCCAGGTGGTCGAGGACTACGAACAGCTGTCCAGCGGCGCAGCCGCGCTCGGACACACCCACCGGGCCCAGCTCCGCATCGCGGCGAGCCAGACAATCGCCGAGGGGCTCCTGCCCCGCTGGCTGGCCGCGCTGCGCGCCGAGAATCCGCGGGCGCAGGTGGCGCTGACGGTGACGAACTCCGCAGAGGTGGGCCGTCTGGTCAGCGGTGGCGACGTGCTCGGCTTCGTGGAGAGTCCCGCGCTCCCCGCCACAATCACCGTTCCCGTCGGCCACTGCACGATCAGCACCGATCGGCTGGTCGTGGTCGTCGATCCCGGCCATGACTGGGCTCGCCGGACCCGCCCGGTCAGCCTCGCAGAGCTCGCATCCACCCCACTGGTGGTGCGCGAGCCGGGCTCGGGCACCCGGGTGAGCTTCGAGCAGGCACTGGCAGGGCTCACCCTCACCGCGCCCGCCCTCGAGCTGGCCAGCAACGTCGCGGTGCGGATCGCTGTGGCCGCGGGCGCCGGACCAGCCGTCCTCAGCGAGCACGCCGTGCAGGCAGCCGTCGCGTCCGGCGAACTGCGGGCGGTGATGGTCGACGGCCTGCTGGTCGAGCGCCCACTCCAGGCCGTCTGGGCGGAGGGTCAGCCTCCGGGGGCGAGCGCGGCCCGGCTCGTCGAGCTCGCCGTCACTGCCGAAGCCGGGCGGGCCGTGGGCGGCTGAGTCCGGATCGCCGAATCCCCCATCATGGCGGTCGGTGGCGGCGGTCGCGAGGACGCCGGCGCAGCACTCCCCTCCGCCGACCCCGCTGCTCTGGACCGCGGCACTGTCGACCGGTCGGGTGGTCGAGGTCAGCCGGTACGCGTGTCGGAAAGGAACCAGCCCGACGGACCCAGTGTCGTGTCCAGCCGGGGAACGTACTGGTCGAAGTAGACCCGGGCGATCAGCTCCCTGCGGCTGCGCACGCCCGCCTTGTCGAACACCGACTTGAGGTGGTCCTGCACGGTGTACGCGGACAGGAACAGCTGCGCGGCGATGTCCTTCGTGTCGAGACCCTGGAGCACCAACTGGGTGATGTCGCGTTCCCGCGGCGTGAGTCCGAACGCCGCCACGACCAGCGGCACGATCTCGGGCGGACGCGCCTCCTCGATGGTCACGACCACGTCACCGCTGGGTCCATCCGCGTTGCCCAGCGGCGCGGCGTGGAGCACCAGCCAGGTTCCGTTCGCCGCGCGGACGCGGGTGCGGGGCGGAACGCTCGAGACACCCTTCGCGTAGCGCCGGGCCGCACCCACCAGGGAGCCGACCAGGCCGGTCGTCCCGCCGTCGAGGGGACTGGACGTGGTGAGCTGGTCCAGCCTGTCGGCCGCGCCCGCGGACGCCTGGGACACCTGGTTGGTGGAGTCGACGATCAGCACGATCGGGCCGGGCATGCTCATCGGCGCCTCACCGGCGAGGGTGGCGAGCAGGCCGCTGCGCATGCCGAGAGCGAGGCTGCCGCTCAGCGAGGCGAGGTAACTGACCTCGTCGCCGTCGAAGGGCTGCTCGCCCTGCTGGCGAAACAGCGCGACCCCGGCCCACCACTGGCCGCGGTCGTCGAGGCAGATCGCGCGCAGTTCGTCGGCGTAGCCGAATCGGGGAATCATGAACTCCTGCAGGCGCAGGGAACGGGCCGGGTCTCCGACCGTGCGGGCCTGGAGGCCGGCAGCCAGCACCCCGTCATCGAGCAGGCGGGAGAACGAGGTCGGTTCCGGCTCGCCGTACTCGAGCAGCCCCCAGTCGCGGTCGTGCTCGTTGACACCGCGCAGGCTGCCGAGCTTGCGGGTGCCGGTGAGCAGCCCGGTGCTCGGATCGATGGAGCCGATACACACCGCATCGAAAGGGACGGCGCGTTGCAGGGAGGCCATCGACTCCTCCACGAAGGAGTCGAGATCGAGGCCCGCGCGCGCGAGCACCTCCACGTCCCTGCGGACACGCTCCGCCGCCAGCGCCCTCCCCACGGGACGAGTCTGCCGGGAACGCCCGGAACCGGGCCATCCCACAAAGCTGGGAACTCCTACCACCCCGATCCGGTGGGACCCCGGATTCCCCGGCCACACGGGATCGTGGCGAACCGTGCCCGAGCGGCAGATTCGTCCTCACCAAGCCAAGGAGAGAACCATGATCGAATCCACCATCGCCCCGGCAGAATCGCTGCGGGGATTGTGTGGCGGCCGCGTCTTCCTGCCCGGCGATCCCGGCTACGACGCGGCACGCACCCCCTGGAACATGGCCGTGCAGCAGCTTCCCGCCGCGGTCGCTGTCCCGACCAGCGCAGAGGAGGTCGCCGAGGTCGTCCGCGCCGCTGCGGCGGCGGGCCTGCGGGTCGCCCCCCAGAGCACAGGCCACAACCCCGGCCCGCTCGCGGGACGGCTGGAGAACACGGTGCTGCTGCGACTGTCCGACTTCACCGGGGTGAGCCTCGACCCGGAACGCCGGGTGGCGCGCGTCCTCGGGGGCACGCTCTGGCAGGACGTCGTCGAGGCGGCCGCGGCGCACGGCCTCGCGGTGATGCACGGCAGCTCTCCCGATGTCGGGGTCACGGGGTTCACCCTCGGCGGCGGGCTGTCCTGGTACGCGCGCAGCGCCGGCCTCACCTGCAACCACGTGATCGCCGCGGAAGTGGTGCTCGCCGACGGCACCCTGGTGCGTGCGGACTCCGAGCACAACTCCGCGCTGTTCTGGGCCCTGCGCGGCGGAAGCGGGAACTTCGGCGTGGTCACCGCGCTGGAACTGCGGCTGCTGCCGATCGCGGACGCCTACGCAGGCATGCTGCTGTGGGATGGCGCCCAGGCGGCTGTCGTCTGCCGGGCCTGGGCAGACTGGACGCACGGCCTGGCCGAAGAGGTCACCACCTCGCTGCGGCTGCTCAGCCTGCCGCCGCTGCCGGAACTGCCCGAGTTCATCCGGGGCCGGCAACTGGTCGTGGTGGACGGGGCGGTGCTCGCGTCCGATCAGCGGGCTGCGGAACTGCTCGCCCCGCTGCGGGCGCTGCAGCCGGAGCTGGACACGTTCGCCCGGGTACCTGCCGCGGCGCTGAGCCGCATCCACATGGACCCGGAGGGCCCGACGCCCGGAGTCTCCGACCACCTCATCCTCGACGACGTCGACGCCGCCGCGATGGACGCGCTGGTGGCCGCGGCCGGAGCCGATTCCGGCAGCACGCTGCTGGCCGCCGAGCTGCGGCACCTCGGCGGTGCGCTCGCGCGGCCCGCGCCCGGCGGGGGTGCGCTGGACCGCCTGCCCGGCGGCTACGCGGGGTACTTCGTGGCGGTCGCAGCCACTCCGGAGCTGGCCGACCGCGGCCGGGCCGACGCAACCCGCGCGGTCGCCGCCCTGGCGCCGTGGTCGAGCGGACGGAGGTTCTCCAACTTCACCGAGGAACCGGTGCCTGCCGCGTCCGTGTTCGAGCCCGGAACGCTCGCCCGCCTGCGGGCCGTCCGCGCCGAGCTGGACCCCGCCGGGACGTTCCAGGCCAACCACGGTCTGGACTGACCGGCCCACCGCGGTTCCCGGGCTCGTTCCCGGTCGGCCCGGGAACCTGCGGCGAGAGGCGATCAGACGACAACCGGCTCACAGCGCGGCAGGGAAGGGCGCGCCTTGCCCGAAGGCGGGCATCCGGCGACGAGGATCACCCGTCGAGGCGGCCGAAGTCGAGGGTGCGCAGTACCAGTTCGCCGGCCTCGTCGCACTCGTCGAGATCGACCCGCGCGGTGATCGACCAGTCGTGGTTGCCCTCAGGGTCGTCGATGATCTGGCGCAGCTCCCAGACCCGTCCGTTCGTCGTGACGACCAGCAGGCCAGGGCCGCGGGCGTCCGCGTCGGTGGGCAGCACCTCGTGCTCGTCCCAGTACTCCCCCAACGCCTCGTCCCAGCGGGTCCGGGTCATCGCGCCGCCGGGTTCGAGGGCGGCGAGGCCATCGACGTCATCGGACGCAGCGAGTTCGACCCGGCGGAACATGGCGTTGCGTACCAGTACCCGGAACGCCCGGAGATTGCCGGTCACGGTCTGCGGGGGCCGGGTTTCCCGCGGCTCGTCTGCGGGATCGTGCGACGACAGCCCGGCCAGCGACTCCCACTCGTCCAGCAGCGAGCTGTCGGTGAGCCTGGTCACCTCGCCGAGCCACTCGATCAGGTCCTCGAGTTCTTCGGTACGAAGACTCTCCGGGACGGTCTGGCGCAGCGCGCGGAACGCGTCGGACAGGTAGCGCAGCAGCAGTCCCTCGCTGCGCTGCAGCCGGTAGAAGCCGATGTACTCCCCGAACGTCATCGCACGCTCGTAGAGGTCCCGCACCACCGACTTCGGGTTCACCGGGCTCTCCGCGAGCCAGGGGTGGGCGGCAAGCTCCCGGGTGTAGACGGTCTCCAGGAGCTCGGCCAGCGGTCGGGGCCAGCTGACCTCGTCGAGCAGCTCCTGGCGCTCTTCGTAGTCGTAGCCGTCGGCCTTCAGTTCGGCCACCGCCTCGCCACGCGCCTTGAACTGCTGGGCGAGCAGGATCACCATCGGGTTCTCCAGCGTCGCCTCGATCACGCTGACCACGTCGAGGGCGTAGCCGGGCGCCTCGGTGTCCAGCTCGGCCATCGCGGCGAGCGCGAACGCGCTGAGGGGCTGGTTCAGGGCGAAGTTGTGCTGCAGGTCCACAGCCAGGGCGTAGCGACGCCCGCCGGACGTGGGCTCTTCGAGCCGGACGACCACGCCGGCGCGCAACAGCGAGCGCCCCATCGCCGCGGCCCGGCGCAGCAGGCGCTGCCGTACCGGGCGTTCGGAGGTGCACGAGTCGATCAGCGAAGCCAGCGCCGTGCCGGTGTCCTCGTCGCGTTGCAGCAGGTTCAGCAGCATCGCGTGCGTGACCCGCATCCGGGCGTGCAGCGGCTCCGGCTCGGAGTCGACCAGCTTGGTGAACGTGGCCTCGGTGAAGTTCACGAAGCCCTCGGGCGGCTTCTTGCGGCGGACGCTGCGCAGCTTCTTCTCGTCACCGGCGAACTTGGCCAGGATTCGGGTGTTCTCCACCTCGTGCTCCGGAGCCTGCGCCACCACGTAGCCCACGGTGTCGAAGCCGGGACGCCCGGCGCGTCCGGAGATCTGGTGGAACTCGCGGCTTCGCAGCACACGGGTGCGTCGTCCGTCGAATTTGGTCAGCGCGGCGAAGAGCACGGTCCGGATCGGCACGTTGATGCCCACGCCGAGGGTGTCGGTGCCGCAGATCACGGTGAGCAGCCCGCGCTGGGCGAGGGTCTCGACCAGCCGGCGGTAGCGCGGCAGCATGCCGGCGTGATGCACGGCGATGCCGGCGTGCAGCAGTGTGGAGAGGGTCTTGCCGAAGCCGCCGGAGAACCGGAAGCCGCGCAGCGCGTCCACGAGTTCGGCGCGGTGGCTGCGGTCCACGATGCCGGAGCTGAGCAACGCCTGGGCCCTATCGACCGCGCTGCCCTGCGTCGAGTGCACGACATAGACCGGCGCCTGCCGATCGTCGATCAGCGCCTGGATCGTCTCGTGCACGGGAGTGGTCGCCCACGAGTACACCAGCGGGACCGGACGGACCGCGCCGCCGACGATCGTGGCGGGACGAACGGTGCGCCGTTCGAGGGCTGCGGCGGTGTCGGTCATGTCGCCGAGCGTGGCGGACATGATCACGAACTGCGCCTGCGGCAGCTCCACGAGGGGCACCTGCCAGGCCCAGCCGCGGTCGCGGTCGGCGAGGAAGTGGAACTCGTCGATCACCACCTGGTCGACCCGGGCCGCGCGTCCCTCGCGGAGGGCGATGTTGGCGAGGATCTCTGCGGTGCAGCAGACGATAGGCGCCTCGGCGTTGACCGACGCGTCCCCGGTCACCATGCCGACGTTCGCGGCGCCGAACGTGGCGCACAGGGCGAAGAACTTCTCGCTGACCAGGGCTTTGATCGGCGCGGTGTAGTAGCTGCGGCCGCCCGCGGCGAGGGTGGCGAAGTGCGCGGCGGTGGCGATCAGCGACTTGCCCGACCCGGTGGGGGTGGTCACGATCACGTTCGCACCGGTCAGGATGTCGATGATCGCTTCGTCCTGGTGCGGGTAGAGGGTGATCCCGTCGCCGCCGGCCCACTCGACGAACGCCTCGTACAGGGCGTCGGGGTCGGTGGGATCGGACGGGATCAGCTCGGTGAGTCGCATGACCACCCCATCGTCCCATCCCGACGGACGGGGCCCCGCATCGCGGCATGAAGCCACCCCACCCGCTGGCCCTTGTTGCATGTTAAGAACTCGGCACAGGCGGTAACAGCAGCGTTAACCGCCCCGGACCAGCCTTTTCGCCCCGCGGGCGGGTCTAGCGTCCGTCCATCGGCGTCGATTCCCGGCGCCGATTTTCGCGCTTCCGCAGGCAGTCACGAGAGGACGGACCAATGAGCACCGACACCGACAGCGACGCCGTCGCTGTCTCCGGCGTCACCTACCAGCGAGCCGAAGCAGGCTATTTCGACAAGAGACAACTCCAGCGCAGCGCCGGGGTGTGGGGCCTGTGGGGAATCGGGGTGGCCGCGGTCATCTCCGGCGACTTCTCCGGCTGGAACTTCGGCATCGGGGTGGCCGGATGGGGCGGCTTCGTGATCGCGTCCCTGATCGTGATCGCGATGTACATCATGATGATCGAGTCGATCTCGGAGATGTCGGCAGCCATGCCGCACACCGGCGGGGCGTACTCCTTCTCCCGGGCCGCGATGGGCCCGTGGGGCGGATTCGTCACCGGCCTGGCCGAGACCATCGAGTACGTGATGACCACCGCCGTGGTGATCTACTTCTCCGCCCAGTACGCCGACGCCATCCTCACCGAGCTGGGCGGCCCCAGCCTGATCGACGCGGGCTTCGCCTGGGCGTGGTGGCTGGTGCTGTACGCGATCTTCGTCGCGCTCAACTCCGCCGGGGCCGAGGCGTCGTTCACGTTCGCGATCGTGGTCGCGGTGATGTCGGTCGCGATCCTGGCCCTGTTCGGGATCGTCGCCGTCGCGTCGGGCAGCGTGGACCTGGCCAGCCTGTGGGACATCGCGCCCACGACGGGTGATTCCGCTTTCCTTCCGTTCGGCGTCGCCCCGATCCTGTTCGCGATGCCGTTCGCAATGTGGCTGTTCCTCGGGATCGAGGAGCTCCCGCTGGCCGCGGAAGAGGCCCACAACCCCGAGCGCGACATCCCCAGGGCCGGCCGCTGGGGAATGATCACGCTGATTCTCACCGGCGCGGTCGTGGTCGTGCTGAATCCCGCCGTCCTCGGCTCGACCACGGCGGGCGGGGCCGACGCTCCCCTGCTGGACGGGTTCAGCGCCATGATCCCGGGCAACATCGCCGCGATCCTCTCTGCGTTCGCGCTGGTCGGCCTGCTGGCCAGCGTCCAGGGCATCATGTTCGCCGCAGGGCGCAACATGTACTCGCTGTCGCGGGCCGGCTACTACCCGAAGTTCCTGTCGCTGACCGGTGCCCGCAAGACGCCCTACATCGCACTGCTGGTCAGCGCACTGATCGGCTTCCTTGCCCTGTTCATCGTCCAGTTCGGCGGTGAGACCGCAGGGTCAGTCGTGCTGAACATGGCCGTGTGGGGCGCGGTGCTGTCCTACCTGTTGCAGATGACAGCCTTCGTGCTGCTGCGCTACCGGTTCCCGCAGGCGAAGCGGCCGCATGTGAGCGTCTTCGGCATTCCCGGGGCGATCATCGCCGGCCTCATCTCGGCGGCGATCTTCGTCGGCGTGCTGCTGAACCCGGACTACACGGCGGCCATCTACACGGTGGTCGGGTTGTACGTGCTGGCGCTGGTCTACTTCGCGTTCGCCGGCCGGCACCGGCTCGTGCTCTCCCCCGAGGAGGAGTACGCGATCACCGGTGGGCTGCTGGAGGGCCCCAACCCGGACGACCTCGCCGAGAGCCACCCCTGCTGAGGTCATCACCCACGCAAAGTGTCCTGTAGAGGCCGTAGTCGGCCTCTACAGGACACTTTGCGTGGGTGTGGTGGATGTGAGCTGACGACGAGGACGCGGGTCAGGCACCGAGCTCGGTCGCGGCGCCGGTAGCCTTCAGGTCCACCCCGGAACGACCCAGCGCCCGGGCGCCCCGGACCAGGCTCGCCGCCGTGGCTGCGGCAGCGGCATAGCCGAGGCCTTCGGGCGGGTGGATGTTCGAGATGCAATTGCGTTCGGCGTCGGTGCGGCCCGGACGCGGCTCGTGGGTCAGGTAGATGCCGAGGCTGTCCGCCACCGAGAGGCCCGGACGCTCGCCGATCAGCACCAGGACGGTGCCCACCCCCATGGCCTGGCCGATCCAGTCACCGACCGCGACGCGGGCCTGGGTGACGAGGACGGGCGGTGCGACGCTGAGCCCGTCCAGCGCGGTGACCAGCGCCTCCAGCGTGGGCAGGGCGTGTTCGCTGACCGCCCTGGAGGACAGCCCGTCGGCGACGACGAGCCCGACGTCCCAGCCACCCGATGGCAGGGCGTCGACCGCGCCAGGCACCCGTCCCAGGTCGGGACGCCGCAGGTAGGCCCCCCGATCGGGCGCCCGGCTGCCCAGGACGATCGGTTCGCCCAGGCCCAGGCCGTTCAGGCCGGGGACGAGACCGGCCACGTCGAGCGGGACGTGCACGGCGTCCCTGGCGGCGGCGAGCGAGGCCCGCAACTCCAGGACGGCGGCGGTCGGCAGGCTCATCCCCGCCCGGCCCAGCCCGATCCGGGCCTGGGTCGTCGTGCGCAGCTCTGCCCACGGGTCGCCCGTGCGGGCCACGACCGGGCCGGTCACGACGCCACCGCCGCCAGCGCGCGCAGCGGCGAACCGCCCAGCTCGAGGCCACGGACGGTGCCGTCGGGCTCAGCGATCCCCTGGGCCTGCAGCCAGCGCTCGAACTCGGGTGCAGGTCTCAACCCGAGTGCGTGCCGGACCACCAGTGCGTCGTGGTAGGCGAGGCTCTGGTAGCCGAGCATGATGTCGTCCGCCCCGGGGACGGTGATCACGAAGTTCGCCCCCGCGACGGCAAGCAGCGTGAGCAGGGTGTCCATGTCGTCGAAGTCGGCCTCGGCGTGGTTGGTGTAGCACACGTCCACGCCCATCGGGACGCCGAGCAGCTTGCCGCAGAAGTGGTCTTCGAGGCCCGCCCTGATGATCTGCTTGCCGTCGTAGAGGTACTCGGGCCCGATGAACCCGACCACCGTGTTCAGCAGGAGCGGCTCGAACTCCCTCGCCAGGCCGTAGGCGCGGGCCTCGAGCGTCTGCTGGTCGACCGGGCGCCCGCCCGTGCCCAGGTGGGCGCCGGCGCTCAGCGAGGATCCCTGACCGGTCTCGAAGTACATGACGTTGTCGCCGACGGTGCCGCGGTGCAGCGAGCGGCCCGCCTCCAGACCCTCGCGCAGCATCGCGATGTTCACCCCGAAGGAGGAGTTGGTGCCCTCGCTGCCGCCGATGGACTGGAAGACCAGGTCGACCGGCGCCCCCGCCTCGATCAGTCCGATCGTCGTCGTGACGTGGGCCAGGACGCAGGACTGCATGGGGATGTCGTAGCTGCGCCGGACCTCGTCGAGCATGCCGACCAGGTCCGCGGTCACCTGGGGCGAGTCACCGGCGGGGTTGATGCCGACCACCGCGTCCCCCTGACCGAGCAGGAGCCCGTCGAGGATGGACGCGGCCACCCCCCGCAGGTCGTCGGTCGGGTGGTTCGGCTGCAGGCGCGTGGCCAGCCGTCCCGCGAGCCCGAGCGTGGTGCGGAAGCCGGTGACCACGCGAGCGGCCCTCGCCGCGGCGATCAGGTCGGAGTTGCGCATGATCTTGCTGACAGCGGCCACCATCTCCGGGGTCAGCCCCTTCGCGACGCCTTCGAGCGTCGCGGTCGCGTCCGGACGGGACACGACCTCGAGCAGCCAGTCGCGCAGGCCGCCGACGCTCAGGTGCGCGATCGGGGCGAACGCCTCCTTCGAGTGCGAGTCGAGGATCAGCCGGGTGACCTCGTCGGTCTCGTACGGGATCACGGGCTCGGTGAGGAAGGTGGACAGCTCGACGTCGGACAGGGCCCACTGCGCCGCGGCCCGCTCGGCCTCAGAGGCGGCCGCGCAACCGGCGAGCTCGTCTCCGGACCGCTTCGGGGTCGCCTTGGCCAGCAGGTCGACCAGGGAGCCGAACTCGTAGGTGTGGCCGTTGACAGCCTGCCGGGCGATCATCTCGCTCCTCCCGCCGGGCACGCTGGTGCGGACCCTCTTCTGCAGGTCTATCGCGGCCGTGTTAGCACGCGGTTAAGGCCCGATTTCGCCCCGGAGAAGGATGCCCCCACTCGCACGACACGCCGCTTAGCATCGCTAGAGTTGCTTGTTTGGCAACTCTAGCGATGCTAAGCTTCAGCGGTCAGAACCGGCAATGAGTGAGAGGAGCCGAGATGACCAACCCGATGGGTGCGATCAAGAAGGGCTTCCTGCACCTCTTCACGAGCGACTGGGCACGCCCGGGCGAGGCCCGGCATGTCGTCACCATCCTCGACGTTCTCGAACCGAGGAGTCCACGGGGCTGATCCCCGTAACCTGTAGCCAGTATGGTGCGGTCTGTGTACTTGACGACGTCGCAGGCCGCAGAACGGGTGGGAGTCCCGAAGGACCAGTTCCGGTCCGCGATGTCCAAGGAACGCAAGAACGGCAAGGAGTTCCACGCGCCGCGTGAGGCGTGGACCGATGGCCGCACACCCCTGTGGGACGAGGCGAAGGTCGTCGCCTGGGCCAAGGCGCGCAAGAAGCGCAAGAAGACCAAGAAGGACAAGGAGAAGGCCAAGGACGCCGACTGAGCGTCACCTCTCTCGATCACGCAGGGCAGCAAGCGGTCACCGACGTGAAGCCGAGGACCGGTCGGTCGAGGCTCGTCGTCCGATGATCGTCCCGGCCACCCGCGACGTCCAGAGTGCTCAGGGCTGCGCCGGTGCCGACGCCCGCTCGCCCAGCGGGTGGGGTGACCACGCGTAGATCTGCGCACAGGCGAGACCGAGCCAGGCCCACTGCGCGAGCACGGCCAACCAGATCAGGGCGACGCCGGCCGGGCCGGACGAGAGCGCCGCGCCAGCGAAGAACCCGAGCAGGATGACCGCGCCCAGCAGCAGGGCGACGATCGCCCGCCCCCGCGCTCCGATCCCCCGGCTCCATGCGGAGTGAGCGAGAGCCGCCCCGGCCATCGCCACGAATCCCAGCGCTCCGAACACCAGGTGGAGAACCCCACTCGCCGTCACCTCGCCTCCCGGAACTCCGGGAGGGAAGTTGCCGGCCGGGTCGGGGATGAAGATCGCGCTCAGAACCAGCGCAGCCCCGTCGACCAGAACAAGGGCCCCGATCGCGAGGCCACGTCCGCTGCGGATCGCCCGGATCACGCCCAGGCCGGCGGCGAGCACCATGCACCCGGTGAGCACGAGGTTCGCTCGCTGGAACCAGCCCAGGTCGCCGAGGGTGAGCAGGGAGAGCGCGTGGCGGGAGAGGTCGAAGCCCGGTCTGGTCAGCGCGAGAACCACCCCCACGACCACATAGAACGGACCGGCGACCACGCCCCATCCCAGCAGGCTCCTGGTCACGACGGCTCGGCGATCAAGGACGGGAGCCTCGTCAGCCATTCTTCCTCCTGCACTCTCTAGTGCATTACTGCACTCGCGGGTACACTACTGAGCACTCCCGGGAGGCACAAGAGGAGGGCATGACCATCGGCGCTGAGGACCCGCGGATCACCCGCTCACGCGCGCTGATCCTCGATGCTGCGACGAGCATCTTCCTCGCGCGCGGCTACACCACGGCAACCGTCGACGATGTAGCTGTCGCGGCCGGCGTCTCCAAGCGAACGATCTACAACCTCTACACGGACAAGGACCAGTTGTTCCGGGCGACGATCCTGCGCTCGATAGCCGTCGCTGACCAGTTCAGCGCGTCGCTCGCAAGGGACGTTTGCAGCGTTGCCGACCCGCGAATCGAGCTTCCGGCCATCGCCGCCCGACTCGCCGCGGCGGTGCTCGCCGGGCCGGTGCTGCCACTGCGCAGGCTCCTGGTGATGGAGTCGAACCGCTTCCCGGACCTGGTTGCGGAGTACCGCGAACGCGCACCGGAGGCCGTGATGCGGGCGTTGGCCGAACTCTTCAGCGCACTCGCCGCGAGCGGCCACCTGGTGCTGGACGACCCGGTGCTCGCTGCGGAGCACTTCGCGTTCCTGGTCATGGGTGCGGACCTCGACCGCGGGTTGTTCGCCGCGACAACTCCCGCCCCGGACGCCATCGAGCACCGGGCCGTGGCCGGCGTCGCGACCTTCCTGAGGGCGTACGCATCCACCGGGGCAGACGCCGCGCGACGGTGACGCCGGGGGAACCCGGGCCCGAGGCCGCCACCCCGGGATTCCCGGGCCTTCACGCGAGTCGGAGCCCCCCCAGACGCAACTCGCGCGAACCATGGTGGTGGCTGCGATCCAGCCGGGAACCTCCTGCCGCCGCCGTGGCCGGACGGCTCCCAGCCCACATCCCCGCTGCCCGTGCCCCTCCAGAAACGGGCAGTGGTCTGTGCTCCCGGGTATGCCCCGGGGAGATCGCTTAACGAGGTTAGGCCTTGTGGATCGGCCGTTCCAAGACCCCGTGCGGGGGACTTGTCCACAGCCGGCACGAGGACGTGCACGTGAAAGCCGAGTGCGATAACGTTTTCGCGAGCGCCCGGACGCCCGTTCATCCGCGACACCTCACGCGAAGCACGCGCCGAGGCCGAGCCTCCTCACCACGTCGCGAGAGTCCTGCATGACCAAGAACCTGACCGCCGGTCCACCCGTCCGGCTGATCATCTGGTTCACCCTGCCCCTGCTCGTGGGGAACCTGTTCCAGCAGGCCTACGCCGTCACCGACGCCATGGTGGTGGGCCGGCTGCTCGGCGTGGACGCACTCGCGGCGGTCGGCGCCTCGGGGAGCCTGCAGTTCCTGCTGTTCGGGTTCGCGATGGGCGCCTCCACCGGCCTCGGGATCCCGATCGCGAAGGCGTTCGGGGCAGGCAACCTGCCGGCGATGCGGCGCGCCGTGGCCGCCGGCGTGATGATCAGCGCAGGCATCGCGGGAGCGATCGTGCTCGTCGGCACGCTGGGCTCGGCAACCCTGCTCACCTGGATGGGCACGCCGCCGGAACTCATGGACGGCGCAACGACCTTCCTGGGGATCCTGTTCAGCGGTGCCGCCGCGACGGTGGCTTTCAACTTCCTCAGCGCCGTGATCCGGGCGCTCGGCGACAGCCGCACGCCCTTGTTGTTCCTCGTCGTCGCCTCTGTGCTCAACGCCGGTCTCGTCGTGGTCTTCATCTCGGTGTTCCGGATGGGCATCGGTGGCGCCGCCGCCGCGACGCTGGTCGCGCAGGCGATCACGGTCGCGCTCTGCCTGGTGCTGATCGTCCGGCGCATGCCGGAGCTGAGGCTGGGTCGGAGTGACTGGCGAATCAGCCGTGCCGAGGCCGCCGAATCGGCACGGCTCGGCCTCACCCTCGGCTTCCAGATGTCGGTGATCGCGATCGGCGCAGCCATCCTGCAGTTCGGCATCAACGGCCTCGGCACGGACGCGGTGGCCGCCTTCACCGCGGCGATGCGCGTCGACCAGGTGGCGGTAACCCCGCTGGCGTCCATCGGCCTTGCGATGAGCACCTACGTCGCCCAGAACCGGGGCGCAGGGCAGTGGTGGCGAATCCGGCACGGAGTGTTCCGCACCAGCATGTTGGCGATCGGCCTGGCGATCGCGCTCGGCGGGGCGATCGCGGTGTTCGGCACCGGCCTCGTCCGCCTCTTCGTCGGCGAGGGCGAGGACAGGGTGGTCGCGATGGCGCACCAGTACCTGATTCTGAACGGGAGCCTGTACTGGGTGCTGGCGGTGCTCTTCCTGCTGCGCAACGCCGTCCAGGGGCTCGGTTCGACCGTTGTTCCGACGATCGCCGGCTTCATGGAACTCTTCGCCCGTGCCGGGGTGGGGCTGCTGCTGGTCGAACGGCTCGGCTTCCTCGCGGTCTGCCTGGCCGCTCCGCTGGCGTGGCTCGGCGCGCTGCTCCCGGTGGCGATCGCCTGGGCGCTCAAGCGTCGCCAGCTGGTCCACAACGAGCGCAGGGACGCACTGGAGGTCGTCGAGGTGGGGGCCCTGCAGACTGCGGTACCGTAACGCACACTCCGGGAATAGTTGAAGTCGCAACCGTCTTGACAAGGTGCAGACCAACGACGAAGGAGAAGCGACCATGACCCGAATCTCGGTGCTGGGCGGAACCGGCTATGCCGGAGCCGCGATCGTCCGCGAGGCGGCCGGACGCGGACACGAGGTGACGGCGTTCAGCCGCAAGCCCCCGGAGGCACCGGTACCCGGCGTCCGCTACATCACCGGTTCCGTGCTCGATCCGGAAGTGCTCGCACAGGCCTTCGACGGCGCCGAAGTGGTGCTCGAAACGGTGTCTCCGCGCGGCGACATGGCCAACCGCTTGGACGGGCTGATCGAAGGGCTGATGACCCGCGCGCGGGAATCGGGAGTCCGGCTCGGTGTGCTCGGCGGGGCATCGTCCCTGCTGGTCGAGCCGGGCGGACCGCGGCTCTTCGACCTCTCCGAGCCGCCCGCAGCGGTGCGTCCGGAGATCGAGGTGGGACTACGCAAACTCGACACGCTGCGGGCCGCCGAGGAGGGTCTGGACTGGTTCTACCTCAGCCCGCCCGCCGAGTTCGGCGCGTGGGTGCCGAGCGTCACGACCGGCGCGTACCGGCTCAGTGACGACGTCCTGCTGAAGGACGAGGCCGGGCGCTCGGAGATCTCCGCCGCCGACCTCGCGATCGCCGTCGTGGATGAGATCGAGCACCCGACCCACCGCCGGCGCCGCTTCCACGTCGCCCACTGACCCCGTAGGGTGGCCGCACCCTGCCCGTGCGAGCAGCAAGGAGACCGATCGTGGCCGGCCACCGCATCTTCACGACGAGCTTTGCCAGCATCCACCCGCTGTACGTTGCCAAGGTCGAGCGCAAGGGCCGCGGCCGCGCGGACGTTGATCAGGTCATCTCCTGGCTGACCGGCTACGACCCGGCCGGGCTGGATCAGGCCATCGCCAGCGACGTGGATCTGCAGACGTTCTTCGCCGAGGCACCGGCGTTCAACCCTGCTGCCTCCCAGATCACCGGCGTGATCTGCGGGGTCCGGGTGGAGGAGATCGAGGATCCACTGATGCAGCGGATCCGCTACATGGACAAGCTCGTCGACGAGGTCGCCCGGGGCAAGAAGATGACCTCGATCCTGCGGGGGGCCTGAGCGCCGGTCATCGCTGCGAGGGCCGGGAGCGCCACACCCGCCGCCAGGTGAGGTGCGCGATCGTGATCACGACGACCAGTCCTGCCGCCACAAAGAGCGCAGGGACGCGGACCTGCTCGTCGAGAGCAGCGCCTCCGACGACGAGCTGGATCGTCCAGAAGGCGAGCCCGCAGACAGTCGGGGCCACCAGCAGCAGCACGAGCACGACCCTGAGCACCTGCCAGGCGGTGACCGGCCGGGGAGCCGGTGCGGCCGCGTCAGCCAGCTCTCGCGGCACGGGCCCGACGAGGGTCACCTCTGCCGAGACGGGATCGTCCACGACGGCTTCGAGCTCGGGATCAGGCGGCAGCAGGATCGGGTGCCGGGCCGGCACCGGCCCCATCGGCTGCTGGTCGAAGAGCGACACGTCGGGTCACCTCTCCCTACGACGTGTCCCGAGCCTATCCAGCGACCGGTTCGATTCGAAGGAAGTCGTACAACCCCGGGCGTTCCGGTCGAGCCGATCCCTCAGTCCGTCGTCGCGGACGGAGGCAGGTGCTCCATGACGTTGGTGCGCGGAAGGTAGGCCACGCATCGCAACCGGTCTCCCTCCTCGCGCTGGAGCAGGAAGTCACCGACGAGGGTGGTGCTCGTGTCGTGGCTGAAGGTCCAGCTGAGGGTGGCCACGACCATCCGGTCCCCCAGCGCGATGGCGTGGGCAGCGGTGAGCTCTGTCTGCGCGGACGGGACGGCCGAGACGGCCGTGGATCGCGCCGTCACGGCCGCGAGGAAGGCCGCCCGGGGGACCGCAGTGGTGCCGTCCGCACCCAGCACGAGGATGGGATCGGCGACGAGTCGCTCGCCGGTCTGCGGATCGGTGAGCCGGAGCCACTCGTTGGCGAAGGTATGGATGAGGTCCTCGAGACCTGGGCCCTGGAGGTTCATCGATACTCAATACACCCGGCCATCCCCCAGGTCGAAATCCGGCGCGTCCCGGGACCCCGATCCGTACGGCTTCGGTCCGGTGCTCGGCGTTCGAGGCACCCCTGAGCACGATTGCCTAGGGTGTTGGTGGGGATCCCGGCAGCGAGGCCGCGGGTGCGCACGAGGCGATGGAGAGATGTGATGGAGTTCGGGCCCGGGTCGGACCTGGCGAGCGACCGGTTCCGGGGGCTCCTCCGCTGCGGTGGCTGGGCGGCGCTGGCATCGGTCGGGATCACCGTCGTGCAGGTGGTCGTCTTCGCGATCTGGCCGCCGGTGCACACGGTGAGGGAGGTGTTCACCCTGATGGTCGAGTCCCCCGTGGCGGGCCTGTTGTCCCTCGACCTGTTGTACGTCGTGAACAACGTCGCCGTCTGGCTGTTCTACCTGGGCCTGGCGGTGCCGCTGTGGCAGGTCTCCCGATCGGGCACCGTGATCGCGGTCGGGCTCGGCACGCTGCAGATGTCGGCGTACTTCGCATCGAACCCGGCACTGGAGATGCTCTCCCTCGCACGCGCGTACGCCGCGGCCGACCCCGGCGCTCGTCAGGTGCTCTCCGCGGCTGGTGAGGCGGTGCTCGCCGGATGGAAGGGCACGGCCTTCGTGACCTACTACCTGCTCGGGGCAACGGCCCTGCTGCTCATCTCCTGGCTCCTGCGCCGGACGGCGGCGCTCGGAGTATCGGTGCGGTGGTGGGCCCTCGCCGCAGGCGTGCTCATGCTGGTCCCCTCGACCTTCGGCACCCTCGGACTGCTCTTCTCCCTCGCCTCCCTTGCGCCGTGGACCGTGCTCTGTATCGTCGCGGGACGCGGACTCCTGCGCCTGGGCACCTGACGACGGCCGGTTCCACCCCACGATCCGCCCATTGGTCGCTGCCTGTCTCAGCGCAGCTGACCGCGGTCCTTCAGGTCGGCGACGATCCGGGCGTAGAGCGCATCGTCGATGCGGTACTTGGCCCGGTAGATCAGGTAGCTGATCACGATCAGGACCGGCGGAAGCACCAGCATGCCGAGCTTGATCGTGAGCAGGCCGGACGCCGAGGTGTCCGCAGGGCGGTCCGGGTTCACCCCTGCGATCACGATCGCGACCGCGACGATCTGGGTGGACAGCGCGGCCCCCACCTTGTTGATGAACGGCTGCAGTGCGAAAGTGACGGCCTGGTTGCGCCGGCCGAGCTTCCACTGGCCGTACTCGATCGTGTCGGTGAGGAAGACCAGCATCAGCAGCGTGATGAACGAGTCGCCGATGAACAGCAACAACCCGGAGATCGCGATGAACACGATGTTGACCGGGCTGAAGAAGAACACCAGGTAGCCGGCCAGGATCAGCCCGGTCGCGATCGTGTAGAGCGTGCGCCGCGAGATCCGCTTCGACACCGCGGGGAAGATCGCGTAGCCGAGCAGCTGGCTGGCCACCAGCACCGCCCCGAACGGGGAGTACATGGACTCGTCCTGGTAGACGTACTTGAAGTAGTACGTGCCGAAAGTGGTGGTGGTCAGGTAGCCGGTCATGAACAGCACCATCGCGATCGCCGTCCACAGCAACTGGTCGTTGCGGAACACGACGTGCGCGAGCTCCTTGATGCTGGTCCGCTCCTGCTCCGCGACCAGGTGGGGCTCCCTCACCCCGATCAGGGTCACCGACTGGCTGAGCAGCATGATCGCGACCACCCCCACAGCGAACAGCGTCCACGCCCGCACGTCGCCGACCGCTCCCGACAGCGCCGACGTCACCGGGATCACAGCCACGACAACGGTGAACAGTCCCAGGGTTGCGAAGATCTTCGCCACCGAGCCGAACCGCTCCCGCTGCTTCTGGTCCAGCGTCAGCGCCGGCATCAGCGACCAGTACGGGATGTCGTTCGCCGTCCACGACAGGCTCCAGAACAGGTAGATCACCGCGAAGCCCACCACGAAGAGGGTCCCGGTGAACCCCAGGTCACTGAACAGCAGCACAGTGAACGTCGCTGACGCCACCACTCCCCCGGCGATCCAGGGCTTGTAGTGCCCCCAGCGGGTGCGGGTGTTGTCGACGATCGCACCCATCACGATGTCGGCGACGGCGTCGAACAGCCGCGCGATGAGGATCAGGGAGCTCGCCCAGAGGAACTCATCGCGCGGCGGCCGCAGCACGTCGCTGAGGAAGAACACCAGGTACAGGCTGACCAGCGTGTAGACCATGTCCCGACCGATGGTTCCCACGCCGAAGGTCCACAGGTTGCGCCGGTCGATGCCGGGCGGGACGGTGGGGGCGGCGTTCGGCTCAGCGGTCATGACGACCTTCCTCCACTGTCGGGGATCCCGGCGAGCTCCGGGCTGGTGGTGTCGGGGCTCAGCCGCTCGACAAGGTAGAGCGTCGAACCGTGGTCGCCCAGCAGCCGGGTGCGGGCGTCCTGGCCGCTGCCGTCGAACTGGGGTTGCAGTTGCAGCCGGCACAGCGCCGTCCCCACGCCTTCGTAGGTCTCGGCCGCAGCCGGGAGCCGGTAGAACTGGTTGGCCAGTCCCTGCAGGGTGCCTCCGTCGCGCAGGTGCACCGGGCTCACGTGGTTCACCAGCCGTCCGAAGTCGCGCAGAGCGAGCGTCTGCGGCCGGGCCGTGACCCGGTACCGCGCGTCCGGAACCAGCCCGGGAATCGGCAGCCACTCCGGCGCCCCGGCCGCCGTGAGCCGGGTCTGGTAGTGCCCGACCAGCTCGGGTTCGCCGTCCGCCTTGTGCAGCGACACGGTGAGCTGGTGCGGCCGCACCGGGTCGCTGCGGCGAAGCCGCCCGAACTGGCAGGTGCGGCGATGGTTCTTGTAGAACGCGATCTGACCGCGGATCTCCTTCTTCTCCGCAGCGGTCAGTCCCGACGGGTCGAGCTCGTAGCCCAGCAGGCCGAGCGCGGCCACGTTGAACCGCGTGGACAGCGGCGTCGCCCGCAGCGTCTGCTCCGATGGGGATGCGGTGACGTGCGCCCCCATCGTGGACTGCGGGTAGAGATAGGACAGACCGAGCTGGATGTCGAGCCGCTCGATCGGGTCGGTGCAGTCCGATGCCCACACCTGTGGCGAGAAGCAGAGCATGCCGAGGTCGAACCGGTTGCCGCCGGATGCGCAGCTCTCCAGCAGGATGTGCCGGCGCGGGTCGAAGATCCGGCCGAGCACCTCGTAGAGGCCCAGCATGTAGCGGTGCAGCACCTCTCCCGCCGGGCAGGATCGCGACCAGACGTCGGTGAAGGTGCGGTTCGCATCCCACTTCACGTAGCTGACCGGCACCCGGTCGAGGATTCCGCCGATCTGGCTGACGATGTAGTCCCGCACCTCGACCCTGGTCAGGTCGAGGATCAGCTGGTGCCGCCCCATCGCGGGCTCGCGTCCGGGCAGCTGGATCGCCCAGTCCGGATGCGCCCGGTACAGATCGGAGTCGGGATTCACCATCTCGGGTTCGAACCACAGTCCGAACTCCAGCCCGAGCCCACGAACGTCGGCGGCCAGGCCCTCCAGCCCCTTCGGCAGCTTCCTGGGATTCACGGTGTAGTCGCCGAGGCCGGCGCGGTCGTGGTCGCGGGCGCCGAACCAACCGTCGTCCAGCACGAACAGCTCCGCCCCCAGCGACTTCGCCTGCCGCGCCATGCCCACCAGCTTGCGGTGGTCGAAGGCGAAGGTGGTGCCCTCCCAGTTGTTCAGCAGCACCGGACGCTCGCGTCCGGCCCATTCGGCGCGCACGATGTGGTCGTTGACGAAGGCGTGCAGGTTCGCCGACAGCCCGTTGTAGCCGTCGCGGGAGTAGGAGAGCACCGCCTCCGGCGTCTCGAACCACTCCCCCGGTCCGAGGTCCCACTCGAAGCCGACCGGATTGATCCCCGACATCACCCGCACCTGGTCCCGCTGGCTCAGCTCGACGGCCGTGTAGTGGTTGCCGGAGTACACGAGGTTGAAGCCGTACACCTCGCCGTGATCCTCGCCGGTACCCCTGCGGGCCAGCAGGACACCGGGATTGTGCCGGTTGCTGGAGAAGCCGGTCACCGACGAGTTGACGTAGATCCCCGGGGCGAGCGGACGGATGTGCCGGTGTGCCTCGGTGATCCAGGCGCCGTCGAACGTGACCAGGTCGAACCCGCGGTCGGGGAGATCGACCTGCTGGCTCATCAGCTTGCGGATCGACACCGGGGCGAAGCCCTCGTTGGCGAGCACCGTTCGACGGGTGACGGTGTTGACCGAGGCGAAGATCGTGTAGTACAAGGTGATACGGAGGTTGCCGTCGGCGAGCTGGATCTCCAGCGTCGCGCACTGACCCGGCTCCGCGTGCGCTGTGGGCAGGCCGTCCTCGCACGGCACCGTCCCCGCATGGACGTGGTGGCCGGTGTAGCGGAAGTCGGTGACGAAGCTGCCGTCCGGGTGCTTCAGTTCCGCGGCCGGCAGCCGGTAGTCGCCCTTGCCCCAGCCCGACCAGTCCAGCGGGACGTAGTCGAGGCAGTAGCTGTCGTCACCCTCGTGGTACTTCACCCCCGACGAGTCGCCGGCCTGCTTGACCAGCAACGGCTCAAGGTCGCCCTGGCCGCCCAGGCTGCCGAGCGCGGGGCCGAAGTACACCTGCTCGAGGTGGCCGTAGCGGGTCACCCGGACCACGTAGCTGATGCCCGCGCCCTGCAGGTGGAACGCAGGACCGGGCCCGCCGGGCGCGCTGCCCGGGATCACCTCCACCAGCCCACCCGCCATCATCAGCCGTCCTCGCCGTTGGTTGGGTACTCCTGCCCGGCGACCCAGCGGTCGTACGCCGCGTCGGTCACGCCGTGGTTCGCGATGATATCGGCGTAGAACCGCCCGGACTCGCGGACGGAGCGCACCTGCGTCCCGAAGTCGAGGTGGACCAGGCCGAACCGCGCGCTCTCACCCTCGGCCCACTCGAAGTTGTCGGTGAAGCACCAGTGGTAGTAGCGCTCGATCGGAAGGTCGGACGCGGCGATCTGGGCAAGGTGCTCGTAGACGTAGCGCGAGCGGAAGGCGTCCGCCGCGTCGGCGGTGCCGTTCTCCGTGATCCAGATCGGGCCCGGCCAGCGAGCGTGGATCCACTGCGCCAGCTCGGTGATGCCACGCGGGTACACCTCCCACCCGAGGTCGTTCACCGGCACGTTCACTGCCGTCCCGTCGGCCAGGCCTGCGACGGTGCTGCGCGTGTAGTAGTTGATCCCGTGGAAGTCGTAGTAGCGACCCGGAACCACGGCCTTGGGCCGGCGCAGCGGCGGCCTGCTCCGCCCGGTGGCCATCACGTCGACCAGCGCCTCCTGGAACAGGTAACGGGACAGCGCGGAGGCGCCCCGGTGCAGCGGGTTGCGCGGGCTCCGCGGCCGGAACACCCGCAGGTGGTGTGCGACGCCGACCTTCGCGTCCGGACACAGCCGGTGAATCATCGGGTAGGCGGCCAGGTGCGCGTCCACCAGCGCCTGCGTGACGGCGAGCGCGCGCCGGTAGGCGGACCGCTCCCCCGGCGGCCACAGCCCCCACAGGTAGGCGTGGCTGGCATACACGGTGGGCTCGTTGATCGTGACCCAGTCGCTGACCAGGTCGGCGAACTCACTCACCACGGCCTCTGCGAAGCGCAGGAAGGTCGGCACGGCATCCGGGGCGAGCCAGCCGCCGGCGTCGGCGAACCAGCCGGGCTCGCTGAAGTGGTGCAGCGTGACCAGCGGACGGATGCCGGCAGCCCGCAGCCGGGTGAGCTCTTCGCGGTAGTGAGCGAAACCTGCCGGGTCGAACTGCCCGCGCAACGGCTCGATCCGCGCCCACTCCAGACCCATCCGGTAGTGCCGGACGCCCAGCTCCCCGAGCAGGGCGACGTCCTGCTCGACCCGGTTCCAGTGATCGGCGGCGCGCGCCGGCGTGGAGTGGTCGGTGATGCGATCGGCCGCGGCCCAGCGATGCCAGGTGGTGTCCGCTACGCCACCCTCGATCTGGGCCGCAGCGGTGGCCACTCCGAGTTCACAGCCAGAAAGGGTGAAACCGGACATGGGCGCCTCACCTCTGGGTTCCTGAACCGGACGGTACTCCTCGCACCGTCCGGTTGTGCGTATGTTGTGTGATTGTGCCGAACACCTTCGCCGAGGATCTCCGCAGCGCCTGGGATGCCGAACTCGACGGGCGCGTCGGAAGCTTCTCGCTCGTGCTCGCACCAGCGTCCGGAGAGCCGGTGACCCGCGATCCCGACCTGCCCCACTACGCGGCCAGCACGGTCAAGACGGCGGTCCTGTGCGCGCTGCTCGCCGACCGTTCGGCCGGCCTGCCGGCGGCGTCCGGGAGCATCGTGGTGCACGACGACTTCGAGAGCGCAGCGGGAGGGTCGTTCCGGTTGCTGCAGTCCGACGACCAGGACGACGAGACGTGGGCGCGGCTCGGCACCGAGGTCGACCTCATGCAGCTCGCCGGAGCGATGATCACGACGTCGAGCAACATCGCGATGGATCTGCTGGTGGAACGGCTCGGGTTCGACAGCGTGCGACGCTTCCTGGCTGCGGCGGGGCTGGACCGGTCGCTGCGCCTGGACCGGCTGATCGGCGACACCGGGGCGCAGGCGGCCGGCCTCACCAACACGGTGACCGCGGCCGGGTTGGCGGCCCTGATCGGCGGACTGGCGGACGGGACGCTGCTCGGCCGGGAGGACGCTGACGCCGCGCTCGCCGTCCTGGCCCGCCAGGAACACCGCGAGATGATCCCTGCGGGCCTGCCGGCCGGCACGTGGAGCGCAAGCAAGGGCGGCTGGGTGCAGGGCGTCAACCACGATGTGGCGCTGGTACGCGCGGCGTCCGCACCGCCCTACGTGCTGGCAGTCTGCACCACCCACAACCTCGACCCCGCCGCAGGCACCGCCTTGGTCGCCCGGCTCAGCGCGATCACCTGGGAGCACTGGAACAGATGTCACGGATAGCCGCCGTCACGACCGCCCGCCTGGTGCGGGAGCTGCACACGCCGTTCGTCACGGCGCTGCGAAGGACCAGCCAGGTGTCCAGCGTGGTGGTGCAGGTCACCGACGCGGACGGTCGCAGCGGCTATGGCGAGGCACCGCAGGTGTGGCGGGTGACCGGCGAGTCGCTGGAGAGCATCGAGGCATGTGTGCGCGGGCCGCTGGCAGACGCGCTGGTGGGTTTCGATCCCACCGGCGCCGAGCCCGACGCCGCCGTCCGCCTCCTGGAGCGGGCGGTCGTGGGCAACGGCGGCGCCAGGGCCGCGTGCGAGATCGCCGTGGTGGACCTGCTGGCACGCGCGTCCGGAGTGACGCTGTCCGCATTCCTGGGCGGCCAGACGGACTCGGTACGCACCGACGTGACCATCTCGGCCGACGGCGGCGCGTGGAGCCCGGAGCGGCTCGCGTCGGCAGGGTTCGACCGGGCCAAGATCAAGGTCGGGCTGGACCCGTCCGACATCGACCGGGTGATCGCGATCCACGCGGCGGTGCCGGGCGTCCCGGTGCGGCTGGACGCCAACCAGGGCTGGGATCTCGCGGGGGCGTCCGCCGCGGTGGAGGCGATGCTCGCCGCCGGGGTCGGGCTGGAGTTCCTCGAGCAGCCCCTGCCCGCCTGGGACCTGGCCGGGCACGCCGAGCTGCGGCGCCGGTTCGGGGTGCCGATCGTGCTGGACGAGTCGGTGTTCGGCATCCATGACCTGCACCGCGCGATCGACGCGGGCGCCGGCGACATCGTGAACATCAAGTTGGCCAAGTGCGGCGGCCTGTACGCGGGGCTCGAGATCGCGAAGGAAGCCTTCGCCGCCGACCTGGAGGTGATGGTCGGCTCAATGATGGAGTCGGAACTCGGAACCTCAGCGGCCGCCGCCCTCGCGTCCGCGGTGGCGCCGGGCCACGTGCACGACCTGGACGCCGCCTGGTGGTCGATCGACCTCGCCGACGCCGGGACGCCCTACCGGGAGGGCCGGTTCCGCCTGGCCGATTCCCCGGGACTCAGCTACGCCCAGCAGCGGGTGATGCCCGCCCCCGGAGTCGGCTGATCAGGCTGGTCAGACCTCGGTGGTCTCGACGCTCCGACCCGATCGGTGGACGAAATGGGGACGGTTCCTCTTGCGGTCCACGAGAGCTCTCGCCACAACCCCTGGTGGTGGACGAAATGGGGACGGTTCCTCTTGCGGTCCACGAGAGCTCTCGCCACAACCCCTGGTGGTGGACGATAAGAAGAACCGTCCCCTTCTCGTCCACCGCGCCCTGCCCCTGGGGTGCCAGGGACCAGTGACAGTCCTTACAGGGTTCTTTCCGATCCCGGCCTCCCCTCGCCCGCAGGTGCCTCCCACGGTGGACTGGGTGCATGCGAGTTCTGGTCACCGGCGCCGCCGGGTTCATCGGGAGCGAGATCGTCCGGCAGCTGCACGCGCGCGGCCATGACGTCGTCGGGCTGGACGTGCTGCTCGACCGGGCGCACGGCGAGTCCGCGGTGCTCCCGGAGGGCATCCACCGGGTGGACGTGCGGGACGAGCCCGACGTGGCGGCCCTGCTCCACGGGGTGGACGCGGTGTGCCACCAGGCGGCGATGGTGGGGCTGGGCCTGACCGTCCACGACGCCCCCGACTACGCGCAGCACAACGTCGTCGGCACAGCGGCGCTGCTGTCGGCGATGACCCGGGCCGGAGTGGGACGCCTGGTCCAGGCCTCCTCGATGGTCGTGTACGGAGGTGGACGGCAGAGTTGCCCGAGCCACGGCGTGGTCACCACCCGGCCGCGCACCGCGTCCGACCTGGAGGATGGACGGTTCGATCCCCCGTGCCCCGAGTGCGGCGCGCCGGTCGACTGGGCCCCGGTACCCGAGGACGCCACGCTGGACCCCCGCAACGCCTACGCCGCGACGAAGCTCGCCCAGGAGCATCTCGCCGTCGGGTGGGTCGAGCAGGCCGGGGGCCGGGCGGTGAGCCTGCGCTACCACAACGTGTACGGGCCCGGCATGCCACGGGACACGCCCTACGCCGGGGTGGCCAGCATCTTCCGGTCCGCGCTCGCCGCCGGGAACCCCCCGAGGGTGTACGAGGACGGCCACCAGATGCGTGACTTCATCCACGTCGCCGACGTGGCCCGCGCGAACGTCCTTGCCCTGGAAGCCGACGGCCTGCCGGGCCACCGGGTGTACAACGTCGCGTCCGGGCACCCCCGCAGCGTCGGCGACCTCGCCGAGGAGTTGTCCCGAGCCTGCCGCGGCCCGTCCCCGGTCGTCGTCGGCGGCGGCCGCCCCGGCGACGTCCGCCACGTGGTGGCCGACCCCCGCCGGATCCGGGACGAACTCGGCTTCGCGGCCCTGGTGCCGTTCGACGTCGGCGTCCAGGAGTTCGCCAGCGCCGGGATGCGCAACTGAGGCAGCCAACGGCAGCACCGTAGAAACACGTACCTGCACAGGCGATCCACAGCCGGCGCTCAGCGCATGGAGAGTCCTTCGACGCACCGTTGCCCCATGACGAGGAGTCGTCGAGTGTCACGCGTGGGGCCCGCGGCGCTGGTCGCTGCGATCGGTGCCCTGGTCTATCTCCTTGCGGTGTGGACCCACGCCGGGCTCGCGCTGGACGCGGGCGTGCTCGGGGCCGTTTCCCACATCCCGGGCCTGTCCGATCCGGTCGGCGACGCGATGCAGACACTGATCATCCCGATGCTGGTCATCGGCTCGGCCACCGTGATCGTGCTCGCCGTCCGGTCGCACCGCGTCGCTGCCGCGTCCCTCGCCATGCTCGCCGGGCTCCTCTCCGTGACCACCGCAGAAGTGCTCAAGGTGGCACTGCCCGGACGACCGGGAGACCCGGTGGCACCGCTGTCGGGCCCTCTGGACCTCCTGAACCCTGCCTGGTGGGCGTACGTCCACAGCGGGCCCGTGATCCTCAGCGGGTCATTCCCCAGCGGCCATTCCGCGATCGCGACAGCACTGGCACTTGCGCTGCTCACGGCCATGAGGCCGCGACTCGCCCGCCACCTCGCGTCCCCGATCATGCTGCTGGCGGCCGTCGCCTCCGGCGCCACCGTCCTTGCCGGCTGGCACCGGCCCAGCGACGCGCTCGGCGGGATGCTCCTGGCACTGGCCTGGTGGCTCGTGCTCGTACCGGCCGGCGTCCTGCGCGAGGTGAGCTCGGACGGCGGCCCCGGCGTCCGGTCCCGGCCGGCCGTTGCGGGCAGTCTCGCGCCCCGGTTCGCGCCCGTGCAGGCCGTCCCTCCCCGCGGCCGGACACCGGAAGGGCAGCACCGGCGGCGCGGTGGTCCTCGATGAGCCCGAACCGGCTCAGGACTCGATCGGGGGCAGCTCCATCCACTCGCGCCAGCTGAGGTCGCGGCCGATCAGCCGCACTGCCCGGAACGGCCAGTCCTCGTGCAGCCATCCGGGAACCAGGCCGTCCAGCAGTGCCTCGACCCGGCTGCCGACGTACTCCTCGCGCACCCACCAGGACACTTCCGCGTCCGCTCCGGCCTTCTCGGGAGGGTCGATGTAGACGCACCCGATCAGCTCGGTCTCCGGCTCGTCGAACAGGGCATAGTTGAAGGACTCGCGAGCCGCGATCTCACGCTCGTGGTGGAGCAGGTCCTCGCGATCCTGCTCGAGCGTCATCGTCGGCGGGGGCCAGCCCCACGCCTCGCCGTAGTTGGACCAGAGCCGGGGCTGGGAGCCCATCACGGCGGGCATGTCCAGCTCGGCGTCGGAGGCGAGGATCGGGCGCAGGTGGTGGTCGGCTCCGACCGGCACCCGGGTGGGATGGACGAATCCTGCGGGCAGCCAGCTCACGACGGGTCCTCCTCAGGCCGGTTCCCCGGTGCGTCGACCTTCCGCGTGAACGTGAGGTGGGTGACGCCGCTGGGCGAGGAGACGGCCTCGATGTCGTAGTCCCTCTCTATGCCTTCCAGTCCGTCCCAGAGCCGGACGCCTCGGCCGAGCACGATCGGTACCTGGACGAGGTGCATCTGGTCGATCAGCCCGGCGGCGAGGAAATCCCGCACCACGCTCGGTCCCCCTCCGATCCTGACGTCCAGGCCGCCGGCCGCCTCCCTCGCGGTCTCCAGAGCCCGCTGCGGAGTGGCGTCCAGGAACTGGAACGTGGTGCCGCCCTCCATCACGATCGCCGGCCGCGGCCGGTGGGTGAGCACGAAAGTCGGAGTGTGGAACGGCGGGTCGTCGCCCCACCAGCCCCTCCAGTCCGGGTCGTCCTGCCACCCCGGCGGACCGAACTTGTTCGCGCCCATGATCTCGGCGCCGACACCGACGCTGTGACGCTCGGCGAACACGTCGTCGACCCCGGCGGACCCGCCCGCGTCCCAGAAGCGCGTCGCGAACATCCACTCGTGCAGCCGCTGCCCCGCGTGCCCGAACGGAGCCTCGGCCGACTGCGGCTCCCCCGTCGCGAAGCCGTCCAGGGAGATGGACAGGTTGTGCACCCGCGTCCGTGACATCACGCCCCCGATCCTGATCGCCCGTCAGATCCCGGGACTCTAGCCTGAGCGCGCGTTGCCAGGAAGGCGGTCGAACTCCCCGGGGGGCTCAGGCGGCGGGAAGGCTCAGCCGGAAGCAGCAGCCGCCGGGAACATTGTGGACGTGCAGCTCGCCGGACTGAGCGGTGATCAGGCCACGGGCGATCGCCAGGCCGAGGCCGGCCCCTGCGCCCAGTGGCTCCGCCTCCGGCGAGCGGGCCGCCGTGCCCCGAAAGCCCACGTCGAACACCCTGGGCAGGTCGGAGGGGGGAATTCCGCCGCAGCCGTCGGTCACCGACAGCCACACCGAGGCGCCGTCCCTGCCGCCGGCCACCGACACGGTTTCTCCCGCACTGGTGTGCCGTACCGCGTTGATCAGCAGGTTGTGCACCACCCGCTCGACCTCCTTGCCGCTGCCCCGGCACACCAGCGGGTCCACCCGCACCTCCAGGCCGACCTGCCGCGCGGCGGCGAGCGGCCCCAGACCGGTCGCCGCCTCGCGGGCGAGCGCGTCCAGCGGCAGCGGCTCCGGCACGAGGTGCAGCGCACCGCTGTTGATCAGGGACAGTTCGAACAGGTCGTCCACCATCCCGCCCAGCCGCGCGGTCTCCCGGGAGATCCGCGCACCGTACTCGCTGACCTCGGCCGGTTCGCTGACCACCTCGTCCTCCAGCGCCTCGGCCATCGCCCGGATCCCGGCCAGCGGTGTGCGCAGGTCGTGGCTCACCCAGGCAACGAGCTCGCGCCGCACCTGGTCACGTGCCCGCTCCTCCGCGCGCCGGGTCTCCACCTCCAGCACCCGGCGGGCGAACTGCTGGCCGATCCGGACCGTGCCCGGCACGAGCATCACCCCGATCAGCAGGCAGGTGACCAGCGTCCAGCCCAGCTGCGGAGTGAACATGAAGCCGCTGATCGCGACCACGAAACCCAGCGCGCTGAGCAGCGGGACGGCCACCAGCACGGCCAGCGACCAGAACGGGCGGTCCCTCAACACCCGCAGCAACAGCCACAGCAGGCCGATCGAGACCAGGCAGCTCAGCACCGCCCACGGCGCGATGTGCAGGAAGTCCGTGCTCATGGCTTCACCGGCTGGTAGCGGTAGCCCACACCCCACACGGTCTGCAGCCGCAACGGCCGGGACGGGTTCACCTCGATCTTCGCCCGCAGACGGCGGACGTGGACGGTGACGGTGGAGTCGTCGCCGAACTTCCAGTCCCAGACCCGCTCCAGCAGCTCGGGACGGCTGAACGCCTGGTTCGGGTGCGCCAGCAGGAAGGCCAGCAGGTCGAACTCGCGGGTGGTCAGGTCGAGGTCGCGGCCGTCAAGGGTCGCGGTCCGGGAGCGCTCGTCGACCACCAGGTTCTCATCGGTCAGGGTGCGCTGGCCCAGGCCCGCTGGCAGCGAGCGCTCCAGCAGTTTCTGGACGCGGAGGGTCACCTCGCGGGGGGAGAACGGCTTCACCACGTAGTCGTCGGCGCCCTGCTCGAGCCCCACCACCCGGTCCGGCTCACTGCCCAGCGCGGTGAGCATCATGATCGGCACCTGGCTGTGCCGCCGCAGCCGGTCGCACACGTCGAGACCGTCCATGCCGGGCAGCATCAGGTCGAGCACGACCAGGTCGGGCTGGCCGGTGCGGAACACCTCCAGAGCGGTCACCCCGTCGGCCGCCTCCAGCACGCTCAACCCGGCCCGGGTGAGGTAGCGCTGCAGCACCTCCCGCGTGGTCGGGTCGTCGTCGACGACCAGGACGCTCTTCATGCCACCTCCTCGTTCACCATTCAGTCAGCAGCAGGTGGTTCACGGCAAGGGCCCATCCTGCTGCCACGAGCAGCCCCGGCAGCCGCCAGCGCCGCGGCGCGAGGCCGACCGCGCACCAGATGGTGGCGGCGAAGGTGAGCCAGATCCGCTCGGTCTCGGCCTTGGACAACCCGCTCAGGTCGGCCAGCAGCACCACGGCGAGCCCGGCGAGGGCGAGCAGCGCGGCCGGCTCCCGCAGCCGCTGGACGGCCCAGCGCAGCACCAGCACGACCAGGGGGGAGGCACATACGACCAGCGCGGCCAGGTTCGCCCAGACGAAGTAGCTGTAGGGACGGGCCGAGGCGATCCCCTCGTAGTAGCGCGCGTTCACCTTCGGCAGCGCCGCCCACCACCGGAAGCCGGCTGCGGTGAAGACCGCCACCACGACGCCGATCCCTGCGACGCTGACCAGCGCGGCCCGCAACGCCGCGGACGCACCCACCCGGCGTGCGCTCAGCCAGGCCGCGACCGCGAACACCAGCAGGTAGAGCGCATGGCCGTAGGACAGGTACAGCATCGCCCCCGCGCCGAGGCCGCCGAGCGCGGAGACCCACCAGCCTCCGGCGACCGCGCCGCGCACGCACAGGGCCAGCGCGACGCACGAGACACCCGCGAACACCGCGTCCCCGGACACCCCGATCCAGACCGCGCCGGGGAACACCGCACCGAAGGGCAGCAGTCGGCGGGCGACCAGCGGCGAGCCGAGGTCGCGGACGGCCACCGCCAGCGCGGGCAGCGCGATCGACCCGACGACCATGCAGAACAGGCCCGCCCACGCCGGGCCGCCGAGGCCGATCCGGTCGAGCACCCAGAACACCAGGGTGGCCAGCGGCGGGTGCACCGACACGTGCGTGGTCCAGGCACCGTGGACGCCGACGATGAAGTCGGTGAAGGTGCGCAGGAACGTCCACGGGTCGGCGATCTTCGGCAGGTCGTGCAGGTACTCGTGCGGGGAGAGCATCTCTGTGGCCCAGGTGCCGTCGATGGACGCCAGCGAGAAGATCCAGCCCAGGCCCACGGCCCACGCGACCACCAGCAGCCGCCGCCAGGGCAGCCGCGTCCGCTGCAGCCGGACCGCCAGCGCGACACAGGCGAGCGCCGGCAGCGTGCCCGCCCCGACGTGCGGGGCCCAGGTGGCATAGATCGGCGGGAACGGCAGCAGCAGGATCACCCCGGACGCGTCCAGCGCCCGACCGACGACGTGCGCCAGTACCACCAGCGCCAAGGCAC
This sequence comes from uncultured Propionibacteriaceae bacterium, assembly GCA_964397985.1. Taxonomy (GTDB): domain Bacteria; phylum Actinomycetota; class Actinomycetes; order Propionibacteriales; family Propionibacteriaceae; genus Propionicimonas. The sequence continues at coordinate 52,235 of CAYNLD010000011.1, read as the reverse complement.
CCGCCGGGAGCAACACGTCCAGGCGGTCGAACCGGGTCACTGGTGGCGCAGCAGTTTCCAGCCGGGTCACGGGCCGAGGCTAGGGCGGATCGGGCGCCCGATCAGCGGCGCGTGACCCGCCGAAAGGAATCGGTAAGACTTGCCCTGACCCGGCAAGGTGCCGGTAAGCCCGGGGCGGGTCGACCGCGGCAGGCGCCGCCCTACCTTCGCCGACATGAACGTCGAACTCGTACTCCCGTGCCTGGACGAGGAGGCCTCTCTGCCCGCGCTGCTCGCCCGCGTCCCTTCCGGGTGGCGGGTGGTGGTCGCCGACAACGGCTCGACTGACCGCACCCCCTACGTCGCCGCCGCCGCCGGGGCGCACGTGGTCACCGAGCCTCGTCGGGGCTACGGAGCCGCGGTGCACGCGGGGCTGGTCGCGGCGAGCGCCGACATCGTCGCGGTCCTGGACGGCGACGGCTCGATCGACCCCGCCGATGTCATCCCCCTGGTGGCCGCCGTCGGCGACGGCACGACCGACCTGGCATGCGGGTGCCGCCGTCCGGTCAGCGCGGACGCGTGGCCCTGGCATGCACAGTTCGGCAACCGCGTACTGGCCGCCGCCCTCGCCCGGAGCGCCGGCCTGCCCCTGCACGACATCGCGACCGTCCGGGTCGCCCGCCGCGAACCGCTGCTCGCACTCGGTGTGGCCGACCGGCGCTTCGGCTACCCGCTCGAGACGCTGCTGCGGGCCCGCGCGGCCGGGTGGCGGGTCAGCGAGTTCGACGTCGCCTACCACCCGCGCACGAGCGGTCGCTCAAAGGTCACCGGCAGCCTGCGTGGCACCGCCCGCGCGCTACACGACTTCGCGACCGTGCTGCTCGCCCACCGTGGGAGCCCGGCATGAGACCCCCTGTGCTGCTGGTCGTGGCGAAAGCGCCCGTGCCGGGCCAGGTGAAGACCCGACTGATCGGACCGTTCACGTCGCATCAGGCCGCCGCGCTCGCCGCGGCCGCCCTGCTCGACACCCTGGACGCCTGCACCCTCGCCGCCGCGACCACGGGTGGACGCGTCGTGGTCGCGCTGGCAGGGGACGTTCGATCCGCGGTGGCCCGGGACGCGCTGACCGAGCGACTCCGCGGGCTGCGCGTCATTCCCCAGCGCGGGACGGGCCTGGCCGAACGGCTCGTGCATGCGCATGCCGACGCAGCCGGATCCTTCGGCGCCTGCGTGCAGGTGGGCATGGACACGCCGCAGGTGACCGCCACCCAGCTGGTCGAGTTGTCGGGGCGGATCAGTTCGCCCGATGGGGCGGACGCCGTGCTCGGTCCGGCCACCGACGGTGGCTGGTGGGTGCTCGGCCTGCGCCGGGCGGGAGCCGCGCGCTGTCTGGCCGGGGTGCCGATGTCGCTGGCCACCACCGGAGCGGACACGCTCGACGCGCTGCGGGCCGAGTGCCACCGGGTCGAACTCGCCCCCGCGCTCGCCGACGTGGACACGCTCGACGACGTGGTGCTCGCCGCGTCCGGGGACGGCCGGTTCGCCGGGCTCGCCCGGGTCCTGCTGCCCGAGCCGGAGCCGGTCCGGTGACCGCGGCCATGGACCTGTACGGGCTCTGCCTGGGCGGCGATCGGCTGTGGGCCGAGATCGGCACGCTGCGCCACGAGGTGCCGGTCCGGCACTGGCGGCGCGAGGAGATTCCCGGAGACACGGCACTGCTGGAGCGCTGCGCCGGCCCCACCCTTGACGTCGGCTGCGGCCCGGGTCGGCTGACCGTGGCGTTGACCGGCCGCGGACGCCCCGCGCTGGGCATCGACGTCAGTTCGGCCGCGGTGGAACTGGCCCGCTCGCGTGGCGCGTCCGTACTGCGCAGGGACGTGTTCGAGCGGCTGCCGCGCGAGGGCCACTGGCGACACATTCTGCTGGCCGACGGCAACATCGGGATCGGCGGCGACCCGGTGCGGCTGCTGGACCGGTGCCGCCGGCTGGTGTCGGACGGCGGCAGCGTGTTGCTCGACCTCGCCGCGGAGGGCCACAGCATCCGCACCGACCAGGTCCGGCTGGTCACCGAAGGCCAAGCCTCCGATCCGTTCCCGTGGTCGCGGGTGCCGGTCGCGGCGCTCGTGCCGCTGGCTGCCTGCACGGGCTTCGAGGTGACCGGTGTGTGGCGGGCTGCGCGCCGCTGGCAGGCGGAGCTGCACACGACCCGATGCTGGGAGGCTCCCGGTGCCTGAGTTGCCGCGGCCCGGCTGGTACCCGCGGCAGGCGCGCGGAGCCTGGCTGAGCGCGCGGGTCGGTGCCGCCCTGGGCGTGAGCTTCACGCTGTGTTTCCTCACCGGCCTGATCAGCCATCTGCACCAGCACTCGACGCTGCTGCCGCCGCAGCCCGCCTGGGGCTACGCACTCAGCCAGGGGCTGCACGTGACCAGCGGCATCGCGTCCATCCCGTTGCTGGCCGTGAAGCTGTGGTCGGTGGCGCCGCGGTTCTGGAAGCGCCCGCTGATCGGCGGGGTGCTGCGGATGGCCGAACGCGGCTCTGTCCTTGTGCTCGTGGCGTCCGCGATCTTCGAGCTGGTCACCGGCCTGCTGAACGTTGCCGAGGTGTACGCCTTCGGCTTCTACTTCCCACCCGTGCACTACGCGGTGGCGTGGCTGGCGATCGGCGCGATCGCGGTGCACGTGGCGGTGCAGCTCCCCGTGGTGCGCAGGGAGCTGCGGCGCAGCGACGCGGAGCCCGTCTCCTCCGGCCTGGGCCGGCGGCAGGTGCTGGGGCTGGCCGGAGCGGCGTCCCTGCTCGCGGCGGTGGCGACGGCCGGGGACAAGCTGCCGTTCCTGCGTGCGCTGGGGGTGCTGTCGCAGCGGTCCGGGGATGGCCCGCAGGGCGTGCCGGTGAACCGGAGCGCGTCCGCCGCGGGCGTCATCGTCACGGACGGCTGGAGCCTCGAGGTGGTCGACGGCGACCGGACGCGGACCTTCACCCGCGCCCAGGTGGCCGCACTCCCCCAGCACGAGGCGTACCTGCCGATCGCGTGCGTCGAGGGCTGGAACGCGTGGGCGCGTTGGGAGGGCGTGCGCCTGGCCGACCTCATCGACGACCCGGACGCGGTCAGCCTCGTGGTGGTGTCCTCCGCTGATCGGGGCGGCTACGGCCGCAGCGCTGTCGGCCCGGCCACCCTGGCCGACCCCCAGACACTGCTCGCCCTGCGGGTGAACGGGGACGCCCTCGCGCCCGACCACGGCTACCCGCTGCGGCTGATCGCGCCGAACCGCCCGGGCGCGCTGCAGACGAAATGGGTGAACCGGATCGAGGTGCAGCGATGACCAACGACTCCGGCACGAGCCCACCGCCCAGGTCGACCCCGCCCTCGGGCCGGTCGAGACTCCGGGTCTGGCTGAGCACCCAGCGTGTCGAGATCACCGACGCCCTGCGCGCGGCCGGCCCGGCACGCCTGGTCCTGGCCGCCGCCGGCGCGCTGACGATCGGCTACGGCGGGCTGCTGGTGCTCGAACAGGTGCTGCACGACAACCCCGGCCCGGTCGGGTTCCTGACCTGGTGGGCGGGCGGTCCGCTGGTCGTGGACCTGCTCGCGGTCCCGGTCGTGGTGGTCACAGCGATCGGCCTGGACCGGGTGCCCCCCGCGGCGTGGCGTCGGGCCGTGGAGGCGGCAGCGCTGGTCAACCTGCTGCTCGTGCTCGTCGCCGCGCCGTTCCTCACCGGCCTGGGCCGGCGTCCGGACAACCCGTCCCTGCTCGACCGCAATTACGTGCTCGGTTTCGGCGTCCTGGTCGGGCTGGTCTGGCTGGTCGCGCTGCTGCCACCCGCCATCCGGACCCTGCGCGCGCGGCGCTGACGTCCGATTGGCCGACCACTCACGGGCAGGTGGCGAGCATGTCCTGCAGGGCGCGCTTCTCGGTGGGGTCGGTGGGCAGGGCGTAGGCCCACTTCACCGCGACGTAACGGACCGCGTAGCCACACCGGGCAGCCCGCACCGGCTGCCACTGGGAGGCGTCCGAACCGCCCTTCGACTGGTTGGACGCGCCAGCCGATGCGACCAGTTCGCGCAGGTCGTTGGCGAACGCCAGCCGCCGGGCGTCGGTCCACGTGTTCGCGCCATAGCGCCAGGCGACGCTGAGCGGCACGATGTGGTCGATCTGCACCTGCTCCGCCTGCGAGCCCTGCTTGGCGTCGGTCAGCGTGATCGAGGTCCCCGTGTAGGGATCGATCCAGGTACCCGCGAGCACGTCGTGGTCGCAGCCTCCCTGGCGGCCGACCCGGTACGGCTCGGACGCCACTACGTCACGGAGCAGTACATCGTCACGCTGGTTGCAGCCGTTGCCGTCGGTGTCGGTCCACGCGTCACCGAAGGCGTCCCGCCGGTAGCCGGTGGAGGACCGGGGCCGCTCCCCCACCGGCAGCTGGTCGAGTTGGGTTCGCGCGGCCGCGATCTCGGACCCGGTGCTGGTCATCAGCGTGTTGCCGGGCCCGGAGGCGTCCGCCCCGCCACGCGCGGGTAGCCAGGCCATGGCCACGATGACCGCAGCGACGACAGCCACCAGTGCGAGGGCCGACCAGACGGTGCGATGGCGGGACGAGGAGTTCATGGCACGGCCATGCTCCCACCGACCGCCGACAGGAGCCTTTCCCGACGCTCACGGAGCCGGGCAGCGGTGCAGCGACGGACTCAGGACGTGTACGCACCAGCGGCGAGGTCCTCGGCGAGCATCGGGTGGTTCGGAACCCAGCCGAGCCGCTCGCGGGTGAGGTCGGCGGAGGCCGGAAGATCCATCGCGAAGATGGGACCGAGCCAGCCGAAGTGCCCGGTCACCGCTTCCGGCGCAACCGGGATCGTCGGCACGTGCAGGGCCGCGCCGATCGCCTCCGCGATCCGGCGGGTGGTCAGCACTTCCGCGACGGCGTGCACGGCCGTTCCCGCGCCGGACTTCTCCAGCGCGAGCGCGACCAGGCGTCCGGCGTCGAGGCGGTTGACTGCCGTCCAGCGGTTGGAGCCGTCGCCGACGTAGCCGGCCGCACCGTGCTCGCGGGCCGCCGCAACGAGCAGGGCAAGGAACCCGTGATCTCCGCCGGCACCGTGGACGCTCGGGGCGAACCGCAGGGCGACGCTGCGCACGCCGCGGGCGGCGTACTCCATGGCGAGAGCCTCGGTGCCGCCGCGCGGCGCGTCCGGACCCGAGGCCGGGTTGACGTCCTCCTCGGTGAGCGTGTGACCCAGCGGCATCGCCGTTCCGGAAGCCAGCAGGAACGGCTTGCCGGAGCCCTCCAGCGCAGCGCAGAAGGTCTGGACGGCGGCTCGCTCGGCCCGGTTCGTCGCGGCCAGGTCCGACCAGTCGTGCTTGTTGGCGAGATGGATCACGGCGTCCGCTGCCTCGGCAGCGGTGCCGAGCAGGTCGAGCTGGTCGAGGTCGCCCGTGACCGGCTCGACGCCGGCCGCGCGCAGCGCCGCCGCCGAGCGTTCGGAACGGGCGAGACCCCGAACGGTGTGTCCGGCGGCGAGCAGTTCGGGAACGACGGCGGAGCCGATCCAGCCCGATGCCCCGGTCATGAAGACGTTCATGGCTACCTTTCTGATGTCAGGTTCTGACATCAGAGTACCTCGTGACGTCAGTATCTGCCATCACCTATGCTGGGGCGATGGGCAGGTGGCAACCGGGAGCGGCCGACCGGTTGCGCGCGGCCGCGCTGGAACTGTTCGAGGAGCAGGGCTACGAGCAGGCCACCGTGGCCGGGATCGCGGAGCGTGCCGGCGTCACCGAACGCACCTTCTACCGCTACTTCGCGGACAAGCGGGAGGTGCTGTTCGCCGGCTCGGAGCGCCTGGAACAGAGCCTGGTCGCGGGGATCGCCGCCGCCCCCGCCGAGAGTGACGCGGCCGCGCTCGTCGACGCTGCGCTGGCCGCGCTCGCGGCGAACTTCACCCCGCAGCAGCAGGCTTTCTCCCGCCGGCGCAGCGCGGTGCTGGACGCGAACCCGGCACTGCGCGAGCGGGAACTGCTCAAGCTCGCCTCACTGAAGGCCGCCACGATCGGCGCGTTCACCGACCGCGGCACGGATGAGGGCCGCTCCGTCCTCGCCGCGGAAGTCACGCTGAGCGTCTTCCACATCGCATTCACCCGCTGGATCACCGATGCGCAGCAGCGCGAGTTCGCCGACCTGCAGCGCGAGGCCCTCGCCGAACTCCGCTCTGTGCTCGGCTGATCCGTCCCGCAGCAGCAGGCCGGCCAGGACGGCGCTGCCGACGGCGACGGCGGCAAGCACCGCCACCACCGCCGCCGGTGCGCCACCGAGCAAAAGCGTCACCACGATGCTCGCGGCCATCAGCGCGGCGAACACCAGCAGGGGCGCCAGCAGCACGGCTGCGAGACCGCCGCTCCGGGAGCGGACCGCCACGATGAGCATGCCGGGCAGGACCAGCGCGAGGTCGATCACGTGGACCGGATTCGCCGGCAGACCCGCCTCGGCGAGTTCGGCGGGCGGGCGACCCGCCGCCAGCGCACCGAGGATGGCCGACAACCAGAGCAGGGCGAACGCCACCGCCGTGGCACCGAGCACCCCCGCGCCGAGGCGGCGCATTCGCCGCGACAGCTGCAGCTGCGGGCGTGACGGCAGCGCGAAGACCAGGCTGTACACCGACAGCCCGAGCACGGCGACATAGGCGAGGAAGAGCGCGGTGAAGTGGACGGTCATCGCGTAGATCACGAAGGCGTAGGCCAGATAGACCAGCGCTCCGGCCCAGATCTGGAGCCCACGCACGGAGCCCCGTCGCGCGGCCAGGAGACCGGCCACCAGCACGACGACGGCCAGCAGGTTGCCGAGATCCTGCCCGTAGGCCTGGAGTCTCCAGTTGGCCGTCTCCGCTGCGTACGGCCAGTCAGTGAGAAGGCCGAACAGGCTCGTCGTCGTCGCGAGCACGGCGGCCGCCGCACTGAGCCCCGCGGGGACGACCGCGAGCCGTCCCTGACGCCGGGCGGTCACGACCGCACCCCCGCCAGTGCGTCGGCGTCGAGCGCGCGCACGGCGTCCACGAGCGTCCGCAGCTGCGCGTGGAAGTCCTCCGGATCGATCAGGACCTCCTCCAGGAGCGCCTGGAACCGTTGGTTGAGCGATCCCCCGGCCGCTCGGACGAACTCCTGTCCTCGCGCAGTGAGGGTGAGCACCACCCTGCGGCCGTGTCCCGGATCTGCGGACGCCGTGAGCCATCCCTCCTGTTCGAGCCGCGGCGCCCGCTTGCTCACGGCTGCCTTGGTCAGGTTCAGGCTGCCGGCCAGCCGGGTCACGTCCATCGGCCCGCCGACCAGGGGGGCGAGGAACTCCAGCAGATTCCGGTCAGCTCCGAAACGCCGCACCAACTCGCGGTCGGCGTAGGAGTCCATGGCGTGCACGAGCTCGTGAAGGCTCGCGGTGATCGTCGTCATGACCGATAGTCAACCAGTTAACAACCTTCTTGTCAACCAGTTGACTCGCACCCGGGGTACGCGCGAGTAGCATCAGCGCGTGAGCAACGGCCGCTCCTACCTCTCCGAACTGGTACGGATCAACGACGCCCTCTCCTGGTCCCCGGAAGGCGCCGCGTCCTTCGTCGACGCCGTGGCGATCCTGCGGGACGTGATGGGGGCGAGGATCGCGCCGGCCTACCTGCTCAACGCGAGCGAGGACCTGCTCGTGCTGGTCAGCGACGACGAACAGCGTGCGCTGCTGGGCGAGTCGTTCGCGAGCATGCCGGCCCACGAGCACATCCGCGAACCCTGGGTGAACCCGGAGGAATGGCCGGTCTCCGCCGCCGACCACCTCCACGACGAGGCCTGGGCCCTGCTGCCCGACGACTTCAAGGAGTGGTTCGGCGAATCGGGGGTGGTCGCCTCGCTGCATGCGGACGACCGCCACTTGGGCGCCGTACTGCTCTGCTTCGACGGTCCGTTCACCCTCACCGACGAGCAACGCGACTTCCTCGCCGCCGCCGGGCGGATCCTCGGCAACGCAGTCTGCCGCTGGCAGTTCACCGGACGCGAACGTGAGCTCGGCGCGCTGGAGGAGCGGCGTCGGCTCAGCGACGAGCTCCACGCCGACCTGTCCCAGCAGGTCGCGGCGCTCGGCCTGCATGTCGGGCTGACCAAGCTCGACGTCGCCGAGCACGACCTGGCCCGGTTGGGCGACGACGTCGCCAACCTGGACGGCATGGTCGAGACGCTCAAGCGCACGCTGCGGCACCAGATGCTGGGGCTGCGCGCCGACGCGGAAATCCTCGAGGGGGTGTTCCTCGACCAGGTGCGCAGCCTCGTCGACCGCTTCGCGCAGCAGTTCGCGATCACCACCTCCTTCGAGGCGGACGCGTGTGCGGACTGCATCCCGCACACCATCGCAGCCCAGCTCGCCCGCGTGCTCCGCGAGGCCCTCGCCAACGTCCAGCAGCACTCGCGGGCCTCGCACGTCGCCGTACGGCTGCGATCCTCCCAGACCAGGATCCGGCTCGAGGTGGAGGACAACGGCACCGGCTTCGACCCCGCGACGATCCTCGACTCCCGGCTGGGCATCAAGATCATGACCGAGCGCATGCACCAGCTGGACGGCAGCGTCCACTTCTCGCCCGGACCGGGCGGCGGCACGCTCCTGGTCGCCGAGGCCCCCGTCCGGGCGATCGACCACGCCGGCATTCCGGCAGAGCTGGGGGTGTTGTGATGGACGCGGCGCCGACCCGGGTCCTCGTCGTGGACGACCACGCCCTGTTCCGGGACGGGCTGATCTCGCTGCTCGGCCGGTGGAACGAGTTCGAGGTCGTCGGCTCCGCGTCCGACGGTGCCGAGGCCGTGCGGCTGGCCCGCCGCCTGAAGCCCGACCTCGTCCTCATGGACGTTCGCATGGAGGGCGTCGGCGGGGTCGAGGCCACCCGCCAGATCACGGCCGCCGAACCGCACCCCCGGATCGCGATGCTCACCATGTCGAACCTCGGCGAGGACGTCTTCGAGGCGCTGCGTTGCGGGGCGCACGGCTACCTCAGCAAGAACGAGACGGCCGAACGTCTGCGCGAGTCGCTGCAGGGCATCATGCGGGGTGAGGCCGCGATGTCCTCGTCCACCGCGGCGAAGGTGCTCGCCGAGTTCGCCCAGCCCGACCACCCCGGCGGTTCGCCGATCGGCGGCTCCGAGCGACTCAGCCGTCGCGAGCGCGACGTGCTCGGCCTCCTCGTGGAGGGGATGTCGAACGACGAGATCGCCCGGACCCTCCACCTCAGTGAGGCGACGGTCAAGAAGCACCTTGGCAGCATCATGGCCAAGCTGCACCTGCGGAACCGGGTGCAGGTGGCGGTGTTCGGGGTGCGCAGCGGCATCGTGGGGTAACCGATCGGCTACCCCGGTGTAGCCGGGAGAGCGATGTGCCGGCGGCGTCCACCAGCGAAGAATCGAGGGTGAGGGCCGGTTGTGGCCGCGCCCCTGTGAGCCGTGCGGCGCAGGCACGGCCCGACCTCGACGAGGAGGACGCCGGTGAGGGTGGTCGCTGTCTACAAGTGGGCCCGCAACCCCACGGACGCGCTGGTGCGCTCCGACGGTTCGATCGACTGGCGTAACGCCCGGATGACCGCAGGCGAGGACGACCCAGCGGCGCTCGCCGCGGCGTTCGCGATCGCGTCCGGCTCGGGCGGTGAGGTGATCGGCCTCACCATCGGGGACGGTGACGCCAGCTGGGCCCTCGCCCGAGGGGTCGAACAGGCCTGGTCGGTGGCCGACGCGCCGAGCCTGATCGACAACGCTGCCACGGCCGCGGTCCTCGCTGCGGCGGTGCGGCACCTCGGCGAGGTGGATGTTGTCGTGATCGGCGACTCCCGGCAGGACGCGGGCGTCCCGGTCGCCCTGGCCGGCGAACTGGGCTGGCCCGCCATGGTCGGGCTGACCTCGGCGACAACCGTGGACGGCCGGCTGCAGGCGGCACGGAAGGTGGGTGGCGCAGTCCAGACCGTCCTGCTTCCGACACCGGCAGTGGTCGGCATCGCCGCCGAGGCCGATGTCGACCGTGCCCCGGGGATGAAGGAACTGCTGGCTGCCCGCAAGCGTCCGCTCACCCGGCTCAGCCTGGCCGAGCTGGGAGTGGCCCCTGACGATCCGGAGTCGCTCGGCTGCGCGAAGCCGGACTCGACGCCCGCCCGGGTGTTCGTGGGCGAACCCGCCGACACCGCAGCCCAACTTGTGGCCGCACTCCGAAACGAGGGCGTCCTGTGAACCGCCGACCGATCCGAAGGGGCACCGCATGAACACTGACTGCTGGCTGCTGGTCACCGCCGACGGCTGGGGCGGCGCATTCGGCACCGCGCGGGCACTGCCCGGCCGCCTCACTGCGGTCGTGATCGGCCCGCGGCTGCTCGCAGAGCAGGTGGCTGCCGCCGGGCCGGACGAGGTGCGCTGGACCGACCCCGGGCCCGTCCCCGCCGAGGCGTGGGCCGCCGCGCTGGCGGGAGCTGCCGCCGTCACGCAGCCCGGCGTGGTCGTGTCCACCACCGACCCGGCCGCACGCGTCCTGCTCGGCGCGGTGGCGGGTCGGCTGAACGCGCGGCTCGTGCCCGCAGCGGTGGGGATCGGCGTCCAGGACGACCGGCTGCTCGTCCGCCGCGCCGCGGTCGGCGGGGAGACCATCGAGACCCTCCGCTGCACCGGACCGGTAGCGGTGACCTACGGAGGCGACGACGTGGCCGCCGCCGCCGGCGCGGCCGCACCGGTCACGCCGGTCGAGCTCGCCGCCGCCCCGCTCGCGGTGATCGCCAGCCAGCCCCTCGCCGTGGCGAGCGGTCTCGAGGACGCCGATCGCGTGGTGTCCTTCGGCCGCGGCGTACGGGCGAAGGAGGACGTGTCGCTGGTGCAGGGGCTCGCCGACGCGCTCGGGGCAGAGCTCGCCTGCTCGATGCCGATCGCGGACGACCTCGGCTGGCTCGACAAGTCGCGCTACGTCGGCCGCTCGGGGAACCAGATCAGCCCCGCGCTCTACCTCGCGGTCGGGATCGGCGGCGCCCCCCAGCACATGGAGGGGGTACGCGGCGCCCGGGTCGTCGCCGCGGTCAACAACGACCCAGAGGCGCGGATCTTCCGCACGGCTGACTACGGAATCGTCGGGGACCTCTACGACGTGGTCCCGGAACTGACCAAGGCGGTCAGGAACCTACCATCGAAGGAGCTGGAGCAATGAGCGAAGAGTTCGACGCGACATACGACGTCGTCGTCGTGGGTGCAGGAGCATCCGGGCTCTCCTGTGCGGTCCAGGCGGCCAAGGACGGCCTCACCTGCGCCATCATCGAGAAGGAGCCACAGACAGGCGGCAGCTCCGCCTTCGCCGAGGGCCACGCCGCCTTCGAGTCGGACGAGCAGATCAAGCGGGGCATCAACGTCACCAAGGAACAGGCGTTCAACACCTACCTCGACTACTCGCACTGGCGGGCCGACCCGCCGCTGGTCAGCCGGTTCGTCGAGAACGCGGCGACCACGATCGTGAAGATGCGTGACGAGGTGGGCGCGGTCTACGAGGACGTCACGGTCACTGCCCTCGACCAGCCGGGCGAGCTCACCACCTGGCACCTGCCCGAGGGCGAAGTCGCGCACCTGATCGAGTTGCTCGAGGCGGACGCGCGGCGCCGCGGCGTGGACGTGTTCCTCTCCACCGCAGCCACCCGCATCCTGACCGACGACGCCGGCACCGTGACCGGCCTGGTGGCGAAGGACGCCGACGGCCAGGAGGTGCGGCTCGGTGCCAAGGCCGTCGTGATCGGCACCGGCGGCTTCGCGGCCAACCCGGCGATGCTCGACAAGTACACGAAGTACGGCATCGGCGACAAGATGATCAACGTCGGCGGCCAGGGCAACACCGGTGACGGCATCAACATGGTGCTGGCGGCAGGCGGCACCGAGCACAACTCCATCGGCACGCTCCTGCTGTTCCCGCTGATGCGTGACAAGACCATCACCAGCCACACCAACTGCACCGGGATGCAGCCCTACTTCTGGGTCAACACCGAAGGCAGGCGCTTCACCGACGAGGTCGTGGGGATGAGCTTCGGCAACGCCGGCGACGTGGTGGCAACCCTGCCGGGTGCCTGCTACTGGTGCATCATCGACCAGGCCACGATCCGCCACCTGGTCGAGGACGGGAACGAGATCGGACTGGGCATCTACGTCCGCAACAACGAGAAGATGGTGAACCTGCCCACCGAGATCGAGGCGGACGCGGCGGACGAGTCCCGCACCAACGTGGTGAAGGGCGAGACCATCGAGGAGCTCGGCCGGAACATGGGAGTCGACCCGGCCGTCCTGCGGGCCGAGGTGGACGCCTACAACGAACTGTGCGCCGCGGGAGTCGACACGAAGTTCCACAAGCCGTCGAAGTTCCTGTTCGCGGTCGCAGAGGGCCCGTTCTTCGCGATCAAGATGGAGACGGGGATCATGATCTCGATGGGTGCGCTCAAGATCGACGAGCACATGCGCTGCCTGGACGCCCAGGGTCAACCCGTGCCGGGCCTGTACTCGGTCGGCTGCGACGCGGGCGGCCTGTTCGGGGAGTCGTACGCGCTGCCGATCCCCGGCTCGGCCAACGGGTTCGCGCTCACCTCGGGCTGGCTCGCGGCCGACGACATCGCCGAGGCGATCCACGCCGGAGCGCTGTAACCAACGTGCCGGGTGGCGTGCCCCTCGCCACCCGGCACCCCCGGAAGGAGTCCTGATGAGCGACGACGTCGACTTCGACGTGATCGTCGTCGGTGGTGGCGTGGCCGGCACGGTGTGTGCCTACCGCCTGGCCGAGGCCGGCCATGAGGTCCTGCTGATCGAGCGGGGCGCAGAGCCCGGCTCGAAGAATCTCTCCGGTGGCGTGTTCTACTGTCGCGTTCTGGCCGAGGTCTTTCCCGACTTCGTCGACCGGGCGCCCGTGGAACGGCGGATCACCCGCAACGTGCTCAGCTTCCTCAATGACGGCTCGCACGTGAACATCGACTACTGGGACGCCCGGCTCGCGGACCCGGTGAACGCGGTCACGGTGTTGCGGGCGAGGCTCGACCCGTGGCTCTCCGCCGAGTGCGAGCAGGCCGGCGTCGTGGTGATGCCCGGCGTGCGGGTGGACGGCCTGCTCCAGGAGGACGGCCGGTTCGTGGGCGTCCGCGCGGGCGAGGACGAACTCCACTGCCACGTGGTGGTGGCGGCTGACGGCGTCAACTCCTTCCTCGCGCAGGCGGCCGGCGTCCGGGCCAAGGAGCCGCCCGGGCACCTCGCCGTGGGTGTGAAGTCGGTGATCGGCCTGCCGCGCACCGTGCTGGAGGACCGCTTCCGGGTGAGCGGGGACGAAGGCGTGGCCTACGCCGTCGTGGGCGACTGCACCCAGGGCATCGCAGGCGGCGGCTTCCTGTACACCAATCGTGACTCGGTCTCGGTGGGGGTGGTCCTCCGCCTCGACGACCTGCAGGCCGCAGGGCTGAGTTCGAGCGACCTGCACGACCACTTCCTCGCCCACCCCGCGATCGAGCCGCTGCTGCGCGGAGGCGAGCTGCTCGAGTACGGCTGCCACCTCACCATCGAGGACGGGCCGGCGATGGCGGCGCACGACCTGACCCGTCCCGGACTGCTCGTGATCGGGGACGCCGGCGGCTTCACCCTGAACACCGGCCTGACCATCCGCGGAATGGACCTCGCCGCGGGGAGCGCCATCGCCGCTGCTGCCGCCGCGTCCGCTGCGCTGGCAGCCGGAGACTTCTCCCGGCAGGCCATGGACGGCTACCTCCGCGAACTCGACGGGAGCTTCGTCAGTGCCGATCTGAGGACCTATGCCAGGGCACCCGGATTCCTGGAGAACCCTCGTCTGTACGCAGGCTACGGCCAGCTGCTCGCCGACGTGTTCCACGGCGTCTATGACCACGACCTGAGTCCGCGCAGGCACCTGGTCACGGGCGCGCTGTCCGCGCTCAAGGCGTCAGGGCTGCGGATCGACCAGGTGCTGCGCGACGGCTGGTCCGCCGCCAGGGCGCTGTAGGCAGGGAGGCCAGGAATGACCAGCTTCGGATCCGTCGCGGAACGTCTCGCGCGCAACACCTACGTGCTCGACGAGGAGGAGTGCCACATCAGCGTCGACCAGGAGGTCGCCCGCCGCACCGGCACGGGCAGGCTACTCGTCCAGGTGTGTCCCGCCCACGTGTACGGCGAGGCCTCCGACGGCACGATCACCGTGGAGTACGCCGCCTGCCTCGAATGCGGCACCTGCCTCGCTGTGGCTGCTCCGGGCGCGCTCACCTGGCACTACCCGCGAGGAGGGTTCGGGATCGCCTACCGCGAGGGCTGACCCGCTCCGTCGCGGAGATTGGCCATGGTCATCCGGGGATCCATGATCGCCCACCGCTGAGCCGGCCGGCCACCAGCACCTCGCGCAGGTTCCTCAGCGCACGGTGCTGCAGCACCCGAACCGCGCCCGGCGACCGCTCGAGGATCTCTGCGGTCTCCTCGACGCTGAACTGCTCGATCACCCTGAGTACGATCACGGCACGCTGGTCCTCGCCGAGCAGCGCGAGCACGTCCTCGACAGCCTGGCGACGGGTCAACTCGGCGTCCGCCGGCTCGTGCTGTTGCCGCGACTCGTGCAGGATCTCCACATCGGTGCTCGGCACCGCCGGACGCCGCCGTGCGGCGCGCCAGGCGTCCACCAGCCGGTTGCGGGCGATCCGGAACAGCCAGGCCCGGAACGCAGGTTCATCACCGACGAAGGAGGAGAGGTTCCGCACCAGCTGGACGAAGCACTCGCCCAGGCAGTCCTCCGGCTCGGCAACGCCCTGGCTGGTGATGAACCGCAGCAGGCTCGGTGCGTACTCCCGGTACACCTCTGCCCACGCCCAGTCAGCTCCCTCACCCGCCGCCCGGAGCACCTCCGGAAACCGTTCGCCGAGTGCCATCTCACGGCCGTCCGGGATGTGCTTCGACAGCGCAGGGGATCCGACCGCACACAACCATTCCGCCCGGCGAGCATGCGCCGGGCGGAATGGCCTCCAGCCCCGCCCGGAGACTTGCCTTTTCGGAGATCACGTCGATTCGACGCCACCCCCCGGGGCGGCGCCAGGATTCACCCGGTCGCCTCCACCTCGCTTCCGGTGGACGCGGGTGTGGGCCGGACGCTCGAGCGGCCCTTGGCCGGCGGGTCCGCCTTCGCCGTCGCCTGGGACGGCAGCGCTGTGGCCTGGGGCGGCAGCGCGGTGGGCTTGTGGCTCGCCTGGGCCTCGGACGCCTTGCCGTTGTTGCTGGGCAGGACCGTGGGCTTGCCGTGCTCCTCGCCGGACTTGCCCGGGGCCGTGGTCGGGGTGGGCAGCGGCGTGGGCGGACCGGACCGGGGCCGTTCCACCACGGTCGTCGCCGCGCTCCCTGACGGGACCGCGGTGGGCACCCCGGAGCGGGGAGCCTCCGGCGGGCCGACCCGAAGCCCGGGAAGAATCATCAGCGGGTTGCCGCCCATGGCGGCCGCCACCCCTGCCCCTGCGGTCAGCAGGGCGAGGGCCGCGGTGACCGCGGTCACGATCCTGCGACGTGCGCGGCGGCTCCCGACCGGCTGGGGCCTCGGCGCGGCAGCCATCAGCCGTAGCTCACGGGAGACCGCGGCCAGGTGCTGCTCGCGCACGGCATCCACCGACGTCGGCGGGTAGGTCGCGCGCAGGGCACCCAGGAAGGCCGCCACGTCGATCAGGCTTGGGTCGTCGGGAGCCTGCTCACCGGCGAGGAGCCGGGACAGATCGGGTTCTTTCGTGCTCAATGCAACCTCCACCAGGAATACCGCCCGGGAAGCCGGGAACGTTACGGCCTGCCGCAACTCCGAGCATCGCGACGAATCTCCGCGGCGGGCGTAACGATTCGGGACGCCCTGACGGTTACCCGGATGGAGGCCGATTCCCCCCGGGCCTTCGATCAGTGCTCCCGTCGAAAGAGGTACAGCATGACCCGCAAGACCCTTGGTCGGACCCTGGTGGGCGCAGCGCTCACCGTGGTTCTCAGCACCCTCACGCTCGGCCCGGCCAGCGCAGCGCCGGTGATCGCCTGGGATGGCATCACCCCCGATGGCAGCTACGCCTACGGTGCGGTCCCGACCCCCACCTGCAGCGCGTCCGACGATGTGGATGCGACCATTGCTTTGACCTGCGTGGTCACCGGCGCCGAGGCGAACCCCGCGGTGGGCTCCCACACCCTGACCGCGACCGTCAGCGACATCAACGGCTCGGTGGTGACGTCCGAGACCATCTCCTACACCGTGACCAGCTGGTACACCGTCAAGGGCTTCTACTCGCCGGTGAAGATGACCAAGGTGAACACGCGCAAGGCCGGATCCACCGTCCCGCTCAAGTTCAAGGTCTACAAGGATGGCGCCAAGGTGACCTCGAACACCGTCGTCGCCAGCATCATGGCCCAGCAGTACGTCTGCGGCGACGCCGCGATGACCCCGATCGGCGCCCCGATCTCTGTGACCACCGCAAAGAAGGGCTTCACCCTGAAGTACCGCTACGGCGCATTCCACCAGAACTGGAAGACGCCCAAGCTGCCCAAGCCGGCCAAGGTCAAGGGCAAGAAGGTTGTGGCCACGGCCTGCTACCTGGTCACCGCCACCATGGACGACACCTCGACCCTGAGCGCGCAGTTCCTGCTCAAGTAGCGAGGACCACTCCGTTCGGCCCCGCAGCAGCCCCCCGCTGCGGGGCCGAACGCTGTCCGGAGCCGGTCAGCCGACCTGGAGCAGCGCGCCGAGCGAGCCCAGCGCCTCGGGCCGGATCCGGTAGTAGACCCAGGTGCCCCGACGCTCGCACTCGACCAGGCCGGCCTCGCGCAGCACCCTGAGATGGTGGCTGATCGTCGGCCCGGACAGCGTGAACTGCGAGGTGAGGTCGCAGACGCAGACCTCGTCGTCAGAGGCGATCAGCGCGGCCAGCCGCAGTCGCACCGGGTCACCGAGAGCCTTGAACATCGGCGCGATCCGCTCCGCACCCGCTGCGTCGAGCGGTTGCCTGGCGAGCCCGCAGCACGCGTCCCGATCCGTCTGCACGTCCCTATCTTGACACATGTCGAAACAAGCGTCACTATTTCGACAAACGTCTATTCAGGGGGCCCCGAATGTCCGACCACGAGATCACTGCAGCCGTTCGCGACCGCTACGCCGCAGCCGCCAGGAGCGCCCTCACGGTGGTGGACAGCGGCGGCTGTTGCGGTCCGGATTGCTGCGGCACGTCCGATCCGATCACCTCGGGCCTCTACGACGATGCCGACGCGCCCTCCGCCGGCGCGCTCGCCGCGTCCCTGGGCTGCGGCAACCCGACCGCGCTGATCGACCTCGCCCCCGGCCAGGACGTGCTGGATCTCGGGTCCGGCGCAGGCCTGGACGTGCTGCTCTCCGCGCGCCGGGTGGCGCCCGGCGGCACTGCCTACGGCCTGGACATGACCGAAGAGATGCTGGCGCTCGCCGAGCGGCACCGGGCAGAGGCCGGGATCGACAATGCCACGTTCATCAAGGGCGGGATCGAGGACGTTCCCCTTCCGGACGCCAGTGTGGACGTGGTGATCTCCAACTGCGTGATCAACCTCTCCACCGACAAGGACGCGGTGTTTCGGGAGGCCTTCCGGGTGCTTCGGCCAGGCGGCAGGTTCGCCGTCTCGGACATCGTCCTGCTGCGTCCGCTGGAGCCGGAGTGGGCGTCCGTGGTCGCTCTCTGGACAGGCTGCATCGCCGGTGCGCTGTTCGACGCCGACTACCGTTCGGGCCTTCAAGCGGCGGGGTTCACCAACCCATCGGTCGAGGTCACGCGCGAGTACTCCCACGAAGACCTCACCGGCCTGGCCGCCCAACTCACCCCCGGCGACCTCCCCGAGGGGCGCTCGCTGCCAGAGGTGGTCGCCGCACTCGAAGGCGCCTTCGCCAGCGCGTTCATTCGCGCCGGCAAGGCTGCCTGATCACCCCTGGTTGCGCAGCGGCAGCGCGAGCGTGAATCGGGCACCCTGCCGGAGCCCCGCGGACGCGGCGGTCACGTCGCCGCCGTGGGCGCGCGCAATGCCGCGGGAGATGGTCAGGCCGATTCCCGAGCCGGACTCCCCCGCCCGGCTCCCCACCCGGTAGAACCGCTCGAACACCCGCTCGAGGTCGTCCGGGGCCAGTCCCACGCCGGTGTCGGAGACCGTCACGACGGCGAAGCCCCGGTCCCGCCAGGCCGACACGGTGATCCGCCCACCGGCCGGTGTCGCCCGCAGGGCGTTGCCGACGAGGTTCGTGACCACCTGCGCGATCCGGTCGGGGTCGGCCTCCACCGGCAGCGGATCGCCCGCCGGCGCCACATCCAGGCCGATGCCGGCGTCCTCGGCCTGGGGACGCAGCCGCTCCGCGGCCGCGCGGGCGATTCCACCGAGGTCGCAGGGCCGCCGCTCGAGCCCGAGCCGACCCTCCTCCGCCCGGCTGAGGGCCGACAGGTCCTCTCCCAACCGGCGCAGCCGCCGGGTCTCCTCCCCGATCTGGCCGAGATTGTCGGTCGAGGTGGGCAGGACGCCGTCGATCATCCCCTCCACGTAGCCGTCGATCACGGTCAGGGGCGTACGCAACTCGTGGGCCACCTCGCCGAGCAACCGGACCCGGCGCGCCTCCGTCTGCGCGAGCGCGTCCGCGAGCGTGTTGACGTCGCGGGCGAGGTCACCCAGCTCGGGCTCGTGGGGCACCGGCGCCGGCACGTCGTAGCGGCCACGGGCGAGTTCGCGGGTCGCTGCACGCACCGCGCCCAGCGGTTTGATCACGCGGTAGGCGGCGAAGACACCGAAGGCGGCGGCGGCGATCACGCCCACCGCGGCGCCGATCAGCAACGACTGGTCGACCGCGGCCGCGAACTGGTCGCGCAACGCCTGGCCCTGACCCTGGCCGCGACCGCCGGCCCACCCGGCGTGCTGGATGCTCTGGTCGAACAGTGCCGGCGCCAGCCAGCGCACGACGGCGAAGGTGGCGATGCCACCGATCACGGCGACCAGGACATGGCTCAGCACCAGCCGCACGGTGAGCCTCACGGCGTCGCCTCCCCCGGCCTGGGGAGGAACTTGTAGCCGACGCCGCGGACGGTCCCGACGATGCCGGGGCGGTTGGCGTCGTCGCCGAGGGCGCTGCGCAGGGTCCGGATGTGCACGTCGACGACCCGGTCGTCGCCGTAGAAGTCGTACCCCCACACCTTCTCCAGCAGTTGGGCGCGGGAGAAGACGCGGCCCGGCGCGTCGGCGAGGGCGAGAAGCAGGTCGAAGTCGAGCGCGGACAACTCCACATCCGTCTCACCGACGCGCACCTCGCGGCGCTCGGGGTCGATGGTCAGCCCGGAAAACCGGAGCACGGGGTCGGGCGGGGTGGCGTCCGCCGGCTCCCGGTGGACGCGGCGCAGCACGGTGTTCACCCGGGCGACCACCTCCCGCGGGCTGAACGGCTTGGTCACGTAGTCGTCCGCGCCGACGTTGAGGCCGACGAGCTTGTCGACCTCCTCGGCGCGGGCCGTGACCAGAATCACGGAAACCTCGGAACGCGCCCGGATCGTGGTGAGCACCTCGAGCCCGTTCAGGTCGGGAAGGCCGACGTCGAGTAGCACCAGGTCGACCGGATCGGACGTGTCGAGCGCTCGTCGCAGAGCTTCGGCTCCGGTGTCGGCGTGCACCACGGCGAAGCCGTCGGCCTCCAGGTACGCGGCCAGGACCGTGCGGATGGCCGGCTCGTCGTCGACGACGAGGATCCGTCGCGCCATGGCACTCCTCCTTCGGTTCCGATCAGCCTAGGGCGTGTCGCATCGGACGACCGGTTCGCCGGAGCGTTTCCGTCTCCGGCGAACCGGCCCCCTCGGGGACGGGTGGCGAACCCACCCGTCGGGTCACCGCAGCGGGCAGGTCGCGGGTCGCACGCCCGTCCGGCCGTACCCCTGGCCGTTCGCGGGCCCCACCCCGGTGCCTGCGCCCCGGGTCCAGGTGCCCGTGCCGCCCGTCGTGGCGTCGCTGCTCCAGCGGCGGCCGTTGCGCATGCCGGTCCCGTCCGTGGCGCCGAGCGTCTTCCCTTCGGCGAGGGCTGTGAAGGTTGCGAGGTGGTTCTGCGAGCCGGCGAGCAGGCGGGTCAGCACCTGGCTGACGTCGGCGGGCAGTCCGCTCACAGCGAGGATCTCCTTGAGGTCGGCGATGTCGGTCGTCTCGACGGTCACCCCTGCGCCGTAGGCGTCGGTGAGCGACCCCTTCGCCTTGGCGAGCAGGTCGGCGTACGCCGTGGTCAGGCCGGCGTCCGCATAGGTGCCGACCGAGGAGTTCGCGGCCGGGTCGGCGATCCCGTAGCGGGTCAGCAGCAGTCCGACACTCTCGAAGTGCCGCTGCTCACTGCTGGCGATCCGGGTGAACGCTGCCGCGTTGTCCGGGTAGAGTTTCGCGATCGACTGGTAGAGGTCCCGGGCCAGCCGCTCCTCCTCCCGCATGTAGGTGAGCTCCTTGGCCACCGCTGCGTCCACGGTGGCGGACGCGATGGGCGTCGGGGTCGGCGTCGGCGGTGCGGCCGTTGCCGCGATGGAGATGCCGAGGCCCAGACCGAGGGTGGTGACCGCGGCGGCTGCGGTGCGGGCGATCCAGGTCCTGTTCATGGTGTGCTCCTTGTCCGGGTGATTCACCACTCACGCTAGGGAGCCGCGATGAAGGCGCCGTGGGCCGAATGTGAAGCTTGTGTGAGGGTGTCCGGGAGTCCGCCGGAATCGCAGGCTCATCAGCACCCGGTTGTCGTCGTCCCGATTGCGCCTCCGGCGTTCGCTTCACGCGGTGGCTGTCGCTGGCGTTCCGCCACGGTCCTGCGCCGGGTAGTGCCTGCGGAGGTCGGCGGTCGTCATCCGGTCGAGCATTCGGTCGGGCAGGACGCGGGATGCCCGGATGAGAAAGGCTGCGGCTGTGCCGACGGTGTAGCGGGTGCGGGGTCTTCTGTCGGTCACGGCCCTGGCGATCGTCTCCGCAGCGACGGCTGCGGTCACACCTGCACTGGTGAACGCGGCCACGTGGGACGGTATCGCCTGCATCAGCGCGCCGTAGCGCACGCTCTGCCCGGGCGTCATCCCCGCTTCGAGCCCGGTGAGGGCGGCGAGGCCGGTGCGGGACATCTCCGTCCTGACCCCGCCCGGTTCCACCACAACCACCGGCACACCGTAAGGAGCCAGCTCGTTGCGTAGCGCATCGCTGATGGCCTCCATCGCGAACTTGCTGGCGGCGTACGGTCCGTAGCCGGCCATGGAGATCCTGCCGTTGAGGGAGGTGATGTTGACGACGCGTCCCTTGTCGCCCACGAGCGCGGGGAGCAGACACTGGGTGACGGCGACCTGGCCGAAGACGTTCACCTCGAAGATGCGCCGCCACTGGTCGAGCGGCATCACTTCGACCGGGCCTGCGCCGGGGATTCCGGCATTGTTGACCAGCGCCCGCAGCGGCCTCGCGTCCCGCTCGACGCGGTCAGCGAGCGCCGCGCGGTGGTCGGGAACGGTGATGTCGAGGATCACCGGCTCGATTCCTTCAGTTCGTAGCGGCAACCCGTCGCTGTCGCGCCGTATGCCGGCGAGGACATGGAAGCCGCGACGGGCCAGGTCCCGCGCAGTGGCCGCGCCCATGCCGGTCGAGGCTCCGGTCACAACCACGAGCCCCTGGGTTTCAGATGACGTTGTCATCTCTTGAGTATGCGGACTTCAGATGACACTGTCAACCGTTTCAAGTGACTTAGTCATCCCAAGACCGCTACGATCGACCCGTGACCAGCCGCGCCGAATCCGCAGCCGCCACGCGCCACGCCCTGCTCGACGCGGCCGCCGAATTGCTCGACTCCGGCGGCCTTGACGCGGTCACGCTCCGCGCGGTCGGCGCGCGCGCCGGAGTGACTCGAGGCGCGCCGTACCGACACTTCCCCGACAAGGAGAACCTGCTGATCGCCGTGGGGACCCGGGCATGGGACGCACTGGGTGATCGCATGCACGCCCTTCGCACGCACCCCGGACTGACCACCGCCGGAAAGGTGCGAGGCGGTCTGCTTGCCCTCGTCGACATCGGTCGCCTTCAGCCTCACCTCTTCAAGCTCATGTTCAGCAACCCGCCCGGCGATCCCACGGCACTCGCCCGGGCCGCCGAGCGGAGCCAGACCGAGTTCCTGGCCGTCGTCGCCGACCTGGTCGGCGAACCGGACGCCCGCCGCTACGCAGCCCTGCTGATCAGCAGCGCGAGCGGGATTGCCGGGCTCGAGGCCAGCGGCCAGCTCTCCGACCCGAAGTGGGGAGGCGTCTCCGCCGAGGGGCTCACCGACACCCTCGTCGACCTGGTCGCAGGAAAGGGTCGGCGCGCCTGACCGCCAACACCAGCTGAGCTCCGAGGGCACCGCCCACGCCGTTCACGCAACCGTCGCACCCGATCGGAGGCGGTGTCGGAGATCGGCTCAGGCCGCAGCGAAGCCACCTCGCCGGACAACGCGGCTGACTCGTGGCGTCCCCCGGGCGGTCTCGAGGGTGAGCAGGTGGACGATCGGAGGTCGGTGACTGCCGGCCGGCGCCTTGGCGGCATGGTCGGGTGGGAGCAGATCTGGTCGGCACTGGGCCGCTGCGGCGCTATGCGTTGAGGGATTGGGTTCCCAGCACGATTGCGAGTTCGAGCCGCTGCGCGTCCTCGGTGCCGGGCTCGGCGGTGTAGACCATGATCCTCAGGTCGTCGCCGGCCACGACGAGGGTGTCGCACTCCAGGGCGATCGGCCCCACCATCGGATGCTGGATCACCTTGTGCCGTGACGGCTCGGCGGGCGCCGGTCCGGCCCCGTCCCAGAGCTCGGTGAACCGGGGGCTCGTGGCGCGAAGGTCGCTGACGAGCCGTCGCAGGGTGGCGTCCTTCGGGTAGCGCGCCGCGGTCATCCGCAGGTCCGCCACAAGGCGGGCGACCTGGTCGGCGTGCTCTTCGGGAGTCTGCACGGTACGGGACCCGCTCCCGATGAGGTTGCGCCAGACACCGTTGCGGTCGTTGCCCTTCAGCGCGGACGTTTCTCCCATGAGCGCGTCGTAGGGTGCGTTCGCGACGATCAGGTTCCACGCAGCGTCGTAGACCACCACGGGAACGCCGGCGAGGCGGTCGAGGAGCCGTTGCACGCCCGGGGTGATCCGCGTCGGCACCACGCCGGGGCCGGGTGCGGACAGCCCGGCGAGACGGAACAGGAGTTCACGCTCCCGGTCGGCCAGCCGCAGGCTCCGCGCGAGCGCCTCGACCACCTGGGCCGACGGTGAGGTGGCACGGCCCTGTTCCAGTCGGGTGAGGTAGTCGACCGAGATGCCGGCGAGGCCGGCGAGTTCCTCCCTCCGTAGCCCCGCGGCCCGCCGACGGCCTCCGCTGGGCAGGCCAACAGTGCTGGGCGCAACGCTGTCGCGCCATCGGCGTACCGCCGTGCCGAACTCCGCGTTCATCCTTCCAGTGTGTGCCACGGCCAGGACCGTTGTCCTGGCCCTGCCAGTCCTATGAACGCCAGGCAACTGGCTGCCCGTTCTGCCAGGTTCGAGGATCTGGGCATGACCACAACACTCATCACCGGGGCGAACAAGGGCCTCGGCAAGGAAACGGCGCGACTCCTGGTGGAGGCCGGCCACACCGTGTGGGTCGGCTCGCGTGACAAGGACCGCGGAACGGCCGCCGCCGCCGAACTCGGCGCCCGGTTCGTTCAGCTCGACGTCACCGACGACGCGTCGGTGGCCGCAGCGCTCGCCACGATCGCCGCCTCCGGCACCGGCCTGGACGTGGTCGTCAACAACGCCGGCATCGCCCGGCGCGCGAACGGGGCGAGCATGACCGAGGCGCTCGACGGGCCCAGCGTCCTCGACGTCTTCAACACCAACGCCGTCGGCATCGTCCGGGTGATCCAGGCCGCGCTCCCGCTGCTGCAGCAATCGCCCAACCCGGTCGTCGTCAATATCTCCAGCGCCCTCGGCTCCTTCTGGGCCACCCACGAACCGACCCGCCCAGCCTCGCACTTCGTTTCGATCGCCTACGGCTCGAGCAAGGCGGCAGTTTCCATGCTCACCGTCCAGTACGCCAACGCGCATCCCGGAATCAAGTTCAACGCCGTCGAACCCGGCATCACCGCCACCGAGTTGGGCGGCGGCGACCCAGGCAGCCACCCCGGCCGGCCCGCCACCGAAAGCGCTCGCATCGTCGCCAAACTCGCCAGCATCGGACCCGACGGCCCGACCGGCACCTTCCAGGAAGACGTCGGCGAGCTCGGCTGGTAGCCGATACTCAACTCCGGATGGCTCCCGGCGAGCCACGCCAACCACAGGCCCATCCCGGCACACGCTGCGAGGATTGTCCGGATTCGGCCGGATTGTCCTCCGCGCGACTCAACAGCCTTGTGACAACCCACCGCAAAGGAACCCCGTTGACGGGCAGAGAGCGACGCCGACAGCCCTTCGAACCGTCGCCACTCTCCGTGGCAGGCGCCAACGCAGCCACGTTCCGGAACGCCTTCCTGCCGAACGCGTTCGAATCGGCGAGTCAAGCCCACCCGGAGCGATTGGTTGAAGACCAGTCCGCTCCGCTGTTGGAACTGCCGTCGTTCGTGATTTTCGTCGGAACTGCTCAGTCTCGAACGTCGCAGACACCGTTGCCGCAAGTCCTGCATATGAGTCCGTACGACCATCGACCGAAGCGCGTACCACCAGCGATAAGCGCCTACTCTGCACATAAGTGCCTTCAAGTCCCGAGAGGATCAGTCAATGAAGCAGGTTGGTTTCGGTATTTCCGCCGTTGCCTTTGCTGCGATGATGGCCTTGGTGTCGCCCGTCGCAGCAGCCTCCGCGGCATCCCCGGCACCGGACTCAATCGCGGCTGACGGCCAGATCACCATCGCCGAGGTCCGGAGCGCGACCACCGACCAGATCATCGAAGCGCTCAAGGCGCTGAGCGGAGCCGGCGATGTGACGCTAGTGGGGGGCAAGGAGGCACTCCTGGAACAGCTGGAAGTCGCCAGGGTCGGGCTCGTCCCATCCCCGAGCGTGTCGTGCCGGATGCGCTGAGCCCCACAGCAGCGTCGACTGGGGATTCGACTACTCCGAATGTGTCGCCCTTGGTCGTCGTCAACGACGCGAGCATCACCTACCAGCGGAGGACCGGTGGGCATTCGTCCCTCTTGGTTTGCCACAACTGGGGCACATCGGGCTGCGCAAGCGGCACTGGCTCACTCAGTAGCGGCCAGAATTCAGCTTCGAAGTTCGGCTGGAGCGACACTGACGGCTACCTGCATCCGAGCAATTCGTGCAAGACTCGCGCCACCGCAACTTTCTTCCTGCAGGTGTCTTACAGTTTCTACGACTACGGATGGATCAAGGTGCCGGGGCTCTACGGCGGTGCTTGGGTTGTCGAGATGTCGTGCTGACCACAATACTAGTGTCATGAAGCGATCAATGACCCTCGCGGGCAAGCTCATCGGCGGGCTTATGGCCGCTTTCCTGATCGCTGGAGCAGTCAATTTGGCGATGTTCAGATTCGGCCCGTGGGCCGACCCTCCCTGGTTCACACTAATCTGGGCCGCGCTCTCTGTATTCGCGATCTTCTTCGTACTGTGGCGGCACTTTGGCCGCACAGGCAGGAGGATTGTCAAGGAATAGACGTCGAGAGGTCGGTCGCGGAGCCGACGCGGGGCCGGGATTCGGGCTGGCTTGACCGTTCTCAAGCATCCCGTCACCGGCATGACCGGACCGAGTCCGATGCTCGGACCGACCAACGGACCTCAGCCGACGGCGTGACCGACCAGGCGCCCGATCCAGTAGGTGACGCCCATCGCCAGCAGGCCACCCACCACATTCCGCAAGATGGCCCGCATGATCGGCGACCCACCGGCGCGGGCGCTCAGATAACCGGTGAGCACCAGGGCCGCAGTGACCGCCGCGACCGTCACGGGGATCTTGATCGCGGTCGGCGAGAGCACGATCGCCAGCAGCGGAAGCACCGATCCCACCGTGAACGAGACCGCCGACGACACCGCCGCCACCAGCGGGCTGGTCAGGTTCTCCGGATCGATGCCGAGTTCGGTCTCGGCGTGCGCGGCGAGGGCGTCGTGTTCGTGCAGCTGTTCGGCCACCTTGCGCGCAAGCTCGGGGTCGAGCCCCTTCTGCTCGTACAGGCCCGCCAGTTCAGCCAGCTCCTCCTCCGGCATCTCCTCCAGCTCGCGACGCTCCTTCTCCAGCAGCGCCCGCTCGGTGTCACGCTGGGCGCTGACCGACACGTACTCCCCCACCGCCATCGACAACGCACCCGCGGTGAGTCCCGCGATGCCCGCGGTCAGGATCGGGAACGGGTCCATCGTGGCGCCGGCCACGCCGATCACAATGCCGGCTGTGGAGACGATGCCGTCGTTCGCTCCCAGCACCGCGGCCCGCAGGCTGTTCAGCCGGGCGTGATGGGAGCCGTCCGCAGCCTCGGCGGCCTGGTAGGCAGCAGGGTCATCACCGGCGAGCGGCTCGGTGGTCGGCATTCGGACTTCCTCTCGGCTGGACAGCCGAGAGCCTAGCCCTCGCCGGTCGGCGCCGGTCGCGCGATCAGGAGAGCGGACCGAGCAGGAAACCCTTCAGTATCGACTCGGGACGCGACTGGCCGCCGTGCTGGCCGACGAACCCGGAGGTACCGTCCTTGCCGCACAGCCCGAGGATGACCCGCGGTCCGCCCGGATGCTGGTTGACCCATTTGGTGAGGTCGTACACGTTGCCATTGATGGCGCTCCAGCACGAGGACGCGTCCGCGTGCTTGGCCACGTCCGCCATCGTGTAGCTGCTGGCGCTGGCGCTCGCCGAGGCGGACGGCGCCTTCGCCGATCCGGACGCCGCCGGCGTGGCTGCCACCGACGCCTGGTCACCCGCGGTGGTGCCCGACCAGGCGGCCTCGGCGCCGGTGTGCCCGACGAGCACCGTGACCCCGGTGACCACCAGAGCCATCAGCGCAGCGAGCACACCGAGGATGGTCGTCGCAGCCGAACGCGGCCGGCCCCCCGAGCTGTTCCTGCGGTGCAGGACGTACCACGCGGCAGCCAGCACAAGCAGCCCTACCGACAGCAGCGGCAGCTGGTCACCCCACGCAGCGTGTGTCGCCGGCAGCCCCATGTGGGACGCGAGCGCCTCGCCCGACTCCTTCGCCACGAAAGCCGCGGCCGTCCCGCCCGCGAGCGCGAGCAGCGTGAGCAGGCCGTACCGATCGGCCCACTTGGGCACGATCACGAGCAGGACCAGCCCCAGCGCGGCCAGCGGCAGCAACACAACGGCGAAGTGGACGACGAGCGGATGGAGAGGCAGACCGGAGATCACATCGAAGAAACCGGACTCAAGAGGCGTCAGCATGCCACCGAACGTACCGGGGGCTACCTCAAGCGAACCTCAAGCCGGTGCCAAGCCCCGGCAAACCCTCCAAACGCCGGGGCGCACGCCGTGAGGAAGACCCACCGCTCGCCTCAGTCGTGGCGGAACTCGGGCCGCCCGTCGACGCAGGTCGCGAACACCTTCACCTCGCCGTAGTCGTCGGCGTCCTTCGACTCGAAGTCGACGCGGAGGCGCTCCGGGCCGCTCTCGTAGGGCTTCACCGTGTACCCGACGTCGGGGAACGCCGAACCCAGCGAGATGGCGTCCCCCGCGCAGATCGCGGTCACCCGGCCGCCCGTGCCCGACCAGGTCCGGGAACTCACCGCCGGCGCGGCGCTCGGCGACTCGGTATTGGTCACGGTCACCCGGGACGGCTGCCCGACCCCCTCGCCCGCCGCGGAGATCACTCCCCAGCTGAGCGCAGAGGCGCCGGCGACCGTGCCCAGCCACAACAGGGCGATCAGGAGGATCCGGCGTCCGTTCACTGACCCATGATTGCACTGCGCGCGAGCGGGGGCCGGAGTACGTTACGGCCATGACCCGCGTGTTGGTGGTGGAGGACGATCCGGCGATCGCCCGCTTGCTGCGCCGCAGCCTCACCGATCGGGGCGACTCGGTCGAGGTGGCTCCCGACGGAGCGACCGGGCTCACCATCGCAATGCGCGACAAGCCGGACGTCGTGCTGCTCGACCTCGGCCTGCCCGACCTCGACGGGCGCCAGGTCCTCCAGATGCTGCGGGCGGTCAGCCAGGTGCCCGTGATCGTGGTCACCGCCCAGGACGACGACCGCACCGTCGTGCAGGCGCTGGACGCCGGCGCCGACGACTACCTCGTCAAGCCGTTCGGCAGCGAGCAACTGGCCGC
Source organism: uncultured Propionibacteriaceae bacterium (assembly GCA_964397985.1). GTDB lineage: Bacteria > Actinomycetota > Actinomycetes > Propionibacteriales > Propionibacteriaceae > Propionicimonas. Next base: position 24,009 of record CAYNLD010000011.1, on the reverse strand, counting down.
CCGGATCCGCGCGGTGCTGCGGCGTTCCGGGCCCGGTGCCGCAGCGGACGCCACTGTGCGGATCGGCGAACTGGAGATCGACCCGGCCGCCCGGCGCGTCCTCGTCGACGGGGAGCCGGTGGAGCTCTCCCGCAAGGAGTTCGATCTGCTCTGGCTGCTCGCCAGCCGCCCCGGCGAGGTGATCACCAAGCGCGACATGCTGGCCGAAGTGTGGGGGCTGCCGTTCGGTGGCGGCGACCGTACGGTGGATGTGCACCTGAGCTGGCTGCGCCGCAAGCTCGGCGAGACCGCAGCCGAGCCGCGCTACCTCTACACCGTTCGCGGGGTGGGGGTCCGGCTCGCTCCCCCCGGTGACGCGTCCTGATGCGTCGTCAGGTCAGCCTGCTGATGGCGGTGATCAGCACCGCCATCGTCGCGTCGTTCGTGATCCCGCTGATGCTGCTGGTGCGCACCCTCGCAGAGGATCGTGGCATGGCGGTGGCGAGCGAGCAGGCGAACACCGTGGCTGTGCTCGTCTCCAGCCTGAACCAGGACCCGCGCCTGGAGGACCTGCTCGGGCCCAGCCTCACCACCTCCCCCGCAGCCACCAGCGTGGTGCTCGCCGACGGCCGGGTGCTCGGCACGCCCTGGCCGAATGCGACCGCGGATGCCGACTACCAGCGGGCCGAGCGAGGCGAGGCGTTCTCGGTGCGGGATGAGGGCGGCGGCAGGGTGTACGTGCCGGTGCTGGTGGACAGCGGTGTCGCCGTCGTCCGCGCCACCATGACCAGCGGGCAACTGGCTGACGGCGTGCCGCTGGCCTGGGTGAGCATCATCGCGCTCGGCCTGGTGCTCAGCGGGGTAGCCGTGTTCGTCGCCGCGCAGGCCGGACGCGGAGTGAGCCGTCCCCTGCTCACGGTGGCGGACACCGCCCACCGGCTCAGGGAGGGCGATCTGGCGGCCCGCGCGCCGCTGGCCGGAACCCCGGAGACGATCGAGGTCGGCTCTGCCCTGAACGGCCTGGCCGATCGGATCGAGCAGCTGCTGGCGGCCGAGCGCGACAACGTCCGCGGCCTCGCCCACCGGCTGCGCACCCCGGTCACCGCGCTGCGGCTGCAGGCCGAGCAGGTCGACGATCCCGAGACCCGGGCCGACCTCGCCGAACTCGTCGGCCAGCTGCAGGAGGCCATCGACGCGGTCGTGCGGGAGGCCCGCCGTCCGCTCAGGGAGGATCTGCCCGGCGGTTGCGACGCCGTCGGCGTCGTCACCGCCCGTACCGAATGGTGGCGCCCGCTTGCGGAGGACCAGGACCGCGTCTTCGACGTCGGGCTGCCCACCTCCGGACAACGGGTGGGATTGAGTGCCCTCGAACTCGGCGACGTGGTGGACATCTGCATCGACAACGTCTTCGCCCACACCCCCGAGGGCACCGGTCTCGCCGTGAAGCTGGCCGTCGAGGGCGACGCGGTGACCCTGGTCGTGCGGGACAACGGCGCGGGGTTCCCGGCCCAGCGCTCGGAACCGCGCCCGGGCACCTCGGGGCTGGGGCTTCAGATCGCCCGCCGCCTGGTCGAGCACGCGCACGGCAGTCTGACCACCTCCGCGCCGGGCACTCCCGGCGAGGTGCGGATCACGCTGCCCCGCACCGTCTCACAGGAGCCGCACAGGCACCCCTCACGACCCTGACGGGGCGACCCGCAAGAGTCCTGTCCAGAGCCCGAACTGAACAGGACCCGCAATGACTCTCTTGGCCGACCCGGCGACTTCCGCGCCGGTCACACCCCCCCGTCCGGCGCCCGCAGCCTCTCGGCCGCAGGGCAGGGCACGCGTGCCCGGCTGGTGGCGCGACGCGGTCGGTGTCGCAACCTGGACCAGCATGCTCGTCGTGGTCGCCCTGTGGGTGGCCGGCGGTGGCGTCCAGGCGATGACGGGCTGGGCATCCGGGGTGACCAGCGTGGGCCGGCTGACCGGCCTGGTCTCGGCGGACCTGCTGTTGATCCAGGTGTTGCTGATAGCCCGGATCCCGGTCGTTGAGCGGGTCTACGGGCAGGACGAACTGGTCGTCAGGCACCGGCTGGTCGGGTTCTGGTCCCTCTGGCTGATGGTCGCCCATCTGGTGGCGATCTCGGTCGGCTACGCGACGACCTCGGGGCTGAACCCGTTCGTCCAGTTCTGGCAGATGGTGGTCGACTACCCCGGCATGCTGCTGGCGCTCGCGGGCACGCTGCTGCTGGTGCTGGTGGTCGTGACGAGTATCCGGAAGGCGCGGCGGAAGCTGCGGTACGAGTCCTGGCACCTGCTGCACCTGTACGCCTACCTGGGTGTGGGCCTGGCGTTGCCGCACCAGCTGTGGACGGGCCAGGAGTTCCTGTCGAACCCGGTCGCGACCGTGTACTGGTGGACGTTGTGGGCCGCAGCGGCCGGATCGATCCTGATCTGGCGGATCGGTCTGCCGCTGTACCGCAGCCTCGCCCACGACCTGCGGGTCGAGAAGGTCGTGCGGGAAACCCCGGACATCGTCTCGGTCACCATGCGCGGCCGCGGGCTCGACCGGCTGGATCCGGTCGCAGGCCAGTTCTTCAACTGGCGCTTCCTCACCGGGCCGGGCTGGATGCGCGCCCACCCCTACTCGATCTCGGCCGCCCCGGACGGACCGTCGCTGCGGATCACGGTGAAGGACCTCGGCGACGGCAGCCATGCGCTCGCCGCAGTGAAGCCGGGCACCCGGGTCTGGTTCGAAGGGCCTTACGGCCGGCTACACCCCGGCGTCCGGACCCGACGCAAGGTCGTCCTGATGGCCTCGGGGATCGGGATCAGTCCCATGCGGGCGCTGCTCGAGGCACTGCCCCAGCAGCCGGGCGAGGTGACCCTGCTCTACCGGGCCCGCAGCGAGGCCGACCTCGCCCTGAAGGACGAGATCGAGACCATCGCCGCCCGGACCGGCGCGAAGATCTACTACCTGCTCGGACGCCGGATCCCGGGACGCGACACCTGGCTGCCCGAGGCCGCCGCCGGCCTGTCCGACGCCCAGGCGCTGCGCCAGCTCGTCCCCGACATCGCCGAAGCGGACGTGTACCTGTGCGGCGCCGCCGCGTGGATGGACGCCGCCGCCGCGGCCGCGATCGACTGCGGCGTCCCCACCGACCACATCCACACCGAGCGCTTCGCCTGGTAACCCCGGCACCCAGAGGAGAAATCAACTCATGCGTAAGATCGTCACCGCCATCATGGGCACCATCAGCGGCCTCGTGCTGCTGTTCAGCTACCACACCAGCACGAACACCGAGTCGGCCACGGTTACGGGCGGAGCCGACGCCGGCAACACCGACGACAGCCAGTCCGCCGCCAGCACGCCCAACGCAGGGGAGAGCGCCACTGCGGCACCCTCCGCGACCGCCGAGCCGTCCTCCTCCAGCACACCCTCCTCCGGTTCGAGCGCCACCTCAGGCACCTACACCGGCGACGCGGTCCAGACTCGCTGGGGCACCGTGCAGGTCCAGATCACGGTCGAGAACGGGAAGATCACTTCCGCCGACGCGATCCAGTACCCGAACGAGAACCGGCACGACCAGCAGATCAACGCCTACGCGATCCCACTGCTGAACGCGGAGGTCGTGGACGCGCAGAGCGCCAACATCGACACTATCTCCGGCGCCACTGTCACCAGTGACGGCTACCTCCAGTCCTTGCAGTCCGCCATCGACAACGCACACCTGTGACCAGCACCGTGCGCCCGCTCGGGCTCCCCGGGGAGCTTCCCGAGGAGCGGGAGACTCCCCACGACGGGCCTTCCGGCCGCACCGGGCTCCCCCGCCGCGCCTTCGTCGCCCAGATCATGGGCCTGCCGATGAGCGTCCACGTCCGTGGCCCGCACGCCCGGGGAGAAGCCGTCGCCGCGGCGGTCGAGCAGGCGTACGCGGAGTTGCGGACGGACGAGGCGATGTTCAGCATCTGGCGGCATGACAGCCCGGTCAGCCGGATCCGGGACGGACGCGACTCGCTGCGCGACGCGCATCCGCGGATCCGCCATGTCGCCTCGCTGTGCGAGCTCGCCGGGCAGCGCACCGGCGGCGCGTTCTCCGCGTGGCTCCCGGACGGCGAGGGCACGACCCGGTTCAACCCGACTGGACTGGTCAAGGGCTGGTCGGTCGAGCAGGCGTTCGGGAAACTGGTCGGACGCCTGCACGAACTCGGTGCCCACGACGCCCTGATCAACGCCGGCGGCGACATCGCCGTCCACTGCTCCCGAACGGACACGCCCCCGTGGACAGTCGCCGTCGAGGACCCCCGCGACCGCAGCCGCCTGCTCCGCACGGTGGCGGTACGGACCGGTGCTGTCGCCACCTCGGGGACGGCGGCCCGCGGCCACCACATCACCGACCCGGTCACCGGCGTTCCCGCCACGGGGTTGCTCTCGGCGACCGTGATCGGCCCTGAGCTGACCTGGACCGACGTCTACGCCACGGCTGCCTTCGTGAAGGGCCCCACCGCAGTGGGTTGGCTGGCCACACTCCCCCGCCATGCTGGCCTCCTGGTCGAGCTCGACGGGCGGGTCACCACGGTGCGCGCAGCCACCTGAGCAACGCACCCGCGCGCCTGGAGACCGTTCCTTTCCCGTTCACGGGGGTCCGTCCCCATTCCCGTTCACAGGGACGGTTCCGTTCCCGTTCACTTGCTCCTCGCCTTGCCAGCGGCCTGACGGGCGGAGAACCGTCCCCCTTTCCGTTCACTTTCGATCGATCATCGTCGGAGAGTGAACGGGAAAGGAACCGTCCCCGGAGGTGGCCTCAGTCGAGATCCTCGCCGGCCAGCGCACGGGCGGCCAGCCGCTCCTCCTCGCTGACCTCCCAGACCTCCTTCGCGGCGCGCAGGGCGAGCACGACGATGAAGCAGCCCAGCGCCAGGTCGGGTATCCCGGACCCGGTCCACACCGTCACGCCGGCCATCACGATGATCGCGATGTTCACCAGCACGTCGTTACGGGCGGACAAGAACGCGGCCCGGCTCAGTGAGCCGCCATGGTGGCGGACCCTCGCCAGCAGCCACGCCGCCGTCCCGTTGACGACGATCGCACCGAGCGAGGCGAGCACGACGGGCAGCACCTGTGGCGGCGTCGGGTCACGGAACTTCTCGAACGCCTCCCAGCCGGCGAGCAGCGCAGGGCCAAGGATCAGCACGCTCATCACCTTGCCCATCACCGACCGGTGCACCAGCGGCCAGCCCAGCGCGAGGAAGATCAGCGCGTTCACCGCCGTGTCCTCGAGGAAGTCGACGCTGTCGGCGAGCAGCGCGACCGAACCCGCGGAGAGCGCGACCGCGAACTCGACGAAGAAGTAGGCCAGGTTCAGTCCGGCCACGATCAGGACCGTGCGCCGCAGCCGGCGCGGGTCGACCTGTTCCCCGGCCTCGCCGTACGGTTCGGTTGCTGCCACCCGCACACGATAGGCCAGCGGTGCGCTTGGGAACGGATCCGGGCGGGTACTGCTGGAGCAATGTGGAGGGAGGCGACGTGACCGGAACAACCGACCCCAGCCGGCCGACGGCAGCCGACGCGGTGGCGGACCACCCGGCGGTAGAGGCCGGCGCGCGGGCCGGTTACGCCGTGAACGGGGTGCTGCACCTGCTCCTCGCCCTCCTCGGGCTGCAGGTCGCGTTGGGTCACCCTGCGGCCGAGGCGGACACCAGCGGCGCCATGCGTCTGGTCGCCGACTCGCCGGTGGGCGGCGTCGTGCTGATGGCGATCGGTGCGGCTTTCATCCTGCTCGCCGTGTGGCAGGGGGCGGAGGCGGCCCGTGCCGATCGGGCGGCCGACCGGGCCATGGCCGCAGCGAAGGCACTGGTGTACCTGGCGCTCGCCTGGGGAGCGGTATCGCTCCTGCTCGGCGGGGGCTCGTCCGGGCCGGCCCGGGCGAAGGACGCCACGGCCACCATGATGAGTCTCCCGTTCGGCCAGGCCCTGGTCGGCGCCTGCGGGCTGATCGTCATCGGCGTCGGCGCGTTCCACATCCACAGGGGCTGGACGGAGAGCTTCCGCGACCACCTCGAGACCAGCCCGGGTCAGCTGCTGATCACCCTCGGCAGGATCGGGTACGTCGCCAAGGGCATCGCCCTGATGGCTGTGGGCGGCGGGCTGGTCATCGCCACCGCCCTGCTCGATCCGTCCCGGTCGCGTGGCCTGGACGGCGCGCTGAGCGATCTCGTCGCGCTCCCGTTCGGCCAGGTGCTGGTCGCCCTGATCTCGCTCGGCTTCGCCTCCTACGGCGTCTACTCCTTCGCCCGCGCCCGCCACGCGCGGGTCTAGATATCGGCCGGCATCCTGGGGGTTGTCGCCAGCTGGCCGCTCACCCCATCGCCTCTGCCCCACCCGTCACACTCCGAGGCTCAAGCGGTCAGATCGCGACCACCCACGAGGTGAGGCCCGGCTGACGCGCCCCCGGCAGGACTCGAACCTGCGCACGACAGATTAGAAGGCTGTTGCTCTATCCACTGAGCTACGGGGGCCGACGCAGAATCGATGGTATCTGGCCCTTGTCGTAGCCGCGATGCAGGATGGCAGCATGAATACTCTCGACGTCGTGCGCGACTCCCTGGGCCGCGTCCATGAACTCATCCCGGCGGTGCTCGACGGGCTGACCGGCGACGACCTGCTCTGGCGGGCTGATCCCGAGGCGAATCCGATCGGCTGGCTGATCTGGCACCTCACCCGGATCGAGGACGACCACCTCGCCCAGCTGAGCGGCGTCGAACAGGCATGGACCGCTGACGGCTGGTACCAGCGGTTCGGGCTGCCCTACCTCAAGCACGCCCACGGCTTCCGGATGACGCCGGTCGAGGTCGGCGCCTTCAACGTCACCGATGCCCACCTGCTCGCCGGCTACTCGGCGGCAACCTGGGGGCAGACCCAGGCCGTGCTCGCATCGCTCGCCGAGGACCGGCTCGACGAGGTGATCGACACCCGCTACACCCCGCCGGTCACGGTCGGCGTCCGCCTCGTCTCGGTGATGGTAGAGACCGCCCAGCACATCGGTCAGGCCGGATACGTGCGTGGCTTGCGGGAACGCAGCCGCGGCATTGACTCGGGATGGTCGGGCACCGCATGACCGCCCGGTGGCCGGCGCCAATCCCGAACGCCGTAAAGTAGCGCCCGTGAACGAACACCTGGTGTGGGTCGACTGCGAAATGACCGGCCTCGACCTGAAGGCGGACGCCCTGATCGAGGTGGCGGCGTTGGTCACCGATTCGGAGCTCAACGTGCTCGGCAACGGCATCGAGGTAGTGATCAGGCCACCGGCAGAGGCCCTCGCACAGATGGGCGAGTTCGTCCGCACGATGCACGAGAACTCCGGGCTGTTGCCGCTGCTCGAGAACGGCATGACCATGGCGGACGCGGAGGAGCAGGTGCTCGCCTACGTGCGCGAGCACGTGCCTGAGCCCCGCAGAGCCCCCCTCGCCGGCAACACCATCGGCACCGACCGCGCCTTCCTCGCCCGGGACATGCCCACTCTCGAAGGCCACGTCCACTACCGCAACGTGGACGTCTCCAGCATCAAGGAACTCGCCCGGCGCTGGTATCCGCGCGCCTACTACAACACGCCGGCGAAGACCGGTAACCACCGGGCGCTGGCCGATATCCGGGAGTCGATCGAGGAGCTCCGGTACTACCGCGAAGCGCTGTTCGTCGTACCGCCCGGTCCGAACACGGATGCGCTGCGCGAGCTTGCCGCCAAGCATCAGGGATCGCTCACCGGCGAGGCGGTCGCGGCCGACGACCACTGATTTCTGCTGTCGGCCGCCGAGCCGCTAAGCTGGGCCAGCCCGAGTGGCGCATGGTGGGTATAGCTCAGCTGGTAGAGCACCTGGTTGTGGTCCAGGATGTCGCGGGTTCGAGTCCCGTTACTCACCCCATTGCCAGTCCCGTCCTGGCCGGCAGACGAGTCAGGCGGGCAGCTTGCGGCACGATCTCGCCCCGATTGCGTTTCGTGCATCCCGAGCCGGCACCGGCAGTTCAGCCAGCGAGGTGCGCGTCCAGCCACCCGATCAGCGGACGGCAGGCCCGCCAGTCGGCTCGCACCGTTTCCAGGGCCTCCGGCGTCCCGAGCCAGTCGGGCACGCCGTGCTCAACCGTGACGAGCAGCGTGCGGTACCGGAGCAGGCGGATCCTCGGATGCCCCGGATCGACGCCGCGCGGTGCGGTCTTCAACTCCTCGCCGTGCACCTCCGCCCCGTCCTCCTCAAGCACCGTGACGATCGACGCCAGCGCCTCACCGCTGTCGTCGTCGAGCACTGCCGCGCGGTAGGCGTCGAGCTGGCCGGGCTCGGGCCGCCACCAGCCCGCACCGGCGAGCAGGCCCTGGCTGCTCACCTGCACGTACAGGCCCACGCCCGGCGAGGTCGCCACCACCGCACCCTGGTGCGTCTTGTAGGGGGTCTTGTCCGATGAGAACCGGACGTCCCGGTAGGGACGGAACAGCTTCGCCTCCCCGAACTCGTCGGTGAGCCCGTCGCAGAGCTTCTCCATCGGTTCGCGAACGGATCGCCGCCACCTTCCCTGGTTGGCCGTCCACCAGGCGCGCTCGTTGTTCAGCTCCAGCTCGGCGAAGAAGTCCACCGCGTCGACAGGGATGCCCATCGGCACACTCTGGCACCAGGACGCACTCACCGGAAGGGCCCATGGCGGGACGGCATCGCCGTCTGCGGCGCGGGCGCTACCGTGATTTCACCCCGGAGTGAAGGCAGGTGGAGCAGATGTCCGTTCCCTGGCGCAGGTACGTCGCGATCGGCGACTCGCTCACCGAGGGGCTTGAGGACCGCGACGCGTCCGGTGAGCCGGTGGGGTGGGCGGATCGGCTCGCCCAGATCCTCGCCAACCGGGCCGCCGCGCCTGTCCGGTACGCCAATCTCGCCATCCGCGGACGCCTCCTGAAACCGATCCTCGACGAGCAGGTCGGCCCGGCCCTCGCGCTGCGGCCCGACCTGGTCTCGCTGTGGGGCGGCGGAAATGACGTGCTGCGCCCGGACGCCGACCCGGACGCCCTCGCCGAGGCGATCGAGGAGGCCGTGTCCAGCTTCCGGGCTGCCGGCGCGGACGTCCTGGTCGGGCTGGGCTTCGACCCGAAGGACTCCCCGGTGGTCAGCCTCACCCGAAAGCGGGTGGCGATCTACAACATGAACCTCGTCAGCGTGTGCACCCGTCATGGCGCGCACGTCGTGAACACCTGGGGCATGCGCTCGCTGCACGACTGGCGGATGTGGCATGAGGACCGGCTGCACCTGAACTCGCTCGGACACGCCCGCGTGGCGCAGGCGGCACTGGTCGGCCTCGGTCTGGAGCCAGACACCCCGGACTGGGACGAGCCATTGCCGCCCGCGCCGGCAATGAATCCGCGCGAGCGGAGGGACTGGAACATCGTCTGGGCCCGCGAGCACCTCGCCCCCTGGGTCGGCCGCCGGATCCGCCGGACCTCCTCGGGCGACGGACGCAGCGCCAAGCAGCCCACCTTCCGCGAGGTAATGCCCGGCCACTGATCGCCGCTGTCGCGATCTGGCCAGCGCCCCGATCCCAGCCGTCACCCCCGTCACACCGAACGCCGCAAGCGACCGGATGGCGACATGCGAGCCGGCCGGTGGCAGGCGCGCCGACACGTGGCCGCCCGGGCGGCGACGCGTGGCACTGACGCGATTCGGCCACAGCACCGCCGCGCTGTGACGAGAGTGGCAGGTGGGTCGTGTAGCGCGGCCAGATCTCGACAGCCCCGACCGTGCGTCGCCTCAGCCCTCGGCGAGCAGGGCGTCGATCTGGTTCGTGGCGAGGGTTGCGCCTTCCTCCATGCCCATCTCGAGCACCTGCTGCAGGGCTTCGGCAGTCTCGTAGGTGGTCGTGAAGGTGGCCTTCGTGCCGGACGTGGTGGGCTCGAAGGCGAACTCCGATGTCGAGACCGGCATGCCCGGGGTGGGCGTGAAGGTCTCATCGCCGGCGAAGAAGTCCTCGAAGGTGAACCGGTGCGGCTCCTCGACCGCGAGCACGCGCCAGCCGCCGTAGTACTTCTCACCCTCCGGACCGGTCATGTAGTAGTGCATCCGCCCGCCCGGGGTGAGTGAGTGCTCGACCACGGTGGCGGGGTGGGTCGGCGGCCCCCAGACCCGTTCCAGCTGGCGGGGGTCGGCATACACCTGCCAGACCCGCTCCGCGGAGGCGGCGAACTCTGCGGTGATGACCAGCGAGCGGGCGTCGAGGTCCTTGGTGACGTTGGTGACAGGCATATCAGTCCTCCTGGATGAGTTCATCGATTCGTGCGATCCGGCCGCGCCAGATGTCCTCGAGCTCGGTGAGCATCGCGGCAACCGAACGCAGCGCCTGCACGTCGCCGCTGGCCAGCTGCTCGCGGCCGTGACGCCGCTTCGACAGCAGGCCCGCCCTCTCGAGGACGGCGACATGCTTCTGCACCGCGGCGAAGCTCATCGGATAGCTCGCCGCAAGCGCTGTGACCGAGTGCTCTCCGGCCAGCACCCGCCGCAGGATGTCGCGTCTGGTGCGGTCGGCGAGGGCGTGGAAGAACGCGTCCGCCCGGTCCTCGTCCTCTTCGATCATTGGCCAAATATACAACCGATCAGTTGTATGTAGTCAAGCGCACGGAGGCGCCGACCTCCGTTCGGTGGCGTCGAACCTGAGCCACGCCCGCGACTTGGCACAATGGGCGCATGCCGAGCACGCTGAGCACGCCCGCCGAGCCCGCGTCCCTGACCCGGGCAGAGCGACTGCGGCTGTGGACGGCGATCCGGGTCGGCGACGTCGCTGCGCTCGCGTCCCGGCTGGCCGGACAGGGTTCGGGAGCTTCGATCCGCGGCCAGGTACTCACCCGGCTCGACCCAAACGCCTTCGCCGACCTTCTGCAGGGACACCGCGTGCTCGCGGTCTCGGGCACCAACGGAAAGACGACCACCACACACCTGCTCGCCGCAGCGGTGCGTTCCGGACTCGGAGCCGATGTCCGCCGCCTGGTCACCAACGCGGACGGCGCCAACCTGCACTACGGCATCGCCTCTGCGCTCAGCCAGCAGCCGAGGTCGGACATCGCGGTGCTCGAAACCGACGAACGGGTGGTCTCGGACATGATCGCCCACGCCCGGCCGGAGCTCCTGGTACTGCTGAACTTCAGCCGGGACCAGCTCGACCGCCACCACGAGATCAAGGCACTCGGACGCTCCTGGCGGGCAGCACTCGCCGCGGCCGGCGCCGTCGGTCCGACGATCGTGGCGAACGCCTGCGATCCGCTCGTCGTGTGGTCGGCCGGCACGGCCGCGAAGGTCGTCTGGGTGGAGACCGTCACCACCTGGAACGCGGACGGAGCACTCTGCCCGGCGTGCGGGACGGTGCTGAGGCGCGTCCCCGTCGATGGGCGTGTGCACTGGGACTGCCCCGGCTGCGAACTCACCCAGCCCGAAGCGAGCTACCGGGTGGATGGAGAGTGGATCGTGCTGCCGAGCGGCAGGATGGTGCACCCCGACCTGCAGGTGCCAGGCTCGTTCAACGTCTCCAACGCGGCCTGTGCGCTGGCCGCTGCCGTGGAGTTCGGCGTCCCCGTACCGGAAGCACTGGCCGGCATGCACACCGTCACCGCCCCCGCCGGGCGGTTCGCCACCACGCACTTCGGCCGCACCCGCGCCCGGCTTCTGCTGGCCAAGAACCCGGCGGGCTGGGCCGAGGCGCTGCCCCTGGCCACGTCCGACCCGGTGATCCTTGCGATCGACTCCGTCGCGGCGGACGGCAAGGACGTCTCGTGGCTGTGGGACGTCGAGTACGAGCAACTGGCCGGACGCCGCGTGGTCTGCACCGGCCCCCGCGCGCAGGACCTGGCCGTACGGCTCAGCTACGCCGGGGTGGAGCATGAGGTCGAACCCGACCTTCGCGCAGCGCTGGGCGAGCGCGAGTTGCCGGTGGACGTGATCGCCACCTACACACCATTCCAGCGGCTGCTGAAGATGGCGGGGCTGCGATGAAACCTGTCGAGATCGTCCTGGTCTACCAGTCGCTGCTGGGCATCTACGGCGACCGGGGCAACGCGATGGTGCTGCGGCAGCGCCTCGCCTGGCGCGGGATCGACGCCACCCTCACCGTGGTCGACCCGGGCGACGACGTGCCGTCCACCGGATCGGTGTACCTGCTCGGCGGCGGCGAGGATGCAGCGCAGATCTCGGCGGTGAAGGCGCTGAAGGCGGACGGCCACCTGTTCAGGGCGATCGACGCTGGCGCGGTGCTGTTCGCCGTGTGCGCGGGCTACCAGATCGTCGGCGAGACGTTCACCGTCGGCGAGAACGACGAGGTCATCGAGGGGCTCGGGCTGCTCGACGTGACCACTCGCCGCGGCCCGGAGCGTGCCGTCGGGGAGGTGCTGAGCGCGTGGACGCGTCCGGACGGCACCGAGAGCCTGATCACGGGCTTCGAGAACCACGGCGGCTTCACCTACCTCGGCGTCAACGCCGAACCGCTTGCCCGGGTCGAGATCGGCGTCGGCAACTGCGGTGACGGCACCGACGGCGCCGTTCAGGGCAACGTGCTGGGCATCTATCCACACGGCCCGATCCTGGCCCGTAACCCCGAGCTCGCCGATCACCTTCTGGAGCGGGCGCTCGGGCACGAACTCGATCCGCTGCCCAGTCCCGAGCTGGACGAACTGCGCCACCAGCGCATCGCCGCCGTCCGCCGGACCGGCCTGCGCCGCTGATTGGCCGAAAAGGGGGACGGTTCTCCTTTCCGTCCACCCACCGCGTTGGCCCAAAAAGGGGACGGTTCTCTTCTCGTCCACCGACGGGCCGATCCCGGTGGCCGAAAAGGAGAACCGTCCCCTTTTCGGCCAGGTACCGTATCGAGGTTCGTCGGTCAGGCGGAGAGGCCCCCGAAGAAGACATCGAGCAGGTCATCGATCGAGTCGGCATCCACGCCGGGGCCGCCACGCGGGGCGAAGAACGGGTAGAGCATGCCGAGCAGGATCCACACGACCAGGGACGGGTCCTTTGCGACGAACTCCCCGGACGCGACCCCGTCCGCGACGATCTGCTGCAGCGGGCCGATGAAGCGGCCGATGTAGGCAGTCCCGAAGGACGCACGCTGCTCAGGCTCCAACTGGCCGACGTCGTGCATGGCCAGCCGCATGATCGCCCTCCGTCCTGCCGGCAGCGCGAACAGGTGCTGCACGAGCCAGCGCAACCGCTGCTCTCCGCTGCCGTGGTCGGCACTGGCCTCGACCACCTCTGCGATCTCGTCAAGGTAGCCGGTGAAGATGGCGTTCAGCACGTCGGACTTGCCGGCGAAGTGGTAGTAGAGCGCCGCCTTGGTGATGCCGCACGCCTCGGCGATCTCGCGCATCGCCACCCCTTCGTAGCCCCGGGCGACGAACATGCCGGTCGCCGTGGCGAGGATCCGCTCACGCACGCGCGGCCTCCGCGTCGCTGTGGCCGTGGTCCCCGGCCGGCCGCGCCTCGGCCTCCCGCGACTTCAGGAACAGTGCCGCGACGACCAGCACCGCCGAGAGGACGCCGACCAGGGCAAACGCCGTGTCATAGCCGGCCGCGCCGGTTGCCGAGGCGGCCACAGCGCCCACCACGGCACTGCCCAGCAACTGGCCGGTGCTGGTGAAGGTCGTGACCAGCCCCTGCGCGGCAGAGCGCTCGGCCGGCGTGGTCTCGTTCAGCGTCACGTAGCGGACGGGAGCCCCGAGCAGTGCGGACAGACCCAGGCCGATCAGCAGCCCTGAGACGATGAACATCGCCAGCGAGGACGACGTCTGGCTGAGCAGCACCATGCCGACCGCCAGCACCGCCACACCGGCCACGATCACCGTCCGGGAGCCGAGCCGGTCGAGCAGGCGCCCGGCGAGCGGCGAGCCGACCGACATCGCCACCACCACAGGCATCAGGAGATAGCTGCCCACAGACGCGGAGACACCGAGCGACACCACGGCGAGCGTCGGCATGAAGACCAGGCTGGCCTCGCCCAGGCCCGCGCCTGCGGTGAGCAGGAAGCCGAGCCTCAGCTGGCGGCGTCCGAACAGAGCGATCGGGAACACCGGGTTGGCCGCGTTCCGCTCGACCCGCACCAGCACCAGCCAGGCGGCCACCGAGACCGCCAGCCACGGCCACACGTCGAGGCTGATCAGGCTCGCCCAGAAGCTGGCGGTGTCGATCGCCCCCAGGCCGTAGGCGAGGGCACCAAGCGCGGCAGCGAGGGCGGTCATGCCGGCCCAGTCGAAGCCGCCCGCGTCAGCGACACGGTGGTGCGGCAGCAGGCGCCACGCCAGTGCGACGACGACGACGGCAACGGGCAGGTTGATCAGGAACAGCCACTGCCAGCCGAACAACAGCAGGACTCCGCCGATGATCGGGCCGATGATGAACGCCATGCCGAACACAGCGCCGATCAAGCCGAGCGCACCCCCCCGCTTCTCTGGCGGGAAGGTGTCGCCGATCACGGAGCTGGCGACAGGGAAGATGCCACCGGCGCCCAGACCCTGCACGGCGCGACCGAACAGGAGCAACCAGAACGCACCGGAGCCGTGGGAGGACGCGACCACGATCGAACCGGCGGCGAAGAGCGCCACGTCGAGGATGTAGATCGCGCGCCGACCGTAGAAATCGCTCAGCTTCGCCATCAGCGGTGTGCCGATCAGGTTCGCCAGCACGTAGGCACTGAACACCCACGAGGTGGCCCGGGCGTCGAGCCCGAATTCGCTCCGGATCGCGGGCAGTGCGGGACCCACGATCGCAATATCGAGCGCCCCCATCAGAACGCCCACGAACAGGACGCCGAGGAGGCGGTTGCGTTGCTTGTCGTCCACAATGCTCCTTACTTACCGGTCGGTAAGTAGTGTAGCGCGCGCGGCGAAGTGCTTATTCCGCCAGCCAGGGTGCACGCGCATCCTCAGAGCCATGCGAATCGCAGTTCTGGGTACGGGAATGGTGGGACGGTCGCTGGCGGGAGGCCTTGCGCGGCTCGGGCACGAGGTCACCGTCGGCACCCGTGACCCCCGGGCGTCGCTCGGTCGACTCGATGAGGGCGATTTCGGGAGGTGGGCCGCCGCGCACCCACAGGTGGAGGTCGCTGCGTTCGCACCCGCCGCGACCGGTGCCGACCTCGCGGTCAACGCACTGTCCGGGGACGCGTCACTGGCCGGCGTCGGCGCAGCCTCGATCGCGGACGGTACGGTGCTGCTGGATGTGGCGAACCCCCTCGATGCCAGCCACGGGATGCCGCCGAGCCTGTTCGTTGCGAACACCGACTCCCTCGGCGAGGCGCTGCAGCGGACATTTCCGGCCCTGCGCGTGGTGAAGAGCCTGAACACCATGACCGCGTCCCTGATGGTTGCGCCCGGCAGTCTCGCGGACGGCGAGTTCAGCACCTTCGTCTGCGGTGACGACGCCGAGGCGAAGACCCTGGTCACGGAACTGTTGACGAGTCTTGGACACCGCGATGTGATCGACCTCGGCGACATCACCGCGTCCCGCGGCGTCGAGGCGATGATGCTGGTCTGGCTGCGCCTGTGGGGTGTCATCGGCACTCCGATGTTCAGCTACCGGATCGTCCGCTGAACGCACGGCCGAGCCGCGCGGATGGCGTCAGAGCACCGAGTAGCCCTCGGGCAGGTGCCCGCGACCGGTGGCGGCAAGCAGCAGTGGCCCGGCCTCGTCGCGGGCAACGGCGAGATCGCAGAGCAAGGTCAGGGTGAGTGACGCCGGGAGTGCGGGCGGCTTCACGGGCAGGCTGAGGGCTGTCGCCAGGTCTGCTGTGTGCACGGTGAGCTCGAGGACGCGCGTGGGCAGGTAGTCGGCCAGCCGCATGCCCCCGGCGATCGTGGTGAGCAGTTCGGATCCGGTCAGCCCGTCGGTGAGCGCGAGCACACGGGCCGCGATCCTCGCCACGGCACCTTCCGGATCACCGCCGAGCGCCTGGCCCGCGTCCCGGCCGCGCTGCGCCACCCCCGCGCCAGCGGAAATGTCGTGCGTGGCCAGGTAGTAGGCGACCGGCGACCCGACCATGACCGCCGCGGCCGGCTGCTTGAGGTAGGCCTCAACGGTCAGCAGCGAGCGGCTGGTGTGCCCGACAAGGGACCGAATGTCCCACTCCCCCAGCCCTGGTTCACCCCACCGTCCGTTGACCTCTGCGAGGACGGTCTGGAACCAGGCCGCCGCCTCGCGGTAGGCCTGCTGGGACTCCTGCCACGGGTACGCCATCGGGAACCTCCTCCGCGGTGATCCTCGCAGGGTACTCCCGGGCGACGCGACCCGGCCCCGACGAGTGGTGAGGAACGAACCAGGAGGATCAGACGACAACCGCCACGGCAGCTTGCTGCCGGGAAGGGCGGAGTCTTGACGAGTGGTGAGGAACGAACCAGGAGGATCAGACGACGAGGACCACCAGCAGGTTGCGGGGCCCGTGGACGCCCTCGACACGGCTGAGCTCGATGTCGGAGGTGGCAGAGGGACCGCTGATCCAGGTCAGCGGCGCCCCCTCGGTTACCGCGTCGGCCAGCCGCGCGACAGCCTCCGGGACGTCGGAGACGACCTGATCGGACCGGACCACGACGAGGTGGGTGTCGGGGACCAGGGTGAGCGCTCGACGACCCTGGTCCGGCGCGTGGTCGAGGACGATCGTCCCGGTCTCCGCGATGCCGACGGCGGCGGCGGTGACGACGCCGTCGATCGCGTCCAGCTCGGCGCGCGACAGCGGAGGCTCGTCGCCATGGACGGTGATCCCGGCCGACTCGATGGCCTGCCGCCAGGGCTGCTCTACCCCTGACGGCAGGACCACCGAGCGCACCCCGGCCGAACCGAGGAGCTCGGCGACCATGGATGCGAGACTCCCTTCGTCGCATCGGGCCACCGTTGCCCTGTAGTCCTCGCACATCTCCACGAACCGGGCCAGCACGTCCGGCATCGTGGTTGGCTGGCCGTACGTCCAGTCGATCGGCACGTCGGCGACGGGATCACTGACGGAGACGTCCACCAGGGCGGAGCGAACCCGGCCCAGGATCTCCTCGCGTGCGCTCACTTCTTCTCCTCCCCGCGGGTGGTGCGCCACCACTTCCGGAACGACTCCGGCGGCGGCATCGGTAGGTCGCGGGCCCGCGTCCAGGCCGAGGCGGGCCAGGGCAGCGGGCCGAGGAAGGTGGTGTTCGGCAGCGTCCGCGCAGCGAGCCCTGCCACTCGTTCAGCAAGCTCGAAGTGCTTGTGGTCGGACAGCACCCAGCCCGCCAGGCCCATCGCCGTCGGCTCCAGGTGTACCCCCCGCTTGTGATCGGCGACCTGCTTGCGCAGGTGCACCAGCATGTCCGGGATCGGGATTCGCACCGGGCACACCTCGAAGCACGCCCCGCACAGGCTGGACGCGTACGGCAGCGACTGGTCGATCTCGTGGCCGAGCCCCCGCAGCTGCGGGTTCAGCACCGCTCCGATCGGGCCCGGATACACCGAGCCGTAGGCGTGCCCGCCGACCCGCTCGTAGACCGGGCAGATGTTCAGGCAGGCCGAGCAGCGGATGCAGCGCAACGCCGGGCGACCCTGCGGATCGGCGAGCGCGTTGGTACGTCCGTTGTCGACGAGCACCACGTGCACGTCCTGGGGGCCGTCGCCAGGCGTGACACCGGTCCACATCGAGGTGTACGGGTTCATCCGCTCCCCGGTGGACGAGCGCGGCAGCAGCCGCATGAACACCTCGAGATCGGCGAACGTGGGCAGGACCTTCTCGATGCCGACCACGGAGATCAGGGTGTCCGGCAGGGTGAGGCACATCCGCCCGTTGCCCTCGGACTCCACCACCACCAGCGTCCCTGTCTCCGCGATCGCGAAGTTCGCCCCGGAGATGGCCACCTTGGCCCTCAGGAACTTCTCCCGCAGGTGCCGCCGGGCGGCGCCGGCGAGCTCGGCCGGGTCGTCGGTGATGTCCTCCGGAGCCGGCGTCCCGTACTGCTTCATCTCGCGCAGGAAGATCTCCCGCACTTCGGAGCGGTTTCGGTGGATCGCCGGGACGAGGATGTGGCTCGGCCGGTCGTGGCCCAACTGGACGATCAACTCGGCGAGGTCGGTCTCCCAGGCCGCGATGCCGGCCTCCTCGAGAGCTTCGTTGAGCTCGATCTCCTGGGTGGCCATGGACTTGACCTTGACCACCTCGTCCACGCCCTTGGCCTGCACCAGGCCGACGACGATCCGGTTGGCCTCCGCGGCGTCCCGGGCCCAGTGAACCTTCGCGCCGGCCTTCTGCAGGGAATCCTCCAGCTGCACCAGGTAGGTGTCGAGGTGGCGCAGCGTGCGGTTCTTGATTGCCTCTCCCGCGAGCCGCAACTCCTCCCACTCCGGCACTTCGGCGACCCGGGCGGCCCGCTTGGCGCGGATGGTGCCGGTGGCGTGGCGAAGGTTCTTGCGCAGCTGCTCGTTGGCGAGTTGCTCCTTCGCGTTCTTCTGGAACTTCGGCATGCCGAGGTAGGTCCCGGGCGGTGGGGCAGGCGTGCGGCGCTGGGCCTGTGCGGTCATCGATCGCCTCCTTCGGTGCGGGCGAGGATCTCGGCGAGGTGGATCGTCTTCACTCCGGAGTTCTCTCGGTGCAGGATGCCGCCGATATTCATCAGGCAGGCGTTGTCGCCGGTGACGAGGTACTCGGCTCCGGTTTCCATCACGTGTCGGGCCTTGTCGGAGGCCATCGCGACGGACACGTCGGGGTTCTTCACCGAGAAGGTGCCGCCGAACCCGCAGCACTGGTCGGCGGCGGGTAGGTCGACCAGGTCGATGCCCTTCACCGCCTGCAGCAGCCGGTAGGGCCGGTCGCCCACCTTGGCGACGCGCACCGAGTGGCAGGTGGGGTGGTAGGTGACGCGATGCGGGAAGTAGGCGCCGACGTCGGTGACCCCGAGGACGTCGACGAGGAACTCGCTCAGGTCATAGGTGCGGGCCACCACCTCGTCCACTGCCCTGCCCAGCCCGGCGTCCCGGGCGTGCTCGGCGAGCATCGGGTGCTGGTGCCGCACGGCACCGACGCAGGAGCCGGAGGGGCCCACGACGTAGTCGTAGCCGGTGAAGGCCTTCACGTAGTTGCGGACGTCGGGCACGGCAGCGTCGAAGTAGCCGGTGTTGGTGAACATCTGGCCGCAGCAGGTCTGGTCGAGGGGAAACTCCACCTTGCAGCCCAGCCGCTCGAGCACCTGGACGACGGCCTTCGGTGTGCCAGGGAACATCACGTCGTTGATGCACGTGGCAAACAGGGCGACGGTGATGCCCTTCGCATGGATCGTCATCGTTCCTCCTCGCCGACACCACTGTCCGGTTCGAGTTCGTATTGGTCAGACCATTTCTGAGTCTGGACCCCGGCGCCCCGCACGTCAAGTGCACGGCCGAACTTCCGCCACAATGGGCGAATGAGTTCGACCGGGGAACGGGACGGCCTGCACGCCTACGAGGTGGTGCTGAAGCACGTCGAAGCAGGCATCCTTGCCGGGACGCACCACCCCGGCGACCAGTTGCCGACCGAACGCGACCTCGCCACCCAGCTCGGCGTGAGCCGGTCGGCGGTACGCGAGGCGATGCGGGTACTGCAGACCCAGGGCCTGATCACCTCCAGCACCGGACCGGGCCGGGGCACCCGGATCGCGCCGGCCAGGGGGGACGCGCTGGCACGTATCTTCCAGCTCCACCTGATGCTCTCCGACGCCGGCACCGCCGACCTGACCGAGACCCGGATTGCCCTGGAGCGCTCCTCCGCCGCCCTCGCCGCCCAGCGCGCCAATCCACGTTCCGTTCGGAAGTTGCGTGGGCTGATGGCCGCGATGGAGGACGTCGAGGTCGTGGACGAGTTCAACGACCTCGATACGGAGTTCCACGTCCAGATCGCACGGACGGGCCAGAGCGAACTCGTCGCCGACCTCACCGTCGCGATCCGGCAGGCCGTGCGCGAGGTGATCCGGACGGCCTCGACCGCCCTGTCGAACTGGGCCGAGCACCGTGACCAGTTGCGCCACGAGCACAGCGAAATCCTCGCCGCCATCGAGTCCGGCGATGCCGCTGCGGCAGCGAACCTGGTGGAGCTGCACATTCGGCGGGCCTACGTCACCCTGGGCATCACCACCAGGGTGACGCCGGTCGCCGACTGACGAGCCGGCGAGCACGAATCCGTCCCGGACCTGCACGTTTCCGCGCTTGGTCGGACCATATTGCCTTCTGGTCTTACCTATTTCGAGACGGAGTGCTAGGACTGGCGACAGGTACGACGGCGTACCAGTGCTGCCCAAGAGAGGTGTATTGCACGTGGAGACCTATCAGCAGTTCATTGACGGTGTCCTGGTCGACTCCCATTCCCCGGAGTGGATCGAGGTCGAGAATCCCTACACGAATGAGGTGATCGCGCGCGCCCCGAGGGGTGACGCCGAGGACGCTGACCGCGCGGTGGCCGCAGCCAGCGCCGCGCAACCCGGGTGGGCGAAGCGAGCCCCGGTGGCGCGGGCCGCCTACCTGAAGAAGTTCGCCGATGCGATCCGGGCGCACCGCGTCGAGTTGGCGAAGACGCTGGCCAGCGAGCAGGCGAAGATTCTGCCGCTCGCCCAGGTCGAGATCGACGTCACCGCAGAGTACTTCGACTACTACGCCGGCTGGGCCCGCATCTACGAGGGCGAGATCATCAACTCCGACGACCCGCGGGAGAACATCCTGCTGTTCCAGAAGCCGATCGGGGTGGTCGCCGGCATCTGCCCGTGGAACTTCCCCTTCTTCGTGATGGCGCGCAAGGTGGCTCCGTCCCTGCTGGCGGGCTGCACGACGATCATCAAGCCGTCGTCCAACACCCCTGCCACTACGTTCGAGTTCGCGAAGCTGGTCGCCTCGCTCGACCTTCCGCCGGGCGTGCTGAACTTCGTCTCCGGTGGCGGGGCGACGCTCGGCAAGGCCCTGGTGAAGCACCCCGACGTCGACATGGTTTCGCTCACGGGCTCGGTCGAGGCAGGCCAGGAGATCCTGCGCGACGCGGCCGACAAGGTGATGAAGACCTCGCTCGAACTGGGCGGCAAGGCGCCGGCGATCGTGTTCGGAGACGCTGACCTCGACATCGCCGCGAAAGGCGTCACAGACTCCCGACTGATCTTCGGTGGCCAGGTCTGCAACTGCGCGGAGCGGGTGTACGTGCACGCCAGCATCTACGACGAGTTCGTTGCGAAGCTGAAGGCATCCTTCGAAGCCGCGGCATTCGGCGACCCGTTCGGCGACCCGACGCCGGTCTACAGCTCGCAGATCGACGCCGCGCAACTGGAGAAGATCGACGCGATGGTGCAGCGCGCCGTGGCAGCGGGTGCCGAGGTGGTCACCGGTGGCAGACCCGCGGATGTGGGCACCGGCTACTTCTACGAGCCGACGCTGATCGCGGGCGCGACCCAGGACTCCGAGATCCTCCAGAAGGAGGTCTTCGGACCGGTGCTGCCGATCGTGAAGTGGGACGACTACGACCAGGTGATCAAGGACGCCAACGACTGCGAGTACGGCCTCACCTCCTCGATCTTCACCACGAACGTCAACACCGTGATGCAGGCCGTCAAGGACCTGAACTTCGGCGAGACCTACGTGAACCGGGAGCACTTCGAGGGCATCCAGGGCTTCCATGCAGGTTGGCGCAAGTCGGGCATCGGCGGCGCGGACGGCAAGCACGGCCTCTACGAGTACCTGCAGTCCCAGGTCGTCTACATCCGCTACTGACGCCCGTCCCGGCGACGGCCCCAGCGGCCTACGGGAGCTGGGGGCGCGGCCACCGGCCGCGCCCCCACCCGTGATGACGTCCCCGCGGTCCACCCGCCCGCGCCGAGCAGGTTCCGGTCCGCTCAGGCGGGCGGGGTGTCCCGGGTCGCGTCCTGGCCGTGCCGGGACGTCACGACCTCTTCATCCTCCGCACCCTCACCGACGTACGGCCCTTCCGTGGGACCCGGTCCGTGCTCGACACCGTGTCCGGGGCCACGCGGAGGCAGCGGACGATCCTCCTGGGTTCTGCCCGATCCGGGGTCGTTCTTGATCACGCTGTCCGACATGGCTCCTCCTCCGGCAACGATGGTGGTCCCCGCGTTCAGGTCTACCCTCACCGGAGCCCACTCACCAGAGGCTGTGCAGGTCTCACCTACCGCAGCAAGGCTGCCGATGAGTCAGCTGACGGTCACCGCCACGGACCTGCTCGACGCGGCGATCGTGGAGCTTCCGGCGTACTTGACCGTGAGCGTCCGCTTTCCCTTCCAGCCCAGCTTCGGGTAGGTGATCGACACCCGGCCCTTGTCGTCCTTGTCGAGGGTGACGGTCTTCAGCCACTTGCCGTCGAGGTAGAACCGCACCTTGCCCGTCGGTGTGAACCCGCTCGCCGCGGACGCGACGGCGACCTTCATCACGACTCGGGTCTTCTTGCGCTTCACCTTGGTGGTGGACGGGGTGGCCTTCGTCGTGCTGGACGCCTTGACGATCGTGTAACCGAAGGACGACGACTTCGTCACCGATCCGTCGGTGTAGGACGCCGTGGCCGTCCCCGTCCCCACCGCGGCGGAGGAGAAGCCCGAGACCTTCGCTGCGCCGGTGACGATCGCGGTGTAGACACCCTTGTTGTAGACGGCCTTCACGACCAGGCCCTTGGTACTCAGCTTCTCCCCGACCGTGTAGGTCACCTTCGCCGGCGCGATCACGCTGACCCCGGTCAGGACCGCGTCGGACGGTGGGGAGGCGAGCAGCTTCTTGTACGAGGTCGTGACGCCGAACAGGCTGGCCACGTTGCCGGCGGTGTAGGACACCGACCAGTCTGCGAGCGGGACCTGGCCTGCGTTCTTCATATCCATGTAGGCGAGGTTCGCCTCACGCGAGATCGACCAGGCCTTGCCGCTCTGCTCCTGCACCCGAACCTTCGCGGCGTCGAACAGGATGGACGCGCGGCGAAGGTGGGAGGAGTCGGAGATCAGGCTGTAGCTGGTATACGTCGAGGACTTGGCGAGAATGGCCATGGAGTTCCTGGCGTTGTCGATCGTGTCGGACGCCTTCTTCTCCACCAGGATTCGCGACTTCGACACACCGTTCGCGACCAGCCACTTGTATCCGACCTCCGCCTCGGTGTGGCCTTTCTTCGGTTTGCCACCAGTGACCAGTACCTTCGACTTCGGGTATTTCTTCGCTGCTTTCGCCGCGAGTTTGAGCCGACGCTCGAACTTCGCACTCAGCTTCCCGGACGATGTCAGCCCAGAGCCCAGCACCACGAAGACGTGGCCTTTGGCCGGCAGCCCCGAGGGCACCGAGGAGTTCATCGTCATTGCGTTGTTGATCGACGACCAGGACTCCACGAACCCGGCCCACAGTTCGGCCTCCCACGTCGAGGAGGCGGCCATCGCGCTCACCGCGAGGTCGCGTCGCTCGGTGTCACGGTCCTGCTGGAAGTAGATCGCCTGTGCCTTGAGCTGAGCGACCGAGGCGGCCTCGGCTGCGTGCGAGACCGGCTCCACGATCACGCCGCTGCTGAAGGCGAGGAAAGCGGTCGCGACGAATGCCGCGACCAGAGCGCGAGTCGTCCTGACCATGTGAAACGCCTTTCGTATTCTGTTCCCGGGCACGCCAATGACACCTGGGCACGCATTGTTGGGCGTCACACCCGCCCCCGAATACGAGCGGCAACGCCAAATCCGCGACCATTTCGGCCACCGTTGTCGAGTCTCGCACGAGGGCCCAGATGAGGCAGCTTTGGTTGAGACTTTGCCTCGGGGCAGGTTGAGGGTTCCCTGCCGGCACCGACGCGGGCCGGTCCTGCGCCGGACCCCCGGAGAACCTCTGGCAGACTCGACCGCGTGCTGACCGTGACCGTTCCCGACGAGGATCTGCTGGCCCGGGTGTCCGATTTGTCCGGACGCGTCGAACTCGTGCTGTGGGATCTCCTCGAACCGCTGCCCGAGGCGGTTGCGGCCCGGGTCGGCGTCGTCCAGATCGGCCACTACTGAGTTCAGCCCGACCGCTGGCTTCGACTCCACGATCTGCCGAACCTGCGCCACGTGCTGC
>CAYNLD010000010.1:92240-111855 GCA_964397985.1 uncultured Propionibacteriaceae bacterium | reverse complement strand
CTCACCCGTTCAAGCAGCCACGCCCGTGACCAACGTCCTGGCCGGGTACACCTAGCCTGCTCACTTCTTCGCGCCCCACGGCTGCTGCGGTCCTCACGTCCGCCTGGTCACGGTTGTCACACGACACGCCGACGACACGCCGAAAGCCGGCGAATTGCTTCAAGAACTTTCCCGGAACCACTTGCGGGCCCGCATTTCCGGGACTAGAAATGGCGATACCAAATCACTTCGGTGATGCGGTGATCGGAAGCAGGAAGTCAGCTTGTCAGTGGGTTCGCCTGCTGGGGCCCCGGTGATGCGCGGGTGTGGGCTGGCTGGTGGTTTCCGGTGTGACGAGGTCATCACGCCGAGTCTCCAGAGGGCCCCGGTGACTCATACTCCCCGGGGCCCTCGCCTTTTGTCAGCCGGGGGGCTGCAGGGTCGGGGCGAGTGATCTCGCCGCCCGCTCCGACCGCACCGGACGCCGACCCGGTGACTAGTCCTGGCGCCGCGGTACCTCTTCACCATCGATCTGGTAGTTCACCGGTGCGGACAACTGCACCGTCCGCGATACCGTGCACAGCCGGTCGCGGGACTGGGATACCGCCCGCTCCAGGATCGCCCTGGCGCTGTCGCCGTCCGGGCCCTCGGGAAAGGCGATGCGAAAGTCCACCTGCACTTCGCCGAGGTGATGCCCCTTGTCATCGTCGAGTTTGTGGGCCTGGGCCGTCACTTCTGAGCTGATCGGCTCGGCTCTCCGAGTGGTGATGTAGTCCACGTCGATCGCACTGCAGCCGGCGATCGCGACCAGGAGCAGCTCCACAGGGGTGAAGTCCGTGTTCTGGCCCTCGCCGAGGCTGATCCGCCCACCCCGGGTGTTGGTCGCATCGTAGGTGCGGGCGCCGGTGCGGGTGATGTGGATGCTGCGCAGGTTGTCGGTCACGCCGACCAGTATCGCTGCGTCCGGGCAAAGGCGAGGGCCCCGGGGAGTATGAGTCACCGGGGCCCTCTGGAGACTCGGCGTGATGACCTCGTCACACCGGAAACCACCAGCCAGCCACACCCCCCATCACAGGGGCTCCGACCGGGCAAGCCCCGTCGGGAAGCTGACTTCCTGCTTCCGATCACCGTTCCACCGAAGTGTTCCGGCAAGACGCATTTCTAGTCCTGTTCGCACACCCTCGCAAGTGGTATTCGGTAATTCCATCGCGGTATTTTCCGGGCCCCGGCGTGTCGTCGGCGTGTCGTGTGACAACCGTGACCAGGCGGGCCTCCGGGCCTGCTGCGTCCGGGGCGCGTCCGGGTGGCCAGGACGCAGCGGGACGGACGTTCCGCCGGGTCCGGGTGAACGAGCGTCCACCCCGGGGTGGGGCGACCGGACTGAGGCAGCCCGCGCTCAGCCGACCAGCCACCGGGTCGTGGCGACATACTCCTCGCCGGGGCGCAGCACCGTGCTGGGGAACTCGGGGTGGTTGGGCGAGTCCGGGTAGTGCTGGGTCTCCAGGGCGATCCCGGGCCGACGGACGTAGGGCGTTCCGGAGGTGCCGACCTGGGTGCCGTCGATGGTGAAGTGCTCGCCGCCGTACACCTGGAGGGCTGGCTGGTCGCTCTCCACGACGAGGCTGAGGCCGGAGGCGCCGGTGAGCCGGCAGTGCTCCCGCATGCCTTCACCGTCCACAACGAAGCTGTGGTCGAACCCCTCGTTGCGGGTGATGCCCTCCGCATCGGCGGCCAGCCTGGCCTCGCCGAAGCCGCGTCCCGCGCGGAAGTCGGCGGCCGACCCGGTGACGTCGCGGACCTCGCCGGTCGGGATGCCGTCCGGCCGGTTGGGTGTGTAGCGGGAGGCGTGGACGGTGAGCACATGCGCGTCGGTGTTGCCGGACGCTTCGCCGTCCAGGTTGAAGTACGGGTGCGTGGTCAGGTTCACCACGGTGGGGGCGTCGGTGGTGGCGCGGTAGGTCACCTGCGCACCTCCGGGGACGAGTTCGTAGCGGGCGGACACCGTGAGTTCGCCCGGGTAGCCCTGGTCGCCGTCCGGGCTGGTCAGACCGAACTCAACCCAGTCCGACCCCTGTCCGGCGATCGTCCAGGTGCGGGCGTGGAAGCCGTCCGTCCCTCCGTGCAACTGGTTCGCGCCCTCGTTCGCGTCGAGGGTGTACTCGACCCCGTCGAGGGTGAACCGGGCGCCGTCGATCCGGTTGGCGAACCGGCCCACGGTCATGCCCAGGTAGCGGCACGTGGTCAGGTAGTCGGCCGGGTCCGCCGCACCCAGCACGATGTTGCGCCAGCCACCGTCGGCGAGCCGGACCTCGAAGCGGCGGACGGTGGCCCCCAGGGGCATCAGCTCGAGCCGGACGGAATCCCCGGCGAGCGTGACGAAGGTGTCATCGGTGATCACGGTGATAACGCTATCAGCGTCAGAGTTCGTCGGTGGGCTCGTACGCGGGGGCGTCGACGGAGCCGTGGGGATCGGCATGGGTGACAGCGAGGTGGCGACGCCACAGCAGCCAGGCCACCGCGGTGAGCGCGACCGCGGTGAGGGCAAGGCTCGGCAGCGAGAACCCCACCAGGGGCGCGAGGACGCCGGCGATCGCGGCGTTGGCCAGCAGTGACACGAACGACTGGATTGAGGACGCCGCCCCCCGCGAGTGCGGGAAGAGGTCGAGCATGGCCAGGGTCAGGATCGGGAACGCGAGCGCGATGCCGAACGAGTAGAACGGCAGCACCAGTACCGACCAGGGCAGGTGGGCGGTGGCTGGCAGCAGCGCCAGGCCCAGATTGACCGCCCCCGCGACCAGGCTGATCAGGTAGCCGAGGCTGGCCAGCCGGCGTCCGCTCATCCGCCCGGCGAGCCGTCCGCTCACCCAGGAGCCGCACACCATGCCCGAGATCAGCGGCACGAACAGGATCCAGAAGTCCTGGGCACCCATGCCGAGCAGACCCACCACGAACAGCTGGGCTGAGGAGATGTAGAGGAACATGCCGGCGAAGTTGAACATCCCGGCGAACGCCAGCCGTCGCCCGTTCGCGTCCCGCCAGACGCCGAGCAGGCCGTCGGCGATCGTGCGGCCGTCGAAGCGGGTCCTGCGCTCGGCGGGATGGGTCTCCGGCATGGCGAACACCACCAGCGCAAGGATCGCGGCGCCGAAGATCACCAGGAACCAGAAGATGCCGCGCCAGCTCCCGATGCCGAGCAGCAGGCCACCCACGATCGGCGCGAGCGCGGGAGCCAGGCCGAAGATCATCGCGATGTGGCTCATCGTGCGCTGTGCCTGCGCGTCGGAGAACACGTCCCGCACCATCGCGCGGCTGATGATCTGCCCTGCGCCTGCGCTGAGCCCCTGCAGCGCCCGGAAGACCAGCAGGGCGCCGAGGCTCGGCGCGAGCGCGCAGCCGATGGACGCGGCGATGTAGAGCGAGACGCCGGCGATGATCACCGGACGACGGCCCAGCGCGTCCGACAGCGGTCCGTGCAGCAGGCTCATCACGGCGAAGGACAGGAGGTAGACGCTGACCACCTGCTGCAGTGCGAACTCCGAGGTCCCCCATTCGGCCCCCATCTGGCTGAACGAGGGGAACATCGTGTCGATCGAGAACGGGCCGACCATGCCGAGGCTGGCCAGGATCACCAGGAACAGCCACCGCGGGCCGATCTCGACCGACGGGCCGGCCGGTGGTCCGGAGGGAGAGTCGGCGGCGGTCACCCGTGCATCCTGTCACGATCGAGAGCGCTCTCGACGGCGCGCCACCGGGGGTGGCGGCGACTATGCTCCGTCCGTGCCCGCCTCCTCGAACCCGGATCCGCGCCAGGGTCGCCGCACCCTCGATCATCGCTCCGGGCTGAAGATCTGCTTCGTGTCCATGCACACCTCGCCTGCCGCGCTGCCGGGGACGGGAGACGCGGGCGGCATGAACGTGGTCGAGCGCTGCCAGGCCGACGCCCTGGCCCGGCTCGGCCACACGGTGGAACTGGTCACGCGTCGCTCCCACCCCGACGACCCGGACGAGGTCGAGCTCATGCCCGGCGTGGTCCTGCACCATGTGAATGCCGGCCCGCAGACCCCGCTGCCGAAGAGCGCGATCGACGACCACATCGAGGAGTTCTCCGCCGGTCTCGCCGCGCACTGCGCCCCGGCGGACATCATTCATTCGCACCACTGGATGTCCGGGGTCGCGGCGCTGCCGGTCGCCCGGGCGTGGGGCGTCCCGCACGTGCAGAGTTTCCATTCGGTCGCCGCGCTGCCGGGCTCGCCGCTGTCGGCGGGCGAGCCGCCGGAGTCGCCCCGGCGAGTGCCAGGGGAGGCGCTGGTGGCGGGGGAGTCCCAGGCGGTGGTGGCCATCTCCGCCGCGGAGGCCCAGACGGTGATCGACCGGTGTGGGGCGGACGCGGAGCGCGTCCAGATCGTCTCCCCCGGCGTCGACCGGGAGCTGTTCCACCCACTGGAGCCGGGCGAGCAGCGCTGGAGCTGGCCGGCGGGCGCCCCTGCGGCCTGGCCGTCGGGTTACGTTCTGGTGGCGGCGCGGCTCGAGCCGCTGAAGGGGCCCGACCTGGCGATCCAGGCGCTGGCGAACCTCGACCCGGAGATCCGTCCGCACCTCGTTGTCGCCGGTGACGCGTCCACCGCCTTCGCGTCGTACGAGCGCGAGCTGCACGCGATGGTCACCGAATCCGGGCTGGCCGACCAGGTCACGTTCCTCGGGGCGCAGCCGCGTCCCGAACTGGCCCGGCTGTTGCGCGGGGCGCGGGTGGTGCTGGTGCCGTCGCACTCGGAGACCTTCGGGCTGATCGCGCTCGAGGCGGCCGCCAGCGGCACGCCCGTGATCGCCGCCTCCGCCGGTGGCCTGCGCGAGTCGGTTGCCCACGGCGTCACCGGCCAGCTGATGGACTCCCGCCGCGGCGAGGACTGGGCGCTGGCGCTGACCCGGCTGCTGATGGTGCCCGGCCTGCTGGAACGGATGAGCAAGGTGTCGCGCGTGCATGCCCGCCGGTTCGACTGGGGCTGGACGGCGCAGCGCCTGGTCTCGGTCTACCGCGGCCTGATCGATGCCTGAGGCGCTTCCACCCGGCGGGCGTCCGGTCTTCCTGCACGCCCACCCCGACGACGAGACTCTGGCCACCGGCGCATTGCTGGCGTGGCTGGTCGACCGCGGCGACCACGTCGCGGTGGTCACAGCCACCCGCGGCGAGCGGGGCGAGGTCGTGCCGGGGCCGCTGTCCGCACTGGCAGGGACGCCGGCACTGGTCGCGCACAGGGAGGGCGAACTGGCCGAGGCCCTGCGCGTGCTCGGGGTGGCCGAACATGCGTTCCTCGGCACGCCCCCGGCCCGCGCCGCCGGATCTGCGCCCCGCCGCTACACCGACTCGGGCATGCGCTGGCTGGACTCCGCCGAAACCCTCGCCGGCCCGGGGGAGGCCGCCGGCCCGGACAGCCTCACCGCCGCGCCACTCGATGAGGCGGCCGCCGATCTCGCTGCGTACCTCACCTCCTTCGGTGCGGACGCCCTGGTGAGTTACGACGTCCACGGCGGCTACGGCCACCCCGACCACGTCGCCTCCCACCACATCGCGGTCGCCGCCGCCCGGCTCGCGCGCGTGCCGCTGTTCGAGGTGGTCTCCGAACCGCTGCTGCCGGCGACCCGAGCGCGGGAGTACGCCCTGCCGCAGTACCTCGATCGCGTCCGGGAGGCGTTGGGACACCACGCGAGCCAGCTCACCGTGGACGGCGAAGAGATCGTCCACGTCGGTGGGCAGCGCCAGCCGATCCTCACGACCTTCTGGTTGCGGCGCCCCTAGCCACCGACCCCGCCCACTTGCCAGACTCAGGCGACGGGTAGCGTGCGCAGACCCGGCGACAGGAGGCGGGCGAATGGATGCGCCGAGGCGGGTCGCGATCATCGGTGCGGGCCCGGCGGGGCTCTTCACGGCGGCGGCACTGCTTGCTCAGGCCGGGGATGACCTCGCGATCGACGTCTTCGACCGGCTGCCCACGCCATTCGGGCTGCTGCGCTATGGGGTGGCGCCCGACCACGCGAGCATCAAGGCTGTCGCCACGACGCTGGCGAGGGTGTTCGAGGCGCCGCACGTCCGGTTCCTCGGACTGGTCGAGTGCGGACGCGACGTCACCCCCACCCAGTTGCGGGACGCCTACGACGCGGTGGTGTACGCGGTGGGAGCCTCTGATGACCGGCACCTCGGCATCCCGGGGGAGGACCTGCCGGGCAGCCGCTCGGCCCGACAGTTCGTGGCCTGGTATTCCGGCCACCCGGACGCCGAGCCGCAGCCGCTCGCCGGCGTCCGGAACGCTGTGGTGGTCGGCGTAGGGAACGTGGCCGTCGACGTGGCCCGGATCCTGCTCAAGGACCCGGCCGATCTCAGCGCCACCGACATGCCGGACGCGGTGCTGGCCGAGTTGCGCTCCGCGCAGGTTGAGCACGTCTGGCTGGTCGGACGCCGTGGTCCCGAGCACGCCGCCTTCACCACGCCCGAGCTGCGCGAGCTGCTGGATACGCCGCGGATCGGGGTGACCCTCACCGGTGCGGACCCGGCGTCCCTCGACATCGATGCG
Source organism: uncultured Propionibacteriaceae bacterium (assembly GCA_964397985.1). Classification (GTDB taxonomy): domain Bacteria; phylum Actinomycetota; class Actinomycetes; order Propionibacteriales; family Propionibacteriaceae; genus Propionicimonas. The sequence continues at coordinate 105,310 of CAYNLD010000010.1, read as the reverse complement.
CTCGAGCGGCACGCCCGCGCGAACGTCGCTGCGATCGCGGCCGCCCTCGCCGAACCGACCATCGACCCGGTGCGCTGGCTGCACCTGGTGTTCTGGCACCGACCGGCGGAACTGCTCGGGCTCGGCCAGGTGCAGGGGGTGTTGCTGGAGCCGACCGGTCCGAGGCCGGGCTATGGCGGCTTCGTCGTTCCGGCCGACCTCGTGCTTCGGTCGATCGGCTATCGAGGGGTTCCGCTGCCCGGCCTCCCCTTCGAGGACGGGCGGATCTCGAACCTCGAGGGCCGCGTGCTCGAACTGGACGGCTCGGCGCGTCCCGGCGAGTACGCGGTGGGGTGGGTGAAGCGCGGGCCGGTCGGCCTGATCGGCAGCAACAAGAAGGACGCCGCCGAGACAGCGGCGTGCGTTGTCGAGGACTTCGGGTCGTTGCCCCGGCGTCCGCTCGCCGACCTGGACTCCGAGCTCGCCGCGCGCGGCATCCGTCCCAGCACCCTGGCCGACTGGCGCAGGATCGACGCCGCGGAGATCGACCGCGGGGCGATCCGGGGCCGCGAGCGCACCAAGATCGAGGCCTGGCACGACCTGCTCGACCTGGTCAGCCGCTCCTGACCCCCGGATCAGTCGGGGAGGTCACGGGGGACGGTTCCTTTCCCGTTCGCGGGGACGGTTCCTTTCCCGTTCACTTTTCACCTGCCGTCGGCTGAATGAACGGGAAAGGAACCGTCCCCATTTCGTTCACCGGGCCCGGGCCGCCGCCAGGGTGTCTGTGCGTAGGGTGGGCGTGTGATCAAGCACATCGTGATGTGGACGTTCGCCGATCGGGCGGAAGGGGCTGACAAGGCCACGAACCTGGAACTGGTGCGCGACCGGCTGCTGGCGCTGGACGGCCTGGTCCCCGGACTGCTCACCCTCGAGCCGGTGATCCCTGCCGATCCGTTCGAACACAGCTACGACCTCGTGCTCTACTCCGAGTTCGCGTCCCCTGATGCGCTGCGCGAGTACGCCACCCACCCCGAGCACGTCGCCGTGGGCGCGCTGATCAAGGCGGTTGCGACCGCCAGAGTCTGCGTCGACTACGAGGCCTGAGGGCCGCGCAGCAGGCTGCGCATCGTCTTCGCCGCCAGTCCGGCCGCAGCGTCCAGGTCGGAGAAGATCCCGACCAGATGCATGGACGCGGCACCGTGCGCCACCGCCATGAACTGCGGGACCACGCCGACACCGGCCCGGGTGTCCCCTCCGGTGGCGTCGATGGCGCGGAGCAGCACGATGTCGCTGATCGAGCGGGCGGCGTCGCGCAGCTCGTCGACGTGGACGCCGCGCAGTTCCGGGGAGTAGATGACATCGAAGCCCGTCCGTCGGGTGGCGGCGAACCGCACGTACGCCGCTGCGGCCGCGGCGATGGCCTCCACGGGGTCCTCGCCGGCGGCGTCTGCGGCCTGGCGCATGGCCGCGTCGAGGTCGCTGGCGGCCTTGGCTGCGACCGCGACCACGAAGTCCTGGCGGCATGGGAAGTGCCGGTAGGGGGCCGCAGCGCTGACTCCGGTGCGTCGTGCGGCCTCGGCGACCGACAGTGCCGGTAGGCCCCCTTCCGCGACCAGAGCCGTGCCTGCCTCGACCAGTGCGGCACGCAGGTCGCCGTGGTGGTAGCCCACGTCGCACCTCCCTTCGATGTAAGGCCGATCATACTTTCGTGCTTGCGCTGGATGTAAGTCTACTCTTACAATGTTAGACATCACTAACACGAAGGGCCGCACGATGAGCACGACACCTTGGGGAACGATGAACGGATGGCTGCGGGTCGAGACCGAGCAGCGCGGCGCCTGGCTGCAGCAGCGGGTGCAGGACCTCCGTGCGGCCCGGGTCGCCGGGCTGCCCGCAGTGACGCCGGTACGGACCGCGCCCGAGCCCGTGCGGGTTCCTGCGTGCGTTGACGTCGACCGGACGGCGGCTGCGGCCTGAGCACGGGCGGCCGGGCCCCGGTTGGAGCCGCCGTGACGCTGTGAATCCGCAGTGAACGGCCTCCCGGGGCGTGCATTGAGCGGAATGGCCCCGGCACGGCCCTACCATTGTGCGGGGAGCGTGGCGCTCCCGGTTGCCCGTGGCGACCAGCAGCAAACGGAGGAAGTCCATGGAACCGGTGAGTCGTCGCGCTGCGATGCTGGGCGCAATGGGGGTCGCTGGAGCCGCACTGGTGGGGTGTTCGACCGAGGCTCCGGCTGCCGGCAACTCGCCGCAGGCCAGCACCACCCCGGCAGAGAGCGCGTCCGCGACGCCGACCGCCATGGTCGACACCACACCGCGCTGGCCGCTCACCGGGAAGGTGCTGAAGAACGCTGCGGACGCCCAGCACATCGCCGTAGCCGTGAAGGTGCCCGACAACCAGGGTGAGCACCCGCAGCTGGGCATCGACAAGGCCGACATCGTCTACGTCGAACTGGACGGCTACCCCGCCGCGGTCGGCCAGTCCGGCACCCGCCTGGTCCCGATCTACCACTCCCAGTTCGCCGAAGTGGTGAACCCGGTTCGCTCGATCCGCCCGGTGGACATCCCCATGCTCAGCCCGATCACCGCGATCATCGGCAGCACCGGCGGCTACCCGTGGGTGCTGCGCTACACCAAGCTGTTCTCCGAGTACATCGTCTCGAGCAAGCAGTACATGTCCACCAAGGGCACAGGCTCCTACGGCATCCTCGGCAACCGGGTGCGGACGCTGAACGGACGGACGTACTACGACCGCGCCGTGGCGTGCTACCCGAAGGTACTGGCCAAGCAGACCAAGAAGTTCCAGTCCGGCCCGCAGCAGATGTACTTCCCGTGGGCGTCCAGCGATGACGAGGTCAGCACCGCGGTGTCGGGCAAGACGGCCAGCTTCGTGAGCGTCCCCTGGAAGAAGGGGAACACCTACCCGATGAGCTACACGTGGAGCGAGAAGGCTGGTCGCTACCTGCGCTCGATGCCGTGGGGCAAGCACGTGATGGCCGACGGGACGCGGATCTCCTGCGACAACGTCCTGGTGATCAAGGCCAAGCAGGTGTTCGGCAAGATCTACCCCAGCGGGCGGATCGACGCCAACTACGGCGGCCACAACGAGCCGATCCACGACATCATCGACACCAAGGGCACGTTCTACTACGCCAACGGCGGCAAGTACGTGAAGGGCACCTGGTCGAAGGGCAAGGTCAACGAGGTCTTCCAGTTCACCCTTGACGACGGCAGCCCGCTCAAGATGGCGCCCGGCCAGACCTTCGTCGAACTGCCGAACACCACAGCGAAGATCACGATCAAGAGCTGATCGCGGTTACGCCCGGCGCGAAGCGGGCTGGCGTTGTCGGGACGCCGTGAGATCATCCTCGACGTGCGTCCCCTGCTCCGGATCCTCGGTGTCGCTCGCGAGCTGCTCGCGTCCTACGCGGCGATTGTGGCGTCCGGCGTCCTCGTGGCCGCCACCGGACTGGCCGTCCCGTTCATCATCAAGGCGGCAACCGACGAGGTGGTCGCCTCGATGTCCGGCACCGGGGGTGGCGTCCCCGCGGTGCTGTGGCTGGCCTTCCTGCTGCTGCTGGTCGATCTGGCGAACACACTGATCACCAACGTCGGCGGCTACCTCGGCGACGTGATGGCAGTGCGGCTGCGCTCGATCCTCTCGCGGAACTACTTCGAGAAGCTGCTCCGGCTGCCCCAGCGCTACTTCGACTCCGAGCTCACCGGAACGATCATCTCCCGGCTGCAGCGCTCGATCACCGAGACCACCGGCTTCCTGAACATGTTCGCCAACAACTTCCTGCCGATGCTGCTCTCGCTGGCGGCTGCGCTGGTGATCATCGGCTGGTACTCCTGGTGGCTGGCCCTGCTGCTGCTGGCGGTGTACCCGCTGTTCACCTGGCTCACCGCGATCACGTCGAAACGCTGGCAGCGGCTGGAGCGGGAGAAGAACGCAGAGTTCGACATCGCCGGCGGGCGGTTCGCCGAGGTGGTCGGCCAGATCCGGGTCGTGAAGAGCTTCGTCGCCGAGCGGCGCGAGCTCGACCACTTCGCCGGGCGCTACGACACCACGATCGCCCTGACCAGGGAGCAGTCCGCGTTCTGGCACCGGATGGACGTCGCCCGCCGCGGCACGCTCAACGTGATCTTCTTCGGCATCTACGCGATCATCTTCAGCCTCACGATCACCGGTGACTTCACCCTCGGCGTGATGGTGCTGCTGATCCAGCTGGTGAGCATGGCCCGCCAGCCGGTCCAGTCGATGAGCTTCCTGGTGGACGCATCGCAGCGCGCCATCACCGGCAGCCGCGACTACTTCCAGGTGATGGACGCCGCGGTGGAGTCGTCGGCCGTCGAGGCGGACGCACCCCGTCCGGCCGAGCCGTCCACGCCCCCGGGTGAGCCGATCGTGGAGTTCCGCGACGCCCGGTTCGGCTACGGCGGCGAGGTCGACGTGCTCAAGGGGGTCAGCTTCGACGTCCGCCGCGGCGAGCGGGTCGCGTTCGTGGGCGAGTCGGGCGTCGGCAAGACCACCCTCTCCAGCCTGCTGCTCGGGCTCTACCCGCTGACCGGAGGCCGGTTGGTGGTGGACGGGCGCGACGTCGGCTCGATCCCTCTTCCTGAACTGCGCGCCCAGGTCGGGGTGGTGTTCCAGGACCCGTCCCTGTTCTCCGGGACGATCAGGGAGAACATCGCCTACGGCCGTCCGGACGCGAGCGAGGACGAGATCGTCGAGGCCGCCCGCCGGGCCCACGCCCACGGCTTCATCATTGGGCTGCCGGGTGGCTACGACGCCGAGATCGGTGAGCGGGGCGTGAAGCTGTCCGGCGGCCAGAAGCAGCGGATCGCCGTGGCCAGGGCGCTGCTGAAGGACGCACCGATCCTCGTGCTCGACGAGGCGACCAGCTCGCTGGACTCAAAGGCCGAGCGGCTCGTCCAGGAGGGACTCGACGAGCTGATGGCCGAGCGCACCACGCTGATCATCGCCCACCGTCTGAGCACAATCAGTTCCGTCGACCGGATTATCACCCTCGCCGACGGACGGATCGACGAGATCGGGACACCGGAAGAACTCGCCCACACCGGCGGCATCTACGCCGAACTGCTCGAGCTGCAGCACGCCGGCACCAAGGCCGGTCGCCGGCGCCTGCAGCGCTACGAGATCCTGGGCTGAGCCGCCGTCCGGCCAGACGTTCCGCGGGGGCGCGACCGGTCGACCTCAGGGGCTGCCCCGGACGATGGGTGTACCCGCTCGAGCCGCGTCCCGCCGTGCGCGTGGAGGCGTGGCAGGATGGCGCGGTGAACCGAATCCGCCTGCTCGAGGCCGACGATGCGGAGGCGCTCGCCGCGGTGCTCGTCCGAAGCCGGGAGTTCCTCGAGCCGTGGGAACCCGTCCGTCCCGACCACTACTTCACCGTGGCGGGACAGTCTGAGGTGATCGCCGACTCGCTGCGCCGCCACGCCGAGGGCACACTGCTGCCCCAGGTGATCCTCGACGAGGCCGGGGCGGTCGTGGGCCGGATCAACCTGAACAACATCGTGCGTGGACCGTTCCAGTCGGCGAGCGTCGGCTACTGGCTCGCGCAGGAGGCCGGTGGGCGGGGGCTCGCCACCGCCGCGGTCGCCGAGATCGTCCGGGTCGCCTTCGCCGAGCAGGGCCTGCACCGCGTCGAGGCCGGCACGATCCCGGAGAACTTCCGCTCGCAAATGGTGTTGCGGCACAACGGTTTCACCCAGTTCGGCTACGCGCCGCGCTACCTCAACATCGCCGGTACCTGGGCTGACCACCTCCTGTTCCAGAAGCTCGCCGACGACTGAGGCGGCTGTGCCATGCTTCTAGGTGCAAGGGCAGAAGGGCCCACTGAGACGGAGAGCGCATGAGCGAGCAGGGGGCCGACGAGCCGCGCCCGAAGAAACGCATCCTGTTCCTCTTCTCGGACACCGGTGGTGGCCACCGTTCGGCGACCGAGGCCATGATCGAGGCGCTGGAGTTGGAGTTCCCGGGCCGGTTCGAGCCACGGATGGTCGACTTCTTCCGTGAGTACTACCCCAGCCCGCTGCGGTTCGCGCCGGAGATCTACCCGCCGATCTCGCGCGTCCCCCAGGCGTGGCGGTTTACGTTCCGGGCCTTCGACAGCAAGGGACGGGCGCGCGCGGTCACCCAGATCTCCTACCCGTATGTACGCCGCGGCGCGAAGCGGCTCGTCCGGGAGAACCCCGCGGACCTGATCGTCTCGGTGCACCCGCTGGTGAACGCCCACCTCGTCCGGGCGATGCGGCACTCGCCGATCCCGTACCTCACGGTGGTCACCGACCTGGTTTCGACCCACGCTCTGTGGTACGACCGGCGCGCCGACCTGGTCGTCGTCCCCACGGTGGAAGCCGGCGACAAGGCCGTCGAGTACGGCATTGCCGAGGGCAACCTGCGGGTGATCGGCCTGCCGGTCGCCGAGCGGTTCAGCAAGCCACTCGACGACCGGAAGGCCTGGCGGGAACGGATGGGCTGGCGGGTCGACCTGCCGGTGATCCTGCTGGTCGGCGGCGGGGACGGCATGGGCCCGCTGAAGCGAGTGGCGAAGGCCATCAACGACGCCCGGCTGAAGGCCACGCTGGTCGTGATCTGTGGACGCAACGCCGAACTCAAGGCGGACCTCGAGAAGGTGGACTGGAAGCTGCCCGTCCACCTGTACGGGTTCACCACGGAGATGCCGCAGTTCATGGCCGCGTCCGACATGCTCGTCACCAAGGCAGGTCCGGGCACGATCAGCGAGGCGTTCATCAGCGGCCTCCCGCTGGTGCTGTACGCCCGGCTGCCCGGCCAGGAGGACGGCAACGTCCGCTATGTCGAGAAGCTGCGCGCAGGGGTGTGGGCACCCCGTCCGCGTGAGGTCGTGGACGCCCTGCGCGGCTGGGTCGATGACCCTGCCGCGCGGCAGCGGGCCGCCGAGGCGAGCTGGCGTGCGGCCAAGCCCGACGCGGCGCGGCGGATCGCCCGGCTGATCGCGGACCAGGTGGGCATCGAAGCCTGAAGCCCATGGCCTGCCCTCAGTCTGCTCACAGGGACGCTTGGGAAGGGTCGCTACTCTCGAAGGTCGGACGTTCGAGGATGTGACACGGGTAGTGATCGAAGAGAAGCAGGAACCCCCCAGGGAGAAGGAACCGATCAGGGTCTCCTTCTCCCTCCCGCAGATCACCGGAGGTGCGCTCGCGGCCGCCACGGCTGCAGCGATCGGCTCGCAACTGGGAGTGGCCGGCACGATCGTCGGCGCGATGGTCGCCAGCATCGTCGGCGGGGTCGCGGGCACCCTCTACAGCGCGGGCATCGATCGCACCCACCGCAGGGTGAGTGACGCGATCCTGCGTGGCTACGACCGGCTGCGCCACGACCCGTCCCCCGACCCGGACGAGTTGCGCGTGCTCGAGGCGGACGGCGGCGCGACCCGGGTGCTGCCGGGTGCGGGCGCAGCAGGGGACGGGCCCACGCAGGTGCTGCCCGGCTTCGACGACACCGTCTTCCGGCCCGGACCGGACGCGACCCGAGCGAAGCCGGCGCCGGTGCCGTCCGAGACCCCGCGCAGGCGTACGCCGGTGCGGACGGTGATGGCCCTGACCGTGGGCGCGATGTTCCTGGTCGCACTGTCGGTGATCACGGTGGTGGAGCTCGGGCTCGGCCATTCGCTGGGTGGCGGCTCCGGGACGACGGTCGGGCAGGTCGTGCAGCCGCGATCGAGCGTGAAGCCCACCCCGACGCCGACCGCCACGTCAACGCCCACCGCTACCCCGACCCCGACCGCGACCGAGACCCCGACCGCGACCGAGACCCCGACCGCGACGACGGACCCCACGGCGACCCCGCCCACCGCGTCCGTAACGCCGACCGCGGCCAGCACTGAGACCTCGGTGCCGGCGGGCAACGCGCAGCCCAGTCAGTCCGCCCAGCCCGTGGGCTGAGGTCGGACGACCCCCGGTTCCATCCCTGGGGACGGTTCCTTTCCCGTTCAGCTTCCGGTGGGTGGGTCGTTCCGGGGACGGTTCCTTTCCCGTTCAGCTGCCGACAAGGGACGATGCGTTGTGGACGGGAATGGGGACAGACCGGTGAACGGAAATGGAACCGTCCCCGTGAACGGGAATGGAACCGTCCCCGGGGCGGAGAACCGGTGAATCCTGCGAACGGCGGGCTCAGTCGAAGCTGTTCACCAGGAAGGCGGCTGCCCTGGTGACGTACTCGCCGAACTCCGCGCGCTCGGCGTCGGGCAGGTCGACAGTGTCGAGGGCGGCGTTCATGTGCCGCAGCCAGCGGTCACGCATGTCGGCGGTCACCGCGAACGGCGCATGCCGGATCCGCAACCGCGGGTGGCCGCGGGTCTCGGAGTACGTGTGCGGGCCGCCCCAGTACTGCTCCAGGAACATCCGCAGCCGTTCGGCGGCGGCCGTGAGGTCGTCATCGGGGTAGAGCGCGCGCAGCGGGGGATCGGAGGCCACTCCGCGGTAGAACTCCTCGACGAGCCGCACGAAGGTCTGGTGTCCGCCGACGCGGTCGTAGAGCGGGTCCGGTGCGTCCATCCGCCCATTCTCCGCGACCCGGCTCCGGGACGCCACCGGCGGGCTACCCTGCTGCGGTGAAGCCAACCCCCCGTGGCAGGCTGGCGGCCACCGCGCTGATCCTCCCGCTCGCGCTCTCTGCGTGCGCTGCGGGCCCGGCAGGCGAGGTGGCAGTCTCGACCGGCGCGACCAGCCGGGCGGGGGAGCCGACCAACCCGGCCCCGGACTCCACCAGCACAGGGAGTGCCGCTGCGGGCTGGACGCTGTCCGTCGGGCTCGGCAGCGGTGCGAGCCTGGGTGGAAAGCAGGTGTTCCCGTCCGACAACCCGTGGAACACACCGGTCGACGACGCGGCCGTCGACCCGAACTCGGACGCGCTGATCGCCTCCATCGGCGGCAACCTGCACGCTGACTTCGGCGCGCACTGGAACGGCGGACCCTTCGGCATCCCCTACATCGTGGTGAAGGGCAGCCAGAAGAAGGTGAAGGTGCGGTTCGCCTACGCCGACGAGAGCGACAAGGGGCCCTACCCGATCCCGAAGAACGCGCCGATCGAGGGCGGCTCTGCGGCAAAGGGCGATCGGCACGTGATCGTGCTCGACCGCACCCGCTGGAAGCTCTACGAGCTGTACGACGCGCATCGCAAGGCAGGCGGAAAGTACTGGACGGCAGGTTCCGGTGCGATCTTCGATCTGAGCTCGAACGCGCTGCGTCCGGCCGGCTGGACGAGCGCGGACGCCGCCGGCCTGCCGATCTTCCCCGGACTGGTCCGCTACGACGAGGTGAAGGCCGGCGTGATCAGCCACGCGCTGCGCTTCACCGTCGCGCAGACGCGGCGAGCCTACGTCTCGCCGGCGCGCCACTACGCCGGCAGCAGCACCGATACGAGTCTTCCGCCGATGGGCATGCGGGTGCGGCTGAAGGCAGGATTCGACATCTCCGGCTTCCCCACCCAGGCGCGGGTGGTGCTCCAGGCGATGAAGACCTACGGGATGATCGTGGCGGACAACGGCTCGAACTGGTTCGTCTCCGGCGCACCCAGCAAGTACTGGGACGACACCGCGCTGAACACCCTCAAGACCGTGCCGGGCAGCGCGTTCGAGGTCGTCGCGATGGGTGCCGTCACCACCGGGTGAGCCTCTCCCTCCGGGACGCAACCCGCCGGGCATTACCGTCCGTTTCGGATCGTGGGTTACCGTCGGGAGCATGGGAGGCGCGGTTCGGACAGTCGGCGTGCTCATGGGGCTCGCGTTGCTGGCCGGGACGGCGCACCAGGTGTCGCCGCCCTCCGCCGTGGCGAGCCCACCCGCAGTCGTTCCCGGCCGGATCCAGGCCTCCGGCCTGGCGGTGTTGTTGCCCTCCGGCGCCGCCGCACCTTCGGACGGGGCCTCCTCGCCGTCGGACGGATCCGGTGGGCCCCCGGCGTCCGGCCCCGAGCCCCCGGACTGTTCGAAGCTCAAGTGCGTGGCCCTCACCATGGACGACGGCCCGGTGCCGCAGACCGCGAAGCTGCTGAAGCTGCTGCGCAAGGAGCACGCGCACGCCACCTTCTTCGTGCTCGGCATGAACGCCAAGCGCCACCCTGCGATCGTGCGGCAGATGGTGGCCGACGGCAACGCGGTCGGCAATCATTCCTGGGACCACCCGCAGTTCTGGAAGGCCAGCAAGCAGAAGGTCCGCCGGGAGTTGGCCAGGACCGACAAGCTGCTGAAGAAGCTCACCGGCTCGCGTCCGGTGCTCGTGCGCGCACCCTTCGGCGAGGTGGACGGCCGCGTCCGCGCCATCACGAAGTCGCGGGGACAGGTCCTGGTCCAGTGGAGCGTCGACCCCGTGGACTGGCGCGACCGCAACACCAGGGTGGTCACCAAGCGGATCCTGAAGCAGGCCCGGCGGAACTCGATCATCCTCAGCCACGACATCCGTCCGACCACCCGCAAGGCCTACGCCGGGATCATCCGCGGGCTCAAGGCGAGGGGTTTCACCCTCGTCACGGTCCCGGAACTGCTCGGTACGCGCGCGAAGCCGGGCCACCTCTACTTCCACGGCTGACCGTCCGGGTCGATCCGACCGCTTGTCGCGTTCTGCCCGCTCATCGCGTCCCGGATGTCTCCCCTGTCACAGCTGGCGGCGCGCGCGGTCGGATCGTGACAGCCGCGCCCGCTCGTAGCGGGCAAGGGCTTCGACGCGCTCCGCGGCGTGGTCGACGATCCGGACGGGATACCCGTGCGCGTAGCCATCGGGCACCTGCCACGGACGATGCGCCGCTGCTCCCGCGAGGTGTGCGAGCTCCGGTATCCAGCGCCGCACGTACTCGCCGTCCGGGTCGAATCGCTCACCCTGGGAGATCGGGTTGAACACCCGGAAGTACGGCGCTGCGTCAGTGCCGGTGCCTGCGACCCACTGCCAGCCGTGGCTGTTGGAAGCGAGGTCGCCGTCGATCAGGTGCGCGAGGAAGTGCTCTGCGCCGTGCGGCCACCACACGTGCAGGTCCTTGGTGAGGAAGCTCGCCGTGATCATCCGCACCCGGTTGTGGATCCAGCCGGACGCGAGCAGCTGCCTCATGCCGGCGTCCACGATCGGATAGCCGGTGCGTCCCTCGCGCCAGGCCTCGAAGCGTGCGTCCGGCTCGTCATAGGCGACCGGGAGCGGGTTCAGGTCGGACGCCAGCGAGCCCGGGTGGTGGTGCAGGACATCGGCGTAGAACTCCCGCCATGCCAGCTCGGTGATGAATCGCTGCGCGCCGTTGTCCCGGTGTCCGGCGAGGTCGGCCAGGAGCGTGCGCGGGTGCAGCACGCCGAACTTCAGGTAGGCGGAGAGCCGGGATGTGCCGTCGACCGCAGGCAGGTCGCGGTTCTCGTCGTAGCGGGCCAGCTCCTTCGACTGGAACTCCTCCCAACGGGCCAGTGCCGCCTCCTCCCCTGCCGGCGGCAGCTCGATCGGGCAGGCTGCCAGGGCCGCATCCACGGTGTCCCACGCGGACGCGTCGCTGGGCGCGTTCGCCAGGGCGAGCGGGCCGGGTTCGACCGCGGGGCCGCGCCAGCCGTGCGTTCGCCACGCCCTCAGGAACGGGGTGAACACCCGGTAGCCGTCCCCGGAAGCGTTCCGCACCCTTCCAGGGGTGACCGCATAGGGCGAGCCGGTGGCCACCCAGGCCACGCCGGCTGCTTCGAGGGCCGCCCGGACGGCCACGTCCCGTGCAGCCCCGCCCGGCTCGGTCTCGACCGAGGTGTGCACCTCGCGGGCGCCCACCTCGAGCGCCAGGGCAGGGATCAGCTCGCGCGGGTCACCCCGGAGCAGGCACAGGTGCCCGTCATAGCTCGCCTCGAGCGCGCGCAGGGTGGCGGCCAGCCAGCCCCGGCGCACGGGCCCGGCGGGATCGAAGAACTCCGGATCCAGCACGAACACGGGCAGGACCGGTCCGCTGGCTGCTGCGGCCACCAGCGCGGGATGGTCGCCCCGGCGCAGGTCACGTCGCAGCCAGAGCAGGGACGGCGCGCTCACCGCGCCCCTGCCGCTCCCGCGGCGAGGAGGGTGGCGGCTGCCCCGATGGAGTGGCCGAGTCGGTCTGCGGGCGCACCGACGAGGTGCTGGTAGCGGCCGCCGATCCGGACCGGGACGGGTTCTCCCTCCGCGAGCCGATCGACCACTGCGGACGCGGCGGCGGCGTCGCGCCGGCGTGGGGCATTGGTGACCGCGAGTCGTGGCTTCAGTCGCGCGGCGGCGTCCGTCCATGCATCCAGGGGCACCTGCGCGCCGAGGTAGACCATGGGCAGCCCGGCGCGCGCGACGGCGACGGCGAAGGCGAACAGGCCGAGGTGGTGCTCGACGCCGGGCGGCGTGCCGATGAGCACCGGGTGCCCGCCGTGGCGCTGGGGCGTGGCGTCCAGGATCACGGAGAGGCGGCGACTCACCGTGTTGGCGACGAGGTGCTCACCGGCGACGGATACTGTGCCGGCCGCCCAGGCGCGTCCGAGTCGCTCGAGGGCAGGCATCAACCACTGGTCGGCCACCGCATCGAACGGTCCTCGGGCGAACCGGTCACCGACCTCGCGGGCGACCCGCCCTGCGTCCAGCTGGGCGGCGGCCTCGATCAGGTTCTGGTAAGGGTCGACGTCCCTGCCGAACCGGCCCAGGGCTACCTCCTGAGCCGCCGTCCTGGGGGCCCAGCCCGCCGCGACCAGGCGGTGCATCGCCGTGATCCGGGCGAGATCCGCGTCGTCGTAGACCCGGTAGCCGGATTCTGTCCGGGCAGGGCGCAGCAGGTCGTAGCGACGTTCCCACGCCCGCAAGGTGTGCTCAGGGACGCCTGTGAGCGCCGCGGCCCTCCGGATCGTCAGCGCGTCGGCACCCAGGTCGTGGACGGGACTGTTCACGAGCGACAGATTACCCACTTTGTCCAAGGTTGGCCGTTCGAATGCAGGCGCCGCGATGGTGCTTGGTCACTGACCTGTCGAATCTTTCCGGCTGAACGGTATTGGGGACGGTTCCTGCGAACGGTATTGGGGACGGTTCCCTTCCCGTCCATCTGAACGGGAAAGGAACCGTCCCCG
>CAYNLD010000010.1:39333-92140 GCA_964397985.1 uncultured Propionibacteriaceae bacterium | reverse complement strand
GGAACCGTCCCCGGGATCGGGGGTCAGTCGAGCCAGCGCTCCCTGGGCCAGCCGTTGGTCTGCACCACGACGCCGTCAGCGTGCACGAGTCGGGCGGGCAGTTCGCGCTGGGTGAGCCAGCGGGGGGCGCCATCGCCCATCCCGATCGCGGCACCGGCCGCCGAACTCGCGCGCTCGCAGGTCCGGGCGGCGACGGTCACACTGCGCCACTCCCCGGATGCTGACGAGCGCGTGGCCAAGCCTCCCGGCCAGCCCATCGAAATCACCGGGTGGTGCGGCCCGGCTTGGCCGTCGTCGACCTCGACCTGCCAGCCGCCCTCCGGAGTCTCGCCACGTACAGCGATGTCGCCGCCGAGGTTCACCAGACAGCCGACGCCGAGGACGTCAGCGCAGTCCCGGGCGATCCAGTCCGCCGCCCATCCCCGCACGTTGGTGCCGATGTCGAGGACGGTCCCGGCAGGGACGGTCACCGAGCCGGCGTCGAGGTCCAGGACACTCGCCTCCCAGCCGGGAGCGACCAGGCCTCCGGTGGATTCGGCGGCGCGGCGCGTCGCAGCGAGTGCGAGGGCCAGGACGGGTCCGACACGCTGCGGACGCCCGGTCGCGAGTCCGGCCAGTTCCGAGCCTTCTCCCGTACAGGCCGCCTCCAGCTCCTCCACCCGGGCGCGGGCGAGGGCCGCAGCCCCGGGCAGGTCCTCCTCGCGCACGGTCAGCACCTCGCACCAGGTACCCAGAGCATCCCAGGCGTCCTCGCCCTCCATCAGGCGGAACCTCCGGTGCGGGTGTGCACGCGTCCGCTGCCCGCGCGGATCTGGACAGCCTCCGGGTAGTCGGTCACGGTGCCGGTGGCGACGACAGCGGTCTCGGTGGACGCCGCGGCAGGCGCGAGCGTGAACCACCCGGCCACACCGAAGGTCGCCCCCAGGATTCCGAGTCCGATGCCGGCCACCCGGAGCGCCGAACTGCTGCGGACCTTGTCGTCGTTGGGCTGCTCCATGCCCCAACCCTCGACCCCGGGGATGTGAACCGGCTGTGGGCCGGCTGGCGGTTCGCTGCAAGCGTCCGGACGCTGCGTCCGCTCAGGATTGTGCTCCCGCGGTCACGCTGACCCCCTGGCCGTCGGCGGCGTGCAGCGCCTCTCCCCGGACGCGCTTGGCGATCCGGCTCAGCGCGACATCGGTGATGTTCAGGAAGCTCGCGAGATCCCGCTGGGTCACCCTCTGGACGAGTCCCGGATGCTCACGCAGCAGCGAGCGGTAGCGCTGTTCGGGAGTGGCCCGCAGCCATCCGGCGTCCGCCTGGAGGGTGGTGGCGTGCATCAGCGCGATGGTGGTGATGAGTCGCGCCCACTGCAGGTGCTGGGTCGAGAGATGGTCGATCACGCGATAGTTGACCCGGAGCAGCAGGCCCGGCTCGATCGCCGTGACCGTGTGGACGGTCTCGGCCTCGACCGCAGCGCGCAGGGTCTCCGAGCGGGGGTGAAGGCCGCGGGACGCCACCCTGCGGACCCCGTCGACGCCCAGCGCGGACATCGAGGCCAGCACATCGCCTTCCTCGGGGAAGAAGACCGTGGTGAGCCGGCCCTCACTGAGCATCTGTGCCCTGAACAACCCTCTCTGCACGAAGTAGATGTAGGGATTGTGTTCGCCCGCACTGAAGAGCACAGCGCCCGGCTCGACGCGTACGACCCGGACGTTGCTGGCGAACAGATCCCACTGCGGCAGCTCGCAGCCGGCGTAGGCCTCGAGCAGCAGGCGGAGGCTGCGCATCGCGTGGCCGGTGGCTCCGTCGACGATCATCGGGTCCTCCTCGTCCGGCAGGAACCGCTGATGCCTCCCAGCATTTCATCGCATGATGTATCTGCTTGATCGAGGTCAATCCATCCGGTTCGAACCTTGACACAGGTTAGCTGCTGGCTGGCTCGCTCGCGGGGGGTCTGAGAGGTTTCTAGCTGCTTGGAGGGGGAATGCGTGAGGTCGGCCCGTCCGAGGGGGGGAAGGATAGGGTGTGACGGTGCCCGCGCACCGTCCTGTTTGTCGCGGGCGCGCCTTGTGAGAAGCGCGGATACTGAACTTCAGGCGAACCTCGGGGCTCTCGGCCCCGGGCGGCAGCGATGGGTGGCGGCCCGTCGTCGGTCTGCCGGAGTCGAGGAGCGAACTGAGCTCGGCTCCCCAATTGAGCCGGTTCGCGGGTGGGCGCCCGGACTTCGGTCCGGGCGCCCACTTAGGTTCGGGCGCCGACCGGCGGCCGGTGGGCGGATTGGGGTTGCGTGCCTCAGCCCGGCGGGACCAGGTTGCGTACGACGGCGAACGCCACGCCAGCAGTGCCCAGCACGGCGTACCAGAGACGTTGGTCGCCCAGTCGCGCGGGGAACCGGAGCCGCGGTCCGCCGAGCAGCTCGACGACCCAGATGATGCCGGCGAGCGTCAGCACGACCAGCAGGACGAACACGAACTGGTTGGCGGCCCAGGCCGCGGCGACGTTGCCGCGGAGCAGGCAGGCCCCGAGGGTGGTGGCTCCGCAGAACGGGCAGAGAGTGTGGGTGAGGACGCGCCAGGGGCACGGGATTCCGTAGCCGCTGAAGGCGTACACGGCGCTGAGGGAGAGCCCGACCGCGCCGAACGTCGCCGCCGCCCGCACCCTGGACCGGGTGCTGACCGGGAGGGAATCTGACCGATTCGGCACGCCGTCATTATCGCTCCATACCCTGAGGGAGCCCGGCGGCCCTAGGATCAGTCGCATCATCCATCTAGGGAGAGAGCATGTCCGACCAGAATCCGACCACGCCGGACCCGAGCGACGCCGTTCCTGGCTACGAGCCCCCTGCTTCTGAGCCCACCGCTCCTGCCGGGCCGCCGGCCTACACCCCGCCGCCCGCTCCTGAGCCGCCGGCCTACACCCCGCCTCCTGCGGGTGGCTACGAGCCGCCGGCTGCGACTCCGCCGGCGTACACCCCGCCTCCCGCGACTCCGCCGGCGTACACCCCGCCTCCTGCGGGTGGCTACGAGCCACCGGCCGCGACCCCGCCGGCGTACACCCCGCCTCCCGCGGGTGGTTACCCGCCGCCTCCGAGCGCTGGTTTCCCCGAGCCGCCCGGTCCGGGCGCGTACCCGCCGCCAGCGTCCGGCTACACCGATCCGAACGCGGCGTACGGCGGCTACCCGGTGGCCATGCCGCCGGTGGGCGGCGCGCTGGTGGACTGGCCCAAGCGTGCGCTGGGTGGCCTGGTCGACTATGTGGCTGCGGGCATCGTCCTCAGCATCGTCGCCAGCGTGCTGAACAACGTGTCGAGCACGCTCGGTACCCTGGTGAATGCCGTCCTGGGTATCGCGTGGATGTGCTACCTCGGCTACAAGAGCGGCACCACCGGTGTCACCTTCGGGCGCAGCATCGCGAAGACGAAGCTGGTCAGTGCGGAGACCGGCCAGCCGATCGGCGTGACGAACGGCATCATTCGTCAGTTCGCGCACATCATCGACTCGATCATCTGCTACGTGGGCTGGCTCTTCCCGCTGTGGGACGCGCAGAAGCAGACGATCGCCGACAAGATCATGAAGACCGTCGTGGTCGACAACTCCACCGACCCGAACGCAGGCACCTACAACTGGGGCTGAGCGGTCCGAACCACTGACGAGCCGGCCGGGACGTAGCGTCCCGGCCGGCTCTGCGTCCACCTCGTACTGGTCTTCCCCGGGACCCGGGGACGGTTCCTTTCCCGTTCGCGGGGACGGTTCCTTTCCCGTTCATTCGGCCCGTCATGGGTGGAGAGTGAACGGGAAGGGAACCGTCCCCTTTTCGTTCGGGGCGCCGTTCGCGTCCGCATCGCGGAGGGCTCGACCGGCGGGACGAACCGCAGTGCGGTGACGCGTCCGGTCCGCTCAGGGTTCGAAGCGGTAGCCGACGCCCGGCTCGGTGATGAAGTGGCGCGGCCTGCCAGGGGAGTCCTCGAGCTTGCGGCGCAACTGGGCGAAATAGACCCGCAGGTAGTTGGTCTCCTTCTCGTACCCTGGACCCCACACCTCGGCCAGCAACTGGGCCCCCGACACCAGAGTGCCGGGGTGGCGAACCAGCGCCTCCACCAGGTGCCACTCGGTCGGGGTGAGGCGTACCTCCGCACCATTGCGGACGGCCCGCTTGGCGGCAAGGTCGAGGGTGAAGGACGGCGTGGTCACCAGCGGCCCCACCGCGAGGTCCTGCACGTCGGCGCGCCGCAGCGCGGCCCGAACCCTGGCGACGAGCTCGTCCATTCCGAACGGTTTCGTGACGTAGTCGTCAGCCCCCAGGTCCAGCGCGCGGACCTTCTGGGCCTGGCTGTCGCGTGCTGACAGGACAATGATCGGCACCTGCGACCAGCCGCGCAGGCCGGCGATCACGTCCGCGCCGTCGAGGTCGGGCAGGCCGAGGTCGACGATGACGAGGTCGGGCGGGTTCGCCGCGGCGGCGCGCAGTGCCGACGCACCGGTGCCGACTCCCTCGACCTCGTAGCTACGGGCCTTCAGGTTGATGGTGAGCGCCCGGCGCAGCGCCGGCTCGTCCTCAACGATCAGTAGCCGCGGCATCGGCCACCTCCAGGCTCACGGTCATGGTCAGGCCCCCGCCCGGGGTCGGGGACGGTGTGAGGGTACCGCCCATCGCCTCGGTGAAGCCGCGGGCGATCGCGAGCCCCAGACCGACGCCGGTGGTGGCGCGGTCGCCGAAATGCTGGAATGGCGCGAAGATCTCGGCGAACCGCTCCGGTGCGACCCCGGGACCCTGGTCGACGACCCGGACGGCGACCCGCGTGCCCACCTGCTGGGCCTCCACGCGCACCTTCGCGCCCGCCGGCAGGTGCCGGTCGGCGTTCGCAACGAGGTTCGCCAGCACCCGCTCGAGCAGGCCCGCGTCGGCGTGGATCAGCGGCAGATCCTCCGGAATCGCGAGTTCGACCCGGTTCTCACCCAGCCGCAGGACGCCGGCGAGCACCTCAAGCAGCGCGGTCGGCCGCGCGTGCACCGACAGCGCCCCCGCCTGCAGCCGACTGGCGTCGAGCAGGTTGCCGATGATCGCGTTCAGGCGTCCGGCCTGTTCCTCGATGGTGGCGAGCAGTTCGGCCTGTTCTTCCGGCTCGAGCTCGATGTCGGTCTGGCGCAGCGTGGACGCTGCGGCGGTGATCGTGGCGAGCGGGTTGCGCAGGTCGTGGCCGACAGCAGCCAGCAGGCTGGAGCGCAGCTCGTCGATGTGCGCCAGCTCCTCGGCCCGGCGGGCCTGCTCGGCGAGCTGCTGGGTACGCCACAGGCGCCCGGCAGTGAGGGCCAGGGAACTCAGCAGGCCGCGGTCCTCACCGAGGCGCTCGGGGCCGGACAGCTCAAGGCTGAGGTGCTCCCCTGCCGGTACGACGAGCCGGGTGTCGTCCGGCTCGGCGGCACCGGAGGCGACCAGCACCCGTCCGGCTTCGACCAGCCGCGCCTCGTGCATGCCGTAGATGGCGCGGGCCTCGGACAACGCCAGCTCCACCGAATCCGGGCCGTGGTCGCGGCTGCCCAGCTCGGCGAGCCACTCCGCTTCCAGCCGCCCGCGCTCGGTGCGTCCGCGGGCGCGGGCACCGACCTCGGTGACCACACCGACCAGCGCAGCCACCGCGGCGAAGATCACCAGGTCGATCAGTTCGGCGTCGTTCGCGACCAGCAGGCTGCCGTAGGGGCGGGTGAAGAAGAAGTTGGCCAGACCGAAGCTGACCGCGGACGCGACCAGGGCGGGCAGCACCCCGCCCAGTACGGACGCGGCGACCGAGATGAGCACGAACACGAGCAGCACGGTGTCGAGGCCAAGGCTCTCCCGCATGGGTGCCAGCAGGAGAGTGAGAAGGACCGGGGCGACGCAGGCCACGCCGAATCCGTAGAGCTGGCGACGCCGGGAGAGCCGGGAGGCCAGGCCGCTCGCCGGCGAAGCCGTGCTGATCTGCTGGCTCACCTTCCTGAGCTTGCCAGACTCCGATCACCTTCGCTGCGCCGACCGCCCCGCGGAGCCTCGGTCGCGGCGGCACGCGACGGACGGGCGTCCTGCGCCTCCGGGGGGACGGCCACCTCGGCGCTCGTGCCCGGACGCTCGAGCGCGTACGGCTCGGCCGAGGTCAGCTGGTAGGGCACGCTGGTGACCATCACGCCCGGCATGTAGAGCAGACGGGTCTTCAGCCGCAGCGCGCTCTGGTTGTGCAGGATCTGTTCCCACCAGTGGCCGACGACGTACTCGGGGATGAACACCTCGACGACGTCCCTCGGGCCGACGTGGATCTTCGCGAGGTAGTCGAGCACAGGTTCGGTGAGGTCCCGGTAGGGCGACTGGACGATGGTCAGGGGTACCTGGATGTCCCGCGTCGCCCACTCCTCGGTGAGCTTGCGCGTCCGCTGCCGGTCAGTATCGACCCGCAACGCGGTGATCGTGGCGGGACGCAGCGCGCGCGCGAACGCCAGGGCCTTGAGTGACGGCTCGTTCAGCTGGCTGATCAGGACGATCGCGTGGATCCGGCTGGGCAGCGTGATGCCGGCCGCCTTCGGCGTGAGCTGCCGGGAGACCCGCTGGTAGTGGCGGTGGATCCGGGTCATCAGGAAGAAGAGCACCGGCATGGCGATCACGACGAGGTAGGCGCCGTGGGTGAACTTGGTGATCAGCACGATCACGAGCACGACAGCGGTGGCCAGCGCGCCGACGGCGTTCACCAGCATCGACCCGATCAGCTTCGGCGACCAGCCGTGCTCGGCGGCGTGGCGTCGCCAGTAGACGACCATTCCGGTCTGGCTGAGCGTGAACGACACGAACACGCCCAGGATGTACAGCTGGATCAGCCTGGTCACCGAGCCGTTGAAGGCGACGATCAGCAGTGCCGCGATCGAGGCCAGGATCAGGATCCCGTTGCTGAACACCAGGCGGTCGCCGCGGCGTCCCAGCTGCTTGGGCAGGAACCGATCCTCGGCAAGGATGGACGCGAGGATCGGGAACCCGTTGAAGGCGGTGTTCGCGGCGAGCACAAGGATCAGGGTGGTGAAGCCCTGGACGGCGAAGAAGCCCCAGCTGTTGTTCCCGAACACGGCGGCGGAGAGCTGGGCCAGCACCGTCCGCTGCTCGTAGCCGTGGGGGACGTTCGTGAGGCCTTCCAGGCTGTCAGCGATGTGCACTCCGGCGACCGTGCTCAGCACCGAGATGCCCAGCATCATCGAGATGCTCAGGCCAGCCATCGTGAGCAGCGTGATCGCGGCGTTGCGGGCCTTCGGCTTGCGGAAGGTCGGCACGCCGTTGCTCACGGCCTCGACCCCGGTCAGTGAGGTGCAGCCCGACGCGAACGCACGCAGCAGCAGGATGATCAGGGCGGCTCCGGCCGGGCTCGCATCCACGAAGCCGAGGTGGGCGGACTCGGCGACAGGCGCGTGGCCGCCCAGCACGTTCCAGAAGCCGACGCCGAGCATGACGAAGACGCTCACGATGAAGCCGTAGGTGGGGATGGCGAAGAGAGTGCCGGATTCGCGCACCCCACGCAGGTTCATCACCATCAGCACGACAATGAAGACCAGTCCGAGTTCGACGCTGTGAGTGCGCAGCTCGGGGAAGGCGGAAACGAAGTTCTCCACGCCGGACGCCACCGATACCGCGACTGTCATCACGTAGTCGACCAGCAGGGCGGCCGCCGCGACGAGCGAGGCGTTCCGTCCGAGGTTCGCGCGGCTGACCGCGTAGGCTCCGCCGCCGTCGGGGTAGGCGTGACAGGTCTGTCGGTAGCTCAGCGTGACCAGGGCGAGCAGCGACACCACGACCACGGCTACCCAGGGGGTGAGCAACACCATGGAGGCGCCGCCGAGGGCCAGCACGAGGATGATCTCCTGCGTGGCGTAGGCGTTGGACGAGATCGGATCGGAGCAGTACACCGGCAGGGCGAGACGCTTGGGCAGCAGGGTCTCGTGCAGCTGGGTGGAGCGCATCGGATTGCCGACGAGCAGCCGCTTGGGCACGCGGAACGTGGTCACGATTCCAGCCAACGCGCCCGTCGGTTCCGATTCCACGTCCTTGACGCGTCCCTAACGCCGCCGGTGCTGAACTTGACGCGTCCTTGACGGGCTCCGTTCGCGGGGACGGTTCCGTTTCGGTTCGCGGGGACGGTTCCGTTCCGATTCGCGGGGACGGTTCCGTTTCGGTTCGCGGGGACGGTTCCTTCCTTTCACCCGGGATGCGACGCTCGATCAGGCCACCGCGCTTGCCGTGCAGTTGCCCGCGATGTGTACCCGTCGGACTCGGGAGTTGCTCAGCCCCGTAGCCCTCGCGATCTGCGCGTAGGAGACCGACCGCGTCCGCAATTCGCAGATGGCCCGGCGTTGGGCCTGCGGGCTGAGGTAGCGGAAGTCCTCGGCGGAGCGCGCGCCACAGGCGTGCGCAAGCATCAGGCCAACCTCATCCGCGGTGTACCTCGGCGGCCGGCCCTGCCCGGTTGTCGAGTCCTCGACGGACGAAACCGTCCGGACGGATGCGGGCTGGTCCATCGCCCCCGGCGGCATGAGCCGCCGGAGTTCGGACTCATCCACCAGGGATGGCCGACCGAGGAACCGGCGGCTGCTCCACCGGTACTTCTCGGCGCTCGGCGAGAGGCCGGCTTCGACAGGGTTGTCCCACACATACCTGATCACCGAGACGAAGTACCCGTCGTCCTCGACCGGCTCGCTCCGGAACCGGTCCTGGAACAGGTGCCCCACCCGTCCGTACTTGCGGTTGAACCAGCCCGCGTAACGGACACCGAGGCGCTTGATCACCGACCCGATCGGCTCGTCGGCGATCCGGAGCACGAGGTGCACGTGGTTGGGCATGAGGCAGTACGCCAGTACCCGGCATCCCGAGAGCTTCCTGGTCTGGTCCAGCGCGTGCAGGAACCGGTCGCCGTCCTCCTCTTCCAGGAAGATGGCGTCGCGGTTCACCCCGCGCATCATCACGTGGTAGATCCCTGACTCGGCGATCTGTCTGGCACGTCGGGGCATCCCCGTTCCTCCTCTGCGTTCGCGGTTGACGCGGCGAGCTTAGGAACGCTGGACGGTGGTGGCCGGGTCCGGATTCGGATCTGTGGACAACTTCGCGATCTGGCGAAACGGCTGTGGACGGCTGAACGAGGGTGAACGGGAAGGGAACCGTCCCCGGAACGGGTGGCGGGTGAGGGTGAACGGAAAGGGAACCGTCCCCATTTCCGTTCGGTGGGGACGGTGACTAGCGTGGCGGCGTGCGCGCGTTGGTGAAGACGGCCCCAGGGCCAGGCCTGGAACTCATCGAGGTACCCGAACCGGACTGCGGTCCCGACCAGGTGAAGATCCGGGTGCTGCGCGCCGGGCTCTGCGGTACGGACCTGCACCTGGAGTCCTGGGACGACTGGGCCGCGTCCACTGTGATCGCACCGCTGACCATCGGGCACGAGTTCTACGGCGAGGTCGTTGAGGTCGGGCACGAGGTGACCGGGATCAGGCCGGGCGACCACGCGTCCGGCGAGGGCCACATCGTGTGCGGGCGCTGCCGCAACTGCCGGGCCGGCCGCCGCCACCAGTGCATCCACACCGTCGGGCTCGGTGTGAACACCAACGGCGCGTTCGCCGACTACGTTGTGCTGCCTGCGTCCAACGTCTGGCTCCAGCCGGACGCGATCGACGCAGAGCTCGGCGCCATCTTCGACCCCCTCGGAAATGCCACCCACACCGCTCTTCAGTGGCCTGTCGTCGGCGAGGACGTGCTGGTCACCGGCGCGGGTCCGATCGGGGTGATGGCCGCGGCCATCGTCCGGCACGCCGGCGCCAAGCACGTCGTCGTCACCGACATCAGCGACTACCGGCTCGGCCTGGCGGCGGCCGCCGGCGCCGATCTGTGCGTGAACGTCGCGCGCACCCGGATTGCGGACGCACAGCAGCAGCTCGCCATGCTGGAGGGTTTCGACATCGGGCTGGAGATGTCCGGCTCGCCGTCCGCCGTCTCAGAGATGCTCGCCAACCTGAACCACGGCGCCAAGGTTGCCATGCTCGGCCTGCCGAAGGACCCCTACCCCATCGACTGGGGCAAGGTGATCACCCACATGATCACCATCAAGGGCATCTACGGTCGCGAGATGTTCGAGACCTGGTACCTGATGAGCTCGATGCTCGCCACCTCGCCCCGCCTCGCCGATGCGGTCCGCTCGGTGATCACCCACCGGTTCCCGGCCACCCAGTGGTCGGACGCCTTCGCCGCCGCCCGCAGCGGAGAGTGCGGCAAGGTCATCCTGAACTGGGAGTGAACAGGCCCCGGACGGCCCGGTCAGCTCGCGGGACACCGCTCACTCGGGCGCAGCCACCGCCTCGATCCGGCCGTGGGCGAGCGGGTCGGTGTGGCTGCGGGCCGCCTGCAGCGCCCGGCGTCCGGACGGCAACGCCAGCGCGATCCCGGCCACGGCGAACGTGGCCAGCCCGGCCAGGATCAGGACGAATTCCACCGACCGGAGGTTCGCCAGCGGACCGAAGACGGCCATGCCCACCGGCATTGCCGTCGCTGCGACGATGCCGAAGAAGCCGAACACGCGGCCCTGTCGTTCCGGTTCGACGCTCTCCTGGAGCACGGTCATCGAGGGGGTGGAGAACGCCGGAACGGCTACCCCGGTGAGGAACATGAACCCGAGGAAGACCCACAGGTTCGTGGACAGCCCCATCGCGATCGACAGCGCCCCGAACCCGATCGACGCGGCGATGATCAGGGTCATCCGGCTGAACCGCCGGCCCCAGCGACCGATGGTGGCGCCGGCCAGCATCATGCCGATCGAGAACGAGAGCTCCAGCGCGGTCAGCTTCCACACCTCCTCGCCGAAGGTGCGCGCGACCATGAGCGGAGTGAGGAACGACGGGGCTGCGGCCAGCACCATCACGACCGCGTACAGGCCGAGCAGCCAGCGCACCAGCGGATGACTGAACACGTAGCGGGAGCCGTCGGCCAGGTCGGTGAAGTAGCCCTGCCGCTGCGTCGTCCGGGCCAGGGTGGCGACCGGAACCAGGCTGAGCAGGCCGATCCCGATCGCGGCGGTTGCCACGTCGACCCCGAGGATGGCGGCCAGCGGCACCGTGGCGTACAGCACCGCCGCCACCGGCGGGGCGATCAGCATCATGCCCGCCTGGATGGTCTGGTTCAGCCCGTTGATCGCCAGCAGCCGGCTGGCGGGCACGAGCTGGGGGATCAGCGCACCCACCGCCGGTGTCTGGATGCCTGCCCCGACCGAACGCACCGCGAGGGCCGTGTAGATCAGCCAGAGGTCCTGGTGGCCCTGCGCCATCAGCACGGCGAGGGTGAGGGTGGCCGCAGCGATCGCCGCGTCCGCCCCGATCGCCAGCAGTTTGCGGTTGTGCCGATCCGCCCAGACGCCGCCGAACACCGAGATGATCGCCTGCGGAAGGAACCCGAAGACGGTGGACAGCGCGAGTACCGCTCCGTCCTTCGTTGTGAGTGTGAGATACCACATCACGGCGTACTGCACGAGCATCGAGCCGAACAGCGACACGGTCTGGCCGGTGAGGAACAGCGCCACATTCCTGCGCCAGCGGGGCGGATCGGGCACGTCGGCTGGCAGGGGATCGGCGGTCATGCCGCCATTGTGACGGCTGCCCCTGACAGGCCGCGAACCCGCGTAGCGTGAGGGATGAGGCCGACCAGGAGGAACCCATGGACGCAGCAGTACGCGCAGAGCTCGCCGCCACGCTGACCGAGATCCGCGACGCAGGGCTGTACAAGACCGAGCGCCAGCTGACCACGCCGCAGTCGGCGCACGTCGAGACGGCCTCCGGGCCGGTGCTGAACTTCTGCGCCAACAACTACCTCGGACTGGCTGACCACCCCGCCGTCATCTCGGCGGCAAAGGCTGCGCTCGACGACTGGGGTTTCGGTATGGCGTCCGTCCGCTTCATCTGCGGCACCCAGACCCTGCACACCCGGCTGGAGCGGCGGCTCAGCGAGTTCCTCGGTACCGAGGACACGATCCTGTTCTCGAGCTGTTTCGATGCGAATGGCGGGGTCTTCGAGGCACTGTTCGGCGAGGACGACGCGATCATCTCCGACGAACTCAACCACGCGTCCCTGATCGACGGGATCCGGCTGAGCAAGGCGCAGCGGCTGCGCTACCGCAATCGCGACCTGGGCGAACTGGAGGACCGGCTCAAGGAGTGCTCGGGGCGAGCCCGGCGGAAGGTGATCGTGACCGACGGCGTGTTCAGCATGGACGGGTCGTACGCGCCCCTGGAGGGCATCTGCGAGCTCGCCGACAGGTACAGCGCACTCGTGCTGGTGGACGACTCACACGCGGTCGGGTTCGTCGGCGAGCACGGTCGTGGGACGCCGGAACTCTTCGGCGTCGGAAGCGAGGTGGACATCATCACCGGCACGCTCGGCAAGGCCCTCGGCGGAGCGTCTGGCGGCTACGTGAGCGGAGCGTCCGAGGTGATCCAGCTGCTGCGCCAGCGGGCTCGCCCCTACCTGTTCTCGAACTCGGTGGCCCCTGCGGTCGTGGCCGGGTCGTTGGCCGCGCTCGAACTGGTCAGCGGCTCGGACGATGCCCGCGAGCGACTGGCGGCCAATGCCGCGTTGTTCCGGCAGCTGATGTCGGCGGCCGACTTCGACCTGTTGCCAGGCACTCACCCGATCGTGCCGGTGATGTTCCCCGGCGAGGACGGCGCGCGCACCGCAACGCAGGTCGCCGACCGCATGCTTGACGAGGGCGTCTACGTGATCGCCTTCAGCTACCCGGTGGTGCCGAAGGGGAGGGCGCGGATCCGCGTCCAGCTGTCTGCCGCGCACACAGAGGAGGACGTGCGGGCCTGCGTCCGGGCGTTCACGACAGCCCGGGACGCCGTGGTTGCGCACTGAGGGTTGCGCACTGAGGGGACGGTTCTCTTTCGGTTCATTCGGCCTGTCATCGGTTGTAAGTGAACGGGAAAGGAACCGTCCCCGTGAACGGGAAAGGAACCGTCCCCGAGCTCCCCGGGTGCCCGGGACGCTCAGCGGTTCAGGTAGGCCAGGACGGCCCGAACGCGGCGGTTGTCCTCGTTCGGGCCGAGGTCGAGCTTGGCGAAGATGTTCGCGACATGCTTGGCGACGGCGGCCTGCGTGACCACCAGCTGATCGGCGATCTGGGCGTTGGACGCGCCGTTGGCCATCAGCGAGAGCACCTCGAGTTCGCGCGGCGTGAGCCGGCTCAGCACAGGGTCGCCGCGGCGCGCGTTGAGCAGTTGGCCGACCACCTCCGGGTCGACCACGACGCCACCGGCCGCGACGAGTTCTACCGAGCGCAGGAAGTCGGCCACCCGCCCCACCCGCTCCTTCAGCAGGTAGCCGAGCCCGGCGGACGCGCGCGCCTCCAGCAGCGTGGCGGCGTAGGCCGGGGCGACGTACTGGCTGAGCATCAGCACAGGCAGCTCCGGATACGCCTCGCGGAGCTGGACGGCCGCCCGCAGCCCGTCGTCCGTCATGGACGGCGGCATCCGCACGTCGGCGATGACGAGATCGGGCAATTCTCCGGTGGCGGCGAGCCGGCTGCACCGAGCGAGCAGCTCCGGCGCATCGGCGGCTTCGGCCACCACTTCGTGTCCGGCCCGCTCCAGCAGGCCCACCAGTCCGGCCCGGATCAGTGCCGCGTCGTCGGCCACCAGCAGTCGCATCCCGCCTCCTTCGGCGAACAGTATCCACTCCCGGCCTTTGCGGCTGGAGGCCAGCTTCGCCGCCGAGGGCTCCATCCGTGGGCCGGGCGTTGGACGCGAAGGCTGCCCCTCGCCGCGCTCAGCGGTTCGGGAAGCTCGCCCGCAGCAGGGTCGGGCCGCCGGGCGGGCTGGACAGCCAGAAGCCGCCGCCGAGGGCCCGGGTCCACTCGACCAGACCGCTGAGGCCGTGGCCCGGACGCACTTGCGCGCCACCGACGCCGTCGTCGTACACCTCCAGCACCAGCGGGTCGGCCAGCTGCAGCCGGACGGTGGACGCGGTGGCTCGCGCGTGCCGGGCCTGGTTGGTGAAAGCCTCGCTGACCAGGTAGTACACCGCCAGCGACACGTGTTCCCCCGGGGTCTGGCCGCCGGTGACCTCCACGTGCACCGGGAGGGGCTGGCGTCCGGCCAGTTCACGGACGGCGGCGACGAGTCCGCGATCGGTGAGCAGTTGGGGGTGGATGCCGCGGATCGTGTCGCGAAGGGACGTCGTCGCGGCCTCGACCGAGCCCTGCGCGGCCTGTAGCGCCCGGCGCGCCCCGTCCAGATCGCCCCGTCCGAGCGCGTACTCGGCCTCGCCGAGCTGCATGCTGGTCAACACCAGGTGTTGCTGGGCGCCGTCGTGCAGGTCGTGTTCGATCCGACGACGCTCGGCGGCGAACACGTCCACGAGGTTGCGTCGGGAGACGGTCAGCTCGTCCACCTGCTGGCTGAGCTCGGAGTGCGGTCGCAGCTGGATGTCGACGATGATCGCCTGCGCCGCCGCGAGGGCCCACGCCACGTACAGCCCGATCACGAGAACGACCGCCAACCCGCCCCCGACCAGGACGATGTCGATGCTCCACCGGAACGCATTGATCTCGCGGGCCAGGGTGTACGCCAGGCCGAGAACCAGCAACGCCAGCCCCGATCCGGGGATCGCGTCCACAAGACCGAACAGCACGGTGATCCCCCACACGGCGAGATTGCCGTCGCCGAAGCCGCGGGGATCCCACGGGTGCCGGACGCGGGTGCGGGGCAGCGGCGTGAGGCGCGGCAGGCCGAGGATGACGAGACGACCCCGCTCCACGTTCGCCGTCGCCCAGGTCACCAGCGGCAACACCAGCACCCCGAGGATGGCAGCGAGCAGCGCGAGCACCCCGCCGACGATCGAGGTGAAGCAGTACAGCACCGCCCGCCAGCCGATCGGGCTGATCAACATCCGCAGCGGGTTGTAGGGCGCCGCGAGCCGACTCCGGAACTCGGCGTCGGCGAGCGGGCTCTGCGTGGTCACCCCGCCAACCCTAGGGGTGGTCGGCGCCGCAAGGCAGGGTGCGTGGGCGAGTGGCCGGTAGTGCTGGCACTACCCGCAGGACGCCGGTCAGCGCCAGTGAGCCTGCCCCACTGGTGCGGTTGGCTGGCAACATGAACAACATCCCGGGGCGCATGCTCAGCGCTCGCAGCATCTCGAAGTCCTTCGGCGACGTCCATGCGCTCGACGGCGTCAGCATCGACATCCCCTCGGGCCAGTCGGTGTCGGTGATGGGCCCCTCCGGTTCGGGGAAGTCCACGCTGCTGCACTGTCTGGCCGGCATCCTGCGTCCGGACGCGGGTGACGTCAGCCTTGGCGACGAACCGATCTCGCTGTCATCGGATGCGGCCCGCAGCCGGCTCCGCTTGCAGCACATGGGCTTCGTCTTCCAGGACGGCCAGCTCCTGCCCGAACTCCCCGCGTTGGAGAATGTCGCGTTGCCGCTGCTCCTGCTCGGCTGTCCGCGTGCAGAGGCGCTGGGCCGGGCCGCCGACTGGCTGTCCCGGCTGGGCCTGGCCGGAGTGGAGAAGCGTCGTCCCGGGCAGTTGTCCGGCGGGCAGGAGCACCGGGTCGCGATCGCTCGAGCGATGGTCGCCGATCCGGCCGTCGTGCTGGCCGATGAGCCCACCGGCGCCCTCGACCAGGCCACCGGCGCAGAGGTGATGCGGGTCCTCACTGCGGCGGCCAGCAATGCCGGGGCGAGCCTGGTCGTCGTCACCCACGACGCCGGAGTGGCGCAGTGGTGCGAGAGGCACGTGGAGATCGTGGACGGGCGCGTGATCAACGACGTCGCCTCCCGGTGGGCAGCGTGATGCGGCGGGTCACCCGGGTTGCCCCGATGCTGCTGCGTGGACGGATCTCGGCAGGACAGGGGCTGATCGACCTGATGACCGTCGCCGCCTTCACCGTGAGCAGTTGGCTGCTGTTCACTGTGCTGGCCGGACTGAACGTGTTCGTCCAGCGTCAGGCCGCGCCGCCGGAGCTGTTCCTGGCTGCAGTCCGCGGCGGTGTTGTGGACGGCGCGTCGGAGTTGCCGATCTGGACGCTGATCGCAGCCTGCGCGAGCGTCCTGCTGGTCGTGCCGGTGCTGACCCTCGGCGCGGCGGCCGCCCGAATGGGGGCCCTGGGCCGCGACCGGCGGCTGGCCACGTTGCGGTTGCTGGGGGTCTCCGGCGGACAGGTGGTGACCCTGAGCGCGCTTGAGACCGTTCTGGCAGCCCTCGCCGGAGCCGTTCTGGGGCTCGCGGGCTACCTCGCCACTCTGCCGGCGTGGGCGGCGGTCACCTTCCAGGCCACGCCGCTCTCGGCCGAGGAGATGTTGTTGCCCGGCTGGGCGTTGGCGTCCATTGTCGGGCTGGTGGTCGTTCTCGCCGGGATCAGTGCGGTCAGCGGCTTGATGCGCCTGCGGATCTCACCGCTCGGGGTGGCCCGGCGGGCACCGCGTCCGGCGGTTCGTGTGTGGCGCTTCCTTGCCCTGCCGCTGGCCGTGATCGCCTGGTTGCTGGTGGCGCCGATGCTGAACCTCGCCCGCGCGTTCGCCGTCGGTGCGACCGTGGTGCTCGTCTCGCTGGCGGTGTTCATGGGCGTGATCAACCTGGTCGGCCCGTGGCTGCTGCAATTCGTCGGGCACCTGCTGGCCCGTTCGGGGCGGCCTGCCCTACTGCTTGCCGGACGCCGGCTGCTGGCCGACCCCAAGGGTGCGTGGCGCTCGGTGTCGGGGCTGGCATTCATCGGCTTCACGGGAGGCGCGCTGGTCGCGATTCCCGATCTCGGAGAAGGGGCCGCCGATCCGCTGATCCGGATCCTCGCTGAGGACCTGCGCACCGGAACGTATCTCACCTTGGTGATCGCGTTCGTGGTGGCGGCGGCGTCCACGCTCCTGAACCAGGCGTCGGCGGTGCTGGACCGGCGACGCGAACTGCAGCAGCTGGGCAACCTCGGCGTCCCGCTGGTGCTGCACGATCGCTCCCGGCTCGTCGAGGTGGTTGCGCCGGCCTCGGTGGCTGCGCTTGGCTCGGGGCTTCTGGCGATCTTCTTCTTCGGGCTGCTCCCGAAGGTGGGCACGAGCCAGCTCGGGATGATCGCCTTCCTCGGTGCGCTGGTCGCCGGAATCGCGCTGGTCTGGGCTGCCGGCGAGGCCTGCCGTCCGCTGGTTCGGGCAGCCGTCGCGGGTACCGGCCCGCGTCCGGACTGACCCTCCGACGGCTCTCCGCAGCCTGGGGACGGTTCCTTTCCCGTTCACTTTCGACCAGAGAAGGGCGAAATGAACGGGAAAGGAACCGTCCCCGATGCCTGAACCCCCGCGGACGTGAACGGGAAAAGAACCGTCCCCGATGGCCGGGGCGGAATTGTCGACATTCCGGGTGGGCCTGTACACTCCCGGGCGAGGGGAGTACTTCCCAAGTCATCCGTTGGTCAGTTCGGGCGCGCGATCGTGCCCCCGCGGGTGCGCCGGCAGCGGCGAAGGAGACCTCACCGCATCATTGCTGTGAGAGAGGTCCCTCGTGAACCTGTCCGTCCTCGAAATCGCCATCGGCTCGCCCGAGCTGTGGGCGATCAGTATCGCCGCAGTCCTCGCCCTGTTCGGCCTCGACTTCCTGATCACCCGCCGCCCCCACGAGGTCTCGATGACGGAGGCCCTCGGCTGGTCCGCGTTCTACGTCGCACTGCCCCTGAGCTTCGGGGTCTGGGTGTGGACGGCCTTCGGTCCCGAGCAGGGCCTGGAGTTCTACGCCGGCTACCTGGTCGAGAAGTCGCTCAGCGTGGACAACCTGTTCGTGTTCATGCTGCTGCTGGCCTCCTTCGCCGTACCGCGCGAACTGCAGCAGCGCGTCCTGCTGATCGGGGTGGCGGGCGCGCTCGTCCTGCGCGGCGTCTTCATCGCGCTGGGTGCGGCGATGCTCGCCCACTTCGCCTGGACCTTCCTGCTCTTCGGCGTGATCCTGCTGGCCACGGCGGTGAAGGTGCTGCGCGACACGCTGTCCCCCGCAGAGCACGAGATCGACCCCGGCGCGCTGCCGGTCGTCCGCTTCGTCCGTCGGTTCTGGCCGGTGACGGACGGCTACCGCGGCCCGCGCCTCACCGAGCGGATGGACGGACGCAGGGCGCTCACGCCGTTCGCTCTCGCCACGCTCGCCATCCTCGGCACCGACGTCGTCTTCGCCGTCGACTCCGTGCCCGCGGTCTACGGCATCACCGGTGACGCCTACCTGGTCTTCGTCACCAACGCCTTCGCCCTGCTCGGCCTGCGCGCCCTCTACTTCGTGCTGGAGGGCGCGTTGGGTGCCCTCGTGCACCTCGGCTACGGCCTGGCGGCGATCCTGGCGTTCATCGGCGCCAAGCTCGTGCTGCACTGGGCTCACGGCGAGTGGAGCTGGGTGCCCCAGATCGACACCCTGGCCTCGCTGGGTGTGATCGTGGCGATCCTTGCGATCGTCGTGGTCACGAGCTTGTTTTCCAATCGGCGCTTGACAAGGGCAAACGCGGATTCGTGAGCGCGTCCACAGGGCGTGGCAAAAGTACTCAGGGAATTTCCTCCGCTACCCGTAACCAAACGGCGTCTCCCGTCGGTAACCCGCTCGGAAAGGCACATTGATGGGCATCGACGACGGCACCTTCGACCGGCATGCAGCCGGCGAGGACCCTGTTGACGATCCTGCCTGGGGCGGCGTTGCCGCCTTCCTCGACGAACTGCGGTCGGCCTACCCCCCGGGGCCGACCGCAGCGGTCGAGGCCGAACACCTCGCCGCCATGGCCAGGGAGTCCCGGATCATGGCAGCGGGCCGGGCGACGTCCGACGCCAACGTGCTCAGCCTGCGGCGGACGCGATTCCGTCGCACCCTGGTCTCCACCGTGGCCGGTGCCACCGTCCTGCTCACCGCAGGAGTCGGGGCTGCCGCAGCCATGGGGATCAACCCGATCGCCCCGCTGGTTGCCCCCCGGTTCGACCAGCCAGTGACGATCACACCCGCGCCGGCCCCGACGTCCGGAGGCAACCCCTCCGCCCCGGACGGGGGCCGGCCCACAACCCGCACTCCTGCGACGCCGCCGGTCCCGACCCGCACGCCCACCGACGGGGGCAGCGTGGTGCCGACCACGGGCGAGTCCGCCAAGCCGACCAAGGTGGAGAAGACCAAGAAGACCAAGAAGCCCAAGAAGGAGAAGAAGGCGAAGAAGGTCCCGTCGGACAAGGACACCAGCGGAAAGAAGAAGACGACCTCCCCCTGATGGCCGTCTTTCCGCTGAAGGCGCAGGCCCCCCGCCTGCACGAGTAAGAAGCGCACCGACACCCAACCGCGGATCCCCTCCCGTGCTGGTTGAGAGTTGAAGGCGCGGCAGCGCCGGGCTGGTTTCCCCTCACCAGCCCGGCGCTTATCCTTGGCGCGACCAAGTCCCGAGAAGATGCCCGCAGATGACACTCGGAGTTCGATTCGACCCGGTCCTCTCGGCCGCCAGCGAGGGGGCCGATTGGGCGTGGGCTGAGCTCTACCGGGACATCGCACCGAGCCTGCTGAGCTTCCTGCGCAGCCAGGGCTGCCCGGAGCCCGAGGACTGCCTGGGGGAGACCTTCGTCCACCTCGTCCGGGGCCTGCCGGGCTTCTCCGGCGGCGAGGCGGAGTTCCGCGCGTGGGCGTTCACCGTCGCCCGGAGCAGGCTCGTGGACGCCTGGCGCAGTGCGGGCCGTCGTCCCAGCGTCCCGATGGCCGACCCCGAGGATGACCACATCCCGCGGCACGTCGCGGACGCCGCGGACCATGGGCTGCTCGTCCGCAACTCGGTCGAGGAGGTGCTTTCCACCCTCACCGCCGACCAGCGGATGGTGCTGGTGCTGCGGGTGGTGCAGCAGTTCTCCGTCGAGGAGACCGCCCGGATCATCGGGAAGACCGAGGGTTCGGTGAAGCTGCTGCAGCACCGTGCGCTGGCGTCCCTGCGCCGGACGCTGGCGAGCCGCGCCCAACCCGGGCCACTGGAGGGCGTCCTGGGCTGAGCCCGGTTCAGGCGAGCTGCACGGCACGCACCGCGATGCCGACGAGGGTGAGCAGCGCGAGGCCGGCCAGCCCGAGCCATTGCGCGCGGGCGCGGTCCTTGCGGGGTGCGTACACGATGATCGCGGTGGCCGCCATGCCGCCGAGCAGGCCGCCGATGTGGCCCTGCCAGGAGATCCCGCTGTTCAGGAACGTGTAGACGAGGTTGATCGCCAGCCAGGTGAACGCGACCCGCAGGTCCGCCTTCACCTTGAGCCCCACCACGACCAGCGAGCCGATCAGGCCGAAGATCGCCCCCGAAGCGCCGAGCGTCTGGGTGGTCGGCTCGGAGAACCACATCACCGCCAGCGAGCCGGTGAGTGCAGAGAGCAGGTAGACGGCGAGGAACCGGACGCGGCCGAGCGCGGCCTCCATCGGCGGGCCGAGGAACCACAGCGAGATCATGTTCATCCCGATGTGCCACAGCTGGACGTGAGCGAACGCCGAGGTGATCACCTGCCACCAGGCGCCACTGGCCACGCCGGCCTGCCACGCCCCGCCGACGATCGCGCAGCGGGCCGCAGTGGTGGCACTCGGGTACCACTTGGTGGGGTCGGAGGCGCTCAGGCAGACGCCGCCCGGCTCCAGCGCCAGCAGGTTGGCGATGGCGTCGCCGCCGATCAGGATCAGCGCCCAGACCGCAACGTTGATGCCGATCAGCACGATCGTGGTGAGGCGGGGGTTCGTGCTGCGCGTCCCGCCGTAGGGGCCTTCGTGCTGCCGGGTCTGCTTCGCGAAGGTGGCCACGCACTCGGGGCACTGGAAGCCGACCGCTGCGCTGATCATGCAGTCGCCGCAGATCGGGCGTCCGCAGCGCTGGCAGCGGATGTAGGTGGGCCGGTCGGGATGGCGGTAGCAGCCGTAGGCGATCGGCTGCTGCGGCTGGGTCATGCCCTGCACGATACCCGGCTCCGCGCCGCGGACCGCACGCCGAACAGGGCGTCGAGGCCTCCCTTCGCGCCGAGCGCTCCACCCTGGGGGCGAGCCCTCGACGAGAAGGCTGGCCCTCGGCGCGAGACGCGGATAATGGACGCATGGCAGGCAAGCGGGTGGCACTCGTCCTCGGTTCTGGCGGAGCGCGCGGCTACGCCCACATCGGTGCGATCCAGGTCCTCGCCGAACGGGGCCACGAGGTGGTCGCGGTGGCGGGCAGCTCGATGGGCGCGCTGGTCGGCGGACTGTTCGCCGCAGGCAAGCTCGACGACTACACCGACTGGGTCACCGGACTCTCACAGCGGGACGTGCTCCGGCTGCTCGACCCGACGCTCTCCGGACCGGGCGCGATCCGGCTCGAGCGGGTGCTCGCCCGGATGAGCGAGATCCTCGACGGCGCGCTGATCGAGAAGCTGCCGATCCCCTACACGGCCGTCGCAACCGACATCGGGGCGCGACGCGAGGTGTGGTTCACCTCCGGCCCGCTCGACGTCGCGATCCGCGCGTCCATCTCGATCCCGGGGCTGATCACGCCGATCATGGTGAACGGCCGGTTGCTGGTGGACGGCGGCGTGCTCAACCCCGTCCCGATGGACCCGGTGATCGGGACGGATGCCGATTTCACCCTTGCGGTGTCGCTGGGTGGGGCGAGGACCCCGCACCGCGACGCCACGCCGACCAAGGAGAGCTCGGAGCAGCGTCCGCCGAACGAGTGGCTGGACCGGTTCATCAAGGGGGCCGCCGGGGTCTGGGAGAACGACTTCGTGGCGTCCATCCTGGCCCGGTTCTCCCGGAACGGGCACGATGACGAGGGGCACACCCCACCAGCGTTCGAGCCGCCGCCGCCCGGCCTCGGTATCACGGACGTGACGTCGATGTCGCTGGACACCATGGGCTCGCTGATCACGCGCTTCCGGCTCGCCACCCTGCCCCCGGACGTGCTCGTCACCGTCCCCGGCGACGCAGCCAAGGCGATGGACTTCCATCGTGCCGAGGAGCTGATCGCCCTGGGCCGCGTCCTCACCGAGGCCGCCCTCGACGAGGCCACCGTCGACGACTAGCGAGTTCTTCGCGGGAGTCCTTGCTGGCATCCCCTCGCAGGCCCGGACGCCGCGGGTCAGGAACGATCAGGCGCGGGGCTGGACGCCCACGTCGTGGAGGTGGTGGACGAGGTCGTGCAGCATGTAGCGACCGAGCGTGTCCAGGGTGAACTCCGAGCCGTTGCTCCGGGTGCCGGGACGCTCCCACTCCGGTTCCGCGACGTCCGCCCAGGCGGCGGCGTTGGCCTCGCCTGCGTCGGCAAGCTCTGCGGCGACCGTGGCCGGGTCCTGCTCCCAGTAGCGCTCATCGAGCGCGGTCGCGTCCTGGTCCCAGTTGGGGAACACCGGGTTGAGCTCGGTACGGATCAGCCGGTTGCGGACGGTGAAGATGCGCAGCACGTCGCGAACGTGGCAGCCGTATTCCAGCGCGGACCACACCTGCGGCGCCGGGCGCACCGAAGCGTCCGGGCGCGACAGCACCTCCGCCCACGGTGCGGCGGCGGCACGGACCAGTGCGGGCAGGTCGTGCGCGTCCACGTCCGCGGCCAGGTAGCCGCACTCCGGGCAGGGACGCTCCAGCACGAAGGTCCAGTCCTTGTCGTCGGGCTCGGGGGCCTGCGGGGTCTGCATCGGCCCAGGATAGGCACCGGCCGGCATCCGCAGCACGACCGAGCCCGAGTCGAGGTCGAGCGGTTTCGGGCCCGATCCCCCCTTGTCCGCCTCCACAACGAGCATCTTCTCGAGGTCGAGCTGCTCACGCGTGTGCCTCAGGCCGGGATTGAAGAGTTCGAAGAAGTCGCTCATGCCCGGATCAACGCCGGACGAGCTCGGAGAACTCCGCGACCCTGTGCAGCGAGACGCCGTTGCGCTGTTCGGCGGCGAGAGTGTGGCCGGAGCCAGACGACAGCATCAACAGCGGAGCCATGCCGGGATCGCGGGTGTAGATGGTGATCTGCAGCCCCCGGGTCGGCTGCTCGTAGGGGAGTTCCGTGGCGAGACGACCGCTGAGGGGGGCCATCGCCGCCCGGTTCGGGTCGCTCCACGTGCGGGCGATCGTGGCCATCGACTCCTCGTCCACCTCGACCCAGACCGACCAGACGAACACGTCCGGCTCCGGCTCGACCATGGGCAACTGGATGTGTCCGCGAATGAAATGCCTCGTCACGCCCTGATGGGGGAGGATGCAGACGTCCGGAGTGAGTTCGGCCTCGAGCCGCTCGCCCTCGCTCACAGCCAGCCAGGCGTCCGGCGCCGACGTGCCCAGAATCCGGGTGAGCCCGCGGTGCACCTGGTGGCAAACACGGCAGGGTGCATCCGAACCCTCGATCACCGGAAGCATGCGATCCATCCTCCACCCCCGCCGGTGGCTGCGTCCGGAAAAGCCGCAGATTGTTACCTGTGGGACTGCGTGGGTCCACGTGGGCTCGGGTTGGGTTCGCCGCGGAAGGCTCCCGGAGCTCGGGCGCGGTCGCCGGCTCGGCTCTGGTCGGGTTAGGTTGGCGGCATGCAGCTCGGGGTCGACTTCGGAACCACTCGCACCATCGTCGCCCACGCCGACCGGGGCAACTACCCGGTGGTGAGCTTCCTGGACGCGGCGGGCGACAGTCACGACTACTACCCGTCCCTGGTTGCGCTGCAGGGCACCCGGCTCGTCTACGGCTTCGAGGCCCTCGCCGCCGCCAGGCAGGGCGCGGCCTACCTGCGTTCGGTGAAGCGGCTGCTCGGGGAGCCGGCCGTCGGCGCCGACACCCCGGTACGGGTCGGGGACGCCACCTTCCCGCTGCTGTCGGTGCTTACCGGCTTCCTGTCCGCGCTGCGGGTCGCGCTCGGTTCCGCGTCCAACATCGGTCCGGAGTTCGTGGCCGCGAAGGCCAGGGCGACCGTGGTGTCGGTGCCGGCGCACGCGCTGGGCGCGCAACGGTTCCTGACCCTGGAGGCGTTTCGGCAGGCGGGCTTCGAGGTGTCCGGGCTGGTCAACGAGCCTTCTGCGGCCGGGTTCGAGTACACCCACCGGCAGGGGAGAACGCTGAACTCCCGGCGCAACCAGGTGCTGGTCTACGACCTCGGCGGCGGGACCTTCGACGCGTCCCTGGTCGAGGTGGCGGGCGTCCGCCACGACGTCGTCGGCTCGGTGGGGGTGAACCGGCTCGGCGGGGATGACTTCGACGAGGTGCTGGGTGCGCTGGCGCGGGAGGCGGCCGGCAGTCCCGAGCTGGACGAGGGCGAGCAGCGGCAGCTGCTGGAGGAGTGCCGGGAGGCGAAGGAGCGACTCAGCCCGCAGTCGAAGCGAATCACGGTCGAGGTCGGCTCCGTGCCGGTGACGGTGACGGTCGAGGACTTCTATGCCGCGGCGTCCGGGCTCGTGCAGGCCAGCCTTGACGCGATGGCACCGCTGGTCCGGAACCTCCATGACGAGGTCGACCTGATCGGCGGGCAGGTCGCAGGGATCTACCTGGTCGGCGGCGGCAGTGCGTTGCCGCTGGTGCCGCGGCTGCTGCGTGAGCGTTTCGGCCGGCGTGTGTACCGCTCGCCGTACCCGGCCGCGTCCACGGCGATCGGGTTGGCGATCGCGGCGGACCCCGCGTCCGGCTTCTCGCTGGTCGACCGGCTCTGGCGCGGCTTCGGCGTGTTCCGGGAGCTGGACGCGGGGCGCGCGGTCGGCTTTGACCAGCTCGTCGACCGCAACACCGCGCTACCCGATCACGGCGAGCTCACCCTGACCCGGCGCTACCGTGCCGCGCACAACGTGGGCTGGTTCCGGTTCGTCGAGTACGCCGGGGTGGACGCGGACGGAGAGCCGCGCGGCGACCTCGCTCCGATCGCAGAGGTGCGGTTCCCGTTCGACCCGTCCCTGCAGGGGCGCTACGTGCTGGACGCCGTCCCGGTCGAGCGCTGGGACTACGGCCCGATGGTTGAGGAGTCGTACCGCGTCGATCCCCACGGCATCGTCAGCGTCCGGCTGACCGATCTCGACACCGGCTACAGCCAGGTCTACGGCCTCGGCCGCTGACACCCCGCGTCCGCCCGCGGTTCGGGCGACCACTGCTCAGCGGCGCCCCGCGGCTCGGGAGGAGCGGGGACGGTTCCGATTCCGTTCACGGGGACGGTTCCCAATCCCCTTCACGGGGACGGTTCCCAATCCCGTTCACGGGGACGGTTCCGATTCCGTTCACATGATCCGTCCCCATTTCCGTTCACGTAGCTAGGTCCCTTGTCAGCGGGCGAATCGTGCAAAGAACCGTCCCCGTTTCGGTTCACGTTCCACCAATCACGGGCGGTGAGTGAACGGGAAGGGAACCGTCCCCGCGAACGGGAAGGGGACGGACCGGGGATCCGGAGGGACGGCTCAGTCCAGCGGCAGCGGGTCGACGTCGACCTCGACGACGAGGTCGGACGCGGCGGCCTCGGTGAAGACCACGCCGCGCAGCGGGGAGACGTCGGAGAAGTCGCGTCCCCACGCGGTGACGATGTAGCGGGAGTCGGCGTAGTGGTCGTTGGTCGGGTCGAGGTCGAGCCAGTCGCCGTGCGGGATGAGCACGGACGCCCAGGCGTGCGTGGCGTCCGCGCCCTGCAGCTTCTCCTTCCCGGGCGCAGGCGCGGTTTCCAGGTAGCCGCTCACGTACCGCGCGGGCAGCCCGACTGACCGCAGGCAGCCGACCGCGAGGTGTGCGAAGTCCTGGCAGACGCCCTGCCGCAACTCCAGCAGCTCGGCCAGCGTTGTCCGTACCGACGTGGAGCCCTGCCGGTAGCCGAAATCGTCGTGGATCCGGTGCAGCAGGGCGGTGAGGGCCTCTCCCAGCGGCCGCTCCGGCCGCAACTCGGACGCGGCGTAGGCGTGCACCTTCGTGCCGATCGCCACCAGCGGGGACGGCAGGGTGAACTCGGCCAGCTCCACCGCGTCGAGGCTCGCCGCGAGCTCCGCGGCCGCCCCCGCCACCGTCCAGGCGTCCAGGCCGGCGAGGTCCGGCTCTGGCCAGTCCACCTCGACCACGCTCGTCGCCGCAACGGTCAGCTCGGTGGTGGGTTCGCGGGTCTCGAGGTAGAGCGAGTGGTTCCCGAAGTAGTCCAGGTGGCTCGCCATCAGGTCGGACGGCGGCGTGGCCACCACCTCGCTGGCCAGCACCCGCTGGGTCGGCGTCTCGCGCGGTTGCAGCAGGCCCCGGTTGTAGCAGGCCTCGAGCACGTCGTCGTAGGTGTAGCGGGTGACGTGGCGCACCCGGTAGCGGTGGGGTCCGTAGCTCATCAGCCGGCCTGCCTCGGGGTCGACCAGGTCTCGGCAGTGCGCCGGGTGGCCTGCCGGACGAAGTGGCGGGCCCCGATCCGCTCGCCGAGCCCGTCGAGGGCGGAAGCCAACTGCTGCAACCGCGCGTCGACATCATCCGGAGCCGCAGCGGCGTAGGCATCCACGTCGGCCAGGATCGCGTCCGCCTGGCCGGCGAGGCGGACGTCCCCCACCAGGCGCAGGTCGGAGGCGAGCGCGGCCAGCGAGTGCGCCACCGAGCGCGGGTTCGCCGGGTCGTGCACGAGCAGCTGCCGCACCGACTCGGTCGCGGTCGCCGGTCCGGTACCGGACGCGGCCCGCCGGCGGTGCGTGATGATGCTCTCCCCTGCGCGCAGCACCGCGTCCGCCACCAGATCGGCAGTCGGGTCGGAGGCGTGGCCGGGCGACCGTCCGGCCAGCGCGTGCCGCAGCATCGAGACGGTGTGCCGGGCCCGCTCCAGCCGGCTGCCCGCGTCCAGGAACGCCCAGGACGAATCCCGCACCATGCTCTGCGCCATGATCCCGGCGTGGGCGAGCAGGGATTCCAGCACGTCGGCCAGCAGTGGCTGCAGGTCGCCGTCGGAGTCCGGAGGGGACGCGAGGGTGCGCTCCAGCCGGCTGAACACGCTCCACACGTCCACACTCATCAGGTCGCGGACCTCCTGCGCCTCGGCGGTGAGCCGCCGCGCGCTGTGGTGCACCCCGCCCGGCGCGGATGCGTCCAGCGCCACCCGGGTCAGGTAACCCAGCGCCGATTCGGCATACCAGCGCTCGATGCCGGTGATGGCTGCCACCGCCTCGATCAGCTGGCCTGCTGCGACCGCACCCCAGGTATCGGGACGCGCGGCGAAGTCCTCGGCCAGGTCGTCGGCGACCTTGACCAGGCGGGCGGTGCTCTCGGCCCGCTCGGCGAACTTGCCGATCGCCATCAGGGTGCGGGCGACGCGCGGCGGCACCGCCCCCTCCCTGGCCAGTGTGAGCCGCGGCCGGACCCGCTCCGGCTCGGCGCGCTCCACCGCCGAAGCCGGCACCCACACGTCCTTCGCGAGCGTGCCGGCCGCACTGGACACGGTGTGCTCGCTGGTGCTCGCCGCGACCCTGCCCAGTCCGCCGGGAAGGAACTGGTAGCCGTCCCCGGCCGCGACACCGAACGCGCGCAGCACGAACCGGCGCGGTTCCAGCCCGCCCGGGGTGACCACGGGTGCCGTGGACAGCTCGATCGGCTCCTGCCCGCACCACGCCCACGGCTCCTCACGGATCCGGTCGACCAGCTCCGTCCGCTCGTCCGCACCGAGCAGCCAGCCGTACCGGACCGCGGCCGCGTCCTTGCGTGCGGTCGGCTTGATCACCAGCTCGTCCAGGTGCGCCAGCACGTGGCTGAGCTGGGACTCCTCGCCGCACCACCACGTGGTAGGGGCGTCGAGCAGCAGATCCTCGCCGAGCAGTGCCCGTGCCACGGATTGCAGGTGCGCGATCAGGGCCGGGTTGTCGAGGACGCCGGAGCCGACCGGGTTCACCACCGTCACCGCACGCCGCCGTCCGGCTTCGACCAGACCGGGCAGGCCCACCTCGGAGTTGCCGCGGAACTCCAGCGGGTCGGCGAGCGCCGCATCGACGCGACGCAGGATCACGTCCACCGGTTCGAGGTTGTCCCCGGCGCGGAGCCAGACCCGTCCCCGGCTCACCACCAGGTCGTCGGCCTCGGCGAGCGGGAAGCCGAGCATCGCGGCGAGGAAGCCCTGGTCGTAGGCGGTCACGCTGGTCGCTCCGCGGGACAGCAGCACCACGCGTGGGGTCTCCGAACCGCCCGGCGCCGCGTCCAGCAGGGCCCCGGTCATGGCGTGGAAGAAGCCTCGCAGGCGGGCCAGGTCGCTGCTCCGGTGCAGCCCTGCGAGCACCCGGCTGACGATGCGTCGGGTGGCCATCGCGTAGCCGGCTCCGGCGGGGGCCTGGGTGCGGTCGGAGATCACCCGCCATGCGCCGGACGCGTCCCTGCCCAGGTCGGTGGCTGTGAGCACGAGCTGTCGTCGCCCCGGCATCTCGATCCGGTCCGCCGGACGGGTGAAGCCGGGATGCGAGAGGATCGTCGCCGGCGGCAGGACGCGGGTACGCAGCAGCGTGCGGTCGCCGTACAGGTCGGCCATCACGGCATCAAGGAGGCGGGCGCGCTGGACCAGGCCACGCTCCAGTCCGGTCCAGTCGGCGGCGTCCAGCGGCAGCGGCAGCGGGTCGACCAGCCACGGCATCCGGGCTCCCGAGGAGGCCGCGCCGTAGGTGATGCCCTCGTCCGCGACCAGCCCGGCAGCCTCAGCGCGGGCCGCGAGCAGCCCGCCGAGCCCCATGCCGTCGATGGTCGCTGCGAGTTCCCCGGTGTGCGGACGCGGCCGCCCGGCCTCGATCAGCTCATCGACGCCCGCGCGGGCCGGATGCATCCGGTAGGCGTCCAGCAGCGGGCTGGACAGCTCGGACGCCGGGGCAGACATGGCGACACGATACCGACGCGGCGCCGGCATTCCTGCGGTGTCACCGGAGGTGGGCG
Source organism: uncultured Propionibacteriaceae bacterium (assembly GCA_964397985.1). GTDB lineage: Bacteria > Actinomycetota > Actinomycetes > Propionibacteriales > Propionibacteriaceae > Propionicimonas. Next base: position 63,349 of record CAYNLD010000010.1, on the reverse strand, counting down.
AACCCGGGTCGGCGCGGACCCCCCGCGCGCCGACACGGGCTCACCCGATGAAGGTCACCCCCGCCAGGGCGACCTTGAAGCCCTTGCCCGTCTGGGTGTTGCCGCAGGTCACACCGGCCTTCTCGCTGATGCAGACGTAGCCGCCGTTGGCGATCTTCTTGCCGTACGGCAGGACGGCGAGTGTGAAGCTGTTGTACTTCACCGACGGGTAGCCGGTGGGCTTCCACCAGGCGACCGACTCGCTGCTGGTCTGCGGGAAAGCCTCCGGGTCGCCGCTGCAGAAGTACGCCGCCCTGCCCTGGGAGTCGACGGAGACACCGGTCACGTCCAGGCCCTCGCCCGGGCACACGGTGTTCGAGGACGGCACCTTGCCCTTCATGCCGTAGGGGAAGTGGCACAGCGCGAGGTCGGACCGCAGGCCGCACCAGATTCGCCCCGACGGGCTGGCGAAGTCGGCGAAGTCGTAACTGCTCACGTCCGTGGCACCGGTGGCGTCGGGGACCGCAGGTGTGGTCGGGGTGGCTGCGGTGGCGGACGACGTGGGGGACGCGGACGGGGTCGTCGCGACCATGGTGGCGCTCTCCGTGACGATCGGGCCCGGCGTCCACTGTGCCGGCGAGGAACAGGCTGAGAGCACGCACAAGGCAATCACGCTGACGACGAGGTGACGCGCCATCGAGATCCTCGTTCCGGTGTGTCTTGCGGGCCAGTTTGCCGCCGAGCGCCGGCAGAGGGCCTGAGAGGCCGAGAAGAATCGTCTGAGCAAGGTGCCCTCCTGAGCTGCGGTCGGCAGTCAGAGGCGCGACAGCGCGAGGCGATACCGCAGAATCGGGAGGTGGACACGTCGCGCCGGGCCCTGGTGCTGGGCAGTGGTGGCCTGACCGGGCTGGCCTGGCAGGTCGGGGTGCTGGAAGGACTCGCGGACGCCGGGCTGTCCTGGAACGCCGATCTGCTCGTCGGCACGTCGGCGGGGGCGTTGCTGGCTGCGCGGCTCGCCGCAGGGGAGGCGGTCCGGGACGTGGCGGACGCCCTTGGGTCCGGCCGGGCGTTCGGGTCGAATCCCGGCAAGTCGCCTCGCCCACCCGGCCATGGCGGAGACGTCCCCGGTGCGGTCCCGGTGTCTGCGGCGATCCGGCTGGTGGCCGCGCAGCTGTACCCGCACCGGCGCCAGGCCGTCGTCGGGTTGGGCCGCAGGGCGGCCGCCGAGTGGACGCCGGAGGCATCCGGACGCTGGGTGGACGCCGTGGCCGGCGATCTCGCCGGGCGGGGCTGGCCGGCGCCTCTCGTGGTCGTTGTGACCGACGCGGCCACGGGCCGTCCGGCGTTCTTCCGGGCCCGACGGCCGGTCGACCTCGCCCTGGCGGTGGCAGCGAGTTGCGCCATGCCGGGAGTCCTCCCGGCCGTGCGGATCGGCGGACGGTTGTACTTCGACGGCGGGTTGCGCTCCCCGGCGAATCTCGACGTGGTGGGCGCGGCCGATGTTGTCGTGGCGCTCGCGCCGTTGACCGGGGCGGTGCAGGCACACCGGCGCCCGGCGGTGCAGGCTGCGCGGCTGCGCGCGTCCGGTGCCACAGTGATGCTGCTCGCCCCGGACGCGGCCGGCCGCCGCGCGATCGGCCTGAATGTGCTCGCCGTCGACCGCGTCCCGGCCTGTACGGAGGCAGGCCGCGCGTTCGGCCGGGGCCGGGCCGCCGACGTCGGGGCCGCCTGGGGCTGAGTGAACGGGAGAGGAACCGTCCCCTTTCCGGTTCACGGGGACGGTTCCTTTCCCGTTCACCGGGTCCGTCCGTCCCCATTCCCGTTCGGGCTCAGCGATGGCGCTCGGTGGGCGCGCGTTCACCCCGGAATCACCGGCGGTTCACACGAGCCGTCCACAATCCGCGTGTGCGCCAGCGCACCCGGACGGAGGAGACGCCGTGCTGCACCTGTTCCACTTCGACCTCAAGCCGCGCAGCAACTACGGCGACGCCATCCTGTTCGAGCTCGTCCGGCTGCTGCTCGATGGGTATGACGACCGCGAGCGGTTCCTCGTGACGGGGTCGGCCAATCTCCGGCACCAGGTCGGCGCGGGCCGGGTGCGGCAGGTCAACCAGGGCTATGACGCGGTCGTGCTGGGTGGTGGCGGTCTGATGCTGCGCAGCACGAACGAGAACCGGCTGTCGGGATGGCAGTGGAAGGTCTCGATCGCTGACCTTGAGGCGCTCACCGTGCCCCTGGTGGTGTTTGCGATCGGCTACAACCGGTTCGAGGGAGAACCGGACTTCGACCCCATCTTCGCCGAGCACCTGAACGCGACGGTCGCGAAGGCGGCGTTCTTCGGGCTGCGGAACCATGCCTCCATCGCCCGCGTCCGGGACTACCTGCAGCCAGAGCTGCGGGACCGGCTCACCTTCCAGCCCTGCCCGACGACGGTCGCGTCCTACCTGGTGCCGGACCTGTACGTGCCCGACCTCGAGCCGGAGCGACGCGTCGGGTTCCAGGTCACCTTCGAGGAGCGCAACGAGTTGGCCGGCTACAACGGTGACCGGGTCTTCGCCGGCCTGCTCGATGTCGCCAGGCAGCTGTCCGGACGCGGGTACGCGCTCGACGTGATCTCTCACCATCCCCGCGACCGCCGCTTCCACGACCACCTCCGCGAGCACGGCGTGGACGCGCGGCTGGTGCCCCTGGAGGGGATCGAGCGCGACATCCACGACGGGCTCGCCTACTACGGGCGGTTGCCGCTCACCATCGGGATGCGCGGGCACGGCCAGATGATCCCGTTCGGCCTGGGCAACGGCATCATCTCGGTTGCCACGCGCGACAAGCTGCGCTGGTTCGCCGACGACATCGGGCACCCCGAGCTCGCCGTTGATCCGCGGGGGGACGAATGGCCGGGCCGCGTCCTCGACCAGGTGGATGCGTGGTTCGGCGACTTCGCGGCGCGCAGGCGGGAGTTCGCGTCCATACGCGCGGGATTCTGGCAGCTGAGCCTGGACAACCTCGGCCGGATCAGCGCGGCGCTCACCGGCACGGCCGGCGAGCGTCCCTTCCACGCGTTCAGTCGCTACGAGCGGGAACTCGCCCTGAACGCCTTCACTGCGGCTCGGCTGTACGACCGCGAGGTCGAGACATCAACGCGGCTGCGGGACGAACTCCGGGCCGAACGGACGCGCGCCACGGCAGCCGAACGCCAGCTGGCGCGGCGCGAGGCCCAACTCGCCCGGTTGCCGTTCTACACGGCGATCCGCCGGGCGCGCAGTGGTTCCGCTCACCGGGGGAGTGAACGGGAAAGGAACCGTCCCCTGAGTCGGGTGAACGGGAAGGGAACCGTCCCCTGAGTCGGGTGAACGGGAAGGGAACCGTCCCCTGAGTCGGCGGCGAACTGTCCCGTCTGTCGCGGGTCCGTCCCCGTTCCCGTTCGCTCCCGGCGGACCGGGGGTGCCGATCGGGTACCCGCAGCGAATAGAGTCGTTCGGACGCCGAACCGCCGAGGAGGCCCGATGTTCCGGAAGATCCTGGTCGCGAACCGGGGCGAGATCGCCGTGCGGGCGTTCCGCGCCGCCACCGAACTCGGGGTGGGCACCGTCGCGGTGTTCCCCTACGAGGACCGGCACGCCGAGTACCGGCTGAAGGCGGACGAGTCCTACGAGATCGGCGAGCGCGGCCATCCCGTCCGCGCCTACCTGGACGTGCCCGGCATCATCGAGGCCGCTCGGCACGCCGAGGCCGACGCCATCTACCCCGGCTACGGCTTCCTCTCCGAGAACCCCGACCTCGCCCAGGCCTGCGAGGACGCCGGCATCACCTTCATCGGGCCGCCGCACACCGTCCTCGAACTGACCGGCGACAAGGCCCGGGCCATCGCGGCCGCGCGCGAGGCGGGCCTGCCGACCCTGCGCGGCTCCGAGCCGAGCGCGGACGTCGACACCCTGGTCGCGGCGGCGGACGAGGTCGGGTTCCCGCTGTTCGTGAAGGCGGTGTCCGGCGGCGGCGGACGCGGCATGCGCCGGGTCGAAGACCCCCAGAAGCTGTCAGCGGCGCTGGCCGAGGCGATGCGGGAGGCCGAATCGGCGTTCGGCGACTCGAGGATGTACCTGGAACAGGCCGTGCTGCGACCCCGGCACATCGAGGTGCAGGTGCTCGCCGACGCCACCGGCGAGGTCGTCCACCTGTTCGAGCGGGACTGCTCGGTGCAGCGGCGTCACCAGAAGGTCGTCGAGATCGCCCCCGCGCCCAACCTCGACCCCGAGCTGCGCCGCCGGATCTGCACCGACGCCGTCCGCTTCGCCCGGCAGATCGGGTACGTGAACGCGGGCACCGTCGAATTCCTGCTCGGCGAGGACGGAGGCTACGTCTTCATCGAGATGAACCCCCGAATCCAGGTCGAGCACACCGTCACCGAAGAGGTCACCAACGTCGACCTGGTCAGCAGCCAGATCCGGATCGCTGCCGGCGAGACCCTGGTCGGAATGGGTCTCACCCAGGACGCGATCAGCGTCCGTGGCGCCGCCCTGCAGTGCCGGATCACCACCGAGGATCCGGAGAACGGGTTCCGTCCCGACACCGGCACCATCTCGGTCTACCGCACGCCCGGCGGCTCCGGCGTCCGCCTCGACGGCGGGGTCGTGTTCGCCGGCGCCACCGTCGGTGCCCACTTCGACTCGATGCTGGTCAAGCTGACCTGCCGCGGCTCCGACCTGCACTCCGCCGCGCGCCGGGCCTATCGGGCGCTGAGCGAGTTCCGCGTCCGCGGAGTCTCGACGAACATCCCGTTCCTTGAGGCGGTGATCTCCGATCCCGACTTCCTCGACGGGCACACCAACACCAGCTTCATCGACGACCGTCCGCACCTGCTGCACTACCACATCCCCGCCGACCGGGGCACGAAGCTGCTCACCTACCTCGCAGAGGTGAGCGTCAACAAGCCGAACGGTGAGGCGCGTTCGACGATCCGGCCGCAGGAGAAGCTGCCGCAGCTGCCGAAGGGTGCGCTGGCGGTGCAGCCCCCGTCCGGCTCTCGGCAACGGCTGCTCGAGGTCGGGCCCGCCCAGTGGGCCGCCGAGTTGCGCGCCCAGACCGCGGTGGCGGTCACCGACACCACCTTCAGGGACGCGCACCAGTCGCTGTTGGCCACCCGCGTCCGCACCCGCGACCTGATGCACGTCGCGCCGGTGATCGCCCGGACCCTGCCGCAGCTGCTCAGCGTGGAGGCGTGGGGCGGCGCGACGTATGACGTGGCACTGCGGTTCCTCAAGGAGGACCCGTGGGACCGGCTGGACGCGCTGCACGCGGCGATGCCGAACATCCCGATGCAGATGCTGCTGCGCGGCCGCAACACCGTCGGCTACACCCCCTACCCGCTGGCGGTCACGAAGGCGTTCGTGCACGAGGCCGCGAGGTCTGGGCTGGACGTGTTCCGGATCTTCGACGCGCTGAACAACGTGGAGCAGATCCGTCCGGCGATCGAGGCGGTGCTGGAGACCGACCATGCCGTGGCCGAGGCGGCGCTGTGCTACACGGGCAACATGACCTCCCCGGCGGAGCAGCTGTACACGCTGGACTACTACCTGCATCTGGCCGAGCAGTTTGTCGAGGCGGGCGCGCACATTCTCGCGATCAAGGACATGGCCGGCCTGCTGCGGGCGCCTGCCGCGGCGAAGCTGGTCACGGCGCTCCGGTCGAACTTCGACCTGCCGGTTCACCTGCACACCCACGACACTGCCGGTGGCCAGCTCGGCACGCTGCTGGCCGCGATCGACGCAGGGGTGGACGCGGTGGACGTCGCGGCGGCGTCGATGGCGGGGACCACCTCGCAGGTGTCGATGTCGGCACTGGTGGCTGCCCTGGAGGACACCGACCGCGACACCGGGCTGAGTCTGGATGCCGTCGAGGCGCTGGAGCCGTACTGGGAGGCGGTCCGCAAGCTGTACGCGCCGTTCGAGTCCGGTCTGCCCGGGCCGACCGGACGCGTCTACCACCACGAGATCCCCGGGGGTCAGCTGTCGAACCTGCGCCAGCAGGCGATCGCGCTGGGTCTGGGCAACCGGTTCGAGGCGATCGAGGATATGTACGCCGCGGCGAACAAGATCCTCGGCAACATCGTGAAGGTGACGCCGTCGTCCAAGGTGGTCGGAGACCTGGCACTCGCGCTGGTCGGACGCAACGCCGACCCGGCCGACTTCGAGGCGAACCCGGACAAGTACGACATTCCCGACTCGGTGATCGGCTTCCTCAATGGTGATCTCGGTGACCCGCCCGGCGGGTGGCCCGAGCCGTTCCGCACCAAGGCGCTCGCGGGACGGACCGCGAAGCCGGTGGTCAGCGAGCTGACCGACGACGAGGCCGCCGACCTGGCGTCCAACCCGCGCCGGACGCTGAACCGGCTGCTCTTCCCCGGCCCGCTGCGCGACTACGAGGAGTCGTTCGAGGCCTACTCGGGGCTGACCGCGATGCCGACCAGGGAGTTCCTGCACGGCGTGCGGCAGGGTGAGGAGGTCGAGGTGCGGATCGAGCGGGGCAAGTCGCTGCTGCTCGGCATCTCGGCGATCGGCGAGCCGGACGACCGCGGCATGCGCCAGGTGATCTGCACGGTGAACGGCCAGATGCGGGTGATCTCCGTCCGCGACGAGTCGGTGACGTCGACGGTGGCGACAGCCGAGCAGGCCGACCCGAAGGCGCCCGGCCAGGTGCCGGCTCCGTTCGCCGGCGTGGTCACGCTGATCGTCGAGGTGGGCGATCACGTGAGCGCCGGCCAGCAGGTGGCCACAATCGAGGCCATGAAGATGGAGGCGGCGATCACGTCCCCGGTCGCCGGGGTGGTGAAGCGCGCCGCCATCGGCCATGCCCAGGCCGTCGAGGGAGGCGACCTCCTGGTCGAGATCACCTGACCGTCCGTCCACCTCACGTGGTCCCAGCTTGGTTGGCGCAGCGCGGGGACGGTTCCCTTCCCGTTCACGCTGCCGGTTCGGGGACGGTTCCCTTCCCGTTCAGTTGCTGACAAGGGCAACGACTGGTGAACGGTAACGGAACCGTCCCTGTGAACGGGAATGGGGACGGACCATCCGAACGGGAAAGGAACCGTCCCCGCGAACGGCAACGGAACGGTCCCCAAGGTCCCCCGGTCAGCCGGGACGGAAGGCGGAGCCCATGTGGGCGTCGTCGGCGAGCGGGAGCTTGCCGGACTTCGCTGCGGCGACCAGGGCTGACCAGTCGGCCTCGGTCTGGTCGGCGTAGCGGCGGGCGAACCGGGCGAACGCCTCGCCCGCGGCCTCGCTGTCGCCGAGGTAGCCGGCGATCATGGACGCCCCGGAGGTTCGCGCGTGACCCTTCGCCAGCAGGCGTCCCACGATCCCCGCATAGTCGCTCAGGGCCCGCTCATGGATCGCGTTCAGGGGCACCGTCCCCTTCATGTTCCGGAACTGGCGGACGTAGTACTCGCGCCCCTCGATCGTCGTCCAGCCCAGCAGCGGGTCGCTCACCGTCTGCAGCGCCTGCTGGTACTCCACCACCCGCTGTCCCTGGTGGGCGTGCCACGCCTCGTCGCCGTGGACGAACCGCGCCAGCACCGAGCGCCGCGCCTGCTTGAGCTGTAGGAACAGCACGTCGTCAGCGCTCGACCCGACCAGCAGCACCACGTACGCGCGCAGCCCCACCGAGCCCACGCCGACCACCCGGTGGGCGATGTCCTCGACGGTGTAGCCGCCCACCACCCGTCGCCAGTGCGGTCCCAGCGAGGGCAGGTAGTCATCGAGCCCCGCCGCGACCGCGTCGGCCTCTGCCGCGTCGACCGACGTCGTGATCGGCGGCTCGGCGATGATCCGGCGACGCCCGTCCACCTCGGCGGTGAGCTTGGGCAGCACCCGGTCGTTGGTCCGCCTGCGGGCGCTCTTCACCGCCCTGCGGATCTCCTTGCGCAGGCTCTCATCCCGGACGCTGCTCTTCAGGTGCGAGACGTCGAGCCGGTTGAACGAGCGACGCAGCAGCCGCTGCGTGGCCAGCGCGCCGACCTCGGCCGCGTACTCGCGGACGCAGGACCGCGCGGACGCCTCGCACGCCTGCTCGCTGTAGCCGTTCTCGCGCCCGGCCACCCACACGCTCGCGACCAGCCGGCGCACGTCCCATTCCCACGCACCCGGGTGCGCCTCGTCGAAGTCGTTCAGGTCGATCACCTGCGTGCCCTCGGGCGAGCGGTAGAACCCGAAGTTGCCCAGGTGAGCGTCCCCGCACACCACGGGGTGGATGCCGGTGGACGGTAGCGACGCCACGTCGGCAGCCATCACCGCCGCAGAGCCACGCAGGAAGCCGTACGGGGTGGTGGCCATCCGGGCGACCCGGATCCCGACCAGGTCGGAAACCCGACCGACGTGGCTCATCGCGATCAGCGCGATCGGATCGAACCGTGCGGGGCCCGCCGTCCACTCACCGAGTGCGGCGTAAGGCACCTTGTCGCGCAGCGACCTGCCGAGTGCGAACCGCTCGTCCCTGGTGCTGGGCGTCTCCCGGACGGAGCCGAACGCGCCCGGGCCCGCGCCGGGGAACACCTGGTGTGCCATGGATCCTCCTCGATCGCGGCCATCTTCGCGCGCCCGGACCCGCCCTGACCAGACCGGGCCCTCTGCCGGACACACCTGGTGAACGGGAAAGGGGACGGTTCCTTTACGGTTCAGTGGTGTCCCTTGTCGGGGCGTGAACGGGAAAGGAACCGTCCCTGTGAACCGGAAGGGGACGGTTCTGGTGAACGGGAAAGGAACCGTCCCCGCGAACTGCGCCCGATGTCTCAGGCCAGGGGACGGCGGTACTGGTCGCTGCCGAAGCCGAGGATGAGGTAGCCGATCGTGCTGAAGATGACCAGCAGGAAGATCGACCACGCCGCGCCCTTGCCGAACCGCTCGCCGAGCTTCAGCGACAGCACGATCGCCACGACCACGTTCACGAGGGGGATCAGCATGAGCAGGAACATCCACGGGTTGAGCCCGGCGATCCGGAACAGCACGAAGGCGTTGTAGATCGGGATGATCGACTTCCAGCCGGCCTCACCGGCCTTGCTGAAGATCTTCCACATCGCGACGATCATCAGCACGCCGAGGACGATGCTGAGGATGATCACGGGGGTGCTCGCCAGTGCGGCGGCAGCGTCGTTGGTGTCGGGGTTCATGGTGCTCCTGGGTTCGGATCGGGGTGGCGTCGGAAGGAGTCTATTCAGCCGCGAATCGTCCGCAGGTCATTCCCGTCGTCCGGGCGGGTCGTCGCGGATAGGGCACAGTGGACGCCGTGAGTTCTTCCTGGCCGAGCCCGCCGGTGGACGTGCCGGCCCTGATCCTGCGCGGACGCCGCTTCGACGCAGTCCACCCCGCCGTGATGGGCATCGTGAACCGCACCTCCGACTCCTTCTACGCGGCCGCACGCTACACCGACCTCGAACCGGGGCTGGCCGCGGTCGACCGGCTGCTCGCCGAGGGGGCCGACCTGATCGACGTCGGCGGGGTCCGGGCGGGGCAGGTCGGGCCGGAGGTCTCAGTGCAGGAGGAGGTCGAGCGGGTTCGGCCGTTCCTGCTGGCGGTCCGCGAGCGGCATCCCGACATGGTGCTCAGTCTCGACACGTGGCGTGCGGAGGTGGCTTCCGCGTGCGCGGAGGCGGGCGTCGACCTGGTCAACGACACCTGGGCGGGGGCCGACCCGGAGCTGGTGGACGTCGCCGCTGATCTCGGCGCCGGCTATGTCGTCACCCACACCGGCGGGCTGCCGCCGCGCACCGACCCGGTGAACGTGAGCTACGGGCCCGACCCGGACGATGTGGTGCGCGACGTCCTCGCCACGCTCGCCGCAGGCGCCCAGCGTGCGGTCGCCGCAGGCGTCCCCGCCGAGCGGGTGCTGGTCGATCCCACCCTCGACTTCGGCAAGACCACCCGGCACTCGCTACGGGTGCTGCGCGCCACCGGGGCCGTCGCCGCGCTGGGCTACCCGGTGCTGCAGGCGCTGTCGCGGAAGGACTTCGTCGGCGAGACGCTCGATCTCGGCGTGGACGAGCGGCTTTTCGGCACCCTGGCCGCGACCGCTGTCGCCAGCTGGCTGGGGACGGTGGTGTTCCGGGCCCATGACGTCGCCGCCACCCGCCAGGTGGCTGACATGGTGGCATCGATCCGCGGCGACCGACCGCCAGCAGTGGCCGTCCGTGGGGAGCCTGACTGATCGCCGATCTGTCGACGGGGCTGGACGCTCCCCCGGGGAGAGGGTGCACCCTTGTCGCCATGCAGTTCCCCGAGCTCTGGCTTCGACAGTCGTCCTTCTCGGATCCCGGCAGGCACGCCGACCGGCTGCGCGCCCTGCCCGACGACGTGGAGGGGCTGTGCGCCGCGTCCCGCAATACGATCGCGCACTACCGGGCCGAGCTGCCCGACCTGCCGGTCGAGCGACGAGCCGAGATCGACAGCCGGTGGCTGGAACGCATCCTCGAGCTCGATCTGGCGCGTCACCCCGGGCCGCTCACCGAGCCCCGCGAGACGGCCTCGAAGGTCGCCGGGTGCTGTCGTGACCACTCGCTGTTCCTGGTCGGCGCTCTGCGGGCTCGCGGCGTCCCGGCTCGCACAGTGGTCGGCTTCGCCGGCTACTTCGCCCGGCCGTTCCACCACGATCACGTGGTTGTGGAGTACCTCGACGGCGACCGGTGGGTGCGCACTGACCCGGAACTGCGCCAGGAGGACTTCGACTTCGACGTGCGCGACCTGCCGCGTGGCCCTGGCGCGCCGTTCGAGACTGCCGCGCAGGCGTGGCGGGGCCATCGCGCGGGAACGCTCGACGCCGACTCCTACGGCGTCGATCAGAGCCTGCCGTTCAGGGGACCGGACTTCATCGGTGAGTACGTCGTGTTCCAGGTCGCCCATCGATACGGCGACGAACTGCTGCTCTGGGACGACTGGGGCGCCCGTCCCACGCCGGAGCAGCTGGACGAACTCGCGGACCTGCTTGAGCGGGCCGACACCGGCGACGCGGATGCGGAGTCGACGCTGCACGAGCGCTACACGGCCGACGCGTCGCTGCACCCGGGCGGCACGATCACCCGGCACTCGCCATACGGCGACCCCGACGTGACCGAGTCGCTCGCGCGCTGAGCGAGCCGACCGCGCACCCCTTCCTGCGGGTGCTCGGTGGGAAACGGTGTGCGCCGTCTACGCCTAGGCTGGCCGCGTGGACCTGAGGTACCTGCGCAAGAACTACGGCCGCGACACCCTCGACGAGGCGGACGCCGGCAGCGCGCCACTGGCGCTGTTCCAGCGCTGGTTCGACGAGGCTGTGGCCGGGGACGTTCCCGAGCCCACCGCGATGACCCTGGCGACCGTCGGGCCGGACCTGCGCCCGTCCACCCGGGTCGTGCTGCTGAAGTCCGCCGACGAGCACGGGCTGGTCTTCTTCACCAATTACGACAGCCGCAAGGGCCGAGAGCTGGCCGCGAACCCGCAGGCCGCGCTCCAGTTCCACTGGGTGCTGCAGGAGCGTGTCGTCCGTGTCGAGGGACGCGTGGAGCGAACCTCGGCGGAGGAGTCGGACGCCTACTTCGCGACCCGTCCGCTGGACTCGAGGATCGGCGCCTGGGCGTCCCCGCAGAGCGACGTGATCGCCAACCGCGGCGTGCTGCTCGCCAACGCGGCGAAGGCGTCGGCGACCTACGGGCTCAACCCGCCGCGCCCGCCGCACTGGGGCGGCTACCGGCTCGTCCCCGACACCTGGGAGTTCTGGCAGGGCCGGCGCTCGCGGCTGCACGACCGCGTCCGGTTCCGCCTGGACGCGGACCGGTGGATCAGGGAGCGGCTGGCGCCGTAGTCCTGAGGGTCGCCGCGCGCAGCCCGGCCGCCAGCGAGGCGACCCGCTCGGGGTACGCCCGGCGAGGCACCGCAAGGGCGAGCGTCCCGGCCTGTACCAGCAGCAGGTCCGGGCCTTCGATGACGTCGGTGATCCGGTACCAGTCGACGTGCTGGTGCTGGTGGAGGTACTTCACGTTCAGCCCGGTCTCGTCGAGCCACACCCGGGTCGGCCCGTGCATGCCGACCGGAGCTTCCCGGCAGAGCGCGGCCGTGCCGCCCACCAGCTGCCGGAGCTCGCGTGCCGGGGCGGTGGCCCACGCCCACCCGGCCCCGATGATCGCGGGGAGCGTGATCACGATGCCGGGGATGAGCGCCGTCCATCTGTAGCCGAGGAAGGCCGGCGCCCACAGGATGACCAGGACGGGCAGCAGGGCCAGGATCGGGGAGATCTCCCGCCGGCGCCGCGCCCGGATGTCGGCGTCGAACAACCCCCGCGACAGTGCCCAAGTGAGCCGCCGCTCGTGCTCGGCCACGCTGAGCACGAAGTCGACCCCGCCGGGTGGCGGCAGGCCCCAGACCGGGGGCACGGCCGGGACCTGCGACCCCTGCGACGGTGCGGCCGCGAGCCTGCGGACGGTGTCGGTGAGGGCGTCGGCGACCGGTCCGGCCCGGCGGGGGACGATCCAGGCCGTCTGGGCGCCCTCGAACGGGTAGGTCCTGACGATCAGGAAGTGGTGGTGGGGGGTGGTGGCCGGCTCGGCGAGGACCGGCCAGTCCCGGTGGATCCGCACCCCCGGTTCCTGGAGCGTCACCCCGGACGGGTCCACCCACATCCGCACCACCGGAGGGTGGGTCGCCGCGGCCCGGGAGCGTCGGAGCGCGCGGCGCAGGTGGCTACGCAGCTTGTCCCTCGCGACGGAGGGTCCCATCGCCCAGCCCATCAGCCAGGTCGCGGCCGCGATCAGGGCGCTGCTGAGCAGCACCCAGCGCTTCAACCCGGGACGGAGCGTGGCCGTGCCGGCGACCAGTACCAGGACGAAGAACACGACCGCGGTCGTCCAGGCGAGCACGTGCCGGTAGGTCTTCTCCAGGCGGGCGGTCGCTCCGCTGTGCTCGTGCGCCCATAACTGGAAGGCGAGTCTGTCGGGTTCCTCGACGCGGAACTCCAGGGGCTCGGCACCGGCACCCCACCAGACCGGGCCAGGGGCGGAGGACTGCACGGCAGGAGGCTATCGCTGCCGTCCGCCTCCCGAAGCTCGGACGGCGGAATGGCCGGACCAGCGCCGCGTGGGACGATCCGCTCATGAGCACGGGCTTCCAGTTGGCCGGACGATTCGCGGGCGTCACCACCTCTCCGGTGCGGGACATCCTCGCTGTCGTGAACCGTGGCGACGTGATCAGCTTCGCCGGCGGTATCCCGGACGCGTCCCTGTTCGAGCTGGACGACTTCCGCGCGGCCTACGACCACGTGCTCGCCCGGCAGGGCCGTCGGGCGCTGCAGTATGCCGGGACGAAGGGCGAGCCTGAGCTGCTCGAGCAGGTGGCGGCCAGGATGGGCCGGCACCTGCCGACCACGCCTGAGCAGGTGCAGGTGACCAGCGGTTCGCAGGAAGGCATCTTCCTGGTTGGCCAGACCCTTCTCGATCCGGGCGACGTGGTGCTGGTCGAGCAGCCCACCTACCTGGCGGCCGTCCAGGCGTTCACGCTTGCCGGTGCACGATTGGTGGCGGTGGAGACGGACGCCCACGGCATGCTTCCGGACGCACTGGCCGCCGCCATCGCCGCGCACCACCCGAAGTTCGTCTACCTGATTCCGACCTTCCAGAATCCCACCGGCCGCTCGATGCCGGCCGAACGTCGGCGCGACGTGGCCGAGGTGTTGCTGCGCACCGGCGTGCCGATGCTCGAGGACGACCCGTACGGCGAGCTCCGCTTCGAGGGCGAGGCCGCCCCGCCGTTGGCCGCGGTGCCGGGGATGTCGGCCCAGACGGTGCTGCTGAACTCGGCGTCCAAGGTGATGGCGCCGGGGGTGCGGATCGGCTGGCTCCGGGCGGAGGGACCGATCCTGCGCGCGCTGGAGATCGCCAAGCAGGCGGTCGGGCTGCAGAGTGCCGTGACCGACCAGCTGGCCGTCGCGCGCTACCTGGCCACGTGTGATCTGGACGCGCACATCGCGCACGTCGTCGAGGTGTACCGCGAGCGCAGGGACGCGATGGCCGACGGCCTCGTCCGCCGGCTGCCGCGCGGTGCCACGGTGACCCGTCCCGAGGGCGGAATGTTCTTGTGGGTCGCGCTGGGCGACGGCACCGACACTGCCGCGTCCCTTTCGGCCGCTGTGGACGCCGGGGTCGCCTACGTGCCCGGCTGGTCGTTCTTCGCGTCCGACCCGGACCGATCGACGATGCGGCCGTCGTTCGTGACGAACGCGCCCGGCGTCATCGAGGACGGTCTCGACCGGCTGGCCTGCGCCCTCGACTGGTGACCCCCGCGGACGGCGGCCCCTCGCAGCTCCCGTCGGGATCCGGAGATCCGGGGACGGTTCCTTTCCCGTTCATTCGGCCAATCCTGAGTTGAACGAACCGAATCGGGGACGGTTCCTCTTTTTCATGCGGAGCTGACAAGGGCTGTTAGTGCGGCGGACGGTGTCACGGGCTGGGCCCCGGGCGTCCGGCAACCTGGGTGAACGGGAAAGGAACCGTCCCCGTGAACGGGAAAGGAACCGTCCCCGAGGCCACCCCCGAGATCGACCGTCCCCGGGTAGGGGGAGGGACGACTCAGGTCAGGCGGCGGCGGAGTTCGGCGACGAGCTCGGTGACCTCGGCGCCGGCGCGGCGGGGGATCACGTGGGCGGCGTCGGAACCGGTGAGGACGAACACGTGGTCGGCGGTATCTGCGATGCGGGTGACGCCGGCCCAGGCGACGTGCGCCGTCCGCTCACCGGCCGCAACGTTCAGCCCGTCCGGGTCGAGCCAGACCTTCCGGGACGCCCCCGACTTCTCCAGTGCCACGCGCGCGCGGACGAGGTTGCTGCGCCGTAGCAGCCAGCCGGCCACCCGACCGTTGCGCCACTCCCACCAGCCGACGGCGACGCCCACGGCGATGTCGAGGAGTTCCAGCACCGCGGCCAGCGCCAGCTCGAGATTCAGCAGCAGTGGCAGTGCCGAGACCGCGAACAGCACGAGGTAGGCGGCTGATCCGGCCAGCCAGGCGCCCCTCATCCGCATCCGCCGGCGGCGCGGATCCGCCTCGCCCGCCTCGGCCGAGCGCCAGGCGGCGAATGCGGCCAGGTCGGACGGGGTCAGGGTGTACTCGAGCACGGGTGCGAGGGTACTGGACAACCTCACAGTCCGGGGACGCCCAGCGCCCGCAGCCGGCAGCGCAGGTGGCCGTACGTGTCCGTGGCGGAGAAGTGGACGGCCCGCAGCCCCGCCCGCTGCGCCCCGCGCACGTTGACCTCCATGTCGTCGACGAACACGGCCTCCTCTGGCGCAACGCCGAGGATGGTGACGATGTGCGTGAAATAGGCGGGGTCGGGCTTCGCCAGACCCATCTGGAACGAGTGGAACTGGTGGTCGAAGTGAACCTCGTGGCCCAGGTTCGCAAGCATGAAGCCGCCCCGGTAGCTCTGCTGGTTGGTGGCCAGTGCGGTGACGACCCCGGCCGCACGCACCCGATCGACGAGGCGCAACATGTACTCGTCCGCCTCGATCCGGCACCACACCTCGAGGATGTCGTCGGCTGTGCAGTCCCGGCCGTCGCGCTCCAGCAGCCCGGTGAGCAGGGGGTACAGGTCGACCTGCCCGGTGAGGGTCTCCTTCTCGGCGCGGAACACATCAGCAATGAACCGTGGCCCGCCCAGCCGAAGCATGTCCCGCAGCCAACCCTTCCGCGGGTACTGCACCACCCCATCCGCATCCATCAGCAGGGCACGGATGGGCGGCTGGTTCGCTGAGGTCACCGCTCCATCCTCACCGGATACGCCGGCGGGGTCCAGTCGCCTCCGGATCCAGGGAGGGCGCTCACCCGATCGGGTGGGGTTCGGGACGCGCTGCCGGCTGGGTCACCAGCTCGATCGAGCGGGCCGCGCCCCGGTCGGCACTCAGCGCCATGGACGCGTACACCTGCAGGGCCTTCGAGACCACGCGGTCGCGGTTCTTCGGCTTCCAGCCGAGGTCATCCTGGCGGGCCCTGCGCTCGGCCAGCGTGGAGTCATCCACCAGCAGGGTCATCGTACGGTCAGGGATGGAGATCTCGATCAGGTCGCCGTCCTCGATCAGGCCGATCGCACCGCCGGAGGCCGCCTCGGGCGACACGTGCCCGATCGAGAGCCCCGAAGAGCCGCCAGAGAACCGGCCGTCGGTGATCAGCGCGCACTGCGGCCCCAGCCCCAGACCCTTCAGGTAGGACGTGGGGTAGAGCATCTCCTGCATCCCCGGGCCGCCCTTCGGCCCCTCGTAGCGCACCACCACGACGTGCCCGGGCTGCACCCGCTTGGACAGGATCGCCTCGACCGCTTCCTCCTGGCTCTCGGTCACGATGGCCGTGCCGCGGAACACCCACAGGTCCTCCGGGACGCCGGCGGTCTTCACGATGGCGCCGTCCGGAGCGATGTTGCCCTTCAGGATGGCCAGGCCACCATCGACCGTGTACGGGGTGGACACCGCCCGGATGCACCCGTTCAGGTTTTCGGTGTCGAGGCTCTCCCACCGGGCGGTGGACGAGAACGGCTCGGTGGTGCGGACGCCGCCCGGTGCGGCATGGAACAGTTCCACGGCCTCGGGAAGCGGCGAGCCGCCGCGCAGGTCCCAGTCCGCCAGCCACGCGTCCAGCGAGGGGGAGTGGACGGCGTGGACGCTGCGGTCCAGCAGACCGCCGCGATCGAGCTCACCGAGGATGGCGGCGATGCCGCCGGCGCGGTGCACGTCCTCCATGTAGTAGTTGGTGGTGTTCGGGGCCACCTTGCAGATGCACGGAGTGGTACGGGACAGGGCGTCGATGTCGTCGGAGTCGAAGTCGACGCCGGCCTCGTGCGCTGCGGCGAGCAGGTGCAGCACGGTGTTGGTGGAGCCGCCCATCGCGATGTCCAGCCGCATGGCGTTGGCGAACGCCGGCTTCGTGGCGATCGACTTCGGGAGCACGGAGGCGTCATCGCCGTCGTACCAGCGCCTGGCCAGCTCGACCACAAGGCGGCCGGCGTTGAGGAACAGGTCCTTGCGGGCTGCGGCGGTGGCGAGGGTCGAGCCGTTGCCCGGCAGCGCGAGGCCGAGCGCCTCCAGCAGGCAGTTCATCGAGTTGGCCGTGAACATCCCCGAACACGAGCCGCAGGTGGGGCAGGCGCTCTGTTCGATCGAGAGCAACTGCTCGTCGCTGACCTTGTCGTCGACGGCCTTGTACATCGCGTCGATCAGATCCAGTCTCGGCTGCGCCACTCCGGCCACCACCTGTGCCTTGCCGGCCTCCATCGGGCCGCCGGAGACGAACACGGTCGGGATGTTCAGCCGCAGCGCGGCCAGCAGCATGCCGGGGGTGATCTTGTCGCAGTTGGAGATGCAGACCAGGGCGTCCGCGCAGTGCGCGTTCACCATGTACTCCACCGAGTCGGCGATCAGTTCCCGGCTGGGCAGTGAGTAGAGCATGCCGTCGTGGCCCATGGCGATGCCGTCATCGATGGCGATGGTGTTGAACTCCCTGCCGACGCCGCCGGCCTCCGCGACCGCCCCCGCGACCAGCGCGCCCATCTCCTTGAGGTGGACGTGACCGGGAACGAACTGGGTGTAGGAGTTCGCGATCGCCACGATCGGCTTGCCGAAGTCGGACTCGACCAGTCCGGTCGCACGCCACAGGGCGCGGGCCCCGGCCATGTTGCGGCCGTGGGTGACGGTTCGGGAACGCAGTGCGGGCATGGCTACCTCGATTCGACTACAACCCAGCCAGCCTAGTCCGCGCCCTGTTCGGCGTGAACCGGCGGGACCGGAGGGCGAGATCGCGGCTGGGGGACGGCGTGCCGATCACGAACGCGGCCCGGACGGAGAGTGATCCGCGCCGGTGCCGGTTCGACGAAGCCGCTACAGGCGCGCCTCTCCGCTGATCACGGTGAGGGTGCGTCCGCCGATCCAGATCTCCTCGCCGTCGTCGTGGACGAACACCTCGCCGTGCCGGCCCACCTGCGATCCCTGGGTGGCGACGTAGTCGGCGGCGACAACGCCGCGTCCGCGCAGCCACTGCGCAACCGAGGCGTGCAGGCTGCCGGTGACCGGGTCCTCCCGGTCGGCGACCACGCCGCGCACCTCGTAGGCATAGCCGGCGTCATCCCGTCCGACCAGCCCGAGGTGGTCGTGGCGCCCGAGCTGGGTCGGGTCGACCCAGGCACGACGGACGGAGCCGGCGTCGGCGAGTTCGACCATCATCCACGGCGCGCCGTTGTCGCCCCACTCGTGGTCGACCCAGTCGGTGCGGGGCATTCCGAGCGCGGCTTCCGCGAGAGCGAGGTGCGCTTCGTCGAGCGGCCCCGAACGCCGGCGTGGCGGTGCGGCGAAGGCCAGCCGCTCGCCGTCCCAACGCAGCCGGACGAGCCCGACGCCACACTCCTGGACGATCTCGCCAGGGTCCCGTGGGACGCCGCCGGCGTCGAGCCAGGCGTGCGCGCTGCCCAGAGTGGGATGCCCGGCGAAGGGCAGTTCGGCCGTGGCGGTGAAGATCCGCACCCGGTAGTCGGCCTCCGGCAGGGTGGGAGGCAGCAGGAAGGTCGTCTCGGAAAGGTTGGTCCAGGTGGCGAACGCCTGCATGGCGGCGGGGTCGAGTCCGTCACCGTCCAGCACGACGGCGAGCGGGTTGCCGGTGATCCCGCCGTCACCGAAGACATCGACCTGGCAGAAACGCCGAATCATGGTCGCCTCCGAAGGGTTGCGCCGGGGCCTCAGTCGCCCAGGCCGGTACCGAGTTTGCGTGCGGTGAGGATCCACTCGTGGTCTGGCGGCACCAGCTTGAGCTGCCCGGCCACCTCTGTGAGCGGAACGAGTTCGGTGTCTTCGCCGCGCGCGGCGACCATCACGCCGAACTGGCCCTTCCCGACGGCGTGCGCCGCAGCGGTCCCGAGTCGGGACGCGAGCAGCCGGTCGGCGGCGCACGGAATGCCGCCACGCTGGACGTAGCCGAGGATCGACACCCGCGACTCCAGCCCGGTGGCCGCCTCCAGCTCGCGGGCGAGCTTGAAGGTGTGCTCCCGCTGCTCGTCCTCGACGTTGGCCAGGTGGGCCTTCGCCGCCCGGACAGCCTCCGGTGTCTTTGCCGCCTTGACCAGCAGTTGCGCCGCCTCGTAGTCGGACGCGTCCTGCGTGTCGCGTGCGCCCTCGGCCACGGCCACCACGCTGAAGGTGCTGCCCCGGTCCAGCCGCTGCCTGATCGTGTCGGCCACGCTCGCCACCGAATAGGGGATCTCGGGCAGCAGGATGATGTCCGCGCCGCCTGCGATGCCGGCGCCGAGCGTGAGCCAGCCGGCCCGGTGGCCCATGATCTCGGTGAGGATGATCCGGTGGTGGCTGTGCGCGGTGCTGTGCAGCCGGTCGACGGCCTCGGTGGCGATCTCCATCGCGGTGGCGAAGCCGAACGTGGTGTCGGTACGGGCGATGTCGTTGTCGATCGTCTTGGGCAGGGTGATCACGTTGACGCCCGCCTCGGCGAGCCGCAGCGCATTCTTCGCCGTCCCGCCGCCGCCGAGCAGCACCAGGGCCTCCAGGCCCTCCTTCTGGATGTTCTCCACGACCCGCGGGCGCATGTCGGCGACCTCGCCGTCGATGGACATCTGGTGCACCTTGTCGCGGCTGGTGCCCAGGATCGTGCCGCCGATCGTGAGGATGCCGGACAAGGCCTTCGAGTCCAGCAGGGTGTAGCGATCCTCGACCAGGCCGCGGATGCCGTCCCGGTAACCCAGCAGCTCCCACCCATTGCTGATCGCTGCCTTGCCGAAGCCACGGATGGCCGCGTTCAGGCCGGGACTGTCGCCGCCCGCGGTGAGGATCCCGATCCGCTTCTTCGCCTGCGCCATGTTCGCCGTCCTCTTCGCCGCTTCCGGAACTCAGGCTAGAGGACACCGAGCAGTCTGGACGAGTGGCGAGAACAAGCCGCGCAGAACAGACGAGCAGTGGGGAGGGATACTGGATGCAGTGATCCAGCGAGGGAGCCCCGCCATGCGTCGTCGTGCCCTGACCGTCCTGTTCTTCGGCCTGCTCGGGCCTGGCCTCGCTGCCTGCGCGACGACCCCGCCGCTGGCCTCTCCATCGCCGTCCGTGACGCCCAGCCCGGTCGTGCCCACCGTCAGCGCGACCAGTGCCACGCCGACCCCGACGCCCACCGTGACGCCGACGGCGGACAGCGTGCGGCTCGTGTTGCGTGGGGACGGGCTCGGAACCTATTCCTTCGGGGCGAAGCAGGCCGACGTCACCGCGGTACTCGAGGAGGCCCTCGGCAAGCCCGAGGAGAGCTCGCAGGGCATCCGGTGCGAGCTGGACGACAGCAGCCCGTGGGCCCAGACAGTGAGCTGGGGGACCTTCTGGGTGGAGTACGACGCCAAGGACACATCGAAGAAGTCCCCGCGGACCCTTGCTGCCTGGGGGGCGACGGCCGGCTCGACGCTACCCGCTCCACTTGCGCTGCAGGACGGCGTGCCGCTCACGCTCACGTTCTCCCAGCTGAAGGCCAAATACCCCGCTGGCAAGCTCGAGGACCTGGGCCTGGGCGACGGCAGCAAGCGGTTCACGCTGCCCAACAAGATCTTCTTCGTTGGTGCGGGCAACAAGCCGCTGCACGTCCAGGCCGGTGTGTTCGGCATCTGCGAGTGACCGCGCGCCCGCCGGTCCCTGAGTAGCGCCGGAGCGCGCCAGGACGGCCGGGCGCGTCCGGGATCGGCGGCCCTGCGATCCCGGCTCAGGTGGCCAGGGCGAGCCTCAGCTCGTCGCCGGTGCGTACGAAACCCACCCGTTCCAGGTAGGTGCGGGCCATCTCGGAGTCGGCCTGGGCGACGATGCGGGTGAAGCCGGCGCTGGTGAACACCCTGGCCCCGCGGCCGTACAGCCAGGTCCCGATCCGGGAGTCCCGGTAGGCCTGCATCACGTAGTCGAGGCGAAGCCGAAGGGTGCTCCCGTCCGGGGTGCCGACGAGTGCTCCCGCGGGCAGGCCATCCCTGGTCAGGATGAGGACCAGATCGCCGGGATGCGGGGCGTCGAAGTCGGGGTGGATGCCCGCGATGTCGGTGGCGTGCGAGCGCAGGAAGTCGAGCAGGAAGGGGGCGTCCGGCTCGATCGGCACCGCGCCGAGGTCACGGTTCGGCGCGAATTCCTTGCGGAGGAACCAGATGTTCAGCCCGGCCACGGCGGCGTTCGTGATCACGATCGGGACGGAGGGCAGCAGCAGGCCGTAGACGACGAACACGACCGAGCCCACCAGCGAGACGATCCGCAGCCGTACCACCGAGGTCATCGCCAGTGACGCCACGACCAGTGCGGATGCGAGGTAGCCGATCAGTTCCACAGGGGAGAGTCCCATCCGGCCAGCCTAGCCAGGAGTTCCGCTCGGCGCGCGAGTGGCGCCGCGGGCGGCGAGGCGGAGGACCCAGCCGCCCCGGTGGGTCGGCCGGCCGGGCGCGGGCCACTACGGTGGTGTCCGTGCGCGGACAGCAGGCGAAGAAGATCCGGATCCCGCGTGGGCCGGGATCGCCGCGCGCCCGTCTCCGGCTGGCTGCGGTGGTGCTGCTCGGCCTGCTCACGCTGACCTATCTCGGGCTCGGCGTGAGGCTCTACTTCTTCCCCGCGGGCGGGGCGGTGGCGAGCGGCCTGGTCGCCGTGGTGCTGGGTCTGGCCGCGCTGACCTACCTGCTGGTGACAAGGGCCGTGATCAGGCAGTCCCGGCTCGGCCACATCCTCGCGATCGTGGTGTGCGGTGTCGCGGCGGTGCTGGGCGTGACGCCGGGCATGACCTGGCTCGACTGGGCGGTTCTCGGGGTGAATGTGGCCACGGCGGGGCTCCTGCTCGGCTGCATCCCGCGGAAGGCCGCGACGTAGGCCGTCACCCTGCCGGGTCGCGCCGGCCCGCCGAAGGGGGTAAGGATGGACCCCATGCCTCTCGACGCCACCAACCCGCTCTCCGCCCCGTCCACGCTGCCGTTCGAACTGCCTGACTTCGCCGCGATCCGCGACGAGCACTACCAGCCGGCGATCGAGGCCGGGATCGCGGAGCACCTTGCCGAACTCGCAGCGGTGGCCGCCGACACCGAACCCGCCACGGTCGCGAACGTGATCGAGGCGTGGGAGTCGTCCGGGCGCCTGCTCAGCCGGGCGCTGCACGCCTTCGAGACGAAGCAGCCGGCCGACACCAACGAGGTGCTGGACGCGGTCGAGGCCGCCGTCGCACCCCAACTCGCCGCCCACGCTGACGCCATCCTGCTCGACCGGGCTCTGTACGAGCGGGTGGCGGCCCTCGCGCGGAGGGTGGAGGCCGGAGAGGTCGATCTGGATCCGGCGTCCGGGTATTGGCTGGAGCGCCAGCTGCTCGCCTTCGAGCGCGCCGGGGTGAACCTGCCGGAGGAGGAACAGGCCCGGCTGCGGGCGCTGAACCACCGGATCGCCGAGGTGCAGTCGGAGTTCGGACGCACGGCGCTCGCCGGCATGAACGCGGGAGCGGTGCTGGTCACCGACGAGGCCGAGCTCGAGGGGCTGAGCCCGGCGCAGGTCGCGGGCGCGCGAGAGCGTGCGGCCGCGGAAGGCCATGCGTCCGGCTGGCTGATCGAGCTGGAGAACACCTCCGGCCAGCCGTCGTTGCACGTGCTGGCCAACCGCGAGCTGCGGCGCCGGATCCAGCTGGCCTCGGTCGGCCGCGGGCTGGGGGGCGAGCATGACACGCGTCCGCTGGTGGTCGAGCTGGCCCGCCTGCGCGCCGAGCGCGCCGCCCTGCTCGGATTCGGGAACCACGCTGCCTACGTCGCCGCGGACGGCTGTGCGCGCACCGGCCAGGCCGTTTGGGACCTGCTCACGAAGCTGGCTCCCGCGGCAGCGGCGAATGCGCGGGCTGAGGCCGCCGACATGGAGCCGGTGTGGCAACGGATCGCCCCGGACGAGCCGATGGCCGCGTGGGACTGGCCCTATGTCGCCGAACTGCTGCGCACCGAGCGATACCAGCTGGACGCGACGCTGCTGCGTCCGTATCTGGAGCTGGAGCGCGTGCTGCACGACGGGGTGTTCGCGGCGGCCACCGGCTTGTACGGCATCACCTTCGCCGAGCGGGACGACCTGGTTGGGTACAACGATGAAGTACGCGTCTTCGAGGTGCGGGAGGCCGAAGGAGATCCGGTGGGGCTGTTCCTCGCGGACTTCTACACCCGCCCGGGCAAGCAGGGCGGCGCCTGGATGAACAATCTGGTCGACCAGAACCACCTGCTCGGCCAGTTGCCCGTGGTGATCAACAACGCGAACCTGGTCAAGCCGCCGGCGGGGGAGCCGACCCTGATGACCTGGGACGATGTGGTCACGCTCTTCCACGAGTTCGGCCACGCGCTGCACGGGCTGCTCTCGGATACGCGCTACCCGTCCCAGTCGGGCACGGAGACCCCGCGGGACTTCGTGGAGTACCCCTCGCAGGTGAACGAGATGTGGGCGCTCGATGCCGAGATCCTGCCGAGGTACGCCGTGCACCATGCCACCGGTGAGCCGATGCCGGCCGAGTGGGTGGAGACGCTGCGCACCTCGACGCTGTTCCAGCAGGGGTTCAAGACCACCGAGTATCTGGGCGCGGCGCTGCTCGACCAGGTCTGGCACCGGACGCCGCTCGAGGAGCTGCCCACCGATCCGGAGCAGGTGGAGGAGTTCGAGCGGGCAGCGCTCGCGTCCGTCGGCCTGGACGACCCGCTGGTGCCGCCGAGGTATCGCTCGACCTACTTCCGGCACACGTTCGAGGGCGGCTACGACGCCGGGTACTACTCCTACATCTGGTCGGAGGTTCTGGACGCGGACACGGCGGCGTTCATCCGCGCGAACGGGGGCCTGACCAGGGAGAACGGTGAGCGCTTCCGCCGGAGCCTGCTCGCCCGCGGTGGCTCGATCGACGCCATGGACGCCTTCCGCGACTACCGTGGCGCCGACCCCGAGCTCCACCACCTCCTGGAGCGCCGCGGCCTGAAGCTCTGACCAGACCCCCAAGCGCCGGCCCGATCGCCGTGGACTGCGGTTGGCCGATAAGGGGACGGTTCT
>CAYNLD010000010.1:0-39233 GCA_964397985.1 uncultured Propionibacteriaceae bacterium | reverse complement strand
CTCTCTCCAGCTTTTCCACAGCCGGCTGACGCCGCAGACGCCATCAGCGGACTGTTGCCAAGGATGTGCGTGGGGGAGAGGAGCATCGTGCCACGACGACCGAGGCAGCGGGCCGAGTCCGGGGTGTACCACGTGGTTCTGCGTGGGGTGAACCGGGACGCTGTGTTCCTGGAGGACGAGGACTTCGAGAGATTCCTGAATGCCCTGCGCGCCGTCCGGGACGCGAGTGGCTGTCGCGTGCTCGCGTACTGCCTGATGACGAACCACGTCCACCTTGTGCTGCGTACCACCGACGAGCCGGTTGGCCTTGTCCTGAAGCGGCTCGGGATCAGATACGCGGGCTGGTTCAATCGCAAGTACGGGCGGGTAGGGCACTTCTTCCAGGATCGCTTTGTGAGTCGCCCCGTGGAGGACGACGCCTACCTCATCACGGTGCTCCGCTATGTCTGGAACAACCCGGTCAAGGCCGGCATGTGTGAGCGTCCGGAGGACTACCGCTGGAGCAGCAGGCGCTTCCTCGAACACGACCCGGGTGGGCGACCGGTTGACGGGGACGAACTGCGTCGGCTCGTGCCTGCTCCCGTCCTCGCCGGGATCGCCGGTCCGGCAACTGAGCGGATCGTGGCCGAGCCCGCCATCGGTCGTCCATTGCGTCATACGGATGCGGAGGTGGCCAGCCTGTTCCGGACCGCGTCCGGTGTCCGCGACCCGAAGGAGTTCCGGTTGCTCGACCCGATCCGACAGCGGGCGGCGATCAGCGAGCTGCGGACCCGCTCGG
The DNA here is from genome assembly GCA_964397985.1 of uncultured Propionibacteriaceae bacterium. Taxonomy (GTDB): domain Bacteria; phylum Actinomycetota; class Actinomycetes; order Propionibacteriales; family Propionibacteriaceae; genus Propionicimonas. The sequence continues at coordinate 38,455 of CAYNLD010000010.1, read as the reverse complement.
TGTCCTACGACCAGATCGCCCGGGTCACCGGCCTCAGTGCGTCGACGGTGAAGCGTCGCCATGCGACCTCGGTAGGGAGGGCCAGGGTCGAGGACGGTGGGCTCGACCCGACAGGGTGGGGTGGCCGATAAGGAGAACCGTCCCCTTTTCGGCCAGATGGCGTGGGTCAGTGACCGGCGCGGGCGGCGATCAGAGCCTTCAGTGCGGCGACATCGTTGGGCAGCTCGACCACGTGGCGGGGGAGGTCCTCGATGCCGGCGAAGCGCTCGGGACGCTCTGGTTCGCGTCCGACCGCCTCCACGATCGTCTCGGCGAACTTCACCGGAAGCGCGGTCTCGGTGACCACCAGCGGGACGCCGGGACGGACGAACCGGCGCGCCACCTGCACCCCGTCGGCGGTGTGCGGATCGATCAGGACTCCGTCCCGCCGCCACACCTGGGCGATGCCGGCCAGCCGGTCGGCGTGCGTGGAAGAGCCCGAGACGAATCCGAACCGGTCCGCCAGACCGGCGAACTCCGGCGTCCCGGACAGGTCGAAGTACCCCTGCTCCACCAGCTGGACGGCGAACAGCTCCCGAACCCGGTCGGCGTCCCTGCCCAGCAGGTCGAACACGAACCTTTCGAAGTTGCTCGCCTTCGAGATGTCCATCGACGGCGACGAGGTCGCGTGCGTCTCCGCCGCCGATCGCACCCGGTACACCCCGGTGCGGAAGAACTCGTCCAACACGTTGTTCTCGTTGGTGGCCAGCACCAGCCGCCCGATCGGCACCCCCATCATGCGGGCCACATGCCCGGCCATGATGTTGCCGAAGTTCCCGGTCGGAACACAGAAGTCGACCACCTCGTCGTCGGCCGAACTCACCCGCAGCCAGGCCGCGACGTAGTACACGACCTGCGCGACCAGCCGGGCCCAGTTGATCGAGTTCACCGCGCCGAGTGAGTAGCGCTGTTTGAACGCCAGGTCGCCTGCGACCGCCTTCACCAGGTCCTGGCAGTCGTCGAACACCCCCTCGACCGCGACGTTGACGATCGCCGGGTCGTCCAGACTGAACATCTGGGCCTGCTGGAAGGGCGTCATCCGGCCGGCCGGGGTGAGCATGAACACGCGGACGCCGTGCCGGCCGAGCATGGCGTACTCCGCTGCAGAGCCCGTGTCGCCGCTGGTCGCGCCCAGGATGTTCAGTTCCTGGCCGCGGCGGGCGAGTTCGTACTCGAACAGCTGGCCGAGCAGCTGCATGGCCAGGTCCTTGAAGGCGGCTGTCGGCCCGCCGGACAGGTGCGCCAGCCACAACCCGCCGTCCAGCTCGCTGACCGGCACGATCTCCGCGGTCGCGAAGACCGAGTCGTTGTAGGCCCGCTCACAGATGCCGCGCAGGTCCTCGGAGGGGATGTCGTCGACGTACTCCGTGAGGATCGCGTGGGCCAGTGCCGGGTACCCCCCCGACCTCAGCAGGCTTCGCCAGGTCGCGAGGACGCCGGCGTCCGCCCGGGGATAGGCCTCGGGCAGGTAGAGCCCGCCGTCCGGCGCGAGCCCCTCCAGCAGGATGTCGCTGAAGCCGGGACGCGGGTCGTCGGGACGGCCACGGGTGGACAGATAGCGCACGCGAGAACTGTACCGAGCGGCCTGCGGGCCGAATCACCCCGGGAGATCGCGCCGCCGCGCGACCCTCCTCGGTGAGGCGGTTCCGCTGCCCGGATACTGCCGCGGACCGGCGTCCGGGCAGCGGCCAACGCGGTCGGTGACCGATGACGGCGGCGAAGGCTAGACCACCACATCAGAATCGCGTTACGACACTCCGGGCCGGGTTGCTTTCCGGCTTGTCGGACGGGGATCATGGCGGGGTGCTCGATCCTGCCGTGCGTCCCCTCGCCCAGCCGGCCGGTGGCGAGCTGAGCAGACAGGCGACCGAGATCCTGACCCAGGCGCAGAACCTGGCTGATCAGCTACGCACCGAGGCCCAGGCTGAGGCCGATGCTGTGCGCGCGGAGACCGCCCGCAACCGGGAGCTGAACGACCAGCTCGCCCGCGAGGTCGCTGAACGACGCGCCGCGGCCGAGCAGGCGATGACCAGCGCGGCCGCCCGGCTCGACGAGGCACGCCAGGACGCGGTCACGCTGCTCTCCGACGCCGCGGCGCAGGCCGGGTTGATCACGGAGACGGCAGAGCGCACTGCGGCCGACGTGATCGCCGCCGCTCGCAGTGAGGCCGCCAAGATCGTCGAGGACGCCCGGATCAAGGCTGCAACCGTGATGAACACGGCCAAGCGCACCGAGTCCGAGGTGCACCAGCGGCTGGACGCAAGGGTGGCCTCGGTGGACGCGGAACTCGCCGACCGCCGCCGCGCGCTGGAGTCGGAGGAGGCGCAGCGCCGCGACCTGCTCGAGGCCGAGCTCGCCGCCCTGCGGGGCCACGTCACCGACGAACTCGACCAGCAGCGCAGCGAGCTGGAAGCCGAGTCGGCCCGGGTGCGGGCCGAACTGGCCGCCGACCGGGAACGGTTCGAGGCCGAAGCCGCCGAACAGCGCGCCAACGCCCAGGCGGAGCGGGACGCGCTGGCCGCGGATGCGCAGGCGAAGGCCGACGAGCAGATGCAGGCAGCGGCGGCGCACGTCGCGTGGACCGAACAGGCGATGGCCGAGTTGCGGGCGAGCGTGGCCGCGGAGGCCGACGCTGCCCGGCGCCAGCACCACAACGAGCTGGCAGAGCACGTCCGGAGCGTCCGCCAGCAGGCCGAGGTGGCGCTGACCACGACAGCCCATCGCAACCAGGCACTCGTCGCAGAGGCGAACGCTGTCGCAGAGGACCTGCACGGGCGCGCCCGCGCGGTCCTGGACGCGGCCGAACAGGACGCAGCCAACACCCGCCAGCAGGCGAAGGAGGAGGCCGAACGGCTGCTCAGCTCCGCCCGCGCGGAGGCGAAGGCGCAGATCGAGCGCGCCGAGCGGCGACTGACCGAGGCCGAGTCGGGTGCGAGGCTGATCCGCGAGCGCTCCGCGGCTGACCTGGAGAAGCTGCAGCGGGAGACCTACGAGAAGGCGCGCGCGTCACGCGACGAGGCGGTCAGCCTGCTCACAGAGGCGCGAGCCGACGCGGACGCGGTCCGCAGCGAGGCGCGCGCGATGCTCGACCGGGCCCGTGCCGAGGTGGCCCAGCTGGCCCGCCGCCGTGACGACATCAACGCCCAGCTCGGGCACCTCTCCGGGGTGATCGAGGCGCTCGCCGTCTCCGAACGTCCCTCCCCCACGACCCAGCAAGGAACGGAAGAAGGATCATGACCCAGCAGAACGCCGCTTTCCGCACGGTGATGCGTGGCTACGAGCCGAATGAGGTCGACCGGGCCATCACCGACCTGCAGAAGGCTCTCGAACAGGCCAGGGCCGAGTCCGGGGCCAACTCGGTCGCCGTGACCAAGCTGACCTCGCAGGTAAGTCATCTCGAGGAGCAGGCGAACGGCTACCGGGCGCGGATCGCGGCGCTGGAGCAGGAGCAGAAGGAGTCCAGCGCGCCGACCTTCACCGACCTGGGCGCCCGGATCGGCAAGATGCTGAAGCTGGCCGAGGACGAGGCGAACGATCTGCGCACCAAGGCGCGGGCGGAGGCCGAGAAGCTGGTCGCCGAGGCCGAGGCAGCAGCGGAGCAGGCTCGCACCGCCGCCGACCGGTACGCCGCGGACGTGACCAGCCGGGCCGACGCCGAGTCGACCCACCTGCTGGAGGCCGCGAAGCGGCAGTCCGACGAGATCCTCGACTACGCCGACCGCGAGGCCACCACGCGCCGCGAAGAGGCGGAGGCCGTCTACGAGCACCAGCGGGCTCGCGCCGCCGCCGCTGCCGCCGACTTCGAGAAGACCCTCGCCGAACGCAGGGACAAGGCGGCCGAAGAGTTCTCCGGCCTGATGCAGGCCAACGAACAGGCGATCGCGATGGCGCAGGAACGTCAGGCTGCGATCGAGGCCGAAGCCGACCGGACGCTCGCCGAGGCGAAGGCCCAGGCCGAGGCGCACCTGAAGTCGGCCCGCGAGGAGGCCGCCCAGCACGTCGACTCCGCCCGTCTCTCCGCGGAGAAGATCCGCCGCGAGTCCGAGCGCGAGTTGCAGGCCGCCACGGCCCGCAGGGACGCGATCACGGCGCAGCTGACCAACGTCCGGCAGATGCTGGCGACGCTCGGTGGCGCGTCCATCGTGAACCCGCTGGCCGAACCCGAGGAGCCGGCGGAGCCGGAGAGCGAGGCCGACGACGAGGCGGACGCCGCAGCCGAGGCCGCAGTGGACGCCGAGCCTGAGGCGGTCGTCGAGGGCGACACCGGGGATGCGGAGCTGGACGTCGAGCAGGAAGCTGCGCAGGCCGAGGGCATGGTGGAGCAGGAGACGCTCGCGTGAAGCACCGTTACCTCGGCAACTCGGGGCTGAAGGTCTCCGAGATCTGCTACGGCAACTGGCTCACCCACGGTTCGCAGGTCGAGAACGAGACCGCGGAGAAGTGTGTCCATGCCGCCCTCGACGAGGGGATCACGAGTTTCGACACGGCGGACGGCTACGCGAACACCGTCGCGGAGACGGTGCTCGGCGAGGCGCTGAAGGGCCAGCGGCGGGAGTCACTGGAGATCTTCACCAAGGTCTACTGGCCGACCGGGCCGAAGGGGCCGAACGACTGCGGCCTGTCCCGCAAGCACATCATGGAATCGATCGAGGGCTCGCTGCGGCGGCTCGGTACCGACTACGTCGACCTCTACCAGGCCCACCGCTACGACCACGAGACGCCGCTGGAGGAGACCATGCAGGCGTTCGCCGACCTGGTCCGGCAGGGCAAGGCTCTCTACATCGGGGTCAGCGAGTGGGACGCGGCCCAGATTCGCGCGGGGCACGCGCTGGCGAAGGAACTGGGCTTCCAGCTGGTGTCGAACCAGCCGCAGTACTCGATGCTGTGGCGGGTGATCGAGGAGTGGGTTGTGCCCACGTCGGCCGAGCTGGGGGTGTCCCAGGTCTGCTGGTCGCCGGTGGCGCAGGGCGTGCTGACCGGCAAGTACCTGCCGGGCGCGGTGCCGCCGAAGAACTCCCGCGCGACCGACACCAAGGGCGGCGCGGCGATGATCCAGCGACTGATGGGCGAGGAGGTGCTGGTCGCCGTGCAGCGGCTGCGTCCGATCGCGGAGGAACTGGAGCTGAGCATGGCCCAGCTCGCCGTCGCCTGGGTGCTGCAGAACCCGAACGTGGCCTGCGCGATCATCGGCGCATCGCGGCCACGGCAGGTCAAGGAGAATGCGGCCGCGTCCGGGGTGGTGCTCACGCCAGAGGTGATGTCGCGAATCGACGACGCCCTGGGCGACGTTGTCGTGCGCAACCCGATGCTGACTGCGGAGAACACGCCGAAGACCCGGCCCTGCTGACCGTGCGCCGCCGGGGTGTGCGATCGCCCGCTGCCGTCGCGGTGGAAGAACTGCGCGTGTCCTGTTGAGGCATTCAGGGACCACGATGGACGGGGGCGCACGGGGAGCCGCTCCCGGGGGGTGCGGGTCATGTCCGTGGACGTGGCGGAAGCCGTTGGCGCAGTGGTGGTCGGGTCCGGGTTCGGTGGCGCAGTAGCGGCTCACCGGCTGGCCGACGCGGGGCGCTCCGTGGTGGTCCTGGAGCGCGGGCGTGCCTATCCGCCGGGTTCCTTCGCGCGGTCGCCGAGCGAGTTCGCCGAGAACTTCTGGTCGCCGGGCGACCACCTGTACGGGCTCTACCAGGCGTGGAGCTTCAGCGGTCTGGAGGGTCTGGTCTCCGCAGGGCTCGGCGGCGGCTCGCTGATCTACGCCAACGTGCTGCTGCGCAAGGATCCGGAGTGGTTCGTGCGCGATTCCCCGATCCCCGGCGGCGGCTACGAGACGTGGCCGATCGGGCGTGAGCAGCTCGATCCCCATTACGACCGCGTGGAGGAGATGCTCGGCGCCCGGTCCTATCCCTACCCGGACACGCCGAAGACGATCGCCTTCGAGGCCGCGGCATCGCGCGCCGGCTACGCGACGATCCGTCCGCCGCTCGCGGTGTCCTTCGCGCCCGGCCGCAACGATCCACCCAGCCTCGACGTCGTTCCGACACCGGGCTACGGGAACATTCATCACGCGCCGCGGTTCACCTGCCGGTTGTGCGGCGAGTGTGACATCGGCTGCAACTACGGGGCCAAGAACACCCTCGACCACACCTTCCTCTCCGCTGCCGCGCACGCCGGTGCCGACGTCAGGACGCTGCACGAGGTGAAGGGCTTCCACCGGGACGCCGACGGCTGGGTCGTGCGGCTGGCCGTGCACGACCTGGACGGCGGGCCGAGTGTCACGCGGACCATCCGCGCCCGGGTGCTCGTCCTCGCAGCGGGCACCTTCGGCTCGACCTTCCTGCTCCTGAAGAACCGCGCGGCGCTGCCGGGCCTCAGCGACGCCATCGGCACCCGGTTCAGCGGCAACGGGGACCTGCTCGGCTTCCTGTTCAACGCTCGCGAGGGGATCGAACGGGAGGCCAGGGCCCGCACGGTCGCGGGCAGCAGGGGCCCGGTGATCACCAGTGCGATCCGGGTCGGCGACGTCGTGGACGGCACGGGTGCCCGCGGGCGCGGCTACTACGTGGAGGACGCCGGCTATCCCGGCTTCCTGAACTGGCTGATCGAGGCCGCCCAGCTGCGTTCGGTGGTCTCGCGCAGCACCCGGATCGCGGCCCGTTTGCTGCTGTCCCGGATCGGGCACTGGAAGAACTCCGACGTGTCCCGCGACCTGGCGGACGCCGTGGGACGCGTGTCGGTCTCCTCCAGCTCGATGCCTCTGCTCGGCATGGGCCGTGACGTCCCGGACGGGCGGATGTACCTCGACCGGGGGCAGCTGGCCATCGACTGGACCACTGCCACCTCCCTGGCGTTCTTCGACGACATCCGGGGCACGATGGCCGACGTGGCCAAGGAACTGGGCGCCACCTACGAGGACGACCCGCTGTGGTGGGCGCGGCGCGTGATCACCGTCCACCCGCTCGGCGGCGCCCCGATGGGACGCCACAGCCACGAGGGCGTGGTCGACGAGTGGGGCAGGGTCTTCGGGGCCGAGGGACTCTACGTTGTGGACGGCGCGGCCATGCCCGGTCCGGTCGGTGCGAACCCTGCCCTCACCATCGCTGCCTTCGCCGACCGGGCGATGGAACACGAACTCGAGACACCGCGGCAGCGTGCGCACCGGCCGCGACGCTCCCCGCGCCACGAAGGAGTCGCCGTGAACCAGCCCCCAGCCGGAACCGGAGCCACCGCGGTCTCGTTCACCGAGCAGATGAAGGGCTTCGTCGGCCTGGGCACTGCGGACCCCGCCGAGGCCTACGAGGACGCCCGGCTGCGCCGCGAGGACCTCATGTTCGAGCTCACCATCACCGCCGACGACGTGGCCGCCTTCGTGGCGGACCCGGCTCACCGGGGCGGTGCGACCGGCTACGTCGAGGGCGAGGTGCTGGGCGGGCGCTGCGTGGTCGAGCAGGGCTGGTTCAACCTCTTCGTCGCGTCCGGGCAGGGCTCCGACCGGCGGATGCTCTACCGCCTCTGGTTCACCCCTGACAGCGGGGAGCCGATGACCCTGGTGGGGTTCAAGGACATTCACGACGATCCCGGGTTCGATCTCTGGGAGGACACGACGACGCTGTTCGTCCAGCTCCTCGACGGGCACGTCCCGCCCGGGGACGTGACCGCCGCGACGGGCCTGCTGCCGGCAGCGGACGCGCGGGTGCGGGGCGCGGGCATCCTGCGGATCGCCCCGCTGGACTTCGCGAAGCAGCTCACCACCTTCGCTGCGGAGGGCCCACGGGGCGCGGAGGCGATCGCCGAGTTCGGAGAGCTCTTCCTCGGCCAGCTGTGGCACACCTACGCCGGCCTCGCCTCCGGACGGGGAGGCCGGTGATGGACCCCGTCGAGGTGGTGCCGGCACCCGGGACGCCCCGCTACGTCCGTCCGGGAACACGCGGGCAGCACACGGAGATGGTGCCCCTGACCGCAGGGGACGGGCTGCCGCTCACGCTGCTGCACGTGACCAGGTCCGACGGGATCGCCCCGGGCCGCGGACCGGTCCTCCTCCTGCACGGCAGCGGCGTGCGGGCGGAGGTCTTCCGTCCGCCGCTGCCGCACACGCTGGTCGACGCCCTCCTCGCGGACGGCTTCGACGTCTGGCTGCTGAACTGGCGGGCGTCCATCGACCTGCGTCCGGTGGCCTGGACACTCGACGAAGCCGCGGCCTACGACCTCCCGGCGGCGGTGCGGGTGATCCTGGACGCAACCGGGGCGGACACGCTGAAGGTGTTCGCACACTGCCAGGGCTCCACCTCGCTGACGATCGCGGCGATCTCGGGCCTGGTGCCGGAGGTGACCACGATCGTCAGCAACGCCGTCTCCCTGCACCCCGTGCTGCCGGCCTGGTCGCGGGTGAAGATCCTCGCTCTCGCGCCCACGATCCGCAGGCTCAGCCCGGCGCTCTCGCCGCGGTGGGGCTACCGGACGGAGGGGTGGTTCTCCCGGGTGCTCCGCGCCGGGGTCAACCTCAGCCACCGTGAGTGCGACAACCCCGTGTGCGCGATGGTCAGCTTCGTGTACGGCAGTGGCCGCCCCGCGCTGTGGTCGCACGCGAACCTCGACGATCAGACCCACGACTGGATCCGGGGCGAGTTCGCGGGAGCTCCGATGACCTTCTTCGCTCAGATGCGCGAGTCGGTGCGCGCCGGTCACCTGGTGCCGACGGGAGCCGTGCCCGGGATCGTGCCCGACCTCACCTCGGCTCCCCGGACCGACGCCCGGTTCGTCCTGCTGGCCGGGGAGGACAACCGCTGCTTCCTCCCAGCCAGCCAGCAGCGCAGCTTCGAGCACTTCGACCGGCTGGCGCCCGGACGCCATGTATTGCACCGGATCCGGGGTTACGGCCATCTGGACGTGATCTTCGGCGTCAACGCCTGGCGGGACACCTACCCCCTGATCGTCTCCGAGTTGCGTGGCTGAGCGCTGCGCAGCTGTCCCCGGGCCCCGATAGGTTGGTGGCGTGGACGAACCGAACGGACGGGACCTGATCGAGGCCCTCGGCGCGCACCCCGAACTCGAATTGCACGCCCTGCTGGTGCTGCGGGACGGGGTCACCGTGCTCGAGCGGTACGCCGAACCGTACCGGCCCGGCGACCGGCCCCTGGTGTATTCGGCCAGCAAGACCTTCTCGGCGACCGCGGTCGGCCTGGCGATCAGCGAGGGGCGCTTCGCCCTGGACGACCGCATCGTCGACCTCCTCGACGCTGCCTCGGACGTCGACGACCGGGTCGCGCAGATCACCGTCCACCACCTGCTGTCGATGTCGACCGGGCACACCGAGGACACGATCGACGCGATGACGGCGGGTCCAGCCGAGGGGTGGGTGGAGGCGTTCCTGGCCATCCGTCCCCAGCAGCCCGTGGGCTCGTGCCATGTGTACAACAACGGCGCATCGTTCCTGCTCGGCGAACTGGTGCGCCGCCACACCGGCACGGACCTGCTCGCCTACCTGCGTCCACGGGTACTCGAACCACTGGGCATCGAGGCGACCTGGGACACCGACCCGGCGGGACGCTGCCTGGGCTGGACCGGACTCCACATCGACGTTCGCGGGTTGGCCGCGATGGGTGAGCTGCTGCGCTGCGACGGGGTCTGGCAGGGACGCCGGCTGCTGCCGGAGGGTTGGGTGGCCCGGGCCACCGCGAAGCAGATCGCGACCGTCGAGCCCAGTCCGGAGTGGAACCTCGGCTACGGCTACCAGGTCTGGATGGGCCGCGAGGGCTTCCGCCTGGACGGTGCCTACGGCCAGTTCGCCTTCGTGCTGCCCGGTCGCGAACTGGTGGTGGTCCTCCAGTCGGCGCAGTCCTGCACCCAGGTGCTGATCGACCTGCTCTGGGAGCACCTGCCGACTCTGGGCGACGCGGGTTCGGGGCTCGCCGCCGTCCCCATTCCCGCCGACTCCGGCCTCGGCACCACCTGGACGCACGCCGGCGCGGTCGCGCTGGACGCCACGATGGTGGACGACGGAGAGGAAGTCGGCCCGCCCGCGGACCTGGCCGAGGTCGCCGCGTTCCGCACGGGGGACGGCGTGACGCTCGACCTGGTCGCCGAGGGCCACGAGGTGCGGCTGGCCGTGACACCGGGGCAGTGGCGGCGGCAATCGCTGCGCCTGGGCGGTGTCGAGGTGCCGGTCGCGCTGGCCGCGGGCGCGGACGAGGCGGGCACGCTGCACGTCCGGCTGGTCTTCACCGACACCCCGCACACGCTCCGGCTGCGGCTGGGCACCGACGGCTCGGCAGCCCAGGCCTGGAAGGTGAACCCGCTGCAGGGGCCGTCACTGGCTGCCATGCTGGCGCGCTGAGGAGCATGGATGGGACTCCTTCGGGTGCTCGCGATCCTCGTCGCCGCTGCGGTGGTTGCGGTGATCGTCCTCCGGTTCGTTCTGCCCTCCCTGCGGCGCAGCCGGGGCGTGCCGACGATCGTCCCGGGCAGCGTGGTGGAGTACGAGGCACCGCTGCCCGGCACGCTCCCGCTGGCCCGGATCAACGGCTACGACGCCGGCGACGTGGATCGTCTGCTCGCCCGCGTCTACGAGCTGTCCGGTAGCGCGTCCGGACGGGCGGACGCACTCGAGCTGGTGCGGTCCGCACGCTTCCACCTGGACCGCGCGGGCGGCTACGAACCCGCCTACGTCGATCGGCACATGAACGCCCTTGCGGCAGCTCTCTCCGGCGGCGGCGAGTTGCCGCCGAGGCCCGGTTACCGCTGAGGCTGGGCACTGCTGACACTGCCGCGCGGCAACGTCCGCCCCTACGGTGACGGCATGGACGCTCCGAAGCCCGAGTCTCTGCCCGACGCCGACTTCCGGCGGGTGCTGTGCGTGGTGGCGCACCCCGACGATGTGGAGTACGGCACGTCGGCGGCTGTCGCGGCCTGGACGTCCCGCGGCGTCGAGGTGGCCTACCTGCTGCTCACCGCGGGCGAGGCGGGCATGCAGCGGCCGCCCGAACAGACCAGGGTCGTGCGGGCGGGGGAGCAGCGCGCGGCCTGCGATGCGGTGGGTGTGCGCGACCTGACCGTGCTCGACCACCCGGACGGCATGCTGGTGTACTCCCTGGACCTGCGCAGGGACGTCGCCCGGAAGATCCGGCAGTTCCAGCCGGACGTGGTGGTGACCATGTCGTGGGAGGTGGAGGCGCCGTGGGGGCTGAACCAGGCCGACCACAGGGCTGCGGGGTTGGCCTGTCTGGACGCCGTGCGGGACGCCGACAACACCTGGGTGTTCCCCGAGCTCGCCGCGGAGGAGGGTCTGCCCAAGTGGGGCGTGACCTGGTTCCTGGTCGGCGGGGACGCGCGTCCGACCCACGGGGTGGACGTCTCCGGCGAACCGCTGGAACGGGGTGTCGCCTCGCTGGAGGCGCACGCAGCCTATCTGGCCGACCTGCCCGACCACCCGACTCCCCGTGACCTGCTCGCCGGCTCCACCAGTGGTGCCGGGCAGGCCCTCGGCGTCGCCAACGCCGTCCTCTTCCGCGCCCACAAGCTCCGCTGAACGGTCGAAAAGGGGACGGTTCTCCTTTTCGGCCAGCAGCCGTCGAGGTGGACGGAAAGGAGAACCGTCCCCTTATCGGCCAGGTCAGTCGCGGGCGTAGCGGGTGACGAAATTGCGCAGGACGAGGTGCTGCTCGCCGCTGACCTGGCTGGCGTAGGCCATCTCGGTCAGGTCCTCCAGCTCGGACGGATCGAAGTAGCCGGCGTGCTGGTAGATCCGCATCCGCGCGGCCAGGTCGTCGGCGTCCAGCTCGGGGTGGAACTGGGTGACGTACACGTTCGCCCCCACCCGGTACATCTGGACGGGGCAGTCGACCCCCGTGGCGAGCAGGACCACCCCGGGCGGGGCACCGTTACAGGCCTCCTTGTGCCCGACGAAGGCGTGGAACGACGGGCTGATGCCCCCCAGCAGCGGATCGGCCCGCCCCGCCGCGGTGAGCTCGATCTCGATCGCTCCCACCGGCTCGCTGTAGGTGCGGTCGATCACCCCGCCGAGGTGGGTGCTGATCGTGCCCACCCCGTAGCACATGCCCAGGAACGGGAAGTCGGTGTCGACGATCTCGTCGACCAACGCGGCCAGATCGGCCTCCACGCGCAGTTGGATCTCGGTCTTCTGGGCGTCGGAGATGTTGAACGAACTCCCCCCGAGGATCACCCCGGAGTAGTCGGCCAGGCACAGCGGCGGCAATGGGCGGGACTCCACCCGGATGTGCTCCAGCTGGTCCGCGGCCAGGCCGGAATGCCGCAGCACCGAGCGGTACTCCGCCGCCGCGGCCTCGTCGTGGTCACGGGTCGCGAGCATCAGGAACGGCTTCACGGCGGCCAGAGTAGCCCGCTGTCCGCCCGAGGTGGCTGCAACCGGCTCATCCAGCGGTACGGCTCGCCGGCATCCGGTCCAATCCTGCGACTGCTCAGAACGGGGACGGACGCCCGGTTTCGGCGAGCAGCAGCCGCAGCGCCGCCTCGGGAGCGCCGGCGTCCCGCTGCCGGGTGTAGCTGGCGCCCCGTACGGCCAGTTCGCCCGCGAAGCGCAACTCCTCCGCGCACCCCAGGTCGCGAGCCACCGGCTCGAGGCGTTCCAGCCATTGCGCCAGGCCCTCGCGCAGCGGCACCTCGCGGCGGGCCCGGTTGGGGGTGATCACGTCCGCGTCCAGCCCGTAGCGGGCGGCGCGCCACTTGTTCTCCCGCACCAGCCACGGCGGCAGCGCCTCGTAGGTCTGGTCGTGCTCCCAGGTGCGGGAGACGTGCTCGGCGAAGCACTGGGTGAGGGCGGCCAGGCAACCCAGCTCGGCGAGGGTGGGCACCGAGTCGGCCGTCCGGTTCTCCACCGTCCCGAACCGCGGTGCCGGGCGGACGTCCCAACGGATCTCCCCGGGAGTGCTGATCATGCCGCAGTCGAACAGGTCCTCCGCGTACTCCTCGAACTCGGCCCAGCTCGTCATCGGGTAGGGCAGGCCGTTGGTCGGCAGCTGCTGGAACAGCATGGTGCGCTGGGACGCGTAGCCGGCGTCCTCGCCCTCCCAGAACGGGGACGAGCAGCTCAGCGCGAGCAGGTACGGGTAGAACCGGGCGAGGCCGGTCGTGATCGGCAGCGCCTTGTCCCTGTGCTCGACGCCGACGTGGACGTGGGTGCCGCAGATCGCCATCTGGCGTCCCCACCAGCCGTTGCGTTCGGCCACCACGTCATAGCGGGCGCCGTGGAACCGCGGCTGGTCGGCGGCCCGGCTGAACGGGTGTGTGCCCGACCCGATCAGACCTACGCCGAGCCGGCCGGCCATCTGCTGCACGACCGCGAGGCTGGCGGCGACGTCGGCCACCGCCTCGCTCACCGTGGCATGGACGCCGGAGACCAGCTCCACCATCTCCTGCAGGTACTCCTTGCGGATCGGCGAGGTCGCGTCGCTGCCGCAGGCATCCAGCACCTGTGGTGCGGCCGCGGTCAGCTCGCCCGAGGCGAGGTCAACGAGCGCCAGCTCCCACTCGATCCCCACGCTGGAGCGGGCGGACGGGGCGAAGTCGATCAGCATGTCGGCTCCTCACTGGAAGTTGCGCCGATTCTAGGTTCCCGATACCCCACCTGGACCGACGGTTCTCGCACGCTGTCCCGAGATCGCCGCCCTCGGCGATCCCAGTCAGTGTGCGGGAGGGCCGGCGGCCGGGTCGGGGACCGGTCCGCACGGTGGCAGGGTTGCCGCCTGACAACAGGCGGTGCCGCGCGTAATGTAGGTCGGCTATGCATGACTTCCCGCCCCGCGTCGACGCCTACACCCCGGCCGAGACGTCCCGTCCGGACACCCGCAGCCCGTCCCGCTTCCTGTTCTGGCTGCTGCGGGTGCAATGGGACGTGGTCGCGCTGCTCGGCGTCACCGGGCTGGTCTGGTTCCTGCCCGGCGCGCTGAGCCCGCTGCTGCTGGGCAAGGCGATCGACTCGGGCGTCCTGCACGGGGACATGTGGGCCACCCTCGGCTGGGCCGGCGTCCTGACGCTGGTGATCGTGGTCGGCGCCGCGGCAGGCATCGCCAACCACACCTTCGTGGTGCGCGGCTGGTTGATCGCGCTGTACGGCACCCAGAAGCTGGTCACCCGCAAGGCCGTCCAGCTGGGCCACGTGCTCAGCCGCCGGCTGCCCACCGGCGAGGTGCTGAGCATCTCCAGCTCGGACTCGAACACGTTCGGCCAGACCATCGAGATCGTGTCCCGCACGATCGGGGCGATGTCGGCGTTCGTGCTGGTCTGCGCGTTGATGTTCACCACGTCGCCGCCGCTGGGATGGGTGGTCGTGATCGCGGCACCGCTGCTGGTCGGGGCGGCGTCCCCGGTGCTGCGTCCGCTGAACCACGCCCAGACGGCCGAACGCACCCGGACCGGTGAACTGACCTCGATGGCCACCGACATCGTCTCAGGCCTGCGGATCCTGCGCGGCATCGGCGGCGAACGCACCTTCGGCAACAACTACGCCGCCCTGTCGCAGAAGGTGCGCCGGCTCGGCGTCGCCACCGGCACCTGGCAGGCGGTCACCGAGACGATCAGCGTGCTGCTGTCGGGCCTGTTGCTGGTCGCGCTGGTCTGGCTGGGTTCCCACGAGATGCTGGACGGGCGGCTCAGCGTCGGCCAGTTGATCTCCTTCGTCGGCTACGCGCTGTTCATGGTGTGGCCGCTGCAGACCTTCTTCGAGTTCGCCCAGAAGTGGGTGCAGGGCCTGGTGTCGGCGCGCAAGGCGATCGCGCTGCTGGCTCCCGAGCTGCCGTTCAGCGAAGGCACCGAGCCGCTGTCGCCGCGTCCGCGGCTGCTGGACGGGGTGTCCGGGGTGGCGGTGGAGCCGGGCCGGTTCCTGGCCGTGGTCAGCGCCGTCCCCGAGGAGTCGGCAGCGCTGGCCGACCGGCTGGGCCGCTACCTGCCCACCCTGCAGGGGGCGCAGGAGAACGACGATGACGATTCCGAACTGCGCGGACGCAAGGCGCGGCTGGCCAGGGAGAGCAGGGAGGCCCGCCGCGCCGAGGTGGCCGAGCGGGACGGAGAACTCGGCGGTGGCGAGTGGGGCGTGAGCGCGGACGGCGTCGACTACAGCCGCCTGTCGCTGGCGTCCCTGCGCCGGACCGTGGTGGTCTCCGACACGGCCAGCCAGCTGTTCGCCGGGACCCTCCAGCAGGCGGTCGACCCGTGGGGCACCCACACCCTCGACCAGGCACAGGAGGTGCTGCACACGGCGGCAGCGGAGGACGTCTACACCGGGCTGCCCGGCGGCTGGCAGGGTCGCGTCGACGAGCTGGGCCGCGGGCTGTCCGGCGGCCAGCGCCAGCGGGTGGTGCTCGCCCGCGCGCTGCTGCTCGATCCCGAGGTGCTGGTGCTGGTCGAGCCGACCTCGGCCGTGGACGCCCACACCGAGGCCCGGATCGCAGAGCGCCTGGTGGAGCATCGCCGCGGCCGGACCACGGTCGTGATGACCGCGTCACCGCTGCTGTTGCACCACGTGGATGAGGTGAGCCTGCTGGTTGACGGACGCGAGGTCGCCCGCGGCACCCACGCCGACCTGCTCGCGGATCCGCGGTACCGCAGCATCGTCGGCCGGGGCATGGAGGATGACGAATGACCGCGTATCGAACGCCGCCCGATGACCTCGCGGAGGACCGGAACCGGCGGGACACCCGCGCCGCGGACTGGGTTCACGGCCCGACGGACGAGCAGGTGCCGCCCGAGCTCCTGATCACACCCGGCCTGCCGTGGGCCGACCGGCTGGCCGCACTGCGCCGCCGGCACCGGATCCGCGGCGAACGTGCCCGCGCGTTCTACGCCGCGTCCCGCACCCCGGAACGGGGACTGCCCGTGGCTGGCAACGCGGCCGCGTGGGCGTTCGTGAAGCGCCTGCTGCGCACCCGCAAGGGCAGCTTCGCCCTCACCGTGGCCACGAACCTTGCCGCGGCGGTGGCCGGACTGATCGTCCCGCGCCTGCTGGGGAACCTGGTCGACGAGGTCACCGGCGGGGCTGCCGGCGCCACTCAGGTGGACCCGATCATCGGCGGAGTCATCGTCGTGGTTGTCGTCCAGGCCGCGCTGGTACTGGCCGCGCGGCGGGCTTCGGCCGTGCTGGGCTACGACCTGCTTGCCGCGGCGCGGGAGGAGATCGTCGACACCGTGCTGCGGTTGCCGCTGGGCGAGGTCGAGTCGGCGTCCAGCGGCGATCTGCTCACCCGGATCACCTCCGACGTGTCGAAGATGAGCCAGTCGGTGCGTTGGGCCTTCCCGCAGCTGGTGATGTCGTCGGTGCTGGTGGTGGCCAGCTTGGTCGCGTTGGTGCTGAACTCGGCGTTCCTGGCGCTCACGATGAGTGGTTCGCTGATCGTGCTGTGGCTCGCCACGCGCAACTACCTGAAGCACGCGGGCGCGGGCTACATCACCGAGTCCGGCACGTACAGCCAGATCAACTCGACCACGACCGAGACCGTGGAGGGTGCGAGGACGGTCGAGGCCCTCGGTCTGGGCGAGCGCCGGATCGCGATCGGGGACGCGGACGTCGAGGTGTCGAGCCAGGCCGAGCGCTACACGATGACGCTACGGAACCTGTTCTTCATCTTCCTCGACATCTCCTACCAGCTGCCGCTGGTCGGCGTCGTGCTGCTGGGCACCTGGGGTTACGCGCAGGGCTGGGTGACGCTGGGCGAGATCACGACCGCCGCGATCTACGTCCAGGGCCTGGTGGAGCCGATGGACCGGCTGATCCAGGTGTTCGACACGCTGCAGGTGGGACTGGCCGCCACGACCCGCCTGCTGGGGGTGGCGGAGGTCCCGGAGGACCGGAAGGCGGGCGAGGACCGTCCGCGGGGCACCGACGTGGTCGGGGTCGACCTGCGCTTCGCCTACCGTCCGGGCGTGGACGTCCTGCACGGCATCGACCTCGACCTGCGGCCGGGGGAGCGGCTGGCGATCGTGGGCCCGTCCGGGTCGGGCAAGTCGACGCTGGGCCGGTTGTTGGCCGGGATCAACGGCCCCCGCACCGGGGAGGTCGATATCGGCGGGGTGGATGTGATGACGCTGCCGCTGGACCTGCTGCGCACCGAGGTGGCGCTGGTGACGCAGGAACACCACGTGTTCGTCGGCAGCGTCCGGGACAACATCGTGCTGGCGCGTGACCGCCAGCTCGCCGGCGACGCCGTGGACGAGGCGGTGCGGGACGCGTTGCGCGCGGTGGACGCGCTGGACTGGGTGGAGCGGCTGCCGCAGGGACTGGACACTGTGCTCGGGCACGGCCGGGTGCACCTGACGCCCGCGCAGGCGCAGCAGGTGGCGCTGGCCCGACTGATGGTGGCCGACCCGCACACGCTGGTCCTGGACGAGGCGACGTCCCTGATCGACCCGCGCACCGCCCGCCATCTGGAGGGCTCGATGGCCGCGCTGCTGGAGGACCGGACGGTGATCGCGATCGCACACCGGTTGCACACCGCGCACGACGCCGACCGCATCGCAGTGGTGATCGACGGACGCATCGCAGAGCTCGGCTCCCACGCCGAACTGCTGGCTCTCGACGGCGAGTACGCCCGCCTGTGGCGCACCTGGCGCTCGTAGCGTCCGTCCGTCCGTCGCCACTCCCGCGCCCGCCGATGGCCGGGGACGGTTCCTTTCCCGTTCACCAGGTCCGTCCCCGTTCCCGTTCACCAACTGTCTTCCCTTGTCGGCGGCTGAACGGAAAGGGAACCGTCCCCGTGAACGGAAAGGAACCGTCCCCGGACCGTTCACCGCGGCTCGTTGGGGACGGGGCTGCTCAGCCGGCCGGCCGGTACCTCGGGATCACGTAGGGCCCCTCCGGAATCACGGCGACGGCGCCGGGGTGCTCGGCGATGCTCGTGAGCACTGCCGCCTCCACCGAGGCGGTCGGTTCGACGCCGGTGAGGAGAAGGTCGTCCGCGTCCAGGCCCGTCGTGTATAGCCGGATCGTGCCGACCCGCATCGGCTTGAGCTGCATCTCGGTCTGCCACTCGTCGATGTCGGCGAGTTCCTTGTGGGAGAGCGACTCGGCAAAGGCCTCCACCCCGAGGGCCACCAGCCGGCGCTGGGCGTCCTGGAAGTGCGCGCTGCCGAGGCCCTCGGAACATTCCGAGACCATGATGATCGTGCCGCCGGGTTCGAGGATGTCCATCGGCGTGACCATGCCCTTGATGGTCTGGTAGTAGGTCCGGTCCAGCGGGTAACCGGCGGAGGAGGTGACGATGGTGTGGAATCTCCGGGGCGAGTCGACGATCGCGTAGGCCTGCACGAAGTCCACCGCCCGCAGGTGGCTCTCCTCGATCCTGCCGAAGTTGACGAAGCTGAGGTCGCGGTCCTCGTCGATCACGGTGTTCAGCGCGTAGAGCTCGCCGATCCTGTGGATGATCTCCCGTTGCGCGAGGTGGAGCGGATTGCCCTCGAGGTTGCACTGGACGGCGCGGGGATCCTCCATGAAGCGCGACGAGTGGAACGTGCGGATGGTGTCCTCCCCGGCGACGCCCGGCGCGACGACCTTGCGCCCGCCCGACCAGCCGGCCATGAAGTGTGGTTCCACCAGGCCGGTGACGATTCTCAGGTCCGCCTCGACGAGGAGGCGATTGACCCAGACCGGGCAGTCGCTGGCCGCCGTACGCCCGAGGTCGGCCAGCGACGCCCGGTCGCAGGCATCGTGCGACACGATCCGGACGTTCTCGACCACCCACGGGTCGCCGATGATTTCGGCGATCTCGGCATCGTCGCCGGGGCGGTGCATCCCGTTGGCGATCAGGACGGTGATGCTCTCCAGGGGGATCCCGGACGCGGTCATCCGCTCCAGCATGGGCCGCAGGAAGAGATGGTTGGGGACCGGCCGGGTGATGTCGCAGACGACGATGCAGGCGTTGTGCCGGCCACGCGCCAGCTCGGCCAGGCCCGGGCAGTCTTCGGGGTGGTCCAGGCTGTCCTCGACGGCGCGCCGCGGATCGGTGAGTTTCGGCAGGGGCCGCTTGCGGATGATCTCGACGTCGGCCGACTCCGGGAGTTCGACCCGGAGCCGCCCGTGGCCGTAAAGGAGTTCCACCTGTGTGCTTTCGTCCATGCCGGAGCTCCCTACGAGACGGTGAGTATGACCTTGCCGATGTTCTGTCCCGACTCCAGCCGGCGGTGGGCGTCGGCGACCTGCTCGAGCGGGAACCGGGTCTCGGGCGCGAGCCGGATCGCCCCGGACGCGACCAGCGGCCAGACGCGCTCGGCCACGGCCGCGCAGATCGCGGCCTTCTGGGCGACCGGGCGGCCGCGCAGGCTGGTCGCGGTGACCGTCCCACGTCTGGTCAGCAGCCGGTTCAGGTCGAGGGTGCCCTTGCGCCCGCCCTGCATACCGATCACGACCAGCCGCCCGTCCATGGCGAGCGCCGCGACGTTCGACTCCAGGTACTTGGCGCCGATCACGTCGAGGATCACGTCCACCCCGCGTCGTCCGGTTGCCTCCGACACGGCGACCGCCCAGTCGTCGTGGTAGTCGAAGGCAAGGTCCGCGCCCAGCTCGCGGCACAGATCGAGCTTCTCTGGCGAGCCCGCAGTGGTCAGCACCCTCGCACCGAGGGCCTTCGCGTACTGAATGGCGAAGGTGCCGATGCCGCCGGCGCCGCCGTGCACGAGCAGGGACTCCCCGGACGTCAGGTGCACGTGGTCGAAGTTGGAGACCACGGTGGCGGCCACCTCGACCAGGCCCACAGCGCTGACCAGGTCGACGCCGGGAGGCGGTGCGATCACCTGGCCTGCGGGAACGCCGACGTACTCCGCGTAGCCGCCGCCGGCGAGCAGGGCAACGCATTCGTCCCCGGGACGCCACTCCGCGACACCCGCGCCGACCTCGTCGATCGTGCCCGACACCTCGAGCCCGATCACCTCGCTGATGCCGGGTGGGGGCGGGTAGAAGCCCTGGCGTTGCAGCAGGTCGGCGCGGTTCACACCGGCCGCCTGCACCTTGATGACGACCTCTCCGGGGCCAGCCACGGGACGTGGCGCCTCGGCGATGGTGAGGTTCTCCGGCCCGCCGGGCTCAGTGAGGGTGACGATGCGCATGCCACCAGCTTTCCACCCGCGGCCAGGCCGGCGGAGTGTCTTGTGGTCGCGCGCGCCGCGGATCTTGCGACTCGGCTGAGCGTGGACCGTGGCCATGGGTACGATGGGCAGTCTGGCGAGGTCGCATAGTGGACTAGTGCAGCCGCCTTGAAAGCGGCCGAGCTCAACGGCTCCGTGGGTTCGAATCCCACCCTCGCCGCGGGAACCTGTCGGGGGAAGGGGTGCGGTGCCGGCTACGACGCACAGGGTGCGGCAGCGTCCGCCGCTGCGAGCGCTCGGGCTGTCCGCGATCCTCATGCTCGTCGGCGTTGTCGTGGTGCTGATGGCGCAGCTGCTCGACGGGAACCTGCCGCTGTTGGTGATCGGGCTGGTGGTGATCGCGCTGGGCTTCGCCCTGTTCGGCGTGTCGACCGGGGTTGCCAGAGCCATGCGCGTCCACGTGATCCTCGACGAGGACGGCTACGTCCTCCAGGGCAGGGATACGACCGAGTCCGGGAGGTGGTCGGACGTGGGCCGCGTCACTCGCGGAAGCGATCGGATGACCCTGCATCGCAAGGACGGGACCCGCGTCCAGTTGGTCGTGGCCCGCGGCGCGCACGCAGACCTGGATGCGCTCGGTGCGGACATCGCCCGCCGTCTCGACGCGAATCGGGGCTACCGGGGCTGAGTTGCGGGCCCCGCTCTTACCGGCTGAGCCGGTCCGACTCCCTCCGGCGGCCGCTCAGCCCTTCCCTGGGTGGTACCCGCAGGTGTAGTCGAGGTCGTCGCTCTTCGCCTTGGTTGTGGCCTTGGTTGTGGGCGACGCGCTGGTCGACGGCGAGGCGGAGTCCGTGCCGGTGGGCGTCGGCGTGGCAGTCGCCTCAACTCCCGCGGCGGTCTCCTTGAGCGCCCTCTGCACCTTCTTCCGCACGTCGGTCCAGTTCGGGTTGGGGCTGTTGAACCCGTTCTGCGGGTCGAACACGACGCTGCGCAGCTTGGTGTTCTTCACCTTCATGCCGAGGTCGACCAGGTCGGCCAGCAGGTTGCGAGGCACGTCCGTGGTGATCGTCTTCTCGCCCGCGGCGGCGATCGACTGGAAGTTCGTGAGCACCGTTTCGGGCGTGGTCTGCTGCACGACGGCGTTGATCACGCAGCGCTGGCGCTCCATCCGCTTGTAGTCGTCCAGGTGGTAGCGGCCTCGCGCGTACCACAGGGCCGTTCCGCCCATCATGTGCTTGTTCGGGCCCGGCTCGATGTACCCGCCGGGCGCGATGTTGGCGTCGGTCTGGCCGCCCATCGGGATCCGGTAGTTGACGTTCAGGGTGATCCCGCCGATGGCGTTGATGAAGTCCTTGAACCCGTCCATGTTGATCTTGACGAAGTAGTCGATGTCCAGCCCGAGGGCGTAGCCGACCGACACCTTCATCGCGCTCGCGCCGAAGTCCTTCGTCTTGCCGAGGACGTCGTGCGGCACCCGGGCCGGCACGTCGCGGTACATCGCGTTGAGCAGGTACTGCGAGCGCTCGTACAGCGAGGGATTCGCGCTGGGTGAAGTGAAGCCGTTCGGGTAGTACTTGTGCAGCGGGGAGTTGGGCGGGAAGGGCATCTTCTCGGCGTTGCGCGGCAGCGTGAACAGCGTGGTGGCGCCGGTGTGGGTGTCGATCGAGGCCACGATCACCGTGTCCGCCCGCATTCCGACGGACGCGCTTCGCCCGCTGCCGGTGCCGGAGTCGCCACCGAGGATCAGGAAGTTCAGCCGATCCTTGTTGGCCCAGGGATCCTGGACGTTGATGGTCGGCTGGGTGGAGTCCGGGGTGTTGTCGTCGGAACCACCGACGAGACTGTCGAGGGTGGTGCCGGCGATCCAGGCGACGTTGGCACCGACGGCCATCGGCGCGGCGACGATGAAGGAAAGTGCGCCCACGACGAGTGCGCCGGCGGCGCGCTGCCCGACCGAGGGACGGGAGGGCCGCAGGGCCAGGTGGCTGACGCCGATCACGGCGACCCAGAGCACGGCCAGCACCAACAGGGCGATCGCGACATTCTGGAGCATGCCCTGCTGGGCGAGCACGAGGTTTTCGACCGCCTTGCGGCTGGTGAGGAAGAGCGTCGCAGCCCCGCCGACCAGCACGATGAACAGGCCCATGATGATGCCGCCGGCGACCCTGCGTCCGGCACGCCACAGACCCAGACCCGGGATGACGGCGCCGAGCACGGTCCAGCCGAGCGAACCGGAGAAGCTGTTGCTGTGGGCGGCCCGACGTGCGGGCCCGGCGGGTTCACCCGGTTCCGAAGCGGCGGCGCGGCGTGCGTTCGCGCCGTCGGGCGCGGAAGGGTCGGTGCTCATGCGGAAGAGGATCCTTACTACAGTCGAAGAGCCGAAGCAAGCTTACCGGGCCCGAACAAACCGGCATTTCCACTGATCTGAGACGGGGACGCCGGGGAGCGCAGGCCGGTGCGCCCGGCCCCCCTTTTGCCTCGCCGGATCGCCGCCTTGTAGGCTGGCCTGCGGTCTTGGAGGTGTCGCCTAGTCCGGTCTATGGCGCCCGCCTGCTAAGCGGGTTGAGGGCTTCAACCCTCTCCGGGGTTCAAATCCCCGCACCTCCGCGTTGACTAGGGGAAACGCCCCTCCCGAGGATCTCCCGGGAGGGGCGTTTCTGGGTCTCGGGTGGGGTCTTGGCCCAAGAATTGTCTCAATTGCCTGCCGGTTTCGACCTCGAAAGCGGCCCTCGCGCGGACGGCGACGGACGCCAACGGACTGCGGCGGACGACTCACAAGGCCGATCAGCCCCCGAAGCCCGCTACAGAAGCGGGTGCCAGCGCCGGAGTGTTCAAACGTGGTCTGACAAGGTCAGATGTCTTGGGAAGCGGCTTTCGGAGAGGTGCCGTCGGCGGTGGTCGGCCGGGACCCGTCCTCCTCTGAGCTGACCCGGTTGAGCAGTGCCTGAATTGGGTTGGTCGATCGCGATCCGCCGAGTGGGAACCTTGGATCGCCCTCACTGCGACGTCTTGCCCCGGCTCGGGATTACTCCGTTGGGCAGCCGCAGGAGCGTCGCAGGACCAGCGTGGTGGGATGCTGGTGCGATCGTGCGGTCCGCTCGAGGATCTCAGCTACGGCGTCCGCGGCCATTGCAGCGAGCGGGACGCTGACGGTCGTCAAGGGTGGGACGGTGTAGGCCGCCTCGGGTGAGCCGTCGAATGACGCCAGCGCGAGGTCGCCCGGGATGGTCCGGCCGGTGTCCTGCAGCCCGGCGATCAGCCCGATGGCCTGCTGGTCGGAGGAGGTGAAGACGGCGGTGGCCTCCCGGTGGTCGGTGGCCAGTCTTGCCGCGGCTGCGACTCCTCCCTCTGCGGACCAGCGGACCCGGATCAGGTGTTGGGTGGTCAGGCCTGCCTCACCGAGCGCGTCGCGCCAGCCGCTTTCGCGGCCATCGATGGGCTCGTCGTCACGGTCGGGATGGTCGGTTCCGATCACGAGGGCGACCCGGCGATGGCCGTGTACCTCCACCAGGTGGCGTACCGCCGCGCGTGCGCCGGCTCTGTAGTCGGGCCAGACTGCAGGCCCCGCGGAGGGAACCTGGATGCTCAGCTGGACCAGCGGGATGCGACTCCGCGCGAGAACGGCCAAGGCTGCGGGCTCGGGGATCGTCGAGGAAATGATGCCTGCTGCCTGGTGGCTGCTGAGGGATTCGACGAGCCGCTCGATATGGCCGGTCTCTCCCTGTGCAAGCACGAGGTTGACCGAACGAGCGCGAGCCGCGGTCTCGGCGGCCTGGGCGAGCGCGGCGAAGTAGGGGTTACGGAGGTCGGGGACGATCAGGCCGATCAGGTCCGAGCGCCCCGTGATGAGGGTGCGTGCGGCCGCGTTCGGACGGTAGCCCAGCTTCTCGATCGCTGCGAGAACCCTCGATCGGGTGGCCTCGGCGACCGGACGAGGCCCGTCGTTCACCACGTAGCTGACGACCGCGGAACTCACCCCGGCCAGCCGCGCGACGTCGTCGCGCGTGACCGCCCGAACTGGTGGCGGATCTGTTCCCGACATGAGCCTCCCTCGCGGATTGCTCCAAGGGTAGGGGCTCGTTGCTGGTTGTTTGTCGTTCGACTCCGGGAGATTCAGTCGACGGCTTCGACCAGGTAGAGCACGACGTGGTCGGGGTGTACCGGGGCCTCCATCAGCCCGGTGCTCGCGAGCACCGAGCCCGGGAGCACGACCCCTGCCTGCTCGCCGGTCGCCGCGAGTCGTGGCCCGATCCCCGCGGTGAGGTCGGTGGTGTCGTGGCTGAAGTCGCGTTCGATGCCCCACCACCTGGGCGGCTGGATCCCGGACGGCACCCGGCCGACCAGCGCCGGGGTGACCCGGTAGCGGCGCTGCGTGTCCAGCCCTGGCAGGCGGAGCCGGCCGAGCAGGCTGGTGGGGTGCGCGGCCACGGCGGCGAAGGAGTAGATCGCCCGGGACCGGTCGGGCGCGACCACCCCTAACGCCAGGAGCGAGTCGTCGGGGAAGTCGATCCGGACGAGGTCGCCGGCGAGGAGAAGGTCGCGGTGGGTCTTGTAGAAGGCGATCCAGTCGGCGAGTTCGGTGAGCTCGGCTTCGCTGGCCCTGCGCAGGTCCCATTCGATGCCGAGGTGGCCGAAGATCGCGGTGGCCGCGCGGAAGTTGAGGTCGTGGCTGCGTCCTGTGGTGTGCGAGGTGCCGGACGCGATGTGGGAGCCGAGCAGCTCGGGCGGCAGGATCTGGCCGGTCCAGCGCAGCATGTGCTGGCGCTCGAGCGGATCGATGCAGTCCGACACCCAGATCCGGTCGGTGTGCTGCAGGATGCCGAGGTCGACGCGGGCGCCGCCGGAGGAGCAGGATTCGATCTCGAGGCCGGGGTGGGCGGCCTTGAGTTCGTCCATCAGCCGGTAGGTGGCCAGGGTCTGGGCGTGCACGCCGGGCCGGCCCTCGGGTTGGGTGCCGGCGTCGATCAGGTCGCGGTTGTGGTCCCATTTGATGTAGCTGATCGCGTACTCGTCGAGGATCGCCATCATCTGGTCGCGGACGTGGGCGTAGCACTCGGGGATTCCCAGGTTGAGCACTTGCTGGTGGCGTGACGGCACCGGGGTACGGCCGCCGGTCGCCATCACCCATTCGGGGTGGGCACGGGCCACGTCGGAGTCGAGGTTGACCATCTCGGGCTCGAACCAGAGCCCGAACTGCATCCCGAGCTCGGTGACGCGATCGACCAGCGGGTGCAGGCCGTCGGGCCAGGCATCGGCGCTGACCACCCAGTCGCCGAGTCCGGAGAAGTCGTCGCGCCGGGAGCCGAACCAGCCGTCGTCGAGGACGTAGCGCTCCACGCCGATGGCCGCGGCCTTCTCGGCGAGTTCCAGCAGGGGCTGCAGCGAGTGGTCGAAGTAGACGGCCTCCCACACGTTGATGGTCACGGGGCGCTCGACCGAGGGGTGCTGGGGCCGCGAGCGCAGGTAGCGGTGGAACCGGCGCGCCACCTCGTCCAGGCCGGTGCCGTAGGACCCGTAGAGCCAGGGGCTGGTGTACGACTCGCCCGGGGCGAGGACCAGCTCGCCGGGCAGGAGCAGCTCGCCGCCGCCGATCAGCTGTTCGCCGGTGAAGCTGCGTTCGGCGTAGTGGGTGTGGTTGCCGCTCCATCCGACGTGGACGCCCCATACCTCGCCGTGGCCGAAGCCGAAGCCGGCGGTGCCCGCGTGCAGGACTGTGGCGGCGTCTGCGCCGGTGCGGCCCTTTCGTCCCTCGCGGACGTGGGCGCCGACGGTGAGCGCCCGGCGCTGGGGGAATCGCTCCTTGCCCCAGCGACCCGCGAAGTCGAGCAACTCCGAGGCGACCGGGGGCACCGGGTAGGCCAGCAGCAGGTCGTCGAGCTGGTAGTCGTCCGTTCCGGTGTTGGTCAGTCCCGCCCGGCTGCGCAGCAGACCGCCCGCGGTCAGCTCGATTTCCAGCGTGAGTCCGAGGCCTGCGAGGTCGTCCGTCGCGGTGACCTCCACAACGGCGGTCGCGGTCGTGACCAGGGCGGGCTGCTCCGCGGAGGCGGCAACCGCCACGTCGTCGACGCGCAGGCTCGTGGTGGTGAAGCGGGGCGACCAGTCCCGGCCGGATCGCGATCCGCTGAGTCCGGGCCGGCCGACCCAGCCCGTGTGGTGCTCGGGCAGTACGGCCACCCGCACCGGTTCGTCGACGTTGTTGATCGCGATCGGTGGCACCCCGGCGAGGGCCAGCGCTGCGACGTCGTCGCCGGAGAGGCGGCCGAGGTCGGCACCCCAGTGCAGGATGGCGGGCAGCCGGCCGGCGGTCAGGTCGAGGACGACGCAGAGCCCTTCGGTACGCATCACCACGTAGGCGTTGACAGGCTCAGTCATGGGGAGGCCTCTCGGTTGGGTTGGGGTCACGGGTGACGATGTCGACCCGCGTCGGTTCGATGTCAGTGGCCACGCACCCGCAGGATGCGCGACGTACCAGTTCGGTCTGGAACTGGCGATGGATACCGCGAGCAGGGGCAGGCTTGTCGAGCAGCGCGAGCGAGGCTGCGGCGAGTTCCGGCAGCGGCTGGCGGGCGACGGTGAGCGACGGCCAGGCGAACTCGGACTCTTTGGTGCCGTCGAACGAGACCACCGCGATGTCCTCGGGGATCCGGATGCTGCGTTCGTGCAGGGCGCGCAGCAGTCCGATGGCCTGCTGGTCGTTGCTCGCGAACACCGCGTCGAGGGTGGGGTCCTGGTCCAGCAGCGCCGCGGCGCCGGCGTAACCGCCCTCGCGGCTCCAGGGGACGCGCACGATGGCGCCGTCGGGCAGTCCGGCGGCGCGTAGTGCGCGGCGCCAGCCGCGTTCGCGAGGGTCGGGATCGCCGAAGCCGCCATCGCCGATGACCATGCCGATTCGGCGCCGGCCGTGTCCGAGCAAGTGGCCGACCAGCATCTCCGCAGCGCCACCCGCGTCCGAGCCGACGGTGCGGCGGCCCGGCACCGGCCCAGGGCAGTCGATCAGCACGGTGGGGATGTCGGCGGACTGGAAGACCTGGCTGCGGTCGAAGCGGGCGAAGGCGCTGGCGAACAGCAGTCCGTCCACCTGGCGTGAGACCAGGTCGTCGACGATGGCGGCTTCGGCCCGCTCGTCCTGGTAGGAGTCAGCGATCAGGATCCGCTTGCCCAGCCGCGCTGCGGCTTTGACCAGTTCGGCGGTGTACTCCACGAAGTACGGGTTGAGGCTGTCCGTGATGACCAGGCCGAGCAGTTCGGTGGTACCCCGGCGCAGTGCCCTCGCGCTGGCGTTGGGACGGTAGCCGAGCAGGCTCATGGCCTCACGGACCCGTTCCGCGGTGGCCGGCGCGACGGGTCGGGGCCCGTTATTCACCACGTAGCTGACCACGGCGGTACTCACTCCTGCGAGCTTGGCCACGTCCGCTCTGGTGGCGGGCGCGCGCCGACCCTGCTCCCGCTCCGCGGGGGGCAGCTCCGGTTGAGCGGACACGGGCACTCCCTCGTCTTCCATGACCGACTATCTACACCAATAGATAGCAGCCTCTCACCCCGGTGCCCTGCTACGCAAGCGTGACAATCATCCTTCGTTTGCCTCTTGCGCATCATGACTCTACACGTGTAGCTTTCTCGTCATCGACCGCAGACTCCACCTGCAAGGACCGCAGGGGACGTCCCAAAGAGGGGAAACGTGGTGAGTACCGACGCAGCAAGACCGATCGCCCAGAAAGCGCGACGGGGGAAGTCGTCATCCAGCCGGACGTCCGGTGGCCGCAGCGAACTGCGCGCCGCGCTGGTCTTCATCCTGCCGGCGCTGGTCGGCTTCGTGGTGTTCTACCTGGTGCCGACGATCCGGGGCTTCTACTTCTCGATGACGCAGTACAACATCCTGAGCACGCCGAAGTGGATCGGCTTCGAGAACTTCGCGAAGATCCCGAACGACCCGCTGTTCTGGAACGCGCTCAAGGTGACCATCGAGTACGTCCTGCTCAACATCGGCTTCCAGACGGTGATCGCACTCCTGCTGGCTGTGCTGATGCAGAGGCTGACCAAGTCGATCGTGACGCGGGGCGCCCTGCTGCTTCCCTGGCTGATCTCGAACGTGATCGCCGCGATCACCTGGTTCTGGCTCCTGGACTACCAGATCGGCATCGTGAACCAGTTCCTGGAGTGGACGGGGCTGAACCGGATCGCCTTCTTCGGTGACGAGGCCTGGGCCATCCCCACCATCGCGTTCGTGAACGTGTGGCGGCACATGGGCTACACCGCACTGCTGATCTTCGCCGGCCTGCAGACCATCCCCAAGTACGTCTACGAGGCCGCCTCGATCGACGGCAGCTCCGAGTGGTCGTCGTTCTGGAGGATGACGCTGCCGCTGTTGCGGCCGGTGCTGGCCATGATCCTGGTGATCACCGTGACCGGCTCGTTCCAGGTCTTCGACACCGTCGCGGTGACCACGCGGGGCGGCCCGGTGAACGTCACCCGCGTGTACCAGTACTACATCTACCAGAAGGCCTTCGGCGAGGGGCAGTTCGGCTACGCCAGCGCTCTCTCGGTGATCCTGTTCATCATCCTGGGCGTCATGGCCGCCCTCCAGCTCCGCCTGCTCCGCGCCGGCGAATCCGACCTCGCATAAGGAGAACGGACATGGCAACCATCGAAGCCCGCGCGCTCGCCGATGCCGAGACCAAGCAGCGACGCCGCCGGTTCTCCCCCGGTCGGATCGCGGCCTGGGCGGTGATGATCGCGTTCCTGATCCTCACCCTGTTCCCCTTCTACTGGATGCTGCGCACCGCGTTCTCGACCACCCGCTCGCTGCCGTCCGACCCGAACTCGCTGCTGCCGGTCGACTTCACCTGGGGCGCGTTCGAGCGCGTGCTCGGCCTCGGCACGAAGGAGCAGGCGATCGCCGAAGGCGGCTCGGGCGCATCGGTGAACTTCTGGCTCTACCTGCGCAACTCGGTCATCTACGCCGGCGTGGTAACGCTGGGCCAGGTGTTCTTCTGCTCGATGGCCGCCTACGCCTTCGCCCGGCTGCGCTGGCCCGGACGCAACCTCGTGTTCGGCATCTTCCTCGGCGCCCTGCTGGTGCCCCCGATCTTCACCAGCCTGCCCAACTTCGTCCTGATCAAGAACCTGGGCCTGCTGAACACCTTCCCCGGCATGATCCTGCCGACCTTCCTGATGACCCCGTTCGCGATCTTCTTCCTGCGCCAGTTCTTCCTCGGGATCAGTCGGGAGATCGAAGAGTCCGCCGCCCTGGACGGGGCCGGGCCGTGGCGCACATTCTTCCGGATCATCCTGCCGATGAGCACCGCACCGGTGACCACGCTGGCGATCCTGACCTTCATCCAGACCTGGAACGACTACTTCTGGCCGCTCCTGGTCGGCAACACCGACCAGACCAAGGTGCTCACGGTCGCACTGGGGGTGTTCCGGTCCCAGACCCCGGCCGGCTCCCCGGACTGGGCCGGGCTGATGGCCGCCACCCTGCTCACCGCCCTGCCGGTCCTCCTCCTGTTCTTCGCGTTCGCCCGGAAGATCATCGATTCGATCGGCTACTCCGGCGTGAAGTAACCCACCCCACCACAGAGTTCCGTCGGCCCGGCAGGCACCCCGGGCCGACGGGAAGAACGACAACGACAACCACTCCATCGCCCAACGAAAGGTTCCTCATGTCCAGATTCACCAGGCGCAAGGCGGGCGCGGCCATCGCGGCGTTCGCAGCGCTCACTCTCTCACTCACCGCCTGCTCGGGCGAATCCACCTCGAGCGGCTCGGCCGCCGGCGGCGAGGCGTCCGGCGAGATCAGCTACTGGCTGTGGGACAGCAACCAGCAGCCGGTCTACCAGCAGTGCGCGGACGCCTTCCACACCGCCAACCCCGACATCACCGTCAAGATCACCCAGTACAGCTGGGACGACTACTGGACCAACATCACCAACGGCTTCGTCGCGGGTACCGCCCCGGACGTGTTCACCGACCACCTCTCGAAGTACCCCGAGTTCGTCACCCAGGGCCAGCTCGAGCCGCTGGACGACTACCTGGCTGCCGACAACGTGAAGACCGACATCTACCAGCCCGGGCTGGCCGACCTGTGGGTGGGCCAGGACGGCAAGCGCTACGGCCTGCCCAAGGACTTCGACACCGTCGCGATCTTCTACAACAAGAGTCTGATCTCCGACGCCGAGGTGAACGAGGCCGACCTGGCCAACCTGACCTGGAACCCCACCGACGGCGGCACCTACGAGAAGATGATCGCCCACCTCACCGTCGACAAGAACGGCAAGCGGGGCGATGAGGCCGGCTTCGACAAGACCAAGGTCAAGGTCTACGGCCTCGGCCTGGACGGCGGCTCCGGCGGCGGCAACGGCCAGACCCAGTGGAGCATGTACTCCGGGACCACCGACTGGACCTTCACCGACAAGAACCCGTGGGGCACCCACTACAACTACGACCAGCCCGGCTTCCAGGACACCATCGCCTGGATGCGCTCGCTGATCGAGAAGGGCTACATGCCCTCGGTTGAGTCGATCACGGGGCAGAGCTCGGCCGACCTGTTCGGCGCCGGCAAGTACGCCATGATCACCAACGGCTCGTGGATGATCAACCAGATGTTCGGCTACAAGGGCGTCGAGACCGGCCTCGCGCCGACCCCGACCGGCCCGACCGGCAAGCGCTCCAGCATGTACAACGGTCTCGCTGACTCGATCTGGGTCGGCTCGCAGCACAAGGCCGCCGCGGTGAAGTGGGTCGAGTTCCTCGGCTCCGCCGCCTGCCAGGACATCGTCGGCAAGTCCGGCGTGGTCTTCCCCGCCATCCCCAGCGGCACCGACCTCGCCGGCCAGGCCTTTGCAGCCAAGAACATCGACGTCAGCTCCTCGTTCCTGGTGCACGTGAAGGACGGCACCACGTTCCTGTTCCCGATCACCGACCACGCCTCCCAGGTCACCGGGATCATGCAGCCCGCGGTGGACGCGGTGTTCACCGGCAAGGAGCCGGCCAGCTCCCTGACGGCTGCGAACGACCAGGTCAACGCGCTGTTCGCGGGCTGACCTCACCCCACGGATGGGCCGGGCTGCCGCGTGCCCGGCCCATCCATCCGCGCCGCACCTCCCGGGTCGAGCCCCATGCCTGGGCCGGCCGGGTGCGCTGTCGGTGAAGCCCGCCACCGCCATCGGGAGCCGGGCCCGCCCGTGGAAGGAGATTCGGGATGACCATCCTCACCGTTCCGGCCCCCGACCTGATCCGGGTGCAACGGGAGCCGCGAGGCGCCTGGCTCGACCCGGTCATGGCCAGGATCGGGATCGGCTGCCAGCCGGACGACGCAGGCCTCGTCGTACGGGTCTCGGCCAGCGGGGGAGTAGCAGTGAGCCGGATACACCTGCGGTGGCGTCGGGCGGTGCCGGAGGGAGCACTGTTCCTCGGAGATGCCTGGGAACGCAGCTACGGCGACCTCTCCTGGCAGCCGCTGCGCGCCGAGTCGGTGCATCCGTGGATGGTGCTGGTGCACTCACCCGGTGGCAGCACCTGGGGCGCTGGGGTGGACGTCCGGGGCGGCAGTTTCGCGGACTGGACGGTGGACCCCTGCGGCGTCTCGCTGTGGCTCGACCTGCGCGCCGGGGCTGATCCGGTGCTGCTCGGCGACCGGGTGCTTGCGTCGGCGACCGTCCGCTGGGTCGAGGGCTCGGACGGGCCGTTCGCGACCCAGTGCGCGCTCGCGTCCGCCGTGTGTCGCGACCCGCTGCCGGTGGGCCCCTTGGTCGGGGCGAACAACTGGTACTACGCCTACGGTCGCGACTTCGACGCCGACGCGGTGGTCCGGGACGCCCGAACGATTGCCGAACTGGTCGGTGACCACCCCGTCCGCCCGTTCGGGGTGGTCGACGACGGCTGGAGCGTCGGTGGCACTGCGGACGGCCGGCCCGCCTCCGGAGGTCCGTGGGACGCCGGCCGTCCCGAGACCTTCCCCGACCTGGCCGAGGTCGCTGCCCGGATCTCCGCAGAGAGCGTCCGGCCGGGGATCTGGTTCCGCCCGCTGCAACACCGGTTCGAGCCGGAGGCGGGCGGGCTGCGTCCCTGGGAGGGCGGCTGGGCGCTCGACCCGAGC
The DNA here is from genome assembly GCA_964397985.1 of uncultured Propionibacteriaceae bacterium. Taxonomy (GTDB): domain Bacteria; phylum Actinomycetota; class Actinomycetes; order Propionibacteriales; family Propionibacteriaceae; genus Propionicimonas. Next base: position 6,279 of record CAYNLD010000010.1, on the reverse strand, counting down.
CATCCTGCGACGATCGAGCGGGTCGCTGCCGACGTCCGGCGGATCCGCGATTGGGGCTTCGAGCTGATCAAACACGACTTCTCCACCTTCGAGGCACTCGGCCGGTGGGGCTTCCAGATGCAGGCCCGTCCTTGCGCCGACGACGTACAGGTCCACGACCGCACCCGCACCACCGCAGAGGTGCTGGTCGACCTGTATTCAGCGATTCGTGAGGCGGCAGGGGAGGGCATCGTGCTCGGCTGCAACGTGGTCGGCCACCTCGCCGCCGGGCTGGTCGAGGCCCAGCGGACCGGCGACGATACCTCCGGGCGGGTGTGGGAGCGGACCCGCAGGATGGGCGTGAACACGCTGGCATTCCGGCTCGCCCAGCACCGCCGCTTCTTCACCCTGGACGCGGACTGCGTCGCCAGCACCCCACAGACCGACTGGCGCAAGAACCGGCAGTTCCTCGACCTCGTTGCCCGCTCCGGCACCGCCCTGTTCGTCTCGATCGACCCCGCGACCCGCTCCGACGCCGCGGACGCCGACCTGTCCGCGGCCCTACGGATCGCGCTGGATGGCGGCGCTCCCGGCGGTGTCGAACCGCTGGACTGGCTGCACACCGCCACCCCGTCCCGCTGGCGCTGCGGGAACGAGGACCTCACCTACGACTGGTACACCCCGTCCGGGGCCGACCCGTACGACCTCACCGACGCCGAGCCTCTCACCAGCATTCAAGATCCGGTCTCCACTTGCCGAACGGAGAAACCATGAGCGCAGCGCTGCCCACATCGACAAGCCTCTTCGAGGACACCTTCGGTGCGCCACCACAGGTGGTGAGCCGTGGCCCCGGGCGGGTCAACCTGATCGGGGAGCACACCGATTACAACGACGGCTACGCGCTGCCGTTCGCGATCGATCGTTCGACGGTCGCGGGTCTTCGCTTGCGGGATGATCGTGTGATCCGGCTGGCCACGGATTTCGCTCCGGGCGTCGTAGAGACCCACCTCGATGACCTGGCTGACGCTGGAGGTCTGGGTTGGGCGGCGTACCCGGTCGGTGTGGTTCTGGCCCTGGGCGGACTCGGCGCCGACCTGGCGAGTATGCCGGGGTTCGATGTCGTGTTCAGTTCGGATGTGCCGATCGGTGCGGGGCTGTCGTCGTCTGCGGCGATCGAGAGCGCGATGGCGGTCGCACTGGACCGGGCGTGGGGGTTGGGCTTCGACCGGCGGGCCCTGGCCCGGGCGGGGCAGAAGGCTGAGAACGAGGTGGTCGGGGCACGGACGGGCATTCTGGACCAGTCGGCATCCCTGCTCTCCCAGAAGGATTCGGCAGTGCTGCTGGACTGCCGTTCGCTGTCGACGACTCCGGTACCGCTGGGTCTGGACGAGCACGGGTTGTGCGTCCTCGTGATCGACACGAAGGTCAGCCACGCGCATGCCGATGGCGGTTACGGCGCGAGACGTGCGGCGTGTGAGCAGGGCGCTCGACGGCTCGGGGTGAGTGCTCTGCGGGATGTCGAGTTGGCGGATCTGGACTTCGCCCGGGCCCGGCTGGACGAGGTGACGTTTCGTCGGGTCCGGCATGTCGTGACCGAGAACCAGCGGGTCCTCGACACTGTGGACCTTCTCGCGACCACGGGCCCGGCCGCGATCGGTGACCTGCTGGTCGCTTCCCACGCCTCGATGCGTGACGACTTCCAGATCTCCACCCCCGAATTGGATGCGGCGGTCGAGGCTGCGCTCGAGGCGGGTTCGGTCGGGGCGCGGATGACCGGCGGCGGTTTCGGAGGCTCGGCCATCGCGCTCGCCCGGACCGATCTGGTCGAGGCGGTGGGCGAATCGGTGCAGCGCGCGTTCCGCGACGCCGGGTATCCCCCGCCCGACCTGATCCGGGTACGCGCGGTGGACGGGGCATCCATCATCGATCCTGAGGAGATCCGCCGATGAGCTGGCTGGTGACCGGCGGAGCCGGCTACATCGGCGCCCACGTGGTGCGTGTGTTCGCCGAGCAGGGGATCCCGGTCGTCGCCTACGACGACCTGTCCAGCGGGCACGCGGAGTTCGTCGCCCAGGACGTCCCGCTGGTCCGGGCGAGCGTCCTCGACGGTGGTGCGCTCGCCGAGGCGTTCGCGGTGCACCATGTCGAGGGGGTGATCCACCTGGCGGGGTTCAAGTACGCAGGCGTCTCGGTGCAGCGTCCGCTACACACCTACTCCCAGAACGTGGTCGGCACCCTGACCCTGCTGGAGGCAATGAACCTGGCCGACGTCGGCAGGATCGTCTTCTCCTCCAGCGCCGCGGTCTACGGAACACCCGACACACCGACGGTCACCGAGGACTCGCCGAAGCGGCCCAGCTCGCCCTACGGCGAATCCAAGCTGGTCGCCGAATGGCTGCTCCACGACCAGGGCATCGCGACCGGCCTGGCGCACACCTCGCTGCGCTACTTCAACGTGGTCGGCTCCGGCTACCCCGACATCCACGACACCAGCCCCCACAACCTGTTCCCGCTGATCTTCGACGCACTGCTCGCCGGCCGGATCCCCACCGTGTTCGGCGACGACTGCGACACACCTGATGGCACCTGTGTTCGCGACTACGTCCACGTCCAGGACCTCGCGATCTCCCACGTCGCGGCCGCCCAACGGCTCGCCGGCGGGCAGCCCGTCCAGGCCGCGTACAACCTCGGCAGCGGACGCGGGCTCTCGGTCGCCGAGATCATGGCCGCCGCCGCCGAGGTGACCGGTATCGATTTCACCCCCGGGGTTGCTCCACGACGACCCGGCGATCCAGCACGGATCGTCGCCACCGGTGACCTCGCCGCCCGCGACCTCGACTGGAGGATGCGCCACACCGTCCACGACATGGTCGCGAGCGCCTGGCGGGCCCGCAACACCCGCCCGGACCGCCGCGGGGGAGAGCCGACCCGATGACCTCCATGCCGAACGAAGCCTTGGACGCGTGTGTGGGCAAGATGCGCGCCGCTGGCATCGCTGAGCCGGCGATCGAGGTGTTCAGCCGGTTCCACCGGCTGTGCGCCGCTGGGGAGAGCGGGATCATCGCCGAGGACACCATTCGCCCCCTGCTGGACCCGCCCCGGCTGGAGGACGTCCACATCGGTGTCGACGAGGGAGGCTCGGCGCTCGCCCGGACGGTGATGATCAAGCTCAACGGTGGCCTGGGCACTTCGATGGGCCTTGACGCGGCGAAGACGCTGCTGCCGGTCCGCGACGGCAAGAACTTCCTGGACATCATCGTCCAGCAGGTGCGTCATGCCCGCCGGGCACACGGTGTGCGGCTGCCGTTGTTGTTCATGAACAGTTTCCGCACCCGGGCCGACACCCTCGCCCACCTCGCCCGGTACTCCGACCTTCCGGTCGACGACCTGCCCGTGGATTTCCTTCAGAACCGTGAATCGAAGGTCCGCGCCGACGACCTGTCCCCAGTCGAGTGGCCGGCCGACCCCGCCCTGGAATGGTGCCCACCCGGCCACGGCGACATCTACACAGCGCTGTGGTCCGGCGGGTTGGTCGACGCCCTGCTCGAGCGGGGCTACCGCTACGCGAACCTTGCCAACGGCGACAACCTCGGCGCGGCCCCGGACGCCCGGCTGGCCGGCTGGTTCTCCAAGTCGGGCGCGCCGTACGCCGCGGAGGTCTGCACTCGCACCGCGAACGACCGCAAGGGTGGGCACCTTGCCATCCGACGAGTTGATGGGCGGCTGGTCCTGCGTGATTCAGCACAGACCGCCGAGGAGGACCAGCGCTTCTTCCAGGACGAGACGGTGCATCCGTTCTTCCACGCCAACAACCTGTGGCTCGACCTCGAACGACTCCGGGCAACCCTGATCGAGCGCTCCGGTGTGCTCGGGCTGCCGCTGATCCGCAACGAGAAGACGGTCGACCCCACCGATCCGGCTTCGCCGCGCGTGATCCAGCTGGAATCAGCCATGGGTGCAGCGATCGAGGTGTTCGACGGCGCACAGGCGATCGCCGTCCCGCGGGACCGATTCCTTCCGGTCAAGACCACCAACGAGCTGATGCTGCTGCGCTCCGACGTCTTCGACCTCGGCGAGGACGGACGTCTCACCTCCCGCCGCCCGATCCCGGCCGTCGACCTCGCCCCGAAGTACTACCGGCTGATCCAGGACTTCGACGCCAGAGTTCAGATCGTGCCCTCGCTCAGTCAGGCAGAAATCTTGCGCGTCAACGGCGACTGGGTCTTCGACGCACCCTCCACGGTCCGGGGGAACCTGGTGCTGCAAGAGACCGGCCAAACCGAGCACTTCAGCTGACAACCCAACTGTCAAGGTGACGGCTGCCTCGGCGTGGCTACCGAGCACGACCGTGATGGACCGATACCTGCTCGTGGAGAGCCCGAACGGGGCATTCCGCTTCGTGAGGCCCCCGTCCCACTCGAAGAGCCGCTGCCGGTGCTGCTCGTCGCGGCAGACCTGGCTGACCGTGGTGGTTTCCGGGAACTCAACGCTGCCAACGAACTCATCCGGCAGGCACTGCGATGACGGTCATGCCGGTCATGCCGCCTGCGCAGGAGCGGGTGTGGCAGGCGCTGTTCCTGCTGTCCGAACGACTCCCCGAAGGCTGGACACTCGTCGGCGGGCAGATGGTGCACCTGCACTGTGCCGAACGCGGACTGGTGCCTCATCGCACCACCAATGATGGCGACGCTGTCGTCGACATCCGAACCGATCGGCAGATGCTCGCCCGGCTCACCGCTGAACTGGTCAGGCTCGGGTTCTCCTCCGACGGAGTGTCCGCCGAAGGTCACGAGCATCGCTGGACCGAAGGCGAGGCCGTGATTGACGTCCTGGTTCCCACCAACCTTGGCCGATCGCAGACGGTCACCGGTGTAACCGTCGGCGCCACGGGAGCCCAGCAGGCACTCGACCGCTCGGAACTCGTCACCGTCGCTGTTGGCGACGCACCGGGCAGGTGCGGAGACCGAACCTGGTCGGTGCGCTCGTGATCAAAGGGGCAGCGATCAGTGCGCCGTCCGGAAACACCGAACGCCACAAGGCCGACTTCGCTGCTCGCGACCATGAGCGGGCCCGATGACGATTTCGGCAGGCTCACCAGCCGCGACCGGCAACCCCTCACCCGCGGCATGCAGGCGGTTCGCGAGTCGGTCGCCGCGCACCAGGTGCCCGATTGGGAGGTGGGGCTGGAACGTCTCGCCCGTGCCATGGCCCAGCAACCTGATGCTGCTCATCCTGATCGCAATGATCGTGATCCTGATGATCGTCACCCTCACTGTCCTGCTGCTCCGCAGGCCCCCGCCACCTTCTACCCGGACAGTCATGCGCGTGGAAGGACAACCCCGCGCAGCGACCGCGGCTCGGCCAATGAGCAGGAACGACCTGAACCGGGTGGGACCAATCCTCGAATAGCGTCCCGGCCCGCGGTGGGACTGCGAGCGCCAACGAAGACCGCCGCGCAGACCTTCTCGGCAAGATGCGCCGAGCCATAACGGCCTCGTCTTCAACCGTCTCCGACGCCTTCAGCGCGGCGATATGAGCGCCCATGGAATTCTGCGCCTCAAAGCCACCTACCCGGGCACTCGCGTGGCCATGGAGGGGTGGGCTGGCTGCCTGTACTGGTGAGGGTCTTCTGCCCTCTTGTCGGGTTGCGGAGGTGTTCTGGCGTGGAGTGTTGCTGGTGCGTCGATCTGTCTCCTCAGTCCGGGCGGGTCGGCACCGATCAGGCGGCTGCCCGCATCGACGACGACCAGGGAGGGAGTCCGCCCCGGGCGACCATGTGCCAGGTCGGCCCGCACCCCAGCGTGGTTGGGTCCGATGGTGCTTTGGCCAGAAGTTGTCTCAATTCACCCGCGTCCGAGGCTGTTCGGCGGGGTCTGCCCGAGGAGTGGAATGGCTTGTCACGGCCATGTACGAACGCCCGTGAACGGTGGGGTGCCTTGCTGCTAAGCGGGTTGAGGGCTTCAACCCTCTCCGGGGTTCAAATCCCCGCACCTCCGCGTTGACTAGGGGAAACGCCCCTCCCGAGGATCTCTCGGGAGGGACGTTTCCTGGGGTCGGGAGGCTTCAGTCTCAGTTCCTGTCCGCCGAGCGTGTTCGATCTCGGCCGGTCAGGCCTGTCCGGGGCCGTTCGACGAAGCCGCTCAAGCCAGAGAGCGTCGATGCTCGCCAGCCCACAGGCCCGACTCCCTTGTCTGGACCACCGGCGCCCGACGAATAGGCCAACCGCCACCCGACACCACCTCCCCGATGGGTGCGTTGGGTGTTGCCGGCGCCCTCGGCGTTCTTGGGGCCGAGTACTAG